>CAVPBE010000006.1:0-296734 GCA_963701745.1 uncultured Bacteroidales bacterium | reverse complement strand
CGGTAATACTGCAAATGATTGACAGGAGCATTGGTTTTTGTGTAAGGAACGCTATAGCTTCACTCATAATCATGAATAGTTAATACTCCGTTTGAACCATCTACAGTCACTGTTAATCCACTGCCCAGTGCACATGCATTTTCTACGGCGACCAGTGCGGGAATTCCCATTTCACGTGCAATAATTGAGCAATGTGAGAGCATGCCGCCTGTTTCCGAAACAATAGCCCCCGCCTTTACTATTATCGAAGTCCAGCTGACATCAGAAAATGGGATTAAGAGCACATCACCATTCCGGACTGCGGCAAAGTCATCTGTTCTCTGTACAACTCTTGTTTTCCCTCGATAAATTCCCGATGATGTACTGATCCCGGAATGATTTTTCTCTCTCCCTTTTTCAAGAATCGGAGCTTCTTCTCCATAAATAACCTGAGGAAGAACAATATCCTTAGTCTCATCCATCTCATTTTTCCGCTTCATGATCACATCCTGGTATCTCTTCTCATGTACTGCAGGATTATTTCCCAGAATGCAATCGATCTCCTCTTTCCTGAGATAAAAAATATCATATTCGGAGTCTATGATCCCCCTTTCGGCCAGGTCTTTTCCGACCATTAGAAACAGCCTGCGAAAAAGACCATAACCAAATATATATAATGAACTTATTTGTTCACGATATACTTTAAAGTTACCCGCTCTTTTAAAAGTTTTATGAATAGAACGGCTTATTCTGAAACCTTTATGCTGCATCTCATTAAGGGTAAACATCCCGGATCTTTTTTCATCCGGGGAGGAGTTCATAACCATATTATAAACCACTTCAGGATTTTCCTCCCACTTGGGGAATGAGAAATCATTGCCGCTCTCGCTCAGATGGCCGAAATCTATCAAAAATTTATCAAGCTCTTTGACAATTTCATCAGCTTCTTTAATTGATTTTAGTTTTTCCAGAGAGACACACTTCTCTTTCATCCTTTCAGGTAGATTATCGATTTGCTTTTTGATCTTTTGAATTGAAGGAAGAGGGGTGTAAGAAATCAATTGAGGAAAGTCCTGACGAAAATCGAGGTTGTCATAATCGAGATTAACTTTTGCCAGCTTTTTTTTAAGTCTCTTGTGATACAACGACATCAGCATCGGGGTTACAATATTGAGGTATGCCAGTCTTTTCCCCTCATTAAACAGGGTTGAATAAATATCAGGATAAGAATCGATCATAAACTCTTCATTCAATGACTCTTCTATCTTAAAATATTTTGTTCTGAGTTCGCCGTAATCTCTTAGGAAAGTCTTTTCAAATCGGAGCTTGGTGTAAATAAACTTTATTATCCTGAAGGTATGTTTTAAGGTTTTAAACCCGGGCTTAAACGAAGGTTTTGAATTGTCATTTCTCATCATCAGGTATTCCAGGCTGTCGGATGACATCCCAAATTCATTAAATATTTTCCCCAATGCAGCTATATTGAAATATGTCTGATAATAGAATGGTTTTGCAAGATCTTCAGGTTTTACATCCATAGGTCCTGTAATCTCTGTTAGTAGGTCTATCCATGTCCCGTTGACCATCGGAATATTCACCGACCATACAAGAGGTTTAATCTGGCCGGGAAGCATTTCTTTGGCCATCTTATTGGAATATATCTGAATATCTTTTCGACCCGTTATCTGTCTAAGTTGCAGATAATAAATTTTCTTGCCGTCATAAGCCCACTCAATATCAATATGCGATCCGTAATACCTTTTTAACTTTGTCGTATCAGCTGCTACCTGCCTGATAACAGAAAAATATTGATGATTCTTATTCCCATCAAGAACCAGATCCCTTCTTATTCTCCAGCGTAAAGGTGTGATTCCCTTCTGAACAAGGTCCTCACCGAATCCTTCCACAGCCTCAATGACGATTTCCTGTTGATTTGTAACAGGATTACGGCTGAAACTGACACCGGCCAGCTTTGACGATATCATTTCCTGAATAATGACGCCGCATTTAAATGTAGAAATCTTAGTTTTTTTCAGATATTCATTATCAATTAATAACGATGATGAGTTCCATACCTCTTGTACTGCTTTCAGAATATTCTCCGTTCCCCTGATGTTCATCAGGGTTTGAAACTGACCGGCATAACTGTACTCCTCCGAATCTTCAGCAGTTGTTGAGGAGCGAATTGCATAGGTTACATCCGGAAGGTGCAGAACCTCCCCTCTGAGTTCTTCAATCACGACTGAACCCTCTTTGAGATACTTATCATAAGCGCAGGTTGTTACAAGGAAAGTCAGTGGGATGTTGAAACCATATCTATGCAGAAAAATAAGGGAATTGGCCTTATTACCTGTCTCATCTGATTTTAGTCCAGCTCTTAATCGCTTTATCAATGCAGGGTGTTTCATTCTGTTACGTAAAAGGAATATCGGACTATTAAAATAATAATAATCTTTTTAAGCATATTTTAGTATATCGGTTATTGAGATTACTGCGGACTCGACAATATATTTGCGGTATGGGCCAACCGGGCATCCGGCATAGATGCCCGTCGTTTTTCCTTCCCGGAAAGATCGTACAAGCGGCTTTTCCCAATCATGATATGGAACTGGTTCATTCGGATCATAAGTGCCAAAAGCTTTGAATTTTTTTATAGCATGCAAGAACATAAGGTCCGTATTTTCGGCAATAAATTCTGTGGGAACCTCGAGTGCATAGTCGAATTCTTCATTAATGGCTTTGCGATAGGCCGAGAAGGTTGAAAGTTTGGTGTTCCCAGGGTCCCAGTATTCATCGGCATATTCATCATCGCTCCAAACCAGCTCCCAGGGACCTCCCCATTTTCCCATCAGATTTCTCATCTCTGTTTCCAGTGGCACACGATATTCAGGCCCGCGTTTGTCCTGAGTCTCTTTTTTGAATGGGTGGCCGTGTTTTGACAAAATCAGAAGTACCCTGGCAAGGGCAGGCACTTGAGCGAGTTGGTCGTTGATTATCTGCACATAGGCCTTACGCATTGCCGGCTGGTTACCTAATTGATCAGCACAGATAATCTTAGCCCGCTTGTTCACAAAACTGCAAACTCTTGGCAGAGCATAAGCGTAGTCCTCAAAATCGGAGTATACCGGATTACAAAAACATTGGTAAATAATTGTTTTGCAGCCTTTGGCTAAAAGGTATTCAACAGCCTCTCTTAATGATCTTTCATAAACGTATTGAGCATGATAAAATTCGGCTTGAGGGAATTCCTTTTTAAGAGCATTGACTGTTTCTTTATAAATACTTTTGCACTGGTACTCCCAGGCTACTTTTTTCTCGGGGAGGAGGTGTCCATAATACCATCCAACAACTTTGGCCCCTGTTTTCTGGCATACATCAGGTGCACCGCCCTTTCCATCTCCCTTAAAGAGAAAATATCCATGATCCGAAGGGTTCCTCTTTCTTCCCGGCGGACGCCAGGTCACTTCGCATTCTACATATGGACGACCCTGTCGATTGGTAAACGATCCATTCATATCAACCAGTTGGATAGGAACAAATGGTTTTCTGGCCAGGGGGTTAGCAGGATCAATCAAAGCGATACCCCTGTCGGCCAGAACAAAAGGTTGAAGAAAAACCGGCAAGGAGTAAAGAAAGACGTGGTCCATGAAATTGGTATAAAACTCAGGTTTATAAACCTCCGGCATCCCTAACTCTGACAGGATTATGCCCGGTTTTCCCTGCGGCCGACGATCCTGACCCTTAAAAAATGTCTCATATCCATACTGGTTACCATATCGCCAGTGTCTGATCTGTTCAAACATAAAAAGACATTTTTATTTATCTTATTCTGTGTTTCAGTGATTTAAAACCTGCCCTTAAAGTAATTATATTCTCAAAATATTTAGATAAGCTGACTTTAAATTTATTTTTCTGAAGGTTTCTTAAAAATTTTCTTCCCGAATTTCAGCAGAATATATGTGATCAAAAGTATAACAAGGGCAGCAAAAACAAGAGGTATAATTACCGCCAGTGCCGATGTTCCGAAAGCAGCTGCATGTTCCCCGGTCGCTATAACAGAGTTCCCGACTCCTGCAGTGAGTTTTGATGAAGCAAGCCTGGTCAGCACTGTACCACCCTGTACCGTTGCAGCTGCCCCTCCTCCAAAAAGAAAACCAGCAGCCCATTTAAGGAATTCATTATCAATTGGAAGAACTGATGTAAGCAAAAGTGTTCCACCTCCAACAGCCATAGGAGTTGTTATTGTATCAAGGAGATTATCTATAAAAGGTACATAATATGCAAGAATTTCTGCTACAGTGGCTGTTCCGAAACTGATTATGGCAGGCCAGCTTGCAATCCACTGGAATCCTTCATTTACTGAAAAGATACCCATCTTTGCGGCGATGCTTGCCACAAGCATCGGAACGAATACCCTGAATCCGCAGCTTGCACTTAATCCGATTCCGATTGCTATAGCTGTAATTATTTCTTTCTCCATTATTGTAATAACAATTTCCTAAAGATAATCCAGAATAGTGAAATAAGAATATTGGCAAAACGGGATATTAAATATTTTACTAACTTTATAACTAATTCAAATAGAAATCCACGACACTCTATATTTAATTCTTTTCTAAAACTTTTATAAAATGGAAGAAAATAAACCGCAGGAACCAGTAACACCGAAGAAGGAAAGTTTACTGGACAAGGCAAAAAAACTTTTTGGTAAAGCCGATGATTTTATTGATGACAAAGTTGATGACGTGAAAAAGAGCGAAGCCTTTAAGAAAGTCAAAGAGACTTATGACAAAGCTGAAGATTATGTTGAAGACAAAATTGAAGACATAAAGGAAAGCGGAGTGAAGGAAAAACTTGAAGCATTTGCTGACAAGGTTGAGGATAAGGCTGAAGATACGGTGGCAAAGATGAAAGAATTCGGGAAAAAGGCAGCAACTAAAACTGCCGATAAACTTGAGGATATAGCCGAAAACATCAAGAAAAAAACCGCTGACGAAGAAAAACCGGAGAACGTCTGATCAGTTGCCGGGAATGCTATAAAAAAAAGGGTGATTGTATTCAATTACCCTTTTTTTATAAAATGATGCTTTGCAGCAAATTGTTTTATTTTTCAAGTGGAGGAATAACAAGGACCTGGCCCGGATAAATCAGGTTTGGATCCTTTAACATGGGTTTGTTAGCTTCAAAAATCACATTGTACTTGTTGGCATTCCCATAAACCTCTTTTGCGATTTTTGAGAGGTAATCGCCTTTCTTAACCGTGTAAAACTGCTTTTCCGGAGGAGGTGGAGTTACTACTGGTGGGTGCTTAACAACCAGCCAGTCTTCAACAGAAGCTATCCCGTCAACATTTCCTGTAGTTACAATGACCTTGTTTTTGTTTTCAATTGTATCAATACTGCCCATTAGTGTAACTTTGTCGCCATCCACCTTAACCTGGATGTCGCTGGTGTCGAAACCGAATTTTTTAATGTGAGCAGCAATTAAGTCAGCCTTCTCCTGTTCTTTTTTTTCTTCGGATTTAAATAGTTTATCACCGGCGTTTTTAATAAATGAAATTAGTCCCATAATAGTAAAAAATTTAGATTTATAAATTAATAAATAATCAGTTACCTGGTGCTTGTTGCTAGTTGCTGGTTGCTGGTTGTTTTGGGATCCTGCTTATTGAACAGATTAAAACCAGCAACAAGGAACTAGTACCCAGTAACAAGATCTAGTTCAGAACTTCAAATGTTATTTTAGCAGTAACACGGAATTCAGTTATCTTGTTCTTTGTAACAACAGCACTCATATCCTGGATATAGACAGAGCGTATTCCCTTTACAGTTTTGCCTGCTGTTTTAACAGCAGTGGCAGCAGCATCTTCCCAGCTTTTTTCTGATGATGCCATGATCTCAATCACTTTCAATACAGCCATAATTAAAATATTTTAGTTAATGATTTGATAAATAAATAAATAAAGTTGTCAATATCTTTGTAAGACCGGTTTATAATTGTTAGTAATTTAGTGATTTTTTTTATATAAACAATGCCTTATTTTGCATAATGTTTATATTTTGTTTGCTTCATTTGCTTTAAAGGGCATTAAACAAGGTATTTAGAACTTACGATAACAAATACATTTTCTATGAAGACACGACTTTTTGCTTTTATGCTGATTTTCACTGTGCTAGTTCCCCAGACTTTTTCTCAGAAAAGAAAAAAAGTCGATACCGGAATTCACTTTGGAATTTTAGCAGGAGGAGGGATGCAGACTCTGGCCGGTAAAGATTACTGGGGTGATCCCCTGAATAATAAGCTTAATCCCGGATACCACGTTGGCGGGAATGCAATCCTTCCAATATTTGCTGATTTTTGGTTTCAGCCGGGGATATTATTCAGTGTAAAAGGTTCAAGGCAGGATATCATTACCGACGATATTACAAAGACAGTTAACCTTTGTTATGTTGAGATTCCTCTTAACCTGCTTTACAGGCCCCAGCTCGGTGACGGACACCTTCTTCTTGGCCTAGGTCCTTATGGCGGTTATGGTGTACTTGGCAAGGAGAGGGTCAAATCAGGTACCATAACAACAGAGCTTAAAGTGAAGTTTCTGAATGATGCCTCTGAAGAACCGACAACATATGTTTACTACAGGGGTCTTGATGCAGGTGCAAACATTTTTTTGGGGTATGAGTTTTACAATGGTCTTTTACTGCAACTGAATGGACAGATGGGATTACTGAAAGTGAATTCTGATTATGGTCTTCCAAATGATAAGACCGCAAAAAAGAATGTTGGATTCGGACTTTCGGTAGGGTTCAGGTTCTGAATTTGCTTCAGGAATTTATATAATAGAGACTGTCTCATAAATCCGAAATTTCATTTATGTCTTCTCTGTGGCACTCTGTGTAACAGATATTTATAGGAACTTACACAGAGATCACAGAGTCTCCACAGAGGTCCACACAGGACTTTTAAGACAGGCTCTATTTGTAATTTTGATAATTTCTATACCAGAAAACAGAAACATCAGCATATGAATAGCTTTCTCCCTTGATGAGCTTAGGGTAGAAGAACTTTTTATCAGTCATTTTAGCCACCTCCTCATAGGGTTTCTGAAAGCTGAAATTATATGCTGTTGCAAGAAATTTTACCCTCTCTTCATCACCCATCTCCTTCAGGTTATAAGCAAACCCGCATATTTTTATAAATGCTATAAGGTAAAGAAACTGTAATTCCGGCTGTTCAAGATCCTTTACGATTGATGCTCTGTACTTCCTGATATCTTCGTTAATTATTTTTCCCCTGAACTGGTTTCTGAGCCTGCCCTTAAGCATTGGTACCTTCCTGTGGATTGATTCAGCAAATGATGGTTTCATCTGGAACTGTCCTATTGAAAAATTTGCATAATCTTCACCAAGGTTTATGTACAATGCTTTAAGCAGTGTAATCTCCATTTTATCACGAAGAGCTGAGTATCTTATCAATTCGGGAAAAACAACCGCAATTGCCTGGGGATATGAAACATCGTACCTTTCAGAAAGTTGTTTCATCCAGGCCTCATTCTTCGAAATAAATGATTCTGCTTTTTCCCAGTCGGGACCAAAGATTTTTTTATAATCCGTTTTTTGAGAGAATGAAATAATTCCAAAACAGATAAAAAGAGGAACAATTAAAATTATACGGAAAAATTTCACCTATGCCGATGCTGAATTAATGCGATTAATTACAATCAATAAATATAAGTGCAATCCCGAGAAGTACCTTATAAAGTGAGAATTCTTAGAATGGAATTGCACATTGCATAATTGCATTTTTCCCGGGTGAGTAATACATATAGGTCAGAAATACTTTCCCGTCGGTTTTGATCAGGTATGGATTGAAAACTTCAGCCAGGGTTTTATTGTCGCTGAATGTCAGCGCTCCATAATTATAGCTTGCATACTTCGTGTTGGATGTGTTGACAAACAATCCTTCCGTACTATAACTGTTCTGGGGGAGTTTCATCATAGTCTTTCCTGTCAAATCCATAATCCTGTCGGGAGCAATTAAAAGCAGATCATCAAATTTGACTGAGCCGTTCAAACTGCCACCCATCCAGGTCGTCATATCGAAGATTGCTCCCGGTACATTAGTGACAAGTTGCGGTTGTAATGATTTGCCGCCGTCCTTCATCATCTGACTCTGTACATTCTGGGTCATTCCCATTGCAATATCCATCCGTTCCTGATCGGTTTTTGCATTTTTCATAGCCTCTTCCATCTTCTTGCCCTGATCTTCAGTAACAAACATATTTTCAGTTACAATTGCAGCAAATTTGTTTTTAGAATTTGAAAGAGCAAAATCGCTTATCATTGCATATGGGCCAAAACTCTTGCCTCCGAATTTAATCAGGTACTTTTCGCCTGACCGCGATATGAACCCCGGATATTTTTTCACCCAGGCATCAGCTTTTTCATCACTTTCACTTTCTTTACTGTCTGAGCAAAACCCTTCAATCCGTGGATCTCCTTCCTTGTATGGTCCCTCCGATACTCCATTTTTTGAAATATAATACTTTAATCCGATCTTATCATACACAAGCATACTTCCGTCATCTTTGGAACAGACGGTAAATTCATTATAGGTGATCTTATATTTCGTAAGGTCCAGTACCATCTTGGCATCATCGCAGGCACACGCGGGTTCAGAGCCAGGTTTCGAAGTAGTATTCCCACTGTCTTCCCCAGTTACCCCGGTGATATCTTTTGAGACTGCTTTCTTAACCTTATTCAGTAAACCCTGAGATTCTATAGGGTATGAAATAAGCAAACAAAATGCAGAAATGACCAATAGTGATTTTTTCATAGTGGAGAAGATTTGTTTAATTAATAACCCGTTTTTCAGAAAATTGTTCAAAATAACAAGTGCTGGCTTTTATTCTTTCTTAGTTTTCATTTCAGACATTCCCTGCCTGAATAGCAAAACACAGGTAGCCACGATAATAATGAATAAGAAAGCCAAAAAAGTAAAAAACTTTGTGTAAAAGATAATCAATGCAATAATGAGGCAAATCAGGCTTAATCCGAAATAGATAATTGATTTTGTATTCATGGTTTTAACTTATTTGAGAATTACGAATAACGATTCTACAAAATTAAGCAGGTTACTTACCGGTAAAGGGTTGAAATTAAATAAATCGGAGAAGAAAACCAAATTATCTCATACCCGGTGACACCTGTTTTTATTTATGGTACTGATACTTTGACGGAATATTAGTTGGATTGTCAGCACCGGGAATTAAATAGATCAGGCTAAGACTGGAACTTTCATCTTTCTGAAAGTATTCAAGACGGAATGGATAAAATCCTTTTTGCACAGGCAGTAGAAAAGACTTCATACTTTCTTCTTTTTTCAACCCGTCATTATCAATTATTAGCTTATTGCCGAGATAAAGTTTGGAGCCATCATTTGAACCCAAAGCAAAAAGGTAGTAACCATCGGATACTATTTCAATGTACCCTTCAAACAGACATGCAAAATTGGTTTTTGATGGGAGTTTGCTAATTTGAAAGACTGAATCGGTGACGCCTGTACTGACAGGCTTCAGGTTCCTGAAATCGGGGATCCTGTCCCAGCTACCCACATAATATGAGTACTTTAGTCCTCCGGCTGTTACCTTTTTAGGTCTTGAAATAGAAGGAAGCGCATCTCCCAGCTCAAAAGTACCTCGTGCCACACAATCAAATTTACCGCTGGATGAAAATGATTTTAATACTAATTGAGCAGGTCCGGTAATCGTAAATTTCTGATCAGCTTTCGGAGATGTTTCATCCGGATCAATACCATCAATCCTGTATCTGAGATCGGAGTACTGGTTCATAATATAAATCGTCGCCGGTTTGTCTTTCAACAAAATGCCATTCATCGGGTGATAAACCGGAGGTGTGCCGGGATAACCTGAATATGAGAATTTCAATCCGTCATATATTGCTTTAAGTCTGACGGAATTATGTGTTTCATTTGGGAACAGACCAATCTTCCATTTGAGACTTTCAGGGGCTTTAAGCTTAAGCACTGAATCCATTCGATTTATTCCCATGCCCTTATAAGTCGACTCTATCCCGGCAATCCACAGAAGCTTGTCCGGAGGAAGGGCTTCCAGTCTTTCGGAAGCAAGCTTTATCACAAAATCCTTATTCCACCATAAAGAAGGATCAGTCGCCAGATAGGATTTAAACAATTGCGGTTCAGCAAGCAACGCGTACATGCAAAACAATCCTCCGTACGAATGACCATAGAGTGCATTGGTTCCGTTAGTCGGATAAGTTTTATTGATATAAGGTATAAGTTCATTTTTTAAAAAGGAGAGGTACTTGTCAGCACCTCCTGAAAGAGCATTATCGGCAACGTGTACGGGTAAAAGATCTCTGTCGCGCTGATTTGCTTTTTCTATATACCTGTTCGGCAGAGCCACCAGCATAACCTGTGGCATAAATTTCTCATTTCTTGCGAAATTGTTAATGAAAGGGAATACTCCTGCAGCCCATTCTCCGTCGGTCAGATATATGGTTTCATATTTCTCCCCTGTTCCCGGTTTATAGGTTTCGGGCAGAAAAATTCTTATGGACCGCTGTTCTTTTAGTATGTCTGAATAGATCGAGTCTTTTACTTCATTCAGATTCTGTCCTAAAACAAAATTGAATTGAATTCCAAAAATAATTATTATTGTCAGAAGTCTGGTAAGGGTATTTTTTTTCATTTGTTCAGGTTAGCTAATTGTTAATCAAAATACGAACAGTTATCAGGAGTGCTGCATAAAAAAGATAAAAAGATAAATTTTAAAACTTAGAGTACTTGATTCCATACCTGGACATCCAAATTATATTGTCATCCCGAGCACAAGCGAGGAATCTCCTTATTTTCACACAATCTCTAAAGCCATCGGCAATTTAATCGATCATTTCCCTTGCTATCCGAATAAACATTATTCGAGGAGTCTCAAAATTACTTTGTTTATTGTTTTGTTTTTTGATCCTAAATTGATAGCTGAATTTAACCTCCATGGATAATTAAGAATATGATCCCTGATAAAGAGGTAATTTCTGTTTTCATGCCAAATTTTATCATATACAGTTTTATCATAAGAACTTATAAATCCTGGAGAGAAGTCATTCTTTTCAAAGCATTTCAGCGCCTGCCAGCCTGCGTACCTTCCTGATTGCATCGCCTGCCCGATTCCGGATCCGGTCGCAGGATTTACAAGTGATGCTGCATCACCGCAAAGAATGAATCGCTCGCCTGAAATTCCATTTTTACGGGTTAGCAGAGGCAGATGATGTCCCCGGATCTCCCCTTCCATTTCAGCTTCAGAAAATCTGGGACTCAGAAAAGGATCTCTTTCAATGATCCGTAACATCTCATTCCTGAGATTGATCTTCTTTTCGTAAACAGTTCCTGAGGGAATTCCCAATCCGACATTATACAGGTTATCAGGCAATGGAAATATCCAGAAATATCCCGGGAGCAGCTCCTTCAGAAAATGAAACTCAAGAGTTCCGGGCGGATTGTCTTTTACATTCCTGAAATAGGTACGAGCAGCAACAGAACCTTCCCCGGCACTGGTTTTAGTCATGGCAAGTCTTTTTCTTAAAATGCTTCCTGAACCATCGCAACCTATAGCCATCCTTGCCGTCAACGAAATATCATTCCCGGCCTGGATTAATACAAGGTTCCGTTTTATGGTTATATCCCTTATGGCAGTTTCCTGAAAAACTGTAACATTGGAAAGCCCCGATACAAGGTCAAGAAGAAAATTATCAAAGATCTGACGTTTGCAAATGAATCCGTTCTCTGAGAATTTAAAGTCAATAGCTTTTCTGTCCGGAGGAACAAAACGGCAGACATCAGCCTCTGCCTTTTCAGCCAGTCCCTTAAAAGCTGCAGCATATTCAATATTTATCGTTTCCAGGACTTTCGGGACATATGCAGGAATGGCATCTCCGCATGCTTTTTCCCGTGGGAACTTTTCCTTCTCCATTAATGCAATCCTGAGTCCAGATGAACCAAGAGCAAGGGCAGCAGTACAACCTGCAGGACCAGCCCCGGAAATTATCACATCAAAATCCGCTGTCATTTTTCAAAATCTGTTGAATCGACCCAGCCTGCAGACCTTCGTGAAATTTCGTCTTTCATGTACCTGTTGTAAAAATTCCTGACAGATTCTGATGAATAGGGATATTTATCGAAGATATCCCCATTGCCAAGTACTCTTGGATCTTCCTGTTCGCGCAGCTTAACAAACAATTCTTCACGGAGTTTTTGTTTCAGGGGATTAAAACCTGGATCAGAGGCCAGATTTAACATACAATCCGGATCACTAGCAATGTTATATAATTCTTCCTCGACTCTTTTTCCGAAATTCAGAATCCAGTAATAAGATGACTGACCAGTGCGCCTCATGTTGAGAATCATGCTTTTAACAGGGCTTCCATCACAATCGAGATATCCTGTTTCAGGATCCCCTGATGGCCACCGGCCTGGCTTGAAATTAATGATATAAAGATAACCTTCCTTTGCAATGCCCCTTATTGGATATCCGGCATCATCGGGACGACCTACATCATTGCGTTCCCTGCCAATAAGAACATAATCACGGGATTTGTCAACAAATCCTCTTTTACCTGTTTTGAAAATATTCAAAAGGCTTTTACCCTCAACCTCTTGCATGCCGCTTTCTGACTGGTCTATTCTGCAAGCTTCGAGCAATGTGGGAGCAATATCAATAAAGCTTACATAATCAAAAATTGTACGTCCGGGATTTTTAATACCCTTCCCCCACATTATGGCAAGAGGCATATGATTTGAATACTCGTATGCCTGCCCTTTTGCTCGCGGAAAGGGCATTCCGTTATCAGCAGTAACAATCACGATTGTATTGTCAAGTTTCCCTTTTTTCTCAAGTAAATCCAGCATTTTTACCAGGTGGCTGTCAAAATATTCAATTTCAAAGGCATAATCGAGCATATCATTCCGGACAATGTCATCATCGGGCCAAAATCCGGGTACATTTTCAATATCCGTAAGCTTCTTTCCTCCAATGCTTATACCTGATCCATATTGATATTTACGGTGAGGCTCATTTGAGCCATACCAGAAACAAAATGGTTTTGAAGGATCTTTTGAGTTCAGAAAGTCCTCAAAATTTCCTGCGTAATCAGAACCCGATATTCCTTCAGTTGGAGGCTTGATTTTCTTCGAATTAAAGGCTTTGCCTGTAAGTTCCCTTGGATTGCCTGCACTATCGGCTGCCACTCCCGGAGCCCAGCCTTTTGCAGTGAAGCCGGTTGAATATCCCTTATTACCCAATGCTTCGATGAAGGAGGTAAATTTAGCAGGAAAGAATGGAACATGGTTGCCGGCTTCCTCAAGCTGCCAGCTGTTTCTTCCTGTTAAAAGACATGCTCTTGATGGTGAAGATTTGGCGTTGGGTGTATAAGCATTCCTGAATAAAATTCCATCTTCAGCCACCCTGTCAAATCCGGGTGTTTTAACCCAGGTGCATCCATATGCACCAAAATGCTGAAAGGATATATCATCACCAATTGCAATCAGGATATTCGGAAGTTCATGTTGCTTATTTCCCTTGTCGGATGTATTGCATTGGCTCAGTATGCATGGAGTGAATGCAACAAAACTCATCAGCCAAAAATTTTTCATCGGATTTCTATTTTAGCAATTTACTGAGTACCCCATTTGTAATTTGGCTTGCTCCCCATTTCCAGGATAAGTGTCCCGCCTTCGGTGAGATCCGTATGAGTGAAAACGGGTTTTGTCAATTCCTTTCCGTTTAGCTTTGCTGATTGTATATACTTGTTGACTGAACTGTTATTTTTCGTTATGACATTAAAATTGTTTCCATTCTGAAGCCTGATCTTAACTTTGCTGAAAAGAGGACTTCCGATCTGATATTCAGGTACTCCAGGTGTTATCGGATAGAAACCCATTGCTGAGAAGACATAAAATGCCGATAAGCCTCCTCCATCCTCATCGCCCGGAACACCCATAAGGTCATTTCTGAACCAGGTATCCATAAGCATCCGTACCCGTTTCTGAGTCTTCCAGGGCTTTCCTGCAAGGTTGTATAGGTATGCTATGTGCATCGATGGTTCATTGCCCATAACAAACTGCCCCACGTTTCCTGTGGCATCGGGCATTGTAGAATAATACTGCCATTTTGATTTTCCAATACCCTCGCTGAACAACCTGTCGAGCTTATTCTCAAACTTATCTGATCCTCCCATCATTTTAATAAGATCATTGAATGCATGATAAGGTTGCCAGATATATGTCCAGCCATTGTTTTCATCATAATAGTCACGTGCACCCATACCCCCGTCATAACGATAATCGAAAGGTTCGATCCAGTTTCCTGTACTGTCTTTCGGATGATAAAATCCGGTATCATCCTTAAACAGGTTTCCGTAATTAAGGCTCCTTTTAGTAAAGAACTTATAATCATCATCTTTCCCGAGCTCTTTTGCCATCTGTGCCATACACCAGTCGTCGTAGCTCGATGCAAGGGTTATAGCAACTGCCTGTCGTTTCTCAAAGGAGTGAACCTTTGGACATGTCTCAGGCTCGTCTTTTCTGAGGGCAGGGAAGTAACCTTTTTTATCATAAAATGCATCAAGCCATGTTGAGCTGTCCCTTACCCAGGGGAGCTTGGTTTCATAAAGGATCGTATTTTTAAGATGATCATAGGCTTCCTCGAGATTAAAGCTGCGGATCTCTTTGTTCCAGGCATCAAGGAAAACTGCTGCTGAATGATTCCCGTTCATTGCATGGTTATCTCCCGAGATAGTCGGGAATGTCGGCATCCATCCCGATTGTCTTGCCATCCTGATATATGAAGAGATTTTTTCATCCTGTTTATCAGGATTCAGAATAACCTGTAATGGATGCAATGCCAAATGGGTATCCCACACCCAGTCGTCAGTATAAAATGCAGTATCATTGGCAGGCTCAACTTTTTTACTCCAGATGCTGTAATATTGTCCATCCTCGGTAATATCAACCATTCTTTCAAAACAGCGGTAGAGAGAAGTATAAAATACGCTTCTCTGGTTTTCAGAACCTCCTTCTGTCTCTATTTTTGAAAGAACCGTATTCCATTTTGCCCTTGCCTTTTCAGACATTTTAATAAGGTCCCAGCCGGAGATTTCATTGTGAAGATTTTTTTTCGCCTGTTCTGAGCTGATATAAGATAAGCCGTAGCGGATTTTTATTTCGGAATTGCTATTGCTGAAATTTGCGATCATGGCAATCCTGTTTCCCCTTATGGAATTATTTTTAGAAACAACATCCCTGTCGCGAACCATTATATTTTCCGGGTTCCTCTCAAATTCAAGATACAGGTATGCTTTGACATCATCAAATGTATCATAACCCATTATGGAATTCTCATTACAGGAGAGTTCTCCCTGATTGGTTGTCTTCAGAATGATACCAGCCTCTCCGTCTTCATTGAATCTGAATGAAAAAATCCCTGATCTTTCAGCAGGCATGAATTTCACATCAATCTCCTGTTCATCAAGTGATACAGAATAGCTATATGGTGTAATAATTTCATTATCATATGTGTACAACATATTTCCATTTATTTCTCTTATATCTCCCTCAAATGGACTCAGGTTAAAGACCTTTCCGGAACGGTGCGATACAACATTTAACGGAAATCCCTGTATCTGGTTTGAAGTATAGTTATCCCTGTTAGGGTAAAATCGTAACATGCTGTTTGGAAGATGTACTGTCGGATATGTCGGAACCAGGAGATGGCTTATATTGCCCATATATGGATTAACATAATCGACGGGTTCAATCTTTTTATCAGAACAGGAGATCATAACTGCATAGTAAAGCAGCATTGGGAAAATGATAGAACGTGACTTCATAGTATCAGCAATTATTTTGTACAAGTTATAACAAACTCATTTGAATCATTTTTAAGCTCATTCCCCTGAAAATCTCCTGCAATATGGTATTTATTAAACTTTGAACGTTCAATAAGGTGCTCAAGCTCAAACCTGAAAAAGAACCTCATGGGAGTTTTCCATTCATTGCTGTAGTTTGAGGACCCTTCATTCCATTCAAATCTGAATGTAATATTGATTATCTGATTTATCAGATCAGGATTTGTTGAGACAATTCTCTTTACCCTGTTGCCTGGTTCATATTCCCCCTCGAAATCAACGACATTGTCAAGTCCAGTAATAAGCGGCTTTAAGTCGGGGACAAACACATCAAAAATAAATTGTCCATCCTTGTTTAAATGATCATAAACATTATCGAGTGCTTTCAGCTGGTCATCCTTTTCAGTCAGGTGCATGAAAACCCTGAAAGGGGCAATTATCAGGTCAAATTTTGTGTCAATCTTAAAATCAACAATATTCTGAAGGCTAATTCTTTCACTGTTCTCAGGAGAAAGTTTTGCTTTCAGAAAATTGAGCATTGAAGAGCTAATGTCGATACCATAAATATCAGCACCGTTTTCAAGGGCTTCGGTCAGGAGGCGGCCTGTACCAGTTCCGACCTCCAATACTTTCCCTTTCGCATTCTTTATTTTCCCGAAATAGAATTTGTTATCAACTCCGTCGCGGATCTGATGGTAGATAAGATCATAAAACCTGGCAAAATATTCAGGATATTCTTCAGCCATATATTTGAAATTAAATTTTATTGAAATGAGGAACCAGGCTTTTCGCCCAGTCATTAATTGCTTTCCAGTCGCGGTGATCGCCTTCTTTCCATACTCCGAGAATAACGCTTAACCGAAATTTAAGTCTGTCGCCTAATGAACTGATTTTTCTGGTACTGAGCGCTCCGGCAAAGAGTCCTTCACTTACTGGTTTCACAAGTGATCTTACAGGTTCGAACCATGAAGCAACAGTAGGTTTGTATTCTTTACCTTTTGGCATTGCAAGGGTCATACAGACCAGGAAGGCAGCAAATGGTTTCTGAGACAGAGATAAGCGATTGGTCTGAACAAATTCAATTGCCTCAGGCAGCCATTTCCCTGCATTGATGGCGCTTCCGGCCACGACAGCTTTATAGGCTGTTAAATCTTTAACATCCTGCACGCGGAGGATTTCAACATCTTCTCCAAGATCGGAAAGGGTTTTGCCTATAGCATCAGCAACTCCAGCAGTAGTTCCGGTCCGGCTTGCATAGGTTATGAGAATCTTTTCGGGCATTTCGGCAGGTTTAGTAAGAAAGTAAATTTACAATTCTTTTTTATTCTGCTGAAATCCATTAACCGCAAAGCACTCAAAGAAACCACAAAGGACGCAAAGGCAAGTGATTTATAGCAGATTATTTGCGAACTTTGCGATAAAAGTCTGCGACCTTTGTGGTTAAAAAGAAAATAATCGGATTATCCGATTTTGACTGAGGTCATTGTGAGCGACCCCCCTATAGGTTTGTCGTTGAAGATAGTAATTAGATCATCTTTTTCCTGTAATCCAAGTGCATAAAGCAATGGCAGATAATGATCAGGAGTTGGTATTGCAAGGTCGAATGATCTGCCCTGCGATTTATAATTGATGAGTTGCTTATGGTCACCTTTCAGGATATATTGCTTCATTTTCTCATTGGCTTCGATTGCCCAGTCGTAACCGTAGTTATCATTTAATTTATTCCAGGCAACCATTCCCAGATTATGGACCATATTCCCGCTTCCGACAATGAGAATCCCTTTATTCCGGAAAATTGCGAGTTCCTTTGACAGGTCATAATGTTGCTGAGCACTCATATTGTAATCCATACTCATCTGGACCACAGGTATGTCAGCGTTTGGATAAAGATGTCTTAGAACACTCCAGCATCCATGATCCAGCCCCCATTTTTCATCAAGTCCGACCTGAGTATTTGTTACAGAACTTCCTATATCCATTGCCAGTTCAGGACTTCCTGGTGCTGGATATTGTACTTCATATAGTTCGTCAGGAAAACCTCCAAAATCATGAATTGTCTTTGGCTTTTCCATAGCAGTCACATATGTACCCCTTGTTTCCCAGTGAGCAGAAATGCATAATACAGCAGCCGGTTTAGGTATGGTTTTTCCAATACTTTTCCATCCCTCCACAAATTCATTTTCCTCGATGGCATTCATCGGGCTTCCATGACCAAGAAACAGGACAGGCATTTTTGCCGTACTGCCAACCTGTTCCGCAATTTTATTCAGATTTTTAATTTTCATATTGGCTCCTTCCCATCCATTTCATATGAAACCTTCAGTAACATCGAATGTTCATTAGATTCCTGCTTTTGAAGTTTTAATGAGCACGATCCTGGTAATGAAATACTGTACCAGGATCAAAACCAATCCGCCAATAATAATCCCTCCTACAATCAGGCCCTTTTCAGGCACAAATCCTAATTTAAGCATACCCTGGAGTTCTTCACCAATTGTCTTTTCGTTCAAGGCGAGGAAAGCGGATGATATGCATATTAATACCATTATTACAGACGCAAACCGCGGTACTTTCTTAAACAGATCTTCGCGCTCTCGAACTTCAATACCTGTTATGCAAATCCTCCGGCCCCAGTAAAATCCCGCTGCTGCTCCCATAATTAATTCAGGAACAGGAAAACCCATAAAGATTCCAAAAAGAAATATTGAGCAAAGAATATAAAAGCCTGCAAAAATCCAAAAGGGTATATCAAATATAACTGACAGGAGTCTCTTTATAAAAATGATGTCAAGAATAATTCCGCAAATTATTCCTCCAGTGAAAAGATAAGGTATGGTTTTTTCGCTAAAAAAAAAGAAGCCAATCGCGAGACCTATCAAGGAAAACAAAAATGGGAAAAAAGCCAGCAGAAAAGATCCGAATATGACTTTATCGGTTTTATTCATATCTGAAATCTATTTTACTGTTTCGGATGTTTTTACCTTTATCAAAGATAACTCAAAAAAATCTGAACTATATTTACTCAGTTAATGCATTAAACTGAATTATCCTGACAATGAAAAAGCTTATTAAGTTCCTTCTCTGGACATTGGGATCACTCATAGGATTGATCCTTTTAATTGTCATTATTATTTTTCTATGGGCTTCTGTTTCCGGGAACCGGAGTGCCAAAAGAAATCTAGCCCTTGCAGGTCCTGAGGTAAAAACTCTGACGATAGAAAGCAAGACTTTTCGGGATCTTAATAAAAATGGCACTCTCGATATCTACGAAGATCCGCGGCGTTCATCTGATGAAAGAGTGAACGACCTTCTCTCAAGAATGAATCTTGAAGAAAAGGCAGGAACAATGTTTTTCCCGCCGGTGAGCATGAAAAAAGACGGCTCCATTTCCGAAAAACCATCCTTGAGTGATGTTTTTTCTCTATTGTCAGCGGGGACATCTAAAATGATTTTCAGCAAGCACATCAATCATTTTAACATATTCACCGGCACTGACAAAAGGGGAATGGCGCTATGGTATAATAATCTTCAGAAACTTGCTGAAAGGACCAGGCTTGGAATACCTGTTACAATAGCTTCGGATCCAAGAAATAGTTTCAGCAATAATCCTCTTGCTTCAGCATTTGCAGGAGATTTCTCTCTATGGCCTGAACCTATTGGACTGGCAGCAATCGGTGATTCCTTGCTGACCTGGAAGCACGCAGATATTGCCAGGCAGGAGTATATGGCTTCCGGGATAAGGGTTGCACTTCATCCCGCGATTGACCTTGGTACCGAGCCACGGTGGGGAAGGATAAATGGTACCTTCGGAGAAGATGCACTTCTTTCTGCCAAGCTTGCTTATGCCTATATTAAAGGATTCCAGGGTGATAGTCTGGGAGCAAACAGTGTTGCCTGCATGACGAAGCACTTTGCAGGCGGAGGACCACAAAAAGAGGGAATTGATCCTCATTTCCCGGTTGCCAAAGGCCAGATATATCCCGGAAATAATTTCAATTACCACCTTATACCTTTTGAAGCTGCATTTAAAGCTGGTACTGCCGCAATAATGCCTTATTATGGAATACCAATGAATATGACCAGTGATAATGTGGGGTTCAGTTTCAATAAGGAAATGATCACAGGCCTGTTGCGTAACAAATATCATTTCGATGGTGTTGTTTGTACGGATTGGGGTCTGATAACTGATATTAAATTCATGGGTTTTATGATCCTTCCTGCACGAGCCAGGGGAATGGAAAAAGCAACACCAGAAGAAAGAATGCTGAAAATTATTAATGCCGGAGTCGATCAGTTTGGAGGTGAAATGATACCTGAAATGCTTGTCAGGCTAGTAAAAGAGGGTAAAATAAGTGAGGCAAGAATTGATTCCTCTGTAAGAAGATTGCTGAAATTAAAATTTGTTCAAGGCTTGTTCGATAATCCTTTCACAGATGTGGACTATGCAGTACAGATTATCGGGAATCCTGAATTTATGGCCGCGGGTGAGCAAGCCCAGAGAAGATCAATAGTATTATTAAAGAATGACAATAATGGAACCGGTAAAACACTTCCGCTAAAAAATGGTGTTAAGGTTTACCTGAAAAACATGGATCCCGAAAAAGTTAGCAGGTTTGCATTAGTAGTTAAGAAACCTGAGCAGGCTGATTTTGCCATTTTACGTTTGAAATCACCAACCCAATACCTTAAGGGATCTGGATTGTTAGGAAAGTTATTCAGTTCGGGTGATCTTGATTTTAAAGAGAAGGAGTTGAATGAAATATTGACTATCCTCAATCGGGTACCTTCGATAGTAGATATTTACCTTGACAGACCGGCTGTTATCCCTGAAATTGCTAAGGCATCCAAAGGATTACTTGCAAATTTTGGAGCAAGCGATGAGGCATTGCTTGACGTAATATTTGGCAAAGTTAATCCTTCTGCAAAACTGCCATTTGAAATGCCTTCATCAATGGATGCTGTAAGGAATCAGAAAGAAGATGTTCCTTATGATTCGGGAAATCCATTATTCCCGTTTGGATATGGATTGAGTTATTAAGAGAAAGCCCACGGATACATTATGATATGTAATAATTTCCGATATTTTCTTTTATATTTGTAACCCTTAAACGGGTGCTTGCTTATAATTTGTTTTAATCTATGTCGAAAAAATACTCCCTCGAAAAAGATAAGATAAAAGTAATATTGCTTGAAGGAATTCACAACAGTGCAGCAGACTTTTTCAAGGCAAACGGATATAACAATATTGAATCCTTTCCCAGCGCACTTGAAGATACGCTTCTAAGGGAGAAGATCAAAAGTGCTAATATTATAGGAATCCGTTCAAGGACCCTGCTTACAAAAGATATACTGAGCAACGCCGGAAAGCTTCTGGCTGTCGGATGCTTCAGTATTGGCACCAATCAGGTCGATGGTCATGCTGCAAGGTTGATGGGAATTCCTGTCTTCAACGCTCCTTTTTCCAATACCCGTTCTGTCGCCGAGCTTGTTATAGCTGAATCAATTCTTCTGATGCGAAATATCCCGGTTAAGAATGCAGCAGCACACAGGGGTAAGTGGCTGAAATCAGCGACTAATTGTTTTGAAGTACGTGATAAAAATCTTGGGATTATAGGTTACGGACATATTGGTTCGCAAGTTTCAATTCTTGCCGAAGCACTCGGAATGAACGTTTATTACTATGACATTGTCAAGAAACTGAGTCTTGGGAAAGCTGTTGCCTGCTCTTCGCTTGAAGAACTTCTTTCTGTTTCTCATGTTGTTACACTGCATGTTCCGGAAACACCGCTTACAATGAATATGATAAGTAGAAAGGAGTTGTCATTGATGAGAAAGGGAGCTTGCCTTGTTAATGCCTCAAGGGGCTCAGTAGTAAATATTCAGGATCTGACAGAAGCATTGAAATCAGGACATCTCCTGGGTGCCGCCCTCGATGTGTTTCCTGATGAACCCGCATCAAACGGTGATCCTTTCATTTCAGAACTTCAGCAATTCGACAATGTGATTTTATCACCGCATGTCGGCGGAAGCACAGTTGAGGCACAGGAAAATATAGGGACAGAAGTTGCGGAAAAGCTTGTAAAATACAGCGATACCGGAGCTACTATCGGGGCAACCAATTTTGTTCAGATCTCACTTCAGCCAAACAACAATGCACAAAGGTTTCTCCATATCCATAAAAATGAACCAGGCATCCTCAAAGAGGTTAACTATGTTTTTACTTCCAAGGGAATAAATATCGCAGGAGAGTATCTCCAGACTGATCCTGAAATAGGATACGTAATTGTTGATACTGAAAGCTGTCTGGGTTCAGCTATACTGGATGAGCTTAAAGCTATAGTGGGGACAATAAGGGTAAGGATGTTGTATTGATAAAATGGTACAGAAAGGATCGCCTCTCGCACTGGGCAGCGAAAGTGTATGGAGCTTGCTCCTGCAATATGCCATACCGTCAGTAATTGCCATGACAGCCATGTCGCTCTACAATATTACCGATAGCATCTTTATCGGTCATGGAGTTGGAGCCCTTGCAATTTCAGGCCTTGCCTTTACATTCCCTCTGATGAATCTGTCAGCTGCCTTCGGTACGCTTGTTGGCGTCGGTGCTTCAGCGCTTATGTCACTCCGGTTGGGCCAGAAGGACTACAGCACAGCAAATCAAATACTAGGGAATGTTCTGGTATTGAACCTGATCTTTGGATTGTTTTACACTGTTGTTGTTCTTCTTTTTCTTGATCAGATACTCTTATTTTTCGGGGCCGGTTCTGAGACTTTGCCCTATGCCCGAGATTTTATGACGATAATAACTCTTGGCAATGTAGTAACTCATATGTATTTCGGTTTAAATGCCCTGATGCGTGCTACCGGTAATCCAAAAAGATCAATGTATGCCACTATCATATCAGTTATCATCAATGTAATACTCGCCCCACTCTTCATTTTTGGATTTAAATGGGGCATTCGAGGCGCTGCCCTTGCGACAGTAATAGCTCAGACATCAATGCTGATATGGCAGCTCAGTTATTTCAGAAACCAGGAAAATTATATCCATTTCCAGAAAGGGTCTTTCAGACTAAAACGTAAAATCGTAACCGATTCCATGTCAATCGGGCTGGCTCCCTTCCTTATGAATACTGCAGGGAGCATAATTATTATTATTATAAATCAAAACCTCATTAAACATGGAGGCGATCTGGCTGTCGGAGCATTTGGAGTAATAAACCGTGTGGCGGCTCTTTTTGCTATGATAGTTTTTGGACTGACCCAGGGGATGCAACCAATAGCGGGCTATAACTTCGGCGCAAAACAATTCGACAGGGTAAACACTGTGATGAAATTAACAGTTTTACTCGCAACTGCTGTAATGACGGTTGGTTTTCTGATAAGTGAAATCTTTCCCCACGCCGTGGCATCGGCTTTTACCACGGATGAAGATTTGATAAACATAGTTGTACCCGGCTTACGGATCGTCATGATATTTTTCCCTATTATAGGTTTTCAGATGGTCGCCTCCACTTTCTTTCAAAGTATTGGGATGGCAGGTAAGGCTATATTTATGTCACTTACACGACAGGTACTTTTCCTGTTACCCTGCCTTTTGATTTTGCCCTCAATTTTCGGGGTAAAGGGAGTATGGTACAGCATGCCTGCAGCTGACTTGCTTGCAAGCATAATTGCTGCGTATTTGCTTGTATCGCAGTACCGTAAATCATATGTAAAACAGCAAATTTGACAGTAATTTAAGCTAACCGTATATGAATAAAGATTATGTTATTACTATTGGACGGCAACTGGGAAGCGGTGGGCGGATAATAGGGGAGAAACTGGCTGCTCAGCTTGGCATATCTTTTTACGATAAAGAGTTGATTCAAATTGCCGCTCAGGAAAGCGGACTTGGGAAAGAGTATTTTGAAAAGGCAGATGAGAAGAAAAGCTACTCAATATTCGGCGGACTTTTTGGTTTGCGTGGAACCATTTCAGAGGAACCCTTTTCAACCTATTATCTGAATAATGAAACGTTGTTCAAAATACAAAGCGATGTAATCCGCAGGCTAGCCGAAAAGGGATCATGCCTTTTCGTGGGGCGATGTGCCGATTATGTTCTTTCAGATAACCCGCGCTGCCTTAATGTGTTTATAATCGCGGATATGAAAGATCGAATTAAGCGAATCGCCGAATTACAAAAGATTACGGCTGAAAAGGCCGGGGATTATATTGAAAAGGCAGATAAAAAAAGGGCAGGGTATTATAACTATTTCAGCAATAAAGTCTGGGGAGTGGCCGAATCATACCACTTTTGTATTAACTCCTCGGTTCTCGGAATTGATGAGACAGTGAACCTGCTACATCAGCTTTCAATGAAAAGATTTGGGCTGTAGTTAAATATTCAGTTCATATATTCAACCGGTAACACATTAATTGAACCACTCCGTGGTTCACATTTTACGAAAAAATTTCTATTTCAATCATAGATGAAGAGGCTTTCTCAAAAGTCCTCTGTGGACCTCTGTGGAAACTCTGTGATCTCTGTGTAAGTTCTTATAAATATTTGTTACACAAAGTGCCACAGAGAAGACACAGAGCGACACAGAGAAAACATAAATGAAATTTCAGACTTATGAGACAGCTCCATTATATTTCGCTGTTCAATAAATGATGGAAATTCCTTTAGATTTTAATCAGAATGATGTTTCAATTGTCAGATGAAACCCCGGAGAGGTTTCATCAATGCTAATTATTATGCCAAATATTTAATCTGAATCGCGGAGCCGGTTCCATTACAAAATATCCAAAAATGAATTGCCAAATTTCTTCCTGCGTTCAAAAGTATTCTGTTATGTTGTCTTTTGAATATTTTCAAATTTTTCCTTTATTTTTTTAATATCCTCAAACTGAAGGTTTTCTAGGTTCAGGGTACTGGCTCCATTCTTCATCTTTAGTTCAATTTCAAAAAGCTTTATGCTGGCGGATAGTATATCATCCATCTTTATAGTTTCAACACCTTTGTTATCTGGCAGTAAAAACCGTAATTCCTTTTCGTCCCATTCAATGAAATACTTCCTGCTTTTCAGATAAGAACCACCTATTAAAATGAACAGGATTCCCTGGATTGTAAACATGACCGAGTTCCAGTCCCCTGAAGGGAAGTCAAAATTGAATCCTGCAATTACATATTTGACAAACAGCACAAGACCAAAGAGGGTAAAAAAGATTCCAAAGATCACTAAAAACTTTGCCAGTCCGTCTTTTCCTTTATAAACCTTGATTCTGTCCATGGGTTTTATATAATGAAGATTCAATATTGTCGTATAAAAATAACCCAGTCATGACCTGCCAGTTGGCGGGCATGACACCCCTCCTTGATGTTTAACGATCCAGCTTTAATAATGCTTCATCAATTGTTCCAACAAAATAAATTGTTCCTGTTCTGTTGCTTTCTCTTATAAAATCCCTGAGGCTCTTGCTTTTATATTCTGAGAAGTCCCCAACAATAGCAAGCCTCATCCTGTAGTTTGAGAATTTTTGAAGGATCTCACCAGCTACTTTTGTTTTAAGATCAAAGAAGTCCGGGTGGAGACTTTTATCGTGAATGATCATCCTGCCACTATCATTAAGACGCGCTTCAGCCATAAAATCCAGAATATCATCAGGGCTGGTAATCAGGTCAAATCCCGGAAGAATTTCGGCTATTATTTTGCCACTGGGCAGTTTTATGGTAATTAATTTCTGTTGCCATCTCAAAGTTTCTGACAGGTTGGACAGTAGTATACAGCACCTCCAAGATAAGCCTCTTTCCTGATCAGATCACCACAATTTGGACAAGGATGCTTTACCGTATTTTTTGAGAGAATTGTTTTGTATCCTCCGGTATTCCAGAAAAAATCCCTTTCGGTATCCCTTCCGCCAAGATCAGTCATATTTTTCAGAGTTATTTTAAGACTTTGAAATAGCCGGGCTTTTTCAAAATCGGACAGAGCCGATTTTTTGCGTTTGGGATGAATTCCGGCATTAAACAGTATATCCTGTAAAACCCCATTTCCAATACCCGGAATCCGTTGTTCGGTTGCCAGAAGAGCCTTTGCAGAGAGATCCTTTGATGTACTTTGTAGAATGTTGTCAAAAAAAACTTCATTAAAGGCAACAAAGCTGCCATCGTCAAACACAATAAGGAGCTGGTATCTGTCAGGAGGTTGTTCTGAAGGTAAATAATATCTCATGTTTGTACCCTCACCGATAGTAATGAATGTATTCTCATCACAGCAGATGTCAACAAACATTCCATGTCCTTTTGCTGATTTAACCTTTCTTCCCTTAAGTATTTCAGCGTATCCTGCAGGATCGCCGTAAAAAAATGCAAACTTATGAGGGCTTGTAGCATTAAAAACCTCAATAATTTTTCGGCCTGTCAGGGTTTCGCCTGCCTGCAGACCGATAGTTCGTGATTCGGGAATTTCCAGCATAATTATATTTGTTTAAAATCAACAGCCATTTGCCAGTATTCATTCCCCTCCCATATACTTCTCAAGAATATCAAGAATCGGATCAAGTTCTGTTTTGAATTTATTATATAATTTTACGTTGTCTTTTCTTGCAAGGGCATCATGTCTCATCGTGTCAATAACTTTGGCCAATTCCTTCTCTTCCCGGGTTGTTGGAGTGAAATCAAGAGAGGGTACCTCAATACCTTCAGGGTTTTCGCTGTCACGACGTACCATAAGGAGGGAACCAACTATTAAAGCATACCTGTCTTCCGCGATACCAGCCTTTTTTAAACTAATTCCTTTATTTTCATCGCCTGAGTTGTTCTCAACACCGGAACCATAGAACTTATCCAGTAATTCATAACTGGCTCTGATTTCAATGACTGGTCCCATAATATTTGATCTGCATTGCTTAAGCACATCAGGATGAGAAGGATCGAGAAAGGTCCAATCGAACATATTCAGAAAACCAGAGATTAATCCTTCATCTGCCGGGTGAGAGAAACTAAAGGCAGTGGCAACAGGGAGGAAGTCGCTATAATGGATTGAAAATCCGTTTTTGGTGTAGAATGAGTCTGCATCTTTAATAAATGATCTCATTTTGTCAAAGCTTGGATTAGTTGCATCATAAGGATTTTCTATGAATTTGCTATAGCTTTCATTGGTTATATTATCTCCAAGCAGTTTCTTATTGATAGCAGGAAAATCTTTTCCGAAAGTGAATATTGCTGTTGGAACGGCCGTAGGTTTTCCTCCAGATTCTTTATCTTCGGTATATACTTCCCAGCCTTTTATGGATTCTTCCCTTGAACAGTCTGGCAGATATATCGCGTCTGGCGGTACAATGATACGTTTTGTATACTGTTTAAGCCACCTGAGAGGATCCGTTTTTCCTGATTGGATATCAAGGAACAACTTATACTTCAATTCAGTAAGCTTTTCAGTTGATTCCAAATAGTTCGTAAATTGTGCAGCCTCTGCTTTCAGGATTGGAATTACTGTCCTGATCTCAGCTTCAGTCAGTTTGGCTACCATTTCCTGATACTGAGCAAATAAATAATTGTGCATCAAACATGTACCTGAAAAGAATATTGTCATGAAGGTAGATTTCAATGCCCTGCAACTCAATATTTTACTGAGAGCTTTCATGATTGACCTCACTTTCTTTTTAGGGTCTGTGAAATTATTACTTGATCCGGGGAATGGGGTTTTACTTTTTGACAAGTTCTACTCTCCTGTTTTTTGCCCTTCCTTCTTCCGTATTATTGTCGGCAATTGGCTTATCCTGTCCATAACCTGCAGGATTCAGGCGGTCAGTAGATATACCCTGACCGGTAATTGCAGAAACCACTGACTTTGCTCTTGCTTCAGATAAGGTTTTATTCGACGCCGGGGTCCCGACATTATCAGTATGTCCCTCTACGCTTATTTTAAGCTCAGGATTTGCTTTAAGCATTTGTACAATCTGTTCGATGATCGGTTTGGATTCATCCTTGATTATTGATTTACCGGTGTCAAAGTTTATATAAAGGGCTATATGACCGTCACGGTTGAGGGCTTCAAACATAGCACTTGCTGTTACATCCTGCTTCATCAGTTCTTTCAGGACAATTGTAAGATAGAAATCATCTCCGCCTAGAGTGACAGCTTCAACCCACAATTCATTTCCATCTTTTACAGCCTTGCCAACAACCATATTAAGGCCGTTGTTTTCAGCACATTCTGCATTCTGAGGCATTCCCTCATAAATGACTGTGCCACCCATGTTTTTTATAGCGTTAGAATAGTTACGCATTATTTGAATAACGCTTGATTTCTGTGCATCTTCCTTCAATGAATATGTCCTTTTAAATTTTCTGCCTTCTAATGTTGTGCAGTTTTTCCCATTGAAGAAGTTATAGCTGCCGAATTCAACATCCTCTGCTGCATAAATATAGAAGTTGGGCATACCGGAGAACCAGGGAGTGTCTTTGTAGTCAGATTCCTGAGCCCGAATAACAGGGAACGCTAAAACAAGAGCTGCAACAATAATTTGTACTTTTTTTTTCATGATTTCCTCCTTTCATAAAGAGATTTATAACTGAATGAAATGAAAAGGTAAGATATTTGATTTATGTAAAGTTACAGATTTGGCAGCCTGAAGTCAAATATTTCTTATTTGTTCTTTTCAAATTCAATCAGCTCAATTGGAGTACCGTTATGTTCGATCATTGCAACTCTTATTCCGGCTGTATGTGAGTCTGGCATTGTAATTACATTGTAATTACGTTGTGCAAGTTCATAATCGATATTATTTACTTCAAATGCTATGTGGGGAACTGTCTGAATCAACTTGCTGACCGGACTATCCTTTTCAAATCTCATCCATTCGATGCCGAAAGGACTTGTACTGAAACCTGATAAATAGAATCTGAATTGAGGCAAATAAATCTCATCAGGCATTTTCTTTTTTGTCGGAATTCCCATGTGATGATACCTCCAGCCCCAGGATGAAATTGATTCCGGAGATTCATGATCCTGTCTGATCTTTGCCATAGTTAAAGTTCATTGGGTTAATTCAAGAGTATAGTCAAGTTTTAAATTTGACTTAAGGAATTCTGCGATTTTTATCGCTCGGCTGCAATCGGTATTTATCAGTCTGACTACACCTTTATCTGAATGAAAAAACATATCAAAAGACTTAAAACTCATAGTTTAACGGGCAGCACTGATCTGTAATAGCCAGTTCCTGTTTTATTCTTTTGTTTGATATAGATCCGGATCACAATTATGAGGGATCTTTATTTTTTCGTTTGAAAGGCTTATGCCTAAAAAGTCAGATTCCTTAATTACAATGTCTGATTTAGCTTTGATAATTATTTTTGATCTGAATGAAACCAGTACCAGACCGATAAAGACAATTGCTATGGAAGAGATAAGGTCATTCAGGATACTTTCACTTTTACCTGAATTCAGGTTCACAATCAGTAAAACAAAAGCCAGAAGTATCAGGGCATAACCGGTCACGACCAGAGGTTTTGGGAAAAGGTTATATGCATATGTTTTCATAAGCCGGCAGCTATTTTTTCGATTAGTTGGACTGTAAGGTCAACGCCATTTGAATCTTTAAGCTGTTCAGACATCTCGGCTGCGGTTTTTTATAAGAATCATTTGTTGCACATTCCCTGATCGCGATTCATAAACTGGTCCTCCATGAAAAGGAATGCCACCCCTTCGCTGGCTGCAATTATATCGTCTGACCAGCTCTTCGTTTTCAGAAGGAGCAAATATGGTGACCTCATGGCCTTTTTTCATAAGACCTGTTGCCAGGGCTACCATAGGCTGGACATCGCCCCTTGTACCAACTATGACGCATGCAATCTTCATCAGCAGATTTACTTTTAAGGTTGAATGTCAATTCTGACGTTTGTCGACTTATTGTAATTCAGGGAGTATTCCTTAAAAGTGAGGCCTCCTTTTTGAAATTTGACCGGATAAACTCCGTATTCCAGAGGTCCCAGTCTGAACTCTATATCATATGGGCAAACACAGTTGGCGAGGGAGCTTTCTTCGGTTTCATTAACAGAGATTGTATCTGATTTAATTTCTATTGCTACTGTTATTTTTCCCGGCTCACAATTAAGAATTGAATTGATATGGCTGAAGTGAAGGTAATAATCATCCACAGTTTTAATTGTAATATATTCCGGGTCAGCTGCCTTAGAATTATCTCCCTTTGTTTTGCAGTCACTTATTGACAGTTTATCAATAGCAAGAGGATCATCAGGGAATTCTTTCTTACATGATGTAAGAGCAATGGTAATAAACAGGAAAGAATACAAAATTTGATGTTTCATGGTACTAACTTTCGTTTGGGAACATAAAAATCTTCTTTTTTAATCCGCATTCGATTGCAATTTAGATTGATCAGTTAATTCCTCCGATACTAATTTCTGCTTAAAACGCAGCCCCTTTTCATACCGGACAGCACCTGAACTTCCAACGTTCCTTGTAAGATATATATGCAATCCGGCTTTTGGCAGATCAGTTGCTACCGGAATAAATCGTTTGTCAGAAACAATATCCTCAAAATCAAGATTGACCGGAGGTTTTTCAGGAAGATCTCCCGGATTTTTCTTTAATTGTTCAATGTAATCATCGGGGAATGGCTCATTAAGGGACTGTGCAGTTTTAATTATGTCACTGCTTACTGTTTCAAAAGAAACGTTATCCACCCAGATTTTCCCTGTTCCTGTTAAAATAAACCCGTAAGAGACCATACATTTCTCAGCTACGTCAAAAATAATCTCACATTTTGTCCAGTCTGAATTACCGGCAACTGGTCTGTCCATCATATATTAATAATTTAGTCTGGTTTTGATCTTTTGATATAAATCAGCTGTTGTGACAGGATCTTTGAAATTCAGATACAGCTCTGTCTCGTCAGTTTTTATATGTATATACGGAGGAATCCCTTCCTCAACAAAGAGTTTGACTTTAGTCTGGTCATAAAGCTTGAAATTCCCTTTTAAAGTATTTCCCAGGGCATATCCGTTCGTTCTTGCTTTGATCTTAGGCAAAGAACTTATTGTGTCGATCCGGATAACCTTTGAATAGTCGACAGACAGTCCATACATGCCATTTATTGTAAAGGCTGAATCCGAGAAATCATACTTTGTCTCTTTCCGGCCTGATATTATCAGGATTATCGGCAGGATCAGACCAGCCAGGATAATTGAAGCAAGAATATAGTAACCTGCACGGTTTGAAGATTCAAAAGCTTCATCATAAGCAGATCCGGAAAATGGTATATTCAATAATTTGTTTATTGCTTCTGCTATTTCCTCAGGTTTATCTGTCCCGATCCGGATTTTGGATTTTTTGTTTTTGAAAGTCAGTTCAATCGCAAACCGTCCTGATACATTGTAGAGCCACCCTTCCGGTATCATCCGGATACCGATCCCGTATAATGCAGAATTCTTAACCGGTCTGCAACTTTCAATATTTTTGAGGGCATATTTCCTTTTTACCAATCCGGTACCAAGTTTGAATGCAACATGTGAGCTGTCTATTTCAATTGTAAGCTTATAGAAGATCAGCAGGCAGACCAATAGAGTCACTATTACAAAAATAATTATCAATGCCGGCATAGCATCATTAAATCCGGTCAGTATCAGCATTATCACTAAAAAGATGAGTATTGGAAGCATCACTGCTACCGAAAATTTCCCAAACTGGGTGTACGTATTTGATGTCATAGATTTAAAATTCAGGTTCTGACAAAGAGTTGTTTAATCAAAGTTAAGTAAAATAAACAATTGGTGTGGGGTACGAAGTGCGGGAGCTGGGATGTCCGGTCTAATGAACTTAAGTCAGAGAAGCGCTTTCTCTTCCGGCTTGTAAAAAGCCTGATTGAGCAACTCCAATAAAGAAGGGACCAGTAAACAATAACTTCAGTTTCCTCATAACCAACGGCTGTGAATTTTTCAATAGCAGTTATTTAATTATAGGTATTCTCCATGCAAAATCAATGCTGATAAGATGTTCATATTTGAATTTTGTAACCGGACTGACGGTCAAAAATGAAGGTCTGTAAAGCAATCCGATTTTGGAATATTGGCCGATCTCGCAATACAAAGGAAATATAAGCCCTATAGAATAATCAGTCTTTGTTACCGGATCTCTTACAGGCGGAGGAGGATCCTGCCATTGGTAATACCTGTGATCCCAGATATTTTTTGAGAAGCCGACTCCATAACCTACAGAAAATCTTTTAATTCTGTAGTTACTGGAAAGATTGGCATAAATTGAACTCATAAAATCGACCTCTCCATCAAAATCGATAGGAGCCGGAAACAGGAATATAAAATCCATAACCCCGCCGAATGACAGATTTATATACCTGTTGGTTTTATAATAATAATCCAGGCCAGCCATTATGCCCATAAATCCTGTGTGAGATTTGGTGCTGTTTTCTTCAAGCGGCTTCAGAAGAAAGCTGTTTACCCAGGGGAAAGAAGAATTGAAATAAAATGTTCCTTTCCTGATATAGGGATTATATGTGTAATAAGTATTTAAACTATTGGTCATGTCAACATAGACCCTTTTAGGATAAGCATATCTTTTTGGGGTGTCTTTATCAATTAACATTCCCAATCCAAGCGAAGGATAGAGATTCAGCCAATAAGCAATTGAAGTTCTTGAATCAATGACAAGATGTTTTGACATTGTATCATTTAAGACGGAAATCTCAACAGGCCTGACATCCCGTAGAGCAATTATTTTTGTCCTGTTGTCTGCATTGGCAAGTATATCTCCATTTATTCCGACCTGGGCTTTCTTATTTGTAATAATATCAATGCGCTGGGTCCGGCTATTAAAAAGTGTAGCACAGGAACAGTAGATCAACATTGAGGGAACCAATATGAATATGAGTTTTCTCATAATAACGAAAGACCTGATTTATTCTTTAATTGTTTTCAGTTTTTTCCCCGCATCTATAACGAATTCCGAAGTTATCCAGACTGCTGAAACTCACACCTATCTCTCGTATTTTACCTGAAACTTCTTGTGAAAGCGAAGGAGGGGGTATCGTAGTTAAAATAATCAAATGGGTAAATATTTTTTTCATAAACTTTAGGATTAGATTACATAATAGACTAGTTATCATAACAGTACAACAAAATATGTGCCGTTTCCCAAATTGATCGATGATTCCTGTTTTTATTTCTTAACCCTCTTCCCAAGAGGATGTTTGTAACGCCAACCATCTCCCACTGATCCAATGCGTTGGTAAGGAGTAGTTCAAGTGGCTATTTCAGTTTTTCCACAAGCAGATCTTCAATCTTTTTGAATTCTTCAGGTGTATATCCGATGCTTTGGAAAATTATCCTTCCGTCTTTCCCGATTATTACATTCCTTGGAATAAACTGGGTTGCGTAAAGTCCAAATACCTCCCTGTTTGGATCTGGAGCAAAAGGCATTGTAAATTTCTTGCTTTTAACAAAGTTCCTTACCTCTGTTTCATTATGCTGCCGACCCAGAATTATCAACTCAAAATTGTCATTGGCTTTATACTTGTCCCAGATGTTTTTTTGCAATACAGGCAGTTCAAGGTTGCATGGGCCGCACCATGTTGCAAAGAAATTGATCATAACGATCTTCCCTTGTAGCTTGCCAATATCTATTAACCTGCCATCAATAGTCGTACAGGTGAAAACAGGAGCTTTATCACCAATCCTGGTTAAGGTTGTAGTATCAGCTTGCGCAGCAGCAATTGTGACTGCAGCAAAACATGCAAATAGTGTGAATAATTCTTTTTTCATTTTTTAGGTCCGTTTTTCAGATATTCCAGCCTTTTCTCTATTTTCTCAATATAGGCTTGAGGGAATTTCATTTTTGAACTTTTCTGGGTATTCAGAAATCTCTGATAATAAGTAATAGCTCTCTCTTTGTTATTTAATTTTTCATCATAGATATTTGCAATTATCATGTTGATATTCGGATCGGAATTAATCGCATATGCTTTGAGATAGCTGGCTATTGCATCCTTGTAACTGCCATTATCTCTTTGTGAATCAGCACACAGGTAATGTGTTAAACCAACTTGTGCATAAATCGGCTTGAGAATGGCCTGAACTTTATTATAATAATAGATACTGTTCTTCATATCCTTTATCTTATAATAACACTGCCCCAGGAAGCTGCTCGTCTCATAATCGGCAGAATCAACCTTAAATGCCAGCAGCAGATATCTGATCGCTTCCTTTGGCTGGAAATTGTAACTATATCCTATACCTGTCCTTTTAAGATATAATTTCGAAGAATCACCTGATGCCAGAAGCACCAGATAATCATCCATTGCCCGTTTTGTGTAGTTTTTTGAATAATTGATCTGAGCCCGTCTTATGTAAAGATCCTTATCGGTCGAATCTATCTCTATTCCCCTTGTAAGAATTTGTATAGCAGTGTCAGGGTTCATTGTAGAGGCATAAAGGAAGGAGAGGTTTTTAATGGCAGACAGATTTTTACTGTTTATTGACAAAGATTTGTTATACAGATCAATAGCATCGTAATAATAACCACTCTTTAAATATGCGAAAGCAGCTTTATCGATATAAACGGAATTAGTCGAATCAGTTGCCAAAAACCTGTTATAAATGTTTAATGCATCATCGTATTTCTCTGCCTGCATATAAATGCTGGATAAATAGTAAGCATACAACCATTTAGTTGAATCCTGTGAGTTGAGGTTTATCAGCAGAGGTTCAGCCAGATTGAATTTACCCTGGGAATAATATGCTTTTGCCAGTGAGAAATTATAAACTCTGCTTTCGGGTTTGAGACTGGAAGCTTTGTAATAACAATTAAGCGACTGTTCCTCATCAAGAGTGTTTTGATAAGCAACAGCCATTTTGTAATAGATGTCCGGGTTTAAGCTGTCAGAAGCCAGTATAAGTTTGCAGGTATCAATAACTTTCTCATAGTCACCCTGACCTAGCATCAAATTAATTCTTGAATTTTTTGCCCCATTCTGCGATATCAATTGATTGATCAGGAAGAACATGCAAACGGGAAGGAGGATTGTCTTTTTCATGGCTTTTAATTTCATCTGTGCCAAATTTATAACGAAAATATTAGTTATGCAAATTTAACTGCCACAGCCAACTCCCCGTTGGTACATTAGCAAATACCAACCAGTGGATGGATCACAATTCAATTTGATGGTCATGCCCAACTCCGAAATGCGCACAGATAATAAAAATAGATAAAATTGACGAGAACATGATTAATCCGGTATAAATTAACAATCACTATCTTTAACGTAAAGACTGGTAATTATATTCAATTGTCATGAAAATTCAGAAATATGAAGGGCTCGTTGCTGCTCCTTTTACCCCGATGGATAAAGGCGGCAACATTAATTACGATATGATTAAACCTTATTATGACTTTCTTGAGAAGAATGGGATCATTGGGGCATTTATCAATGGATCGACCGGTGAAGGTCCCTCATTAACACAAAAAGAGAAACAGCTTCAGGCCGAAAAATGGGCCGATTGCCTCAGATCGGGAGGGAAAGTCCGAATTATTAACCTTGTGGGAGGTACTTCGCCCAGTGAGTGCATTGAAAATGCTCTTTTCTCTGCTGAGATAGGGATCTCTGCCATAGCTGTTGTTGCCCCATATTATTTCAAACCTGTTGACACCGATAATCTGGCAAATTTTATTTCAACGATAGGTGAATCAGTTCCGCAGATGCCTGTCTATTTTTATCATATTCCTTCATTTACAGGGGTTAAATTGCCGATGTTATCATTTCTGGAAAAAATCACATCAAGACTTCCAAATTTTACCGGGATCAAATACACTCATGAGGATTATATGGATTTCCTTTCATGCCTTAATTTCAGGAATGGAGCTTATGACCTGCTATGGGGGAAGGATGAATGTCTTCTCCCGGCGCTCTCTCTTGGATGTAAAGGTAGCGTGGGAAGCACATATAATTATGCTGCCCCTCTTTATCACGACCTTATCGGGGCGTTCAACAAAGGAAATCTGGCAGAAGCAAGGCGGCTCCAGCAGATTTCAATAGATATGATCGGTTTGTCACGGAAATACAGAGGATTAGCAACAGGAAAGGCATATATGAAATATATTGGTCTCGACTACGGGCAATTCAGGTCACCTATAGAAAATATGACTGAAGAAATGTATGATGAATTTGTAAATGATGTCAGCGCTTTGAAAATTGATTATTTATTATCAAAATGGAGAAGGTAGTAATAATGGCTGTATAAAACGTCTTTTTAACCGCAAAGCACCCAAAGTTATATTGATGATTAGCAACTCTTTGCGATCTTTGCGTATTATCTTGGCGGCCTTTGCGGTTAAAGCATTTTGAATTTTTAGACAACCTCTAATTCATTATAATTGTCATTCCGCCGCCGCCGCTGTTCCCGAAACGAGGATTAACAACATTGTTGTATATCGATCCGAAGGTATAGGTGAATCCGAAGCTGGTAAAATACTGATACTGACTGGCTATCTCTTTCCTCTGCAATAATATTTCATCATAGGTAAGATCCTGCTTGACAAGACTCAGCTGGTCGTGAATCAGAGATGCCCCTCCTCCGAAGTTGACATTTAATCCTTTTGCAATCCGCAGGTTCAGATACCCGTCGAGTGACAGGTTGTTTTTAGACCAGTCGTGGAAATAATTGCTGTACGACATTGTGAAATCTATTGACCCCCATTTCTGGACAACCTCATATGAAGCTGAAAGCGTATGGAGCCACAGGTTTTCCTTAATCTTGTCATAAATGGTTGAATCAGTGTAATGGACAAGGCTTATTCCTGCAGAATACAGGATTCTTAATTGCCTTCTGGTCGATTCGGAATATGGGAAAAGATCATATTCAATACCCGGCATAAGATTATAATACAACCTCTTATTACTGTAACTTGATGATCCCAGGGAGGTTGAACCTCCAAACGACCAGTGATTTGACAGACTTTTTACAACAAGAGCTGTGAGATATTTTGAATCGGAATGGCTCTTGATAACTTCATCATCTATTATATATTTGGAATTGTCCGTATAGTACCTGGCATTTAAATTTATTTTCCAGTCTTCGGTGATCCTGCTTCCTGATACATTTCCAGAAATATAACTTGATTTATATGTTTTTCGTCCGTTAAGAAATCCATTAAATGAACCTTTGAAAACCCAGCTGTTCCACTTATCGGTTGAGACGGTTTCGGATAATGGTTCACTGAAAGAAATGTTCATATATTTAGAAAGCGGGGTTTTGGCCACATAGCGCATCAGACCCATTTTCAAAGTTTTGACCATTTTCTGCCTGTAGCCTTCAGTAGTTTCATCGGGGGTTGTAAGGAATACTAATGTATCGCGCATGCCAGCATACTCATGCTGACCGACCAAAAAGCAAGTGTTTTCATATCCTCCCGAACCGGTTCTCTGTCTGGTGGGAATAATATAAACACCTGCATCCCTGATATCCCTGACATAATTAACATAAGGTATCTCCCTGTGAATATAATCAGTGTGTTGTTCAAAGACATAATCGGAGCTTTCCATAAAAACATTAAGTGCATCTTTTCGCAAAGTATCAGATTTTATAGGTGTTTCCTGAGAATATCCCCTGATAAACGGTAGTACAAGAAAAACAATAAGAATAAATCTTTTCATGGCTTGAAAAATGGTTAATTAAAAATGACTATGAAATTAAGTAATTAATCGGATCTGACTTTAATATTTTAAATTTTTAACAAAACATTAACCTATGCAGTTTTTAGCATTTCTTCTTAAAACAGGCTCTTTTCAATACATGCCTCCACTGAACCTGGGATTTACTGCATTGTTATATATTGATCCGAAAGTATAAGTCAGTCCTAAACTGGTATAAAGTGTATACTGAGTTGCGATTTCTTTTCGTCTGAGTAATACTTCCTCATAAGTAGCCCCTCCCTTGACAAGCGACAGTTGATCATGTACAAGCGAAGCTCCTCCGCTTACATTAAAAGTTAACCCTTTTGCGATCCTGAAATTCATACTTCCATATAAACTTAGATTGTTTTTACTCCAATCATGAAGATAATTGTTAAAGTATGCCCTGAGGTTGATTGATCCCCATTTTTCAACTACCTTATAAGCTGCAGTAAGAGATTGAATGCCAAGATTTTCTTTTGTCTTATTATAAATGGTGGTATCGTTATAATTATTGATTTCAACACCTATTTTGTATAAAAACCTCAGCTGACGCCGGGTTGCCCTTGAATAGGGGAAAATATTATATTCAATTGCAGGAGTGATTGTTAAGCTCAGGTCATAATTGCTATAAACGGATGATGTTGCGCTGGAAGCAGCTCCGGCAGACCAGTGATCATTCAATCCTTTGACATAAAGAACATTTGCATACTGACTCCTTGAAAAACTGTTGATTTTATATCCGTCGATATCATAATCTGTATTGCTCCAACTATATGAATAGCTAAAACTGAATTTATTCATTTCAGTAATATGATCAGCAGAAAAGGATCCATCCATATCTGTAGCTTTATAACTCTTCTCAGCATTAAGGTACAAATAGTAACTTGTGCTGAATACCCAGCTCTTCCATTTATCAGTGGAAACTGTCTCCTTAACCGGCTGGTTAAAATTGATATCAAAAAATCCTGATAAGGGTGTTTTTAGAACATATCTCATTAATCCCATCTTCAGAGCTTTTACCTGTTTTATTCTGAAAAGGTCTTCCGTATCGTCTGGATATTCATTTACTACAATGGTATCATTCATGCCTTTATATTTGTTCTGTCCCACAAGGAAATATGTATATGCGATTCCTCCTGATCCGGTAGTCTGATAAGTCTGAATGATAGCAAGATCTGCAGATTTAAGATCTCTGACATAATTGATGAATGTAATTTCCTTTTTTATAAAACTGCCAGCTGACATATAAACATTCAGAGCATCCTTCCGTATTGTATCTGAACTAATAATCGGCTCCTGCGAAAAACAGGGGTACGATAAAGTAATTAAAAGACAACAATAAAGTTTTTTCATTGGATTGACAGGTTTATTATTGCAGAATTTATTGATAGAATAAAATTATAACTATATTTTTAATTGAGGATAGTACTAACAGAATTATTTTAAGAACATAAAAAATCCGGCACCCAAAAATGGATACCGGATTGTCATGAAGATATCAGGAATGAAAAACAAGAAGCAACATTTTATTCATCTCTGTCGGACCTTCTTCTCAGGCCATCTTCTGTCATAATCCATTGATTATTTCCGGTGTTGGATCTGACCATTTCTTTGCTCTCTCCATCCCATCTCCAGTTCCAATCATCGTTATAATAATGCTGTCTGCGGAACATGTTCTCGGTAGTTTTATCAAAATGGACTTCAGTTCCCTCCGGAATGTAAAGGCTTACTCTTACATCATCAAAAGACCATTTGGTATTTGCCGGGATAGTGAAATACTCATCAATGAAAATTGTGTCACCAGAGATTTTATAGTTATATAGCAAGCCCTCTGCTTTCCTTGAAGCGTCAATTCTGCTCCGGCCGGTTGAACGTTTTCTGACGTTTAACCTTACCGATTTATCCTCTGAATTGTTGATGTAGAGGCCTGATCCAATGAATAATCCTTTATTATCGTCGATGAAATAAAGGTTATAATCCTCCTCATCAAAAGAGATCTCTTTATCATAATGAAGATCCGTCACTTTATGATCCGATAAAATATAAAGATTTGCCGGGGCCCTTTCAATAACCTCTTCCGATTCTGTCTTGGCTGTTTCAGCATAAGTTATACCTTCATTAAACAGCAGGAGCGAAAGTGCAGCAACGCACACCACCCATATTACCAGTCCGGCAAGGCTGAAAATCCCGTCTTTGGCCTTAAACCAGAATATCATCTTTACACCCCAGTATATAAGTGCCAGAAGGGGCATAAGGATTACAATAAAGGTTAGTACAAGGATCCAGGGGGCAATTGCGGGATTAACTATATAATTCAGAAAATCAGGTAAATAGAAGAGATTTACTCCGAAAGAATGTGTCGAGAAATATCCCGGGTAATGGAAGAAGAAAACCATAACGAAAGATACAAGGGCAAGGAATCCGCAAAGGACAAAAGTTATACCAAAAAGGATCAGGAAAATACGGAGTATTATAAAGAGAACTTTACCTATAGCCCTGAACACTTCATTAAAGGCATTTCCGACACCCGATCCTGCCTGTCCCAGGGTAGTATGAGCCGGATCACCTGATACCAGTGAATAGCCGGAGTTCCGTTTCTGCCTTGCTGCACGGAAGTCATCCCTGCCGTACATCTCTCTTTTCTGAGAATCTGATTGAGCTGACGGAAGTGCAATCCAGAGTGCCAAATAGACGAAAAATCCTATACCAAAAAAGCATGTAAAAATTATGAACAATAATCTGACCCATACTGCCTCCATGTTTAGAAATGCGCCAAGACCTCCGCAGACCCCGCTGATTATCATATCATCGGGATTCTTGTACAACTTTTTCTGGCTTGTGGAATGCGCATATGATTGTCTGGTCTCTGTTGCTTCACCAGCCGCATCAAAATCCTCAGGTTTGCCGATAATGGAAATCATCGCTTCGACGTTCTCTCTTGAAATAACTGCTGCGGTTCCACCCTGCGACTGAAATATTTCAGCGATCCTCGATTCTATATCCTCAATAGTTTCTGCTCCTCCGGGTGTGTTTTTTAATCTGTCATCAATATCCTGGAGGTAGCGGCGCAGTATTTTATAAGCTTCCTCATCAATCTGGAAAAGGGTGCCGCCGAGATTTATTTTGATTGTTTTATCCATTTTTTTCTCAATTAAAAAGTTAATATAGGGTTACTTTGTCCTGATGAGGTTTACGGATTCAACAAGCTCATCCCACGATTTATCAAGGTCAGCAAGATATTCCCTCCCCTCGGTGGTAAGTTCATAGTATTTTCTCGGCGGCCCCTGTTGCGATTCTTCCCAGCGGTAACTCAGAAGGCCTCCATTCTTTTGCCTTGTAAGGAGAGGATAAAGGGTTCCTTCAACAACTATTACCTTAGCCTCCTTAAGTTCTTTAATGATATCGCTCGCATAACAAGAATTCTTCAACAGTACCGACAAAATACAGTACTCGAGGATTCCCTTGCGCATCTGTGCTTTTGTATTTTCCAGATCCATCTTATTAAGTATTTAAGTTATTACTTTTTAGCCCCTCTCCCAGGGGGGTTGGGGGGTATTATCTTTATAGTTTCATATTTTTTCTCACAGTGTCAAACTCCTTTTTCACCGAATCCTTGATATTATGAATGTTCACTGGATCACCTTTCATCTCTATCTTCTGGGCCGTTGTTTTCGCTTCTGGAAGCACTATATATAGGATCAGATATATCAGGGCACCTAACCCTCCGGCCATTACAAGTGCAATGAAGATCACACGGATTATCCAGGGTTCAATATCCCAGTAGGCACCCATGCCTGAACATACGCCTCCGATTATTCTCTTGTCAGGGTCACGATACATGCGGTGTGCACCTGGTGTTGAGAATTTTTCCTTTGGTGAGGGTCCTTCGTTATCGGAAAAATCCTCCGGATTTCCCATAATTGAAATAACCTCGCTGACATCGGCAATATTTATTACCTGCTTGTAACCGGTAAGTTTTGAACGGAACAGCTCAGACATTCGACTCTCGATGTCTGACAGGATTTCAGAGGAACTCTCTTCGCCGGCAAAATGGAGCTCAAGATTCTTAAGGTATCGCTTAAGTTCTGAATATGCATCTTCGTCGATGTTGAAGGAGTATCCCCCCAGATTTATACTTACTGTTATTTTCATTTTCTTAGAACCTTACAGATTTTACTACTATAAATATTATACAACATTACAATGCAAAGATATGTATAAATAAATATACTATGCAATACATAGTACTGAATATTTTATGTTACAATAATAAAATAGTATGTAATAAATAGATATTCAGTATGTTATAAAATGAAGTAATTTTATGCCAATAATTGAAATGAACTGAGTTTTTGTGAAAGAAGAGCACAAAAAGACCTGGCTGTTGGTGCCGATTTATAATCGGTGCCTTAAAAGACCAGGCACGAATTGCAATTCTGCGCCAGCGACAAATCTGGAATAGGGATCAGATCCGATCTTTTAAATTCCAGGATTTTGGTCAGATAATTCAAATGAAGGTTTTCCTTATCTTTATCCAAACAATTCAAATATGACCAGACATTACAAATGGGGAATCCTGGCACCCGGCAAAATGGCTGCTAAATTCGCAAACGGTCTGAAGATCCTTGATAATGCCGATTTATACGCCGTTGGTTCACGCGACATTGCTCGGGCAGAGAAATTCGCACATGATCATGGTTTTAGAAAAATCTACGGAAGCTATAATGAACTTGCAGACGATCGGGCAGTCGATGTGATATATATAGCTTCACCCCACTCACAGCATCATGACCAGACATTACTTTGCCTGAAAAACAAGAAAGCTGTCCTCTGTGAAAAGGCATTTGCACTGAACAGCCGTGAGGCAGGAGAGATGATCATGGAAGCCCGTAATCAGAATGTTTTCCTGATGGAGGCTTTGTGGCCCCCTTTCCAGCCTTTCTATAAAAAAGCAATCGAAATTCTAAAGACAGGGGAATTGGGTAAAATAGTCCATCTTCATTCATACTTCTCATTTATTCCGCCATTTGATCCTGCCGATCGTAAATTCAACATTGCACTGGGAGGAGGTTCGCTTCTTGATATTGGTATTTACCCTGTAATTGATGCATTGACATTCCTTGGCATACCTGATGAAATAAAAGCCACAGCAACATTTGGTGAAACCGGATCTGAAGAGTCTCTGAGCGCCATATTTAAATACAACAACGGTGCCATGGCAACTATCTACAGCTCATTTAAGACTAACATCGGCATAGGATGCGACATCCTCTGTGAAAAAGGGAACCTTAATGTTTCACGCGGACGTGATATGAACCAGAGGGCCATACTTGGTATGCATGGCAGGGAAAAGGAAACATTTGTTTTTAGTCCGCCGGCGCTTGGATATCATTGGGAGGCTGAAGAGGTAATGAAATGCCTTGATAAAGGTCTGACCGAAAGTCCTGTGGTCTCCCTCTCTTTTACCATTGGGCTAATGAAGACACTGGATTATGTCAGGAACGCTGCAGGAATTGTTTTTCCCACAGATATACGCAGATAAATCATCTTATTTCTAAATATTTCTCTTATTTCTTTTATTTCCTTTATTTCTTTTTCAAATTCTAAATGGCCTCAGAGAACTCCAAAATCAAAGTCGAAAGGGATTTTTTCAGAAAGAAATTATTTCTCAGCATGTTGATCCCCGGAGTTTTTGTTTTTCTAATGTGGCTGGTAAAAATCATTGAAGTTCTTTTTGATCTTGATCTAGCAAACTTTGGTATCTATCCTTTATCCCTAAAAGGCCTGCCGGGGATAATATTTTCTCCTTTTATTCATGCAGATTTCGGACATCTTTTCAACAATTCCCTCCCCCTGTTCTTTCTGGGAACAGCACTTTTTTACTTTTACTCGGAGATAGCAGTGAAGGTATCTCTCTGGACATACTTTATAACAGGGGTCCTGGTATGGCTTGCAGGCAGAAGCGCATGGCATATAGGGGCAAGCGGTTTGATTTATGGATTGGCCTCTTTTCTCTTTTTCAGCGGTATTATCAGGAAGTATTTCAGGCTTGTAGCACTATCCATGCTTATAGTGTTCCTTTATGGATCAATGGTGTGGGGAATCTTCCCGAATGTATATAAAGAAGTATCCTGGGAATCGCACATGTTAGGATTCATCTCAGGGATTATCCTTGCAGTTTTCTACAGGAAGGAGGGACCTCAGCAACCGGTCTATGAATGGCTCGATGAAGAAGGAGAGGATGAAGAAGTTAAAAATCCTTAATTTCGGATGCCGGATAATTTGTGGACTATTTTACGTATTAATTATATTCTGATATTTGCTCAAATAAAATTGAACAGTAAATACATGCCTTGAATATTCTGAACTATGGGAAATTCTATAAGACTTCTGGTTATTCTGATAACAGCAATAATCGTCCCCTCAAATATCATGTCACAGGAGAATAAATCTGCTGCTGATACAACCAGGACAAATGCCGTAAAGATATTCCTGGATTGCAATGATTGCGATATGAATTATACACGTCAGGAAATACCCTACATTAACTATGTAAGGGATGTCAGGGAGGCTGAAGTATTTATTCTTGTTACCGATCAGGATGCAGGAAGCGGCGGAGAACAGTTTACATTCACCTTTCAGGGACAGGGTAAATTCAAAGGGCTTAACGATACTCTGACCTTTACCAGCAGCCCTGATCAAACAAGTACCGTGATCAGGGAAAAGCGGACAAATATGCTAAAGTTGGGTCTTATGAGATACGTGGCAAAAACGCCTTTGTTTAACGAAATCGAAATAAATCATAATAAGGATCTTGAATCTGAAGAGGTTATCGATAGATGGAATAACTGGGTGTTTGAGTTATCAACTGAACCTCAGTATGAATCGGAGGAAGCCAATAAGCGGCTGGAGCTGAGAAACTCAATAAATGTTAGTAAAATAACTCCTGATATTAAGCTTGAAATTGAAATGGATCATTTTTTTAACCGGGAAAAATTCATTGAAAATGTAAATACTGATTCGGCCAGCACTAGCACGTACACAACCAGTGCCCTTATGATCAATAATCTGTTTGTAAAAAGTCTCAGTGAACACTGGTCGGCCGGCTTAAGATGGGACCTGGGATCATCAACCCGTGAAAATTTCAATTTCAGAACAGACTTCCTTCCATCAATCGAGTATGACATTTACCCTTATTCCGAAGCAACACACAGGCAGCTAAGGATTTTATACGGTGCCGGTTTACAGATAAACAATTATATCGATTCCACTGTTTATAATAAGGCAAAAGAAACACTCTATTTACAGAGACTGAATATTGCATTCCAGATTCAAAAAAAATGGGGATCAATAAATCTTCTTTTAATAGGATCAAATTATTTTCACGATTTTTCAAAAAACAGGATCGAATTGATGTCCTCTATAAATATCAGGATTGTCAAAGGGCTATCAATTAGGATAAATGGAGGCATAGCCCATATAAATGATCAGCTTAATCTTAAAAAGGGAGATATCTCAGAAGCTGAAAGGCTTTTGCAGCTGAGAGAGCTTCAGACGAAATACAGGGTCATGGGAGGAATTGAACTCACATACACATTTGGCTCAATCTATAACAACATTGTTAATCCCCGGTTCAGTTCATCCAATTTCCATTTTTGAGATGCACAAACGTTTCAAATACGGGACCAAAGATGACCTTCAACGGAAGGCAAAGGACCTGGGATTTGACCTTCCTTATTCTGATGATATAACCCCATTGTTTCAGCCATATCATCTGGGTGGCTTTTCAATAGCCAACCGGCTTGTGGTCCAGCCAATGGAAGGGTACGATTCAGAAAATGAGGGTTCCCCGTCTGAGCTTACAACAAGACGTTACATGAGGTATGCTTCTGGAGGCAGCGGGATAATCTGGCATGAAGCAGTTTCGGTCATGTACGATGGACGATCAAATCCCCACCAGCTCTGGATCCACAAGAAAAACACTGATAATTATTCCCGCCTGAACGATGAGGTCAGAAAAAATGCCATGAAACAGGGAATCGATCCTTTTCTTGTTGTTCAGCTTACGCATTCAGGACGCTACAGCAAACCAGAAGGAATAGCAAAACCAAAGGTCGCAGCTCTTAATCCTATCCTTGATAAAATAACTCCCGTCATACTTTCTGATGACGATCTGAAAAGAATCATGGACCAGTTCATCGAAGCTTCTAAACTGGCTTATAAATCGGGATTTAATGGAATCGACATTAAGTCCTGCCATGGCTACCTGGTGGTTGACCTTCTGTCGGCCAGGACAAGGATGAACAGCATTTTCGGGGGAGATGAGACATCGGGAAGATTCAGATTCCTGCTTGATACAATCGACAGGATAATGTATGAAGTTCCGGAGATCGTTGTAACTACCCGTCTTGGTATCTCTGATCTTTACCCGGGTGGGTTTGGTGTAGATGAAAAAGGAGGTATGGACCTTACAGAGCCTCTTCTCCTGGTTGATCAGCTTAAATTGAGAGGTATCGGAATTATAAACATAACTATGGGAAGTCCCTATTACAATCCTCATATCAGCCGGCCTTATGATAATCCTCTTCCCGGCCAGAATAAGCCCGGAGAGCATCCACTGGAAGGTGTAATGAGAATGATAAGCAGCACCTCATTATTTCAGGAAAGATATCCTGAAATAGCCATGGTCGGCTCAGCATGGTCTTACTTAAGACATTTTGCCCCCAATGTTGGTGCCTCAGTCATAAGGAATGGCCAGGCGGCATTCATGGGGTTTGGCAGGAATTCGTTTGCCTATCCATCAATGCCGCTTGATCTGATGAAGAATGGGATAGCCGATCCGCGAAAAGCATGCATAACATGCTCGGGGTGTACAAGGCTGATCAGAAGCCTGAAGCCGGGCGGATGCGTAATACACGACAGGGAAATTTATGGGAATGAACTAAAAAAACTGATTGCCGATGAGAAGTGAATCTATACAAATTGGCAGTTTTAAAGTTAAGTATTACAATCTTAATACCCTTATAATCGGAAGCGGTGCCGCTTCACTTAACTCAGCTGTAACGCTGGACTCTCTTGGACAGAAAGACATAATGATTGCCACCACAAAGTGGGGTGCCGGCACTTCGAACAATGCAGGATCTGATAAGCAAACATATTACAAGCTCTCTCTTTGCGGCGGCGAACCTGATTCGGTAAGGGCAATGGCGCTGGATCTTTTCAATGGCAGATGTATGCATGGAGATATTGCCCTGTGTGAGGCTCAGGGCTCCGTTCAGTCATTTATGCGACTTGTTGATATTGGGGTCCCATTTCCTTATGATAAATACGGGTCATGGGCTGGATACAGGACAGATAATGATCCAAGGGCAAGAGCCACTTCAGCAGGACCTTATACTTCAAAAATGATGTTCGCTGCTCTTTCGGAAGAGGTCAGGAAGCGGAAAATCAAGGTGCTTGATAACCACCATGTTATTGAATTGTTGACTGATAAGGAAAAGACAAAGGTGATCGGAGCACTGGCCATTGACACCGGGACTGAAAATCCATATAACGCCTTTGTGCTTTTTAATTCAGTAAATATTATAATGGGGACAGGCGGTCCCGGCGATATATATGAAGATAGTGTTTATCCATTGTCTCAAACCGGTTCAACAGGAATGGCATTCCGTGCAGGAGCCACAGGGCAGAATCTTACCGAATCGCAGTTTGGCATGGCATCCCTGAAGTTCAGGTGGAACCTTTCGGGAAGCTATCAGCAGGTAATACCAAGGTATTTTTCAACCGACAGCAATGGAAACGATGAAAAGGAATTTCTGAATGAGCATTTTCCGGATTATACAAGACTGACCAAGGCAATTTTTATGAAGGGCTATCAGTGGCCTTTCGATTGCACAAAATTATCTGGTTTTGGATCATCGATGATCGATCTGCTGGCATGGAAGGAAAAATCGGAAAAGGGAAGAAGGGTTTATATCGATTTCAGAAAAAATATAACATGGAATGGCATAGATAAATTTCTTCCGGAGGAACTTGATCCTGAGGTCAGGCATTACCTGGTCAGTTCTGATTCGATGCAGGATATCCCGATTGACAGACTTGTTTCTATGAATTCACCTGCAGTTGAACTTTACAGGCAGCATAATATTGATCTGGCATCTGAGCCTTTAGAGATTGGGGTCTGCGCACAGCATAACAACGGAGGTCTGAAAGGGAATATCTGGTGGGAATCAGATATCAGACATCTCTTTCCGGTGGGTGAGGTGAATGGATCCCATGGAGTTTACAGACCAGGAGGAGCTGCCCTTAATTCAGGTCAGGTCGGGAGCAGAAGGGCTGCTGAATTCATAACCCGCAAATACAATCTGCCGGTGCCATCTATATCTGAGTTCCTTGCTATATCCGCTGATGATTTAAACCCGGCCCTTGAACTGGCTGTCTCATGGCTGTCATCAGGGGGGAAATCTCTTAATAAAAAGATTTTAGTTGAGATCCGTAAAAGAATGACCGCGGCAGGAAGCATTGTCCGCGACCGGAAAACGGTTTCAACGGCTGCTGCTGAAGCATCTTCTCTTCTCGCAGGTATTAATGGGAAAATCGGAGCTTCATCAACAAGGGAGCTTGCCGGTTGTTTCAAGATCTCAGATGCCTGCCTCACTCACCTGATATGGCTTAAGGCAATAAAATCATATATTGAAAAGAAAGGCCGCAGCCGGGGGTCATATATAATTATAAATAATGATAAGCAAGTAAAAACTGATTTCTCATTTCCGGTTTTGGATATTAACCTGTGCAAATATGACAGGGAGGTTGAGAAAGATATTCAGGAGGTTAGTTTCAGTAAGGGAAAAATAATAATATCAGGGGTGAAAGTCCGGGAAATTCCTCTCCAGGATCTTTGGTTCGAGAAGGTCTGGAAAGATTATCTTGAAGATAATTTTATTGAAAGTTGAACAAATCACACAAATTATTACCTTTACCGCCACTAACCAAACCTGAAAAAACTTCTTTCTCATGAATGGGAAACCTGTAGCTGTAATTACAGGAGCCTCCAGAGGGATAGGGAGGGCTGTGGCAATTGCTCTGGCAAGTGAGGGATTTGATATTGCGGCAATAGCGCGGTCAGTTGACAGCGAAGGTATGGAAATCCTTGGGCCGGAAGTTGAAAAGCAAGGAGGCCAGTTTTTTCCGATAGGTCTTGATATCTCCTGTACAAAATGCCATAAAGAGGTTGTCTCAAATATACTTGAACGGTACGGACGTATTGATTTCCTGGTGAACAATGCGGGTGTAGCCCCGCTTCAGAGGAGCGATCTGCTCGAGATGACAGAGGAGAGCTACGACAGGGTCACCAATATAAATCTGAAAGGTCCCATTTTTTTCGCACAGAAAATTGCAAAAGAGATGATCTGGATGAAGAACCAGATATCTTCCTATAACCCTGTTATAATATTCATCACTTCAGTATCAGCTGTTCTTACATCAGATAACAGAACTGAATATTGTGTCTCAAAAGCCGGATTAAGTATGGCTTCCTCAGTTTTCGCCGACCGCTTGTCGAAAGAGGGTATTCTTGTATGTGAGGTGAGGCCAGGGATAATTCAGACCGATATGACAATCAAGGTGAAGGACAAATATAACAAAATGATCAACGATGGATTAGTACCTCAAAAGAGATGGGGTCTTCCTGAAGATATCGGTAAGGCTGTTGGTTCAATAGCACGCGGCGACTGGAATTTCTCAACCGGAATGGTATTCGAGATCAGCGGCGGGCTGAACATTCATAAACTATAATTCTTAACACCCGTTTTCACTTTATTTTTAAAAAGATTGAACAAAACTTAAGCTTGTTCTGTTTATCTGGAAATTTAAAACAGAACAGATATGAAAAGATTATTATTCCTTTTAACATTAACATTAGTATTATCAGGTTTGGCAAACGGGCAGGAAAAGCTTACAGCCAATAAAGAGAAATCAAAATTATCATGGCTTGGTGAGAAAATAATCGGTGAGCATACCGGGACAATCAATCTTCAGTCGGGCTGGCTGGACTGGCAGGATAGTAAAATTGTTTCAGGTGAATTTAACATTGATATGTCAAGTATTAAAGATTCTGAAAGCAATGAAAGGCTAGAGGGTCATCTTAAGTCAGAAGATTTTTTTGGAGCTGAAAAATATCCAACCTCGAAGCTGGTCATTACCGGAAGCACACCTTTTGAAAAAGGAACCGGACTGGTCAAAGGAACTCTTACGATAAAGGGTGTAACAAATCCTGTCGAATTCCGGGCAACGATGCAAAAGGTTGAAGAAGGTACATGGTTCTATGCAAATATTGTTATTGACAGGTCCAAATACAATGTTCGTTATGGATCTGGTTCCTTCTTCGATAATCTCGGAGATAAAACCATCTATGATGAGTTCAAACTTAAGGTAAACCTTCTGGTTACGAAGTCATAACTACAAGCCAGAGTAATTTTCACACCTTTATAGTTACTAAACCCATCCCCATACCCGTTCCCTTAAATTTAAGGGAAGGGGATAGGGAAAGGGTTAAGAACAAACCAAGGATCTTTAAATATTTTTATTTTTAAAGCGGGTATTGGAAAAGTCGTAAATCATGACAATCTTGTATTGACAAAAACAAGTTGTATATGGATAGCGGCATTTCTGTAAATGGTAGCAGGCAGAAGCTTGTTTACCAGGGATTTATGATCCCTTTCATCCTGGTAACAAGTCTCTTTTTCCTTTGGGGGTTTGCCCATGGATGCATTGATGTACTAAACAAGCATTTCCAGGAATTGTTAAGTATGTCTAAAGCCAGATCGGCATTCATTCAATTTGTTTTCTACGGCGGTTATTTTCTTATGGCTCTTCCGGCCGGATTGCTGATGCAGAAGGTTGGCTACAAAAAAGGTATAATCTTCGGACTTCTTCTTTTTGCGTGTGGAGCATTTCTGATGTTCCCGGCTACTTTTATCCAGACATTCGGAAGTTTCCTTTTCTGCCTCTTCATAATTGCGTGCGGATTGACCTGTCTTGAAACAGCCGCAAATCCGTATACAACAGTACTGGGACCGCCGGAATTCGCCGCGAGAAGGATTAATTTCTCACAATCTTTCAACGGATTAGGCTGGATTGCAGGTCCGCTGGTAGGGGGGATGCTGATTTTTTCAGGCAGCGGTAACAGCAATAAATTTGCTACAATAGCGCTTCCATATATGTTTATAGGTATCCTGGTCCTTATTGTTGCTGTTTTATTCTGGAGGATAAAATTTCCAGCCGTCAAAGAAGAATCACAGGAAGATGAAAATGGATCAGGAGGAAGCCTGAAGGATCTGTTAAAGTACCCGCACTTTATCCTTGCTGTCGTAGCACAGTTCCTTTATGTTGCTGCACAGACAGGGATAAACAGCTTTTTCATTAATTATGTCACTGAAGAGATACCTTCGTTGTCAAACCAGCAGGCATCACTGATACTTGGAATAGGGGGGATGGGATTATTCTGGCTGGGACGGTTCACGGGAAGCACAATTTTCATGCGCATTGTCCGGCCCAACAGGCTGCTTGCTTTTTATGCAATAGCAAATGTTATTACAATGGCCCTTGTAGTGGCAGGACTTGGATGGACATCGGTAGTCGCACTCTTCTCAACATATTTCTTTATGTCTGTTATGTTCCCGACAATTTTTGCCCTAGGCATTAAAGATCTTGGACCACTCACAAAGAAAGCCTCTTCGTTTCTGGTAATGGCAATTGTTGGAGGAGCGCTTATACCAGTGCTCATGGGCCTTATAGCCGATGTTTCAACAATGGCTCTTGGGTTTATTGTGCCGCTGGTCTGCTTTGCTTTTATAGTTTACTACGGACTAACCGGTTATAAAGCAGGGAAGTCAGCAGTAAAATACTAATATGAGTCATAAAGGTTAAAAATTTGCGTTATCCTTAGACAAGTCCGATTTCACAAATAGAGTTTATGATCTGCAATTTTAGATCATACCTTACGGTTTTTAGTGGCATAGTTCTATGTCTCATTTCTTCATGTGAGTATGAACCGAAAGGTATTTATAACCGGTCAGTTGAAGAAGAATCCACAACTCCCGATTTGCAGGTAGTAGAGCTGAATCTTACAAGCGATACAATTTATCTTTTTTCAGAAAAAAACATAAAATTCAGTTTCACAAGCAAGGACCTCATAATTAATTCAGTTGTTTTTTATATTGATTCCAAATATTATGTATCAGTGTTGTCATCTACAGGTAGTTTCAATCTGGATCCGGTTACATTAACAGAAGGTTCTCATTTACTAAAACTACTTTTAATAACGCAATCAAAAAACCCGAGTATAGCAAATTTTTACGGGGGGATATCTTATGAGTCTTCTAAGACCTGGGTCATAATTGTTGATAATAATTTTAGAACCGGAATTACAACTGACAATAGTAATGGATTGTTACATCTTTCCTGGAAGAAGTATCCGAATAATGACTTGAGGAGATATGTGCTTTACAGATGTGACTCTGGGAACGGACTTAATAAGAGAGAAATTGCACAGCTGGCAGTAAATGAATATGTTGACTCCACTTATGTTGGGGAACAAATAAGATTTGAGGTAATTGTTGAAACCAATGATGAGCAGAAAATCGATTGGTCGCATAAAGATATGCCACAGGGAATTCCTGAAATAAGCATTCATATTGATTCGAATAATAAATTCTATCTCTCCTGGGGAAAAAGTCTTTATTGGAAAGCGGTTAAATCATACAACTTGTCTTATATTGGTACAGGGGGTAAAGTACCTCTAAAAACTACTGATAATCCAGTTGATACAATTTACCAGATAAATTCTATCCTCGTTAATATCTTTGAGCTGAATTTGCATCTAGTTCCTCAAAAAGAGAAATACTACGATTCACATTATTATTCCATTTTTGAATCGAGACTTCCAAATCCGGTTTTCGGACAATCATTTAGCTTATATGGCCCATATTATTCACTGAATCCGTCAGGTGCTGATGAATTCGTTGTTAATACGCCATTTACCCTCTATAAATATTCTATTCCTAAGAATCGTTTTGTGGAAAAACTCGAATCTTCTTCACTTACTGGTTGCAGCAACTGTTTATTTAGCAGTGTAACAACTTCATCTTCAGGCAAAAATATTGGGATCTTTATTCCTGGTCCCAACCTTTTCTGCCTAGTTAATTCTTCAGATCTGTCGGACAATTTATTTGCAAATATTATTATTACAGATAACTATTATAATTTGTTTCAAATATCAGATATTGGAACAGGTCCTATTAATTCGAATTCTGTCCCGGGAAGGTTTTATCTGTATAATTATAAAACAAGTACAATACTTGATACTCTGGAAAGTCTAAACCCGGAATCGCGGGTCTTAAAAATTTCTTCGGGCGGAAATTATTTTTTTCTGAAAGATGATTCTCTTAGATTAGCCCAATGCACGAATTCACATATTGAAGTTGTTCATACCTTTAAAACATATCCCAAATACTTTGAATTCAGCGGTATTTATCCCGATCAGGTTGTAATATGGGAAGGGGAAACGGTCTCGGTAAGAAGATGCAGTGATTTTTCAATCATTAATGAATACTCAATACCTTATTATGGATCAATTCTAAATGTTGATTTTTACAATAATGAATTTCTAAGATACTCAAGCGGACATTTTTATATTCACAGTTTTGCAGATGGGTCAATAATCCGGGATATAAAAACAAATGCTCTTCAGTGGTATGGTTATAATTCCTGCTATCTAATTGACCATAGAATTGTATTTCTCAACGGAGTCATATTCAATGTAGACAATTTCTGATGTTAAGGAATTTCTTTATTGTTGTATTTTTGATATTAACTTCTTTGTTAAGTTACTCTCAAAGCTGTAAAGTAGGATTCCAGCTGGGAACAGGATTGTATTCAATGAATGGGTTGAAATCAATTAATGACGCAATAGTCACCTCATTACCATATGATTCTAAAATTGTTTCGAATTTCCCTCCATTTTTCTCATTCAGGCCATATTTGATGCTTAACACAGGTAATTTTAATCTTGGACTGAGATATACCTTTAATTCGACCGGGTCGCGGATTTCATCACATGATTACTCGGGTGAATACAAGTTTGATATGAGGATTTCTTCTCAATCTCTGGAAATAATTGGCGAAAAAAGACTTGAATATTCTGATAAATTTGAATTTTTATTCTTCACAGGTCTAGGAGTAATTTTTTCAGGATTAAAGATGGATGAATTTCTTGAAATAATGGAAATCGTGGTTCATGAAGAGCGTCAAAATTACAGGTCTTTCAGTATTGTAGGGGAATCGGGCTTTACAGGTTCTTATTCTCTTAATAATTATAATATTGAACTAAGTCTTGGATATCTGTACCAGTTTGGGTTCGGTAGTTATTACAATAAATCTGATGAATCTGTTACACTTTGGTATCCAGCTGGTAATAAGGAAATTAAACATGGCTGGGATGGCTTAAGGATTGGACTGGGGATAACATATATGATTGACTTTAAAGATCTTTTCAGTAAAACTGATTAAAAATAAGTACGTTGGGCCAACTAACGCGGTTTCCTTTCAGTTTGTAGCCAAATAGATCAGGTCTAAAACAGTCCAAATTCCTTTTTCCCTTGACACCCTCAGGTCATCAGTACCAAACCGATTATCTTTCAGCCTAGAATGGACTTTATATCTACTACATTGATATAAAAGATTCCCTGTATCAGGAATCTGGCAATCCTGGCAAGCCCATATAGCAGATAGAGTTTGAAGGGGTATTTAAACAGACTCACTGCAATTACAACCATTGAAAAAGGAGAGAATGGAAAGAGGGCTGAGATAACAATAAAGGCCCCTCCCCATTTTCTTACCATGCCTATATACTTGCTAAGCACGCGTTCTGACCATACTTTTATTCTTTTCCTTTTTAAGAGAAGGACTCCGATATAATATGAAACTGCTCCGCCAGCATATGAAAGCATTCCAAGTATACTCAGGAACAACAGGGGAGAATTAAACTTTGTACTCCAGATGACAAAAAAATCGGGTGGGATCATTCCAAGGAATACCTCTGAAATAAAAAAGACAGTTAAAACTGACCAGTCCTGAAACCGGGTGGTAATAAAATTGAAAATGGCGTCAAAATCCAGAAGGTAGTTTCCGATCAGGATTGCAGGTATCATAATTGCCAGATAGATAAGGATTATTTTCAGGCCAGTCTTCCACATATAGCCATAGACCCCCTTTTTAATATTCCTGTCGTGTTTGATCTTCAGTTTGGACCAAAAGCTTTTCTGTGCCGTGTTATTCATTTTTCTGCTATAATCTCCTCAATTTCCTTTTTGATCTCCCTGAATTTTTCCTTATCCATCCTCGCGCCGACTATCTCGATTACCTTCCCTGCCATCAGTGAACCAATAATTCCGCACTTTTCAAGATTCTGCCCCTTTGCCAGGCCATAGAGGAATCCAGCAGCATAGAGATCTCCGGCTCCTGTTGTATCAATGCAATCGACAGGAAATGCAGTAACTTTTATCAAATCAGTGGTATGTTTCAGCCAGGATCCATCTGCACCTGCCTTCAGGATAACAATTTCTGACATACCTGATAGAACAGTCAAAGCTTCTTCTGGATCAAGCCCTGTGAACGCCCTGGATTCCTGTTCGTTTGCAAAAAGGATATCGACATATCCCTCAACAATTTTCTTAAAGGATTCAAGATTCTCTTCAACAACGTTATAACTTGCCAGGTCAAGGGCGACCATCATTTTGTTTTCTTTGGCAATTTTGCAGGACATTTCTATCAGGGGGAAGTTATTTATAAGATAACCTTCAAGGTAAAGTATGTCATATCCTTCGAAAAGCATTGGTTTAAGGTCATCGGAAGAAAGTTCCACAGCAGCACCAAGATGGGTTGCAAATGTCCGTTCCGAATCGTGGGTAATAAGTGCAACTGCCGTTCCGGTAACTGAATTTCTACGGATCAGAAGTGTATTAACGCCGGCTTTTTTCATGTCGTTTTCAAAAAAATCTCCGGTAACGTCCCTTCCGATTGACCCTATAAATCCGGTATCCGCTCCGAGCATAGCAAGTCCGTGAATTGTATTGGCTGCGGAACCGCCTGAGGTCCATGTTCTTGGGAAAATTTCAGTAGCGGCTTTTATGCCTTCCGATGTCTCACCGTCGACAAGCTGCATACTTCCTTTTGGAAGTTTGAATTCATGAAGAATGTAATCGCCCTCGACAAGTGTCATTACATCAACCAGGGCGTTGCCGATTCCCAATATCCGTTTCATTTAAAAATTTTCGGCAAAGATATTGCTTAATTCACATAAAGCCCTTATTTTTGGCACGCTAAATTTAAGCATAGAAACACCTTCCTCAGTAGCTCAGTTGGTTAGAGCAACGGACTGTTAATCCGTGGGTCGCCGGTTCGAGTCCAGCCTGGGGAGCCAAAAAGAAATCCTGGCATACGCCGGGATTTTTTGTTTGAGAAAAGCAGTTACATCTACCTCTTCAACTCAATAAACTTGATTTCAGCTTGAAAATATTGTAGCTTTGATAATATAAACAGACTGATAAACCAGGAAATGAGAGACAATGATAAATTGGTCAGAATTTATTCCGGGAATGAAGTAACAATTCATATGCTTAAAGGCAGACTGGATCTTGCCGGGATATATGCTGCAATACAGAATGACTCCAATGATAGCTTTCTAAGGGGAGTTCCTGCAGCAGTTGATCTTTATATTCAGCAGTCGGACTATAAAAGAGCAGAGGCAATAATAAAAGAGTTCACTGTGAACAACAAAGATTAGGATGAAAATTAAGATCATAGTATTATTCTTTTTGATTTCGTCGGGATGCCTGCATATCCCCCAAAAAGATAAATCTGAAACCGGACCTGCAGATGATTGGGCATTGCTTGGATTTGTAAAGGCCGACAGCATAAATCCCATATTAAAACCTTCGACGGACCAGCTTTATTTCTGCCCTTTAAACAAAAAGGAAATACGATGGGAAGAAAAAAATGTCCTCAATCCTTCTGCTGTTGTAAAAGACGGCAGAGTATATCTGATATACCGGGCACAGGATAGCTTAATGACCTCAAGGTTAGGATTGGCTGTCAGTGATGACGGATTGCATTTTACTAAAGAGCCTTCCCCGGTCCTCTATCCTGATAGCGATAATATGCAGCAATATGAATGGAAGGGAGGAGTTGAAGATCCCAGGATTGTTGAAGGAGAAGACGGTACTTACATTCTGACCTATACTTCTTATGATGGCAAAACTGCAAGGCTCTGCCTTGCAAGCTCAATGGATTTTAAAACCTGGACGAAACATGGATTAGTTTTAGGGGAAGGAAAATATAAAAATACATGGTCAAAATCAGGAGCAATAGTGTCGAGATTAGAGGGAGGAAGAATAATTGCGACAAAAATTAAGGATAAATACTGGATGTACTTTGGTGACACGGATTTGTTCATTGCAAACTCTGATGATCTTATCCATTGGGAGGTTGTTGAAAATGAAGAAAGCAGGCAAATGATCTCTGTCCTGCATCCTCGGCCTGGTTATTTCGACAGCCGCCTGGTGGAGCCCGGACCGTTTGCTTTGCTCCGTGAAGAAGGAATTTTGCTTATCTATAACAGCAGTAATGCCCTCGGCAATAATGATCCTGGACTACCGGCATTTACATATTCTGCAGGCCAGGCCCTGTTTGATAAGGAAAATCCTTATAAACTTATTGCCCGCATGAACAGTTATTTCATATATCCTGATAAGCCATATGAAAAAACCGGAGAGGTGAACAATGTTTGTTTTGTTGAAGGTTTGGTATTTTATAGGGAAAAGTGGTTCCTCTACTACGGAACTGCCGATTCGAAAATAGCAGTCGCAGTTAAAGAGTAAAAACATTCATCATAAACATGCTTTTATCTTCTGGGATGTTTTTTGGAACCTTTTTATTACGATATTTGTTATGGAATAAAGACTATTTCATCCATTATTTTCAGCAAAATCCTTTCAACTAAATTTTTGTTCAAATGAAAAAACTTAATATTCCGTTACTTATTCTTCTTTTCCTGGCAACTGTCATGCTGGTGATTTCCTGCGCGATCAACCCTGTCACCGGGAAGAAGCAGTTAATGCTGATGTCGGAAGCTCAGGAGATCCAGCTCGGGCTTTCGTACGATCCGCAGGTTGTAGCAACATTCGGGTTATACCCGGATAGTAAGCTACAGAATTTTATCCAGACCAAGGTAAACGAAATTGGGAAAATCTCTCATCGCCCAAATCTGGAATATCATGCTAAGGTCGTTGATTCTCCTGTTGTTAACGCATTTGCTGTACCAGGAGGTTATATATATCTTACCAGGGGAATTCTTGCACAGCTGAACAATGAGGCCGAGCTGGAGGGTGTAATGGCTCATGAGCTGGGTCATATCGCTGCCCGTCATACCGTTAGCCAGCAAAGCAAGCAGCAGCTGGGACAGCTTCTTCTGATAGGAGGGATGATAGCTTCTGAAAAATTTGCCCAATATGCACAGTATGCCCTTCAGGGCATGCAGTTGCTTTTTCTCAAATTCAGCCGCGATGATGAGCGGCAGGCTGATGACCTCGGAGTGGAATATTCTTCCAAGCTTGGATATGATGCACATAAAATGGCGGATTTTTTCAAAGTCCTTCAAAAGATGAGCCACTCAGAAAGTGAGGGTGGCATACCAACGTTTCTGTCAACCCATCCCGATCCGGGTGACAGGTATAATGATGTAAATAAGAAGGCTACAGAATGGCAGACTCAGCTTAACCTAGGCAACTATAAGGTCAACCAGGACAGCTATCTTCAGATGATTAATGGCATTATTTACGGCGAAGACCCGAAACAGGGATATGTTGAAGGTAACACATTCTATCATCCCGAGCTCAAATTTAAATTCTCATTTCCAACAGGATGGAAACTGGAAAACTCTCCATTGCAGGTAAGTATCACACCATCTGACCAGAAAGCTCTGATGCTTTTCACATTGTCAAACCAGAAGTCACTTGAAGCGGCTGTAGATACAACCATTGCCCAATACAGGCTTACTCTTCAAGGAAGCAAGAGAGTTACCATTAATGGATTACCGGCGATAATGATACAATGCAAACAGGTATCTCAGGACCAGTCGACAGGTGCAACACAAACAAATATGGTGATTTCATATTTTATCAGCCACGGCGGACTGATTTATGTTTTCCATGGAGTATCTACAGAAGCTGATTTTAATAATTATGCCGGTACGATGAATTCATCAATGATAACTTTCTCAAACCTGACTGATCCCTCAAAAATTAATGTGAAGCCTAAAACGATTCAGGTTGTAACAGTCCAAAGGTCAGGAACCCTTTCAGATGCTTTTGTCTATTACAGAGTTCCGCAGAAACAGTTTAATGAACTTGCACTTCTTAACAACATTGAGCTGACTGATCAGGTTCCGGTCGGGAAACTGATTAAGATAATTGGAGAATAAAGAACTGCCCCTAAATCCCCTAAAGGGGACTTATTGAACAATACATATACCCCCTTTAGGGGGAAGGGGGCAAAGAATATTAATATTTAGGCAGTTTATATCCGTTATTGTAAACCGGGGTAATAAGTGCATTTGCAGTTTCGGTGGCAAACAACTGCTTTGAATCATCCCAGGTAACTTTTTCACCGGTACGATAGGCTATATTCCCCATCTGAGCAACCAGGGCTACCCCACGGCCGATATCAATTCCTGCATTAAGCTTTTCGGGTGTATTGTTCTTCAGGCAGTCGAGGAAATTCCTTACATGCAGATCGAGTCCGTTTCCGACATTTTTCTGAACAGGGACAGCCTCTATCTTCTGTTTCTCAGGCACTACTTCCCATCCGCTGCGGTCGAGTACAAGAGTTCCGTTTTCACCTATATACGACATCCCGTGAGGTCTTTTCCAGTTACCAAGACCAATGCCTATTGTATGTTCCCATATCATAGTGAAATCCCTGAAATCATAAACTGCGGTCATTGTATCGGGGGTAACCATATCGTCTTCAGGGAATGCATATTTTCCGCCAATAGCCATCACTGATGCAGGAATTGTCTTGCCCATGCCATAAAGAATATAGTCAATCAGATGTACACCCCAGTCTGTCATCAACCCGTTGCCGTATTCCCAGTACCACCGCCATGTGAAATGAAAGCGGTTCATATTGAACGGGCGTTTCGGAGCGGGACCGAGCCATGTATTATAATCAACACCTTCAGGAACAGCTGAGTCGGGCACCTTTGGTACAGCGCCTTTCCAGTCAACGTACGACCAGGCCTTGCAGGTACGGATACGTCCAAGCTTGCCTGATTTAAGATAATTTATTGCATCAACAAAGTGTGGCTGACTTCTTTGCCACTGGCCAACCTGTACCATCTTACCATGTTTCTTTGCAGCTTTGTGCATAATATTTATCTCAGCGATGGAGTTGCCAAGAGGCTTTTCAACGTAAACATGCTTACCCGCCTCCTGGGAGTTTACAAACTGAAGGCAGTGCCAATGGTCAGGAGTGCCAACAATTACTACATCAATATCTTTGTCATCAAGCATTTTATGATAATCAGTGTATAATTTTGGTTTTGCAAACCCAAGTTTTTCGATATCACTGGTCCGGCTTGCAAGGAAACTGTTGTCAATATCACATAATGCAACGCATTCAACTTCCGGATTCTTAAGGAATGATGCAAGATCACTGTATCCCTGGCTTCGTGCTCCGATGAGTCCTACATGTATCTTGTCGTTAGGACCAACCTTTATCCTTCTGGCTTCACCAAGAATATCGACAGGAAGTACTGATCCTGCTGCGATTACGGATGCTGTCTTAATAAAATTTCTACGTGATGAATTCATGATTATCAAATTTTAAAGATATGAGTGGCAAGGTAATATTTTCTTTAAAGAGCATCAAGATTTGTCATATTAAAATTATTTTACCCCAGAGGACTCAAAGTGCATCATCAGGGAGCTCGAATAAATGAACTGATTTGGGATTAAAGCATAAATTTCCTAAATTTACTTTTTATCTTCTTCCTGGTAAAGAGTATCTATATTAAACTTAAAATTGAAAAATATGGACTAAAGTCCGGGAATGCTTGTTTGTCCTTAATCCTGGTCTTAGGGCCGTGGTTTATGCACCAGGTGGGATATCGGGCTTAGCCCTTAAATGTTTTTATAATAATTCAATGCAGCAATTTAATTATTAAAAAGTTTAAAGATGAAAAACCTTAAGTTTGTTCCAATCCTTTTCATTGCGGGACTTTTATTTGCAGGTCTCAACGCTCAGAACATTAAGCTTGATGAACCTATCCCTCCTGATCCGTCCATTAAGATCGGTAAGCTCGAAAACGGACTCACCTATTACATCAAGCAGAACAAGAAACCCGAGCAAAGGATTGAGTTGCGGCTCGCTGTCAATGCCGGATCTGTTTGTGAAACTGACGGTCAACAGGGACTAGCTCATTTTGTTGAGCATATGTGTTTTAATGGTACTAAAAACTTCCCCAGCAACAGGATAATAGATATGCTGGAGGAAATGGGGGTTAAGTTCGGAGCAGAACTTAATGCATATACAAGCTTTGATCAGACTATTTATATGTTGAAGGTTCCAACGGATAAAGAGGAATGGATCAACAGGGGATTCCAGGTTCTTGAAGACTGGGCTCATCAGGTGACCCTCAATGACGCTGAAATCGACAAGGAGAGGGGAGTTATTGTTGAGGAATGGCGGCTTGGGCTGGGTGCAGAGGACAGGATGCAATCGAAATATATACCTGTATTGCTTAAAGGATCCAAATATGCCGACAGGCTTCCCATCGGTAAAGTTGATGTTATTAAGAGCTTTCCACATGACACTTTACGCAGGTTCTATAATACATGGTATCGTCCCGACCTGATGGCAATAGTAGTTGTTGGAGACATTGACCCGGCACTGGCTGAAAGCAAAGTCAGGGAATATTTCGGAAGGATTCCTAAGACAGTCAATCCTGAAAAAAGGGTGGAATACACAGTACCTGACAACATTGAACCACTTGTAAGTATTGTCACCGACAAGGAAGCAACAGGTTATAATGCCCAGATCATGTTCAAACAGCCAAAGTCAAATTCAATAACTTTCTCCGATTACAGAAATACAATTATGCGGAATTTATATACAGGTATGTTAAATAACCGCTTTCAGGAAATCGTTCAGAAACCCGATGCACCCTTCATGTTTGCTGGGTCTCAATACAGTTCTTTTATAGGCCGTTCCATTGATGTATATGGATTATATGCAGGGGCAAAGGAAAACCAGATCGAGAAAAGCATAGAAACCGTAATGACTGAAAATGAAAGAGTGCGTCAGTATGGTTTCACGGCATCAGAACTGGAAAGGGAAAAAAAGGATATGTACACGATGTATGAAAACGGAGCAAAAGAGGCAGATAAAACTTTATCGGGAACATATGCTGACGAATTCATTAGGAATTATCTCGATCAGGAGTGCATACCTGGTTATCAGAAGGAATTTGATCTGGTCAAAGAATTCCTGCCGGGAATAACCCTTGAGGAAATAAACAGCCTTGGCCGGACATGGACCTCAGAAATGAATATGATTTCACTTATAACTGCTCAGGAGAAGGAAGGGGTCAAAGTCCCGACAGATCAGCAAGTTGCAGAAATAATCAAGTCAATAAAAACAAAGAAAATAGAAGCTTATGTTGATAAGGTTTCTGATGCCCCTTTGTTATCTGAACAGCCTTCACCAACTAATGTTATTAAAAGAGTCGAAAACAATGTTTTTGGTTTCACCGAGCTGACTTTCGGTAATGGTGTTCGTATAATTCTGAAACCCACTGATTTTAAAAACGACCAGATTCTCATTTCAGCTTACAGTCCGGGCGGTACCTCCCTTTATCCCGACAATGATATAATGTCTGCAATGCTGGCTTCAACAATTGTTACTCAAAGCGGAGTGGGAAATTATGATTTTATAGGACTGCAGAAAAAACTATCGGGAAATACTGCAAAACTTAGTCCGTATATAAATGAGTTGCGTGAAGGAGTCAACGGAAGCTGTTCACCAAAAGACCTCGAGACAATGCTGCAGCTGAATTATCTTTATTTCACAGGGATCCGCAAAGATGAAAGTGCTTTCAATGCATATATCTCGAGAATGAAAAACATGATCAGGCCTTTGAGGGCAAATCCCCAGGTGATCTTTCAGGATACATTGTCAAAGATTGTGTCAATGAACTCGACAAGAGAGATCGCCATTCCGACAGAAACACAGTTTGACCAGGTGAATCTCGACAGGCTTCTTGCAATCTACAAAGACCGTTTTGCAAATGCAGGTGATTTTACGTATTTGATGGTTGGTAATTTTAAAGTTCAGGAAGTTATCCCCATGGTGGAAAAATATATCGGAGGCCTTCCATCAACCGGAAGGAAAGAGATATGGAAAGATGTAACGCCTGGATTTCCAAAAGGGAAGGTCGTTGTTGAGGTTCCGAAAAACTCTGAACCCCAGAGTATGGTGGCCATGGTATGGAAGGGCGATTTTAAATGGAAAGATAAGCCTCGCCAGGAATTCACGATGCTGATGAATATTTTATCGATAAAACTCAGGGAATTGATGCGTGAAGAACAAGGCGGCACATATGGAGTCAGCTTCAACGGAAGTCCATCGAAATTTCCTAAGCCAAAGTATACCATCACATCCTCATGGGGTTGCAATCCGGATAGTATTGCAAAGCTTTCACAGATTGTGCTTGCGGAAATGGCGAAAATTAAAAAAGAAGGACCAAAAGTGGAAGATTTAAATAAGGTAAAAGAAACTATGATAAGGGAACGTGAGACAAGATTGAAAGAGAACAATTTCTGGATTTCATCCCTTCAGAACCTTTATCTTAACGGCGACAAGCTGATGACACTTGATGAATACAAGACCTTCGTCAATTCATTTACAAGCGAGGATATAAAAAAGATTGCAGGGAAATACCTGGATACGGAAAATTATGTAAAGGTTGCATTAACTCCGGCGCCAAAATCAGACGTCAAGTAGAGATGGCATGCATGCCGTCTCTACTTAGAAAAGACCATGCAGCTCCGCATCGATCTTGTTGATGACTTCAGCGAGATGGTCGTTGTTATTCGGGAAATTATAATGATCAGCTTCTATTATCAGCATTTTCCCAAGCTTATATGACTGGATCCATGCTTCATACCTCTCATTCAGCCTCTTGAGATAATCAATGCGTATAGAGCTCTCATATTCCCGTCCTCTTTTCTGTATCTGGTTCACCAGTGTCGGCACCGAGGCCCTCAGGTAAAGCAGCAGATCAGGAGGTTGGATAAGGGAACTCATCATATTGAAGAGAGAAGTGTAATTGTCAAAGTCGCGGGTCGACATAAGGCCCATCGAATGAAGATTAGGTGCGAAAATATACGCATCCTCATAGATGGTCCTGTCCTGGACTATTGTTTTATCCGATTTTCTTATTTCAAGAACCTGACTGAAACGGGAGTTAAGAAAGTATATCTGCAGGTTAAACGACCACCGTTGCATGTCTTCATAAAAATCCCCGAGGTAGGGATTATCATCAACATCCTCATAATGAGGGGTCCATCCGTAATGTTTGGCAAGAAGTCCTGCCAGGGTTGTCTTTCCTGATCCTATATTACCCGCTATAGCTATGTGCATTGTTTAGATTATTACTTTTTACAGATCATAAAATTACTAAAAATCTATAAAGTTCTTCAATGAACTCCCGGGTATTTGAAAGTCTTGGGACCTTGTTTTGTCCGCCAAGTTTGTTTTTGGACTTAAGCCACCTGTTAAATGTTCCGGGAGGCACGCTTCTTACTATCGGTTTCACGAGGTTGATATCCTTGTAGCGTTTAGCTTCATAATCAGAATTGATGGACTTAAGGATATCATCCAGCAGGCTGGTGAACTCGTTCATATCATCGGGTGCTTTTTCAAATTCTATGATCCACTCATGTGTTCCCTTTGATGTTTCTCCCATATATACCGGGCCGGCGGTGTATTCAGAAATCATCGCCCCGGTTACTCTGCATGCTTCATCGAGAGCTTTATCAGCATTTTCGACTATTAATTCTTCTCCGAAAGCATTTATAAAATTTCTTGTCCTTCCTGAGATACGAAACCTGTAAGGGTTGGTACTTGTAAATACTATTGTGTCACCGATAAGATACCTCCATAAACCCCCATTTGTCGAAATCACCATTGCATAATTCACTCCCTTCTCAACTTCGTTCAGCGATAAAGCAGAAGGAGAGTCAGAACCTAGGTTGTCGGAGGGGATGAATTCATAGAAAATACCATAGTCGAGCATAAGCAGCATATCAGCTCTTTCAGGATCATCCTGGATGCCGAAAAAGCCTTCGGATGCATTATAGGTTTCCATGTAATGCATCTGATCAGATGGGATAAGCTTTCTATAAATTTCACGGTAAGGGGTAAAACTTATTCCGCCATGGAAGAATACCTCAAGGTTTGGCCAGACCTCAAGCAGGTTTGACTTTCCCGTATAGGCGAGCACATTTTTAATAAGTGTGAGATACCAGGAGGGTACACCTGAAAAGCTAGTGACATTCTGCCTTACAGTTATCTTTGTGATCAGATCAAGTTTCTCCTCAAAGTCATCAATAAGCGCTATTTTTTGTGACGGAGTTCTTATTGTCTCTATGTAAAATGGGGCATTCCAGATAAGCACTGCTGAGAGATCACCGTAGATCGATTTGTTTCTGAGCAGGTTTATCTTATTGCTGCCTCCGAGTGTAAGAGCTTTGCCTGAGAAAATCCTGGTATCCGGATTATTGAATGAATAGATGGCGAGAATGTCTTTAGCTGCCTTGTAATGGCAGTCAACGAGTGAATCTTTGCTTATTGGGATGAATTTGCTTTTGGTTGAAGTTGTTCCGGAGGATTTTGCGAACCATTTGAAATATCCGGGCCATGTCAGGTTGCTTTCTCCTTTTCGAAGCCTTTCAATATAGGGAAGGAATTCTTCATAAGAACTTACGGGGATACGCGACTGATAATCCTTCACAGAGCGGATTGAAGAATAATCATATTTTCTGCCCCATTCAGTGGCAGCCGCAACTTCAATAATACCTGAAAGAGTTTGATACTGAGTTTCAACAGGACATTTTTTAAAGTGATCTATCTGGTTAATCCGTTTTGCATAAAACCACCTGATGATTGAAGGTATGAAAGCCATTTGAAAAGCACCTGTTTAAGATCTAAAGATATAGAAAAAATCTTCCAGTGCCTGTTTTATGATCAGGTGAAAATCTCTTTCAGGATATCAAGTGAATTAATTTTTTTCAGCCCTGGAAGATGGATGCTGAAGTACCTGATAATTGTTTCAAGCACTTCATTCCTGAGGGAACCTGTTAAAGGAATGCTTCCCATCTGTTCAAATGAAAGCTTGAAGAATTCAGCCAGTATATCTGAAACCTGAGGGTCGGCATAATCTGAACTAAGGGGCGGCAAGCTGACAAAAGTGCCATTAGCAAGGTCGAAATACTTTTTCCCAGGGTCATCCCTTATTCCCGGTTCGAAACCAAGGAAACTGCTAAGCCCGATCAGAAAAGCTATATGGAAATTTGCAAAACCGGAATCGCATTTATCAAGATATCTTATTGAATCTTCAATATAACCAAACAATTCCAGATTTGGACTCTCTTCCTTTAAAACCGAAGTGAGTATTTCTGCCAGGAAGACCGCAATGCAGCTTTTTCTGACATCACCATAGATCCCTGCAGGTGAATATGAAACAGTGAATTCTTTCAGCATCTGTACCCCGCGCAATTCCCGATAGTAAAATATAAGGTCAAGGATGAACATTGGCTGGAACAGGACATTGTGTTTTCCGGAATTCCTGCTTCTCATTCCTTTTATCATAATTGACACCCTGCCCAGGTCACGTGTGTAAACCTGCACAATTACACCAGAGTCGGTATATTTTATCTGGTGAAGTATTATGCCTTTTGTTTTGTAAAGCATTACAGCCGATGATTTGCTCAAATATAAAATTATTATATTTACCTGTCAATCAACTGCACAATGATCTCAACAAATAATGATGAGCTAATAAAACGAATTGCAAAGCTTGCAAGGCAGAATAAGGAGCTGGAGGAACAGCTAAAAATGCTGGTTAAGCAGAATGAAAAGCTTGCAGATGAAAATGAAAATCTCAAGACTCATACCCGGGAGGTACAATTGGGAGAAGAGAAATCATTGAAATTCAACATGGCAACGGTTTTATTCGCCGATATCCGTTGTTTGTCGAAATTAATTGAGGGGATAGATTCGGCATCAGTGATGGATGAGCTCGATGAGATATTTTTTGAGTTTGAATCAATAGCTGAAAGGTATAAAATAGAAAAAATAAAAACAATTGGCGATACATTCATGTGTGCAGGAGGGATACCTGTAAAGAATATTACAAACCCTATAGATGTCGTGATGGCTGCAATGGAGATGCGCAATTTTCTCGGAAAATTTGAACACGAAAAAAGAGGAGGCAGAAAAAGGATATGGGATTTAAAGATAGGGATCCACACCGGCCCTGTAACTGCTTCTGCTTCTGGTAAAAAGAAAATAAGTTACGATATAAAGGGTGATACGGTTCATAATGCGAGCCGACTGGAGGCTCTTTCAGAGAACGGATCCATCCTGATCTCCGTGATGACCTATGAGCTGGTAAAGGAATTCTTCGATTGTGAGTATTACAGCAAACTTCCCGTGAAATATAAGGGTGATCTGCAGATTTACCGGGTTAAAGGATTAAAGCCGGAATTCTCGGTCGACGGAAAGGGAGTAAATTCAAACGGAGCCTTCAGGATAAAATTCGGATTGATTCAATTTACTGACATGCAGGAAATGATCCTGGATAAACTGGAAAAGGAACTTCCGGGTTATGTATTCTATCATAATATCAAACACACAGTTGATGTGGTAACCGAGGTAGAACTTATAGGGTGGGCGGAGGGTTGTACCGATGAGGAGATTTTGCTCTTAAAAACGGCAGGTCTTTTTCATGATACAGGCATTACAGTTTCATTTGACAACCATGAATTGCTTGGGGCGGATTATGCGAAAAAGATCCTGCCCGGGTACAATTATACTGCTGAGCAGATTGAAAAGATATGTTCGATAATAATGGCAACCAGATTACCGCCAAAGCCAGCTAACCTTCTTGAGGAAATAATCTGCGATTCGGATCTTGACTATCTGGGCAGAAGCGATTTTATCCCGGTATCCAATACACTTTTCGAAGAGCTCAAGGCTCAGAACAAAATGAAGGACCTGAATGAATGGAATAAAATGCAGGTTAAATTCATTTCAGGGCATCAGTACTTCACAAAAACTGCAAGAAGTTTGAGAGAAGTGAATAAGCAACTTCAGATTGAAAGAATTCAGAACCTTATCACTGACTGACTATCGTCCGATAACAAGAATTTTAGTAACACACGATTCTGATCCGTCGTTGCCGGAACAAAATGCAAGATAAACACCTGTTCTGACCCTGTGACCGTTGAAGGTTGTTAAATCCCAGGATGCTTGTCCTCCTTCTGAAATTGTTTCATAAATAAGATTTCCGCTAATATCTGTTATTTTGACCTGTGAGTCTTTCAGAAGTCCTGTGATTGTGACATTTCCCGCGTAGTCTTCCCTCACAGGATTAGGAAATGAATACACATTACTGAATGACTGACTTCCGGAGGTGGCGATCTCTCTCACTGAAAGAACCCCCATGGATGTTCCAAACCAAACCTCACCAGATTTGTTATCAACTGCAAGGGCTGCGATTGAATCGGAGAACATTGGGCTGTTCAGAACATTGTAGTTTTTAACCACGGCTGTTCCGTCAGAGGAGAGCAAGTATGCACCTGAACTTTTTGTCCCGAGCCATTTCCTGTTTGCGCCATCAACCGAAATTGCAGTTATCGATTCTGTTCCCAACATGTAATCAGCCAGTCCTGACCCATCATTCCGTGGCACTTTTATCCTGTAACCCCTTAGATCACTGTCAAAGATCCTGTCAGTATTATAGTATATCACCGGGCCCTGGTCAGTTCCGATCCATATATTGCCGTCATGATCCTCGGCTGCTGAAAATACCGAATTAAAGACTTTATCATCGCTGTCTGTAACTGTAAGTTTTTTCGTTCTGTCATCTGAAAACACTTCAGGAGTTTCATTATCATCAATTATATATAAGCTATTGCCACCCGGAAGAATTATCCACTTCTGTCCGTTTTTAGCTGAAATAATATCTCCTATAACCGGAGCATCGATCATCAAAGGATAAACTATCCAGTTGCCATCAGGTTTAAGAATTTTAATGCTTCCCGAAACATCAGTCTGAGTTATCCAGAGATTTCTGAGTCTGTCCATTGTCAGACCGCAGACCTTTATTCCTCTGTCTGTTGAATTACTTGTCTGAAGCGGGGAATTTGATGAATCGTAATGCTTCAAAAGGGTGTTATTTTCAAATTCGAATAATCCGCTGCCCCATGATGAAATAAAAAAGCGGGATTTGCTTCCCGGATCAATTAACGAACGAATAGCATCATTGGCAGAGCTTGTAACATTGCCTGAAAACTTACTGTTCTCATGAACGGAGACCTGGAATATTCTTTTCAGGCTGTTCCATGACTTGTCTGTACCTCCAGCGCATATAATTGTTTTCCCGTTTGAGGATGAAATGCTTACAACATCATTCGTCACAGGCCCTGAAAGGGAGAGACTAGTAAAGGCCGTCATGTTTTCACCTTTGATCAGTCCATAATTATTGTCTGCTAACCATATGTCATTCGCAATAATTACCCCCTGCGATATATCCGGAATTCCCCATCCGTAAGTTGAAATTACTTTCAACAAAGACCCATCAGATTTGAAATATGTCAGCGAAGCAGTTGAAGAGACCAGAAACCCCTGTGGGGCAGGATCAAATGAACGATTTATGACCCCTGGATTAAAAGAGAATAACCTGGTTCCTCCATTAATTGAATATATTTTGTCTCCTTCAGATCCCTGCGAAATATTACAGTAAAGTGTTTCACCAGAGAAGATCAGATGGGAGCATCTAGAATCTGGTTCAGGTAAGCTGGTAATCTGGTTCCAGTTGCCGAAATAAGCCAGCCCCGGGTTTGATAGGTCGGCCTCCCACACTCCGTTAATGGTAGCAGCATAAATCTTATTTTTTCCGAATGCAATATCGAAAACCTCATTGTTGCCAGCTGCCGGTCCAGGCCTCCAGGTATCGTGTATTTCCATCCTGACCAGGTCGACGACAACAATTCCGAATCCTGTAGCCAGATAAGCGTGCTTTCCTAGAGTCCTGGTTCTATTGATTCTTTTGTTTCCCTGGATATTACTGTTATAAATATCCGGGATGTTATGAACTTTGCTTCCGGCTACAAGGTCGATTTTAGTACTTGAATAGGCAATGATTAGCATACTGGTTTCATCCGACCACCCGATAGCACTTATTCCTGTTTGGGAGAGTCCATTCACTGGTGACAGCTTCCTGAGTTCATTATATTTGCTGTTGTAGGCAATAATCGAAGAACCCGTTGATGCATATATCTCTTCTGAATTACCGGCAATGCTATTCGCAGAATTATACCTTAAATGGTCCGACCATGATCCTACAGGCAGCTGTCCCGAAAGACAGTTACAAATAATAGTCAAACCTGTTATATACAACAGTTTTAGCGACATTTAATCTGTGTCCTTTTTGTCAGCTCCATGAAGCCCAAGGAGAAAATGCCTGAGCTTTTCAAATGCCCTGGCACGGTGCGAAATCATGTTTTTTTCCTCAAGGTCCATTTCAGCAAACGTAACTGATTTTCCGTCAGGAATAAAGACAGGATCATACCCGAATCCCTGTTTGCCTCTCCTGGCTCTTATTATTTTGCCCGATATGGTACCTTCAAAAAGATATTCTTTTGCGTCAAGAATAAGAGCAATAACGGTCCTGAATCTTGCATTCCGGTTAGTCTCATTTTCAAGCAGGGAAAGAAGTTTTTCAATATTGGCATCAGAATCTTTGTTTTCACCTGCAAATCTTGCAGAATGGACTCCTGGTCTTCCGTTAAGAGCTTCAACTTCAAGGCCGGTATCATCGGCAAAGACATTCTTTCCTGATGCCTTGAAAATATGACGGGCTTTATATAGTGCGTTGCCTTCGAGAGTCATTTCATTCTCAGGAATGTCTTCAAATATGTTTAAATCCTGAAGGCTTAAAAGAGTAAAGCTGTTTCCCAGGACGTTATTTATTTCCCGTATTTTGTTCAGGTTGTTTGAAGCAAAAATAATCTCCATTTAGTGAAAGGTTTCTTCGGCGAAATTAATAAAAGTGAGGAAAGTTCAGCTATTCCACAATGGCGCCTGAAGTTTGGCGTTAATAAAGTTAATTAATACTTTTGATAAAAGATCAGTCAAAATAAAAGTAAATGCTGTTAATGAAGAAGTTAACTCTTTCATGTAATCTAATAGTTCTTACAGCAATACTTTCATTAAAATCCTCAGCAAATACCTCGTATGCTCCCGGGATCACTTTTTCGATTTCCACAATTATAATAGGTTTAATATTATTATTAGTAGTCGAAGTTGCCATATACAGGCTTCTTGAATTGAAATTTAGGCGAAAGCAGCAGGTCCTTGAGAAGATCATTAACAAAAAAAATGAAGATCTGGTCAGGATAAACGAAAAGACCGAAGCCCTCCTGGCCAACGTGCTTCCAAAGAATACTGCAGATGAGTTAATGGCAGGAGGAAAAGCTACAAAAACCAAATATAATTTTGTGACTGTCCTGTTTTCCGATATTCAGGGTTTTACTCAGATTGCCGAAGAAATGAATCCTGAAGTCCTGATTGATGAGCTTGACAAATTCTTTTTTCATTTCGATTCAGTTGTCGAAAAATACAGGATTGAAAAGATCAAGACAATCGGGGATGCTTATATGTGCGCTGGAGGGATACCTGAAAAGAACAGGACCAATCCTGTTGAAGTAATACTTGCTGCCCTCGAAATGCAGGAATATATGAAAAGCCTGAAAGAAGCTTCTCTTATCCAGGGCATGAAATACTGGGATATAAGGATAGGGATCCATACCGGGACGGTAATAGCCGGTGTGGTTGGGCATAAAAAGCTTTCATATGATATATGGGGCGATACTGTTAACATAGCAAGCCGGATGGAGTCATCAGGAGAGGCTGGGAAAATAAATATTTCAGGCGCTACATATGAGTTTGTCAAGGACTTTTTTGTTTGCGAGTACCGTGGGAAAATGCCGGTCAAATACAAAGGAGAGCTCGATATGTATTTTGTGAAGGAAATTATCCCTGAACTCAGAGATGAAAATGGTTTTCCCAACAACAGGTTCAGGTTTAAAGTGCAGCTTATCAAGCTTCAGGATGTTGAGGAGGCTGTAAACAAAATGTTTATTGATGATGCCCCTCCAAGTTTATTGTTTCATAATGCACAACTTGCTGTGAGCATCACCAGCCAGGCAGAGCTGCTTGCGACAGCAGAGGGGCTTCCTTTGGAGCAGTATGTTAATCTTAAGCTAGCTTCAATTTTTCTGATGACAGGATATCTGTCAGATTACAATAATCCTGCTGAAGCATCATGCAATTTAATGGGGGAGATGCTACCCCGCTATGGATTTGACGATTGTTATATAATCTCTGCCAGGGATTTGATTAACAACTCCTTTAACGGAAAGCACGAGTCGGAGACCGATAAAATCTTACACGATGCAAGATATGATTATCTGGGCCGGGTCGATTATATAAAGCTCAGTGAAAAACTTTTTAAAGAGAGAAACGAACATGGCACCAGTGTTGGTCCTGAAGAATGGCCTGACATCCAGAAGAAACTTCTGACTGATCATGATTTTCTCACAAAAACCGGAAAACTTCTCAGAAGTGTACCAATCGCAGAGCAGATCGCGAAGCTTCAGCTATGGCATAATTAATCGATTTTCTGAAGTAATATCTGTCGGAGATTAGTTTTAAAGATGTACTTTTACCGGATATTTATAAATTGGAAGTAATGGAGAACCTTGACTGGAAAAACCTGCCTTTTGGTTATATAAAGACCGATTACAATGTGCGATGCTTTTACAAAAATGGTAAATGGGGTGATCTTGAAGTATCGGATTCTGAATATATTGATATTCATATAGCTGCAACAGGGTTGCATTACGGTCAGGAGGCTTTTGAAGGAATGAAAGCCTATATGGGTAAGGATGGAAAAATAAGACTGTTCCGCTGGGAAGAGAATGCAAAAAGACTTATCTATTCAGCCGAGGGGATCAATATGGCTAAATTGCCTGTTGATTTATTCCGGGAGGCGGTTTTTAAAGTTGTAAACCTGAACAAGAAATTCATTCCCCCCTATGGTTCGGGAGCAACACTTTATATCCGTCCCCTGTTGTACGGCAGCGGTGCAGAGGTAGGGGTCAAGCCTGCCAGAGAATATACCTTCATCGTTTTTGTTACACCTGTCGGTCCTTATTTCAAGGGAGGTATCAAACCCGTCAATATGCTTATATGCAGGGATTTCGACAGAGCTGCACCAAAGGGTACCGGGGTATATAAGGTCGGAGGCAACTACGCAGCAAGTCTGAGGGCCGGAATGGTAGCAAAGCAAGCAGGATATGCAAGTTCCATATTTCTTGATGCCAGAGAGAAAAAGTACATTGATGAATGCGGTCCTGCAAATTTCTTTGGAATAAAAAACAATACATATATCACACCTAAATCTGAATCGATTCTGAATTCCATTACAAACATGAGCCTTATTGAAGTAGCTGGAACTCTTGGAATAAAGGCCGAAAGGAGACAGGTCCCGGTTGAAGAGCTTTCAGAGTTTTCTGAAGCTGGAGCTTGCGGAACGGCAGCGGTGATAAGCCCTATTGGCAAGATATTCGACCCGGAAAAGAACAAGATATATGAATATTGTAAGGACGGAAAGCCGGGGCCAGTGACAATGAAGCTTTATAATAAGCTGGTATCCATTCAATATGGCGATGACCCGGATGAGTTCGGATGGGTATCCATTGTGGAATAGGAGTTAGAATTGCTTCCCCCAGCCGATGGCTGGTGTTGCAATAACAGAATAAAATTAAGCTCCCCTCCCGGGAGAGACTGCCCCGCTCCGGCGGGGGGTTGGGAGTGGGTTAAAAAGATAGTTAGTGAGGAAGAAAGAATCAGGATTTTCAAAGGCAAAGCTCGGTGGTTCATACCTGACACTTGTAATAAGTGTTTCGCTTGTGCTTTTTTTACTGGGAATCCTGGGATTGGTTATAATCAATGCAAAGGAGCTTTCCGATTATTTCAGGGAGAGTCTTACATTTTCAGTGATTCTTGATGAAGATGCCAGAGAAGCAGATATAAGGATGCTTCAGAAGGATCTTGATGCCAAGCCTTCAGTTAAATCTACTGAATATGTCTCAAAGGATGAAGCTGCCGCAAAAATGAAAGAGGATATGGGGGAGGATTTCATTAGTTTCCTGGGCGATAACCCACTTCCTCCCTCCATAGATGTTTACCTTTTTGCAGGATATACCAACCGTGACAGTGTCGTTAAATTTGAAAAATATATCCTTGAATATCCTTTTGTAAAGGAAGTCTGGTATGAAGATTCATTATTATTCCTTATAAACGAAAACGTTCGAAAGATCAGTCTTTTCCTTCTTATCCTAAGCTTGTTCCTCTTTCTGATCGCAGTAACAATAATAAATAACACAATCAGGCTAGCGATATATTCGAAAAGATTCCTTATAAGAACTATGCAACTGGTAGGAGCTACGAGAGCATTTATAAGGAAGCCTTTCCTGATAAGAAGTGTTTACCACGGAGTACTTGCAGCACTTACTGCAATGCTGCTGCTGATGGGGTTGCTTTATCTTATTGAGAAGGAATTTATTATGCTGTTTTCATTTGAGAGCACCAGGCTTCTGGCAGTACTTGGCATCTTATTGATAATTGCAGGAATTTTGATTAATCTGGTTTCGACATTTTTATCGGTAAACCGTTACCTTGACATTTCTGAGGATAAATTATATAATTGAGACATGGCAACTAAAAATGAAAATAAGGAAAAGTTGAGCTTTGCCCTGGGCCGTGAAAACTACAAGCTTCTTGCTATTGGATTTGCAATAATTGTAGCAGGGTTCCTGCTTATGCTTGGGGGTAAATCGGACGATCCAAATGTGTTCAGCGAAAAGATATTCAGCTTCAGAAGAATAACGCTTGCACCTATCGTAGTCCTGGCAGGATTCATTTTTGAAATCTGGGCTATAATGAAAAAGCCTAAAAACTCAGATAACTAAACTTTTATTAATCCCTGATGAATTTATTTGAAGCCATTGTCCTTGGTCTGATACAAGGAATTACGGAATTTTTGCCTGTAAGCAGTTCTGGTCATCTTGAACTCGGCAAATATCTTTTCGGAATGGACCATGAGGCAAATTTTTATTTTTCGATTGCTGTGCACGGGGCTACAGTACTAAGCACTCTTTTTGTTCTCTGGAAAGAAATAGCAAGCCTGGTCAAAGGTCTTTTTGCTTTCAGGATGAATGATGAAACCCGGTACATAATTAAACTCTTTATTTCAATGATCCCAGTGGGAATAGCCGGGCTTTTTATGAATGAAATCGCTGAAAAGTATTTTGCTGGCAATATGATATCACTGGCAATTGAGTTTTTTGTCAGTGCTCTCTTTCTGTTTCTCACTCTTGTTATTAAGCCAAGGGAAAGGAGTATGACTTATTTTGATTCATTCATTATTGGATTAGCACAGGCCATTGCTGTTTTACCCGGGATCTCACGTTCCGGTGCGACGATCTCCACAGGTATGATGCTGGGCAATAAGAAATCAGACATTGCTAAGTTCTCTTTCCTTATGGTTCTGGTTCCGATTATAGGAGCAAATTTTCTTGAAATGACCTCCGGTGATTTTACAAAGGAAGGAACCTCTTTCATTGTTATAATTGTTGGATTTATTACGGCATTTGTTTCAGGATACCTGGCATGCAGGTGGATGATCAGCATTGTTAAAAAAGGAAGCCTTAAATGGTTTGCAGTATATTGTGTTCTGATTGGTATTTATTCACTTTTATTGGGTTTGCATGTTTTCTGAAAAGGTCTCATCTTTTGAGGAGGGTCAGGTATTGCTGTTTGACAAGCCCCTATACTGGACTTCGTTTGACCTTGTAAATAAGGTAAGGATTCTTATCAGAAGCACTTTTGGCATAAAAAAAATTAAAATTGGTCATGCCGGAACGCTTGATCCGCTTGCAAGCGGTCTAATGATAGTTTGCACCGGGCGAGCCACAAAAAGTATAGATGAATTCCGGGATCTGGATAAGGAATATGTTGCGACTATACATCTCGGTGAGACAACGCCTTCCTTTGATCTTGAAACCGAAATAGATGGCCGATTCCCTGTTGAACATATAACTGAGAAACTTGTTATAACAGCACTTAACAGTTTCCTGGGAGAACAGAAGCAGATTCCTCCTTTGCATTCAGCAAAAATGATTGAAGGGAAAAGAGCCTATGAATATGCCAGGAAAGGAATTCAGAAGGAAATGAATCCGGTAACGGTCTATTTCAGAGAAGCAGAGCTTCTTTCATTTGGAATTCCTGACATTACTGTCAGGATCCTTTGCAGTAAAGGGACTTATATAAGAGCATTTGCCAGGGACCTTGGCCTGGCCCTTGGAAGCGGAGCTTGCCTGTCGCACCTTGAAAGAACGGCTATTGGTCACTATTTGCTTAAAGATGCATTTTCCCTGGAGAAATTTGAAAATAATTTAAAAGATTTGAAACAAAGCTGAAATTCTTTCGTATAAAGGAATTCCAAAAATTGTTATATCAATATTCTTAATATGAAACTATCCCAATTCAGGTACAATTTACCACAAGAGCTTATTGCCCTATATCCCACCGAAAACAGGGATGAATCGAGGTTGCTGGTCGTAAACAGGAAAAGTGGAACCTTTGAACACAAGATATTTAAGGAGATCCCGGAATATTTTCACGAGCATGATGTCCTCGTTTTCAATAATACAAAAGTCTTTCCGGCCAGGTTATATGGCAATAAGGAAAAAACGGGAGCTGAAATAGAAGTTTTTTTGCTCAGAGAGCTGAACAGGGAGCAAAGATTATGGGATGTACTTGTTGATCCTGCAAGAAAGATCAGGATCGGCAATAAGCTTTATTTCGGAGAGGATGATCTGCTTGTGGCTGAAGTGATTGACAACACTACATCAAGGGGAAGGACCCTCCGGTTTCTGTTTGACGGAACATATGAGGAATTCAAACAGACATTGTACAGCCTTGGAGAAACGCCACTTCCGAAGTTTATTAACAGACCTGTTGAGCCTGAAGATAATGAAAGATATCAAACGATATTCGCAAAACATGAAGGTGCGGTAGCTGCACCTACAGCAGGACTTCATTTCAGCCGGGAACTGCTGAAGAAACTTGAAATTCTTGGGGTCAATTTTGCTGAAATAACACTCCATGTGGGACTTGGGAATTTCAGAAGTGTGGATGTTGAGGATCTTACAAAACATAAAGTTGATTCTGAAAGAATAAGGATAACAGAAGATGCAGCTGAAATTGTTAATAAGGCAAAGGATGAAAAATACAAGATCTGTGCTGTTGGAACTACGGTAGTCCGAACCCTGGAAAGCTCAGTATCGACAAGCGGATACCTGAAGCCATTTGACGGCTGGACCAATAAATTCATATTCCCGCCATACGATTTTAAGGTTCCCGACATGATGATAAGCAATTTTCACCTTCCATACTCAACGCTTCTTATGATGGTTGCAGCCTTTGCCGGATACGATCTGCTTTTTGATGCCTATAAAACCGCCGTTAAAGAGAAATACAGGTTCGGTACTTACGGAGATGCAATGCTTATAATTTGAGGCCAACCTGAAATTACGCCATACCAGATCCAGTGAAAAAACTGAACAGCCGGTTTGATTGATTTCCACCGGCTTTTTTATTGTTAATAAAGTGTTAGTAACAAATAAGAAACTGACAGTTTTAACGTTATAATCCGGACCTGATGCATTGAAACAGGATGTTCCGGTTTTCAGAAAGAAAAATGAAACCGGATTTTTTACCCGCGATGTATAAAAAAACTTAACCTGGCAATTTGACTGGTTTTAATGAAAATATAATCCCAGAATTTAGTTCACTAAATGAAAGGCTCATTTTAAAATACCTACGCAGATTATTGCTGGTCACTGTGTATGTTTTTTCTTTGGTTTTCAATGTAGCAGGACAGATAATCGGTGATTATGGATCAGCGGCTCCGGGACCCAATAACTGGTCTAATGCAGCAAGCTGGGTGATTTGTGCAGCAAATGGAACCTGGGCTGGCGCAACTCCTGCTGCAGGATCCCCTGCAAATCCCAATAACGTTTGGATCAGATCAGGACATACGATTAATTTGGATGCTGTCGCCAGGACCTGCAACAATTTGACAGTTCAGGGAGGTGGTTTACTTGGGGGAAACCAGTTTATATCCATATATGGTAATCTTGTTGTTGATGGTTCAATTAATACTACTGCTTCAATAAGACTATATGGGACTTCTATAAATGGTTCAGGCTCAATAACAACTTCTTCACAATTCAGGATTTATAATACCAATAAGACCATTATAGCTGGCGCAAATCTTGATTTTAATTGCAGTATTCAGTTCAGGAGCCCAAATCTGACAATAACAAATAGCGGTTCAGTTTCAATTTACAATTCAAGCAGTATCTCAGAGAATTTCGCAGCTGGTTGTATATGGGATAATGCGGCAAATTCATATCTGGGATTTGATGGCAATATTTCGTCGGCAGTGGCATTAAGCGCATCCGCTTCTGGCAATACAGTTGAATATTTTGGAGCAGGGGCACAGGATGTTAAAGTTCCGGTTTCTTCCTATTATCATTTAACGACTTCCAATGCTAATATAAAAACTCTCCTGGGCGATATAACTTTTCTTGGAAATGTACTTATTGGAGCTGGAACTACTCTTGATGTTAGCTGGAATAATTATGACATCACTGTTGAAGGAAACTGGACACACGACGGAGTCTTTAATGAGAACAATGGCACAGTAATTTTTTCAGGTGCCAATAATCAGACTATTGAAGGCAATCCGGATGAAACATTCTATAATCTGACAGTAAATAAATCTGCAGGTATAGTCCAGCCTATAAACAGTTCGACAAATATTTTTGTAGACAATGATTTTGTAATTACTGCAGGTACATTTGAAACAGGAGGCAATAACCTTAGTGTTATCAACAATTCGACTATTGCTGGTACGCTCTCAACAAATGATATCACCGCAATAGCTGACCTGAATAATGTCGTTTTTGCAGGCGGCACAATCGGTAGTTCTGCAAATACGGGCACGGTAAACATTAGTGGCGATTTGACATTATCATCAGGAAACGGAACTATTGCAAGGGTAAACCTGTACGTTACAGGCACCACAACAATTCCTGCCACCAGAACCCTGAATTTTACTAATGTAAATGGAATAAAGAGATTCTCCGGAACCGTAACTAACAATGGATCCTGGAACAACTCCACAAATGAGGATATAGAATTTAGAAACGGGCTCACCCATAGCGGGACCAGTTTTAATTCAGGAACAGGAACTTATTCTTTTACAACTAATAATCAGACTCTTGGGGGTACATCAAATATCACTTTCGATGGTAATGTTACTGTAACCGGAATAACTCTGAATAATGCTAAAACCACAACAATTAAGGGAATCCTCGGAGGTACCGGAACATGGAATAACAATAATGGTTCGGTTCTTAATTATGAAAATTCAACTGCTCCAATGGCTGGAGGTTCATTTAACGTCAGTACAAATTCAAATACAGTAAATTATTCAGGATCTGGTAACCAGACGATCAAAACTACTACATACCATAGGTTAATAGTATCAAATTCAGGAAACAAAACTTTCACAGGAACACTGACAATTAATGAGAATCTGAATATTGAGAACAATGCGGTTTTACAGAACTCTGGCAGTAATGATATTTATCTCGCCGGTAATTGGACTGACAACAATGCTGCTGATGGATTTTCGGAAGGAACAGGTGAGGTATTTTTCAATGGAACATCTCAACAAACAGTGACCAAAGCCGGAGGAAGTGGATCTGAGAACTTTTTCGACCTGACCATGAATAATTCTAATGGATTGTTAATGGCTTCAGGCGATATGGTTATTTCAAACAGGTTTGCTTTTGCTTCAGGTAATATAGCTTTTACAAACAACTCCTTCAAAGTGTATTTAACTGCAGGTACTCCGGCCTCAATGAATTACACATCTGTAACGGGAAGCAGAATCATTGGAAAATTTGAAAGAGGAATAAATGCAGCCGGAACTTTTCTCTTCCCGATAGGTACAGCAGCTAATTATAATCCGGCAAATGTTACTATAAATTCACTTGCTTCATCAGGTTCTGTCGTTAGTGAATTTATAGGGACAGATCCCGGAGATAGTGGTCTGCCATTGGTTGAAAGTGGTATTGAAGTATCCGATTCATATACAGATGGATACTGGAGCCTTACAGCAAACAATGGATTTTCAAGCGGCAATTACAATATTAGTCTAAATGGAACAGGATTTTCCACTCCAATTTATGATATTACAAGAGTTATTAAGAGAACATCAGGGGGTAACTGGGGATTTGACGGTACTCATGCAAATGCTTCAGGTTCAGTTTGCTATCGGAACAATCTTACCGGGGGTATCTCATCCTCAGGTACCCATTTTGGATTTGGACATACCCGACCAAAAATAACTGATGATCCTGATAATCAGACTATTTGTGCAGGTTCAACTGCTACTTTTTCAATAACTGCAACAGGATATGCTCCATTAACCTACCAGTGGTACAAATCCCCCAATATTCTTTTGGTTGAAGATGCACATTTTACAGGAACCACCCTTGCTACACTAAATATTGTAAATGTTATACCTGGTGATGCCGGGGACTATTATTGCGTGGTTACTGATGGACATGGTAAGATTGTACAAAGTAATCCGGCAACACTAGCAGTTTTCCCTCAACCAGTGGCTCCCACCCTGAATACCAGGACTCCAAACCTTGCAGCAGTATGTGACGGACAAACAGTATCGGCAACATTTAATGCAGGTAGTGGAGGAGTAGGATGCACAGACGCATACCAGTACCGGTTTGACGGAGCCGGAGGGTGGAACAGTTATACTCCTGGAAATAATTTAAATACAACAGGTCATACTTTAGTTGAGATACAGGGACAGAGGTCAGGGTGTACAGCAGGAGCAGGATGTTCAGGAACGGCATGGGTAACACTTGCAAGCTGGACAGTTAATCCTCAGCCGACAGGACCAACGCTTAATTTAAAGAGTCCAAACCTTGCAGCAGTATGTGACGGACAAACAGTATCGGCAACATTTAATGCAGGGAGTGGAGGAGTAGGATGCACAGACGCATACCAGTACCGGTTTGACGGAGCCGGAGGGTGGAACAGTTACACTCCGGGAAATAACCTTAATACAACAGGTCATACTTTAGTTGAGATACAGGGACAGAGGTCAGGGTGTACAGCAGGAGCAGGATGTTCAGGAACGGCATGGGTAACACTTGCAAGCTGGACAGTTAATCCTCAGCCGACAGGACCAACGCTTAATTTAAAGACTCCAAACCTTGCAGCAGTATGTGACGGACAAACAGTATCGGCAACATTTAATGCAGGTAGCGGAGGAGTAGGATGCACAGACGCATACCAGTACCGGTTTGACGGAGCCGGAGGGTGGAACAGTTACACTCCGGGAAATAACCTTAATACAACAGGTCATACTCTGGTAGAGATCCAGGGACAGAGGTCAGGATGTGATGCTGGTACAGGATGTTCAGGAACGGCATGGGTAACACTTGCAAGCTGGACAGTTAATCCTCAGCCGACAGGACCAACGCTTAATTTAAAGACTCCGAACCTTGCAGCAGTATGTGACGGACAAACAGTATCGGCAACATTTAATGCAGGGAGCGGAGGAGTAGGATGCACAGACGCATACCAGTACCGGTTTGACGGAGCCGGAGGGTGGAACAGTTACACTCCTGGAAATAACCTTAATACAACAGGTCATACTTTAGTTGAGATCCAGGGACAGAGGTCAGGGTGTACAGCAGGAGCAGGATGTTCAGGAACGGCATGGGTAACACTTGCAAGCTGGACAGTTAATCCACAGCCGACAGGACCAACGCTTAACTTAAAGACTCCGAACCTTGCAACAGTATGTGACGGACAAACAGTATCGGCAACATTTAATGCAGGGAGTGGAGGAATAGGATGCACAGACGCATACCAGTACCGGTTTGACGGAGCCGGAGGGTGGAACAGTTATACTCCGGGAAATAACCTTAATACAGCAGGTCATACTTTAGTTGAGATCCAGGGGCAGAGATCAGGGTGTACAGCAGGAGCAGGATGTTCAGGAACAGCATGGGTAACACTTGCAAGCTGGACAGTTAATCCTCAGCCGACAGGACCAACATTAAATACCAGGACTCCAAACCTTGCAACAGTATGTGACGGACAAACAGTATCGGCAACATTTAATGCAGGGAGCGGAGGAGTAGGATGCACAGACGCATACCAGTACCGGTTTGACGGAGCCGGAGGGTGGAACAGTTACACTCCGGGAAATAACCTTAATACAACAGGTCATACTTTAGTTGAGATCCAGGGACAGAGGTCAGGGTGTACAGCAGGAGCAGGATGTTCAGGAACAGCATGGGTAACACTTGCAAGCTGGACAGTTAATCCTCAGCCGACAGGACCAACACTTAATTACAAAGACTCCGAACCTTGCAGCAGTATGTGACGGACAAACAGTATCGGCAACATTTAATGCAGGGAGTGGAGGAATAGGATGCACAGACGCATACCAGTACCGGTTTGACGGAGCCGGAGGGTGGAACAGTTACACTCCTGGAAATAACCTTAATACAACAGGTCATACTTTAGTTGAGATCCAGGGACAGAGGTCAGGGTGTACAGCAGGAGCAGGATGTTCAGGAACAGCATGGGTAACACTTGCAAGCTGGACAGTTAATCCTCAGCCGACAGGACCAACGTTAAATTACAGACTCCGAACCTTGCAACAGTATGTGACGGACAAACAGTATCGGCAACATTTAATGCAGGGAGCGGAGGAGTAGGATGCACAGACGCATACCAGTACCGGTTTGACAGAGCCGGAGGGTGGAACAGTTACACTCCTGGAAATAACCTTAATACAACAGGTCATACTTTAGTTGAGATCCAGGGACAGGTCAGGGTGTACAGCAGGAGCAGGATGTTCAGGAACAGCATGGGTAACACTTGCAAGCTGGACAGTTAATCCTCAGCCGACAGGACCAACATTAAATACCAGGACTCCAAACCTTGCAACAGTATGTGACGGACAAACAGTATCGGCAACATTTAATGCAGGGAGTGGAGGAATAGGATGCACAGACGCATACCAGTACCGGTTTGACGGAGCCGGAGGGTGGAACAGTTATACTCCGGGAAATAACCTTAATACAGCAGGTCATACTTTAGTTGAGATCCAGGGACAGAGGTCAGGGTGTGCATGCTGGAACAGGATGTTCAGGAACAGCATGGGTAACACTTGCAAGCTGGACAGTTAATCCTCAGCCGACAGGACCAACATTAAATACCAGAGACTCCGAACCTTGCAGCAGTATGTGACGGACAAGCAGTATCGGCAACATTTAATGCAGGGAGCGGAGGAATAGGATGCACAGACGCATACCAGTACCGTTTTGACGGAGCCGGAGGATGGAACAGTTATACTCCGGGAAATAACCTTAATACAACAGGTCATACTTTAGTTGAGATACAGGGGCAGAGATCAGGGTGTACAGCAGGAGCAGGATGTTCAGGAACAGCATGGGTAACACTTGCAAGCTGGACAGTTAATCCACAGCCGACAGGACCAACATTAAATACCAGAACTCCGAACCTTGCAGCAGTATGTGACGGACAGACAGTATCGGCAACATTTAATGCAGGTAGTGGAGGAGTAGGATGCACAGACGCATACCAGTACCGGTTTGACGGAGCCGGAGGATGGAACAGTTACACTCCGGGAAATAACCTTAATACAACAGGTCATACTTTAGTTGAGATCCAGGGACAGAGGTCAGGATGTGATGCTGGTACAGGATGTATCAGGCACGGCATGGGTAACACTTGCAAGCTGGACAGTCAATCCTCAGCCGACAGGACCAACATTAAATACCAGGACTCCAAACCTTGCAACAGTATGTGACGGACAAACAGTATCGGCAACATTTAATGCAGGGAGTGGAGGAATAGGATGCACAGACGCATACCAGTACCGGTTTGACGGAGCCGGAGGGTGGAACAGTTATACTCCGGGAAATAACCTTAATACAGCAGGTCATACTTTAGTTGAGATCCAGGGACAGAGGTCAGGGTGTGATGCTGGTACAGGATGTTCAGGAACAACATGGGTAACACTTGCAACCTGGACTGTCAATCCACAGCTGACAGGACCAACATTAAATACCAGAACTCCGAACCTTGCAGCAGTATGTGACGGACAGGCAGTATCGGCAACATTTAATGCAGGGAGCGGAGGAATAGGATGCACAGACGCATACCAGTACCGTTTTGACGGAGCCGGAGGATGGAACAGTTACACTCCTGGAAATAATTTAAATACAACAGGTCATACTTTAGTTGAGATCCAGGGACAGAGGTCAGGATGTGATGCTGGTACAGGATGCACCGGCACGGCATGGGTAACACTATCAACATGGACAGTTAATCCTTACCCTGTTTTGACAAGTTCACCATCTCCACCGGCAATATGCAGCGGCTCGTTATTCAGTTATACTCCGACCAGCGGAACTGCAGGAACAAGCTTTGCCTGGAGCAGGGCAGTTGTAGCAGGGATAACACCAGTCGGACCGACATCCGGGACAGGAGATCCTAATGAGACACTGACCAATACTACGGCGGCACCAATAACAGTAAGGTATGTATATACATTGACAGCCAATGGATGTACCAATCCAGCAACATTCAATGTTGACGTTGTAGTCAATCCGATACCGGCACTTACAAGTACACTGACACCACCGGCAATATGCAGCGGCTCGTTATTCAGTTATACTCCAACCAGCGGAACTGCAGGAACAAGCTTTGCCTGGAGCAGGGCAGTTGTAGCAGGGATAACACCAGTCGGACCGACATCCGGGACAGGAGATCCTAATGAGACACTGACCAATACTACGGCGGCACCAATAACAGTAAGGTATGTATATACATTGACAGCCAATGGATGTACCAATCCAGCAACATTCAATGTTGACGTTGTAGTCAATCCGATACCGGCACTTACAAGTACACTGACACCACCGGCAATATGCAGCGGCTCGTTATTCAGTTATACTCCAACCAGCGGAACTGCAGGAACAAGCTTTGCCTGGAGCAGGGCAGTTGTAGCAGGGATAACACCAGTCGGACCGACATCCGGGACAGGAGATCCTAATGAGACACTGACCAATACTACGGCGTTACCAATAACAGTAAGGTATGTATATACATTGACAGCCAATGGATGTACCAATCCAGCAACATTCAATGTTGACGTTGTAGTCAATCCGATACCGGCACTTACAAGTACACTGACACCACCGGCAATATGCAGCGGCTCGTTATTCAGTTATACTCCGACCAGCGGAACTGCAGGAACAAGCTTTGCCTGGAGCAGGGCAGTTGTAGCAGGGATAACACCAGTCGGACCGACATCCGGGACAGGAGATCCTAATGAGACACTGACCAATACTACGGCGGCACCAATAACAGTAAGGTATGTATATACATTGACAGCCAATGGATGTACCAATCCAGCAACATTCAATGTTGACGTTGTAGTCAATCCGATACCGGCACTTACAAGTACACTGACACCACCGGCAATATGCAGCGGCTCGTTATTCAGTTATACTCCGACCAGCGGAACTTCAGGAACAAGCTTTGCCTGGAGCAGGGCAGTTGTAGCAGGGATAACACCGGTCGGACCGACATCCGGGACAGGAGATCCTAATGAGACACTGACCAATACTACGGCGTTACCAATAACAGTAAGGTATGTATATACATTGACAGCCAATGGATGTACCAATCCAGCAACATTCAATGTTGACGTTGTAGTCAATCCGATACCGGCACTTACAAGTACACTGACACCATCTGCAATATGCAGCGGCTCGTTATTCAGTTATACTCCGACCAGCGGAACTGCAGGAACAAGCTTTGCCTGGAGCAGGGCAGTTGTAGCAGGGATAACACCAGTCGGACCGACATCCGGGACAGGAGATCCTAATGAGACACTGACCAATACTACGGCGGCACCAATAACAGTAAGGTATGTATATACATTGACAGCCAATGGATGTACCAATCCAGCAACATTCAATGTTGACGTTGTAGTCAATCCGATACCGGCACTTACAAGTACACTGACACCACCGGCAATATGCAGCGGCTCGTTATTCAGTTATACTCCGACCAGCGGAACTTCAGGAACAAGCTTTGCCTGGAGCAGGGCAGTTGTAGCAGGGATAACACCGGTCGGACCGACATCCGGGACAGGAGATCCTAATGAGACACTGACCAATACTACGGTGGCACCAATAACAGTAAGGTATGTATATACATTGACAGCCAATGGATGTACCAATCCAGCAACCTTTAATTTAGATGTTATCATTAATCCTACTGCACAGGTCAACCAACCTGCGAGCCAGGTAGTATGTAATGGATCAGCTTCCTCGGCAATCACCTTTGGCACACCCAACACAGGAGGCACAGTGACCTATACCTGGACAAATGACCAGCCAACGATAGGTCTGGCAGCAAGCGGTAATGGTGACATAGCCTCTTTTACAGCCATGAATGCAGGCATAGCTCCAGTTGTTGCCACGATAGTAGTAACGCCGCATTTTGAGAATGGATCAGTTACTTGTGATGGTCCGACTAAGATATTTACAATCACTGTTAACCCGTACAGCAGAGGTCAACCAGCCGACAATCAGGTAGTGTGTAACGGATGCACCAACAACAGCAATCACCTTTGGAACAACAAACACGGGAGGGACAGTAACCTATACCTGGACAAATGACCAGCCAACGATAGGTCTGGCAGCAAGCGGAACAGGAGATATCCCATCGTTCACCAGGATCAATGCAGGGACGGCTCCTGTAGTAGCAACAATAGTAGTAACCCCACATTTTGAAAATGGATCAGTAACATGTGATGGCCCTTCAAAGACCTTTACAATTACAGTTAATCCGACAGCCCAAGTTAATCAGCCTGGAAGCCAGCTTATATGCAACGGATCAGCAACAGCAGCAATCACATTTGGAACAACAAACACGGGAGGGACAGTAACCTATACCTGGACAAATGACCAGCCAACGATAGGTCTGGCAGCAAGCGGTAATGGTGACATAGCCTCTTTTACAGCCATGAATGCAGGCATAGCTCCAGTTGTTGCCACGATAGTAGTAACGCCGCATTTTGAGAATGGATCAGTTACTTGTGATGGTCCGACTAAGATATTTACGATTACTGTTAACCCGTCAGCAGAGGTCAACCAGCCTGGAATCAGGTCGTGTGTAACGGGATCAGCAACAGAGCAATCACATTTGGGACAACAAATACGGGAGGGACAGTAACCTATACCTGGACAAATGATCAGCCAACGATAGGATCTTGCGGTAACCGGTAATGGTGACATTCCTCGTTCACAGCCATGAATGCAGGCATAGCTCCTGTTGTTGCTACGATAGTAGTAACGCCACATTTTGAAAATGGATCAGTAACATGCGATGGTCCTGCAAAGACCTTTACGATAACAGTTAATCCGACAGCAGAAGTTAACCAGCCAACGAAGCCAGCTAATATGCAACGGGATCACCGACAGCAGCAATCACGTTCGGGACCCCAAATACAGGAGGTACGAGTGACCTATACCTGGACTAATGACCAGCCGACGATAGGATCTGGCAGCAAGCGGTAACAGGGGATATTGCCTCGTTTACAGCCATCAATGCCGGGACAGCACCAGTTGTTGCCACGATAGTTGTAACACCTCATTTTGAGAATGGCTCAGTTACATGTGATGGTCCGACAAAGATCTTTACAATCACAGTTAACCCGTCAGCAGAGGTCAACCAGCCAACAAGCCAGGCGGTGTGCAACGATGCTGCCACGTCAGCAATTACCTTTACCACAATGAACACTGGAGGTACAGTAACCTATACCTGGACCAATGATCAGCCGACAATAGGATTAGCGGCAACCGGAACAGGAGATATCCCATCGTTCACCAGCAATCAATGCAGGTACAGCACCAGTAGTAGCAACAATAGTTGTAACACCTCATTTTGATAATGGATCAGTAACATGCGATGGTCCTACAAAGACATTTACAATTACAGTTAACCCGACAGCAGAAGTCAATCAGCCGACAAGCCAGGTAGTGTGCAACGGTTCTCCACAACGTCAGCAATTGCCTTACCACTACGAATACTGGAGGTACGTTAACCTATACCTGGACTAATGATCAACCGTCAATAGGACTTGCAGCCACCGGAACAGGAGATATTCCATCGTTCACAGCAATCAATGCCGGCACGACTCCAGTGGTTGCTACAATAGTTGTTACACCTCACTTTGAGAATGGCTCAGTAACTGCGATGGTCCAGCAAAGACATTCACAATAACAGTCAATCCGACAGCGCAGGCTGAAGCAATTGTTAATCAGGTTATTTGCAATAATGCTCCAACTCTGCCAATCGTATTCAATACAATAAATACTGGCGGAATTACTACCTACACCTGGACGAATGATCTTTCTTCGATTGGACTGGTGGCAACCGGAACTGGTGATATACCTGCATTTACAGCTGTAAATACAGGTAATGCTCCCCTTATCGCTACAATAAGTGTCACCCCTCATTTTACCTTCGGAGGATTGACTTGTGATGGACCATCCAAAACATTTACAATAATTGTGGATCCCACCCCTCAGGTAATCCCTAGCATACTCACACAAACGATATGTAACAATGGAAATACGAACATAATTATCGGGAGCCCGAGCACATTCAGTAACGGAGTCGTGACCTTCAATTATTCAGTGGCAGCAACAGGCGGAGTGACAGGCTTTACAACGCCAATGGCTAATCTTCCAAAGAATCACGTTATTAATGATATTCTTTTCAATCCAACAGACGAACCCCAGACAGTTACCTATACAATTGTTCCCGTCTCTGCAATAGGTTGTGCATCAGGTCCGGCAACCGTAGTCATAACTGTTCTGCCAACTGTCGAAGTATTTCAGCCAGTAAATAGGATACTTTGTGTTGGAGATGTTTCTTCTGAAATAGTACTGGGAACCCCGTCGTTTGGAGGAATAGTGACCTTTACTTGGACAAATGATCAGCCTTCAATAGGATTGGCACCAAGTGGTACAGGAAATATCCCTTCATTTGTAGCGGTCAATACAAGAGATACTCTTGTTACTGCAACAATTTCAGTAACACCTCATTTTGCTCTGGGTGGGCAAATGTGTGACGGATCACCAAGAATATTTACAATATCTGTAAACCCAATTCCAAAAGTCGTTCCAAGCGTTACAGAACAAATAATTTGTGATAACGGAACAACTAATATTACTTTAGGAAGCCCGAATACCTTTACAAGCGGAGTAGTTACATTCAATTATACAGCCACGGCCACAGGAGGGTTGACAGGGTTCACATCAAGTGCAACAGGACTACCGAACAATCATATAATAGCGGATTTACTGGATAACCCGACTGATGCACCACAGACTGTAACATATACGATCACACCAGTAAGTCCGGTAGGCTGTAATAATGGACCGTCAGTAGATGTAACAGTAACAGTCAATCCGACGCCGAGGATCTTCCCTGTACCAGTAAACAGTATACAGTGTGACAGCACAACGACAAATATCAGGCTGGAGAGTCCGAGTACTTTTACAAGCGGTAATGTAACGTTTAAATATACAGCCACGGCCACAGGAGGAATGACAGGGTTCACTGCAAGCGCAACGGGACTGGCGAATAATCATGTTATAGCAGATAAGCTTATCAATCCTACGGACGCACCACAGAGTGTTACGTATCATGTAATACCAGTGAGTCCGACGGGATGCAGTGACGGAGCAGGAATAGACATCACGGTAACGGTCAATCCGACGCCGAGGGTATATCCTGTACCGGTCAATACAATACAGTGCGACAACACGGCCACCAGCATAACACTTCAGAGCCCCAGCACATTTACCAGCGGAGTGGTGACATTCAGGTATACGTCAACTGCCACGGGTGGGGTTACAGGCTATACAGCCAGTGCGACAGGACTTTCGAATAATCATGTAATAACAGATGTGCTTGTCAACCCGACAGACGCACCACAGACAGTTACCTACAGGGTAGTTCCAATAAGTCCGACAGGATGCAATGACGGACCAGCAGTTAATATTACTGTTACAGTCAACCCGACACCCAGGATATATCCTGTACCGGACAATACAATACAGTGCGACAGCACGTCAACAAACATCAGGCTTCAGAGCCCGAGCACGTTTACAAGCGGAAGCGTAACATTTAATTTTACTGCCACAGCCACAGGAGGAGTAACGGGGTTCACACCTTCAGCAAGCGGACTTGCGAATGATCATGTTATAGCAGATGTACTTGTCAACCCGACAAATGCTCCTCAGACTGTCACCTATCATTTGATACCGGTAAGTCCGACAGGATGCCCTGACGGTCCGTCAGTAGATGTAACGGTTACAGTCAATCCGACACCAAGGATCTTCCCGATACCGTCATCAAGCATACAGTGCGACAGCACAACGACTAATATCAGCCTTCAGAGCCCTAGCACCTTTACAAGCGGAGTTGTTACATTCAATTATACAGCTACGGCCACGGGAGGAATGACAGGGTTCACGGCAAGTGCAACGGGACTGCCAAACAATCATGTGATAGCTGATAATCTAGTTAACCCGACCGATGCACCACAGACGGTTACGTATCATGTAATACCTGTAAGTCCGACAGGATGCCATAATGGTCCTGCAGTTGATATCACGGTAACGGTTAACCCGACACCGAGGATCTTCCCGGTACCGGTTAACCCGACACAGTGTAACAATACGGCAACAGGCATAACCCTTCAGAGCCCGAATACCTTTACAAGCGGAGTAGTTACATTCAATTATACAGCCACGGCCACAGGAGGGTTGACAGGGTTCACATCAAGTGCAACAGGACTACCGAACAATCATATAATAGCGGATTTACTGGATAACCCGACTGATGCACCACAGACTGTAACATATACGATCACACCAGTAAGTCCGGTAGGCTGTAATAATGGACCGTCAGTAGATGTAACAGTAACAGTCAATCCGACGCCGAGGATCTTCCCTGTACCAGTAAACAGTATACAGTGTGACAGCACAACGACAAATATCAGGCTGGAGAGTCCGAGTACTTTTACAAGCGGTAATGTAACGTTTAAATATACAGCCACGGCCACAGGAGGAATGACAGGGTTCACTGCAAGCGCAACGGGACTGGCGAATAATCATGTTATAGCAGATAAGCTTATCAATCCTACGGACGCACCACAGAGTGTTACGTATCATGTAATACCAGTGAGTCCGACGGGATGCAGTGACGGAGCAGGAATAGACATCACGGTAACGGTAAATCCGACGCCGAGGGTATATCCTGTACCGGTCAATACAATACAGTGCGACAACACGGCTACCAGCATAACACTTCAGAGCCCCAGCACATTTACCAGCGGAGTTGTTACATTCAGGTATACGGCAACTGCCACGGGTGGGGTTACAGGCTATACAGCCAGTGCGACAGGACTTCTGAATAATCATGTAATAACAGATGTGCTTGTCAACCCGACAGACGCACCACAGACAGTTACCTACAGGGTAGTTCCAATAAGTCCGACAGGATGCAATGACGGACCAGCAGTCAATATCACTGTTACAGTCAACCCGACACCCAGGATATATCCTGTACCGGTCAATACAATACAGTGCGACAGCACGTCAACAAACATCAGGCTTCAGAGCCCGAGCACGTTTACAAGTGGAAGCGTAACATTTAATTTTACTGCCACAGCCACAGGAGGAGTAACGGGGTTCACACCTTCAGCAAGCGGACTTGCCAATGATCATGTTATAGCAGATGTACTTGTCAACCCGACAGATGCTCCTCAGACTGTCACCTATCATTTGATACCGGTAAGTCCGACAGGATGCCCTGACGGTCCGTCAGTAGATGTAACGGTTACAGTCAATCCGACACCAAGGATCTTCCCGGTACCGTCATCAAGCATACAGTGCGACAGCACAACGACTAATATCAGCCTTCAGAGCCCTAGCACCTTTACAAGCGGAGTTGTTACATTCAATTATACAGCTACGGCCACGGGAGGAATGACAGGGTTCACGGCAAGTGCAACGGGACTGCCAAACAATCATGTGATAGCTGATAATCTAGTTAACCCGACCGATGCACCACAGACGGTTACGTATCATGTAATACCTGTAAGTCCGACAGGATGCCATAATGGTCCTGCAGTTGATATCACGGTAACGGTTAACCCGACACCAAGGATCTATCCACAGCCGGTTAACACAATACAGTGTAACAATACGGCAACAGGCATAACCCTTCAGAGTCCGAGCACCTTTACAAGCGGAGTAGTTACATTCAATTATACAGCCACGGCCACAGGAGGGTTGACAGGGTTCACAGCCAGTGCAACAGGACTACCGAACAATCATATAATAGCGGATTTACTGGATAACCCGACTGATGCACCACAGACTGTAACATATACGATCACACCAGTAAGTCCGGTAGGCTGTAATAATGGACCGTCAGTAGATGTAACAGTAACAGTCAATCCGACGCCGAGGATCTTTCCTGTACCAGTAAACAGTATACAGTGTGACAGCACAACGACAAATATCAGGCTGGAGAGTCCGAGCACTTTTACAAGCGGTAATGTAACGTTTAAATATACAGCCACGGCCACAGGAGGAATGACAGGGTTCACTGCAAGCGCAACGGGACTGCCGAATAATCATGTTATAGCAGATAAGCTTATCAATCCTACGGACGCACCACAGAGTGTTACGTATCATGTAATACCAGTGAGTCCGACGGGATGCAGTGACGGAGCAGGAATAGACATCACGGTAACGGTCAATCCGACGCCGAGGGTATATCCTGTACCGGTCAATCCAATACAGTGCGACAACACGGCCACCAGCATAACACTTCAGAGCCCCAGCACATTTACCAGCGGAGTGGTGACAATTAATTTTACTGCTTCAGCTCCTCTTGGACTAAGCGGATACACTGCAAGTGCAACCGGTATGGCAAACGGATATGTCATCACTGATAATCTTGTCAATTCTACCGATGCACCACTAACAGTAACATACAGGTTGGTACCTGTAAGCGGTGCAGGCTGCAACAATGGCCCGGCAGTTAATATTACTGTAACAGTTAATCCGACACCAAGAGCCACTCCTGTCAATGTAAGACCTGCAATATGTTATGCTGGGGATACGCAGATAACGCTCAATTCCCCGACCATCATGACTTCGGGCGAAATAAGATTTGATTATTCCATAGCTTATCCCTCCGGGATCACAGGCAATTCAGCTCCGGGAACAAATAAAGTTCAGGGTGATGTTTTATCATTTAAGTACAGGAATTATAATGACACGGTTCAGTCAGTTTATTTTTCAATTACACCCAAAGTTATCGGATTAAGCTGCCCGGCTGGCAATATCAGTCTGCAGGAAGTTCAGCTTCATCCAAAGCCTGTCAGAGGAATAACAATTACAAAACCATTCACCTGCGAAGCCAGTACCGGACTTGCAGAAATGGAGGCAGAGATATCAAGGGGAGCAAATCCTTATAACATCTCTTGGACCGGCCCTGTCGGATATACGATGGAGGATTCGCTTGTGATCACAAATCTTTATGCTGGTTATTACACACTTGATGTGGTTGATAATATTGGGTGCGCTGGCGACACTGCAATCAATATTGCCAACCTGAGCGCCTCTGCAAGAATTATCCCTCTGCCAGTACTACCCAATATCCATATTTCATGCCCCGGAGGCAATGATGGAAGTGCCCGTATTTATGTGAGGGACGGGATAACTGCCCCCTATGAGTATTGGTTGGTTCGCAATGATGTCGATACCCTATTTACCGGATTTTTCTCGGGTAACTATGATACAGGAAATCCTTCAACTTACAGGGTGTGTACCGGCCTGATGTCAGGGATTTACAAACTGATTATCCGTGATATAAATGGTTGTGAAACTTACAGAACCGGCGAATTGAAAGAACCCGCACCCATCGTTGTGACATTTGAGAAGAGCAATTATAGCGGAGCCGATATTTCATGTCGCGGCTACAGTGATGGATCGGCAAAGGCAACTGTTACAGGCGGCAACGGTTCCTATACATATTTCTGGTATCCGGCCAGCGGAACACTTGCAGTAAGCCATAATACCAACCTGCTTGACAGCATTCCTGCCGGTAAGTATTACCTGCGTATTACCGACCTGCTTGGCTGTATAAAAATTGACAGCGTAACCTTTATAGATCCGCCGGGTATGGTTTTGACAGGAACCGAGGTGTCGCACAGCAATGACAATAATTACCAGATCTCTTGCTATGGTGCAAGTGATGGGTTTATCAGACTGACAATTTCAGGCGGTTCAGGCATTTACACATACTTATGGGCAGGTCCGGATGGATATTCTGCAACAACTAAAGACATTTCAGGGCTTAAGGCCGGCAATTACAGTTGTACTGTTACAGATATTAATGGTTGTATCCTAATGCCTCACCCTGCCTTTACCCTGACTCAGCCAAATCAGCTGGTAATTGCTTCAGTATTATCAATTTCGGCAGATGGATCCTACAATATCAGTTGTTACGGGGGAAGAGGATCAATTGATATCACGGTAAATGGAGGTAGTGCCGGATCATATTCCTATTCATGGAGCTCAACTGACGGATCTGGCATTGCAGCAGGGCAACAGGATCAGAACTCACTGACAGCAGGCACATATCATCTTGTTGTTACTGATTTCAACGGATGCATTACTTCAAAAGATATTACTTTAACACAGCCTCCAGCACTTATTACAGGTATGGTACCAAATCATATCACTTGTCAGGTATCCGGTTTCAATAACGGCTCAATCAATCTGAATGTTTCAGGTGGTATTGGTCCCTATTCATACAGCTGGTCAACCGGAGCCACAGTACAGGACATTTCAGGACTCACCGAAGGGAAGTATTATGTTACCGTTACTGATGCCAATAGTTGTCAGAAGACCGATTCTGCATCGGTCAATCTGCCTCCACCATTAACCTATGATCAGGTTCTCTCAGAATACAATAGTTATAATATAAGCTGTTATGGAAAATCGGATGGATCCATTCAGATAAATCCAACAAGTGGAACGCCGCCATATATTTTCAGCTGGCAGGGACCGGCAGGTTACTCTTCGACTTCAAAAGATATTTCAGGTCTGAGGGCCGGACAATACATTCTGCATATAACCGACAGTAATTTATGCACTGCGTTGGATACTATTGATCTGGCTGAACCTGGGGAAATAGGTATGGTAATAACTACCTCACTCAGTCTGACCGCTGAACATAACATAAATTGTGCAGGCGGCAAGACCGGAACCATAATGGTTGGCGTGGTCAATAATGCCGGCCCTGTATCATATCTGTGGGCTGATGGTGAGATTGGAAGTGAACGGACAGGCCTTGTTGCGGGTAATTACAAAGTAATTACAACAGATTCCAACGGCTGCTCGGCTGATTCAGTTATTACCCTTACTGAACCTGATTCAATCAGAATCTCATTTTCAGTAATGCAGCCATTCTGTAACGATAAGCCCGATGGCGGGATTGCTCTTACGGTTACGGGCGGGACAAATTCCGGCTATACCTACCTTTGGTCTGATAATTCCGTTTCACAAAATATAACCAATGCAGTGAGCGGACTTTACAGTGTGAAAGTAACTGACGAGAACGGATGCTCAGCAAAGGATTCAGTTATTGTACATCCGTTAAATGAAGTTTGTCTTGTCATACCAAATGCAATTTCTCCTAACGGGGACCTCATAAATGATGAATGGAATATAGGTCTTAAAGAGCTTTATCCTGAAATGGAGGTCAAGATTTTCAACAGATGGGGAGAACTGATCTGGAAATCAGCAAGAGGCTATGGAGTTCCATGGGACGGAAGAAGCAAGGGAAATATTCTCCCGATTGACTCCTATCATTATACAATTGATTTACATAATGGATCCAGGCCTCTCATCGGGCATGTAACCATTGTGAAATAATTAACAGCATAGACTAAATTGAAGAAACTGGCCTTAATATCAGCATTAATAATCCTCACTGCAGTTTCGGCAGCGCAGCAGCTGCCTTTATACAGTCAGTATCTATACAACAAATTCCTTATAAATCCGGCTGTTGCAGGTAGTGATGGATTTACAAGCTTTAATCTTACTGCCAGGGAACAGTGGATTGGATATTCAGGAGCTCCACGGACTTTTTCATTCAGCGGCCAGTCAAGAGTTTTAAAGAGAGGATACAAACTTCTGGGCAGCTCCCGCGGGAACGCTTACCGTCCAAAAACTGACGGAAAAATCGGATTTGGTGGATATATATTCAGTGACAAGAATGGTTTGATCCAGAGGACCGGCTTCCAGGCATCATATGCATATCATATGTGGGTCCAGAATAACACCCAGTTGTCGATGGGGCTTGCCGTTACAGGATATCATTTCAAGATAAATGAGAGGGAGATAAATTTCGAAGACCCCAATGAACCCTGGCTGAACAACGAACTGAGAAGGGGCATATTTGTCCCAGATGTCGATTTCGGAATATATGTCCTGAATCCAAAGTATAACATTGGCTTTTCAACCGAACAGTTGTTTGGTGCTGCAGCTAAAATAGGAAGTGAAGCGTACAGAAATTTCAGTATGGACAGGCATTATTACCTCTTCGGATCCTATAGTTTTGACGTGGCGGACAAAACCGAGATTCAGCCTTCAGCGCTTTTTATGATGTCGGAACAGGTAAAGCCTTTGGTCGATTTAGGTATTACATATATTTATGACCAGAGATTATGGGCAGGTCTGGCCTTTCGTACAAGTAAGGCAATTATTGCCAATTTCGGAGTTACATATACAAATATGTACTTCGGATATGCCTTTGATTTTACATTGCAGGAGATACAGAGAGTAACCTACGGAACCCACGAGCTAACAGTCGCAATCCGCTTTGGAGACAGCGCCAGGAAATACCGGTGGCTCGATCGTTATTAAAGAAAAAATACTTCCTTTTATTTTTGAAATGAAATGAAGGAGATTCCTCATTCCGCTGCGCTTCAATCGGAATGACATGGTATTTTTGATTATTGAGGGAGGGAAGCAGGTGTGTTTCGAATATTCGAAACACACCTGCTTCCCTCCCAAATCCATTCAAATCAATATTGTCATCCCGAACGAAGTGAGGGATCTTATCGATCGGGATATCCAATAGATTTTAAATTTTCAGGAGGTAGATAAGCGAACTGCTTTTGCTTTTGTCGAAAAGAGCGCGGAAAGCAAAAAGAGATCCCTTTATAATTCCTTTTAAAAAGTGAATTTTCGATCCTTTGTTTTTCTCACTTAAAATTGAAATATAAAAAACATCCAAAGGTAGGGGCCTTATGCCAATTATTTGGAAGCCCATTTTGTCAGCAAAAAGCCTGAAGGTCTCCGGTGTGAAATGCCAAAGATGCCTGGGCACATCATATGCAGCCCAGTACTCGCCATAATTACTTGCATCGAATGAACTGCAGTTCGGGAGAGCGCAGAGGATTAAACCCTCCGGTCTGAGGAGTCTTTTAATCTCAGCCGCATAACTGAAAGGATCGTGAAAATGCTCCAGAACATGCCACAAAGTAATGCAGTCAAAGATTCCGGCCGCAAGTTCAGAAACATCATCAGGACTGATCACATCAAGTGCAAAATGATCAGCAGCAAAATTTCGTGCTTTAACGTTTGGTTCTATACCGGTCACATCCCAGCCTTCTTTTTTCATGGTTGCTGCAAAGTAACCTGTTCCGCATCCTATATCAAGAATTCTTCCCTTAATTAGCTGAGTGGCTCTTTCAATTATTTTTCTTTTCTTTTTAAGCATCAGTCTCCTGGCCTGAAGATAAATGAAGTTCAGAATTCCCTTTGAACTGTCATTATGCGAAATATAATTGTCAGATTCGTAATACTTTCCTATATTTTGTTCGTCAGGATAGTTTAGTGTAAAAACAAATCCGCATTCCTTGCATTTATAAAGGTCAAATCTCTCCCTGGTCAAAAGATGATCAGTGCATATGAGATATGTTGAAGTTTTAGCTGAAGAACAGAGCGGACAGATTCTGTTGGTGATCATCTATTCGGATTTTGACCTTTTGATAAACCGCGAAAAAAAGTAACCTGCTGCAATAAGAAATAACACAATTGAGCTTGCAAGCGATATTTTATTCCCGTTTATGTAGGATGAAGGTTCAAATGAAAATTTAACCTGATGTGTCCCTCCGGGAAGAATCATTCCCCTCAGGACATAGTTTGTCCTGAAGTATTTACTTTTCTTACCATCGATATAGCAATTCCATCCTGCAGAATAATAGATTTCAGAGAAAACCGCGAGCTTCTCCCCTTCAGCTGTGTATTTATATTCCAATACATTGGGCTGATAAGATACCAGTTCAATCTTATCATTTCCGTTGACCGGATAAACTGATCCTTTAACCTGTTCTCTGAACCTTGAATCAATCACTGCTTCTTTTGAGGGATCAATCAGGTTAACTGATGCCAATTCCATATTTGCATTTTCAACCAATAAGGGCTTCTCCACAAACCATACATTCCCAAGGGCATTAGGATTAGTTACTGGCGGAGCATCTGGGCTGTAAATAAGATATTTGGCATTCAGCATATTAAGCACTGAAGTCTTTTCGAATAAAGGAAGTAGTTCTTCAACGGATTTTACTGAACTGAACAATACCAGTTCCCTGCTAATTGATGAATCAATTAGTTCCTGGTACCTTTTGAGCTTTGCACCGTGATAACCTCCTATGGATTTATGGAACCAGGAGGTCGGAGAATTATCGTTGAATGTCGAAACCGACAGGTTAAGTACACGGTGATATGTTTGATCCTTCAGAATTGATGCATCAGCAATACCGGGTAAAAATGATTTCTGGATAACTGAAGGCCGTTCAAACCTGTCAGCATTTAGATATCTTTTCCCTGTTCCCCACAGATCGAAAATGATGAGGATCGAAATCATAAGGATTGAGTACTCTTTTCGCAGTTTACCTGTAACGAATCCCAGAATTGCCCCTGCTCCCAGAACTATGAATACCAGTGACCTGAAACTATCGGTCCTTAGCAATGCTTTTCTGTCAGATGCAAGCGCTGAAGTGAGCCAATCGGGAAGTTTATAATCAGTTTCATTTGGGCTGATAAAGGATCCGGCAATACCCGGGAAAACAAGAATCAGCAGAAGAAGGCCAACAGTTATGCCACCTGCGATCTTTATCCCCCTGAACATATCCTTTTTTGAAAGGCTGCCATTATAATATTCCCGTAAAGCCAGGAATCCCAGCAGGGGAATGCAGAACTGGGCTATAACCAGTGTCATTGTTACAGCTCTGAACTTATTGTAACCAGGAAAGTAATCAATAAACAGGTTTGTAAGAGGCATGAAATTCTTGCCCCAGGCCAGCATAACAGATAATATTGTAGCGATCAGCAGCCACCATTTTTCACGTCCCTTAATAACAACAAGTCCAAGCACAAAAAGAAATATTACTATTGCCCCCATATAATGAGGACCATCTGTTCCGAGGGTCTGGCTCCCCCAGTATTTTACAAACTGGTTTACTGCTTCTCCGGCATTGTTCTGTCGAAGTACTTTTACAGTCTCGGAGCTTTTGTCAAACGGTTTGCTTGAACCACCTTTATAATTTGGAATCAGCAGGTTCATGGTTTCGTCAATTCCATAGCTCCAGGTTACGATATAATCCCTGTCCAGCCCTGCAGACACATTCTTATGCTCTGATATCAGCTCCGACTTGCCCCTGATTGAATATTTCCCGTATTCCCTTATTGTATTCAGGTTACCGAAATTGATTCCGATTGCAACTATAAATGGGATTATCAGGATCAGGGAAGTTTTCAGAAATTTAAGGAATGTTTTTTCTTTTAATGAGAAGACTAATTCAGTTATACCAAAAACAAGCAAACAAATCATTGCGTAATATGTTATCTGGGGATGGTTGGCAAGGATCTCGAGTGATAACATAAACGCAGTCAGTAAAGCTCCTTTTATTGCATCATACCGGTATGCATAATATATACCCCCGATCATTGGCGCCATATATGCAAGAGCAATTGCCTGTGTATTATGACCAGCAGCAAGAATCTGAAAGAAAAAGGAAGAGAACCCGTATGCAATGGCTCCGGCAATTGCAAGCCATGAATTTACGCCGAAAATCAGAAGCAATAGGTAAAATCCTGCCATCGAAATGAATAAGACTGACACAGGCATTTTGAAGACCCTCAGCAAGGTATCTGCGTGCTTTATCAAGTTCCCCGGGAACCTGGTCGAGATTAAATAAGCAGGCATGCCGCAGAATATCGAATTGGTCCATAAGGGCTCTTTGTGAAATTTTTCACGATAATCCCTTATCTCCTTTGAGTTGACATTCGAAACCGTCGAATCATTGGCTTTAAGTACTTTCCCTTCCAGAACAGGGTAGAAGTAAGCAAATGATATTACAATAAATATTACAACCGCAATGATATGTGGTAAGGCTGGCTTGATTTTCTCTCTGATTTCCATATGCCCTGATATTTTACTGACCAAATGATTGACAAAATTATTTAATTACCTGTAAATTCTATTTTTTAAGCTTAAACAGCCTGTTATATCTCTCTCTGAATACTCTTCAGCGATTTCAGATTCTTTCGCAGATTCCTGAGATCTGACCATTTTTCAGTAAATCCCCTGATTGCATTCAACTCAGCCTTCTCATAAAAACTGAAAATATAAAGCAGGAACGGGAAGCTAATGACACATATAGTTTTAATTATCAGCCTTGGAACAATATGCATTTCATTCAGAAAAAAGCCCGCAAATGAAAGCAGGGCTCCAGTCAGGAACATTATAAATATCTTTCTTTTTTCATAGGGGATAAAATACTCTTTCTGGGAAAAATAGTAATTTAATAACCAGTAAACGAGTTGTGTTACAAATGTTGCCAACGCTGTTCCAAAGATATTCCATATAGGTATCAGAAGAATGTTCAACACTATATTCAGTACTGTGGCAATTACAACATTAAATCCTATGATCCTCGATTTTTTATTGATCAGCAATCCATAGCTTGTTGTTTCCCTCATATTCATAAAGAAAACCGAAAGGGCAAGGACGGGAACCACCATATATGCGCTCCAGAATTCTGTAGATTTTGAAATGATCTTTATTATCTCATAAGAGAAAAGAGAAACTGAAATTATTCCAAGCATCAGTACAAATGAGGTGTAAAGCATTGATTTTGAGTAAAATCGCTTATTGTCAGCAGAATTGATCTTCTGGAGGACCATTGGGGTCAATGCCATTTTTATCGAGTCGACAATTACCAGCTTAAGGACCGAAGAAATTTTGTATGCCATTGTATAAATTGCGACAGACTTAAGTAGTGCCATGGAATTAAGGGAATACCTGTCGATGGCGGTCAGTGCCGCTGAGGCAAAGTTGGCCAGCAATAACGGATAACCGTACCTGCTCATCGACCTGAACACAGGGAGACTGAAGAAAGGAGTGCTGTTCTTTACGGCATAACCCGATAAAAGAATTATAAACAGAAGATTTCCGATAACCTGTGCAAGATATATTCCCGGTACCCCCATACCCCTGTACACGATGAAATAGATAGTGAGGAACAGAACTACAACAAGTTTCACAAGATTAGTAACAGTGAACAGGACAGATTTCGACTGCACCCTCATCAGTGTGTTGATAAGGTTATTTATTGCCTGGAGGCCGGATGCAACTATTAATAACCTTAAAGCTTTGCTCCAGTCAACTGTGCTGAAAATTACTGTCGAGAGCTGGTTGCTCAAGGGTATCATGAACAGGCAAAACAGAATGCTGATCAGAAACTGGAATGAAAGAGACATAAAAAATATTCCTTTCTGTTTTCCGGAATAATCCTTGTCCCAGTACCATCTCATCATGCTCTGAGGTAGGCCTGATGCCATTAAAGAAATAAGGATAAGACCTGAAATGTCAAGAACGGCTATTGTTCCGAAGTCATTTACCGAAAAGTATTTAGGATCAGTATAAAGAGGAATTAAAAGGAAACCGATTACCTTGACTGCTATATTCCCGAGTCCATAAACAAGACTATCTTTAAAGGATACTTTTATGGATTTTAACATTTCTTTTTATCTCAAAATAAATTCTGAATAAATCATAAATTCCGGTAAAGGAGTCTCTGTAGAATTTCCTGCTAAGATACCAAATACCCTAATAAATAGACTTGCAATATGATCAATGCTTTTTCTTATTTTTGTCGGGTATCCCCAAAAATAGAATTCCATGTTCATTAAAATAGGGAACCTGAAACAGTCCGATTATAAAGGAATTCCTGAAATGGCTGCCTACAGACTGCACTCAGATATTTATGAGATGCTGAAACCATACCTGAAAGAGAAATTAAACGTTCTCGATTTCGGATGCGGACAGGGAGCATTCTCCCAGCGTCTTACTGATCTTGGAATGGTGGTTGATGCCTGTGATATAAATACAAATCAGGTTAAGGCAACAGTGAACAGAAAAATAGAACTGGATCTTAACAATGAGATTCCTCCGGATAAATTCCCGAATAAATATGATATTATTTTAGCTTTTGAGATTATTGAGCACATACACAATCCATGGAAATATCTTGATGATTGTCTCAAGCTTCTGAAAAAGGGAGGGATAATTGTACTAACCACACCCAACATTTCAAATTTCATTTCTCGCTTAAGGTTTTTTATGAGAGGCTCATTGCTGGCGTTTGAAAAAACCGATCTGAAACATGGACACATAACCCCGCTATCTTTTGTTCAGATTGAAAACCTTTGCGAACATTTCAATCTTGAAATATTGAAAAAAGGCCATGTGGGACCCATTCCACTGATTCATATTTACGAACTTTCCCGTTTTTCGTTATTAAGAAATTCAATCCTGCCGTTGTTATACCCTTTTATGTCGGGGCCTAAAAAAGGGCGTGCTTTAATCTATATTCTTAGAAAAAATGAATGATTTCGATTTTGCTGTTTTTTATGATAAACAGCCTGATTACGTTTCTTTCAGAAATGATAAGGAAAAACAAAAGGAGTATAAAACCCTTGTTGACTGGAAAGTAAGAAAGCTTACAGAAATTATCCCGGTTAATCTTAAATTCAGCAATATTCTTGAAATCGGTTGCGCCTTCGGGGTCTTGCTAAATAGTATCGCCGACCGGCTTTATATAGAATCTCGTACCGGAATTGATATTTCCAGCGAAAATATTAAAACTGCCAGGAACCTTTACCCAGGATGCGTATTTTTTAAAGGTACAGTGGAGGATTATGTAAAGGAGAATTTCTATGTCCTGAAAAACCACAGACACGATCTTATTGTTCTCTCGGATATAATTGAACATATTCCTGATGATCTTGAGTTCTTAAAACTTATCAGAAAAGTATCGGAGTATGTGGTAGTAAACCTGCCCCTGGAAAAATCGTTTAAGAACCGGAATCGAAATTATGGAATTGAAGATCCATCAGGTCATCTTCGCTGTTATGATAAAAAGCTGGCAAAAAAGCTGTTTAGTGATGCAGGATTTCTTATGATCAGGGACCAGACATCAATTGCCACTTCTGATTCGGAATTCTCAAGAATATATAGGAAGAACCGAAAAATAAGGGTCATGTCCAAACCCTTAGTGCTTAGGATTTTTTGGTCATGTTTTTATGTATCTGAAGACAAATTCAAGCTGATCAGCAAAAGAATTACATCAAGGATTTACGGGACCAATTATTTTGTCTTCCTCAGGAGTTCCTGATATACTTCCGAAAGTGATTCAATAAAGCAATCCTGGCTATACTTCTCAAGGACATAATTCCTGATGGCATTTCTGTTATAGGAACCAAGATTTCCGGCAAGGGACCTGATAGCCTGTGAAAGCTCCAGTGGATTTTCCTTCTCAATCAAAATGCCGGTCTCTTTTGTAATAATTTCCTCCGGACCACCGCATCTTGTTGCGATTACAGGTAATCCAGATGCCATAGCTTCAATTACCACCACACCGAAAGTTTCATCCCTGCTGGGCAGGACATAAAAATCCAGCTTAGAATAAAAATCCTGAATGTTTTCCTGTTTAATTTCCCCGTAAAAGAGACATTTCCCATCCACTTCAAGCTCATTAGCCAGATGCCTGAAATTATCCAGAAATTTCCCGTCTCCACCGATATGAACTGTCATTTCCATATCTTTAAGGAGCGAAACCGCATTTATCAGAATATCCACCCCTTTCCGGTGATTCCCCATACCTCCCAGGATGCCGATATTCAGCTTTTTATCCACTCTCACCAGGGATGGTACTGAGAATTTATTCATATCTATGACATTTGGAACTACATGGACCTGGCGTTTGGAGTACCGGTTTATATCATCTCCAAGAGCCCGGCTGACAGCAACAACACAGCTGCAATGTTTAAGCGTATAGAGTACGCATATTTTATGGATGGTGCTTCTGAAATATTTCTTTATCCATGTGTGCTCCGTCAGAACGCAGGGGATCTTTTCCCTCTTCTGAATTATTGTCCCGAGAAAACCTGCCGGATAAGAAAGATGGCTGTGTATAATATCTATTTTCTTTATGCCCAGAATTTCCTTCCTGATAAACCTGTATGTTTCGTTTAAATATTTTAATTGGTTTATAATGGGAAAAGATTTCTGTGTGGTCAGCTCATATTCGGTAATCTTTCCATTCTCCCTTTTCACAAATGAGTATTTTAAAAAAGGGGAAAAGCTTGTGTAATCGACCCTGAAATAAACAACTATTACTTCATGCTTTGCGCTTAAGGCCAGGGCCTGATCCTGTATAAAGAGCCCCCTCCATTTAATTCTTGTGTCAGGATATGAATGTGTCAGCAGTAAAATAGTCATTTCAGGTACTGTATATTTTTAAGAGGTTCTCTTTGACCAGAGATGAATTAAACTCGCTTAGTATAGCCCTGTAGCCATTTCCCCCCATTTTTCTTCTAAGATCTGGCTCCGCTGACAGCTTTATTATTGCAGCCTTCAGCTCACTGGAATTGGAATAGATTATTCCGCAATTGTATTTTTCAATAAGTCTTTTCTGCGGTTTGCAATCAGAAGCTATAACAGGCTTTTTCCCGAGCATATAATCAAATATTTTATTTGCCACACCTGATTCGTGCTGAGGATTCTTATGAAAAGGGGCGAGGCAGATATCAGAAATATCAAGGTATGCAGGCAGTTCTGAAAGATCTATCCAGGGGATATATTTTACACGGTCATATAAGAGTTCTGATTCGGCTTTGGTGAAAAACCTTTCCATGTCTTTTTTGTCTATTGGGCCAATTACCAGAAAACCGGAGGGATGATTTTCCCTTGCCAGCTGTTCAAAAACATCGAGTGCATCAAATATTCCCCTCCTCTCCGCAACAACACCAAAATAAAGGATAACCGATGTGTCCTTTTTAAATCCGGGATTAATATTTACAGTCCTTTTAAATACTGTCTGAGAAAGATCCGGGACATTTGGCAGAGCTGTAAAAATCCCTTTCGATAATTCGGGATATCGTCCGGTAAGCTCATCCCGGAAATCATCGCTCAGTACAATTATCCTGTCAGCATATTCAAGGTATTCTTTCTCCTTTTTCTGCCATTCACGCGGTCTTGAAAGCATATTTCTGAAAAAGCCTTTGGTCCAGTTATAGGTTGTTACTGCATATGGATAATTTTCATGGAGATCCAGTACCATATTGACTTTTCTTCCCGACTTTCTAATTGCCGATTTGGCTGCTCTTGACATGTAGAGATCGTGCACGTGCAGGAAATTTATTTCGTTGGCTTCTGTGAATTTTTTGATCCTTGAGCTCCAAAGCCATTCATAAACAGGAATTGTATTCAGGAAAAAGAAAAGAGAATCCTTTAGTTTTTTACTTATACGGATGCGGGTTACGCTAATACCTTCAATAGGTTTGTAATTCCTGGAATTATAGCCGAAACATAAAACAAAAATCCCGTGTCCGGCTTCCTTAAGGATCTCTGTCTCCCTTAAAACCCGTTTATCATCATTCAGTTCATTATCGACTACAACTCCGATGTTCATATTCTGATCCGGATTTTCTTTAAGTGCATCTAAAGGTAAAAATATTTTGCACGATAGACTGATTGTTTTTTTACCACAGAGTTTTACTGAGTTTAACCGGAGTTGCACTGTTCTTAACTCCTTGTTTAAAAAGGTCTTAATGATCAACTCAGCAGTTCAATGACTTTTTTTACCAGGTTTTCCCTGGAGTAGATTGTATGAGAGACTTTTTCGGTTATCTCCGGGTTTGAAGAAAGATAAATAAGATATTCCGAAATTCCTTCGGAATCGTCATATTCAAAAGTTTTCCCATGGCTGGTTTCCTTAAGTATCTCCGCTGCATCTCCGTCGGCTGGCCCGAGACAGATTACCGGTTTACCTGAAGCAAGGTATTCAAACAGCTTCCCGGTAATAATGCTCCTGGAACTTCTATGATCGGGTATAATAAGAAGTAGAGCACTTGCCTCAATCATGTTTCTTACAGCTGTAGAATGGGCAGAAAAGGGAATAAATTCAATTTTTGACTGACCTGAAGCTGAACTTATCAATTCTTTTTGTTCAGCAGAGACTACCCCGGTAAACCTGAGCCTGAAACTTATCCCTTTTACAACCAACCGTTTAAGCGCCTTAAGAAATCCGCTTATTGGATATGATCCGGAGAGTGTACCTACGTACGAAATTGTGAATATATCAGGTTTCGATGGGGTCAGGCCGATGAAATCCTCTTCATCATAGCCATTTGAAATCACTTCGATTTTTTCTCTGATATCTGGAATCTTTGAACTGAATAATTCCTTCAACGAATTTCCGACCGTAATTATTCTATCTGCAGATTTCAGCACTTCTTTTTCATAAGCTGAATCAATACTTTTAGATAAAAATGTGGGATGAAACTTTTCGTAATAATAGATATCGGTCCAGGGATCTCGCAGATCGGCGATCCATCGAATTCCCGGATATTTTCTCTTCAGTTGCAGGCCTATTAGCTGTGTAGAGTGGGGGGGACTTGTCGTGATAACACAGTCTGTTTTTTTGGTTTCGATAATTTCGCATGCTTTTTTAAAAGCAAACCTGTTCCATCCCTTTCTTGGATCAGGAATAAAAAAATTACCCCGCAAGAACCTTGTAATGTGGCTTACAAACCCTTTTTCTTCATCAACTGCAAAGCCTGCAGAAGGAATCTTTGATTTATCCTTTCTATAAAGTCTGAAATAATTTCTCGCCCTGGTTTTATAAACGGTCAGGTTAGCTGGGATTTCATTATTCAGTGAATTGTCAATCGCAGAATATACGGCAAAATCAGGATCAACAGTCAGTATCAGTGGTTCCCAGCCCAGCTTCGTAAGATACTTTGAGAACTTCAGCCATCTCTGAACACCGGCTCCTGATCCTGGTGGCCAGTAGTAGGTTACTATTAATACCTTTTGCATCCTACAGCTTTTTCAGTAGTGTTCCAATGCTTACCTTTTCAAAAATGATTTCTTTAAGTCCTAAAATACTTACCCGCTCCTGTTCCATTGAATCGCGATACCTTATTGTTACTGTCTTATCTTCAATAGTCTGATGATCAATTGTAATACAGTATGGAGTTCCTATCGCATCCTGCCTGCGGTAACGCCTTCCGATCGAATCCTTATCATCGTACTGGCAGTTAAAATCAAACTTAAGGTCATGAACGATCTTCTCTGCAATTTCGGGCAGATCGTCTTTTTTTACAAGGGGCATTACAGCAAGTTTGATGGGAGCAAGGAATGAGGGAAGTCTCAAGACAACCCTTGTATCGGATGTGCCATCTTCCTTCTTAATTTCTTCTTCTTCATATGCTGCAGAGATAACCTGAAGGAACATCCTGTCGACACCTATGGATGTTTCAATGACATAGGGGATATATGATTCCCCTTTTTCAGGATCAAAATACTGCAGCTTCTTGCCGCTGTATTGTTGATGCTGGCGAAGATCATAATCAGTTCTGGAATGAATGCCCTCAACCTCCTTGAATCCGAATGGAAATCTGTATTCAATGTCGGTTGCAGCGTTAGCATAATGGGCAAGTTTCGTGTGATCATGAAACCGGTAATTATCTGAACCAAAACCAAGTGCCTGATGCCACTTCATCCGTGCCTCTTTCCATTTCGCGAACCAGTCAAGCTCTGTGCCCGGCTGGACAAAGTACTGCATCTCCATCTGTTCAAATTCCCTCATCCTGAAGATGAACTGCCTTGCCACAATTTCATTTCGGAAAGCTTTTCCGATCTGGGCTATTCCAAAAGGAACCTTCATCCTGCCTGTCTTCTGGACATTCAGGAAATTAACAAATATTCCCTGGGCTGTTTCAGGTCGAAGGTAGATTTTATTTGAACCTTCAAGTGTTGATCCCATTTCCGTTGAGAACATCAGGTTGAATTGTCTGACCTCTGTCCAGTTGCGGCTGCCGGAGACCGGACAAACGATCTCATTGTCTATTATTATCTGCCTGAGTTCAGAAAGGTCGGTGGCATTGAGTGCTCTGGAAAACCTTGCATTCAGTTCATTATATTTTGCCTGGTTTGCCAGGACACGGGGATTCGTTTCCCTGAATTTCTTTTCATCAAAGGAAGATCCGAACCGCTCTTTTGCCTTTTCAACCTCCTTTGTGATCTTGTCCTCGATCTTCGCAAGCTGCTCTTCGATAAGGACATCGGCCCTGTATCTTTTTTTTGAATCCTTGTTGTCGATAAGAGGATCATTGAATGCATCGACATGACCCGAAGCTTTCCAGATAGTTGGATGCATAAAGATTGCCGAATCGAGGCCTACAATATTATCATGCAAAAGGACCATGCTGTCCCACCAGTATCTCTTTATGTTATTTTTCAGTTCAACTCCATACTGGCCATAATCATAAACAGCGCTTAAACCGTCGTAAATTTCGCTTGAAGGAAAAACATACCCATATTCTTTACAATGAGCAACCAGTTTTTTGAAAACATCATCCTGAGCCATAAATAGTTTTGTTTGTCGGTGAGTAAAAGTAATTCAAAAACTTATGTTTTACAATCCTGATCTGACCAATCACTTTTGCATGTTCAATGTACTCACCCCCAGACCCCCTCTCTGTTTCACAAAGAGGGGGATTAATTCATTGATATGTAGGCTGTTCCCCCTCTTTTCGAAGAAGAGAGGGGGAATCAAGAGGGGTGAGTACATGCGAAAGAAGATGAAATAAGGGTAAAACATTAATTAGTATCTTTAGCTCTCAAAACTTTGGCCATGACAATGAGAAAAAGAACAGATTTTCTTGTTATTGGATCAGGAATAGCAGGACTGACTTTTGCACTTAAGGCCGCCAGGTACGGTAAGGTAACGATTATTACCAAATCAGTAATAGGCGATTCAAACACAAAATATGCCCAGGGAGGAATTGCAGCTGTTTTTAGCGAGCCCGACAATTTTGAAAAACATATCAGGGATACATTAATCGCAGGAGACGGGATATGCAATGAAGAAGTTGTAAGGCTTGTTGTCCAGGAGGCGCCTGCCAGGATTCAGGACCTTATTAATCTAGGTGTTCCCTTTGACAAGAAAAAGGATGGCACATATGATCTGGCAAAGGAGGGAGGACATACTGAGTACCGTATTCTCCACGCAAAGGACAAAACGGGTGAGGCCATTGAAGCGACACTTATTGATAAGGTTAAGAACGATCCGAATATCGAGATATTTGAACATTACTTCGCTATTGAGATCCTTACCCAGCATCACATGGGGAAAGAGGTTAAAAAGAACTATCCGGGCATAAAATGCTATGGAGCTTATGTAGCTGATCTGGTAAACAAGACAGTATTTACTTTCCTTTCGAGGGTTACGGTGATAGCAACAGGAGGTTTGGGGAATGTATATCTCACCACTACTAATCCGGAGGTAGCTACAGGCGATGGTGTTGCAATGGTCTACAGGGCGAAGGGGACAATTGAGAATATGGAATTCATCCAGTTTCATCCGACCTCATTGTATGATCCGGAAAAGAAACCATCGTTCCTGATCACTGAAGCATTGAGGGGATATGGAGCGATACTTAAAAATATTTCGGGGGAAAAGTTCATGAGCAGGTATGACAGCCGCGGATCGCTTGCCCCCAGGGATATTGTTGCAAGGGCAATCGACAATGAACTGAAGATATGGGGTGAGGATCATGTATGGCTCGATTGTACACATTTGAGTTCTGACGGATTGAAAGATCATTTTCCAAATGTATATGAGCATTGCCTTCAACGTGGGATTGATATCACAAAGGATATGATACCTGTTGTGCCTTGTGCTCATTACTCATGCGGCGGAATTAAAGTGGACACGAACGGACAGAGCAATATTGACAGATTGTATGCTCTGGGTGAGGTTTCATCAACAGGGCTTCATGGAGCCAACCGGCTGGCATCAAATTCGCTTGTTGAGGCGGTAGTTTATTCACACTGGGCTGTAATGCATTCCAAAGAACGGCTTAAGATTCTGGATTTTGAGGAAAAAGTGCCTGACTGGGACTACAAGGGAACAACACATCTCGAAGAAATGGTGCTAATCACACAAAGTCTTAAGGAGGTTCAGATGATAATGAGCAATTATGTAGGCATTGTAAGATCTGACCTCCGTCTTGAACGAGCCATGGTGCGACTTGAGATTCTTTACAATGAAACTGAGAGTCTTTACAAGCGATCGTTGATATCCAAGCAAATATGTGAGCTCAGAAACCTTATCAATGTCGGATACCTTATAATAAAAAATGCAATGAACAGAAAGGAGAGTATAGGGCTCCATTATTCAATCGATTATCCAAAAAAAGTAAGCTCCAAACTGTAAATAATTTTCAATTTATGAACCATCTCGAATCATCATTTACAGGAAAGAACAGTGCCTGGCGGTATGTTGTAATGTTCGCCGTTATACTGATAGCTACAAATACAGTCGGAGCCATACCTTTACTGATAGGATACATTTCAAAAGCTGCTTCCGATCCTTCAATAGTTTCGGATATTGCAAAAAATCCAAATGACCTGGGAGTTTTAGGGCTCGATCCTAACGTAGGCCTCTTCATGATGCTTTTTCCTTTTCTGATAGGACTTTTTACTTTTATGATTCTGATAAAACCATTGAATTACAGAACGTTCAGAATTACTGTCAATGGAAATGGTACTTTCAGGTGGAACAGGTTCTTTGTTTCCGCCCTGGTATGGGCGATGCTCTCAGCTATCTATTTTTTCATCTCCCTTAAGTTGGATCCTTCGAACTTCAGTTTGAAAAACACTTCTGAAACACTTATTCCGCTAATTTTAATCTCGCTGATCTTCATTCCTTTTCAGGCTGCATTCGAGGAGGTTCTTTTCAGGGGGTATCTTATGCAGGGATTTGCTGTGCTTCTCAGAAACAGATGGTTCCCCCTCGTTATAACCTCAGTTCTTTTCGGCCTTATGCATGCCTTCAATCCTGAGGTTGAGGAATTCGGGTTCTTTAAAATGATGCCACAGTATATCCTGTTTGGCCTTATATTCGGCATTGTTACTATCCTTGATGACGGAATTGAGGCAGCCATTGGAGCCCATGCTGTTAACAATGCCTTCCTCTGCATTATGGTGACGCATGATTCTTCAGCACTTAAAACACCGGCTGTTTATGAGCAGCAGAATATATATCCGTTAACTGAATTTTTTGCATTGCTTGTGACGGGTGTGATTTTCCTGGTAATCCTGAAGATGATTTTCAGGTGGGGCTCTTATTCACTTATTCTGAGCCGTGTTGAAGCAAAACCTGAATCCGCTCAGAGCCCATATACAGATGTTTTTTCCTCGGTACGGTAATCACCCCATTTATTACGGATATCAAGAATAAGATCCTTTATCTGATCAGGCTCCTGGGTTGTCAGAAGCTTTAGCCTTGTCTCCTTAAAATGAGGCAATCCCTTAAAATAGTTTGAAAAATGCCTGCGCATCTCATATATTGCTCTCATGCCTTGTTTGAATTCAAGTGATTTTTCCAGATGTAAAAGAGCCAGATCGGTTTTCTCAGCAACAGTAGGCTCAGGGAGCATGTCACCTGTAATAAGAAAATGTCTGATGTCTCGGAAAATCCATGGTCTGCCGACTGAAGCACGCCCGATCATTATTCCGTCAACCCCGTACCTTCCGAACATCTCCTTCGCTTTAACAGGGCCATCAATGTCCCCGTTACCGATAACAGGGATCTTAATCCTGGGGTTATTCTTTACTTCACCTATCAGAGTCCAGTCGGCAGAGCCTTTGTAGAGCTGAGCCCTTGTCCTTCCATGGATCGTCAGAGCGCTGATTCCTGTATCCTGCAATTTCTCGGCAACTTCAACTATATTCCTGTTCTCGTCATCCCAACCGATCCTGGTTTTTACAGTTACCGGTAGTTTGACAGCTTTTACAATGGCTCCTGTCATTTCAATCATCAGGGGAATGTTGCGAAGCATTCCGGCTCCAGCACCTCTGTTGGCGATCTTTTTCATCGGGCAACCAAAATTGATATCAATCAGTTCAGGTTTGGCGGTTTCAGCTATCTGGGCTGCCTCGACCATTGCATCAATAAGATGGCCATATAGCTGGATGCCTATCGGTCTTTCAAAATCGTAAATGTCAAGCTTTTTTACACTTTTCCACCCTTCCCGGATGAGACCATCGGAGGAAATAAATTCGGTATACATGAAATCAGCACCGTTCATCTTACACATATACCTGAAGGAGGGATCAGTGATATCCTCCATCGGTGCAAGGAACAAAGGATATTTCCCCAGCAGTATATTACCTATGTTCAAACTGAATTTTGTTAGGGCCAGATTGTGCTTTGAGCCTCAGAGGGCGCCGCAGCTTTATTCAGTTCACTCTTTCTGTAGAAATAGACTATGCCGTAGTTTTCACTCTCGGCCATTCTCTTGTCTTCAGGAAGTGTGCTATGAGAATTTTCGACCTCATTCCAGATCTGCACAATTATCTCATCAGCCTCTTTTCTGAGCTCAAAATTCTTCTCTGTATAATCGAGCGTCCTTTTTGCAATGGTCTTCTGAAAATTCCATGCTTCAAGGAAATTCTGGTATCTTACTTTTACGACTGCTATGGTCGGATTGGTTATTGGGCAGCCGCCTTTTCTTATTCGGAATTCCTCTCCTTCAATTATCCTTTTCCCCCAGCTGATAAGTTCATTTTCTGTATTTAATGAAGGAACAGTTGATTCGTTTGTTGCAAGACCGTAAAATGCCCTTGTCTCAACCGGAAGGTCGCCCCTGAAAATTGCCATGTTCATCACTCTTATGAAGTGTGTAAGGTAGAGCCTTGCCTTCCTTATTATCTCAGCATAATCCCTGCTCTTATTGTTCTGCGAGGCATAAGACTGACGCTGCATCATGATCATATTTTCAAACTGGGGCAGAAATCTCTGCAATCTTACAATGTTCTTCGGCGAAAAGGCCATCTGACTTGGAGGGACATCCCTCCCTTTCTCAAGAGCAATTCTCATTGCTCTGATGCGTGCTGCATCAGTATTGGGCAATCTTCTGTAAGGCATACCGTCAGGTTGGTGTTAACAAAGTGTTGATAACTTCAATGCGAATATAATAACGTTTTGTTAATAACCAATAGTATTCGCAAACTAAATTATTTATTATTAAAATGTTCTGTTTTAAAAAAATACTCTATTATTGTTAATAAATATTTTATTTCTTATTTATACGATAAGGTATTGATTTTGTTACGCCCAGGATGCTAACTTAGATGTCTCATTTCGTTAATTAAAAATTCAGATATGTTCAAAAGCGAGGTTTATACCATCAGAAGAGCCCGGCTTCATAAACTTATGAAATCAGGGCTCGCATTATTTATCGGAAACGTTGACGCACCAATGAATTATCCTGCAAATACTTACCATTTCAGGCAGGACAGCGATTTTCTTTATTTTTTCGGACTTGACCTTCAGGGATTTACTGGCCTGATGGATTTTGATTCGGGAAAAGACTGGATTTTCGGCAATGATGTCAATTTGGATGATATTATCTGGATGGGTCCCCAGCCTAAAGTCAAAGAGCTTGCCGCTAAATGTGGAGTAACAAGTGTGGCACCTGTTTCAAAACTCGAAAGTGTTATCAGGGAAGCGGTTTCAAAAAAGAGAACCATCCATTTCCTTCCTCCTTACAGGGCTGAAACAAAAATGACCCTCGGATCGCTGCTTAAGGAGAATCCCTGCCAGATGAAAACACTCTCATCGACCGACCTTATAAGGGCAGTGATTTCGATGCGTTCAATAAAGGAACAGATTGAAATTGATGAGATCGTAAAAGCAGTTGGGATAGCGTATGAAATGCACACCACTGCAATGAAGATGTGCAAACCGGGAATGAAGGAACAGGAGATATTTGGCACTATCGAGGGAATAGCCCTGGCAAAAGGTGGCGGTACTTCTTTTCCGATAATACTTAGCATAAACGGACAAACTCTTCATAACCATTATCATGGGAATGTTCTTGCCAAAGGCAGAATGATGGTCACTGATGCAGGCGCCGAAACAAACCTTCATTATTCATCCGATGTAACGCGCACTACACCTGTTGGAGGGAAATTCAACCGTAAACAAAAAGATATTTATGAGATCGTTCTGAAAGCAAATACTGAATCCATTAAATCCGCAGGACCCGGGATGTCAAACCGTGATCTTCATCTTAACGCATGCAGGATAATAGCATCATCATTGAAAGATCTTGGACTCATGAAAGGAGATGTTGATGAGGCAGTTGCAGAAGGAGCACACGCCCTGTTCATGCCTCATGGTCTTGGACACATGATGGGACTTGATGTCCACGACATGGAAGCACTTGGCGAAAATTATATAGGATATAATGATAAGGTAAAGAGAAGCGAGCAGTTCGGACTGGCTTTTCTGAGATTTGCACTTCCCTATAAGCCCGGGCATGTTTTTACAGTTGAGCCCGGGATCTATTTCATTCCTCAGCTGATCGACCAGTGGAAATCGGAGGGGAAATACAAAGAATTCATCAATTATAATAAGGTTGAGGACTGGAAAGATTTTGGCGGCGCTCGCATTGAAGATAATGTTCTGATAACGGAAAAAGGGCATAAACTTCTTGGAAAGCCAATTCCGAAAACAATCTCTGAAATAGAATCAACCTGCTCTTAAAAGGCTTTATAAAATTCCCTGTTGAGCCTTGCTATATTTGTGATTTTGATCTGTTTCGGACATTCAGCTTCACATGCTCCCGTATTTGAGCAATTTCCGAATCCAAGCTCATCCATTTTCTCGACCATTACCCGTACTCTTTCCTTAGCCTCCACCCGACCCTGAGGAAGAAGCGCAAATTGAGAAATCTTGGCTGATACAAACAACATAGCAGAAGCATTTTTGCAAGCTGCGACACACGCTCCGCAACCTATGCAGATAGATGAATCAAAAGCATTATCGGAATCTTTTTTTGGTACCAGGATTGAATTTGCCTCTGGAGCGGCACCAGTATTTATAGTAATGAATCCACCTGCAATCTGGATCTTGTCGAAAGCACTTCTGTCAACTATAAGATCTCTTATAACAGGGAACGGTTTTGCTCTCCATGGTTCTACCCAGACGGTATCTCCATCCTTAAAGTATCTCATTGATAAAAGGCAGGTTGTTACGGCAGGGACAGGACCATGAGGATGGCCGTTAATATACATGCCACACGATCCGCAAATTCCTTCACGACAGTCGTGATCAAATGCAACCGGATCATTGTTGCCTTCAACAAGCTTTTTGTTAAGTGCATCAAGCATCTCAAGGAATGACATTTCAGGCGCCACATCATCCATCTTATATGTGACAAAGTGCTCCTTTCGCTTTAGCATTCTTCTGCCGCCAGATCTTCAATGTTATTTTCATACTAATTGATGATTTGTAAACTAAATTGTCTTGCAGTCCTGCGGTCCTGCGGTCGTGCAGGTCCCTTAATAACCCACCCCCAGCCCCTCCAGGGAGGGGAGCCAATCAGATCTGCCCCCTGCTCTCTGCCTTCCACCTTTGTCCCGTTATGCCGTTATACCGTTACGCCGTTACACTTTTATTTATAACTCCTGACTTTCATCTCCACCTCTTCAAACTTGAGTTCTTCCTTATGCAGGATATGTGGATTATCTTCACCTGCATATTCCCATGCAGCAACATAGGCAAACTTCTCATCGTTGCGCTGAGCCTCACCGTCGGCAGTCTGGAATTCTTCTCTGAAATGGGCTCCGCACGATTCTTTTCTTTCGAGGGCATCAGTTACAAGAAGCGAAGCAAACTCGATGTAATCCGCAACCCTGCCTGCCTTTTCAAGCTCAGGATTTAGCTCCTTTATAGTGCCCGTGACTTTCAGATCGCTCCAGAATTCTTTTTTGAGATCACTAATAAGAGTCAGAGCTTTTTTGAGGCCCTCCTCGTTTCGGGTCATTCCGCAGTGGTCCCACATTATTTTCCCAAGTCTTTTATGGAACGATGAGGCTGTTTGTTTACCATTTATTGAAAGCAGTTTTTCGAGGCGGCCGGTTGCGGCCTTTTCAGTTTCCTCAAATTCAGGCTGGTCGGTTGATATCTTTGCCACTCTTATCTCGTCGGCCAGGTAGTTACTGATCGTGTTTGGAAGAATAAAATAGCCATCACCAGCTGCCTGCATAAGAGAGCTTGCCCCCAGACGGTTAGCTCCATGATCAGAGAAGTTTGATTCACCAATGGCATAAAGCCCCGGAATTGTTGTCATCAGCTCATAGTCAACCCAAAGGCCTCCCATTGTATAATGACCGGCAGGATAAATCATCATCGGTTCCTCATAAGGATCGATCCCGGTTATTGTTTTGTACATCTCAAACAGGTTCCCATATTTATTTTCAATTGCTTTTTTCCCCTGTTTTTTAATTGAATCCCTGAAATCAAGATTCACTGCAAGTCCTGTTTCTCCAACACCATATCCGGCATCACATCTCTCCTTAGCGGCCCTTGATGCAACATCTCTTGGAACAAGGTTTCCGAAAGCAGGATATCTGCGTTCGAGATAATAATCCCTTTCTTCTTCAGGGATTGAGTTTGGAGGTCTTTTATCACCTTTGGCTTTTGGTATCCATATACGTCCGTCGTTTCTGAGCGATTCCGACATTAGTGTGAGCTTTGACTGAAACTGGTTCAGCTGCGGAACGCAAGTAGGATGGATTTGCAGAAAGCTTGGATTTGCAAAAAAGGCTCCTTTTTTATGGGCTTTCCAGGCAGCTGAAGCGTTGGAATTAACTGCAAGAGTCGACATGTAATAAATAGTTCCATATCCGCCTGTAGCAAGCACAACTGCATGAGCTGAATGCCTCTCTATCTCACCCGTTACAAGGTTGCGTGTTATTATTCCTCTTGCCTTCCCGTCAATAACAACGAGGTCGAGCATTTCCCTACGCGGGTACATAACCACGCTTCCCTTTTTGATTTGCCTGTTAAGGGAGGAATAGCATCCAAGCAGACACTGCTGGCCAGTCTGACCCTTTGCATAGAAAGTCCTGGAGACCTGAACGCCCCCGAAAGAACGGGTATCAAGTGTACCTCCATAGTCACGGGCAAAGGGGACACCAAGTGCTGTATAATGATCAATAACCTGATTGCTTACCTCTGCTGCTCTGTAAACATTGGCCTCGCGGGCCCTGTAATCTCCCCCTTTTATCATATCATAAAACAGACGGTAAGTACTGTCACCATCGTTCTGATAGTTCTTGGTGGCATTTATTCCGCCCTGTGCTGCCACAGAATGAGCCCTACGGGGGGAGTCCTGATAGCAGAAATTTTTAACACTGTAACCAAGCTCACCCAGGGCTGAGGCGGCACCCGCTCCGGATAATCCTGTCCCGATAACAATAATTTCAAGTTTCTTCTTATTTGCTGGATTGACAAGCCTTACAGAAGACTTGTATTTAGTCCATTTCTGTGACAGTGGGCCGTCGGGTATCTTTGAATTAAGTTTTCCCATTTTTGTCTAATTTTTCTATCTGAATTGCCAGAGAGTAATTGAAATAATTGAAAAGCCAACAGGTATTGCGATTGCATATATCCATGCAAAAAGCTTTACAACCGGTGTCCATATCCTGTGGTTCAGTCCAAGTGTCTGGAAAGCGGATGAGAAAGCATGGAAAAGATGAAATCCAAGGATTCCGAAACAGACAAGGTAGATGTAATTGTATACCGGGATTTTGAAAAGACCATGAGCAATGGAATAAAAATCTTCCGGGTTCCCCTGTACAAAACCAAGCTTGATAAAATAAAAATTGAAAAAATGAAGGATGAGAAATGTCAGGACTGAGGCGCCGGTCCAGATCATGAATTTAGAAAAAAAGGAAGTCTCTGATTTGCTGCCGCTTACATAGCCTACCGGACGTGCCAGCCAATTTTGGATCTGCAGAAGGATACCGTAAAAAACATGCACCAGAATAGCCCCGATTAGCAAAATTTCAATTATCTTGACTAAGGGAAAAGTTGCCATGAAATGGGCTGCTTTGTTGAATGGTTCCGGATCGCTTTTAAGAAGCATTAAGTTTATGATAAGGTGCACCGGAAGAAATATTATCAGGAATAATCCTGCCAGGGCCATTACAAACTTTTTGGAAATTGACGAAAAGATAACTTTATCCATTGTCTGTGAAATATTTTAAGATCTAATTCTGGAGGGGCGTAAAGTTTTAAAAATAATAATAATTTAATCATATTCACAATTGAAATGATAAACATTATTTATTCAGAAGTTGTTTTAAGAAAAGTATCCGGTTATATTTCAATGCTCTTACCTTTAATGAAGAAACCATGAATTATTATATCCATTACAACGGCGGTAAAATTTACTACTCTGATACCGGCGAAGGAGAAATAATTGTACTTCTCCACGGATATCTCGAAACATCAGACATCTGGTCGGGAATTGCCGGAAAGCTGGCAAAAAAATTCCGGATCATATCCGTTGATCTTCCCGGCCACGGCCTTTCAAAAGTCTATAGCGAAAGCCATACTATGGAGTTTATGGCCGGAGCTGTAAAAGTACTGCTTGAGAATCTGAATATTAAAAAGGTATTTCTTACAGGCCATTCACTTGGAGGGTATGTAGCACTTGCCTTTCTTGAATTATACCCTGGAATGCTGAATGGTTACTGCCTGTTTCATTCCCATCCGTTTGCTGACAAGCCAGAGAATATTGAGAAAAGAGAGAGGGAGATAAAAATTGTACGTGCAGCTAAAAAATACCTTTTATATCCCGAGAATATCTCCCAGATGTATGCTTCAGTGAATCTTGATAAATTCAGGGAACAATTACAACGGTCAAAGGATATTGCATCAACTATACGCGATGAAGGTATTATTGCGGTGCTGAACGGAATGATGAACAGGCCATCAAGACTTAAATTCATGGAAGAGGGTAAAGTGCCGTGTCTATGGATTCTTGGGAAGATGGATAATTATATATCCAGCGAGGAAGTTCAGGCGAAGGTTAGACTGCCGGCAAACGCAAAGGTAGTTATCCTTGAAAACTCAGGCCACATTGGATTCATTGAGGAGGAGGATCTGGCGGTAAAAATCTTGACTGATTTTGTCAAGGGATTGGCTTAATATTTTTAAGAAAAGATCCCCCAACAAATCTTATAACCACTATTTTCATATCATTTTGATCAAATTGTAACTATTTCTGAATGAATAAGATTCCTCATCCCGATTCCCGGGATTCGGAATGACAGGTTCGGTTTTAGACAATAGGGTAGAAGGAGTGGAGATTCGCGGTAGCGAATCTCCACTCCTTCTACCTAAATCCCCCAAAATAATAATGTCATTCTGAGCATCAGCGAAGAATCTTTTTCACTTAACACAAATCTTGTACAATAATTAAGCATTTAAAGGAGGTGATCCTTTTTGAATTCCGCATACCGCCAGCCGTTTGCCGCCTGCCGTTTATTTATTAAGATACTCTATCGCGTATTTGAGTGTAACGTCCAGCTCTTTCCAGATGGGATAAAATCCTTTGGTATCCAGAATATTACGGGCAATATATGCTTTTAATTGTGTATAAATCACCTTTCCTGAAAGCTTTAATCCTTCAGCATCTTTCCTGACCCCGTTTTTCGAGGCGAAATCTGTGAACTGATCCAGCAGAGCCTGCTTATCAAGATATTTTTCCATTTCTCCGGCCTCAGTGTACTTCTGGAGTGTTTCCCTTTTGTTTTCGGTATAATTCAGAGCAAACCTGTATATAAGTGGTCTGACAGCCAGGAAATAGGACGACCTGCCGGTTGTATCGACCGGAATAAAAATATCAGGCATAATGCCTCCCCCTCCGTAAACAGTCTTGCCGGCAGGAGTTGTAAACTTAAGCGAATCGGCAAAGTGGATGCTGTCGGAGACTTCAAATTCACCATGTTCATATCGCGAGTTCAGGTCATCATAATATTCATCAAATCCGTTATTATATGGTTTCTGAATAGACCTTCCGGTAGGAGTGTAGTACCGTGCTATTGTAAGACGCATTCCCGATCCGTCAGCAAAAGGAACCGGCTCCTGGACTAGTCCCTTTCCGAACGAACGCCTTCCGATTATGGTTCCACGGTCATTATCCTGGATGGCTCCGGCAAGTATTTCGCTTGCGGAAGCACTGAATTCATCGATAAGCAATACAAGGTCACCGGTCTCGAATTCTCCTTTGCCTGTTGCCCTGGCTTCGGTTTTGGGCTGCGACCTGCCAAGGGTATAGACAATCATCTGCCCTTCTGTAAGGAACTGATTGGCTATTTTGATTGCGGATTCCATTACTCCTCCTGAGTTCTCCCTGAGATCAAGGATGAGCCGGTCCATACCCTGGGCTTTGAGTTCTTTCAGGCTTTTCAGAAACTCATCAAAGGTTGTCATTGCAAAATTGTTGATCTTGATGTAGCCTGTCCGGTCATTTATCATATAGCTTACATCCACACTGGCAATCGGAATTTTGTCACGTGTGATCTCAAATGGTATAAGTTCTTTATAACCTTTCCGGAGAAGTTTAATTTTGACTAAGGTTCCCCTGGGTCCCTTGAGCATTCCCATAACCTTTTCATCACTGATCTGCTTCCCGGCAACAAGGGAATCATTTACATAGATTATTTTATCTCCGGCCATAAGTCCGATTTTTTCGGAGGGGCCTCCCGGAATAGTACTTATAACAAGTATCGTGTCGGTAAGCATATTGAATGATATTCCTATCCCGTCAAAATTCCCCTGCAACGGTTCATTGGCCCTCTGGAGATCTTTTGCAGGAATGTAAACCGAGTGCGGATCAAGCTTTTTTAAGATTGATGGAATAGCGGCTTCAACAAGTTCAGCCCGGTCGACTGTATCAACATAGTCCGATTCAATTATGTTAAGGATACTGTTTATCTTATCATTCCTTGCCCTGAAACCCGACTGCTGAGGGACACTGGTTTTTCCCGGGAGATAGATGCCTATCAAAATCCCGGACACAAGTGCAACGGCCATCAGCAAAGGGACTATTACACTTCTGTTTGTATTATTGTATTTCATAAATGTCGTTTTCAGAGTCAATATAAACAAGTTCAATCCCGGCCCGTTTCAGAAGATCCAACCCGTCTGTATTGTGATAACGGTTGCAAAATACCACTCTTTTAATTCCTGATTGTATTATAAGTTTTGCACACTCCATGCACGGAGAAGTTGTTACATACAACGTTGAGTCTTCACTTGAATTGTTCGATTTGGCAACTTTTGTTATGGCATTTGCTTCTGCATGAAGAACATATGGCTTGGTTACATTGTTCTCATCCTCGCATACATTTTCAAATCCTGCCGGAGTACCGTTATAACCATCGGAAATTATCATTTTTTCTTTAACAATAAGGGCCCCTACCTGCCGGCGAATACAGTAGGAATTCTGCGCCCAGATAAGAGCCATTTCAAGGTACCTCTTGTCGAAGGCCTTTTGTTTATCCCCATATGGTCTAATTATATCTGCCACTTTAATAGTTGGATATTAAATGGTTACTGTATTTAAGGTGCCAAAGTTAATTATAATTATTATAGTTTTACTAATTGAATGCAAAAAGGAATTTGGGGCCGATAAAATTATCAAGGCCCTCAATAATTACAATTCAAAATTACTCTTACATGATGTGCAGTCAGGGAAAATAATTATTTTTGTTAATATTTGATCAGGCAAAGGTAATAGTCTAGAGGTTGTCTAAATTCCTAAAAATTAATAAATTATGATTAATACTTCAGATTTTCATCCAATGATTGTACATTTTCCGATTGCATTGATATTAACCGGCTTTCTGGCAGATGTGGTATTCCTGTTTTTCAGAAGTGAAAAATGTCTTTCAAGAACCGGGTTCTACCTGATGGTTCTTGGTGCCCTGGCTGCAATTGCGGCATGGACAACCGGACAGCTTTTCACAAATGAACCTGCACAGGGAGAAATTCTGAGAGTATTTGAAAAACATGAGACCGGAGCGATCATAACAATGATTCTCATGATTATCGGAGCAGGGCTGAGAATTTATCTTGTCAGGAGTAAAAAGGAAGACACAAGTCTTAAATGGGTTGTTTTCATAATCTACCTTCTTGCAGTTGGAACAGTTTCATTTACCGGCTTAATGGGAGGAACAATGGTCTACAAATACATGTTGTCAATATGATTTCGCCCGGGTTTAATATTTTGATACTTAAATTTAAATTTAAAAACTAAAAAAAAACAACTATGAAAACATCTGTTAAACTCTTATTAATCCTTGGAGTAATTGGTATAGCCTGCAGTTGTTCCAGCAAACCTGTTAAAACCATTGAAAACCTTACATATGCTTATAACGGAGAATCGACAGCAAGTGCAAAATATGCTGCATTTGCCGAAAGAGCAAAGGCCGAAGGATTTGACACAGTGGCAGTGATGTTCATGGCAACCTCAAAGGCTGAGGCAATTCATGCAGAGAATCACAGGAAAGTCATTGAAAAACTCGGTGAAAAAATTGCCGGACCACAGATAGGAACATTTGAAGTTCGTTCTACAGCTGAGAATATAGCTGATGCCGGTAAAGGTGAATCGGGCGAAATTGATACAATGTATCCCGGCTTTATCACCACTGCAAAAACAGAAAAATCATCTGATGCAGTTAAATCATTCACATGGGCCCTGGATACCGAAAAGAAGCATAAGACTTTTTATAAAACTGCGCTTGATGCATTAAATACTGGTGGTGAGAAATCTCTTCCGGCCCAATGGTTCGTATGTCCAATCTGTGGAAATACTTACGATGTGTCTACCGTGGCGGCTTCTTGTGATTTCTGTATGACATCCAAAGATAAGTATATAGTTTTCTGATTGATACTTTGAAAAATCCAGGGAAGCAGACCCCGGATTATTTTCAATTATATCCAGATGGAAACCTTCGCCGAAAAGATCATCTCCTTCTGCAAGGAATTGGATTTCAAAGCACCTTTACCTGATGGGATATCCATAATGAATCCTTTCGGGGAAAACACTGAAACACTATCCGTCGTCTCAGCGTTTTACAGGAAGTATTACTCCGACAACAAGCCAAGACGAATTATCCTCGGAATAAATCCGGGCCGGTTTGGAGCGGGAGTTACCGGAATACCTTTCACTGATACCGTGAGGCTGAAAGAAAAATGCGGTTTGTCGATAAACGGAATCAAAACACATGAAACATCGTCGGTATTTATTTATGATATGATCGACAGGTATGGAGGCCTTGAAAAATTTTACGGCGATTATTTCATAAGCTCTGTCAGTCCTCTTGGATTTACGAAAACGGCTACAAGCAGGAAAGAGATTAATTATAACTATTACGACAGCAGGGAGCTTTCGGAAGCCGTAGTTGATTTTGCAGTTGAGTCTATTAACAAACAACTTTCATTCGGCATCGACAGGGAGATTTGTTTTTGCCTTGGAACAGGAAAGAACTTCATGTTCCTGTCAAGGCTTAACAGCCAATATCATTTTTTCGAAAAGATAGTGCCTTTGGAACATCCCAGATTCATTATGCAGTACAGGTCAAAGCAGAAGAATTTCTATATAGAAATGTATATTGAAAAACTAAGGGGCAATCGACCTTTGTAGGGAGGCTGTATTTTTCTTTATTCAGTCTTTTTACTGAATTTATAAGAATTGAGTACCTTCTTAAACAACTCTGTATTATCATATATGCCTGTGAATTTAACCGATCCGGGCCCGAAGGCATAAACAGGAACCATTACAGGTGTATGGCCTGTGGTTGAAAAAGCAAGTTTGACAGTTTTTGCCTTTCTGTCGCCTCCGATAATAGTAACTCCGCCGGTTTCGTGATCGGCAGTTATAACAACAAGAGTATGTCCATCTTCCAGTGCGAAATCAAGTGCAACACCTATAGCCTTGTCAAAATCAAGGGTTTCATCAATAGTAGTGTCAGCAGCATGGGCGTGTGCAGCCCAGTCAATCTGCGATCCTTCAACCATCAGAAAAAAGCCCTTTGGATTCTTCTTTAAAATCTCGATAGCTTTTCCAGTTGAAGCAGGCAGCATGTCTCCCCTTCCTTTCAACCGGTATGGATTCTGCAGGGGAGCTGTAAATCCGGCAAGCTTTCCGGCATTGGATTTCATGATCATATCCAAAGATGTATCAACTTCATACCCTTTTGCTTTAAGCGAATCCAAAAGGTTTAATCCGTCAGACCTCTTTGCAAAATGGTCCGATCCTCCGCCGATAAACACATCAACATCGGTTTTCAGAAAATCCTTTGCAATGTTCTCATAGCTTCCCCGGCTCGACTGATGTGCAATAAATGATGCAGGTGTCGCGTGAGTAACTGATGAGGTTGAAACAAGGCCGGTTGCAAGTCCGTTTTCTTCTGCGATCTCAAGCAGTGTCTTAACATTTTTTCCCTGATCATCAACTCCGATGGCACCGTTATTTGTTTTCTTTCCGCTTGCCAGGGTGGTTCCCGCAGCTCCAGAGTCGGTAATATAGTTATTTGCCGAATATGTCTTCTGAAGGCCCGTAACTTCACACCTTTCAATATTCAGAGGTTTACCTGAAACACTCATCGCGGCATAAGTATGTGCAACTCCCATACCGTCGCCGATCATGAATATTACATTTTTTACTCTGGGACTGCCTTCAATAGCTGATTTCTTTGCCGGGTAACATGAAACAACGGAAGTGCCAAGCAATATAAATAAGAGTATATTTTTAAGTTTCTTCATATTAAGTTCTGATTATTTAATATTAGTTTCGGTGGCAAGATAATAAATTGAATTTGCGAAATACTTGCTTCAATTATTAATAAAACTTAAAACTCATGACTCAGTTATCCCTGGCTGCTTACTTTCAACTGATCTTTTCACAGTTCAATAGTGATTTTCAAAATCTTGTTAACCAGTGGATCATATTAATGCTCGTTGTCGCAGCAGTCTGTTTCCTTGTGAGCGAAATTGTCCGCAACTACAGCCAGGTGGACAAGCTCTGGAGCCTTTTACCAATTGCTTATGGCTGGATTACTGCTGCTGCGGTACCATCACCAAGGGTGATACTTATGGCATCATTGGTCACTATCTGGGGTTTGAGGCTCAGCTATAATTTTTACAGAAAGGGCGGCTATAATATAATTCCATGGAAAGGGGAGGAGGATTACAGGTGGAATATAATGAGGGGAACAAGAGTACTAAATGGCAGATTCAGATTTGGGCTCTTTAATTTGCTTTTCGTATCTCTGTATCAGAATTTAGTAATCTTCCTGTTCTCTTCCCCTTTGCTCCTTGCAGCAACTTTCCCTGACAAAAAGCTTTCGGTAATTGATCTTCTTGCAGCCAGCCTTATGCTGTTATTTATAATCATTGAAACCATTGCAGACAATCAACAATTCAGATTTCATACTGAAAAAAAGAATCCCGGAAACGATGGAAACCTGTATAAAGAATCCGTTCAGAAAGGCTTTTTGTCTGAAGGTTTGTGGAAATATGCAAGACATCCGAATTTTACATCGGAACAGGCAATATGGATCTGCTTCTATTTCTTTGGGATTGCCGCATCTGGACTATGGATCAATCTTACTCTGGCAGGACCCCTATTGCTTATTCTTATTTTCATCGGAAGCTCCCGGCTGACTGAAAGCATCAGCAGTAAAAAGTATCCTGAATATGCTGCTTACCAGAAGGAGGTGCCGAAATTTTTGCCTCGCCTGATTTTTAAATCAATATCAGGCAAGTAAGATTCTTAATGATTTTTGGAAACAATAAAAGATTTCGTAAATTTACGAAAGGAATACTTATTTAATAAATCCTGTCTTATCCTTAAATTGAAAGAAATGAAATCCAGGAATAAGAGCAATTATCCGGGTGATGATGTTAAAATTGCCCGTTTCGGAAAAGCACTCGGACATCCGGCAAGGATAGGGATCATTAAGTATCTCGCCTCACTTGAAACCTGCCGATTCACTGAGATATCGAATGAGTTTCCTCTTGCAAATTCAACAGTTTCACAACATCTGTCAGAGCTTAAAAAAGCAGGATTGATACAGGGTAGTATTGAACCACCAAAATACCAGTATTGCATAAACTACGAAAACTGGAAAATTCTCAGGAAACACTTTAAGGAATTTGCACGAATCAAGATTGTTAAGCACGAGAAAAGCAAGTAAGTTTTATTGATATGAACACCTGGTTTGACATCGGGTTTATGGCTCATGAAGTTCTTAATCTGACACCTGCAGAAGCTTTTGGTCTGTGTGGAAAAGGAGCAATAATTGTTGATGTCAGGGAATCTTACATGAATAACTTCAAAATGTTTCATGTTGACAAAGTATTGTACCTTCCCTATAGTGAACTTGCCAGTTGTTACCAAAACCTGCCGACAGATCAACCCTTGATTTTCGCCGATTCAGTAGGATTAAAAAGCCGTGAAGGGGTATTGTTTATGAATGCACATGGCTATGAAAATGTTGCAAATATGGCTGGGGGTATAGTTGACTGGGAAAGAGACGGATTGCCGCTGACAACCGACATAAATAACCGTCTGTCAGGTTCATGTATGTGCCAGTTGAAAGCCAGGGAGGTGTTGAAAAAAGACAAAAGACAAAAGTAAAAAGCAGAAAGCTTAAAAGATCCCCTCTTGGGAGGGGAAGGGGTGGGTAAAATAAAGGATAAGTCACATTTTTATAATTATGAAACAGATTTGATTTATTAAAATAGTATTATTATGAAACACACAATTGGTTTTATCGGTGGCGGAAGGGTGACGAAAATCCTTCTGCAAGGTTTTAAAAATAAGAATGTAAAATTCGAAAATGTAGTAGTAACGGACACCAATCCGGAAGTTTTGGCAAATCTTAAAAAACAATTTCCTGATATCGTTACTGCTGATGCTAAAAGTGCAGCCGGCCAGGATATTGTTTGTATAGCGCTTCACCCTCCTGTGGTTATAGATACGCTTGAGCTTATTAAAAATGATGTAAAAGCAGAAGCGATTGTCATTTCGCTTGCTCCAAAGATCAATCTGCCAAAGCTTTCAATGAAACTTGGGCATGTTAAAAACCTTGCCAGGTTGATTCCAAATGCTACTTCATACATCAATGAAGGATTCAATCCGATGACATTTGCAGAAAGTTTTAACCCTTCGCAAAAGATGGTTGTACTCGATCTTTTGAAAACTCTGGGCATAACTTTTGAGGTTTCTGAAGAGAAGCTTGAGAGCTATGCAATAATTTCGGCCATGCTTCCTACATATTTCTGGTTCCAGTGGAGAGAGCTTGCTGAAATAGGAGGGAAAATTGGTCTGTCGGATGACGAAAGTAAAAAATCGATTTTTGAGACCTTAATTGCATCCCTCAACCTGATGTACAAATCCGGGTTGACTGCTCACGAAGTTATTGATTTGATACCTGTGAAACCTATCGGGGAACATGAATCGCAGATAGTTGAAATTTATCGGAACAAACTGATTGGATTGTTTGAAAAGATAAAACCTTAAATACAAAATTTCGCGAAGTATTCCATAATTGCCCATTCATCACACTAATCACAAACAAACCAATTGCAGCTGTTTTTAACAAGGTGGAGCGTTTATCCGAAAACCGGAGAAAAATATATTAATGGATAATTTGTTTGCTGTCCTCAACAGTAAATTCGGGTTGAATTGTCGAATGGGTTATATTAAAACTAATTAAGACAGTTTTAATGCGATAAAGAATACTCTCGAAACTGCTTATGTTCATATCTTCTGACATATCAATATGTGCTTCAAACATCATCTCATGTTCATTGATTTGCCATACGTGGACATGATGGATATTTTTCACTCCTTGTAACTTCTCGATCTCAGTTGCAATTTTATTAATGTCAATTTCTTCCGGAGTAAATTGCATTATTATACGCATCGATGATCTTACAATTCCCCAGCTCAAATAAAGCAGATAGACAGCAATGACTATAGAAAAAATGCTGTCGATCCGGTACCATTGCAGATATTTCATTGCAACTCCTCCCAGCAAAACTGCAATTGAAATAAGCATATCGCCAAACAAATGAAGATAAACCGATTTCATGTTCATGTTTTCATGAGAATCGTTCCGGATGAACAACACTGAAATTCCATTTACCAGAATTCCGGCAATCGCTAAAAAGATAACCAGATTTGCAGAAACAGGTACAGGATTAATTAATCGCTGAATAGCCTCAAAAAGAATTATAACTGAAATTATTATTAGCGTTGCAGAATTTATGAAGGCAGCCAGAATTTCAGACCTCCTGAAACCGAATGTCTGTTTTTCCGTTGCTACTTTTTTTGCCAGCCTGTTCGCTAAAAAGCTTATAACCATTGATAACACATCACTGAAGTTATGAGCAGCATCGCTTAGCAATGCCATACTTCCGGATATAATACCACCAATGGCCTGGGCTATAGTAATGCCGACATTAAGAAGGATGGCAAACCCCAGATTCCTTGCGCTTACTTCGCTGTGGTGATATTCATGTTCCTTCATAAGTAGTTCTTTTAATGATTAAGCAATTGCATTTGAGCTTCACCCATTCTATGTTGAATGTCTGGAGGACTGGAGTTTCAGAAGTAATCATTTTTATTTTACCCCTTTCATTTTCAGCACTGTTACCACATCTTCTTCAGGAAAAAATCCGACATGTCTGAAATATTCTTTTCCGTTCCCATCAAGGAAAATCTGGGCTGGAATTGTCTGTATTCCATATTTTTCCGCATAAGGCGCCTCTGCCGGTGTCCAGACATCATAAAAAATTACTTTTACCTGTGTGCCATATTTTTGTTCAATAGAGTTTAATACTGGCTGCATTTGCTTGCACGGGATACAATTAACTGATCCAAGTTCGATAAAGGTTACTTTATAAATTGTGTCATTCTTGTTTTCAACTTTAACTGCATTTGCAGTTCCGGGCCGGGTATTACAACTTACAATAATTAGCATAATAAATACTAATATTACTTCATGGATCTTATTAAGATTTAACATATAGTCAGATTTTATTATATTGATAATTAATAAGTACGGTTCTGAACACCATTATTAAAAAGCACCAAAAATCAAGCCTGCAATTGTTGAAAAAACAACAACCAGGGCTACATAAACGGAAGTCTTCTGAGTTCCCAATACTTTCCCGATAACCAGCATGCTTGGTAAAGACAATGAAGGTCCTGCTAGAAGCAGTGCCAGAGCAGGTCCTTTACCCATGCCAGCAGCAAGTAATCCCTGCACTATAGGTACCTCAGTAAGCGTGGCAAAATACATAAAAGCTCCAACTATTGATGCAAAGAAATTTGAAAAGACAGAATTTCCTCCTACTAGGGCAGATATCCATTCATTTGGAATTACCCCTGCAATCGTCTTACCATCATGGGTCGATCCTAAAAGGAAACCGGCGGCAATAACACCCAGGGCAAGCAGCGGGATAATCAATTTTGCAAAGTCCCATGTTGCAATTGTCCAGGCTTTGTTCTCTTCATCTCTTTTGTCCAAAAGAGTTATAACAGACAATGAAATAATGGCAACAAGCATAGGAATGAGCGGCACAAACTTCTGGTTATTAATAAAGGTTAATGACAGGACGGCAGATAAAGCTGTGACAATAATAGCACCAATAACCCATTGCCACTTGATTTTTAATATACTGATAAGTGAATATGCAAGCATCAGTCCAAAAAATCCTGTGATATACCATTTATATGCCCAGATATAAAACCAGGCGCTTGATGTATCTCCTTCGCCAGGTTTTCCCCAGTTTGCAAAAACAAGTATCAGGACCAGAGTAAGAAAGTGAAATGCTGTCTGCCACATCGGTCGTTTTTCTGGTGGTGCAGTAATATTCATCTGGTCTTCTTTTTTTGCTTTTTCTTCCTTGCGATAAATGAAAGCCATTGAGAGTCCGATTATGACGCTGAATGATACGGCACCTATTGTCCTTGCAATTCCCATCTCAAGCCCCAATATACGGGCTGTCAGAATAATCGCCAGGATATTGATTGCTGGCCCTGAATACAGGAATGCTATTGCAGGACCAAGTCCTGCACCACGTTTGTGAATACTTGAAAACAATGGAAGAACTGTACATGAACATACTGCCAGGATTGTCCCTGAAACTGCGGCAACTGTATATGCCACCCATTTTTTTGCCTGTGCGCCGAAATATTTCAATACTGAAGCCTGACTGACAAAAACTGAAATTACACCTGCGATAAAAAATGCAGGCAGAAGACATAAAATGAAGTGTTCACGGGCATACCATTTTACCAGGTCGAGAGTTGCTGTAATAGCCGTATTAAACCTGGTACTTTCAATAGGCAGGAAAAATGCGAATGCAAAGATTGCAGCTATCCAGCCAAGTATTTTAAATTCTTTTTTGAGTTCCATATTATTAATTTGAAAATTTTGAAAATGATTCAATTTGAAAATAGTTATTTCGCAAAATCACGAAATATTTTTATAAATTTTTTAAAAGTAAACCCTGATTATATAATATATTCCGACAATAATAAACAGCACGGAGATGATACGCCTGAACCATAATTCGAAAATCTTAATCTTGTTATAGGCGCCTCCTATTCCGGATACTGTATAAGCAATAATCCATGAAAATACTATGACAGGTATTCCTGTTGCTATTGCATAAACTACAGGCAGGTAAAGTCCTGATGCCTGGCTGGCAATAGTCAGAGGAACAAGCATACCGAAGTACAGTACACCGCTATAGGGGCAAAAAGCAAGCGCAAAAACCAATCCCAGTAATATTGCATCGAGGTAACCCCATCTTTTTTTGTTCTGTAACCGTGATGTCAATCTTCCAAATCCTGGAAATTTAATTTTTATAATGTCGAGCATAAAAAAACCAATTATAATAAGCAATGGCCCAATGAATTTTTCTCCATATCTCTGAAAAAAACCGGAGAACTTCAGTTGATCAACCCCAAGGAAAATAATTAGTGCTAATGCCGTGTACGTAATTGCCCTGCCAAGAGTATAGAATAATCCGTTAAAGAATACCCTGTTTCGATCCTCAATATCCTTGCTGATAAAACCGATTGCAGTGATATTGGTTGCCAGGGGACAGGGACTTATTGCGGTCATTAATCCCAGCAGCAATGCCGTAAGCCACGGCATTGTGCTGTTATCTAATAAGTTTGTGAGAAATTCCATAGAGCTATTTAATCATCAGGCCATCAACTTTTTCGTTGATTATCTCTTTGAATTTCTCAGGTTTGGCCACGGCATAAAGGAATCCTTCATTTGTGAGATTGATCTTCTGATCTCCCTTTACAAGCAATAATGTCTGCCCTGATACACCAAGCTTTTCAGCCAGAGGCTTGCTCGATTCTTCATCGAGATTTACCGACTGGAATGTAATCAAGCCCAGCTTCACCTGGTTTGGGTAGAGTTTTTCAAGATTCTCCTTTGCACTGGCTTCTATAGTTTTGCATGTTACGCAACGGGCCGTGAAATGAAAATAATAGGCTTCAATCTTGTCAGAATTGTCAGCCAAAGCTTTAATCTCCTTTGTGACAGTCTGAGATTTGCATGCAAAAAACGGAACAATTAATAAAAGTGTGATGATTAATCTGGGAGTTTTCATAGAATATGGATTATTGGTTTTTAATAAGGATCTCTTTTACCTGGTTAATTGTCGGTACCTGTCCGCTTAAAACGACTTTCCCGTTAATCACCAACCCTGGAGTATGCATTATATTGTATTCCAGTATTTTAATAATGTCCTCAACTTTTTCGATAGTTGCTTCAATGCCAGTTTCGGCAACTGCCTCACGTGTCACTTTTTCAAGTGTTTTGCATTTTGGGCAGCCGGTGCCTAAGATTTTTATTTCCATTGTCAGATTTCAATAATATTTATACCTGATTAATCGATAAAGAATTATGAATGAATGACAGTTTTTGTATCATCACAAGAAAAATCGGCTGATTGATTCTCATTAAGGAAATCATCAAGCAGTTTTTTGGCCTTTTCCCAATTATCCCTGTTGATACAATACTTAATATATGGAGGATTTATTTCTCCCTGAATCAATCCGGCATATTTTAATTCTTTAAGGTGCTGTGAAAGAGTTGAACGGCCGACAGGAAGTTCTTCGACCAGATCTCCGCTATAACAACAGGAGTTCATTTTTGACAGCTTCTGAAGAATAAAAACCCTCACCGGATGACTCAACGCTTTAGAAATTCCGGCTATCTGCTTAACTTCCTGAGTAAATTCTATTTTGTTTGGCATTAGTTTTATTTTAATATTTCGCGAATATACGAAATGTTTTTATATTTGTATGATTTTTAAAACAAGTTTATGGAAGAGAGAATAGATCAACTTAAGATATTAATCCTTTGCACCGGCAACAGTTGCAGGAGCCAGATGGCGCAGGGATTTTTACAGTCCTTTGATGATAGACTAATAGTTTGCTCAGCTGGCACAGAACCGGCAAAACAGGTAAATCAGAAAGCAGTTCAGGTAATGAAAGAAGAAGGGATTGATATAAGCCATCATACTCCGAAACTTGTTGATCAGTACCTTAAAGATGAATGGGATTACGTAATTACGGTTTGTGATGATGCAAATGAAACCTGTCCTTTATTCATGGGAAAGGTAAAATACAGATTGCATATGGGCTTTGAAGATCCTTCTAATGTAATAGGGTCGGAAGATTTTATAATGAGTGAATTCCGCAGAGTCAGAGATCTGATAAGGGATGAGTTCGGGAAATTCTATGAAGAGAATTTGAAAATTTGAAAATTAGTCAATTTGAAAATTACAAATCAAATACCTGAACAGATGAGAAATGATAAGGAAAATATCATAGTAGAAAAATCGTTCCGATTCGCGCTTAAAGTAATACAATACTGTGAGTTGTTAGAGGAGAATAAGAAGTTTGTAATATCACGTCAATTATTAAGGTCCGGAACTTCGATTGGAGCAAATGTACAGGAAGCACAGAATGCAGAAAGTAAACTCGATTTTATTCATAAAATAAAGCTTGCCGCTAAAGAAGCAGACGAAACAGAATATTGGTTATTGCTATGTAAAAATTCAAACTCATATCCCTTTGATGATCTCCTGCTTAATGATATAGGAGAATTAATTAAGATCTTATCTAAAATTCTTGGTTCTTCAAAGTCTTGATAACTATTTCAATAATAATTTTCAAATTGCCACATTTTCAAATTATTCTTAACCATTTTCAAATTTTCAAATTCTCAAATTTTCAAATTATTCTTAACCATTCTCAAATTTTCAAATTATCACATTTTCAAATTAATAAGTATGAAAGCAGAAGATTTAAAAAGCATTGTAAAAGAGAAATACGGGAAAATAGCGTTACAAATCGATGAAGAAAAATCCTGTTGTGGTAGCTCATCGTGCTGCGGAACAGGTGTGGATTACACAGTTTTCAGTGAGAGTTATGAAAAACTTGAAGGTTATAATCCTGATGCTGATATGAATCTTGGTTGTGGTATACCAACTGATTATGCAGGAATAAAGGAAGGTGATCATTTGCTTGATCTTGGCAGTGGTGCCGGGAATGATTGTTTTGTAGCTAGGGCATTAGTTGGGGAATCAGGCTATGTCACAGGTCTGGATATGACAGAACCTATGGTTGCAAAAGCCCGGAAAAACTGTGAAAAACTTAAGTATGTTAATGTCGAATTTGTTCAGGGGGATATTGAAGACATGCCCTTTAAAGAAAAACAATTTGATGTGATAATTTCAAATTGTGTCCTGAACCTGGTACCGGATAAATCAAAAGCATTTTCAGAAATCTTCAGAGTACTGAAACCAGGGGGACACTTCTGTGTCTCAGATGTGGTGTTAAAAGGCACACTTTCTGATAAAATGAAAAAGGATGCTGAAATGTATGCAGGATGTGTTTCAGGAGCAAGCGAAATGACTGAATATCTGAAAATAGTTGAGAAAACAGGATTTCTTAATGTTAAGATACATAAGCAAAAAGAAATAAAACTTCCGGATTCTCTGGTATCGGAGTATAATGATTCAAATGGATTAAAATCCTATCATGCAGGTGATACAGGAATTTTCAGCATTACAGTATCTGCAGAAAAAGGAATTTGAGAATTTGAAAATTCGGCAATTTGAAAATGTTATAATGGAATATTAATGGGAAAACTTAGCCCTGTCTATCTCCACGATGAATAAACATTAATGAATGAACATGAAATTATGAATATTCCGCCAATAAATCTTATGCATTTCCATTTCAACCTGATTCTACGAGCTCATATTCAAATTTTCAACTTACCACATTTTCAAATTGCTTTCTTCATTTTCAAATTACCTCATTTTCAAATTAAATAACTATGGGTACAACAAAACAACTTTCATTTTTTGACAGGTATCTTACTTTGTGGATATTCCTTGTAATGTTTGCCGGGGTAATAATTGGTTATTTTTTGCCCGGAATCTCAGGATTCTGGAATTCTTTAAGTTCAGGTACTACAAACATTCCCATTGCTATTGGACTTATCCTTATGATGTATCCTCCGCTGGCAAAGGTGAAATATGAGAAACTGCCACTGGTTTTCAAAAATCTTAAACTCCTGGGCTTATCCCTTTCCATGAACTGGATTATAGGGCCAATTGTAATGTTTCTGCTGGCAATTTTATTTCTGCATAATTATCCTGGTCTGATGGTGGGGGTTATTCTTGTTGGATTAGCACGATGCATAGCTATGGTACTGGTATGGAACGATCTGGCAAAGGGCGATTCGGAACTTGCGGCCGGACTGGTTGCTTTCAATGCTCTGTTCCAGGTATTCCTTTATTCAGTCTATGCTTATGTTTTTATTACTCTTCTCCCTCCTTTGTTCGGACTTAGCGGTTCCATTGTGGAAGTCTCCATATATGAAATAGCAGTAACTGTATTAATCTACCTGGGTATTCCATTTCTGGCCGGACTAATTACCAATACTGTACTTCGGAAGGTATCTGGTGATGGATGGTACTATGGGAAGTTTATTCCAAAAGTTTCATGGTTAACTCCCATTGCCTTACTGTTTACGATATTTGTAATGTTCTCGCTAAAAGGTCAAAAGATCATCGTATTACCGATGGATGTCCTTAGAGTTGCAATTCCTTATACTATTTATTTTGCAATCATGTTTTTCTCTACATTCTTCATTGCAAAGTGGATGGGAAATGGTTACGAGAAATCAACTACAATGGCTTTCACTGCCGGCAGTAATGATTTCGAGCTTGCAATTGCTGTTGCGGTGGCGGTGTTTGGTATCAATTCCCAGGCTGCCTTTGCAACTGTAATTGGACCACTTGTTGAGGTGCCGGTACTAATTCTTCTGGTGAATGTGGCATTGTTTTTTAAGAGGAAATATTTTCCTGCCGCTCAGTAACTGCCAAATTCAATGGCAGCCTTTATCATTTCCTCGATTGTATCCGTGGTTACATCCGGCTGAAGGATATGAGCTGGTGCAAGAATGTATCCCCTGTTTTTTCCGAGAATACTGATTCTCCTTTTAATCTCTTCTCTTATCATCGTGATATCGCCGTAAGTAAGAAGCGACTGCTGATCAATCCCACCGAAGAAACAGATCTTATCACCATACCTGTTCTTTAGCTCTTGCGGATCGGACCCTGCAACATTCGGCTGGACAGGATTATACACATCTACTCCAATCTCAATAAAATCATCGATCAGCGGTGCAACAGCTCCATCGGAATGCATTATGATTATAAGTTCGGGATTTTCCCTGCGAAGTGTTTCGATCATTCTTTTATGACGCGGCTTGAACCTGGTTCTCCAGTCATCGGGTGCTATCAGTGTTGATATCTGGCTGCCCAGATCTTCGCCGAACCATATTGCATCAACCCCGGCTTTTACAAGCTGGGTAGCAAGCCCGGTACTCCAAATTTCCACGAGATCATTTAGAGGTTCGAGCCATGGTTCTTCACAAAGCATCCCGATCATATATTTCTCAAGCCCGGTAAGATGCCAGGCCATCTCAAAAAGAGAGATCTCTACATCACCGATCACAAAATACCTGTCACCATATTTATCAATGTCTCTCCTGGCTTTTTCAAATCTGCCAATTGCATAGGGGTCAGGGAATGAATAGCTTTCAATATCGCTTTTAGAAGACGCATTTTCAAGCGGGCATTTAACAACATCCACATATAATGGTCCGGGCTTCATATGCATGCCGAATTCATTTCTGGTGATATTACCGCTAATAATCTCCGGGGTATATCCTGATGGAACTGTAGCCCCAACCACCACCACATCGCTTCCCATTTTTGTCCTTATTTCGTTTGCAGAGATCCTGTAGGTCAGATCCTCATAATATGACAATGAATAATCCGGGGCGATTCCGAGTTTTTTGCCGAAAGCTTCAGTAAGTTGCCTGCACAGGTCAAATTGTATAGGAACTCTGTCTGGATTCCCGTTCAGTTTCCTTAATGCTTTTAATACCCTCTCTTTTGAATTCATAAATAAAAATTTAAACTTAAATTTATATTTTTTAATAATAATATTAAACCCAAGTTGCTAGTTACTTGTTGCTTGTTGCTAGTTGTATGAAAATGAGGATTATGATTATTCGTGAAATATTTGATAGATAAAAATAAAATTACACATTATTCTATTACTCATATTAACAAGCAACGAGGAACCAGCAACTAGCAACTTAAGTTATTTAATTAATTCTTCGAAATATGTTCCTGAAGTTATTTCTTCTCGCGGTTTTCGGTATAGCAATGGCTCACCTTGAGGGTGTGGTTGTTGTTTACCTCCGGAAGGCTCTTGGCATGCTTGATTCAGAATCGAACAGAGAATCGCTTGAAAAAATAGCACCGTCATATCTGAAAATTGAGATGACCCGTGAGGCAGCAACGATAATCATGCTGCTTGTGATAGCATATCTGGTCGGAAGTACGTGGATTGAAAGAGGGGTCTTCTTCCTGTGGACTTTTGCATTCTGGGACCTGTTTTACTACCTGTCGCTTTATATTCTGATCAAATGGCCTCCGACTCTAAAAACCATCGATGTTCTGTTCCTTATTCCCAAACCATGGATCGCACCGGTGTGGTTCCCTATAGGGGTTTCATCGATCACAATAATTGTTATTTCCTTATTGTATCTTTTTCAAAAAATGCAATAGCAAATTGAATTCGAAGGGGCCTTCTATTATTTCACCACGGCTAACACGGATTAACACGGAATTATTAATTCATGCTAATTCGAATAGATAAGAGTATTGTGGGTAAACTATTAAAGGATTATTCTTCTTATTCCTTCCTTTAGGAAAATTACGTTAAAATTTATAAGTAATCCAACCCGACAGCGGGAGAGTTTCAGATAGGTCATTAATTGTGCTGTATGTATCGGATTTAATAAATCGACAGATTTAACTTCAATTACTATTTTGTTTTCAACCAATAAGTCAATTCTATACCCGATATCAAATTTCATATCCTTGTAAATCAAAGGCATAGGTAATTGTTTAGATAATTGTAGATCTTTATTTTGCAGTTCAAAATAAAGGCACTCTTCATATGCGGATTCCAATAATCCAGGACCCAGTAATTTGTGAACAATGACCGCACAATCCACTATTGCACCAGTCAGTTCCCTGTAAAGTAATTCCATAATATTTGATTTTGCGAGACTGTTATAAAGATAAATTATTTTTAGCATAAATCACCCGGATTTATATGAATAAATCTGTGTTTTATCCGTGTAAATCCGTGAAATCCGTGGTAAATTTTTATTCTCTCTATTCCATCAATACTCTTTAAAACCTATTATTTTTAATCACTTAAAATAACCATATAATTTGTCAGAAAACTCAAATCATACTTTTCGGATCAAAACAATATTCCGTTCACTGCAATACCGGAATTATAAGCTTTTTTTCGCCGGGCAGAGCATTTCGCTGATCGGAACATGGATGCAGAGGATAGCTATGCCATGGCTGGTATACCATTTGACCGGATCGGCATTTCTGCTTGGACTCGTCAGCTTTGCCGGACAGATTCCAACCTTCCTCCTTTCGCCGCTTGCTGGCGTTGTAACCGACAAATTCAGCAAGTACAGGGTCTTGCTTATTACACAGATCATTTCTCTTATTCAGGCTCTGATACTCGCTGTGCTTGCTCTGACAGGAGTTATCGAGATATGGCATATAGTCGTTCTGAGCATTATTCTTGGGTGTGTCAATGCATTTGATGTGCCCTCGCGACATTCATTTGTGATTGAGATGGTCGAAAAGAAAGAACATCTTGGGAACGCTATTGCCCTGAATTCCATGATTTTCAACGGAGCACGCCTCATAGGCCCTTCCATTGCCGGTATGATGCTGGCCACAACAGGCGAGGGGGTCTGTTTTCTTATAAATGCCGTCAGCTATGTATTTGTTGTGATTTCATTGCTTTTAATGCATGTACAAAAGAAGGAGGTGATGCGGAAGCCGGGCAACATGTATGACGAAATGAAGGAAGGCTTCAATTACGCCTTTGGTTTCCCTCCAATAAAGCATCTGCTTTTACTTCTTGCTGTTGTCAGCCTAATGGGTTCTTCGTATCAGGTGCTGATGCCTGTATTTGCAAAGGAGATCCTTCATGGCGGTTCAACCACATTCGGATTTCTTATGGGAGCTGCCGGTCTGGGCGCTCTGGCTGGTGCCGTATTTCTTGCCTCACGTGAAACCGTATTAAAACTGGGAAGGATAATCCCTGCTGCGGCAGCCATATTCGGTTTCGGCCTTATTGCTTTGTCAATGACTAAATATTTCACTGCTTCTCTTTTACTTATGATTATAATCGGACTGGGACTGATGCTTCATACCGCTTCAAGCAACACTATACTGCAAACAATAACTGATGATGACAAACGCGGCAGGGTAATGAGCTTCTACTCACTGGCTATAATGGGTACAGCCCCTTTTGGCAGCCTGCTCGCCGGCAGCCTGGCGAAAATTGCAGGGACTTCGTTTACAATCCTCATTGGTGGCATCACATGTATCATAGGTGCATTCTTCTTTTATAGGAAGCTACCGGAACTAAAGAAAATATTAAATCCCATTTATCTCAGAATGGACCTCAAGGATAAAATGCAACATTCCGATACTTTTATCGTTTAAATCTTAAGAGGACACCTTTTGAAAGTCAGAGCAGGAGTCTTTATACTAATTTAAATTTTAACGTATGAAATATTTAAAAATATTTCTCAGCATGGTATTTATTGCCATGATTTCAGGCTGCAATAAGGAAAGCGATACAGGACCTGTAGCAGGTGACGGACTTATAATTGATCATTCATGCACGAAACTTGCTACGATACCTGCGGAGTGGATCCAGGCAGCAAAGGATAATCTTCATATTGCTTACAGCCATACATCTCATGGCAGTCAGCTCACTGAAGGGATGTCAGGTCTGGTTTCTTTCAAGGGAACTTCATATTCGTGGAACAATGGAGGGACCAACGGCGCCCTCGATCTTCATGACTATGCAATGAACGGTGATCTCGGCAACCCCGACAGGACATCCTGGGCATCGGCGACAAGGAACTACCTGGCCGCAAATACTGATGTGAATGTTATAATCTGGGCATGGTGCGGACAGGTTTCAAATGCTACGGAAGCTGAGATCAACACTTACCTGAACCTTATGAATAGCCTTGAACATGACTTCCCTGCTGTAAAATTCGTTTATATGACCGGTCATCTTGACGGGACTGGCTTAACAGGAAACCTTCATCTCAGAAATGAGCAGATCAGAAACTTTTGCACTGAGAATAAAAAGATACTTTACGACTTTGCCGATATAGAATGCTATAATCCTGATGGAACATACTTTGGCGGCAAAAAACCCGATGATGCATGTGCCTATGACACTAATGGCGACGGTACGCGTGACGGGAACTGGGCCATCGAGTGGCAAAACACTCATACTCAGGGAGTCGACTGGTTCACCTGTTCTGCCGCTCATACACAGCCATTAAATGGCAACCAGAAAGCTTATGCGGCGTGGTGGCTCTGGGCAAGACTGGCAGGATGGGGTGGAAAATAATTCTTCTAAAGTATTTCGGTAAAAGTATCTCCCGGCTGAATCTTTTTGTCTAACTTTACTTGATTCAGGACTATGAATTGAAAACCAGTGGGATACAAATAATAGTCAATCCAACGGCTGGCAGTGGAAAAGCAAAACAAATTGCTGATTCCTTATTGCCGGAAATCCGAAGTATTTCCGATTCAAATATTAATCTGATTTTTACAAAAGGTAAAGATGATGCGACATTTATTGCAAGGGATGCTATAATAAATGGTGCATCAATGATAATTGCTGTCGGTGGAGACGGAACAGTTAATGAGATAGTTAATGGATTTTTTATTGAAAATAAACCAATAAATCCTTTATGCGATCTTGGCATTATTAGCTGCGGTACCGGAAGAGGTATAGGAGGTGGTTTTAAGCTGCCCAAATCAATTAGCCAGCAGGTTGACCTGATTGTAAATTGTAAAAGTATGCCTGTGGATGTCGGTCATATCTCCTATTACAATACTGGCGGAAAACATGCTGAACGTATTTTTATCAATGAATGTCAGACAGGAATTGGAAGCAAAGTGGCTTCCGCAGTCGGAAAAAAGCAAAAAGTTTGGGGTGGCACAGTTGCTTTTGGTTTGACTTCTACACTTCAGGTTCTTATGTTAAAACCCCAGTCGTTAAGCATAAGATTTGATGATGAACCTGCCAGTAAATTTAACCTTATCGGAGTTGTTGCCGGCAATGGGACTGAGTGTGCAGGCGGCATGAAACTGACACCGGATGCAAAAATAGATGATGGGCTGTTTGATGTGCTTTTAATGCACGAAATGAATGTAATTAAAAGATTGTTTAACCTGACCAAAGTTTATTCAGGCTCACATATTCTGTCCCCTTATTTCACAATAAAAAGGTGCAAAAGACTTGATATTACCTCTGATACAAAGATTACTATAGAAGCAGATGGAGAAGTGCTGGGATTTTCTCCTTTTTCAATTGAAATTATACCGGCATCAATCAGAATAAAAACCGGATTTAATAAAACGGATTAAGATGCAACCTTTGTCCGGCAGTATAAGGCAAACATGGTTTGAAGTAAGAATATTCATCTCCCTTTCAATTGTTTTAATTATATCCCTGCTATCATTTCTTGCATTTAAGAATACACCTGTCATTATTGAAACAGCTGGCCGATGGATAGGTTTATCGGCTAAATTGTCAATACGCTATGGCTTTATTATTGTTGCTATGCTGGTTATTTTTGCATCTCTTATTCGTATGTGGGGCGGAAGTGTCCTGACTTCAAGGACCGTAATGTCATTCAGGATACAGGATAGCAGGCTGCTGGTGTCAGGGCCTTATGTTTTTGTCAGGAATCCAATTTATTTTGCTGATCTTATTGCATTTACGTCTTTATCATTTTGTTTAAGACCTATAGGCTTATTGATACCATTGTTAATTTATCTGCATTATCTTCAGTTAATAAAATATGAAGAAAAGAGCCTGAGAAAAGAATTTGGTCAAATCTATACGGATTATATAGATTCCACTCCAGCCATTTTACCTGGTTTCGCACAAATCAAAAAACTCTGTAAAGCGCCCTTAAATTTCTTCATAAATTTTGACGGATTCCGGCATAATGCACAGTACATACTTTTTATTCCGGGGCTCATAGTGGCAGCTTTTACAGGTAAGTTTATACATGCCATAATAATTGGCCTCCCTGCAGTAATAGATTGGGCCGTTGTGCATACTGTCATTGGAGTATCTCCTGATGCTTCATCAAGGATTTCCTCAGTTCCGAAAAGGAAGAAATTCTCTCATTCAAAGGTATTCAGGGACATTTTGTACGCGCAATGCTGGGAAGATCCCGAAATAGACAGGATTGCTTTTAAAATTCAAAATAAGGATACGATATTCTCCATTACATCAGGCGGTTGCAACGCGTTAACATTCCTGATTGATGATCCGGGAAAAGTAATCTGCCTTGACCTCAGCAGATATCAGAATTATTTGCTTTCACTTAAGATAAGTGCATTCCGTAATTTGTCATACAATGAATTGTTGGAGTTTCTGGGAGTGAGACCGTCGGAAAGGAGGCTGGAATTATTTGAAAAGCTGAAACCTTTTCTTTCGGATGCAGAACAGTCATACTGGAGCAATAAAACAAGAGACATAAAATGCGGAATCATTCATTGCGGGAGGTATGAAAGATATATGCACCTTCTGAAAAACATATTCAGGATCCTGATCGGGAAGCGAGTAATAAATGAATTGTTTGCAGCAAAAAGTGTAGAAGAACGGGTACAATTATTTTATGAAAAGTGGGATAATTCACGGTGGCGTTTTTTTTGCCGTGTCTTCCTCAGCCGAGCCTTTGCAAGCCTTCTTTTCGACCGTGCTTTCTATAAATACCTTGAACCTTCATTCTCCTTCGAAAAATATTACAGGTCAGTAATAAAAAGAGCAGTGACAGAATTGCCTGTAAAAGAGAACTATTTTCTTGCTTATATTTTGCTTGGGAATTATTTTGAAAATAACCTCCCTGCATATTTGGAAAAGGAAAATTTTGAAACTATACGCAACAGGTTAAGTCGCATTGAAATGGTCACTTCAGGTTGTTTTGAATACTTCGGAACAATTCCGGAAGGAACAATTTCAAGATTTAATTTTACAAATATTTTTGAGTGGATGTCTTTGGAGGAATTCAAAGATATTCTTGCTGAAACCATAAGAGTGGCCAGAGACGGTGCAATAATAACATACCGTAATCATCTGGTCACTAGAATCAGACCTGAAAGCCTTGCAGATAAGATAATTCCTGTCGAAGGACTCTCTTCAGCTCTTCACGAAAGAGACAGGTCTTTTATATATAAAGCATACATTGTTGAACAAATAAGAAAACGATAGTGTCATTTGTTGTAAGGGAAATTTCAGGGGAAACAGGATGGAAAGACTTTCTTTCAATCCCGTATGAAATCTACCGTGACGATTTGTACTGGGTAGCTCCGCAGGCTTCTGAAGTGAGGAGAGTGCTTGATATCGAAAAGAATCCATACTTTGCCGATGTTGTCTTAAAGATATATGTCTGTTATTCCGGAGATAAACCTGTTTGCAGGTCGATAATGGTAATAAATCGACGGCACTGGTTGAGATGGAATAAGAAATCAGCCTTTTTCGGATATTTCGAATCGCTCAATGACATTGATGCGGTAAGGTATCTCTTTAAACAAATCGAAACTGATTGCCATGCTTCCGGCGCTGAATTTCTGGAAGGTCCCTTTAATCCAAATCATTATTCAGAACTTGGAATGCTTATCGATAACTATAATTCATCACCGGTTTTCTTTGAGACATATAACCCGCCTTATTACCCTGGGTTGCTTGCAGGAGCAGGTTTTTCAGAATTATCAGTTTTTCATACGAGGATAAACACCAATATGCAAGCCACATTGTCAAAATATGATACTTCAGCTGAATCAGGTATCTCTGGCAGGGACATTCGATTCAGAAAGTTCTGTATCTGGCGGATGAAGCGGGATCTTGAAATTATGCGTGGTATAAATAATGATGCTTTTGAAAACAACTGGTACTTCCTGCCCCTGAAAAAGGAGGAGTACAGGTTTTCTGCCAGGTTCCTGTTTTTTGTCACCAAACCTGAGCTTATATTATTTGCCGAATATAAGGGTCAACCTGTTGGTGTTCTGCAGTGTGTCATTGATTTTAACAGGTTAATCAAGCCGTTAAAGGGGAAAATGATGATCTGGAATCTTCCAGGCCTTTTAATCCAAAGGAACAGGATAAAAGAATTGATAATTTTTACAGTAGGGATAAAAAAAGAATTCCAGCACACCCGGGTTTCTGCTGCGATGATAAAGTCAGCAATTAAAATACTCAGGAAGTATTCTACGGTTACAACCACCTGGATTTCTAATGAAAACAAATCAGTAATACATATTTCTGATCTGTTCGAAATGAAGCCATATAAGCATTTTGCGATCTATTCAAAACATTTGCAGAATTACTGATTTTATGAAGATGATTAACCGGAGTATTGATAAATGGGAACTTGAGGCTGATAAGTCAAACGTACTTGTCATAGGAGGTTGCAGTACGGTTCAGTTATGCAATACTTATGAAACTCCATTACATGTCGTAAATGAAGACAGACTTAAACAAACTGCAATATCATTCCTTAACACTGTAAAAGCAAAATATCCCGAAAAAACATCTGTCCATTTCGCATTCAAGTGCAATCCTGTTCCGGGAATAATTAAAATAATCAAAGAAGCAGGTCTTAATGCGGAAATAATGAGCGAGTATGAGCTGAAGCTTGCTCTTAAACTTGGCTGCAAGGGCAGTGAGATTATAGTAAACGGACCGTACAAAACAGAAAGGCTGATAACACTTTGCCTTGAAAATAATGTCAGGTTCATAAATGTGGACTCAATATATGAGCTTGTGCAGATAAATAATCTTTGCGAAAATCTGAATAGATCCACTGATATTCTCTTGAGAATTAATCCTGATTTTGTACCGGCAGGCATGAACAAAGGAAGCGCCACAGCTGGTCGAAGCGGATCCCAATTCGGTTTGGATCTTAATGGGGGTGAAGTAATTCAAGCCATGGAAGTTATCAGGAAAATGCCTAAAATCAATTTCAGGGGATTTCATTTTCATATCGGCTCAGGTATACAGAATCCTGATGATTATAGGAAAGCACTTTTAAAGCTTGATAAAATAATAAATTATGCTCATCAATCAGGATTTGGGATAGAAGTATTAGATGTAGGCGGAGGCCTTGGAGTTCCCGATTCAAGAGAGATGACCACAATGGAAATGTTACTTTACCAGACATTTGATCGTCTTCCTTACAACAGGCTGCATAACAGTAATGTTTCATTCAGTAAGTTTGCAGATTCTGTTGTATCCGGAGTGCAAGATCTGTTTAAAAACAGACAGCTTCCGGAGCTCATTTTTGAGCCGGGACGATGTATCACAAGCCCCAACCAGTTACTCCTGTTGAAGATACATCAGGTCAAAGAACGTAAAGGGGTAAAAAAGTGGCTAATTGCGGATGCAGGTATAGGTACACTGACAATGCCGACCTTTTACGAGCATCATGAAATAATTTTATGTAATGATGTTAACCGAAAGATTTCGGAGAAAGTAACAATTACCGGCCCGGGTTGTTTCAGTGCAGATATAGTATACCGTAATAAAAAGATGCCTGAAGTTGTTCCGGGAGAAATAATTGCAGTTATGGACAGCGGTGCGTACTTCACATCATGGGAATCATCATTCGGATTCCCTCGACCGGCTATCGTGTCAGCGATGAACGGCAGACACAGACTTCTCCGTGAAAGAGAATCATTTGACGATATGGTTTCTCATGATAGGTTATAAAAGCTAATGAATCTTAATATGTCAGTTTATGAAGTTTAAAGTCATTAATATTCCGGAATTCCCCGGTCCCGGAAAAAACTTCAATTCATTGCTGGATGAAATAATATTGAGAGGGAATGAATTAATTGATCCGGTCAGGAAATCAGATTTTGTTCTTAATCTGATTGATCTCGATAATCCAAAAGCATATGTAAGGAAGGGACAGGAAGAAAAAGTAATATCTATCGCTCTGCTTAAGACCTGCAGAACAGACATGAAGTCAGCCTGTTATATAGCTCTGGTAAAAACACTTTCAAATATGTTGTTCAGCATTGTTGACGATGGCAGGGATGATTATATCACAGGATACAGCATTACTCCTGAGGTTGGATTTGTAAGGTTCAGCTTCAGCCCGGAGAAAATGTTCGAATATATGCTTCCGGTGATATCATCGCACTTTGTACTAAGGAACAAGATTGATCAGGATCTTGATATAAAAGAAGACCAGAAGATTCCTGAAATTGACGACCTCATAATTTTTGCAAAAGACCTGAAAGTTCTTGGTGTCCTGCCGGCTCCTTTCCCGTTGACAAAATATCTGGATCAGGATCTTATTGATCATCTTTTCAGACTCTATCAGATAAAAGGACTCAGTTATGGTAATCTGAGTATCAGGAATGACTATTACAAAACAGCAGGCACATCTTTTTGGATGACAGCAAGGGGAGTTGACAAATCTCAATTACAGGGGCTCGGGAAAGATCTGCTTCTTATAAAAGGTTATGATGAATTGAATGGGGAGATGCTTATTTCAGTTCCCCCAGCGCATGATCCCAGGGTAAGGGTTTCAGTTGATGCGATAGAACACTATATGATTTACCGTGAGTTCCCTCAGACAGGAGCTATAGTTCATGTACATGCCTGGATCGATAACATTCTGTATACGACGCAAACCTATCCATGCGGTACTAGGGAACTTGCCGAAAACGCTGTGGAACTTTTAAGAGCAACTCCGGATCCCGGAAGGGCAGAAATAGGACTTAAAAATCATGGAATAACTATCACTGGTACAGATATCAGAGATATATTTACCAGGATAAAAGGCAGACTGAAGATAACTGTACCAATGTTCGATTGATAATGTATTCTTTCAATATTCTGACTGAACACAGTGTAAGATATATTCTTACTGCACTTGGAATATCTCTTTGTGCCCTTTTGATGCTATTCCTTGTTGCCATCTACAAAGGAGTATCTTATGGATCAGTAGAGTACGTCAGAGCAAATGATGCTGACCTCTGGGTAATGCAGGAACATGCTACAAATATTTTACGAAGTACTTCACTTCTGCCGGCTGCCTATGAGGAAAATCTAAAAAAAATTCAGGGGATTAAATCAGTTTCTCCTGTTTTCTTTATTCTGGCGGCAGTGAAACTTAAAAATGATCGGAGTGCTACCTTGTATCTTACCGGATTTAATCCTGTAAGTGGGAAAGGTGGTCCCCCGGCTCTAACAGAAGGACGAAATATTAAGACGGACAATGAAATTGTGCTTGATAAAGCATTTGCTGCCAAATATAAGATTAAAACAGGGGACAAAATCCGGATCAGGGACGATTCGCTGACTGTTACAGGTATTAGTACCGGGACAAATATGTTTGTTATCCAGTATGCATTCATCTCCCTTAATGAGGCTCACACAATAATCGGATTTAAAAATGTTGTATCCTGTTTTCAGATTTTTACATACAAAGGATCAGATATTGAAAAAATAAAATCAGAAATTCAATCAGGATTAATCAATACTGCGGTTTTTGATAAAAGCACTTTCATTAAAAACAACATTCAGGAAATGGAAAGCGGCATTATTCCGTTGCTTTTTATTGTCACTTTAATATCTGCCATTGTACTTACTGCAATTTTAAGCCTGATCCTGTCGGTCAGTGTGCTTGAAAAACGCAAAGACTTTGCAATTATGAAAGTGCTTGGCTCTCCACGAAAATTTATCCCATATCTGATTATCAGAATATCAATGATATTGTCACTGACTGGAGTGATCCTTGCCCTTGTACTTTTCTTCCCGATGATCGAGATTGTCGAAAGAATTTCCCCTGAAGTGTCTGCGAAAACATCTGTTCTCCAGATACTCGTTGTTTCAGCAGGGGTAATGATAATCAGTCTTATAAGTTCAGTTATTCCGAACCGGAGAATACGGAAAATTTACCCCATGGAAGTATTCATGTAATGATGAATGAAAACACAAATCATATAGTCAGGCTTGTTAATGTTACAAAAAGGTACGAAGGACCGCATGGAGGAACTCTCGCACTCAGAGATATTTCCTTTGCCACAAGTCCCGGAGAAATGATCTTGCTATTGGGCCCAAGCGGCAGCGGAAAAACCACATTCCTTACCTTGCTGGCCGGACTTCAAAGTCCCACTTCGGGTGAAATTTACCTTTTCGGAAAGCAGGTAAAAGAATATACACAAAAGGAGCTTCAGTCAATCCGGGCCTCGAAACTGGGATTTATTTTCCAGACATTCTATCTGCTTGATTCATTGACTGTGATTCAAAATGTAATGATGGTAAGAATGTTTGCCGGAGCTGGTAAAGGGGAAGCACGACAAAAAGCACAAGAGTACCTGAAAAGATTCGAAGTTGACCATCTTGCTGACTCATTTCCAAATAAGATCAGTCAGGGTGAAAAACAAAGAACTGCTATTGCCCGTGCACTTGTTAACGGGGCAGAATTAATTATAGCAGATGAACCCACAGGAAGCCTGGCCTCAAAACAAGGCATGGAAGTTATTGATTTTCTGAAAAGAAGCTCCCACGATGAAAACAGATGCGTCATAATAGCCAGTCATGATGAAAGAATCATCCAGCATTCTGACAGGGTCCTTTATCTCAGGGACGGAGAATTAAGATCTGGTTAAAATCCGGAGGAAGATACTCCAAATTTTATCATCACCTCATTCACAGTGGAGAGTTCATTATTCCGTTATCTCGTACACTACGCTCGTCAGCGGAGTATTTGAGCCGACATTTATCCCAATCTTCATAAGGTATTCACCTGTATAGGTTCTACCGCTCAGGGACATAACTGGTCCCCTTCTTCCTTCATTGGATACATTTATCTCCTGGACTTTATAAGTCCTGGCAGGATCAAGTCCCTGGAGTTTTACGGAATTTAAGGTCTCTCCATACCTTGCATTCAGGGTGTACCCGAACAATACCGCCCTGTTCTTTGAAACATTTACATACATCATCACAGCCCTGTTCTCTTCATAAGGAGAGATCAGCCTGTAAAGATCACCGGCATAAATGATATCCTTGATCCTGTTGTAGGTTGCTATTGCATTCTGGCTGAACTTCAATTCATTCTCGGTCATTTTATCAACCTCGATATCATAGCCTAATTTTCCCATCATAGCTACATCCGTTCTGAATTTAAGAGATTGCTTGCCCCAGGATGTGACATGATTGCATACTGAGATTGCCGGGAAAAAGTAAGAATAGCCCCACTGAATATAGATCCTTTCCAGGGCATCAGTATTATCGCTTGCCCAGAACTCGGTAAAATATTTAAGTGCTCCGTAATCGACTCTTCCACCACCTCCCGAACAGAGCATTACCGGCAGATACGGATATTTCTGGCGAAGTCGATCAAGTACGCTGTAAAGACTATTTACATAATCAATATAAAGATGTGATTGTTTGTCTTTCAGGTAGACCGAATAAGCATTTGTCATCATTCTGTTGCAGTCCCATTTAATAAATGCAATGCCGGGATTAGTGGTAAGCATTCCGTCAACAACATTATAAACAAACTCCTGCACACTTGGATTTGTAAGGTCGAGAACAAGCTGATTCCTGAAGTAATGCTCAGGGCGGTTCGGGAGCTTCAGTATCCAGTCGGGATGTTTTTCATAAAGTTCGCTCTTCGGGTTGACCATTTCAGGTTCTATCCATATCCCGAACCTTACCCCTTTGGCGTCGGCTTCTTTAACAAGGTAGCCCAGACCGTTTGGAAGCTTGGCTCTGTTTTCCTGCCAGTCACCCAGACCTGCACGGTCATTATTCCTTGGATATTTATTTGCAAACCAGCCGTCGTCGAGGAGGAAAACATCGAGCCCCATTTTTTTTGTATCATCAAGAATGGCTGAAAGCTTCTTCTCATCAAAATTGAATCCGGTGGCCTCCCAGTTATTGAGAAGTGTCAATCGGGACCCTGATCCGTCGAGAACTCCGTATTTTGTTGCCCAGCGGTGGATATTCCTGCTAGCCTGTCCTTTGCCCTTATCAGAGTATGTATAGATCATTGAAGGAGTTCTGAATACTCTTCCTGGTTCAAGTGAATACTCGGAAGCAAACGGATTTATTCCGGAAATTACCCTGAGCGAACCTTTTTCGTCCACTTCAAAAAGGAACCTGAAATTACCTGACCAACCAAGAGTTCCGGCAATTACCTGACCAGTGTTCTCATCCGATTTTTCATTCAGCGATAACATGAATACTGGTGTCTGGTACATATGAGCCCGTGTTCCTAGCTTTGTGTCAAGTATTTTAATCCCGGATGTAAGCTCGCTTTCCTGCATTTTCATCTCTTCGGCCCAATCGCCATGAAACTGTGTGAGCCAGTATTTATCAGCATCAAAATGGAGCATCGATGATGCATAATTGAAAATCGTGACAGGCTTTTTTTCAGCATGCTTTATTTCAACCCATTGCTCTATGACATCCTCATCATCATAGGTTTTAATGTTAAGTGTTACTTCGAAGGGGTAGACAGGGTCTTTTAGAAAGATCTTGTTAAGGGTGACATCACTCTTTCCTCCAATCGATGTTTCAAATGACTGATTGACAAATTTCAGCTCAAGGGAGGGATTCCCATCGTTGTGGGTTGCGCGGATAGCCGGTTCAAAAAGATTGTCTGTGCCAAATGTCGCAAATGCAAGGTGACCAGCATCCCTTGACTGTTTAAGATTGTCAATGTTTCCAAGCTTCGGGCCAAAGTATGATTGATATAACCTTCCGTCTCTGCCGTTGACCCTCAAAACCAGACTTGTATTTTTTGTATCTAGTGGAATGAAAACATCAGGGATTTGCTGCATCTGAGGTCTGTCTGCTGGTGGAGGCGGTCCCCCTGCCGGAAGATCCTGAGCAATTAATGAAAATCCAAGTGCACAAAGAATTATAAAGGAGAAATGTTTCTTCATATAAGGTAATATTAGATTGTTAGTTAAAATCAATCAAAAAAATGTTGCTGGCATTGCCCACCGTCGCTTAAGCAAAGGTGGGTTGCTAGTTGCTTGTTGCTAGTTGCTGCCTTATAAACCGGCCCCGCACCGCATACCGCGAACCTCGCACCAGGGTATCTTGACATCCGAAATTTACCAATTATTTCAATTTAAGCAGTGTTTTATGGCATTGTCATCACAGGTTTAATGAATTTTAACTCTCAACAGGCATTTTGACATTTCAAATAATCAGTTATTCTCTTATTTTTGAAGATTCAATATCTCATCTCTCTGAAATGACCCTCCATTATCCTGACCGAAAAGACCTGGCAATTTTTATTGCTTTATTAGTGACATTTTCAGTTGGCTTTTCATCATCTTCGTATGGGGTGAGCCAGGTTCAGCAAGATACAGTTCCGAAACAGGATATTACCAGGAAACAACCTGTTTATACAACATCGCGGCTTTCAACCTCAAGACCCGTTATCGACGGAAAGCTTGATGATGAATGCTGGAAAAAAGGTACCTGGGCAGGTGATTACAATCAATGGAAGCCGGATGAAGGTGCAAAACCCACCTATCCGACGGAACTCAATATCCAATATGACGACAAATACCTCTATGTTGCTTTCCGTGCTTACGATGATGAGCCTGAAAAGATCCACAGGTATGCAGGGGTTCGTGATGAAATAGTTGGCGATATGATGGGTCTTACTATTGACAGCTATCGTGATTACCGTACAGGTTTTGAGTTCACAATTACAGCCTGGGGGCAGAAGGTCGATCTTGTGCTTTTTAATCCCGAGAACTGGGATTTTAACTGGAATGCAGTCTGGAAGGGTAAAGTTGGACTTGAGGATTCAGCCTGGGTAGCTGAGCTTGAGGTTCCGCTTAGCCAGCTGCGTTACAGCAATAAGGATGAGCAGGTTTGGGGACTACACACATGGAGGTGGATTGACAGGCTTCAGGAAGAAAGCAACTGGGAAAAGCAATCAAGCACAGGACCAGGGATGTTGTACAACTTTGGGGAGATTTATGGGATAAAAGGTCTGAATAAATCAAAACGCCTTGAAATAATGCCTTTTGTGCTCGGTGATCTTAAGACAATGAAGAGGGAGCAGGGTAATCCATATGCTGAGAACGGTAGGATATGGGGCGGCAATGCAGGCCTCGATGCCAAGATCGGGGTATCCAGCAACTTCACGGTTGATCTGACTGTCAATCCCGACTTTGGCCAGGTCGAATCAGATCCATCGGTGATGAACCTGACAGCCTTTGAGACTTTCTACGAAGAAAAGAGGCCATTTTTCCTTGAGGGGTTGACAATATTTGATTATAAGTTTGACAGGCAGAACCTTTTTTATTCAAGACGTATCGGACATTCACCAACTTATTCGGTGTATGATGATAATGAACATTTTGTGAAGTCACCCGATATGACAACAATACTTGATGCCGTAAAACTCAGCGGAACGACCTCAGGAGGACTGTCAGTTGGACTGATACAGAGTGTTACCGGAAATGAATATGCCAGGATCTCCGACCTGGAGGGCAATGAGACCACACAAAAAGTAGAACCGCTGACCAATTATCTGGTCGGACGGGTGCAACAGGGATATGGCGCCGGCAATACAGTGATTGGAGGTATGTTCACTTCCACGAATCGTTTCATTGATGATGAGCAGCTTGATTTCATGACCAGGGATGCTTTTACCGGGGGCCTCGATCTGCTACATCACTGGAAAGACAAGAAGTTTTTTGTAAATGCAAAAATACTGGGCAGTTATGTCAACGGAAGCCGGGAAGCAATAACTGCACTTCAGGAATCCCCGGTGCACTATTTTCAACGGCCGGGAGCCGATTATCTCGATTATGACAATACCAGGACAAGCCTGACCGGAATGGGAGGAAAAATAGAGATAGGAAAAGGTTCAGGGGGATTCTGGAAATACTCCACTGCCATATCCTGGCTGACTCCAGGTCTTGAAATGAATGACCTGGGTTACTTAAGGACTGCTGACCAGATAGAGAACCAAAACAAAATCTCTTATCTGATTATTAAGCCTGTCTCGATATTCCGCACTTTCAATATTGGTTTTGAAGAACGGAATTCCTGGAATTTCAATGGAACCCCTCTTGGATGGGATGCTGAACTGGCATTGACAACAATGTTCAATAACCAGTGGAGTCTGAGTACTGAAATCGCTTATCATTCACAGGATATTGACACAAGGTTGCTCAGGGGAGGTTATGACATCCGAATGCCATCGGCTACTGAATTTGTAGGAACCCTGAGAACAGATGCTTCAAAAAAATATGTTGCTCATGTTTCCTACCAGTACATGAAAGCCGGAAATAATTCAGCTTCACAATGGGCGATCGCACCAGGTATCTCGATTCGTCCCTTCAGTATGCTGAAGGTAGGCGTGACTGCATCCTATGAAGAAAACCAGGATGAGCTTCAATATGTGGCAACAAGGAATACTTATCTGAATAATAAGAGATATGTTCTCGGGACAATTGATCAGAAAACCCTTAGTCTTATCTTCAGGGTCGATCTTAACCTCACACCCGAATTTTCAGTTCAGTACTATGGAAGTCCTTTCATTTCGAAGGGCAGCTATTCGGAGCTGAAGCGTGTGACAGTTCCTGATTCAAAAAATTATGATGACAGGTTTGAGATCTACCAGAATCCTGTCCTCAGCAATGGAACATACTTTCTTACCGATTTCGATGATGCCTTGCCTGCAATCATTTCGGTCAGCAATCCCGATTTCAATTTCCATCAATTCCGATCAAACCTTGTTGCCAAATGGGAATATCGCCTGGGATCCTATGTCTATTTTGTCTGGTCAACCGACCGTACAGGCAGCAACAGCTTCTCCGGTGCATCTTTCCGGGATTCATACCGTTATCTGGGAGATGTTTTCCCAAATAATATTTTTCTGGTCAAACTGAGTTATTGGTTCTCATTATAGATCCCATTTCCTTAGATTCATTGAGCTTACTGAAAAACTTCCGGGAATGATCGGGATCATTGACAATAATGAGGTGATAAATGAGTTTTATAAGTTAATCGAGCCTGACTTGGTAAAAATACCAAAAGGATGCCTCGTTATTGTTGAACCTATTACTGTAAAATTGTATTAATCAGGAATCCATTAGATTGCCTGATGGCAGGAAGACAACAAAAGGGGGAAAAAGCATCTCAGACTGATTTTTTGGTCACTTAAAACAGTAACGTTTGTCTTCGAAATTATGCAGGAAGTCAAAATATTAGATTATTTCTTTTGCGGGGCTGATAAAAATCGCCAATTTTGACAGAATGAACTGCCTAAGTTCAGACAGCATTAATATATGTTAATTTCATAATCCTGGTATCTGACAATGAAGATATTGATTTGTGAGGATAATCCTATGGCAATGAAGACTCTGTCAGTTGTCCTCGAAAGGGAAGGATATAATGCTGATGTGGCAGATGACGGGAATGTGGGGATTGAGATGCTTCAGAAGAACGATTATGACCTTTTGGTTATAGATATTCATCTCCCTTACCGCAGTGGTCTCGAACTTATTAAGTTTGTAAGGTCTGAACAGGGGAAAGATACTCCTGTAATTATTCTTTCTGCGTTCAGCGATAATCAGATGCAAAGGCAGGCTGGTGAACTAGGGATAAGCGACTATATAGTTAAACCATTTAATCCTGTTGATCTGGTTGCCAAGATCAAATCAATTCTCAACAAGTAAATTATGCGCAGACTAATAATACTTCTATTTGTTGGGCTTGTTATCCCCGGAATATTAGACATTTCACAGCTTTTATCTCAGGAAATAGTCAATCCTGAAAACGAATATCTCAGGATCAGAACCATGGCTTTTGAGGGCAACTTTGAAACAGCAGCAGCTGATGCGCGAAAGCTTGTAAATGCCTTTCCTTCATACGGCGATGCCCGCATCCTCCTTGGCCGCATCCTGGCCTGGCAGAAGGATTATAAACAGGCTGCTGCGGTAATCGATACTCTTCTTAAAACAGAACCCGATAATTCCGATGCTCTTTCAGCAAGACGCGATATCTCACTCTGGTCAAAGGAAAACACAGCTGTCTCAACTGATCTGCGCACAGGTTATTCATTCGATTATTTCACCAACCCCTACACCAGGTTCTGGCAGGTTTTCAGTGTCGGGGCAGGTCACAGATTCAGCTGGGGTCCTGCATCAGCAGGTGTCAATATCGGCAATCTGATTACCGATGAAACAACAAATATTTATGCTACTGAGCTTCAACTGGAAGCAGAAGCATATCCCCGCCTCTCAAATCAAAACTATGCTTATGTTGCTTACGCTTACAGTCCAGGTATTTACTTCCCGACACACAGGGCTGCGTTTGAACTATGGCAGATTTTACCTGCCGGATGGGGAGTTTCAGGCGGACTTAATTATTATTATTTTGACAGAAACATTTTTATTGCTCTTGCATCGGTTGAAAAATACCTTGGAAAATACTGGTTGTCAGGTAAATGCTATGTGTATTTCAAAGATGACGGTCCGAAGACTTCTTTCTTTCTGAATGCACGACGTTATTTCAATGATTTTAATTATCTTCAGCTGACCCTTGGTACGGGTACAGCACCGGATGAACCATATGGAATCCGGGAAGATATTAATCGGCTGAGTGCTAATAGTGTGAGGCTTGCATATAATTTTAATGTTAAGGGCAGATTTTCTGTACGCCTTGGTGCAGGTTATTCCCGTGAAGAATATGATTCATCGGAAGGTCCTGCCAAAAGAGACAGATTTGAAGGAAACGTAAACTTAATTTATGCGCTTAAAATGAAGTGATGAAATACCGGATACTGACCATATTATCACTTTTATTATTCACTTGTACACAGGCAGGTCCGGCTGTAAACACATCAAATGAATCCATCCATCCTTCCCCCATTTACATTACCGACGGTGTTAATCTGATAACATCCGTCATGAACAATAGCAGGCTCGATAACCTTATCAGCCTTTCAAAGGACATCTATCCGATACAGATAGGAGCATTCAGGCTCAAGACAAATGCTGAATTAATGTTTGCAAAAGTTGTCAAGGTTCTTGGAAAAGATGTCATAATGATCGAGGAAGAAGGTTTTTTCAAGATCCGGGTCACGAAGCTGAACAAAGAAAAGATCAGGAATTATCTTGAACCTGAAATTAAAATAAACAACAGTGTTGCCGAATTCAGGACTCAGGCTTTGGATGGAGACACGATCACCGGCAAAAGTATTAAAACAGATGCAGCCATTGTAACGCAGACAACTGCTGACACAGCGGTTTCTACTCCTTCAGTTGCCGCATCGACTACGGCTGTTAAACCGATAGAGATACCGAGGCGCAAGTTTTTTCTGCTGAACTCTGATAGCCCATGGCTAAAGCGAATAAATTATTTCGGCAAATCATTCGCTCTTGTCAATGCCCTGATAATCACCATTTTTATATCGATCACTACAATGCTGGTTCTGCTGGTTATAATTCTCCTGAACAGGACCAGAATGGAAAAGGAAGAAGACCTTAATCAGTATCTTGCTGAAACCTACCAGGGAATGATCATTGATTATCTTTTTACAGGAAGCAGTCCGGACAGGTTCCGAAGTATTGCTTCTGATACATACAGGAGGCAGGCACTCATTGATCAGATGATAGATGTAAGTGTTAACCTTAAGGGAGACGCTGAAGAAAAGCTTTGCAGCCTCTATCTTTACCTTGGCCTCGACAGAGATTCAATAAATCGTGCAAATGACTACAGGTGGCATAAGAAAATAAAGGGATTCCGCGAACTGGCCTTTATGAATATTAAAGATGCAAATAACGCTATTTATAAGGCTCTTAACTCAAAGAATGAGATTTTGAGAATGGAAGCCCAGATTGCACTTGTAAGGCTGACGGATGATGATCCGTTAAGTTTTCTGTTTCAGCTTACCAGGCCTTTTTCACTCTGGGAACAGATAACCCTTCATGAACTTATAATCCAGCATGATCTTCCAATCCCTGATTTTAAAAAATTACTGAAGGCTTCCAATCCTACTGTAGTTATGTTCGCTCTCAGAATGATAAGGGAGTTTAAGCAGAAAGATGCCGAAGATGATGTGAGGGATACTCTCGAACACTCCTCTCCAGAAGTCAGAAAGCTGGCTGTTCAGGTTGCAGGTGATTTGGAAATGCGCTCATCTCTTGAGATAATGAAAAGAATGTACAAGAGCCAGGATTATAATACCTGCCTTGAGATCATAAGGGCAATGGCCAGGATGCCTGATCCGTCGCTTATGGGATTCCTTAAACTTGTTCTCGATAAAGAAGATGACGTTCAGCTGCAGATCGAAGCTACAAAAGCCATCGAAAACAATGGGGAAGAAGGTGTTAAAACACTGGTGAAGCTTATGAAATCGGAATACAAGAACTACAATATTATTGTCAGGCACGTACTTGACCGCAGAATACTTTAACGACTATGGGATTTATTTTCGGAAATATTATTTTTTATCTGACCCTGTTTCTCTTCGCATCGTACCTCATGCTTGGAATATTTTCAGCTATCGCATTAAGAAAATATCTCCGCAAGAACAGTTATATTAATTACAATTCACTTGTTCTTTCGCCACTTAGCCCTAAGATATCTATAATTGCCCCCGCATTTAATGAAAGCAAGACCATTATCGACAATATCCGGACCCTTCTGTCTCTTTACTACAATAACTTTGAAGTGATTATTGTCAATGACGGCTCAACTGACGATACTTTTGAGCTTATGAAGGACGCCTATGATCTGACAAGGGTCAATTATTATTTCGACTACCGTATACCTTGTGAAAGGATAAGGGGTGTCTACAGGTCCAAGAATCCCTCATACAACCGGCTGACCATCATTGACAAGAACAACGGAGGAAAGGCTGATTCACTTAATGCAGGAATAAATATCTGTCACAGCGATCTTTTTGTATCGATCGATGCTGATTCAATAATTGAAGCTGACTCGATACTTAAGCTTGTAAAACCATTTCTCGAAGAGAAGGATAAGAAGGTTATTGGTACAGGCGGTGTTATAAGAATAGTAAACTCGTGTGATGTTGAACGAGGCCATATCAGGGAGATTAAAATACCATCCCAGTTGTTACCCCGTCTCCAGGTACTTGAATACACCCGTGCTTTCCTGCTGGGTCGCATGGCATGGAGTCACCTCGACGGATTAATGCTTATTTCAGGCGCCATGGGTATTTTCGATCGTGAGACAGTTATAAATGCCGGCGGATACAGCATCAAAACTGTCGGCGAAGATATGGAACTGGTATTGAGAATGAGGAGATATATGGCTGAACATGATCAGAAATATGAGATCACATATATACCTGATCCTTTATGCTGGACTGAAGTACCTTCTGACCTCAAGTCAATGAGAAAACAAAGGACACGCTGGACCCGCGGACTTATTGAATCACTCCGAACCCACCGCAAAATGTTCTTTAACAGCAACTATGGGACACTGGGAATACTGGGTTATCCATACTGGTTCTTCTTTGAATGGATGGCACCTCTTGTTGCTTTTGCAGGATTCATTTATACCATATATCTCATAATAAGAGACTCCCTTAACTGGCCGTTTTATCTTCTGCTTTTCGTTTTTGTTTATTCTTTCGCGGTCTGTCTTTCCACATGGGCTATTCTTTTTGAAGAAATAACTTTCCACAAGTATAAAAAGAAAAGAGATGTCCTGAAACTCATAGGGATTGCAATGTTCGAACCATTCTTCTATCCCGTTCATACATATTTTGCAGTAAGGGGGAATCTTGAGGCCCTGCGCGGGAAGAAAGGATGGGGTACGGCAGAACGATCCGGCTTCAGCAAAAAGAAGAAACCCAGGAAAAAAATGGCCGGGGACGAAAATGATATCAATTTGTAAACCCGGGGATAGAAGATAATCCTGCTCTTATAACATCAAGTGATTTTTTCTCCCTTGCTTTAGTTGCAGGAACAGTCATCCACAGCGGCCAGTTGTATCTGCTTAAAGATGATGTCACTTTCTGATCGAAATAGACCGATACAGCTATACCGTCGGAGGGTGAAGAAGCAATAATGTAATTAAATCCTCCATCGTACGATACTGCGCCGTCAATGACCTTCATCTGGGTCGGATCACGGAAATAAATTAATGTCCAGGGCACACGTATCTTTATCTTACTTCCTCTCCAGGCAGCTGTTGTACGCTGACCATAAGTGAAATCTGATGCATTTTCAATAGGAAATTTACCGATATCCTGTCCTTTCCGGGTATGACCATCATTGATCCAGTGCATCAGTTTCCAGGGGGCTCCGTCGGTAACAGTGCTAAAGAACTTCTGATAAGTATGATTTGCAAGGTCAAACCTGGGTGTCAGTCCATTCATATCATAAGCTTCCGTCACATAATATAAAGCCGTATCGTTCGATAAAACCATCGTTAAAAGAAACTCCGACCTGTTCTCAAGGTTCTTCCCGTTTGGAAGCTTTGATTCCCCGAAGCTTGCCAGATAAGTATCGAATGCAATCATCATTGTATCCCCGTTGGAAAGTGTCCTGTCAGTTTCTATTTCAAGGTAAAAAAAGCTGTTATCATTTGTCGCGCTTACTTTTTTCAGCGGACCTGAAGGTTTGTCTGTCTGATATGAAGCAAATGGAAGAATCTCTGACTGGTCGAATGAGATAAGACCAAAGTTCTGTTCAGGTGATACAAGATTATGCCATAATTGCCTTGTAGGGATTGTTATGCCACCAGATACCATTCCGTATGCTTCAAGATAGCTGACAATCCAGGTTGGCTTAAACCATTCATCCATCCAGGCAAACATAAATCCACCAGCACATCCCGCATCAATTATGTTATGCATCAACCTCATGTTTTTCTCCCCCTGCTGTTGCTCTGAATACCCGCCATGATTCATATTACTAAAGGACTGATGTGCGCTTCCCCAGCTTGAAGGAACCCCAAATTCGGCAATAACGAGGGGCATTGACGAATAGTGTGCTCTCAGATCATTAAGATATCCCAGGTAGCTGTTTGGCCCGTAAAGATCATTGTAAGTCATGTATGAAGGCTGCTCACTGATAAAATTTGGATAATAGGGATAAGCATGATAGGATGCAAATATTCCCGGTTCCGGATTCTTAAGTGTTATTTTTGCAAGATCATAAGCGGATTTGTCTTCGTCAGTATAGGTCTCAGTGGGATGGTTGAGAGGATCAAGTGTTGGCCAGCTTGAGATACTCACCGGACGCCTGACTGAATAGTTTGAGGCTTCGTACTTAATTGTCTGTTCGAGCATCTGGGTACAAAACACCTCAGTAGCTTTTGAGCCGGTTATGCTCAGGTAGGTTCCTGTATATGAGTTTAATGACGGGTGGCGGTTGTCGGTGGTATCAACCTCCGCCGGACTGATCTCCCTTCCTATTATATAGCCTGCAGTCCACCGCGATACATCGGTAATATATCGGCCATATGATTTCCCGTACCTGTATGCAATATCCCCGTTACCGTTGATGCAATTGATCACCTCTTTTATTTCTTTGGTAAAGGATGAAGTCTGGTTCAATAAATCATAAGACCCCGGAACAGAGTAATCTTCGATTTCCTCGAGCCAGATACCCTGGAAAAGAAGAAGCGGATTTTCGGAGTGCCGCTGGTTATAATTTGCCAGCTTTTCATAGAATACGGGGGGATGGAGAGTATATATCCTTAAACTGTTGAATCCGGCTGCTGCCATGGCTTCAATCCAGCTTTCATATTCAGCGGGAGAAATGGCATAGGCGATCTCACCGGGAAAATAACCCGGAGGTGAAGATCCCAGATTGATACCCTTGAGCACAAGTGACCTGTAATCTGAACCTGTATGCATTGCAATATGATTTCCCATGGTTTTGAACGGGACTTCCTGCTTCATCGTCAGCTCAAAATCGATAATGGTATCCACGGCAATTGAAATATCAGTTAGCCTTAAAGGATAATAATTATCACTTGTAACGGCAGTAATTACGGGAAACCTTATTTGTCCGGGAAATGGTACTATTACAGGTGGCATCATATCTGGCTCAATTGCGGTTCCGGCTGAATAGGATGAGAATCCTGTGGCTTTAACAAGTTTTCCGGATACAGTTTTACCTTTAAATGTAACTGCATAGAAGTAGAATCCGTTTCTCTGGGGCGCCCCGTTCTGGTTACAACCGTCCCATACAATATGGTAACTGCCTGCATCAATGGAATCAAAAAAAGCATCCATTATTTTCTTGCCGGAGAAATTATAGATTGACAGGCGAACATCCCCCTGGCTGTTAATTATAAATGGAATATTTACAGAATAGGTGAACGGATTGGGGTATGGTATTCCAACCTCGATTAGATCTGAAATATTGTCGTAGATATTTGATATTCTTAGCGAATATGAACCATCTGCTTTGGTTTTGGCCGAATATTCAGTTGTTCCTGCCACCATCGAGATCCTTGCATCAGTGATAATTGCACCGTTGGCGTCAGTTACTTTACCAGTGACATAATAATCCCGCGCAAACAATGCATAACCTGAACAGGATAGACAGATGAGGGTTATGAGAATGAATTTTATTGGAGATTTGAAGGAGGAAAACATAGTCGCGAATGAAGGGATCTGTTTTTTAAACATTCTAAAAGTACTAAAAAGAAGCATTTATTTGTAATTTTAAAAATTCAAAGCAGGAACAACCTGTATGGATATTAACGCAATTACATACCGGAATATTGAATTGAAGGACAATAAAGAACTGGCGGACCTGATCAGGACAGTATTCAGAGAATTCAGGATTGACAGGCCCGGAACAGTATATTTTGATCCAACGACTGACACCCTGTATGAATTGTTCAGGGCTCAGGGATCGGTTTACTGGATTGCTGAAGAAAATGGGGTGATGGCAGGAGGATGCGGAGTTTACCCGACACCCGGCCTGCCAGACGGATATGCCGAGCTTGTAAAATTCTATTTATTGCCGCAATGGCGCGGGAAGGGCATCGGAAGAGCACTTATGGAGAAATGCTTTGAATCGTCAAAGCAATTGGGCTACAGCAGGCTTTACCTCGAATCGCTTCCGGAGCTCTCCAGGGCAGTCTCAATGTATTTAAAATCAGGATTCAGCCATATACCTAATGCCCTTGGCAATTCAGGTCACTTCGGCTGCAATATATGGATGGTAAAGGAATTATAACACGTAATTACATTGTAATTACATACTTATGAAAAAAGAAAGTAACTCTTTGCGGGCTGTATTGTTTGCCCTGGGAGCAAATATGGCAATTGCAGTAATAAAGTATGTGGTATCGGTTATCTCAGGAAGCTCGGCAATGCTTGCAGAAGCTATCCATTCCCTTGCTGATACCACAAATCAGGTCTTCCTTCTTATAGGAAGAAAACGGTCAGGAAAGGTTGCCGACGAGGTACATTCTCTGGGATACGGCAAGGAAGAATATTTCTGGGGATTCCTTGTAGCAGTTCTGTTGTTTTTCTTAGGTGGCTGTTTTTCGATTTATGAGGGGATACACAAATTAATTAATCCGGAACCCATTGAGAATTATCTTTACATTTTTATTGTATTGGGGTTAGCCATTTTGCTTGAATTTAAATCGTTTTCAGTGGCTTTTAAAGAATTCAGGAAGACATCCCCCAAAGGATTTATAAAGCCCTTAAAAGACTCAACTGATACAAACCTGTTTGTAATACTTGTTGAGGATTTTTCAGCATTGACCGGACTGATGATCGTCCTTATCACTACCCTTCTTTCATTGATAAATCCGTTTTTTGATATTGTCGGAACATTTCTTGTTGGGAGCCTTTTAATAATCATGTCGTACATGCTTTCCAACGAATTAAGGAAGCTAATGGTAGGGGAAAGCATTCCACGGGAGGCAAGGAACGAAATCAGGGCAATAGTCAGGAAATATTCTGTCATAAAGCATATAAACAATATCCGCTCCATGTATATAGGGAATAATAATTTTATGCTTCTGATCTCGGTTGATGTTGATGATTTTTCACGCGGTCACGCTATCGAAACCACAACCGAACAGATCAGGGCAGATATCTCCGGCAAATACCCGCATGCTAAATATATTTACATTGATGTAAGGCCCGGGAATTGCTAATATTTATGTAACCGCTCCGCGGTTTAAAAAATATTTTTGAAATGAATTTGCCTATTTGTACTTATAAAGATTCTCTTCCTGTATCTCTTTTAAAAACAGTGTCATGGGTGATTTATAGAAATTCATAAAGTCATCCGGGAATGGCTGATTGGGATTAGCATAGTTTGCAAACCTTGGTCTGAATGCATGCCTCCATGTCAGCACATATCCTACCGGATACTTGCTTACAACAGGCAAAAGTACTGTTGACCACCAATCGGACATACCTCTTCTTCCTCCCGTTTCACTTAAGGCTGTAAGCTTGTTTTTGCTCAGAGCCGTTTTGGTGACGAAATTCAATGCATTATTGAGCTCCCCTGCGAATTTTTCACCCCGGTCATACATATCGAGGGAAAGCATGTCAATAACATCATCTCCCGGATATCCTCTCATATATTGTTCAAGTGTTGTAACCCTGTCGGTGTTATAAGCATACAGAATATTATGTATATTTTTCTTATCACGTAGAAAATTGACTGTATATCGCCACAGATCAGAATACTCCTTATCGGTGCAGATATCTGTTCCCCACCAGAAAAAAGAACCTGAATGTTCGTGGTAAGGCCTGAAAATAAACGGGATGGGAGTACCATCGTCATCTTTCAGACCAATGAAGAAGGCTGCAAGTCTCTCCATCCAGCCATTGAACATCCCATGATTTTTACCGCCGGGGAAAGTTTCTTCCCCTGGGCAGGGTAAGCAGCCAGAATAGAAAGCAGGAGCAGGGAGAATAATGATTTCATTTTTTAAGTATTATAAGGGGATTTAGTTTCACCCAAATTATTAATTCTCTGATGCAATCCAAAACAAAATGTGAGGGAAAGATGATAGTATTTTAATTTGCTCTTAATGAATCAGGTTAGTACCTTTATTGCCGTGAACCCCTTAAAAGATGTTTAATCTGGATATAGGATTATGAACAAAACTGATAACAACCTTACCGGTGATTTCCATCATCCGGACTGTCATTGCTGCGGAAGCAGCAATGGAAATCATCTGAATGAAATGAGCAGACGTAAATTTGTACAGCTTTCAGGTACGGGTGCATTGGGAACAATTGCATTGACAGGATTATCCTGGGCTGACCTGATTGCCGGTCCTCCCGCTGGCAAAAACGCTCCCCAGCGTGTGCCTCTTATTGTAAAGCCTGTATTCACTTATGAAATCCCGGAAAGGAGACCCCAGACCAGCTGGCGGAGCTGGGGTGGCATACAGACTGAAAAAGATGCGAATGAAGAAATTGAACGGATTCAGGAAGAATTAAAAATATTAAGCACTAAGGCTGACTTCCCGGTAAGTTTCCTTCCAGTTTCCGGTGTTCGGGGACTCGATGATCTGAGCAAAATCGAGGATCTTAAAACCGCGGATATGTACCTGGTATATCCTGCAGGCGGAGGTAGTAATATGTTCGATTACCTCAATAAAGCCGGCAAGGACCTTATTTTCTTCTGCCGATATAAATCGGGACCCGTTTATCTTTGGTATGAAATTATAAGCCCGCGTTACCTCCGTCAGCATACCGACTCGCTTAAAGTTACCGGAATAGACGAGAATGATGTAGTTATAGACAGTAGGGAAGAACTATTGTGGCGATTGAGGGCATTGTGCGGGTTGAAAAACACAAGGAATTCAAGAATCCTTGCAATTGGAGGTCCGGGGGCCTGGTCACAACCACTCGAATCAACAATAAATACAGTAAAGGAGAAATACAAGCTGGATATACAGAGTATTTCATATGAAGAGCTTGGAAAACTGATAACAGAAGCAAGGTCGGATAATTCAGTCGCGGCCGGGGCAGCAAAAAAAGCTTCTGATTACCTTCTGGATCAGGCAGTCAGGCTGGAAACTGACAGGAAATTCGTCGAGAATTGCTTTATACTTGAGACAGTTCTTATAAGATTAATGGAAAGTTTCAATTGCAGGGCTGTCACAATCAATAACTGCATGGGAACCATAATGCCCCTTGCCGAAACCTCGGCATGCCTGACACTCAGCCTGCTTAATGACGCCGGTTACCTGGCATATTGTGAATCAGATTTTGTTGTGGTGCCTGCAGGAATTCTCCTGGCAAACATTTCAGGTAAACCTTCATTCTTAAATGATCCCACATACCCGCACAACAACCTGATAACCCTGGCTCACTGCACTGCTCCCAGGAGAATGGACGGGAAAACCCTTGCTCCGGCCAGGATCCTTACACATTTCGAATCGGATTACGGCGCTGCTCCAAAAGTTGAAATGCTCTTAGGACAAACAGTAACCAACGTGATGCCTGATTTTGCCTTTGAAAAATATGTGGGTCTGCCGGGGAAAATCACCGATAATCCTTTCCTGGATATTTGTCGTTCACAGATAGACATAAAGTACAATTGTGAAAGCAAAAAAGTTGCTGAAAACATGCCCGGATTTCACTGGATAACAGTATATGGCGATTATTTCAGGGAAACAGGTTATGCCCTGAAAAAGATAGGAATAGATTTTGAGAACCTTAGCTGAAGGATTGCTCTTATGAGGCCATCAGGAGAATGTTTTTTGTTTCATTTTTTTAATAATCTTTGCAGGAAAGAAATAAAACCACTCTGTCGTTTGTCTATTAGATAAATGGAACTTTAACAAGTAGTTTATAAAATGAAAAGAACACTTATTATCACTGGTATTGTAGCAGTAGTTATTATTCTTATAATGGTTGTCTTTGGCCAGCTGACTTCAAAGAAAGATACCGCAAGCGTTTATACGGAGGTAAAGCAGGGACCATTCGAAATTACCGTAACTAATTCAGGTGAACTTGAAGCTGAAAGATCAATTGATATATTGGGACCTCAAATTCAGCAAAACAATACTCAGAACCGGGGCGGAGGAGGTCGTGATGGAGGAGGTGGAGATCATATGCGGCTGCAGAGCTTTAAGATTCAGGACATAGTACCTGAGGGTACAATAGTCAAAGAGGGTGATTATATTGCACAGCTCGACAGAACAGAATATGACAATACCCTTAAGAGTGCCCGTGAAAACCTGAATACCCTGCAGGCAAACCTCGAAATGGCAATTCTTGATACCACCGTGACACTAACAAACCTGAGGGATGCAATAAAGAATCAGGCTATTACAGTTGAAGAAGTAGAGATCACATTGGAGCAATCAAAATATGAACCCCCTGCCACTATACGCCAGGCTGAGATAAATCTGAATAAACAGCAAAGGGCTCTCGAGCAAAAAATTAAGAATTATGAACTTAGAAAAGCGAAAGCCCTTTCAAACATAAAGACTAATAAACGTCAGCTTGCCGATGGACAGGCGCTTGTGGATAATCTGCAGAACTTCCTGGCGCAGTTTACAATAAAAGCTCCCTCACAGGGCATGGTTATCTACAAAGAAGAGTTTAACGGATCCAAAAGAAAATCCGGATCACAGGTGAATCCATTTGACCGTGTAATTGCAACTCTTCCTGACCTTACATCCATGATCTCAAGGACATATGTAAGCGAAATTGAAGTAAACAAAATCAAGAATGGTCAGGAAGTAATAATGACCATCGACGCAATGCCCGGGAAATCATGGACCGGTGTCATAACCAGTGTTGCCAACATCGGCGAAGTACTTGGAAATTCTGATGCTAAAATGTTTGAGGTACTTGTAAAGGTCAATGGCTTAAATACTGAATTAAGACCTGCAATGACCACCTACAATAAAATAATTATTAACTCATACGACAATGTCGTCTATATTCCTACAGAATGTGTGCATGCGGGAACTGATGGCATCGCGTATGTTTATAAGAAAAACAAAACCAGGCAGATTGTCTTGCTTGGTGAGATGAATGAGAAAAACACCATTGTAAAGCAGGGACTTGAAGCCGGAACTTCCCTTTATCTTATTGCCCCTGATGAGGCTGATAAATTCAAGCTGGTGGGGAAAGATCTGGTTGCAGGGCTTAATTAGTGAAAATTCACCTCCAGAGTAACCATAAATTGCACATTGCTGGATTAAGACAACAATCCTGTTGCGATACAATCTTTATCTTATCTGGTATGCCATTAATGCATTTCCATGTCTTATATAAAGCTTCCCTTTGTTTATTACAGGATGAGCCCAGAAAGGTCCTTCTCCTTTTGTGACCTGGAACTCACTTATTACATCAAGTTTTGAGGCATCAGGTTTTACAAGGGCAACATGACCTGATTTTTCTTCAAAAAGATAAAGCATTCCGTCGGCAGAAATAATAGATCCTCTTGAGTACCACTTAGATGTCCATAATGTTTTACCTGTGATCCAGTCTACGCAAATCCACGAATCGGATGGTTCAGTTGTGTGGGTTGTCCCATATATATTATTCCCAAGCAGGACAACTCCGCCAAGCTGGGGATCAAAATTCCTGTTTTCCCAGACCTCCTCAACTGAATTTCCATCTGCAGAAAGTTTCAATTTAAGGGCAACCCAGCTGTATCCGTTTGCAATCAGAATATGACCATCTCTGTAAATGGGAGTTATGGCATGATTCTTCCTGACACTTCCGGTGGCAGCATTAATGGAGGCGTAATTTACTTTCCAGAGTATTTTTCCGTCTTTTGCATTAACAGCAAAAACATAGGTTCCCATTACAGTAACAATCATTTTTTTCCCGGCATACTCTACAAGTTTAGGATTTACATACTGTGGCACCTGATCCAATGGTTCTGCCTCCCAGACAACCTTGCCGTCAGTAATATTGAAAGCTACCAGTGAAGCCTTTTTCCCGCCAGGTGATGCAATTACAATATTATCGACAACCAAAGGAGATTCTGAAATTCCGAATTGTATGGGTTTACTTTCATATAGACTGTAATGATTTTTTGACCATTTGATCTTGCCATCGGATCCGACACAGATAATATCACCACTTCCGCTTATAAGGAAAATATTTCCCTTATAGTATGTTGGTGTACATCGCGATCCGGTATGGTTTGTCATCCAGGCTTTGCCGTACACTGTCTCCCATTTCTTTTTTCCATTGAGGGTAAGAGCGGTCAGAACATCTGAACTGTCTTTTCTTCCGGTTACATAAACCGCATCATCAGTAACTGTGGGGGAAGAATAACCATCGCCCATATTTTCGGCTTCCCATAAAAGTGCAGGACCGCTTACAGGCCACTTTTTTAGTAATCCCGTTTCATTATAAATTCCACTTCTTCCTGGTCCTCGCCATTCATAAATCTGACAAAAAACAATAGTCATTGAAGCTATACTTAATAATATTGTTAAAAATAATTTTGAAATAATTGGTTTCATAACGACTAAATTTTTATTAATGAAATAAATACTATCATTTGAATACAACATGTTTAAATTTTGAGCCAGTATTTTCAAGCTTTCTTCACTTGTTTATAGATTTCAAACCATGTGATGCTTAACAATCCTGCCCCCACACATACCATAAATTCTGCCAATCCTATTTTCTCAAAAAGAAAAAGGTTTAAAAGAAATGGGATATTAAGAATCAGGATAAGGAAGATAATTGCTCCGCCAACAATCCAGGTAACAGCTTTATTCGGGGAAGCAAGAATTTTAAAAATCCCGTGTGTCCATGAGCGGTTTGAAATTATAATGGCAATATTTGAGACTATTAAAGTAACGAATGTAAGTGTTCTGATACTTTTCTCGGAATATCCCATATTTAGTCCAATAAAATATACAAGCAAACAAATAACAATGATTCCTATACCCTGCATACAGCTGAAAAAGATCTTTTTTGCACCGAAAAATGGCTCGTTTATATCTTTCGGGGGCCGGGACATTACATTTTTTTCCTCTTTTTCTGCTTCAAAGATCATTGTACAGGCAGGATCGATGATTAATTCAAGGAAAACTATATGAACAGGCCAAAGGATAAGGGGTAATTCAGCGAATAATACCGGTATCAAAGAAAGTCCGGCAATTGGAACGTGAATAGCAAAGATATATCCCAGTGCTTTTTGAAGATTATCGAATATTTTTCGTCCCATTCTTATAGCTCCTACTATTGAGGCAAAATTGTCGTCCATCAATACAAGGGAAGATGCCTCCCTTGCAACATCGGTACCTTTTTCCCCCATGGCAATTCCAATATTTGAAGATTTGAGAGCAGGAGCATCATTGATTCCATCGCCCGTCATGGCAACTATTTCCCTGTTCTTTTTAAGAGCATTAACAATTTTAAGTTTTTGCTCCGGGATCACACGTGCAAAAATATTCACAGTTTTAATGCGTTCACAGAGTTCTTCCTCGGGTATCTCATTTAATTCCGAACCCGTTATGAAGAGTTCTGGATTTTTGATCCCGATCTCTTTTCCAATATTGATTGCTGTTACCGGGTAATCGCCTGTAATCATAATTACCCTGATACCAGCATTATAACATTCCTTTACAGCATCAGGTACATTTTCCCTTATCGGGTCTGACAATCCAATTAACCCTACAAATTCGAGGTCAAAATCGTGCTGAAGTGATGGAAGCTCCCCTGAAATTAAGCTTGCCCTGGCTACCCCCAAAACTCTCAACCCTTCTGAGGCCATCTCAGCTACTGCTTTTTCGTAATGTGATATTCTTTCATTAGTCAGGTGGCAAAGGTCAAATATTGCCTCGGGGGCTCCTTTAACTGCAATTACCTGTTCTTTAGTTCCCGAATTTGAAAAAACCCTTGACATGGCCAGCAGATCTTTAGATAACGGATATTCTTTTTCCATTACCCAGTCAGCATGCATATGTTCAGAATTCTGAAGAAACTGATCGCCAATGTTTATTATTGCCTTTTCCATTGGGTCAAAAGGGTTCACCTGGCTAGCTAAAATTCCGTATTCAATTATTCTGTGGAATGGTTCAGAGAAGGTATCCCCTGATACTACTCTTGAAAAATCGGTACCATTAAAGAGCCGTGTAACGGTCATCTTGTTCTGGGTCAGAGTGCCCGTTTTGTCTGTACACAGAACTGTGGCAGAGCCAAGAGTCTCGATGGCTGCAGGTTTTCTGGTCAACACTGATTTTTTCGACATCCGCCATGCTCCAAGAGCAAGGAATATAGTCAAAACCACCGGGAATTCCTCCGGCAACATAGCCATTGCAAGGGTAATACCTGCCAGAAATCCTTTTATAAGATCACCTCTTGTGATTGAATATAGAGCGATTACAAGGATACATAAAAGTATACCTATTATAGCTAGACGTTTCACTAAGATCCCCATTTCCCTTTTTAGCTGGGTGGGTTCCTCTTTTACTGATTCGAGCGCCTTCCCTATTTTCCCGATTTCAGTATTTAAAGCTGTTGCAGTAACTTTTACTAATCCATTTCCCTGAACAATCATCGATCCTGAATATACAACCGGCAGATCATCCCCTCCAGGGATGATCTTAATATCTCCCTCCTTACGCTCCCTCTTTCTAACAGGTACCGATTCTCCTGTTAAAAGAGATTCGTCGGCCATCAAATTGTTATTCCTCAGAACGAGAGCATCAGCAGGGACTCTGTCTCCTTCCTGCAGAACCACAATATCTCCTGCTACAACTTCTCTTCCTGGTATTCTGATTGTTTCACTGTCACGAATAACCAACGCCCTTGGACTTGCAAGGTCTTTCAGCGCATCAAGGGCTTTTTCAGTTTTTTTCTCCTGATAAAACTCGATCCCCATTATAACAAAAACAAAACTTAGAAGCATTAATCCTTCCTGCACATCTCCAAGGATTAAGTACAAGGTTCCGCAAGCCACAAGCAGCAGGAACATAGGTTCTTTTATTACACCAAAGGCAATTTTAAATACACTTTTCGGCTTCGAAGAAGGCAGTTCATTATACCCCTCTTTTTGAAGTATCTCTGATGCTTCTTTTTGTGACAGACCTTTGAGATCTTCTTTTTGAACCGGCGAGTACATTATGATCAGATTTATTTAAATTTTATCAAAATGTTTTAAGAAACACTTAACAATAAGTAAGGCATCTTTAATGTCAATTTATTGCTGCTGTAATTTTCGGGGGGAATCTTAAAAAAAGTGATCCTTCTCACACAGATTTGGGAGGCTGCCAAATTAATCCTGGAACGTCTTCTGTCTTTCTATATAAATAATAGGGGAAAAGCAAAAGTTTTTCAGACATACATGATAGTTCAAATGAATTTGAATTCATAAATTTTTCATCATCATCAGTCTTATTAAAATTGTTCTGATGTGGGATTTCAAGTTCACTTTTTTGATTATGGTTCATATGAACCTGGATACTATTGCTAAAAAGCAAAATAGTTTTACCCTCATCAACGAATAAGAATGAGATAAAAATAACCAACAGGCTTATCAGAAATCGTTTGGCTTTATTCATTATCTGGCCAAATATAAATTAAAAGTCTGATTATTTGTTTTATACCTGTCACATTAACTTTTTTTAACCATGACTTACACCTAGGTGTAACGTCAGGGCCGGCACAGCTCTATTCCTTAACGCGCTCGGTCTTGCCATCCGGGAATGCAAAAGGTGTATCAGTGTTAATCAAAAAAAAAGAGTGCTCGCGATTGCTTATGCACTCACTCTCACTCTCGCTCTCACTCTTTTTCTGTACCCGGAGCCGGGATCGAATGCTGACGCTTGCGGTCAGCATCCTGATTTCCTGATCCGCAGATCAGGAACATCAGGACCGGCTTAAGAGAGTACCCGGAGGGGGAATTGAACCCCCACAGTATTGCTACTACTGGTGTTTGAGACCAGCGCGTCTACCAATTCCGCCATCCGGGCGTTAATACAATTCGGTAGAAAACCAAAATTTCAAAATATTAAAATGAACTCTGCCTGCTATTTGGGATGGCGGAATTGGCCCTCCCTGCAGGCTGGCTACTTCGCTAAAATTGCCCACCGGGCAATTTCTTAACGCTCGGCCCTGCCATCCGGGCGTAAATGTCTTGCAGTTTCGCGGTCTTGCGGTCTTGCAGTCTTGGGGTCTGCGAAAATAGATAAATTTCTTTACTTTTTACTTTTATCTTTTATCTTTAAGCTAATAACCCACCCCCAACCCCTCCATGGAGGGGAGCCTTAGCACCTTTATGCCTTTGGGCCGTTGTGCTATTTTTAACCATTTTTCGAATAGCATTTACAATACTATCGGAGTCAAACCCGCATTCCCTTATAAGCTCTTCCTGAGTGCCATGCTCAACAAAATAATCGGGTATTCCGAGCCGCTTTATTTCCGCATTGTACCCGTTATCACACATGAATTCAATTAATGCGCTCCCCAATCCTCCTTTTAGTACCCCATCCTCCACAGTCATGATCCTGCGGAATCTTTTAAATACAGAATGAAGAACCTCAGTATCAAGCGGAGCGAGAAACCTCATATCATAGTGAGTAAATGTAATTCCTTCCCCTGCCAGAACTGAAGCCGCCTGCGTAATAAAATTACCCGGATGTCCTATGCTCAGTACTGCCAGATCCTCTCCTTCCCTAATCAACCTTGCTTTCCCGATCTCAATTTCTGTAAATGGTTTCTGCCAGTCACTTACCATGCCTGGACCTTTGGGATAACGAATCGAAAAAGCACCTTTTATTTTGTCAAGCTGGGATGTGTAAAGAAGATTTCTAAGCTCCAGGCTGTTCATTGGAGCAGAAACGATTATATTTGGAATTGAGCGCATGAATGCCAGATCAAAAAATCCGTGATGTGTTGCACCATCTGTCCCAACCAGGCCGCCACGGTCGATACAGAATACAACATGAAGATTCTGGAGAGCCACATCATGTATTACCTGGTCGTATGCCCTCTGAATGAAAGAAGAGTAGATGTTGCAGTAAGGGATCAGTCCCTGTGTAGCTAGTCCTGCTGAAAAAGTAACTGCATGTTGTTCGGCAATACCCACATCAAAAACCCTGTCAGGGATCTCCTTCTTCATGATGCATAAGGAACACCCTGTTGTCATGGCCGGAGTGATACCTGCTATCTTTTCATTAATGTGTGCCAGTTCAAGGATAGTATTTCCGAAAACTTCCTGGTATGTTGCCGTAACTCCCGGGTCGGCCGATTTGAGGATAACGCCTGTATTCTTGTCAAACTTTCCGGGTGCATGAAAAACGGTCTTGTTCTCTTCTGCCTGTTTGAATCCTTTCCCCTTCACCGTAAGACAATGTAATAATTTTGGGCCAGGTATTCTTTTAAGATCATTGAGAATATCAACAAGATGAAGTATATCATGACCGTCGACCGGACCGAAATATCTGAAATTCATACCCTCAAACAAATTACTTCTGTCGAGGAGGGTGCTCTTAAACCCGGCTTCAACCTGGCCTGCAAGAGTTCTTGCATTTGGTCCTATTTTACCAAATCTTCCAAGGAAATTCCAGACTTTATTTCGGAAACGGTTATAAGTGCGGCTGGTAGTGATATCAATAAGGTACTCCTTAAGGGCACCGACATTCGGGTCGATGGCAATGTTGTTATCATTAAGCACAACCAGGATATCGGACTTTGCTATTCCGGCATTGTTAAGACCTTCAAAAGCCTGGCCGGCAGTCATTGCTCCGTCGCCAATAACTGCCACAACATGCCTGTTCTCGCCTTTCTGTTTTGAAGCTACCGCCATTCCAAGGGCAGCGGAGATAGATGTCGATGAATGACCTGTGCCGAATGCATCATATTCGCTTTCAGACATTTTTGGAAATCCGCTGATACCCCCGTAGGTCCTGTTGGTGGAAAACTTGTCCCTTCTGCCGGTAAGTATCTTGTGTCCGTAGGCCTGATGTCCCACATCCCAGATTATTTTATCATATGGAGTGTTAAAAACGTAATGGAGTGCAACAGTAAGCTCGACAACACCCAGGCTGGCTCCAAGATGCCCCGGATTCTTGCTCACCATCTCAATAATGAACTGCCTCAGCTCCTCACTCACCTTAATAAGGTCATTCGGGTTTAGTTTCCTGAGATCCTCAGGTGATGATATGTTAAACAAAAGATTCTCTTCCTGGTCCATTATGGAAGCATGTAAAAAAATCGTTTTGCAAATATAACAATTATTATTCCCTTATGTTTGCTGAGGCTTACGGCGGATTTTCTTATTTTTGTCCGGAAAGATAATATCTAAACTCTACTCTTACCATGAATAAATCATTAGCTGTAACTCTTATTGCTATACTGCCGGTTTTCTTTGTGATTTCCTGCGTTCCGGGCAAGAAATTCAGGGAAGTCCAGAATACAAGCAGGCAGAATATGATCGATCGCGATGACTTCAAAGCTGAGAATTTAAACCTTTCAATGCAAAACAGGGAAATAGAGTCGAAGATCTCGGCACTCGAAAAGGAGATGAGCAAATCAAGGCAGGATCTGACCCTTGCTGAGATTGAACGTAATAAAGCAAAAGATGAGTTGAATATAATCTCCGAAAGGTATAATAATCTGGAGAATGCCCAAGAGGAACTGATCAAGGGAAATGTAAGCGAAACCAAAAAACTTCTTGGCGAACTCCAGGCTGCCCAGCTCAATCTCAGACAGAAAGAAGATGTAATGCGTCAGCTTGAACAATCGATGGATCTGAAAAAGGTCTCACTCGATGAACTTACCCTTGAGCTCGAGAAAAAGAATTCAAGGCTTGCTGAGCTTGAAAAGATACTTGATGCCCAGAAGAAGCTGGTTACAGATTTGAAGAACAAGGTATCTGAGGCTCTTCTTGGATTTGAGAATAATGGACTTACCGTTACAAATAAAAACGGGAAAGTATATGTCTCACTTGATGAGAAACTGCTGTTTAAATCAGCGAGCTGGGATATAGATGCAAACGGCAGGAACGCTTTAAGGAAACTGGCCGGGGTACTGGAGAGAAATCCTAATATCCAGGTCACTATTGAGGGGCATACTGATAACGTTCCTTACAATCCTGGCAGTGGACAGTTAAAGGATAACTGGGACCTTAGTGTAAAAAGAGCTACAACAGTTGTAAGGGTTCTGCTTGAAGGTTCAAAGATCAATCCGGGCAGGCTGACTGCCGCCGGAAGAAGCGAATATTTGCCCGTTGAAGCAAGTGACACACCCGAAGCCAGGCAGAAAAACAGAAGGACAGAGATCATCCTTACTCCTGACCTTTCGGAATTGTATATGCTTATTAATGAATATTAGGGATTTCCGAAAATTCCTGCAACCTCACCTTCATGTTTTTGATAGCCTGCAGAAGATTCTCTTCAGGTTTAAGGAATTCCTGGTTTTCCCAGAATACTGGGTCATAATTAGTTATGGTCTTTGAGAAGACAGAATGCACCGGAGCCAGCTCCTCTCTTTCAAACCTTGTCACATTGGAAAGACTCATACTTGTGAAAGCCATTTCAAAGAACACTTCAAACTGAGTGTTGAAAATCCTTCTTTTCTGCTTTGATTCAAATTCAAGATCACCCCTGACATGGCTGAGGTAATATCTATTATCTAATTTCCGATAACTAACTGAATATCTCACCGAAACTGGCCACGTAGTGAAGTCCCTAGACGGACTCGAAATAAAAGTCCCTTTCATTTTTTTCAGATAAGCGGGATTGATTTCAAAATCGGCCTTAAGCAGGGCAAAATCGGTTGTATTAATAAAAACTGATCCTCTGAACATTGGCATCTCAGCTCCTTCTTTTTGACCAAATTCAATCTCAAATGCCGATTCTTCATCAAATGATACTATATCGGTCAGTCTATAGCTGTAATCCACCATATCTTCCCCGGAAATAAAGTCAAAGGTGTTTTTTATACCATCCAGCTGAAGGCATGTGCTTAGACCTGCCTTCAATCTTACGGTTATCGAATCGATGACACTTATATTTTCAATTTTCCGGCTCTTTAGTATTTTGATCTGGTCGTTCAGCAGGGTGCCGGTATATGCGCTCTTATATATCTGGAGGATTGCTTCGGAATAGGTTTGAAGTTCATTTCTTCTTAGAACACCCTCTCTGTAAAAGGCGGTCATCCGGGCAGGTGTCTTTCCATAATTATCCGGTATTCGAATGCGTGTCTTATTAATTATCTCCCAGGGTATCTGATTTTTAATAATAATCTCAGGTATTGAGATAAACTCCCTTCTCATTTCTATCCTGAAATTATTTCCAAGTGATTGACGCACAGGTATCTCCCTTGCATAAAATCCAAGGTATGATACAACTATGGTGTCGCTGTAATTATCAGGGTGAATTCTTAAGCTGAATTCCCCGCTGCTGTTCGATACAGTACCCACTCCCTCGTGTTTGAGCCCTATTGTTGCGTAGAGAAGTGGCTCAGACGATTCCCCGTCAAGAATGATACCTGAAACGTCTTTCAGCCTGGATACAGCAGTTGAGTCAGATGTTACCATTGGGGCCGAAGGTATCTCCCTCGAGATAATAATAAACTCATCAATGACAGAATATACAAGGGAATCACCTTTCAGTATGCTGTCGAGAATAACCTCAAGCTTTGTTTTCCTGAAATTCATCTCAGCTTTTTTTTCGGCATCAATAAGACGGCTGTCGTAGGTGAAATTATAACCAGTCTGTCTGGTAATAAGGTTCAGGGCATTGCCTGTCTTTATTGTTCCTGCCCTGAATGTGAATGCAGAATCCAGGATGCCTCCCTGGCTTTTAATTTCCCTTGGAGGGATCAGAAATATCAACAATGCAATGGCGGTTAAATACTTGAATATTGTGCCATTGACAGACAACATTTTTCAGCCTGTTAGTTATTTTTTGCAAGATGGTAAACGCTACCGTCTTTTGTATAACTGAGGTTAAAGCTAGCACAAATTAAGCGAATAATTGTTTCCTGCGTTTGATTATCGATAGGAGATGTCCACGTATTTGTTATGATATCAGGATCGTCAGCAACAATATCCATGTTATAAACTCTTTTAAGATCCCGGAACACAACATCAAGTGTTTGTCCGTCATATACAAGGAGGCCTGTATTCCACGACATATAGTTGGGATCATAATTGACCGATTTTTCCGAACGTTCCGGGAACATTGTCCCGATATATCCTGGATCAAGAATAAGATTATTTTTGTTTAAGTTGTCTGAAACCATTACCTGCCCGGTTTTGACAAATACCTCAACGGCAGAATCCTGATTGTACGTAATTATATTGAAAGAGGTTCCGAGTACTTTTACGTTGGCGTTACCGGCGTCGACAATAAACGGACTATTTTCATCGCGCGCAATTTCAAAGAAGGCTTCCCCTGAAAGAGTTACATTCCTTCCATGTCTGCCGAAGTTTTCCCTGTAACTTAACTGCGTATTCCTGTTCAGGAAGATATTGCTCCCGTCAGGAAGGGTGACCTGAAGATTCTTCTGGTTATCGGTCGTTGCAACTACGGTTTTGTGGCTCAGGACGCCTTTATCATTCATATATAAAAGTACGGATCCGATCCCAAACAAAAGCAGCACAGCTGCGGCAATCCTGAAATATGCCGTTCTTACAAAGCTTCTCCTGACCACCGGTGCTTCCTTAATCAATCCATTTTCACTCAGTCTGGAATGCAGTTTGTTCCAGGCTTTATCTATATCTATTTCCTTATCACTATTCATCTCTTTCAACTCTTTCCAGTATTTAATTGTATTATACCTGTCCTCAGCCATAAACCGGTTGAGCAGATAATTATTATCATTCTGTTCTTCCGACAGAAGAGAAGAAAGTTCTTCCCACTCCTTATCAGAGTATTTTCCAGTATTATTCATTTCTTTCATTGTTCTGTCAGTGCTTTTCTGAATTCCTTAAGTGCTCTTCCCATGTTTGCTTCAACTGTTTTGACGGAGACTGAGAGTCTTTGTGCGATCTCTGAATATTTTAATCCTTCAAACCTGCTCATGCAAAAAATCTTTCCGCACTTTTCGGGGAGCCTTTCAATTATTCCGGCAATTTTTGCCTGAAGGTCCCTGTAGTTAAGTATGTCAGAAGGTGTCTCATTGCTTTCTGTTTCATTGAATGCCATCTCTCTGGCATACTTTTCAACAACCTTGCTGTGATTTATATAATGCAGGCAGCGGTTGTGGACTGCTCTGTAAAGGTACCCGTTCAAAGAACTTTCAATCTGCAGTTTTTCCCTGTCTTTCCAGATCCTGAAGAAAAGGTCCTGAACGATCTCCTCGGCTGTGTCATGATCTCTTATCAGTGTCTTTGCATATCTTACCAGGGAAACATAGGAGGATCTGAAAAGTGACTCGAACTCTCCTTCATCACCTTGTCTGATCCTCCCTATTACTTCTGAATCCCTGATCATTACTTTTTATACTAGTCGTCTTTCCTGTCACTGAACTTCAGCTTTCTGCTGAGCCGTCTGATTGCCGATTCGATACTCTGGTCAGGTTCGATTACGTTATATTCACCCCAGAATTCAGGATCGGTAAATGCTTCCACCTGTTCGGAGAAGACATCACTATATCTGAGTTTCTCCTTCCCTGCAAATTTAATCACTTCTTCGTTTGTCCGGTCAGTGATTGCCATTTCCGACATAGTTGTGTAGTAAGTATTGAAAAGCTTTCTCTTCCAGTTTACTTTAAATTTCACCTCCGCCCTTGAGTAAGCGAAATACCACTTTCCATCTTGTTCACGATATTGTACCCTGTATGTCGCAACTTCCGGAGTCACTTCCATCCCAAGCGGTTTTTTCTTTATAAATATTGATGAAACAGCTTCCTTATCTTCAAGATTGAACCCAAACTCAGCTTCGGTAAGGGCATATGATTCGGTTTCAATATACAGGTTCCCCATGAACAATGGCTCATCTACGGATGGTTTCTGCTTGAAAGTTATTACATAATGAGGTTTGTTGCCTATTTCAATTACTGAGACAAGCGAGTAATCATAGTACTTCATGGCATCAACTGTCAGTATGTCCTGGGTGTTTTTTGCAATATCGAGCTGCAGAACTGTTACCGGGCCGCCCTGGAGTTTGAAAAGAACGGTATCCATTTTTTCAACGTCCGATCCTTTTCTTCCTTTATAGATCCTGGCGCCGTCGAAGCGAATATCGCTGTTATAAGGTGCTTTGAAGATTTCAACAACAGCCTCGCCGATGGAGACATATGTTCTGTTTTTACGGATTGTTTCCCTGTAAAATGCAGTCATCAGGTTGGGTTCATCAACGAAGTTTTTGCCTATCCTGCTTATAGCATTCCTGACGATTGCATCTGGATCGATCGGCTTGACAATTATTTCCCTTATCGGGATCGGAGCTGACGTCATCGATATCACATTCTGGTAACCGTCCACTCTGAGGTCAGTAATTGGAACCACCTTGTTCTTAAATCCAAGATAGGTCACCTCCAGGTTTTTAGATGTCTGGGTTTCGGCGATCTTGATAAGAAATTCGCCATCAATATTTGTAACGGTGGCAACATTTGTCTCCTTTACAGCGACTGAAGCAAATACAAGAGGATTGCCATTCTCGGCATCAACAACTTTACCCCTGAAGGTAAGCAGTGTCTGCTGGTCATTTTTCTTCCTCTCCAAAGAAGCACCTGCATATATTGTCTGGGCTGTGAAAGCTGACAATAATAGCACAGTGGCAAGCGAAATAATTCTGATTGTTTTCATGGCATAAAATCATTAAGTTAACATTTATTTTAATCTTTTACAATTCCGGATTGTTCTCTTTTCAGCCATATGACCAGATGTATGCATCTTTACCCTATTTGATCGGGAGAATTTTTTCTATCTTACTGCATTATTAATGATTAACGGATGGCAGGCATATTTGTTAAACCCGTGAATGCCCTGGTGACAGGATCTTCATTCCTGATGAGCTCATTAACCGGTATACCGGTAATCTCCCGTATGCCTGCCTCTGTATCTTTTGAACTTACAAATAACTGTAATCTCAAATGTCCCGAATGCGCTTCAGGCTCAGGCCGGATGAAAAGAGAGCGGGGATTTATGGATATAGGGTTGTATGAAAAGGTCATTTCCGAACTCCGGCCATACCTTTATAATGTTAATCTGTATTTCCAGGGTGAACCTATGATGCATGCTGGTTTTTTTTCGTTCATCTGCCTGTCGGGAAAAATTAGAACGGTTGTTTCCACTAATGGTCACTTCCTTACTGAAGAGAATTCTGGAAAGCTGGCTGTATCGGGACTTAGCAAGCTTGTTGTTTCCCTCGACGGGATGGATCAACAGGTTTACAGCGAATACAGGAGGAACGGTGATCTCAGCAAGGTGATTAAAGGGATAAAGAACGTGGCATGTGCACGCGACAGACTTAATTCGTCAATAAAACTGGAATTGCAGTTTCTTGTTAGCAGGTATAATGAACATCAGATAGCTGATGCTAAACGGTTAGCAAAAGAGGTGGATGCTGATCTGAAGCTGAAATCTATGCAGGTTATAAATAGCCAGGATGCCGGGGAATGGATGCCATCCGATAAACGGTACATACGATATAAAAATGCAGGCGGTAAGTATGCTATCAGAAATTCAATGCCTTCAAGATGTCTGAGGCTTTGGCTGAATCCTGTCGTAACCTGGGATGGGAAAATTATTCCCTGCTGTTTTGACAAGGATGCAGACTTTGTGATGGGCGATCTGAAAAATGAATCCTTCAGATCGATCTGGAATGGAAGTAAGTATAACGACTTCAGGAAAAAAATCCTGACAGGAAGGAATAAAATAGATATCTGCAGGAACTGCACATCAGGAATGACAGGTGTCAGATTTTGAAATATTCAGGGAATTCGTAAATTGTAATAAATAAAAATATTTATCATCATGAAAGCACTCAGAATTATTTTGCTCTCTTTGTCAGGTCTGATAATTATTGCTGTGATCGCAGGAACAATCCTGATTACAGGAATAAAGCGCGGAGCGTTGCCTCAATACAAAGGCGAGTTAAAGGTAAAAGGACTATTATCCCCTGTTACAGTTTTCCGTGATGAAAGGGGGATGCCCCATATATATGCAGAAAATGAACATGATCTGTATTTTGCAGTCGGCTATATTATGTCTCAGGAGAGATTATGGCAGATGGATCTTATCAGACGGGCTACTTCCGGGCGGTTGTCGGAGATATTCGGGGCTGACTATGTTCAGACAGATCTGTTTCTGAGAAGTCTGGGGATCCCTGAAAAATCAAAAATGGTGATAGACAGTTCAGATGCCACAATCCTCGAAAGCATTGGTTCTTTCACTGATGGTGTAAATGCTTATATAGGCAATGCCGGGAAAAGGCTACCTCCGGAATTCAGGATACTGGGATATAAACCCGATCCGTGGGAGAGAGAAGATGTTGCCAATATTATTGGCTATCTGGGCTGGGATCTGGCCGGAGGAAATCTGTCAGCCGATATTTTTAACTACAGGCTGATAAAAAAACTTGGACATGAAAAAGCTGGAGAGCTTATTCCTGACTGGCAGGCAGACTCGACTTCGGTATTTCCCGACTTCCGGCTCCCTGATGACAAATTGAAGGAAGCCCTGGCATTTATTTCATCCATGGATAAGCTTAAATCACTGGGGATTGCCTCATTTTCGGGAAGTAATAACTGGGCTGTCAGTGGAAAAAAGAGTGAAACACGAAAACCCATTCTTTCGAACGATATGCACCTCGCACTCTCTGCTCCAGGGATATGGTTTCAGATGCATCAGGTTATCCCTGGCAAGCTTAATGTAACAGGAGTAGCGGTACCTGGTGAACCAGTAATTGTAGCAGGTCATAATGAAAGAATTGCATGGGGCATGACAAACCTTATGGTTGACGATGTTGATCTCTTTTCTGAGAAGATAAACCCGGATAATAATGATCAATATTATTTTGACGGAGAATGGAGAGATATGAAGGTGAGAAAGGAAATTATCAGGATAAAAGGAGGAGAATCCGACACCTCATATATTAAATTCACTCACAGAGGCGCAGTAATTTCAGGCTTCAGGGAAATTAATGATGCCGTACTCAGCATGAGGTGGTCGGGCTATGATATGAGCAACGAAGTAAAAGCAGTCTATATGATTAACAGGGCCGGGAACTGGGAAGATTTCAGATCGGCTTTAAAGGGTTTTAATTCAATAAGTCAGAATTTTGCATATGCCGATGTGGATGGAAACATAGGGTTGAACACCGGTGGAGGAGTTCCTGTAAGAAAAGGTTATGGCTCTACAATCAGACAAGGCGATACCAGCGAATTCGACTGGAAGGGTTATGTTCCATTTGATCAGCTTCCATCAAGCTATAATCCTGAAAACGGATATGTTTCTTCGGCTAATAATAAAACGGTAAGCAACGAATACCCATATTATATCTCCTTCAGATTCTACGTACCTTACAGAATAAGCAGGATAAGAAAGATGCTGGAGGAAAAAGAAATTCTCGGAATTGATGATTTTAAAAGAATGATAACAGATCAGAATTCGGATTATGCAAAGCTGCTTACACCTTTCATCCTGAAGCTGAAAGAGCGCCAGGCTGAAATGAATCCGACAGAATCTGCCGCTTTTTCGTCTCTGGAGGAGTGGGATTTTAATATGGACAAGGATAAGACGGCTCCTGCTGTCTTTGAGTTCCTTGCAATAAACCTGGCAAAAAATCTCCTGGGAGATGAACTGGAAGAATTGTTCGTTCAGCTACCGGGCTCAATGAAAGATTATTATATATATCGTATTCTTGAAACAGGTTCTGACCCGTGGGTCGATGATATAACCACTTCCACGACTGAAACTCTGGATGATATTTTATTGAAAAGTTTTAAGGATGGTATTAAATCACTTTCTGAAACTTATGGTACTGAGGTAAGCAAATGGACATGGGGAGCAATTCATAAGATCTCGCTCGATCATCCACTGGCTTCAGTTAAAATAATTGACCGTATTTTTAAATTAAGTTCTGATAAGGTTGGAGTGGGAGGCAGCAATCATACAGTTTGTCCCTACACTTATAAAGAAGGATTTATTGTGAATGATGGGGCTTCTGAAAGACACATTTTCAACACTGCCGACTGGGATGAATCATACACTGTTATTCCGACCGGAGCTTCCGGCATTCCCTCAAGTGAGTTTTACCTGTCGCAGACCAAAACTTATCTGAACGGAGGATTCTATAAGGATGCTTTTTCGGCTGAGGCGGTCAAAGCAGCTGCAAAATATGAACTTAAATTGGTACCTGATAAATAGGTTCATCTCCAAGCCTTCCCTTAAAAGAGAAGTGGCTTATTTATCAGCATCATATTAAGTGAGGCTGTCTCAAAAGTCCTCTGTGGACCTCTGTGGAAACTCCGTGATCTCTGCGTAAGTTCTTATAAATATTTGTTACACAGAGTGCCACAGAGAAGACACAGAGCGACACAGAGCGACACAGAGAAAACATAAATGAAATTTCAGACTTATGAGACAGCCCTATTTAGGTTGAGGTCATACCGTCATAACATCCTTCTCTTTTGCAGCCATTACTTTGTCGATCTTTACCGAATAGTCATGGGTCATCTCCTGGACATTTTCTGTGGCATCCTTTTCAATATCTTCGGGAAGCCCGTCTTTCAGCATCCTCTTTAATTCATCATTAGCCCATTTCCGGACATTACGCACACTGATCTTTGCAGTCTCTCCCTCTATTCTGACCTGTTTAACGAGCTGGTGTCTCCTCTCTTCAGTAAGGGGAGGGATATTGATCCTGATAACCTCACCATTATTCACAGGTGTAAGACCGATATTGGCTGCCAGAATGGCTTTTTCGATGGGTCCCAGCATATTCTTTTCCCATGCCTGAATAAGAATTGTTTTAGGATCTGGAGTATTAATGTTTGAAACCTGGCTTAAGGGTGAGTTAACTCCATAGTAATCAACTGTAATACCATCGAGGAGAACAGGAGTTGCTCTGCCGGCCCTTAGATGAGCTAATTCATGCTCAAGATGTTCCAGAGCTTTTTGCATCCTGTCGGTTGCTTCTTCAATTATCAGTTCAACTTCTTCGTTCATGTTTCAGAGGTTAGGTTAGACTTCGTTGACTATCAAAAATAGTAAATTAGATAAAACCAATAGTGCTTTTAGTTACAAATAAGTGTTCCTATTTCGGATCCTTTTACAACCTTCAAAAGGTTCCCGGTCATGTTCATATCGAAAACGATAATAGGCATATTGTTTTCCCGGCACATTGTGAAGGCAGTCGAGTCCATAACTTTAAGCCTTTTCTCAATTACCTCTTCAAATGAAATATTGTCAAATTTCCTTGCATCCGGATCTTTTTCGGGATCTGCGGTATAAACGCCATCAACCCTGGTGCCCTTGAGCAGCACCTGTGCCCCGATCTCAACGGCTCTCAGTGCAGAGGCTGTATCGGTGGTAAAGAATGGATTCCCCGTACCACCTGAAAGGATGCAGACCGTTCCGTTTTTAAGATCACTTATCACATTGTCCCTGTTATAAAGCTGTCCGACAGGTTCCATCCTTATAGCCGTGAAGACCTTGGCCTTTCCGCCAGCCTTTAATATAGCGCTTTCAAGAGCAAGGCTGTTTATTACAGTTGCAAGCATTCCCATCTGGTCGCCTTTAACCCGGTCGAAGCCCGATTCGGTCCCGCTCAGGCCACGGAAGATATTGCCGCCTCCTATTACAATTGCAACTTCGCATCCTTTTTCTGCGATTTCAGCAACCTGTAAAGCGTATTCTTCCAGAACCCGGTTGCTTATTCCCTGGTTCCCGTCACCTGACAGCGACTCGCCGCTGAGTTTAAGTAAAATCCTGGAGTATTTCATGGAAAAACGATTTTGTACTTTTATTTACAGATCAAACAGATTTTTAAATCCTTACAGATTGACGAATATAATAAAAAAAATGGCGCCATCGGGCGCCACCTTATTATTGAAATATGAACTTATACTTACAGACTCAGCGAATACCTTTTGAAAGCTGTAACTGTTAATTGTTTATCAACAGACTGAAGATATTGCCTGATGGTCATCTTGTTATCCTTTACGTACTCCTGGTTAAGCAATGTGCTTTCCTTATAAAACTTGGTAAGTTTTCCCTGGGCTATCTTTTCAAGCATCTCCTCAGGTTTTCCGTCACGCCTTGCCTGTTCCTTGCCGATCTCTATCTCCTGTGCAATCACCTTCTCCGGGACATCGCCCTTATCAATTGCGACAGGATTCATTGCAGCAACCTGCATTGCAATGTCCTTGTAAACCTGTATATCAAGTCCTGCTTTCGAAAATCCTACAAGCGTGGCCAGCCTGTTTCCAGGATGGATATAAGCCTGTACATGAGCTGCCTCGATCTTTTCATAATATGCCAGTTCCATCTTCTCGCCGATTATCCCGACAAATTCAGTCACTTTATCACTGACATTTGCATTCTCCATTGGAAGAGCCTTAAGCTCATCAAGATTTGATGGAGTTTTTGCAAGGGCGAGATCAAGTATTTTGGTAGCGAGAGCAATGAATTCAGCATTTTTTGCAACGAAATCTGTCTCACTATTAAGGACTATCATTGCACCTGTCTTGCCGTTTGCATTGACTTTTGATAATACAACACCTTCTGTTGCATCCCTGTCGGCTCTTTTATTTGCAACAGCCTGCCCCTTTTTCCTTATAATCTCAATAGCCTTGTCAAAATCACCATTTGATTCTTCAAGTGCTTTTTTACAGTCCATCATCCCGGCCATGGTCACTTTCCTTAGCCTGGCAACATCTGCAGAACTTATTGTAGCCATTGTTATAATTCCTTTTAATTAATTTCAGTTAGATCTTCTATTCTTCTTCAGTCTCATCAGCTTCAGCGACAACCTCCTCATCCTCTTCGACCTCTTCGGTTGCAACCTCATCCTCAACTTCCACTTCTTCTTCCTCTTCAACTATTGCTTCGATCACTGAATCAGGCAGATCCTTTGTTTCGAGCTCTTTTCTCATGAATTTCTTGTCTTTCTGAGCCGGTTCCTTGTCTTTTTCCAGCTTTCTTTCATTAAGACCTTCATCAATTGCCTGGCACAGGATGCCAACAATCAGTGATATTGATTTTGATGCATCGTCATTTGCCGGTATCGGGAATTCTATGTCAGAAGGATCAGAATTAGTATCAACCATTGCAAAGACTGGGATGCCAAGTCGTTTTGCTTCTCTTACTGCAATATGTTCCTTGCATACATCAACCACGAAAAGGGCCGATGGAAGGCGGGTAAGATCAACAATACTTCCAAGAGTTTTTTCAAGTTTGGCTCTCTGACGGGTGACCTGCAGTCTTTCACGTTTTGAAAGGTTTGTAAATGTACCGTCGGTTGCCATCTTGTCAATTGATCCCATTTTTTTTACTGCTTTGCGGATTGTCGGGAAGTTTGTAAGCATACCTCCCGGCCAGCGTTCTGTAACATATGGCATGTTTACAGCTTTGACCTTTTCGGAAACAATCTCTTTTGCCTGCTTTTTAGTGGCAACAAAAAGTATCTTTTTACCTGATCTTGAAATTTGCTTCATGGCCGAAGCTGCTTCATCAAGCTTAACAACTGTCTTTTCAAGGTCAATAATATGAATACCATTACGCTCCATGAAAATATAAGGAGCCATTGCGGGATTCCATTTTCTCTTTAAGTGTCCGAAGTGTACACCTGCGTCAAGCAGTTCCTGGAAATTTGTTCTTGGCATTTTTTTTTGTTTAAAGTTTACATTCTGTTAAATCAATCACAGGGTAGTTCCGTCAACTGACGGAAGTCTCTGTAATTTAGATACTAAACCTGCATCTATAAGGGTTGATCCGTTAAATACTAGCGTTTGCTGAACTGGAATCTCTTGCGTGCTTTCGGCTGACCTGGTTTTTTCCTTTCAACTTCGCGGGGATCGCGAGTAACAAAACCTTCTGCCTTGAGCTTTGACTTGTTTTCAGCATCTATCTGAATAAGCGCCCTGGTGATACCAAGACGAAGAGCTTCCGCCTGTCCTTTAACTCCACCGCCATCAAGATTTACGTTGATGTCATATTTGTCAACGGAATTCAGTGCAACAAGAGGCTGCGTAACGACATACTGCAAGGTTTCAGCTCCGAAATATTCTTTATAATCCCTGTTATTTACTGTTATTTTTCCTTTGCCATCACTTAACAATACTCTGGCAACGGCTGCTTTTCTTCTTCCAAGGGCATTTACTGGCTCCATATCTGTTCCTTAATGTATTATAATTCTAATTTCTTTGGCTTCTGGGCTTCATGAGGATGAGACGAACCTGCATAGACATGCATGTTCATATAGATAGCCTTTCCGAGCCTGCTTTTTGGAAGCATCCCTTTCACAGCCTCTTCAACAAGACTTATGGGATTCTTTTTCAGCATCTCCTGGGCGGTTGTGAATCTCTGGCCACCGGGGAAACCTGTATGGCGCACATAATCCTTATCGGACCATTTCTTACCTGTTAGGGAGACTTTCTCGGCATTGATGACAATTACATTGTCACCGCAATCAACATGAGGAGTAAAATTAGTTTTATGCTTTCCTCTGAGAGTTGATGCCACCACAGTTGCAAGACGGCCCAGAACAGCTCCTTCTGCATCAATTATCACCCACTCCTTGTTCACGGTCTCCTTGTTCGCTGAAATTGTTTTGTAACTTAAGGTGTTCACTTTTAATCTGTTTTTATAAATAACACTTGAATTTAATGTTAAAACCCCTTATTTTGGGACTGCAAAAATACAATATATTTCCTAAAAAAAAAGAATATTGGACAGATTTTATATTCGCTAATCAAAACTAAGGTTATTTTTACCTGAAGTATTGTCAGGGAAAACAAAAAATATTTACGAAAGATGTCTGATGATAAGAAATTCCTCCGGGAAGCAATTGAGATTGCCTCTTCCGGTATCAGCAGCGGAGGGGGTCCGTTTGGAACAGTTATTTCGAAAGATGGGAGAAAAATTGCCGGATCTAATAATATGGTTGTACTAAACTCCGATCCGACTGCCCATGCCGAGATACTTGCTATCAGAGAGGCTGCCCGTTTGCTTAAGACATATGACCTTGAAGGTTGTGTCCTTTATACTTCATGCGAGCCCTGTCCAATGTGCCTGGGTGCAATATACTGGTCCGGAATTAAGCGGGTTATATATGCTTCCGGACGCCATGATGCAGCTGCATCAGGATTTGACGACGAGTTTATATATAATGAGATTTCACTCGATCCTTCAATGCGGAAGGTGGCCTTCATTCATCTGGATGATCATGAAGCAAAGGAAGTTTTCAGGAAATGGGATAAATATGACAGAAAAACACCCTATTAAGTCATTTCCTGGAGCTATAAGGCCGGAGAGAGGCTTTTTTACCCGTGATGTACTTGAAGTCGCCCCCGGATTATTGGGCAAAATACTGGCGGTAAAGTCAGAAGGTGATCTGATCAGGAGGTTCATTATTTCCGAAACTGAAGCTTACCGGGGATCTGACGATAAAGCCTGCCATGCTTCAAAGGGCCGGACTCCTAGGACTGAGATCATGTTCCATGAAGGGGGAAGACTATATGTGTATTTTGTATATGGCATGTACTGGATGCTTAACATTGTAACAGGCATGGAAAATGATCCGCAGGCTGTCCTGATAAGGGGTCTGAAGGACTGTACCGGACCTGGACGCATCACAAAACTCCTTGGAATTGATAGAACATTTTATGGGGAAGATCTAACAACCTCCTCCAGGATATGGATAGAAAATAATGGCATAATTCCGGTTTATAAAACAGGTCCAAGGATTGGGATAAATTATGCAGGAGAACCATGGAAGAGTAAGCAGTGGAGATATTGGATTTTGCCCCCAACCCCCTAAAGGGGGCTCTTTGAGCAGAGATTTAAAGTCCCCATCAGAGGATTTAGGGGCGCTTAAGGGTAGCTATCTTTATCAGCTTATCTAACCTTATATGCAACGTCACGGCATTGTCAAAACGCCTGAGGTCTGTGTCGTAGTATCCGTCAAATCCGAAATAAAACTCAAAAAAGTCCTTATATGGAAGCCTGATATTGATTGAACCTGTAATCAGCTTTCTTTGAGAGATTACGAGGTTCCCGTTGTGATCCGATACCGAACCGAAAATGAAATTACCGTTTGGAGCAAAAAAATCATGGGATTTCCAGAATCCAGTTTCCATCTCCAGTCCTCTCACTGAATAAAATAACTTATACCAGTCGGCATAGCCGTTTTTAATTCCTGAAACCGCATTCCCGGTCAGGCAACTTCCAAAAAACGCCAGACATTCCATCCCCATCCTTCTATTTCGCGATTCATCAATTTCAAAGATAGCCCTTGCTCCTGCAGAAATATTAAAGAAGGTCTCAACATGTTCAGGGTAATCGCTTATCTGACCTCCATAATGCTTGAACAGGATCTGGACAGGGACCTCAATCCTTACAAGACCGGCAAACTTCGGTAATGCATATCTGAATGATTCTCCTGCCGTAAAAATTTCCCTTTCGTTGTCACCCTTGAAAATATAGTTTTCCCAGCTTAACCAGGTATCGCTGAAGAAGTAATCGTTTGAGGTCGTTAGCTGCAGACCGTCCTCAGAAAAGGCATTGTAAATCCTTTCCTTATTAAAATGTGGGTCGAGCATCCTGTGTCTGTCACTGCCCGATAACGAACCTAAAGTAAAGAAGATGTTTTCAGAAAAATGCCATGAAGTAGAAAAGACCGGCTTGATCAGCGAAAATTTATTGGTTCCGGAATAGCTGAGAAGATGTGTCCCAAGCCTTAATGTCACTTTCTCTGCCGGACTGTAAACAAGTTCAGGCTGAATGAAATAGCCGATCAGAGTGTATCCTTCAATTACAGGATTTGAATACTCATTGTTCTTTACAAAACTTGTGTTCCTGAAATTGAAATAAAGATCCCCTTCTGAAGCGGATATTCCGGTTTTTTCCTGGCTGATTACAGTAAATGTGTTTAAAGCAAGAAGTACTATCAATATTCCGCTGTATCTCATTTAACAGGCTCTTTATGGCAAAAGTAGCAAAATAAGTATCAAGTTAAAATGAAGTTAAATAGAGTACGTGTTGTGCACAAATAATATTTTTTTGCGTTCTTTGTCTCATAGATAATCAAATAACCTCAGTTATGAATTCAATGCTGGGCAATTTCCGCCGCCTGAATACAATCACCGGATGGGTCCTTTTCTCAGTTTCAACATTCGTTTACCTCCTGACTATTGAACCGACAGTGAGCTTCTGGGATTGCGGAGAATTCATCCTTTCATCATTCAGACTTCAGGTAGGGCACCCCCCGGGAGCTCCCCTGTTTCTTATGATAGGACGTATTGCGACGCTGTTCTCATTGGGTGATGCTTCAAAGGCAGCAATGATGATGAATGCCCTGTCGGCAATATGCAGTGGTTTTGCAATCATGTTCCTTTTCTGGACAATCACCCATCTGGTAAAAAGAGTTTATACCAGAAGCGATGAAGTAGAATCTGTTCATATTCCGGCAATCCTTGGAAGCGGAATCATTGGGGCTCTGGCCTATACTTTTTCTGATACTTTCTGGTTCTCCGCAGTCGAAGGTGAGCTTTATGCTCTTTCATCGCTTGTTACCGGGCTTGTTTTCTGGGGTATGCTTAAATGGGAGGAAGAGGTAGATAAGAAGTATTCGGGAAGATGGATAATACTTATTGCATATATAATGGGACTTGGCCTTGGTATCCACAGGCTTAACCTTCTGGTTCTTCCCGTTCTTTTCTTTGTATTCTATTTCAAAAAATATGAGATCACGACCAAAGGGATTATAAAAACACTTCTGCTGGCTGTGGTTACGTTATATCTTATGGTTTTTATCCTTATGCCAGGGGTCCCGAGAGTTGCCGGCTGGTTTGAACTGTTCTTTGTAAACGTAATTGGGATGCCTTATAACAGCGGTCTCATCTTCTTCTTAATTGTATTAACAGCTGCACTTGTATTTGGAATCAGGTACTCTTTAAAAAGCGGAAGGGTAATACTTAACTATTTAATAACTGCCATAACAGTTATTATGATCGGGTATTCTTCGTACACAATGATAATGATACGGTCATCTGCAAGGCCGCCGATGAACCAGAATAATCCGTCGGATATTTTCTCCCTTTCTTATTATATAAATATGGAGCAGTATGGGAGCTCACCTAAAATTTACGGCCATTACTACAGCGCCCCAATCATCGATGTGAAGAGTGTGGTTGCAGGATATAACAAGGTTAACGGCAGATATGAACCTTATTTCCGTCCGGAATATGAGTACAAGAAAGAATTCATGACAATGTTTCCCAGGATGTACAGTATCGAAGCTGAACATGAGAAGGCTTACAAGCATTGGGGCAGGATAACGGGAAGAAGATATACGGTAACTTCAGGATCTGAAAAGGAAATATTGGTTTGTCCTACCTTTGTGGAGAATCTTCGTTATTTCTTCAGGTATCAGACCGGATTCATGTACCTCAGGTACTTTATGTGGAATTACGCCGGCAGGCAGAACGATAATCAGGGTAACGGCAATCCCCTTCAGGGTAACTGGATAAGCGGCATTAAATTCATTGATGAAGCAAGGCTGGGAGACCTCGATAAGATGCCACAGGACCTAAAGAATAATCCTGGCAGAAATACCTATTTCTTCCTCCCTTTATTGCTGGGTATCGCTGGAATTTTCTGGCAGTACAGGAAGGACAGGAAAGGTTTCTGGCTTGTCCTTACATTCTTTATTATGACCGGGGCGGCAATAATATTATATCTTAACCAGTACCCGAATCAACCCAGGGAACGTGATTATGCATATGCAGGATCCTTTTATGCCTTTGCCATCTGGATTGGTCTTGGATTCATGCTCGCTTACGAATATTTTAGGAAATTCCTGAATGAAAAAATCTCAGCGGCAATAGTTTTTATTGTTCTTCTGTTTGCGGTTCCTGTCCTGATGGCTACTCAGAACTGGGACGATCATGACCGCTCAGGTCGTTACACAGCACGTGACATCGGGGCCAATTACCTGTTATCGTGCGCTCCGAACAGCGTCCTTTTTACTTACGGTGATAATGACTCCTTCCCTGTATGGTACGTCCAGGATGTCGAACAGGTCAGGACAGATGTCCGTGTTGCCAATCTGAGCTACTTTCAGGCAGGTTGGTATATAGATATGATGCGACAGAAAGCTTTTAAATCAGATCCGTTACCTCTAACGCTGCCACGTGAAAAATATATTGAGGGTTCCAGGGACCAGCTTCCGGTTAACAACAGAATTGACAAGCCTGTTGAGCTGAGCCAGGTCGTCCAGTTTGCCGGCCAGGATGATAAAAAATATAAGATCGATGTAAGCGGCAGAGGTGATTTCCTGAATTACATTCCTTCAAACAAATTTATTATCGATGTCGATTCCGCAAAGGTTGTCGCAAATGGAACTGTTAAAGAATATTTCAGGGACAGGATAGAATCACCAATGATTTGGGAATACTCTGATAATGATGCTTTCAAAGGAGATCTTGCCATGATGGATCTTCTCTCGACAAACAAATGGGACAGACCTGTATATATTTCAACAACAGTACCTTCAACTCAATACAAGGGTCTTGAGAAGTACTTTGTTCAGGAAGGTATTACATATAGAATAGTACCTATCAAAACTGATAAATCTGAGGAAGGGGAATACGGTATGATTGACCCTGCTGGAATGTATGATAACATGATGAACAAATACAAATGGGGAAATGCAGCTGATCCTTCGGTCTATCTCGATGAGAATAATAAGCGGATGCTTAGTAACTTCAGGAGGATATTCGGAAACCTGGGGAAAGCTCTTCTTGCAGCAGGCGATACTACAAAAGCAGTTGAAGCTGCACACAAAGGCCTTGAGATAGTGCCCGCAGGAAAGCTACCTTACGACTTTTTTGTGATTAGTCTTGCTGAAGTTCTCATAAGGGCAGGAGAAGAAGAAGAGGGGAACAAGGTACTTAACGATGTTATGAAATATTCGAAAGAATATCTTGATTTTGCTATAAGCATGGATCCCGATAAGCAATTCGGAATGGATTATCCCATTGGCATAAACATGCAGGCTCTCCTTGATATAAACAATGCAGCAATTAACCTGAAAATGGATGAGCTGGTAAAAACAGTTTCATCGGATGTGAATAAGTATTACAGTATTTTGTATTCGGGCAAACAAAATTAAATGAGGCTCTTCAGGCCATTTCCCCTTTTAAGGCTGGTCTATCCGGCTGCTGTTTTCCGGATGGCAACAAAAACCAGGGAACTATGCCTTACTTTTGACGATAGTCCGGATCCGGATAGCACCCCTGAAATCCTCAGTATTCTTGAATCGCATAATTTAAAGGCTGCTTTTTTCTGCAACGGCCGGAAAGCCGAAAAATACCCGGGGCTGCTCGAACTTATTGTTTCAAAAGGACACGTTATTGGCAATCATGGATATGATCACCTGAACGGCTGTAATACAAATATCCATGATTATATCGAAAATGCACTAAGAGCAGATGAGTTTACATCTTCCAGCCTCTTCCGCCCTCCCTATGGACGTATTCGTCAGAGACAGTACTGTGTAATGAAGAAAAAATACAAGATTGTTTTCTGGGATCTTATGCCATATGATTTTGATGAGAAGATGGACGGTAAAGGAGTTTTTAATATCCTGAAAGAGAAAATAAGACCAGGTTCAATCATAGTCCTTCATGATAAGGTCACATCAACATGTTTGTCGTTTCTTGACGAATTCATTAAATATGCTGAGACGAATGGTTATAAGTTTGTCACATCACCCTTATCAGGCAAGAAATAAGGCAGCCTTTGAGATAAGCCTTTCAAAGCTCCTGTCAACTTCAGCACTTGACTCATTATTGAAAACCGGGAAAGGATTTTCGTGGGAATAGGGATACTTAAAATCCCAGACCTCAACAGGTAAAAGCTTATTCCTGGTCATTGGGATCATAGTATTTACAATACCATTGGCCGGGATCACAGTGTCCTGCTTAAGGGCAATTGAACGGATCTGGTCCCTGAGCTTTATAAGTATACTTTCACGAAAAGACCTGAATCTGGCTATATCAATCATCGACCTGAAAGCCATTCCTATCTGGGTTGACCTTAAGAATTCTGAAAAAGGACTTTTGTGGCTTATTTCCTTCTCAAAATCATTCAGGTAAAAGTTATAGATCCTGTTATAAGCCATGCTGTCCATAATAAGTTTTGAAGTCCCATGCATATTGCTGAAAACCGAACCTCCGCAGAACATGAAAAGCTTTGAATCAGAAAACAGATTATCAGGGTTACCCATCATAATGATCTGTGAAAGAAATGCCCCGATAGAGTAGGCGAATATGTTTACCCTGCTGCCTGCAGGTATAATTGTGTTTTTTCCCGACCTGATCTGATTCATCAGCTTAACTATATCGAAAGCAGTCTGGTACCCTGAGTTGAAAAAGCGCATTGGTTCTTCTGTCAGCCTGCTGCTCAAAGCTATGTTTGCGAAAGTCGACATGGTGATTTCACCGGAGCCCATGCTGCGTTCTTTAACAAAATTCTGCATCAGCCTTGGATTTAACCATGATGAAGGTGATCTGTTTATATGAAATGAGATTGGAAAAAGAACTACGTAGCTCCCGGTTATTTGAGATAGCCAGTAAGCCCACACAAGATACTTGACCCAGCTTCTTTCATTCAGACCGTGCAGCAATAATATTACTTTCCTGCTTGCCTTGTCTTCAGGTATAAAAACAGGATAGGAAAATGAAATATTTTCAGAGATTGAAGAATCATCCTTCTTCAAAAAAGCTTGCGGATCAATATCTGAATTGAATCTTTCGCTGACAATTCTGACAGAAGACCCTGGTATTTTGATCTCTGTTGCTTTGGGATCGAAAACCGATTTCAGGCCATTAAAATCCTTTGTGTATTCCATAATTCTGCAAAGTAAGCTTCAACCAGGCTGACAGGCAAATAAATGTGCCATGCGACACTCCTGTGGGATGAAAATTGATATCGGGTGACGTAATTTCAAAATGCGGGATGAAATTTCCCTGATGAGACTGTGACGAAATTCTTAAAAACAGAACGAATCACGGAAAAAACTAAATTTGCATTTTGTAATAGAATCACCATGATTGATTTTCGGGATCCGATTCCGGCCTATCTTAATGAAAAAAGGAATATTATCCGGTTAATAATATTCACCTCGCTGTTTGCACTTGTTTTCATCAATATCTATTCCCCCTTTGGAGCTGACCGATGGTTTGACCTTAACAAGCTTGAATTTCTTACCTATTCCAGCCTGGTTATACTGACAGGAGTTCTTGTTGTTGTTATCAGCAGGATAATATTGTATTACTTTGGAAAGAAACATTCAATTAATTATTATAGCTATTTTGTCTGGATATTTGCTGAAATAATGGCGATGGCTCTTTTTTATGCCCTCTTCCAGAAGCTTGCTCTTAAAGATGAGCGTCTTTTCATCGACATTGTAAAACAATCTGCCCGGAATACCGCCCTAGTGTTATTACTTCCTTATTCGATAATGTGGCTTTATTTTTCATGGCGCGACAAAAAAGAACAGATAGAAAAAATGGCCGGTATACAGGCATTATCGGGAAATGTAAGGGATATGATCCCATTCTATGACGACAAATCAGTTCTTAAATTCTCTGTAAAAAAGGAGAACCTTTTATACCTCGAATCTGATGAGAATTATGTTAACATATGTTATCTGAACAAGGGCAAAGTCTCCAAATATCTTCTCCGGGAAACTCTGAAAAAAATGGAGGAGAACTTTTCAGCGACTGAAATTATCCGCTGTCACAGATCTTACATGGTCAACTTTGAGAAGGTAAAGGTAATACGCAAGGATAAGGATGGCCTTAAGCTTGAGCTTGAGACACCATCTTCAATCGACATTCCTGTCTCCAAAACATATGTGGATAATGTCATGCATACATTTTCCAGATTCAGCAGACTGACCGATACCCAGGGACATGATTAACTAATCGCTGATTTTATTTATCGGAATGAAATACTACATTTGAATTGCCTTAAAACTCTTTCAGATGAATATTCTCATTCTTGGATCCGGAGGAAGAGAACATGCACTGGCATGGAAGCTTGCGCAAAGCAAAAAAGCAGGCAGAATTTACATAGCTCCGGGCAATGCCGGTACAGCTACAGCAGGGACTAACCTTAATATCGACCCGGAAGATTTTACTTCGGTTAAAAAAGCTGTTGCTGATCACAGAATAGGTATGGTGGTTGTTGGTCCTGAAGCTCCTCTTGTGGGCGGGATACATGATTTCTTCCTGCAGGATGACTTTCTCAGGAATATTCCTGTAATAGGTCCTGTAAGGTCAGCTGCCCGTCTTGAAGGTAGCAAGGATTTCGCAAAAGCTTTTCTTACCAGGTATAAAATCCCGACAGCAAAATACAGGACATTCGACAAAACCAACTCGGATGAAGCTGATTCCTTTCTGAGAACCCTTGAGCCTCCATATGTCATTAAAGCTGATGGTCTGGCAGCCGGAAAAGGAGTGGTAATTCTTGATACCATTGAGGATGCGATAACCGAAACGGATGCAATAATAAATGGCAAGTTTGGAGATGCGGGGAAAAAAGTTGTAATAGAACAATTCCTAAAAGGTGTTGAATTATCAGTTTTTATTATAACAGACGGGAAGTCATACAAACTTCTGCCTGAGGCAAAGGATTACAAGAGAGTAGGAGAGGGAGATTCAGGGCTTAATACCGGTGGTATGGGTGCTGTTTCGCCAGTACCCTTTGCCGGAATAGAGTTTATCGGAAAAGTGAAGACCAGAATTATTGAGCCAACAATGAAGGGGCTCAGGGAAGAAGGTATTGAATACAAAGGATTTATTTTCTTCGGGCTCATAAATGTGAAAGGCGATCCTTATGTTATTGAGTATAATGCCAGGCTTGGAGATCCGGAATCGGAAGCTGTAATTCCCAGGATTAAATCGGATCTGTTCGACCTCATTGAAGGTGTAGCAAAAGGTGATTTAGAAAATCGTAACCTTGAGATCGATGAACGTTTTGTTTCAACGGTTATGCTTGTTTCAGGCGGTTACCCGGGTCATTATGAAAAAGGTTATGAAATCTCGGGACTCGAAAGTGCTGAACAATGCATTGTTTTTCATTCAGGTACAAAAAATGCCGATAATAAGGTAGTAACATCCGGCGGCCGGGTGCTGGCAGTAAGCTCGTGGGGAAAGACCATGGAGGAAGCTCTGGCGGGCTCTTACAGGAATGCAAGGTCAGTGTCATTCAGGGATATGTATTACAGGAAAGATATCGGGTTTGATCTTTAGTTATATATGCTTCGAAAAAAATTCAGAGAAACAGGACCGGATGTAATAATTCTGATCGGTATAACTCTTCTGCTAACATGGACCGGATCTTTTTTGCATCCACATCTGCCTGCTGATCTGGGATTTGATATAAAACCGATGCCACTTTTCGGTTTGCTCCTGTCCGTCACAAGCTTTAGTCCGCTGTTCAGTGTTATAGTTGCTTGTTTGCTGGTTCTTATGATTGCACTCCTTCTGGTAAATTTCAATACAAGTGCTTTCTTCATAAGTGAAAGGAACTTTTTACCGGCTATGATCTATATTCTGTTAAGCTGTTATTTTCCTCATTACCAGATTCTGAACCCGGTGCTTCCATCTGCTGTATTCCTTATTCTTGCAATAAGGAAAATTATCGAATCATATAAGGTTCAGGGTACGGCTTTTTCGCTTTTTGACGCAGGTATGCTGATCAGCCTCGGCAGTCTGTTTTATGCCAGCCTGATCTGGTTCGGCCTTCTTCTGATAATTGGAATAGCTATTCTCAGAACAGGAAGCATCAAGGAGATCATTATATCTTTTCTCGGATTGGCCACACCTGTTTTTATAATTTACGGGTTTTTCTACGTGACCGGAAAAGACATGGATTCAATGCTTTCAGCAGTATCATATAATCTATTTACAAAAGACGGAAATTTCATCATGCCGGTAATAACCCTGATAGTTCTGATAATATCCGGGGTCACTATTCTGATAAGTGTAGCTCAGTTGTTATCAGCAATCAATAGCAAAAAGATCAAATCACGTAAAACTTTCATTCTTCTCCTGTGGACATTCTTTATAATTGCAGGTGTCTATTTGTTGTTTGACCCAGTTTCAGCAGAAATACTCTGGCTTGCAGTGATCCCGCCGAGTTATTTCCTGTCTCACTTTTTTGTGTTTTCAAGAAAGAGGTTGCTCCCTGAAATAGTGCTGATTGTTCTTTTTATCCTTGCCGCACTGGTGCAGTTGGCGAATCTATTGTAATAACCTATTGAATCATTGAGACTATACTTACACCTGACCCTGCCTGTCCTTCAGTAAAATCGAAGTAGATCTGGTAAACCCCGCTTTTGTTGCAGACAAGATCGACGTAATTGAAAACGGTTCCTGTATTCTTGTCTACCGAAGAAAGAACAACATTGTTTGTATTATCCCAGATATTGAGGACCAGCTTTCCCCTGGAGTTGTCATCTGTACAAAGGGTGAACCTGTACCTTGTATTTTTCCATAGCGACATGTTTGCCTTATACCTTAAAGCATCCTGGACATTGCTCTGTCCGAGCTGGATCCTGAAATCTTTAAGATACTTTGCTGTTGGCCCTGTGCTCAGCAAACATTTTCTCAGGAGTGAATCATTTTGAGTTTGTCCGTATGATAACGCATATCCGGACAGTATAAATAAGAACACCAATAAATACTTTTTCATACTAATTATCAATCAGTTTGTTCCTCACATAACCAGTCATATCAATTATTTCCGCAAGCTGCTCGTCTGTCATATCAACTTTACTGGAATCATTCTGGGTAATAACCAATACTCCATCCTTCTCCCTGGCTGAAGGATCGCCTTTTGAATATGAAATTTTAACATTTGCATATTTCGATGCTATATCCCGGAGATAGTTGCAAACAATCGAAAATTCCTTGTCGTTTTCACAGTACGGATTAACAATCCTGATAAGATCTTCAAGAAAGTATTTTTGTTCCCCGATCCTTTCCCTTAACAAGTTTCCCGGGTGTTGCTTCATAACCTGTGTCGCGAAGTACTGCGCTTCGATCCATATACCTACCATCATAATGGAAGATAACTGGCTGCGGTTATTTTTCCTCAGGTATTCATCCATAGCTGAATATGAGTCAACCGATAGGAACAGAAGTGAATCAAGACTTGACTTATTGAGAGAGAGCCTTTTAATTGTCTCAAAGTCAAAAAACTGGCCTACATTCAATCCGTCAGCTATCTTTTTTACTGATGAAAGAAGCTCAATTGAAGTTCCGGTTTTCTCATACATATTCAGGTATCCCAGGTCTGCCCCAAGAATCCCAAGGTAAAGGGCTTTCTGGAATGAGGTTGTTTTTTCATTCGCATTCAGAGTTGAAGCGAGATAACCGGGTGAAAATGGCACTCCTGTAACCTGAAAAAGATTTGCAATCTCTAGAGGAGAAGAAAAATTCCTGTAGATTTCTTCCATGGCATCTACACCAGGGTTGACCGATGCAGTAACAGAGTCTATATCGGCATGAACAAATGCTTCAGACTTTCCTGAGCTGTTCCTGCAGGACGAAACTGCAAGTGCAAATGCGAGAACTGAAATTATGACTCTTCCTTTCATTGAAGATAAGCTATTGGTAATTACAAAAATATAAAAAAACATCCATTCAGAACATTAAAATTCTATTTTCGGGATTTGAAACTCAAAATGAATTTCACTAATCCCGCTACCAGATCAAAATATAGTACGAGATATAAAATTATTATTCCGGCAAAAATTATTGAAATATTAAAAACAAATGTGTCAACCCTGACTCCAAAAATATTTTTTGATGGTGCAAAAAAATGAGTTCTGAATTCTAAAAACCCTTTCTTGTCAGGATCCAGATAAATAGGATGGATGTTCTGAACAAAGGAATTTTTGTTTCTTAGGATTTTATCCGGTTCATAATACTTGGTTACTATCTCTTCAAGCTTGTAATTAAAATACCTCTTCTCAAGCCTTCTTAATTTTTCCTCGTTAAGTTTATAAAAATGATCCCTGAGATCTGAAGCTGAATTTGATATTTTGGTAAAATAGCTTCCAGCCCTCGTAATATATGACGACAGGGAATCAGCTATTAAAGGGGTGAACTTATCTGGTTCCAGTGAGTCGTCATATCTGAAAGCCGGAAGATTATTGAACACAGAAATCCTTGCAGTTTCATTTTTAATGAGTTTGAGATTATCCATTGTCTCGGAAGGGTCCACAGTTGGATTTCTGTAATCCAATACTTCGTTCTGAAGCACTTTTGTAAGTTCCGGAAGCCTGTACACAGTGTTAAAATCAGCCCGGCTGATCTTTTTCTGAATTGAGTAGAAAGTTTCCTTGTTGCTATTATATTCAAGAGAGCTGTACCTGTTGTCCTTGAACTGGCTCACCATCAATGCTTCGTAAGTCCATCGCGTTGGCATTATCTCAGCTATCAGAGGGACTTTGTCGACTCTAGTAATATTCCTGTTAAGCTTGTCAAACGGAAACATTGCTCCGCTCAGAACCATCATTGGAATTATTAGAAGCGGTATGACAATATATATAGTTATAACCGAATTGAATGATGAAGAAATTATTAACCCGAACATGTTGGCACAGAATGCTGTTGTGAAGAGACTCATCCAGTAATTAAAATAGAGACCTTTGATTTCAAGTATAGGATTGGCAACTGCAATGAAAAGAAGAGACTGCAGTGCTGAAATTGCAACCAGCAAAGCTACTTTTGCCAAAAGGAAACTGGTTCTGCTCAGGTTAAGGAACTCTTCCCTTTTCAGAATTTTCCTGTCATGAAAGATCTCTTCAGCGCTTATTGTCAGTCCAAAGAAAAGCGAGACAATTATACTCATGAAAATATATGTAGGAATATTTTCATTTTCAGCAAAGTAATAGACATCTGAATTGGGATCAGGGATATACCTGATGATAAATGAAAGAATAAAAGCCAGAACAGGAGCTTCCAGCAAAGTAAGAAGAATATATTCGGTATTTGATTTCTTACTATTTAAGTCTCTTAAAAGATAGAGCCTGAACTGTTTTATTCGTCCAGGCTTGTCGAGATTCCTTCCGGGTGCTTTTGTCACCTCTTTAACGGGTTCCTCTGTGTTCAGGATTTTAAACCTGTCGGCCCATTGCTTAGGCTTGACTTTGCGTTTTTCGGTATAGTTCCCGAACTCATCTACTACTTGTGCCTCAAGGATCTTGAAAATGTTCTCAGGATTCATATTTCCGCATGAAGGACATTCCCCCTGGCTGGCATTTATCTGGGCATCAATCGTTTTGAAATGAATAACCGAATCGACAGGATTCCCGTAATAAACCATATACCCACCCTGATCGAGGATCACCACCTTGTCGAACATTCTGAAAATCTCGGAAGAGGGCTGGTGAATGACAGTAAAAACCAGCTTTCCTTTCAGTGTGAGATCACGGAGAAGGTCCATAATAATTTCCGAATCTCTGGATGAAAGTCCGGATGTTGGCTCATCAACGAACAGGACCGAAGGTTCTCTGATAAGCTCAAGTGCGATATTAAGACTTTTCTTTTGTCCTCCGCTGATTATTTTGTTAAATGGACTTCCTACTTTCAGGTCTTTCTTATCAAACAAACCAAGTGAGGTGAGGAGTGTTCCAACAATCTTGTTAATCTCTTCTTCTGACTTGTTCCCGAAACACTGGCATGCTGCGTAATATAGATTTTCGAATACTGTCAGCTCTTCAATGAGAAGATCGTCCTGCGGTACGAAACCCATTACTCCTTCAAGTTCTTTCTTATCCCTGATTATATCCAGACCGTTTAAACTTACGCTTCCTGATGATGGTTCAATGATTCCGCTCATAAGATTCAGGAGTGTGGTTTTTCCTGAACCACTTGCTCCCAGTATCCCGATAAGGTTTCCCTGTTCTGCCGAAAAGTCCACGTTCACCAGCGTCCTTTGCCTTTTGTTGGGTCGGTAGCTTACTTTTTTAACCAAAAATGAAATCTTTTGAGTCTGGACTTCAGCCAGAAATTTTGAATTGACATCACTGTAGTAGAAAGCGTGCCTGTTCTGCGCTCTTAATGAACTACCTTTAGGGAAAGAATAAATAATGTCTGACACTATTGGTATCCCGTTCAGATACAGCTGATCCTTCGCGGTATACCTGATAAAGTAAAGGTCTACACTGGCGATCCTCAGGATCATTATCGTTGTGTCGGAATACCCTTCATGCATCTTATTGCATATCTCGCAAAATGTTGTTCCGGGCCTGAGAACAAGAATTGCCGGATTCTGCAGTTTTTCGGGTTCGTTGTTTCTGACAAATTGCTCTACTGCGATAAATTCATCGGGTAGTATCCTGAAAACTTCAGCTACAATTGAAGTAATATTAAGCCTTTGGGGAGTAAACTTCTTGCTTAAATTGATAAGTTCATACAAACGGATCAGGACAACTATTTTTTGTCCCTTGTTAAGTGTCTTGTTGATCTGTTTGCAGATATTTAAAATTTTGACAGAATCCCGAAGAGAAGGTGAATTGTTTTCAGGGTTCTCATCCCCCTGTTTGATTGAACCTGTCAGATCATCGAAAAACAGAACATATTTGATAAGCAAGTTTGAACCAAGCTGCTTTTCAAGGAAATTTATTACGTATTCACGTTCTTTCTGAATGATCCCTCCATCCTGCTTGACGACAAGGGCAAACAGCTCCATTAAAGCTTTTAGGATCTCTTCACTCATTTTTCAGCTGTGAATAAACTAGTATTTTGAAAAAGCTGGTAACAAAAAATTATTTCTTTTTTGTACGGGGCTTCACAAAATTTTTCTGGATCCATCCTGGTACAATTGATGCACCGATGATCAGGTATGGATAATAACTTATAATCCTCCAGATTATTGCGATGGCAAGCGCCAGGCTTCCGACAGAAGCCAGATCAGCCGGTATGGCATCGGATATATATCTGCCAAGTATCAGTTCAGCAAAGCCGCTTCCCCCGGGAGTAGGGCTTATTATCATCATTATCCATGTGACGAGCTGTCTGGCAAATATCAGTAAATGGTCATTTATTGTGAAAAAAGCAACCAGGATCGCATTTACCACCCAGTATCTTGAGGTCCATGAAAGTACTGTTGCGGTAAACGCCTTGATCCAGAACACGAAGGGCTTGCTTTTCAATTCATGGGAGCTTTCTACAATATCATCCCCTGCTTTAACTGCCGACTCTTTCCATCGTCTTAACAAAGGAAGCCTGAAGAACCAGATGATAGTCTTTTTGATCTTTACAGGATCAATGAAAAGACCATAACCTACAAGGATAACCCATGAAAGGATTATAAGGTATCCGGCTATTGCAACAAATACAAGGTTATTTAATAAGGCAATGCCGGTACCCTGAAGAGACGTTGTAAAAAGAATATCTCCTCCCACAATAGTGAGAATCAAAGGGAACATTATAACAAAATAGAGTTCATCCATAAATGAAGTGGCGAGCACAATTGATGTACTCCGTCCGACAGTTATTCCTTCCTTATGTACGAAAACCACCGCCACTGCAGTCCCTCCTACCGTTGATGGTGTTATGGCCGAAGTGAATTCCCACAGCATTATAACTCTGAAAGCCTGCCGCCAGCTAAGATCATGCTCCGAAAGGATCCTTATCCGGATCATGTACCCCAGATCGCGTCCGATCATACAGCACCAGGCTATTAAAAGCCAGAATACTGATCTCCATGTGAAATTAAGCTGACTGAGTGTATCGGTATCTATCTCCTTCACAATAAACCATCCCACCACCCCAAGCCCTATCAGGATCGGAATTACGATTCTCCCGGGCTTTAGCCTGCTTACAAGTTTATAGTGGTTTTCCTGCGACATTTAACAATAAATCTCTTGGCCAAAGATCAAACAATTTTGCTTAAATTCAATACTTTTAAATGCCGGTAACCACAATCAGTTTCAGACAAATTATTTTAATATGCTAAATACCATGAGTAAAGCAAAATGCAGTATTCGGACAATTCTTGCTCTTTTAATGTTCCTCCTCAGTTTCATCGTTGCAGGTCAGCCTGTTGGAAGATCAGTTCTGAATTTTAATTCCGGTTGGAAATTCAATAAGGGTGATATCACTGAAGGGCAGATTACGGATCTTGATGATTCGAAATGGCGCCAGCTTGATCTGCCACATGACTGGAGTATTGAAGGTCCGTTCAGCAAAAACAATTACAGCTGTACTGCCTATCTCCCGGGTGGAATTGGCTGGTACAGGAAGACCTTTACAGTTCCAGAAAATGAAACAGGAAGAAAGGTTTATATATATTTTGAAGGAATTTACAACAACAGTGAAGTATGGATCAACGATAACTACCTCGGGATGCGCCCCAACGGGTATATTTCAATCCAGTATGATCTGACACCTTTTATAAATTTCGGAGGAGAAAATCTGATAGCTGTTAAAGTGGATCATTCATTATATGGCGATTCCAGGTGGTATACCGGATCCGGGATCTACAGAAATGTCAGCCTGATAACGGAAGAACCTGTTCACATCAAGCAATGGGGTATTTATACCAAAACTTCCGTGGTGACCTCTTCAAAAGCCACTCTTTCTGCTGATATATCTGTTGTGAATGAAACAAATCACAATGTGAATGTTAAAGTTATAAGTACACTTAAATACAGGAATGAAACTATTGTCAGGGCAACCGGAAAGGTCACTTTAGGGTCGAAGGAGGAAAAGGTGATTAACCAGCTCTTTGATGTTATTAATCCAAAACTCTGGAGTGTTGATGATCCTTCACTTTACTCACTGGTTACTGAATTGAGGGGCAGGGAATTGCTGGATAATACTGTTACAATGATCGGGTTCCGTGATCTGAAATATGATCCCGATAAAGGATTTTTCCTCAATGGCATAAACCTGAAGCTGAAAGGCATCTGCATGCATCACGATGCCGGTGTACTTGGCTCGGCAATTCCCCTTGAAGAGATTGGAAGACGTTTAGATATTCTCAAAGAGATGGGATGCAATGCCATCCGGACAAGTCATAATCCTTTTTCGCCTGAATTCCTTGATCTCTGCGATTTGAAAGGGTTCATGGTTATCGGTGAGGCTTTTGATGAATGGGAACTTCCAAAGAAAAAATGGCTTGCAGGCTGGAATGCAGGTACTCCCGGGAAAGAGGGGTATGCCGTGAATTTTAAGGAATGGGCGAAACGTGATCTTCGCGATTTCGTTCTGAGGGATCGGAATCACCCCTCAATAATTATGTGGAGCATTGGCAATGAGGTAGATTATCCGAATGATCCGTACACCCACCCAATACTTAATACTGAAGCAAATCCGCAGACCTGGGCAAAATTCAGTGAAACCCTGCCCCATGCTGATCGACTTGGGGAAGTTGCCAGGGAGCTTACTGCAATTATAAAGAATCTTGACAAGACAAGACCGGTTACTGCTGGTTTGGCATCGGCACTTATGTCGAATGAAACTGGATATGCTGATGCTCTTGATGTTGCTGGCTATAACTACCAGGAATCAAGATATAAAGCCGATCATATCGAGTTCCCGAAAAGGCCCCTTTATGGAAGTGAAAACGGAATGACCCTCGAAATGTGGAACTATGTTGCTGACAATGATTATGTTATGGGTCAGTTCCTGTGGACAGGCTTTGAGTATCTTGGTGAGGCCGGACGTTTTCCGGTTCGTTCAAACGCAGCAGGAGTTATTGACCTTGCAGGTAACAAAAAGCCCGAATTCTTCTTCCGTCAAAGCATCTGGAGTGAAAAGCCGATGGTCTTTATTGGGACCGCAGACAAAAATGCCAAAAGCGGTCCCGATAATCTATGGTCCCATAAAAGAGTGGAGCCTGTCTGGAACTGGACTGAAGGTAAAATTGTTGTCGTCAATGCCTTTACTAATTGTGAGGAAGCTGAGCTTTTCCTGAACAACCGTTCCCTGGGAAATAAAAAGATGTCGGAGTTTGTAAACCGTACCATATCGTGGGATGTCCCCTTCGAAAAGGGAACACTGAAAGCCATTGCTAAAAACAAAGGACAGGCTGTGGCGGAATATGAGCTGAAAACAACCAGCTCTCCAGTTAAAATTGTAGCTATGTGCAGTGAAAAATCTGTGAAGGCGGATAGAAATGATCTTGCTCATATTTTCGTGACACTTTGTGATGAAGGCAGGAATCCCGTTTATTCTGCAGAGAATGAAATTACCTGCGAAATTGAGGGTCCCGTTCGTCTTCTCGGCATGGAGGATTCAAATCCTGCCAACACTGAAGACTATAAGGATAACAAACAGCATGCATATCATGGGAAGTTGCTGATATACCTGCAATCGCTGGATAATCCGGGAACAGCAACAATAAGATTGACGTCTCCTGGATTAGAAACAGCTTCAATAGTTATTAATACCGCGAAATAAATCTTTAAATTGATAGATAAAATTCCCTGATATTTATTAAATTGTTGGTGTCTCGCTAACAATTACAAAATGTCAGAAAAATTCAGGGAAAGATACCATATAGGTACTAACCGTTGTCCGGGTCATGATTATTCCGCACCAGGTATCTATTTTATTACAATTTGCACCCGGAAAAAGTTACCATATTTTGGGGAGATCGTAAATTATGAAATGCTCTTGTCGGGAACGGGAATTCTTGTTCGGAATTTTTGGCTGGTAATTCCTGATCATTTCCCAAATGTCAAACTGGATGAATATGTAATAATGCCTGATCATTTACATGGGATCATAATAATTAAATCAGAAATTGGGGTGAAATCGAAATGTAATATTGTAGAGATGCCCAATTTGGGCGTCTCTACAGAAGGCATTGAACAGGTGGGGAAATTAAAAAATATAGGTAATCCAAATTGGAAATCAAATTCGATTGGGTCAATAATTAATCAATATAAAAGGATATGTACAATTAAATCGAAATCATTTGGATTGGATCTGGTTTGGCAACCCCGTTATTATGACCATATTATTCGTTCGGAAAGCGAATTGAACAGGATTCGATCATATATTAAAAATAATCCGAAAGAATTTCATGAATAATTATGTCATCCCAATGTTATTTAATTGACACCCAATGTTATTTAATTGACACCCAATGTTATTTAATTGACACCCAATGTTATTTAATTGACACCCAATGTTATTTAATGTAGAGACGCCCAATTTGGGCGTCTCTACCAAAATGAAATCACCAAAATGAAATCACCAATGAAATCATTGAAATCACCAAAATGAAATCACCAAAATGAAATCACCAAAATGAAATCACCAAAATCAATTCATAAATAGATATTCTGATGGATCAATTATTTGAATCATTTTTGATAGAGACCATTGTCCGGTTTAGACATTAGTTTTTACCATTCAGCAACCTATTATTCCCGTTCAGCACATTTTATTTTTATCCGGCATTTTTATGGGTTTCCTTTGAAACGGATTAATTAGTAAACCATAAAAATAAATGCCATGAAAAACAAATTTTTTCCGCTTTTTGCAGGTTTTCTGATCCTTTCAGGAATTGTAATACCTGCTCCCGGTTACAGCCAGAATAATAAGGCAGTAATAAAAAAATATCTGACCGCTTTACCTTCAGGCAAACCTGAAAATAAAAATGCAAAATACAGGATGACAGCTGTTTATACAAACATGGATCTTTACGGTAATTTCACCAGTAAAATGTTGGTTAGGGGAGATTATACAAGAGGTCTTGAAAATGGCCAGGTTTCATGGTATAATGTTTTTATTTCCGGATCAAATACAAAATCAGGGCCATTTGATAGTGGCTTGAAGCAGGATTATATGGAAAATATAACATATGTTCCTTCCTCAAAAATGCTTGAGACAGAAGCATTTAGAAAGTTTCCTGTAAATGCTGAAAATGTTTTTACGCGAAATCTGATCTGGGATATGATGACAATAGAAATGTTCGCCTGGGAATATTCAGACTCTCTGCAACTGAATCAAAAGTATATTATTCCGAAGATTACGGGAGAATTTAATATGGCAGACATAGGTACCTATGAACATGCCGGAATACAACTTTGCTGGACAGGCATATCACTGATGAACAACGAAATGTGTGCAGTGATTGAATACAGGGCAATTGATAATAAGCTCAAAATTGCAATGGAGCAGATTAATACCAGTGGCACGGAACAATACTGGGGGACGACCTGGATTTCACTGGAAAGCAAGCTGATTGAACATGCTGAAATGTATGGTGGCACTATCCAGGAGATTGAAGTGAAAGGTCTGAAAGACAAACTCCTCGTTAAAACAATCAGGGAGCTTTGGGTAGAGAAGATTGATTAATATGGTTTCCGGTAACAGGTTTCTGGTTACTAATTAAAATCCAACCCGCAACCAGCAAATGGTCCCCGGTAATATGAATTTATCCAAGAAATCGTAAATTTGATTATATGAAAAAACTAACACTTGTAAATTTCGTTGATCAGAGAAAACCATTATCGCATTTTCTCTACATTATGATCACATTTGTAGCAGTGGGTTTTGTTTCACTGAAAAACGGGAGTGCTTTTACTTTTTCGAATAAAATATTCTTCTTTTTACTGGGTCTGATTCAGCTTGAAGTTTTCATCTTTGCAGCGAAGAAGATTTTCGGTGATGTAGATACTAAAATTGCAGGAAAGGAATTTACTAAGTTTATCCTGCAACGGTTTTTCCTTTTTATAGTTATATGCTTCCTTGCCGCTCTTGTGATTATTTTGTTGTTCGAATCTACGTTCGCATTGATAAAAGGAGGTAATTTGTCAGCTGTTCCAGGAAACTTTTTTGAAAATGAATTCAGAAACTGGTTTAAATCCACATTAGGAGGGTTGACCTTCGGTGCAATTATCTTTATAATTATTCAATGGCAGGATGCCCTTAAGAGAGAACAGAAACTTCGGGAGGAAAATCTTGTTTTTCAGAACGAAACTCTTAAGAGCCAGATAAATCCTCATTTCCTTTTTAACAGTCTGAATACTGTCTCTTCATTGATCCAGTCTGACCCTGAAAGAGCTGAAGAATTCATAAATAACCTTTCATCAGTTTACCGCTATATACTCGAAAATAGCAAGAAAGACAAAGTGCCGGTTCAATCGGAACTTGAATTAATAAATCGTTATTTTGATCTTCACCGTGTTAGGGATGAAGAAAAAATATCGTTAAGCATTGATTACTCTAATGCAGACAATTTTCAGATCCTGCCTGTCTCATTGCAGATACTTCTCGAGAATGCGATAAAACACAATTCAGCCACAAGAGAAAACCCCTTAAGGATTTCAATTGGCTTCGAGGAACAGTACATTGTTATGATTAACAATTTGCAGAAAAAAGCCACCCGGCTTAAATCGACCGGAACAGGACTTAAAAACCTTGCTGAACGTGTAAGGCTTATTTCAGGTAAGGCCCTTATAATTGAAGAGAATGATAATTATTTTATTGCAAAAATACCTTTGTTAAAATGAATGTCCTTGTTGTTGAAAATGAGCATCCGGCAGCAGATAAGATCGTCAGGCTTTTAAAAAAACTCGATAAATCTATTACTGTCCTCGATGTTATCGAGACAGTTGAGGAAGCAATAAACAGGCTTCAGGAGAATCCACAGCCCGATCTTATCCTGATGGACATACAGCTCGATGACGGACTCTGCTTTGAGATCTTTGATACAGTGAATGTAGATATCCCGGTTATTTTTACGACTGCCTATGATGAGTACACTCTCAGGGCATTCAAGGTAAACAGCATTGATTATCTTCTGAAACCGGTTGATGAGGAGTCACTGCGGTCAGCTCTTGCAAAATTTAAGAAGCTGAATGCTGATAAGGATCCGTTCAGAAGAGATTTCAGGCAACTGATCAATGAATTCCGGAATCAGTACAAATCAAGGTTTCTTATAAGGATAGGGGACAAGTTCAGATCAGTGCCTTCCGGGGAGATAAGTCATTTCCACATTACTGAAAGGAGTGTTTTTCTGAATGATTATAATGGCAGGGACTATGGCATTGATAATTCCCTTGACCACTTGCAGGAGATACTTGATCCGCGTAAATTCTTCAGGATCAACCGCGAATGCATTGTCAATATCGATTCAATTTCGCTGATGTACAGCTATTCATCGAGCAGATTGCAGCTCACACTGAAGGGCCGGGAACAAAATGAACTTTTTGTTGTAAGTCGCGACAAGGTTGCGGACTTTAAAAAGTGGATTGACAAATAATAAATTAAAACAGTCACATGAGGAAACAGCCAAACATAAACACAATCGACGATTATTTAGCAATATGTCCTTCGCATATCCGGAAGATTCTTATCGAACTGAGAGAGACAATCAAAAAAGCTGCACCGAAAGCTGAAGAGAAAATCAGTTACAAGATGCCTGCTTTTTTTCAGAAGGGAGTTCTTGTCTATTTTGCAGCACAGAAAAACCATATAGGCTTTTACCCGACATCCTCCGGAGTTGAAGCATTTAGGGAAGAGTTATCAGAATATTCCATCTCAAAAGGCGTTATCAGATTACCTTACGAAAAGCCGTTACCGAAGAAGCTGATATCCGAAATTGTCAGGTTCAGGGTGATTGAGAATCTTGAAAAGGATGAACTGAAAAGAAAGTAGAAATCAGATGAGAAAACTGGGTAAATTGGCATCGATTGGAGTTATCCTTTCAATCATAGTAAGAGGCGTTCTTGCCCAGCCGGGAACTAATGCTGAAAGATTATTGAAATCAATTGAGTCAGGGGACCTGACAAATGCCCTTGAAATGGCGCAGAATATCGATTCAGTCAATTACATTGACGCTGTTGGAACGAGTCTCTTAATGCATTCTATTGAAGCCGGGTATACTAAAGTGTCTGAAGCATTGGTTGAAAAGGGTGCAAATCTTAATTACAGGCGACCTGATGGAGCAACTGCCCTGATCCTGGCTTCCCGTTTCGGCCATCCAAATGTTGTAAGTTTACTGCTGGCCAGTGGAGCAAAAGCCGATTTGAAAGCTAAAGACGGATCTACTGCCCTTACCTGGGCTTCTATCAGAGGGCGTGCCTACATAGCAAAACTATTGCTTGATAATGGTGCAAATCCTGATATTCAGGATTATGTTGGATCAACAGCACTGATATGGGCAACCTTAGGCGGAAACGCCGATGTTATAAATCTTCTGATGGATAAAGGTGCAAATCCAGGGATAATGCGTTCTGACGGAGCAACTGCACTTATAATCGCAGTTGAGGAAAAGTTGGATGAAATGGTGAAGGTATTGCTTAACAAGGGAGCAAATCCGGATCAGTCAGGAAGTAATGGAATGACACCACTAATGAGGGCATCCCAACTGGGACACACTAATATCCTGAGAATTCTTCTTGAAAAAGGTGCAAACCCCGATTTTCAGGGTAAAAACGGATATACTGCTCTCATGGTTGCTTCAGTGAACGGTCAAACAGATATAGTCACTGAGTTATTGAACAAAAATGCAAATAGGATTCTGACGAATGCAGATGGAAAAACTGCCTTGGATTTTGCAGCTAATCCGGATATAATTAGTTTGCTAACGAACACTAAAAAACCTGAATAAATTCACTACCCGGCATATGCTCTCTCGTACAAATATCCTTTACCTACGGCATCTGGTTATCTTGTCGCAAACAAAGCTGACCTTTGGCCAGATTAAAAAATGACAGCAGGGTGAGTACGTCTTATAGCTTATACAAGGTTAGGAATAGTTAGGCTTATTCCGTCTTTTCTTTTTTTTCCACAATAATCGTGCAATCAGTAGCCAGGGCAGCGATTGCACCAACAGCTGCAAACACAGGCGCCAGAACAACCCCTATCGCACCAATTGTGAGGGGAAATTCAACAATGGTTTCTTCTTTTTCATTTTTGATTATGATCTTTCTGGCATTTCCTTCTTTTATTATCTCCTTCACTTTTGTCAATAGCTCTTCAGCTGAGACTTTAAAAGACTCCTGATTTGAATTTCCATTTTCTGTCATTTTGATATGGTTTTAAATTTAACTGTGGGACGTACTGGATTCGAACAAGTGGCCTCTTGCGTGTGAAGCAAGCGCTCTGAACCAACTGAGCTAACGTCCCTGGTAAAGCAAAGATAAACAAAAATCGCAGGTCCGATTCCAGAATAAACTTTCACAATATTTTCAAGTAATTATATTTGACTCATATCTCTCTCTTTCCTAACTTTATCGCAGGAAAAATCTTTTCAGATTACAATCTGTTCAGATGTAGTAAACGAGCCTGACGGGCATTTATAATCCCTTAAAGACCGGATTTATGGCAAAAAAAATCTTTAACGAATACTCAAGGCATAATACGGTCGCTTTCTGGATTACAACAGTTATAGGAATAGTTCTGCTGCTCTGCATCGGATTCCTTCTTATTAATTATATGATTGTTTCGTTTTAAGGGCAATTCTCACTTCCCCGACCTTCTTTAAACTGCTACCTATACACCAGACTCCCTCTGCAAAGCCGAAGATTAATCTCTAAAACATCTTTATCAAACCTTTTATTTAAATAATTTGGTCATTTGGATCCATCTTAACACTATCATTTGCTGCTAATTAGTCAGCGTTAGAACAATTTCCAATTAGAATAACAAGTTTATTTTTTATAATTTGGGCCATCTTTAAACAAGATTACTATGAACCATAAGATCAAAGTAATAATTACCGGATCAACCGGAATGGTTGGCGAAGGGGTCCTGTTCGAATGCCTGCAGCATCCGGATGTGGAATCAATTCTGGTAATAAACAGAAAACCTTGCGGTGTCACTCACAACAAACTAAAAGAGATAATTCATACTGACTTTTTTGATCTTCTCCCCGTTGAACCTGGTTTATCAGGGTATAATGCATGTTTCTTTTGTGCCGGTGTGTCATCTGTCGGGATGAAAGAACCTGAATACACAAGGATCACCTATGACCTTACAAAAAACTTTGCCCAAACCCTGAGCAAACTGAATCCAGATATGACCTTCTGTTATGTTTCCGGAGCAGGTACCGACAGCAGTGAAAAGGGAAGGATAATGTGGGCAAGGATCAAAGGTAAAACAGAGAATGATTTGATGAAACTTCAATTTAAGAATGTTTATGCTTTCCGTCCGGCATTTATGAAGCCAATCAAAGGACAAAAGAATGCACCGGCATTCCTCAAATATGTCATATGGCTTTATCCGGCATTACATTCATTATTTCCACAATACTTTGGCCTCCTGAGCGATGTTGGTCTTGCAATGATCAATTGCGCGAAATCCGGCGGCGGAAAGAGTGTGCTGGAAGCAAAAGATATTGCAGAATTGGCGGAGAAAACTTCCTGATAATATATGTATTTTTCCTTATGCAGAATTATATAGTCTAATTGGCATAATTTTTGAGTAAATAACTATATATCATATTCTTGATAATGATGAAATACAGAAAGAAAATTATTCCTGGTTTAACATTCCTGACTGTACTTTTCCTCAGTTTCGGATGTGATAAACTGGTCTCTTCCGATAAAGGCTTTCTTGAAGGAAAGATCTCTATAGGTCCGATTTGTCCGGTTGAAAAGGATCCTCCTGAACCGGGTTGCTTGCCAACTGCTGAGACATATAAAGCTTATCCTGTTTCAGTCTGGACATCTGATAGCAGAAAAAAAATTATACAAATAAATCCTGAGTTGGATGGCTCATATTTAACAGATCTTGAGCCGGGTAATTATTTAATAATCCTTGAGACCGGGAGAAGCAATATTGGCAGCAGCAACCTGCCAGTCGAGGTTACAATAAAATCAGATAACGTAACTACCCTTAATATTGATATTGATACAGGAATCAGGTAGCTCAGAGTGTTCTTCGGAATACACAATGCCAGGAGGAGGTCTTTCCTGATTGAATATCGTTAATTGATGGTTATTTAATCTTTACAAATTTTAATTCTGATGTTTTCTCTCCGTCTAAATTATAATTAATCCAGTACCTTTCTTTGGGACTTACATAAACCATTTCATATCGTGTCCAGACTGCTGCAGGATTAAAATTTACAACCAATTCTACTTTGAATTTTTTTTCAGCATTGTATTCGGCAATCCATGTCATATAATCTCCACTTGGCCATAGAACGTACCCTTTTAATTTTCCATCAAGCGAGTCAAATCCCACATTATTAATATAATACGGGATTCTCTGACCTTCTGTAATACGATATACCGATACTATAAATCCCTCCCCGTATGGCTGGCAATCCCAGACTTCAATAGTGTCATAACTGACATTTGCCTGCCATTTACCAACGAACCGCTTCATTACATCAAGCTGGTTGATTTCCTCTTTATTGGTTTGGGCCCGTAATCCGGTTGAACAAACTAATAGTAAAATACCTGTTATAACTGCAGTACAAATTTTTTTCATTGCCTTTTAATTGGCAGGGTTTATAACAATAACTTTAACTAATAAACAAAGTTAATTGAACTAAAAGCCAAAGTCAATTTTATTTTTAAGACCTAATTATGAGTGGTAAGTCAGGTTGCAAACCTGGATTGAAATTCATAGCTTTAATAACTTTAACCCGAATACAAATGAAGCACTCACTTATGGTATTGTCAGCAAAGATCTATCTTGGACTTTTGATGTTTGCCAGCATCGACTCCTATTCACAAAATCCTGCGCTGGAATACGGGAAAGCGGTGACCCTGAAAGACATAACACTCTCCCCTCACGGTAAAGGTATTCCATTGAAATGGATTAATGTAAATACTGCCGGGGATACCTGGACAAAACAAAAGGGGATACTTATCTGTTCAGGCGAGCCTATAGGTGTGATGCGCTCCGAAAAGCAATATGAAAACTTCATTTTGCATATTGAGTGGATGCACATTGAACCAGGGGGTAACTCCGGAGTATTTGTCTGGTCTAAAGCCAATCCAGCAGAAGAATCACGTCTGCCCGATGGAGTTGAGGTCCAGATGCTCGAACTCGATTGGATAAACCTTCATGTTCAGGATGGGGTTACTCCACCAATTGCATACGTTCACGGAGAACTCTTTGGTGTTGGCGGAGTGAATACCACACCTGATAATCCAAGGGGAACCAGAAGCAAATCGGTTGAAAACAGGTGCAAGGGACGGGGAAACTGGAATATCTATGATGTGGTTTGCGTTGATGGTGTCATTAAACTTTCTGTAAACGGCAAATTTGTAAACGGTATAAGTCAATCGTCTCAGAAAAAGGGATATATCTGCCTCGAATCGGAAGGAGCAGAAATTCATTTCCGTAATATTAAAATAGTTGAGTTGCCAGCTGGAGTGACCCCTGATTAAGGGTTCAGTTATTTGTTCAGTCTTGCTCTAGAGCCACCTGATTTATTGTAAAAAACAAAACCCGCCTTCGTCCGGGAACCCCTAACTATGACGGGTAAAATGTGGAGATTAGGAGAATCGAACTCCTGACCTTTTGACTGCCAGTCAAACGCTCTAGCCAACTGAGCTAAACCCCCATAAAAACCGGTCAAATTTAAGAAAAAAAAGTTAATTCTAAAACATTTCCCAAATACTGGTGTTTAATTAATGGTGCTTATTGTCTGGTTATAGTTACCGTTTGTATTAATTATTACTTTGTACAAAAGAAGGTAATTAGTATTTTTGCTGTGAATTTATGAAATGGCTTTTTCGGATCCTGGCTGGATTTCTAAAAGGGAACGATAATTGTCAGTAGATTTTCATAAAAGGCTTTTTACCAGGAGAGATGATAGAGTGAATTTAAAAAAGATAAATAGGGAACTTACCCCCGGAGCTGATAAACATCCCTTCAGTATATCCGATTTTGATGATCTTGTTTTTGAACACAGGAACAGGGACTACGGAGCTTACCAGCTGCGTAAAAGATATAACCGCGTAGTTTTCACTGGTACTGTTATAGCTTCAATAATTGCCATTTCGATTGTTTTGATCCCGTTTCTTGCCAGGCCCTCATCAGAAAGAATCATATCAGGTGGTAATGGTTATGTACAGGTAAGGATGGAAAACATGCAGCCGCCTCCGGAGGAAATTTATGTTCCTCCGGCTCCTCCTCCGCCTGATGCCTCAAGGATGCCGGAAACAGTTGAATATGTAGCACCTGTTGTAGTTGATACTGTTACCTCTGTTGAGCATACTCTGGCATCAACTGATGAAGCACTTGCTTCAAACGACAGCGATATTATCGATGTAACAGGATCAGGACTTGGCGATGATCTTTTATCGGGAAGCAACGGATCGGGGAACGAAGAACCACTTTTTATTGTCGAGGTTATGCCTACATTCAAAGGAGGTGACCTTAACAAATTCCGCGACTGGGTTGGCCAGCGGACAAAATACCCCGAGGAGGCAATAACAAATAAAATCAGGGGAACTGTCTTTCTTACATTTATTGTTGAAAAAGATGGCTCGGTGAGCAACGTTACCGTAATAAAAGGGGTTCATCCAATCCTCGATGAAGAAGCAGTCAGAGCCATTTCAGAATCTCCCAAATGGTCTCCCGGACTGCAGAGAGGTCTGGCGGTAAGGGTCAGGTTTCAGATACCACTGGATTTTCGTTATTAAAACATAATATTAAATAAATTAGAGAGTTATACGTTTGATTATTTACATAATATCTATGATTAACCTCGAAATGTTTAACCTATGAAAAAACTAGTTTCTGTTTCAGTAATTCTGATACTTATACTTTCAGCATGTAGTTCATCCAAAAAGCAACTTGAAAAAGGCAATTACGAGGCCGCTCTTGATAAAGCCGTCAGGCAACTTCGCAAAGACTCCAGGGATACCAAACAGATCTCAATTCTTGACAAATCGTTCAGAACTCTTAATGAACAGGATAATGAGAGGATTCGATACCTTAAAATGGAAGAGAAACCAGCCAACTGGGATGAAATTTATCAGATCAATAAAAGAATGAGCGACAGACAGGTCTATGTCAGGACTGTCACACCCCTTGAACTTAACGGGAAAACTATTGAGTATCCATATGTTGATTATATGCCCGAAATGGTTGCAGCAAAGCGCAAATCAGCCGATTTCTATTATGCACATGGCACTGAGCTGATGAAAAGCAACTTAAAAGAATCCTACCGACAGGCTTTCTATGAATTCGTAAGAGCAAAAGAATATGTGGGGAATTATGAAGGTATTGATAACAAAATCGATGATGCAAAATATCTTGGGATGAGCAGGGTGCTGATCACACTGCAGAACAAATCCATAATAAAATTCGGTCAGGAATTCGAGGAAGATCTTCTTTCACTCGATCTGCCGAGGCTCAACAGCGAATGGGTTGAATACCATACCCAGGACCTCGATAAGAATACCAAATATGACTATTTTGTCAATGTAAATGTCAGGAATATTTTAGTGTCTCCCGATCAGACGATGCAGAAAGATACAGTTGTAAAGAAAAATGTTGAGGACGGATTTTCATATCAGCTCGATAAAAAAGGGAATGTTATGAAAGATTCTCTTGGCAATGACATTAAAACAAAGAAATACAAAACACTTCAATGTGCACTTATTGAAACCATCCAGTCGAAAACATGCCAGATAAACGGCGATGTTGAGGTGATACAGGTTAATCCGAATAAAGTACTCAAGAAAGATCCGCTCGGTGCCCAGTCTGATTTTGAATATGTCTCAGCCCGGGCTCTTGGTGATATTCAGGCTTTAAGTCAGGCACAGATTGAGAAAACAAAATCAAAAGCTGTTCCGTTCCCTTCAGATATGGAGATGGTAATGCGCTGTTCCAACGCACTTAAACAGGCAATAAACGGTGCTGTACAGAGTAATAAGAGATTTATTAACTAGATTTGCATTACTAAGTGAATATTGCTAGTTGCTAGTTGCTAGTTGCTTGTTAACCAGTAACAAGCAACCAGTAACCAGCAACTTGAATTAAATGATCGAAACCAGAATACTAAGCGAAAGAGCAGTACTTATTGGTTTAGTTAATCCCGGACAGGATGAAAATCAAGCCAGGGAATACCTTGCTGAACTTTCATTTCTTACCGAAACTGCCGGTGCTGAACCGGTAGCTACATTCCTTCAGAAACTTACCGCACCGGATTCCAGAACTTTTGTCGGCTCGGGTAAAATAGGGGAAATTGCTGCCTTTGTTTCGGAAAACAATATCAGTGTTGCAATTTTTGATGATGAGTTGTCCCCAAGTCAGCTGAGGAACATTGAGGATGCCCTCGGCTGCCGCGTCCTCGACAGGACAAACCTTATACTCGACATTTTTTCCAGACGCGCCCGCACCTCTCATGCACGCACCCAGGTTGAACTGGCACAATATCAATATCTTCTTCCCAGACTCACAAGAATGTGGACCCACCTCGAGAGGCAGCAGGGTGGGATCGGCTTAAGAGGACCAGGTGAAACTGAGCTGGAAACTGACCGGAGGATAATAAGGGACAAGATCGCCCTTCTGAAAGCCCAGCTGAAGAAAATTGATATGCAGATGGCTACACAGCGTAAAAACCGGGGTAAAATGGTCAGGGTGGCCCTTGTCGGTTATACAAATGTCGGTAAATCAACAATAATGAACCGCCTGAGCAAATCGGATGTTTTTGCCGAAAACAAGCTGTTTGCAACTCTCGATACCACTGTCAGAAAAGTTGTTATCGGCAATTTACCATTCCTTCTGTCAGATACTGTGGGGTTTATAAGAAAGCTGCCTCACGATCTTGTCGAGTCGTTCAAATCAACCCTTGACGAGGTAAGGGAATCCGATCTGCTTATACATATAGTTGATATCTCTCATTCCGGGTTCGAGGATCAGATAACCGTTGTCAATGACACTCTTAAAGAGCTGGGATCGGCTGACAAACCAATGATTATTGTTTTCAACAAGATCGATTCTTTCAAGTTTACCTCAAAGGATACCGATGACCTAACTCCAGTAAATAAAGAGAATTATTCTCTTGATGATCTTAAAAAGACTTGGATGGCTTCAGATAAAAATCATAAAACGGTATTCATTTCTGCTAAAACAAAGGAAAACCTTGATGAATTTCAGAAACTGTTATATGAAGAGGTGAAAGGGATTCATATTAAAAGGTATCCCTATAATGATTTTCTGTTTGAATCGTCCACAACTCCCTGAAAGCATGTACTCACCCCCTTTTATTCCCCCCTCTTCTATGAAAAAAGGAGGATGGGGGTGAGTTCATGAAATAAAAAGGGGACTAATATAACTTTTTCGCCGCCATGTACTCTGCAATCTGAATTGCATTTGTTGCAGCCCCTTTGCGGATATTGTCCGATACTATCCAAAGGTTAAGGCATTTCTCCTTTGATAGGTCCCTTCTGATCCTTCCGATAAAAACCTCATCCCTGTTGTGCGACATGATGGGCATAGGATATCTGAATTCGGCAGGATTATCATAAACCACATTCCCCGGGAACTGGCTTATCAGGAACCTTACATCATCTATATTGAAATCATTTTCAAACTCGACATTGACTGCCTCGGAATGACCACCCACAACAGGGATCCTTACAACCGTCGCAGTTACCATTATTGATTGATCCCCAAGTATTTTACGTGTCTCGTCAATAAGCTTCTGCTCTTCTGTTGTGTATCCATCGCTCTGAAATGTCCCTCCATGGGGAAAACAGTTCATGTCGATCTGGTATTTATATGCCATTTCCCCTTGGATCCCAGCTCTTTCATTTTCCATCTGGGTAACAGCTTTAACTCCTGTTCCGGTAACTGACTGATAAGTTGCAACAACCAGACGCCTGATCTTATACTTTCTGTGAAGCGGAGCAAGAGCCATAACCATCTGAATCGTGGAACAATTTGGGTTGGCAATTATCCTGTCTCCTTTTTTTATAACGTGACTGTTAATCTCAGGAACAACCAGAGGAATATCCTTATCCATCCTCCAGGCTGATGAGTTATCTATCACAACGGTTCCATTTGCTGCGAAGGCAGGAGCCCACTCTTTCGAGACTGAAGCACCGGCTGAAAATATCGCAAAGACAGGTTTGGCTTCAATTGCTTCCATAACGCTCACTACCTTAACAGCTTTTCCCTTATAAGTCAGCTCTTTTCCGACAGAGCGCTCTGAAGCGGCAGCGATCAACTCAGTTACAGGGAAGTTCCTTTCTTCAAGAACTTTAATCATTGTCCGGCCAACCATACCGGTAGCCCCAACAACAGCTATTTTCATCTTGTGATAATTTAATTTGCCAGGATTAAAGTAATTATTTATATTTATGTTTATAAAAAGCTGTCAAAAATAACTCTTTTTTCAATTCGTCTCGCTGCATGAATAAAGTTATTTTGCTGGCTCTGCTAATGCCTGTATCGGCATTCGGCCAGATTATGGAAAATTTCGAATCCGGCTCCCTTTCCGGCTGGGTTCAAAGTCCTGAAGGACATTGGAATACAGACAGTGCTACTCCTGTTTCAGGAACATGTTCACTGCATCACTCATTCGACAATTCTGAAGCAGGAACTGACTGGATCGGAACATCGCTCATTAACCTGCTTCCCGGCAGGGGAAACACATCGTGGAGCTTTACTGTAAGGCATGGATATGATCCTTCTGCTTCAAATAACTGGGCACTCTTCATCATGTCCGATTCTGATCCGGCCTCTGCCAGGAATGGTACTGGCATTAATGGTTTTGCTGTTGGGGTAAACCAGACCGGCTATGACGACACCTTGAGGCTCTGGAAAGTTAAGAACGGACAATTCAGTCCAGTAGTGAATTCGCATCTGAACTGGCAATCAAGCATTAAAACAACAGATCCTGGTAAAATTATTGTAAAAAGATCTCCCGCAGGAGATTGGACCCTTGAAGTCCTCAGGACTAATAATGACCTTATTGGTGCAGCGACTGCAAAGGATGCAGAATTATTTGGAATCGGATGGTTTTTAATATTTTATCGATACACTTCAACACGTGACCGTCTTCTATGGGTTGATGACATAACTGTTGAAGGTCTATTTTCTGATGAACCAGCCCCTCCAGAGGAAGACCCATATATGTATGATGCATTACCCGGCGATATAATTATCTCTGAAATAATGGCGGACCCTTCGCCTTCTGTTAAGTTGCCGGCCAGGGAATATTTAGAATTATATAACCGCACCCGGGAACCTGTTAATCTTAAAAACTGGAGCCTCTCCGATGGTATCACAAAAAGCATTCTCCCGAATACTGTTATTGCCGCCGGAACATACATGATTTTATGCCAGATTGAAGATACTGTGTTATTTAAAAGTTATGGAAAAACCACCGGCCTGAAATCCTTTCCTTCCCTTACCAACGAAGGAAAGATCCTTTTTATAAGGGATGGTAAGGGGACCCTTATTCATGGTATAAAATATTCGTCCTTATGGTATGGAGATATTTTAAAGTCTGACGGCGGCTGGTCACTCGAAATCATTGATTCTGACTATCCTTTCTTTGAGGAGGGAAACTGGCAGGCATCAGAATCAGTGGAAGGAGGGACCCCCGGCAGGATAAATTCCGTATCAGGAGTGAACAGGGATAATATATTTTCAGGAATTGAGAATGTATTTCCTGAAAATAGCAGCACTGTAAGATTAAGATTTTCTGAGACCATTACGGGTTTATATATGAAAATTGAAAGTATTGAAATAGAAGATTCTGAGATTGACACTCTATTAAGTTCCGATCCGCTCCTGAGGGATTACACTGCTTTTCTCAGCCAACCTCTCAAAAATGGGATGATTTATAAAATCACTGTAAGTGAAGAAGTAACTGATTTTGCAGGCAATAAAATGGATAAAAATGAATTCAGATTCGGATTACCTGAAAAGGTAAGTTCAAAGGATATTTTGTTTAATGAAATCCTGTTTAATCCATTACCTGATGAACCCGACTTTATTGAATTTTATAATTGTTCTGAAAAGATAATTAATCCATCGGATCTTTTACTGGTTTCTGTCAATGATGAATTGCACGACACTTCTTCAGTTGTTCTCGTATCCCCAGAAAACCATTGTCTTCTGCCACGTAATTACAATGTAATTACGTCTGATAAACTAGCTTTGCTAAAAAGATATTCTTCCTCAGATCCGGAAAAGATTTTTGATATTCCTTCTCTTCCATCGATGCCGGATGATAAAGGACATCTTATCCTTTTTAACCGGAGCCTGGAGAAAATTGATGAGGTTTATTATAATGATAAAATGCACTATTCTCTCCTGTCAGGAAATGAGGGGATCTCGCTTGAAAAAATCACGACAAACGGAAATTCGGCAGATAAAACACTGTGGCATTCTGCATCAGAATCATCAGGCTGGGGAACACCCGGGTCACCTAATTCAGTTTTGGTTGAACATCAGTATAGAGCAGACAAGATTCATCTGTCTTCAACCAAAATTACTCCGGATAATGACGGGAATGAGGATCTTCTTTTAATTGACTTTAAGCTGGAAGGTCTGGGGAATGTTATATCAGTCGGTGTTTTTGATGAGACAGGGAGATTTGTAAAAAAATTAGCAGATAATTTTCTTGCCGGACCGGAGGCATCAATTGTCTGGAATGGAACGGCTGAGGATGAGAAGCTTGTTGGAACAGGGATCTATATCCTGCTGATTACTGTTTTCGATGACACAGGCAAATCAGAAAAATTAAAAAAAGTATGTACGGTTATTAGAAGATAATTATCACGAAAAATTTGGTCTTTCTTACACAGAGTTCCACGGAGAAATCACAGAGTCCCACAGAGAATTTGTTGTGGGTAATAATCTTTTTCTCTGTGTCTCTCTGTGTCTTCTCAGTGATCTCTGCGTAACAAAAGATTAATTTACAAAGACGATATCAGGTCAGTCATTATGGTTGTCATACGGGCTTCTGCCTTTTCGGCTTCGCGCTGGACAGTTTCGTGAGTAGTGTATTCGATCTTCCCCTCGATGCCAAGATCAGTTATTATGCTTACAGCAAAACAGGGCAGCCCCATATGCCTTGCGACAATAACTTCAGGTACCGTCGACATCCCAACGGAGTCTGCACCGATTGCCCTGAAGTATTTATACTCGGCAAGTGTCTCAAATGTAGGACCGGAAGTTCCAAGGTAGACACCCCTCTTTACTGAAATTCGGTTGTCTCCGGCTATCCTTACTGCCTTTTCAATAAGTGATCGGTCATACGCCTCGCTCATATCCGGAAAGCGCGCGCCTATCCTGTCGTCATTCGGGCCCATGAGTGGATTTGGCATCAGGTTAATATGGTCAGTAATGACCATTATGTCACCGATCTGATAAGTGGGGTTCACTCCTCCTGCAGCATTTGAAAGGAACAGATGTCTTATTCCCAGGAACTTAAGAACACGGATAGGCAATGCAATCTGTTCGGAGTTGTAGCCTTCATAGTAATGGAAACGCCCTTTCATTGCAAGGATATTCTTGCCTCCGAATTTCCCATAAATAAGCTTACCTGCATGGCCTTCTACTGTCGATATTGGAAAATTGGGAATATCCTTATAATCTATCTCAACCTGGATATCAATCTTCGACGAGAGCCCGCCAAGGCCTGTACCAAGTATCAAGCCGGCCTCAGGGTTTACAATACCTTTTTTCTTAAGGAATTCAGTTGTCTCTTTTATTTTTTCTAACATATTCAATAATCATATTATCAAACTCATTCATCTTTTCTTTCAGAAAACCAACCCCTACCGGAATGCAGTAAAAGGATCTTTTCAATGAATCATCAATATTAGTAAATTCTCTTAACCTTACTGCATCTTTTTCTGTGGTGATTACTATCTTTTTCTCCGATTTGAGATCTTTCAGGGCTTTTATGATCTTTTCAATGTCTTTTTCACTGAAGAAGTGATGATCAGGGAAATCGAGATGGATGATCTCTTCAAAATATTTCTCCAGAAATGTTTTAAATGGTCCTGGTGAAGCTATGCCGGTAACTAATACTGCCCCATTGTCTTTAGGATTTTGTTGGCGGAGTTCAGTATTTTCCCGGTCTGCACTTTTATACAGCGGTATCAGATCCATATATAAAATCGAAGTGAAAAATAGATTTTGTCTTTCGTTCCATTTCACCTCACGGGTTATCTTCTCCAATTCAGAAAATGAATAAGTTTCAGGTGTTTTAGTGACAACAATTACATCTGCTCTTTTCCTGTTATTGCTGTTTTCCCTGAGGTTTCCATATGGCATCAGATAATCTCTGGTTATCAGTCTGTTAAAATCAATAAGCAGAATTGAAAGTCCCGGCTTTACCTTTCTGTGCTGGAATCCGTCATCAAGGATTATAACTTCTGTTTCAGGATGTTCTTTCAAAATTGTCCTTATTCCATTTGAACGGTCCTTGTCGACGGCAACAATGATATCATGGAACTTAAGGAAGACCTGAAGAGGTTCATCACCGGTCTCTCCGGCTGAGGATGAGTGTGATACGATCCTGAAACCCTTTGATCTTCTTTTATATCCCCTGCTCAGGAGAGCTACTTTGAAATCCTTCCGGAGCAGATCAATAAGGTATTCTGCATGAGGAGTTTTACCGGTGCCCCCAACGGTGATGTTGCCGATGGAGATCACAGGCAGGTCAAATTCTTCTGATTGAAAAATACCAGTATTATAAAGTAAGTTCCGGATATCAGTGACCATCCGGTAAAGGATCGAGAACGGATATAAGAGAAGAGATCTTCTGTTTCCCATATATTAATGTACCTCAATGAAATAAGGTAGTCTGGCCTGGATGCCGGAGAGGTTTTTTATCTCCTGGATTTCATCAAATATTTTTTTGTATTCACCGAGTTCATTTTTCAGGATCCGTATCCTTATCCCGGCGCTTAACTGTGAAATTATTCGGGTAAATGGGTCTTCAGCAACAGGAAGTTCCCTAAGGGAATAAGTCTCTATCCCGGCAAGCTTCGCAGCTTCTTCAACAGAAGCTCTTAATCCACCGGTTTCATCTACAAGTCCGAGACTCTTTGCATCGGTCCCGCTCCATACCCGTCCCTGACCAATGCTGTCAACAGCTGCAACTGACATCTTTCTGCCTGACGATACCTTGCTCACAAAATCGGAATAGACCTTTTCGATGCTCAGCTGCATCACCTCTTTTTCATATATTTCCATTGGTCTGTAAACTGAAGGAAAATCAGAGTTTTTATTTGTGTTGACAGTTTCACTCGAAATGCCAAGCTTCTGGTTCATCAGTTTACCGGCGTTAGGTATCAATCCGAAAACACCTATCGATCCCGTGATGGTTGTCGGGCTGGCAAAGATTTTTGTTCCCGGGGCTGAAATATAGTAGCCTCCTGAGGCAGCATAATTGCCCATCGAAATTACGACCGGTTTTACCTCTGAGGCGAGTTCCAGCTCTCTCCACATAATATCTGACGCAATTGCATTGCCACCTGGAGAATTAACCCTCAGGACTATTGCTTTAACGGTTGTGTCTTTTCGTTCCTTTCTGATAAGCTCGCCAAATGAATCTCCTCCGACGTTATTTTCACCACCCTTGCCCATAACTATGGTACCGGAGGCATAGATCACAGCGATCTTGTTTCTTGCTGAAACCATTTTTTTCGGATCAGGTACCTTTGTGTACTTGTGCATCGGGACCAAAGCAATTTTGTCATCGGTAGTGAGCCCCGACCTGATCTTCAATGTATCAATAAGTGCATCGCGATAAATAAGGCCGTCGACCAGTCCGTTTTCGTATGCACCGGATGCCACATAACCGGTAAGGTTGTCGGCCAGCAGATTCAGCTTTTCAGGAGCGATCCCTCTGGATTTAGAGATATTGTCAACAACGTGTGACCATATTGATCCTACAAAGCTTTCTATCTGTTCCCTGTTCTCTTTGCTTAACTTTTCAAGGATATACGGCTCCACAGCACCCTTAAATTTTCCGTGGCGGATCACCTGTACTTCAACTCCCAGCTTCTCGAGTGCCTTTTTATAAAACATGACCTCCCCGCTGAGACCCTTAAAATCGACCGTCGATGATGGATTAACATAGATTTTGTCAGCTGCAGTTGACAGATAATAACCTTCCTGAAGCAGGACATAATCAGAATAAGCAATTACGAATTTTCCGCCAACCCTGAACTTCTCAAGTGCCTCTCTCAACTCTTCGGTTGTCGCCCAGCCTGAAGTCAAAAGCCCGTTTTCGATAAGTATTCCTTTTATTTTATCATCAGCTGATGCTTTCTTTATATTTTGAAGAATTTCATTCAATCCGGGCAAAGGTGTAATAGTCATGTTTATTATATCGAATCCTGCATACGGGTTGGTGTTTCCCTGGTCAGGGATTGTAGCCCCAGCTTTCAGAACAAGGATTGAATTCTCAGATATTGAGACAGGTTTTTCGCCAGAGATCATCATTGTACTTAAGCTTGCCAGCAGTATTACAAAGAAAAGGATAGAGACAATTATTATCCCTGTTATTGTAGCCAGAGTATATTTCAGAAAGCTTTTCATGTGGTTTATTGATTTAATAAAATGATTTTCAAATATATGAAAAAAGATTTTCATCTTTAGGCTTTGACAAGGGAATTTGTAAATTTGGAGGGCTGCAAAGAAATGGTAAAAGAAGCTTTTATCGGACTGGGGACAAATCTTGGCAACAGGGAGGAGAACCTTAAGAAAGCAATTGAAAACATCATCACCTCTGTAGGTGAGGTAATTTCAAGCTCGGGGATCTATGTAACCGAACCTTGGGGATTCCGGAGTGAAGATCATTTTCTCAATATGGTTATTTTGATAAATACAAGGCTTAAGGCTGTTGATCTCCTGAAGCAGATCTTGAAGATCGAAATGCAAATGGGAAGGGTAAGAGGAGCTGAGAAGTATTCATCAAGGGTAATTGACATTGACATATTGCTTTACGGAAATGAAATTATCAATAAGCAATATCTGAAGGTACCTCATCCTATGATCCAGGAAAGAAAATTTGTACTAATTCCGCTATGTGATATTGCTGCTGAAATGATCCATCCGGTTCTCAAGAAGACATTTGCAGCGTTGCTTAAAGAATGCAGGGATGAAAGTGTTGTAAAGAAAGTTAAATCATTTAACCACGGATTTTCACGGAGTGACATATTGTAAAACACGGAGTACAACCATAAAGATCCCCTCCTGGGAGGGGATCCTTATCTACTCGACTTGCACGACTGCATGACTGCATGACCGCATGACTTAATGACTGCATAACAATTATAGCAGTCCGTTATCAGCGAAGCTGTAGTAATCCCTTTCGGAAATTATCAGATGATCGAGCAGCTGAATATCCATCAGATTACCTGCATCCTTGATCTTCTGAGTTATCCTTGTATCAGAATCGCTCGGATTCAGATTTCCTGAAGGGTGGTTATGACACACAATGATACCCGATGCAAGATATTCAACAGCTTTCTTCATGATGATCCTCACATCGGTGACAGTTCCGCTGATACCTCCCTGGCTGAGTTTCATCCTGTCGATAACCCTGTTCGATCTGTTCAGGAAAAGTACCCAGAACTCCTCATGTGAAAGATCGGAGAGGAGTGGCTGAAAGATATCAGCCACGTCTTTTGAACATTTGATGTGATTTGCATCAGGCAGACCGGCGAGATTCCTTCTTCTTCCCAGTTCGAGTGCCGCGGAGATAGTTACTGCGCGTGCCGGGCCGATCCCTCTTATTTTAAGAAGATCGGAGACTGAAAGTTTCCCGAGAGAGTTGAGGTTATTGTTGACAATACCGAGAAGTTCTCTTCCGAGATCAACAGCAGATTTCTTTCTTGTGCCGGAGCTGATGAGGATTGCAAGCAACTCAGCATCACTCAGGCTGGAGATTCCTTTCCTGATAAGTTTCTCCCTGGGTCTGTCCTCGACAGCCCAGTCGGTAATTTTAAGAGACATGATGAAAGAGACATATTTACCTCTTAAAGGTAAAAAAAATTGTAAGAATAGTGTAGTACATTTAAAATATTTAAACCACCAACCCCTTTTTTAATCCCACCTCCTTCTCCTCCCATTATATTTTTTAACCCCACCTCCTTCTCCTCCCACTTAGGACTTTTCTTAACCCCACCTCCTTCTCCTCCCCTTAGGACTTTTCTTAACCCCACCTCCTTCTCCTCCCCTTAAGCATAAGGGGAGGAGTGAAAGTACTGTATATCATGGATTTACCCCCTTCCCCTTATCCTTAAGGGGAAGGGTATGGGATAGGATTAGGGTTTAATAACCAGGGGAAGGGTTGGGGATAGGGTTTAAAAGCTTATGCAGGATTTTGGGATAAGGTAATGAAAAAAAAGGGACCCTTCCCGGGTCCCTTTTTAAAAATAGAATATTCTCCTTATTTCAGGCCGCTAACATGTTTCTGGACAGAAGATTTGAGGTTTGAAGCCTTCTTCTTGTGAATGATGTTCTTTTTAGCCAGCTTGTCGAGCATTGAATTGATTTTAGGAAGCATTGTTCCTGCCTCTTCCTTGCTCGTCGTGGTACGGATTGATTTCAGAGCATTACGCATAGTTTTTGCGTGATACTTATTACTTTCGTTTTTTGTCTTGATCTGCCTGTTCCTTTTTTCGGACGACTTATGGTTTGCCATGCTTAAAAAATTATCTGTAATAATAAAAATTGTAGTCCATAGGGGAATCGAACCCCTGTTACCAGGATGAAAACCTGACGTCCTAACCACTAGACGAATGGACCGTTTAAAGAACTTTTAAAATGCGGATGCAAAGAAACAACCTTTTTTTCGAACTGCAAAATATTTTCCGAAAAAAGGAAGATGATTTAAGAGAGGTTGATCTGTAAGTTCACCACCTCCCCCCACCAGGGGAGGGGTACTCCTTCCCAGAGAGGAGGAGAAAGTTAACATGTTGTTAATCATTACTTTCCCCTCCTTGTTAAGGAGGGGTGTCATCCGTCAGCTGACGGATGACGGGGTGGTTTAGCTCACATTTTAAGCACCCCCTGACCTTATAGGACAAGATTCCTATTTAATATGACCAATTAGCTCTTCCGATAACAATTTCAGATCGCACCCGTCAAAATCACCTGAGCTCATAAAGAGATAGACTGGTGAGACGAAATGCATATTTTTTATATGATCAAACATTTCAGCTGAATTATCAAATACTGATAAGTTCTGACCCGAGAAAGCCGCTCTTACAGCATCTTTTGATAAAGGAGACAGCTTCTTAAGCTCAAACTGGTGGGGATTGAAATAAACAAAAGCGCTTGTGGCTTTTTCCATTGTTCCCTTGTAAAACGGGAGAAACTCTTTGCTCAGGCTTGAAAATGTATGCAATTCGAAGCATGCAATAATACTTCTACCAGGATATCGTTCTGCCACCGCTTCCACAGTGGCCTTAACTTTTGAAGGAGAATGCGCAAAGTCGTAAAAGAACACCCCGTTTACATTCTCATTCAGCTTCTGGAGTCTACCGGATGTCCCTTCAAAACTCTGAATAGCATCATAGAAATCATCTTCATGAATACCTGCAGCAAAGCATGCCTCCCTGGCGGCGGAAAGATTCTGCATGTTATGCTCACCGAAGAATTTTAAAGGGATGGTCCGGCTTATGGAAGCGGCATAGAAGCCGGTTTTATTCTGAAAATGACCATGGATCCGGTACGGGATCTTTTTAATATTACCTGTCGCTGCTTCCGCAATTTTCTTTACTTCAGGATCACCGGCATAAAATACAAGAGTCCCTCCGTCGGTGATCTTATCAACGAAGATCCGGAACTGGTCAACATAATTCTCAAATGTCGGAAAGACATTCATATGATCCCAGGCAATTCCGTTCAGTACGGCTATGTCGGGCATATAAAGATGGAACTTCGGCCGCCTGTCAATTGGGGAAGTCAGGTATTCGTCACCCTCAAGTACAGCTATCTTTGAATCGTCCGACAGGCTTACCATTGTTTCATAACCTGAAATGGATGAGCCGACCATGAAGTCAAACTTCATTCCAAGGGTTTTCAGCACATGCATTATCATCGCCGTGGTGGTAGTCTTGCCATGGCTGCCTGCAACAACAATACGTTTCTTGTCTTTTGTCTGTTCAAAAAGGAATTCCGGGAAAGACATGATCTTTATTCCCGATTCAATTGCTTTTAAAAGTTCAGGATTATCGGATTTAGCATGCATCCCGAGGATTATGGTATCAATATCAGGAGTTATCCTTTCGGGATACCAGCCATATTTTTCCGGCAGAAGCAAATAAGCAGCCAGATGTGACCGGGCCGGTTCAAAAATCTCATCATCTGAACCTGTAACCGTATATCTCTTCTGGTGGAGTGCAATAGCAAGATTATGCATCACCGCTCCGCCAATAGCAATAAAATGGACTCTCATCCTAAACGTCGCAGATCTGGATGCATTTTTTCAGGGATGCCAGCTTATCTTTCTGGGCCGGAACAAATTCCTGTCCGACATATCCTTTGTAGCCTGTTTTCACAATAGCCTGCATAATTGCCGGATAGTAAAGTTCCTGTGTTTCATCAAGCTCATGCCGGCCCGGAACACCTCCGGTATGGATATGACCTATATGGTTAATGTATTTTCTGATGTTTTCTATAACATTGCCTTCCATTATCTGCATGTGATAGATATCATACAGAAGTTTGAATCTTTCTGATCCGACCATTTCTCCAAGAGCTGCACCCCATGAGGTCTTATCGCACTGATAGTCTTTATGACCGTAACTGTTCAGCAATTCCATTAATATTGTAACGCCGTGTTTCTCGGCGGTGGGCATAAGCTTTCGGAGTCCGGTTGCGCAATTTATAAGGCCTTCGTTGTCATTTAGCCCTTCGCGGTTCCCTGAAAAGCAGATCAGGTTAGGAACTCCTGCAGCGGCTGCCTTTGGGATCATTGCCTCGAAGTCGGTGATAAGCTTCTCGTGGTTTTCCTTGCGATTGAAACCTTTTGGAATTCCCCAGTCGGTTGCATAGCCAACTGCGCATTTCAATCCTGCTTTTGTAATTACAGGCCAGTCTTTTTCATTAAGCAGTTCGATCGATTCGATACCCATTTCCTTGCAGGCTTTTGCAAAATCTTCCAGGGGGATATCGCCATAGCACCATTGGCTTACTGAATGATGTATATTGCCTTTAAGCTTGTACTGGTTTTCTCCGGCATCTATAAAGGATCCTAACGGCTTTCCTGCAGTAACAACAGCAGCACCTGCCATGCTTCCTATCATATTTCTTCTTGTCATAGTTTTAAGATTTAATATGGGTCAAAATTACATGATTTCAATTATTCGTTAATTAAGACAAATATACATTAATAACGTTCTCGAGCGAAAGTTTTATATTTGTAAAACAGTCGATGATCAGGGAAAGTTCCATGAAACGTCACTCAAGGCATGATTATAAGGAAGGGCACTCGGTTAAGCTCGTTCAGAGCGGGGAACCTTTTTTCGCTGCAAATATAAAAGCTATCGACGAATCCAGGCACTATATCCATTTCCAGACGTACATTGTTGATGAAGATGAAACAGGCCAGAGCATTATAGATGCACTTGTAAGGGCGGCAGGAAGGGGAGTTCGTATTTACCTTCTGCTTGACGCCTTCGGGACCAAATACCTTTCAGATGATTTCATTAAGAAAATTGAAGATTCAGGAATCCTGTTCAGATTTTTTTCTCCTGTTTTTATTACAAAAGGATTCCAGATGAGCCTCAGGCTGCATCACAAGGTACTGCTTATTGATGGTGAGCTCGCCATTATAGGTGGAATGAACTTCGCTGACCGTTATCATGGAACACAGGGAAGAAAAGAATGGCTCGACTTTGCAGTTATTGTCAAAGGACCAGAATGTATGCACATTAACAGCATCATGAGGAGACTTTGGAACAAAACCTTTATATCAAAAGAAGAACGGTCAAATGAAATTGTCCACTCGGTGAAGACTTATGAAGAGAACATAAAGCTTAGGGTCACTGAGAATAACTGGTACCGTAACAAGATTGAGATCCTGAGGAGCTACAGGTCGGAATTTAAGCATGCACATCACCATATGATAATATTTGCCAGCTATTTTCTACCAGGGAGGCTCGAACGTAAGCTGCTCAGACTGGCAAGTGCAAGAGGAGTAGATATCAAAATAGTCCTTGCTGCAGAATCGGATGCTCCAATGTTTAAGAGGGCGACAGGATTTCTATATGAGTATATTCTCCGCAACAACATTAAAATATATGAATACCTGCCCTCCAACCTTCATGCCAAGGTAGCGACTGTTGACGGTAAATGGAGCACTGTAGGCAGTTACAACCTGAATCATATAAGCGATTACGGAAGCATTGAGATGAACGTAGATATCCTCGATACGGCTTTTACCGAAAACTTCGAGAAGATCCTTCTTAAAATAATCAAAAACGACTGCCGTGAGGTTACAACCGAGGAGTATCTGAGGAAAAGAACCTGGATCTCTCAATTGAGAGGATGGACCTCATACCAGATGATAAGGCTCTTAATGAGGCTCATGGCACAGATGACATCTAAGAAGGGGAAAACTTAGAACTGGTGGAAACTCATTGACACAAATTCGAGTACAGTCGGTAATGCCGTCCTCCAGTATGTCCAGGTGTGGCCACCGTCGCGCATTCTGAATTCATGAGGAATTTCCTTCTTACGCATTGCAATGTGAACCAGTGAGTTGCCTTCATAGAGAAAATCATCGTCACCGCAGTCGATATACCACCTGACAGCTTTTTTCTGATCATCCTTTACGTTTTCTATAAGACTCAGAACACTATATCTATTAAAATAAGCCTCCTTTTGAGCATCAGTGATACCTTCAACTCCCTGCCATAACCTGTAATTTTTCAGGTCGTCTATGTTTTTTGGTCCTGTCGCAGCACTCAGTGGGCAGGCTGACGAAAACAATTCGGGATGATGAAGAGCGTAAACAAATGTTCCTTCACCGCCCATCGACAGGCCGGAAATGGCGCGATACTGTTTTACTCCCTTGATACGGTAGGTCTTTTCAATGTACGGCATGAATTCATCGAAGAAGAAATCCTCGTAGCGCCATTCTCCCTTTACGTCGTTCACATACCCTCTTTTACCTGTATTGGCATCAGGCATAACAACAATCATAGACGTTGCAAGCCCCGCATTTATTGCCTTGTCGGCTATATTAAGGATCTCTCCGAACTGGACCCATCCAGTCTGGTCGTCGCCAGCGCCATGGAGAAGGTAAAGAACAGGATAGCTGCGCTGTGATGATTCATAATCGGGAGGCAGATAAATGGCATATTTTCTCTCCATTTTCAATATTTTGCTCGTCATTGAAAGGTTGTCCATTACCTTCCCGGTCTGGGCCGAAAAAGCGAAAAGCAAGCATCAAAAAAGATAAGTGTAAAAGATATGTTTTTTCATAGTTCGAAAATTATGGTTTTGAAGTTTTATTTATTGATTGGAAAGATATTAAAAAATTTCTTTCTTACCACTAGATTTACACTGGGTCTAATCTGAGTTACACCCGGCGTCTTAGGGGGGATTTCAAGCTCCGTTGGGGGATAACTGCTGTGAAAGAACATCTGTGTCAGCATGCCGATTGGTAAGAGATAATTAAATAGAATTTATTATTATTATTGTATATATGAAAATCGATCTTTTCAATATTGCCAACTTTAAAGTCGATGGAGGCGCGATGTTCGGGGTTATTCCAAAAGCCTTATGGTCGAGGGTTTACCGTTCCGATGAAAATAATCTTATCGTCCTTACTCTAAGATCGCTTTTAGTTGAAACCGATGGACACATCATACTTGTCGATACTGGCTGGGGCAACAAACAGGATGAAAAGTTCTTCAGGCATATTTATCTCCATAATGGTGAAGGGCTCGTTGGAGGGCTTAAAACCAGGGGTTATAAACCTGAGGATATCACCGATGTGATGCTCACTCATCTTCATGCTGACCACTGTGGCGGAGGAGTTGTAAAAAGCATTACCGGAACAGGATATGGGCTGACATTTCCAAACGCAATTTACCATGTAAGCAGGACACAATGGGAGTGGGCAGTAAAGAACAATCCCAGGGAGGAGGATGCATTTCTTGAAGAGAATATTCTTCCGATTCTTCAGAGCGGAAGACTCAATCTTGTGGATGAAGATTGTGAACTGTTCCCCGACTTTAATATCAGGCACTTTTTTGGTCATACCCCCGGGCTTATGCTGCCTTTTATTAAATATAAAGGCAAAATACTGGTCTATACAGGAGATCTTATACCAACAGCGGCACATATCCCCTTAATCTGGAATATGAGCTACGATATTGAATCATTGAAGACGATCGATGAAAAGGAAAAGCTTCTGAATGAAGCATTGGAAAATAATTATATCCTTGTATTCCAGCATGATGAATCTGTTGAATGCTGTACTCTCGGGATGACCGATAAGGGGATAAGGGCGAAAGAGAAATTCAGGTTCTTGGATCTGGTCTCCTAAATATTGGCCAACCGCCAACCCCCCAGATGTGAGCTTCCAAAAACTATAAGGACTAAAGTCCATGTAAAGGTTTTGTTTTTTAACCACGGCTTTAAAGCCGTGGTTAACAGATATCCATAATCCGGGCTTTAGCCCTGACAGTTTTCTGGTCCCTAACTCAACCGGGAGATGCTATCCCACCAATAGGGGGTACGGTTAACTGAGGTTAAGTAACATGTTTGTATTCATTGTTTCTAAACTCTTTTGTTCTTATATTTGATAAAGATTCGAATAATTTATTGTTAACAAAATAACAATTGCCATGGCTGCCTTTTTTTATGAAAAACCTTTCCAACTGGAAAAGGATCCGACAAATTACAGTCTGCTTACAAATGAGTTTGTTAAAACAATTGAATCGGATGGAAGGAAGATATTGAAAGTCGATCCACGCGGACTTGAATTGCTGGCTAAAAAGGCAGTTTCAGACCTCTCGTTTTATCTGCGGACAACACATCTTGAAAAGCTCAGGAGGATCCTGGACGATCCGGAAGCAACCGACAACGACAGGTTCGTGGCATACATGATGCTCCGCAATACCGTGATCTCCTCAAAAGAAGATCTGCCATGGTGCCAGGATACAGGAACAGCAATAATTATCGGGAAAAAAGGCGAAGATGTTTACACAGGTGTAAATGATGCTCAATACCTGTCAAAAGGGATTTATGAGACTTTCCAGCAAAAAAACCTTAGATATTCCCAGATAGTTCCCTACAGTATGTTCGATGAAAAGAATACAGGTACAAACCTCCCGGCTCAGATAGATATTTATTCAACTGAAGGGAATAAATATGAATTCCTTTTCATAACAAAAGGGGGAGGATCGGCTAATAAGACTTTTCTTTATCAGCAGAGCAAGTCACTTCTGAATGAAGAGTCGCTGACAAAGTTCGTAAAAGAAAAGATCAAAGATCTGGGTACATCGGCCTGTCCTCCATATCATCTTGCCCTGGTCATCGGTGGCACCTCAGCAGAAGGCACACTGAAGGTTGTGAAAGAAGCATCAGCTGGTTATCTGGATAACCTTCCGACATCGGGAAGTGCAGGCGGTCGGGCATTCCGCGACATAGAGTGGGAGCAGAGGATCGAAAAGATCTGTCATGAATATGGAGTAGGAGCCCAGTTCGGAGGCAAGTATTTTGTTCATGATGTAAGGGTTATCAGACTGCCGAGACATGCTGCATCATGTCCTGTTGGACTTGGAGTAAGCTGCAGTGCCGACAGGAACATTAAAGCCCGAATTGATGAAAAAGGGATATACCTTGAGGAGCTTGAAAAGAATCCTGCACGTTTTATGCCTGAAAAGGCACCGGAACTTGAAAAACCTGTCGAGTTAGATCTTGATCGGCCGATGCAGGAGGTGCTTGCCGAGCTGACAAAATATCCTGTAAAAACACGCCTTAATCTGAAGGGAACCCTGATCGTTGCACGGGATATTGCCCATGCACGTATCAAAAAGATGCTTGATGAAGGCAAGCCGATGCCTGAGTATTTTAAAAACCATCCCGTTTATTATGCTGGTCCCGCAAAAACACCTGAAGGTATGGCATCAGGAAGTTTTGGTCCGACAACTGCCGGAAGGATGGATACATATGTTGATCTCTTCCAGAGTCTGGGCGGATCATTGATAATGGTCGCAAAGGGAAACCGTAGTAAGCAAGTGATTGAGGCATGCAGGAAATACGGAGGATTCTATCTTGGATCAATCGGAGGTCCGGCGGCAATTCTTGCGGCAGAGAATATAAAATCGGTTGAGATGGTCGATTTCGAGGATCTTGGAATGGAAGCGATCAGGAAAATAAAAGTAGTGAATATGGCAGCTTTCATTATTACCGATGACAAGGGGAATGATTTCTTTGATGAGTATAATCGATGACCTCTCCCCAAACCCCTCCCCTGGTCTTTCCGGTAGGGGGGATAAGAGGTGTTTAGGCCAAAAAAATAGACCTCTCCCCAACCCCTCCCCCGGATTAGGAGGGGCCTGATTCTTAAAAAAACTTAAAGCCTGTTCCGGGTATTGGATAATTTTTTATCTTGACAACCACATTTTTTAAGACATGAAGAAATTTCTGATATGGTTCACACCCGGACTGCTGGTAGGGATTCTTATTATTCTTGTGGCTGGCAAAGTGATAACAAATACATCGTCGAACGAATATTGCATGTCGTGTCATATTCATCCGATGGCTGATATGGAATGGAAGAAATCCGTTCACTATGAGACACAATCGGGTTACCACGTTGCATGTGTGGAGTGTCATCTTCCTCCAAAAGGAAAGGGATATCTGTGGGCAAAAGGGACTACGGGATTAAGGGATCTTTGGAGCTTCTACACAAAGGATTCGGCTTCATTCGACTGGGTTGAACGAGGCAGACTGGAGGTAGCGCGGGGCCATGTTTATAACAGCAGTTGTTTAAAATGTCATGAGAACCTGTTTCCTGCCAAACTGACAAAAGCTGGCGAGGATGCACATCTATATTATACCCAGCAAAAAGAGAGTCCCGATCTTCACTGCATTAACTGCCATCTGAATGCAGGCCATTATATTGAGGGCTATACCCATGGAAGCAATACGACTTTCGGAAGTGTGTCATCAGCCCCGAAAGAAATATTCACCGAACCGACGGCTGTAATTGAGTTCAAGACATACACTGAAAAAATACCAAAGTCCTCAATTTCGTTCAACATGGTGGCAATCCCCGGGGGCACATTCAAAATGGGAAGTCCTGAGGAGGAGCCATTCAGGAAGATCGATGAAGGCCCTGTAAGGGATGTTGAGCTGAGTCCGTTCTTTATGGCCGAGGTTGAAGTAACCTGGGATGAATATCTTGCATTTTATGCACAAACATCTGCCGAGGGACGGTCGACCGATACCGAAGGATTAAGAAGCCAGATAGAATCGACAGCTGATGTAGACGCGATCTCGGGTGCCACACCTCCATACGGCCAGCCCGACCAGGGCTGGGGGATGGGAAAACGGCCTGCCATATCTTTCTCCTACCATGCGGCAGAGACCTATTGCAGGTGGTTATCGAAGGTCACGGGCAAAACATACAGGCTTCCAACTGAAGCTGAGTGGGAATATGCCTGCAGGGCAGGTTCTTCTGGTCCCTATTTCTTTGATGGGGACCCGAAAAAATTTGAAAAAACCGGACTGAAGGCAAAACTTTCCAAAAACGATACTGCGGTCATCAATACCTATATAGTATATAAGGAGAACAGTCCTTCAAAAACCCAGACACCTGATTTTGTTAGGGCTAATCCTTTGGGTTTGAAAAACATGTCAGGCAATGTTGCAGAATTCTGCCTCGACTGGTACCAGCCTGATACTTATTCAAGCTATCCTCAGGGAACATTGAAGGATCCAAGAGGTCCCGGGAGCGGCGAAGAGCATGTGATAAGGGGAGGCACATTTATTAATCCTGCAGGTTTTGTCAGAAGCGCCGCCCGCGATTATACAAGAACCGAATCATGGCTCAGGACCGATCCGCAGATACCTAAAAGCATCTGGTGGTACTCTGACTGTTTTAATGTCGGATTCAGAGTCGTCTGTGAATTTGACGAAAAAACGGGAAATGTTACTGCCTCAAACTGAGATTTTTCGAGGATTTTGTTCCAGATAAAATCAATAAATCTGATAAATAAGCTTGTTTTTAATAAACAAGTTATTTAAATTGCAGTGTTTATTTGCAATTTTAACGAACCCGAACCTTACTAACCTTTAAACTCAGCTCTGATCTGATAACATCAAAAATCATCGGATAATAGAAGTGAAATTTAATGAGTGTAAGTTTTACACTTACTCGCATTAAGTATTTTGTTTTTGTTGTAATAGAATAAAGAGAAATAAGAAAAAAGAAAAGAAATAAGAAATAAGAAATAAGAAATAGAAGAAATAAGATGTAAGAGACATCCCCCTGCCCCCCTGACGCTTCGGTCAGGACAGGCCTTCAAAGGGGGACTTTGAAATGGAATCCTTCAAAGGGGGACTTTAAAACCAGAAACCAGTAACCAGTAACCAGCAACCAATTTTAATAATCCTAATATCTATCTTTTATTAACTAACTAACAGTGTAACAGTATGAAAAAAACTCCCAACTGCTTTTGGTCTCACAGACCAGATGTAAGTTTTCGCAGGTTACTTCTTCCTGTGAAAATTGTAGTTCTTCTTCTGTTCTGCGGTCTGGCGATTCCCGCCTATACTCTGGCAGCAGAAAATCCGGTTTCTGATGATCTGCAACAGCTCCAGGTAAGGGGTACTGTAACGGATGCTGCCACAGGCGCACCAATGCCCGGTGTGAACATCCAGGTGAGAGGTACAAGCCAGGGTGCTATTACAGATATTGCCGGTAATTACTCACTTGCGAACGTTGAAAGAAATTCCGCCCTTGTATTTTCATTTATCGGTTATGTAAGCCAGGAGATCTCGATCGGAAACAGAACCGTTATTGATGTGGTACTTTCAGGGCAATTAACCGACCTTGATGAGGTTGTTGTGGTGGGATATTCCACTCAGAAACGTGCAAACGTTGTTGGTTCGGTAACTTCCCTTTCAGGTGAAAGTCTTGTTTCTGTTCCTGCGCCTAACGTCAACCAGGCAATTTCCGGAAGAATACCCGGTGCCATTATTATTGCAGGTAGCGGCGAACCTGGTCAGCAATCTCCAAGAATGTTAATACGTGGCCGTTCAACTCTTGGTACAGACAACGCATATACCAATCCAATGGTAGTTATTGACGGAATTCAGGGACGTTCAATGTCTGAGCTCGATCCGAATGATATAGCAAGTCTGTCAGTTCTGAAAGATGCTTCTGCAGCCATATATGGTTCATCTGCTGCCAACGGAGTTATTCTGATAACTACCAAAAAAGGACAGGAAGGTCTGCCCAGGCTGAACTACCAGTTCTACCAGGGCTTCATGACCCCGACAAGTGTTCCTGATGTATGTAATGCAGCAGAATATGCAACCATGCTTTCGGAATACCAGACTCAAAACGGTAAGTCACGCCTTTATAGCGATGCTGATATCGCCCTGTTTAAATCGGGTGAAGATCCATGGGAACATCCCGATACCGACTGGTATGGTGACCTTATTAAGAACTGGACCAATTCATACAAGCACAATCTCTCAATTGAAGGAGGAAACAAGGGGATGAACTATTATGTTTCAGTTGGTCTCAGAGGAGATGACGCTTTCTACAAAGCATCCTCCACGAAATACAAGCAGTCAAATATCCGTGCAAAAATTGAAATGCCGATAACAAGCTGGCTTAAATCAGGAATTGATGTGGCCGGGTTCATTGTAAACCGAGTCTACCCGTATAAATCAGCTGATGCAATTGTAGGACAGTCAACACGTCTTCTGCCAACACGCTGGTCATTCTGGCCAACAGGCGAATACGGCCCCGATATAGAATATGGTGATAACCCTGTTGCTACATCGACATTTGACGCTGGTAAAAATGATCAAAAAACTTACAGACTGCTGAGCACATTCAGCTCTACAATTACCGTACCATTTGTGAAAGGTCTTTCAATTAATGGTTCATTTGCCTTTGACCTGACAAACTATTTTGCAAAAGCATTCTATAAACCATGGGTACTCTATTACCCGAACTGGAGTCAGGCTGTCCGTAATTCATCGGGATTTGTTACAAGCATGCCCCTAACACCTACACTCAGGGGTCTTTCATCTCCGCAGAATAACGAAACATACAGCAGAACAATAAACCAGACCGGGAACCTTAGCGCTATGTATGTCAAACAGTTTGGCAATCACAACGTTATGCTGTATGCAGGGTATGAACAATATACGAATGATTTCAATGAGTTGTACGGATTCAGGCAGTACTATATTTCCTCCCTTATCCAGACGATGAATGCAGGTGCTGATGCCGATAAGAATACTACCGGTTATCAGAGTATTTATGCACGTAAGTCATGGATCGGAAGAGCAACTTATGATTACAAAGGTAAATATCTTGCTGAAATTGTATTCCGCAGAGATGGTTCCCTTAAGTTCCCCGAAAGCGGCCGCTGGGGCAACTTCCCGGGATTCCTTGCCGGATGGAGAGCTTCAGAAGAAGATTTCTGGAAAAACAGTATTCCATTCATCAACTACTTCAAGCTCAGGGCATCCTATGGCAAGATGGGGATGGACCCGGGTGATCCTTTCCAGTATATGAACAAATTCGGACTGGGATCAGGAATGGTATTTGGAACAGGTTCATCAATTGAAACAGTTGTTGGACCTCCCGTAATTGCTAACCCGAATATCACCTGGGAAACACAGACAACCCAGAACATAGGATTCGACTCAAAATGGTTTAATGACCTTGTCTCCTTTAACCTTGAATTCTTCTTTAACAAAAGAGAGGATATTCTTACTCCAAGAGACGCTTCAGTGCCTAATTTTACCGGACTTACACTTCCTAGCGAAAACATTGGTCGTGTTGATAATAAGGGTTTTGAACTTGAGCTCGGAATTCATAAGAACATCACTTCTGACCTCAGGGTTGACCTGACTGGTAATTTCAGCCTGGCCCGCAATAAGGTCGTATTCTATGATGAACCGGCAAGAGTGGTTGACTGGCAGGTACGCACAGGGCATCCTTTTGGTGCAACCCTGATGTACAATGCTATTGGTATATTCGCTGATGCTGAAGCAGTTTCAAGCTATGCTCACTGGTCGACAGCAAAACCTGGAGATGTGATCTTTGAAGATGTATCAGGTGATGGAACAATTACAGGTGATGACAGAGTTTTGTTTGACGGAACCGATGCTCCTGAGACATTTTATGGTGTAAACCTCGATGCATCATGGAAAGACTTCACACTGTCAGTTCTCGTTCAGGGACAAGGTAAATATTTGAGATTCAATCACTATGACGAACGAAGAGGTGAAGCTGGAAATTATTTCCAGTGGACATATGACAACCGCTGGACACCTGAAAATACAATCACTGATGTGGCAAGACCATTCAACAGGAACGACTATTACTGGGCTCACGCAGTTAATATGAGTGATTACTGGTATGACAATACAGCATATTGCCGTCTGAAAAACGTTGTGCTTTCTTACAACATTCCCACCACTCTTTACAGAAGCCTTGGGATATCGAGAGCCAGCATATATTTCTCTGGCAATAACCTTGCACTGCTTTACAGGGGTACCAAGAAATTCGATCCGGAAGTTGGTGGAGCAGGAGTTTATCCGCTTATGAAGACATTTGCCATTGGTGCGAATATCACGTTCTAACTGATTAATAAATATATACAGTAAAATATGAAAAAGGTATTTAATTATATAATAGCAATAGCGATACTGATACTGCCTGCAACGTCATGCACGGACGTTCTCGACAAGCAATCAGTTGATTCCTTTAATCAACAGGTAGTTTTCTCCGATATCAACGTGGTAAAAGCTTACCTTGGCAAATGCTATGACAGGATGGGGGGGATTCAGAATGCCACCAATATGAACAGCGATAATAATGGAATTCTTGGAATGCGCGAAGACCTCCTTTCAGATGCAACAGACCAGACATTATGTATTCACAGGCCTTCAAACTTCGTGAACCTTAAAGGTACACTTAGTCCTGACCAGATGGGATATTTCGCAAACACCGGTTATGCAGGATTTCTCAGATGGCCTCATATATACAGCAATATCCAGAACCTTAACACTATCCTGGCAAACATTGATGCCGTGCCAGTTACAACAGCTCCCGATATTGCGCTCTTAAAGAGGCTTAAAGGCGAAGCTTACTTCATCAGAGCATATGAATATGCCATTCTGCTGATGACTCATGGTGGTGTTGTTCTGAGATCGGAGCCCTGGACCCTCGGAGAAGACTATTCTACAATTACTAGGTCAACAATTGCACAGACTAAGGATTTTGTACTTGCCGACATACAGGCAGCTATTGACATCTTAAAGGATTACCCTACCATAGAACAGGGTCGTGCCAATCAGGCTGCGGCAGCTGCTCTCAAGTCAAGGCTTCTTCTTTTCTGTGCAAGCAAGCTGACAAATGGCGGATATGAAGCTGCAAATACGCTTGTTTCATTTCCGGCAGGTAGTCAGACTACTTTACTTCAGGCTGCAAGAGATGCAGCTAAAGACGTAATGGATGGAAAATATGGCACATATTCACTCGTAGGTAACACAGCCGATCCCGTATTGCCACTTTCTCCAGCACAGGTACAAGCCTATTCTGATAATTACTTCAATATTTTTAACCAGAAGGGAAAATGGAATGCTGAGACACTCTGGGGCATACAGTATCCTTTAACCGGAGGTAATGTCAACAACGCAAATATATGGTTTGGCCCTTGCGGTTATCACAACTGGGGTAATAACAATCCGACAGAGCCTGCTGTAAGAAGCTTTGAAATGGCTGACGGAACTCCGTTTGTCTGGGATAATGGTCAGGGAAATTACATTCGTACGGCAACAGCTGCAGAGCTTGCTGCTAATCCGCTGAAAAGCCCGTATAATGGCCGTGAACCACGCTTCTATGCGATTGTGCTTTATCATGGTGCCCCATGGCAGGCTCGTCCTTCCGATGCAGGTGCTTATGACCCTTTTAACAAAGTACAGACTGGTCATTTCTATAATCCCGATGGAACTTTAAAAATCCAGGGAGTCGATACAAGACAAGGTCTGATCGAAGCCTGGAACGGGACGAAAACCGGCTACTATATCAAAAAGTTCCTCGATCCGGCAACAGCTGGTCAGTACTTTCGTAATACAAACCACTGGGTTGAATTCCGCTATGCTGAGATACTTCTGAACTATGCTGAAGCTTGTATTGAACTTGGAGGTGCTGATCTTCAGAATGGACTTAATGCTCTTAATCTTGTGAGACACCGTGCAGGATTGCCAAGCCGGGTGACAACCGACCAGGCAACAGCAAGAACTTATATCCGCCATGAAAGAAAAATTGAATTCTTCGGTGAAGGACATCGTTGGTATGATCTGCGCCGCTGGATGGAATTTGGGAACGTTGTCGAGAATGTTTACGGAATGAAGATCAAGGAATTCACAAATGGTAACATGGAATGGAAACTTGATCTTACTGACAATGAGGATACAAGGACCTGGGGCGGTGACAAATTCTACTGGCTTCCGATAATCCGGGATGAGATGAACAAAGCTCCTCAGCTGCAACAAAATCCGGGGTATAATTAATAGTTAAATTAGATTTAGGATTTTATCCTTCATGTACTCACCCCCAACCCCCTCTCTGCTGACGCAAAGAGGGGGCTTTGGAGTGAGTAAATTCTATCAAATTTTAACAATGGCCAAATTATTTAATCATGAAGTTCTATCTTTTTTAATTTATATTGCATTTTAAAAACCTGGACCTGATTTAACCTCATTAACCTGAAACGAAAATATCTTATTGCGAACTCCTGGGTTTTAATCCCCGTATGGGAATTATCACCTTCTTCAATTCTGACACTCAGGCAGATTTTTATCCACTCTATACCTCATTCTATAGTAACCTAAACTTCTAAACTATTAATTAACAATGTAAAGTATGAAAAAAGCTTTCCAAAACTTCTGGTTCTTGAAACCGGAAAAAGGTTTTCATAAGTTATTAATAACTATGAAAATAGTAACATTCTTACTGGTTTGCGGATTGACACTACCTGCCTTTTCGCTGACACCAGGGATTCTTTCTGCTGACGATCAGCAACAAATAAAGGTCTCAGGAACTATTACTGATGCATCAACCGGTGACGGAATGGCTGGTGTAAATATTCAGGTTAAAGGCACCGCAACAGGAGCTATCTCCGATATGAACGGAAAATTTTCCCTGGTTGTCACGAACCCGAATTCCACTCTTGTATTTTCGTTTATAGGGTATGTAAACCAGGAAATTCAACTTAACGGCAGAACAACTGTTGATGTTGCCCTTGCAAGTGAAGTTACAGGTCTGGAGGAGGTTGTTGTGGTTGGTTACAGCACTCAACGGAAAGTTACCGTAACGGGTTCTGTTGTTTCAGCCAAAGGGGATGATATTAAAAAATCACCAGCTGTCAATTTATCAAATAATCTTATTGGCCGTATGCCTGGTCTGACGGCTGTTTCCAGAAGTGGAGAACCTGGCTATGATGGGTCTATGTTACGTATACGTGGTTCAAATACCCTTGGTGACAATAGTCCGCTTATAGTTGTCGATGGTATTGCAAACCGCGGCATGGAACGTCTAAATCCGAATGATATTGAAAACATCACTATTCTCAAAGACGCTTCAGCTGCTATCTATGGTTCACAAGCTGCAAATGGTGTTATTCTGGTTACAACCCGGCGGGGAAGTCTGGGAAAACCTAAGATCACGGTAAGCATGAATGCCGGTGTCACCCAGCCTACAAGGATACCTGATATGGCTGATGCTGCTACATACTCCGAAATGCTGAATGAAATTGCATTTTATAAAGCCCCTAATCTGGGCCGTTTTCAGAAATATTCTGAAGCCGACCTTCAGAAATACAGGGATGGATCAGATCCATGGGGACACCCCAATACCGACTGGTTCCACGAAGTATTTAAGCCGTGGTCAATGCAGAACCAGATAAATGCTTCTATTTCTGGTGGTACCGATAACATGAAATATTTTTTGTCTCTCGGAACAAGATACCAGGATGGTATTTACAGGAACAGTGCAGTCAACTATAAGCAATATGACTTTCGTACCAACATCGATGGTAAAATAAGCAAAAACATAGATATTGCTTTTGACGTAGCTGGAAGAGAAGAATTAAGGGATTTCCCGACCCGTTCAGCTGGTTCAATTTTCCGTATGCTTATGCGCGGAAAGCCTAATATGCCTGCTTACTGGCCAAATGGTGATCCCGGACCTGATATTGAATACGGAGATAATCCTGCAGTTACTTCAACAAGTGCTACAGGTTATGACAAGGATAAAAGGTATATCCTTGAAAGTAATCTGCGAACAAACATTAATATTCCATGGATTAAGGGATTAATATTTACCGCTAATGCCTCATTTGATAAGGCATTCCGGTTCCAGAAAAGATTTGAGACACCGTGGTATCTGTATACCTGGGATGGGAATGAAGATTATAAAACAACAAAAGGAAAGCGAGGACTCGACGCTCCACAGTTATCAGAACGAATGGAAGACGGACAAAAGATCACCATTAATGCCTATGCGACCTACGAAAGGTTATTTGCTGCAAAGCACAACATTAAGATCCTGGCCGGTACAGAAAGAAGAAGCGGAATGAATGATGTATTTACAGCATTCCGTAAAAATTACATTTCACCCGCTGTCGATCAGTTATTTGCCGGAGCATCTGACCAGTATATGGCAAACGATGGATGGGCAAGCCAGAATGCTTATCTCAGTTATTTCGGACGTGTCAATTATGATCTGAGCAGAAAATATCTGCTTGAGTTTGTTTGGAGATACGATGGTTCATATATGTTCCCCGAAAACAAACGGTTTGGCTTCTTCCCTGGTATTTCTGCCGGATGGCGTATTTCCGACGAGAATTTCTGGAAAAATAGTCTGGCCTTTTTTAACGACTTTAAGATCCGCGGATCATGGGGTCAGACAGGTAATGACCGTATAGCTGAATATCAATACCTTACCACTTACGGTTTTACCGGTGGAAGGACATATGTGTTTGGAGGAGATGATAATAAGCTTTTAATTGAAACAAAAATTCCAAATCCGGACGTAACATGGGAGGTGGCAAATCAGGCAAATATAGGATTTGATGCTACTCTGCTAAATAATAAGTTAGTAGTTACCGCTGATTATTTCAATAACCTCAGGACTCAGATTCTTATAACAAGAAATGCATCTATCCCTAATTCAACAGGTCTTACATTACCTCCGGAAAATATCGGGAAGGTAAGAAACGCCGGATTTGAAGGAATGGTAACTTACCGTGACAGGTCGGGAAATCTGGATTATTCAGTTTCAGTAAATGGTAGTTATTCAAAGAATAAGATACTGTTCTGGGACGAAACACCGGGTATCCCTGAGTATCAGAGATCAACCGGAAGACCGATGGGTTCATCATTGCTTTATCAGGCAATCGGTATCTTCGATGATCTGGCAGAATTAGATTCTTATCCTCATTGGGCCGGAGCAATGCCAGGTGATGTCATTTTTGAAGACGTTAATGGTGATGAGGTAATTGATGGTTTGGACAGGGTAATGAATGAAAGGAATAACATGCCCAGATTTATTTATGGTGCAACATTGAGCCTTGGATACAAGGGATTTGATCTGGCTCTCCTTTTTCAGGGCGCAACAGGATCAGTGCAATATCTTGGAGTAGAATCGGGCGAAATCGGCAATTTCTACAACGAACATGCCATAAACCGCTGGACACCTGAAAATACCGGATCTTCATATCCACGGACATGGAACCGCGACGAAGAGTACTGGAGAAGCCAGGGAAATACTTTCTGGAATCTGAACATGGATTATCTCAGATTAAAGAATTTTGAAATTGGGTATACGCTGCCTCCTGCAATAAACACAAAACTTGGTATAGAAGGCATAAGGCTTTATGTTAACGGCATCAACCTGCTTACTATGACGAAGCAGAAGTTTATTGACCCTGAGGTTGAATCGGGAACTTCGTATCCTCTTCAGCGAGTTGTAACCGGTGGTATAACATTAACATTTTAAAAATACTAAATATGAAAAAGACATTAAAGATATTGATGCTTGTATCAGTCATATCAATCTTTTTTTCCTGCACCAAACAGGATGAATTTCTCGATAAAAAACCATTGGGTGACTATTCCGAGACAGCTGTATGGAGCGATCCGGCACTTGTTCAGACATTTGTTAACAGTATGTACAGAAATGCATTGGGATGGCCATTCTCAATCGAACGTCTTTCTGATTATTCAGATGAATCTCATTTCACCCCCGACTGGGATGTCCTTAATTTTAACAAAAGTCTTATGACTTCGGACGGACTTCTGGGATGGCAGGTTGACTGGGCAACCCCGCATACTTTACATTTCCGCTGGGATCCGTTATACGCAAATGTTAGACGCACAAATATTTTCTTTTCAAAGATCAATGATGTCCCTGGTGATAAAGCGGTAATCGACAATTTGAAAGGACAAGCCTACTTTATGCGTGCCTGGACCTATTTTTATCTGACAGCACTTTATGGAGGAGTTCCAATCATAACAAAAGCCTACACCCTGTCGGATGATTTCGAAGTTGTAAGGAATACCTATGAAGAGTGCATTAATTTTATTGTCGGACAGCTTGATTCATCTGCTATGAGCCTGCCGGCAACTTACCCGACAAACGGATATATTTCAAAAGGAGCCGCACTTGCATTTAAAGCCAGAGTCTTGCTTTACGCTGCAAGCGATTTGCATAACTCTGCAAAAAACAGTATTGTGACAAGTGGCTTCTCTCAACCTGCTTTGTTAGGCTATGTTGGCGGTGATGCTACTGCGAGATGGACAGCTGCTAAAAATGCCGCAAAGGCTGTTATTGACCTTAATAAATACAGTTTGTACAAAGCAACTCCGGCGCCAGCTGATTCTGTGGCTCAGAATTTTGTAGAATTGTTTACATCAAAGGGAACCAATGAAGACATCCTGCTGCAATTCTTTACTCCAAAAACAGATGAAAACTGGGATGGATATAATCCGGGATTATACTGCGGACCAAATGGGTATCATAACTGGGGCAACAATACACCTCTCGGCGACCTGGTTGATGAGTACGAGATGAAAGACGGCAGTAAATTTAACTGGTCAAACCTGACACATAAGGCCAATCCTTACGTTAAACGGGAGGCTCGTTTTTACGCCACCATATTATATGAAGGAGTAGAATGGAGAAAACGTCCATCCGATGCTTTGCAGATCGATCCTTTCAGCAAGATCCAGGTAGGTTATGTTTATAATCCAAGCAACGCTATGATAAAAGCCGGCCTGGATACCCGTTCAGGTCCTATTGAAGACTGGAACGGTGGTAAAACAGGTTATTATCTGAGAAAGTATGTTGATCCTTCAGTCGATCCTCAGTATGTTAAACAGGATGTTCCCTTCAAGCATCTGAGATATGGTGAGGTTCTTCTTAACTATGCAGAAGCATGTATTGAACTTGGACAGGATGCGGAAGCACGTACGTATATAAATCTGATCCGAAAGCGTGCAGGTCAGCCTGACCTGCCAGGAACATTAACAGGTGATGCATTACGTCAGGCTTACCGCCATGAACGGCGTATCGAGCTTGCTTTTGAGGACCATCGATTCTGGGATGTGCGACGCTGGCTTATCGGAGAGGCAGCGTATCATCCAACTTCTGCAGTAGATGTGCGCTATAACACAACAGAAACATCTGTTGCGTCATACCGGAAAGCTGATGGAACAACATATGGTGCACCTATTTTTGCTAAGAAAGATACTCCCGGTGATACCAGAGCATGGAATAAAAAGATTTATTTCTTTCCGATTATGCGTGATGAAATGAACAAGAATACTTTATTAGTTCAGAACCCGGGGTATTAATATGCCTGAAATTTAATAATCTGATTAACAATTAAAAAGCCGGACTGAAAAGGACCGGCTTTTTACTTTTCATTTCTCTATGGTCAGATAAATAATATCTTAGAAACAGTCTCATCTAAAATCACCCTATTAAAAAACGGTTGATACCCGGAGGAAACAAACCGGACTTACTTTTTCAGTTTGAAAACAACAGCTTTTCCCCTGTTTATTCCCCCTATCAGAAATGAGGTATCACCCTCATAGAAGAGCAAAGATCCAATCATGCCCTGAAGAAACAGTCCGCTTCCGGATGGTGGAATAACACTGAATGGCCGGTTGTTTCCTTCATTTAACAATATTATTCCCTTCAATGAATCAAAGTATCCTGTTGATACATCCCAAGTGTAATCATTGCCTGCTATAATTACATCAGGATATTTATCATTATTCAGATCATATACAATCATTTTCTTTACTGGAGAAACCTGCACCTCTTCCGGCAACTTTTCCAATCTGAATTTTCCATTTTCATTCCATAAAATGCAGCTTGATACTGTATTGACAAAAAGCTTCAGCTCCAGCCTCTTTTTTAAATTATCATCAAGGATATTATCAATAGTACTATTGCTGAAAGAGGTATAGTTTTCGAATTTATTTTGAAAAAATGAGGATTGTTCCATCAATTCATCAAGGTAATTTACAGGATATTCTTTCATTTCCCCATTCTTATCTTCCCAGTATGCCGTCATCAAAGGATCGATTACTCCATCCATCTCAAAATCAAGAGCATAAAGGCTTAATGGATATTGAGGACTCACTGTAAACTGGTTGTTTTCGCCCAGATTACCCAGTAAATAATCATCATCACCATCGAGGTCAAAGTCACCTGCTGTTACTGAATACCACAACCCATGATAACCATCAAGATCTTTAATATTTTGAGGTATAAGTTCCTTACCATTATTATTCCTAAGTATCACGGGAGAGTTCCATTCTCTTACAACGAACAGATCTTCCCAGCCGTCTTTATCGTAATCGGTCCACACCGCGTCTGTAACCATCCCCAGGTCATAACTTGAAGATGAGCCAACTGAAAGTTTGCCCTTTTCGTTTAATATCAGCCACGAGGGATTTGCAAATGGGAACATTCCTTTCTTTACTCTGGAACCTATAAATATCTCCTGGTACCCATCATTATCAAAATCATATGGTCTTACCACAGAAGCAAGAAATGGAGGTATTGGTAGAAGGATCTTTTTAAATGAATCAACTTGATTTTCATAAATATAGTGTTGGTATTTGCTCTCGTTTCTACCTTCATATCCTGCTGCGACTGCTATGTATAGATTTTCCTGCTTTTCACTTTCCTTCTGGTATTCAAATCCTCCTGCTACAGAAATTATATCGTTATCGCCATCGTTATCAATATCCAGTACCGCCATATCTGATTCAGTAATTTCCTTCCGTGAGGTAAATCCTTTAATTACCTTATTTTCAAATCTTTTACCATGCCTCATATATACTGTAGTTGGCAAAATATTTGTTGCCCCAATTAGAAGATCTTCGTAACCATCCTTATTAATATCACCTTTGGTGATGCATGGTCCTATCTGTGAAAACTTATGAGGAATAATTTTCTGGGTTAGGAAGAAATCTGCAAAATCTCTCTGCTCATGAACATAATCAAGAATATTATTGCACTGAATAAACATCAGCTCTGGTGAAGATGATTGTATGTTTTTTTCTGACACTGAAATGGAATTCATTTCATTAATTTCAAGTGTTTGATTGACAACAGGGTTTTTAAGGATCGAAATATTTCCAGATTCAGGCCAGGTTACTCTTATTGAGTCAACTGAGTTCTTGTCAGAAAGTCCGAAATGAATGACCGGATCGACTGAAGATGCGTACCCTTTTGTTAAAAAATTCTCAATAAACTGATAATCACCGCTATTCCATAATTCAATTTTTGCGCCGATTGCCATAGTGTTCTGTGGTTTACCTTTCAGTCTGAAATTTATGAAATTAGCTTTATTGCCTGATTTTTCCCTTGTATTGTTTTTTAGTATAAATGCCTCACTATTTAAATTATTAACCACATAATCAAGATCGCCATCATTATCAAGGTCTGCAAATGAAGCTCCGTACGAATAAGAAGGTATATCCGGCAGCCAGTCGTTTTTTTTCGTGAAACGAAGATCTCCTTTATTCTCGAAAGCAATATTTGGAATAGAAACAGGAGGCATCATATTTATAATTTCATTGCTGCCAATACCTGATCGTTGATTCTTCATCCGGAACTTAAACCAGTCCTTGTCGGTCAGATCTCTCGGATAACCTGTGGTAACTATCAGATCTTTATCGCCGTCGTTATCATAATCAGCAAACTCTCCCGACCAGCTCCAGCCAGTTTGAGAAATACCTGACATTTGACCCACCTCACTGAAAGGCAGAAGATTTCCGTTAATGAATCCATTATGAATATGAAGCATATTTCTTACATACTGGTGTTCAAAACCGAATTCGTTATCATTCTGGTAAAGAATGTAACTAAACCCATTGATTGTCTGCTTTCTTTCAGCATATGATTCGGGCAGCATATCAAGAGTAAGCATGTCAGGATTACCATCATTATTTATATCAGCCATATCATTTCCCATCGAGGATCTTGTCTGATACGACATGTACTTTGCGATCTCATTCCGGAAGGTTCCATCTCGCTGATTTATATATAGCAGATCATTTGAATTGTAATCATTTGAAACATAGATATCAGGATAATTGTCCTTGTTAACGTCACCAATAGCTACACCAAGCCCATATCCTTCAAACAAAATTCCCGCCTCCCTGGTCACCTCTGTGAATGTGCCGTCACTATTATTACGGTAAAGGTTATCATTATTACGGGCGCTGCCATCAGTAATTTTCTGTAGATAGGAACTGTTCATTCTCTGATTTTCACTGCTGTTAAGGATATAAAGATCAAGATCTCCATCCCTGTCGTAATCAAAGAATGCTGCAGCAACCGACGGACCATCTTCAGCAATCCCGTACTTCTCAGCCAACTCTTTAAAAAATGGTGTCCCGTTTTCACTGATCCCCATATTGACCCATAACCTGTTTTTGCATTTCTGAGGATCTTTATTACCTGTTGAGGTCAAATAAATATCAAGCAAACCGTCGCTGTTGATATCCACTATTGTAGCTCCGCTGTACCACTGGTTATCTGATAGCCCCTCAAGATTTTGAGTAATGTCTGTGAATCTGAAATTGCCTTTATTCTGATAGACTTTGGAAGAAGCCTGATTACTGGCGAAAATAATATCAGGCAGACCGTCATTATTCAGATCCCCAATCCCAACTCCGGCTCCATTGTAAATATATTCATAGGTAAGAATATTGAAACTATCAGTCTCAGTTATTGTATTCTGAAAATCAATTCCTGTTTGCTTTGAGTCCAGGAGCTGAAATCTGGTTGATTCGGAACATGAGATTAAAAACAACCAACAAAAAACCGGAAAAATGTACCTCATAAAATCTGAAATTATTTACGAATATACGTTGTATTGACATTTTTTCTTTAATCCAATGGAATCATTTCAGGGTTACTTAATCTGATGTGGCTTAATGATAAAACGCATAATACCAGAACGTGTTCCCGAATTTCTGTTTCAGGAACGGCTGGGCTGTTTTCAGATTGTTGCCATAGGACTGGAATGTCTGAAGGAACTGGTTGAACCTGGTTTCAATCTGCGGGTCGATTTTCAGACTTCCAATACCAGGCATGGCTGAGCCCGACATTCTGCAAACCAGGGCGGCTTCCTGGAGGTGAACAGGGATCTTTGTATGACCAAAGCTTTCAAGTCGGGTTAGTCCTGATGCTATACCGGCATAATCTTCATTAAGCATGAGGAATGCCATCTTATACTCGAACAATTTGCGGTTCAGCGAATCGGCTGATAATGCTATTTCGACGTTGACATATGGGTTATCAGTGATTGAGAAAAAATCATGCCCGATCTTTTCTTTCAATTTAATTCCTAATTCAGGATCCGATTCAATTGTTCTTCCATCGGTAAGGAACCTTTCAAAACCGGTGGCTTCATTCCTGTAAAATAACGTCTTCTTCAGTATTGATAAATATTTTGACGCCATCTTATAATTACCGTTAACAATTTCGGTTTTTATAAGCATTCTGACATCTTCCGGAGTGATCCCTTTCATCACCATATTCTCGAAAGCCCATCTCTGAGCTTCATTTATCATTCCGGTTGTATAGTAGAAATATGCTCCCCTCCTTAATACCTCTCCCATCATCTCCCATTTCAGGAACAGGGACTGACCATCGGGGCTCTGGGGGAAATGGAAAAGCTGGTCATTAAGTCTTCCTGTTTCGGAAAGTGCAACATTGTTAAGGTATATTGTGAGCCTGTTTGTCGAAGGGTGAGAAGAAATATACCTGGTAACTTCATTAAATCTTCCCTGACTGAAAAGTCTTTCTGCATGAAAATATTCCTTGTTGGACCGGTCAAAACGCAGTAATCCAATGGCGCTAATCAGTATCAATGAAACCAGGGGAATGACTATTGTTTTAATAGGCTCTATTTGCCTGATGCGGGCCGGTAACCTTATTTCCCATCTTACAATCAGAGGAAGAAGAACTATAGAACTAATTATTGGAATAAACAATCTAAATTGATTACCTGTGTTTTCTTCCGAAAAAGGGAAAGTCATCAGCGCTTTAAAAGGCTGAAAGAGGAAAAATTCTTTAAGAAGATAAATAACAATAAAACTGATGGCAAATAGCGAAATGATTTTAGGCCACTCATCCCTTATTGGTTTCAGGATCAGGAAGAGAGCGTACATCAATGCAAAGATCCAGGCAAATCCTCCAGTTATGAAATACCAGAAAGGGAATATGACGACAGGGAGAAAACCTTTGAGATATCTTATGACAAGGTAAAACAGAACAAGCTGCAAAAGCACACCAAGACTGTTATACAAAAGGTACTGGTAATTAGTCTGCAGAATTAAAAATCCGGCTCCAAACAGAACAGGAAGAAGATTTGATGTTTTGTCCGTCAGAATACTTATGATCTTAGAGATCATATAAATTATCATACAGATTATCAGTGAAATAATTATTGCTCCTGCCACAGGATAATAGTAAAATGTTGTCAGAAATCTGCCAATATAGACAAGCATTGATCCGGGCTGGGTCAGACTTGATTTAAGGTAATCGGATGAAAATACGAAGAGGGATATTTTTTCCTGGTAATACTCAACATAATCAGCAAAAATCCCGAAAAACAATACCAATCCCGTAAAGAATATCAGATACGGCAGAAGTTGAGTAACAGGATTCCTATTTGTTTTGACCGGAGACATTGTAAGATATTTCTATATTGGGGTTTGAGTTTTTGGTATTATTAAAGAACTTTCACAGAGTTCCACTGAGTATCACAGAGTTCCACAGAGAAACAAAAAGCCTTGAGATTTCAACTCTGTGGATCTCTGTGACTTCTCTGTGGATCTCAGTGTAACATTTTTTAATTCTCTGCCCATTTCGCCTGTAAGGCATTTGCTTTGGTACTCCTCCTTATCTTCCCGGGATTAACATCAACCTTTAGGGTTGAGAGTTCCGGTAGATTGAAACTCTTTAAGAACCTCCCGTAAAATTCAGGATCCTTCTGCGGCATAATAAATGGTTTGCCCGAGGCTCCGTTTTCATTAATATATGAAATAAAGAATCTTGCAGTCAGGCCATCGATACGTTTACTGCTGAAGACAAGCCACTTGCTGTTGGACGACCAGGAGTGATAACTATCTGTAAAATCACTGTTCAGGTCCATAGTTGCAGTTTTCATGGTTCTGAGATCGATTTCATACAGATCTGCTTCCTTATGCCAGATAGGGAAACAACCATAGTTATGAAGTGTAATTACAATGTAATTACCATCGGGAGATACCCTGGGAAAGGAGACACTTTTATTTATTGCTGACGCATCGCAGATCAATTCGACCGCACCTGTTTTTCGTGTTGAAGGGTCAAAAGGTACACGGCAGAGGTTATAGCGGACACTGTCATAAATAAATACCTCACCGACCTTTTGAGCTCTGCAGAAATAGAGATATTTTCCATCAGGTGACCATTCTGGGTAGGTGTCCATGTATTTCTCCCTTTCCGGAAGATCAATATCCATAATTTCATTTTTTTCAGCATCGTAAAGAACAAGTGAAGATTCAAGGTCGCTTACTTCAACTTTCTTGCTCAGTGCAGAGTGAAACTGTTGCACTATCTTATTTGATGAAAAGGCAACAAATTTTCCTGAAGGGTGCCAGCGCGGGTAGACGGCTCCATTTTTCATCTCGCTGGTTTTTAGATTTATCTTTTTGAGATCCCCGCCTGAATAGAAATAGGTGCCTCCCAGGCTTCCCCTCATGTGAAACATAAAATTTTCTGATTTCCCTGTGTTATTGTAGGAGTGGCAATTAAGACAGTTTTCTTCAACAAGGCTGTTTTCGATTATTGATCTTTCTTTAAAGCTTTCGAGGCTGCGTTGTTTTATGATTATTTCCTTCCAGCTTTCATAGCCCGGGTAGAGCAGACGGTAAGTTATATACGGATCAATAGGTTCCCGGGCAATTTTATTTGTGATCGTGTTATACTTTGACCATCCGCTTTCTTTATTTTTCAGCCAGATATCAATATTGAGATCTTTGCCCTTGTTCTCCACGAGCATTTTCTTCCATTTTCCCTCAGGGATACTTATTATTCCCTCCTTGCTGCTAACTTCAATTTTATTTCCTGCCGGACAGGAAACCCTTACAAAGAATCGGGAGCCTGCTTCGAGGATTTTGAAATTAAGGGGGGCAATATTGGGTGGTATAGTTACACCAGCATAATCGGGATCTATTACAGGAGGCTTACCGGTTTCGGCAATCTCCCCATGAGGTTTGCCGGTACAGCTGGAAAGGGAAGTAAGGATTATAATGAAGAAGAAATAGTATTTTGAAGTTAGCCTCATTATGATTTTTAATTAAACCGCTGGCGCGGATCTGCGATCCGTGCCTTCATACTGTGGTCACAAATTTAGCATCTTTTTGGAATTACGGAATTGATTTTGAATGTAACACCTGGCTATTCTCAGGTATTTATGGCCTCACCCCCTCTTATCCCCCGCTCCCAGAGAGAGCGGGGGAAGTTATGGTTGCAGTAGGTTAAAGCCCCTCCCACTCCGGGTGAGGGGTTGGGGGAGAGGTCTTTTCTTTGTTAAAAAACTTTAAATTCCTTTTAATCTTTGGTTTTTAAATTCTCTATATTTACATTTGGTTACAATCTGTATCCTTGAAAACCAGGTATTTTAAGTTCTTATAATCTAATCTGATCTAATATGAAAAAATCAAGTATCTCAAGACGTAATTTTCTTGGAAAGGCAGCAACTGTGGGGGTAGCAGGTGTTGTTGTTCCAACGATTATTACAAGCTGTGCACGTGAAACAAAAAAAGTTGTTGAAGTTCCAACTTTCCTCGATCAGGCTCCGGATGGTCCGGTTCTTAAAGCCGGAGTTATTGGCTGCGGTGGCCGTGGTTCAGGAGCTGCAATAAACTTCCTTAATGCTGGTCCAAATCTCCAGATCACTGCATTGGGCGATACCTTTCAGGACCGTGTTGATAGTACCAGGGAAAGCATTCTTAAACAGAAACAACAGGAAGTTCCAGTTGAAAATTGCTTTGTAGGATTTGATGCTTTTCAGAAGGTTATCGATTCCGATGTTGACATTGTCATCCTGGCAACTCCTCCATATTTCCGTCCGGAACACCTGGCAGCAGCAGTGGCAGCTAAGAAACACATTTTTGCTGAAAAACCGGTTTGTGTCGACCCTACTGGTGCAAGGTCAGTGATGGCTACAGCCAAAAAAGCCGAAGGGTTGGGTCTGAGCATTACAACCGGCACACAGCGCCGCCACCAGCGTGATTATATGGCCAGCTGGCAGCAGGTTCAGCAGGGTCTGATTGGAGAGCTTACCGGAGGTAACGTATGGTGGAACGGAGGCAAGCTATGGCACCGCGAAAACGATCCGAAATGGAGCGAGATGGAATGGATGATCCGTAACTGGGTCAACTGGACCTGGCTCTCGGGCGACCATATCGTGGAACAGCACGTTCATAACCTTGATGTCGCGAACTGGTTCTTCGGTGCACATCCTGTGAAAGCAGTAGGATTTGGTTCAAGACTTCGCCGTGTAACAGGCGATCAGTATGATAATTTCAGTGTCGATTATACCTTTGAGGATGGCAGACATATTCACAGCATGTGCCGCCAGATAAACGGATGCGCTAATAATGTTTCAGAAAGACTCCAGGGAGCAAAAGGATCAACCGACTGCCACAGTACGGTACTCGACCTTGCCGGGACAGAGCTTTGGAAATATGAATATCCTCTTGACCAGGATGGAAAACCAACAACACGCGTAAGCGTCGATCCATATGTTCAGGAGCATATCGACCTTGTTACTGCTATCCGTACAGGTAAAGTATTCAATGAGCTTGAGGCAACAGCCATTTCCACAATGATCGGAATCATGGGACGAATATCAGCCTATACGGGGAAAGAGACTACATACGAAGAAATGATGAACTCCGACCTGAAACTCGGCCCGACAGTATTTGCATTCGGACCGGTTGATATTCCAAAGGATGTTCCGATTGCTGGAGAAGCTTATGTTCCTCCTACACCGGAACAGCTGGCAGAACAGGCTAAAAGAAGGGCTGAAAGAGAGGCCGCACAAGCTGCAGCAGCAGCTGCCAAAAAATAATTTTAAAGATAGTTTTTATGAATAGCTCAAGAAGAGACTTTATAAAAAAGGCGACAACAGGTGCTGCTATAATGGCAGCACCTGCCATTATCGGATCATCGGCAACCTTCGGTCAGAAGAAACCTGCAGATGCCATAACTCCCTTCAAGCTGAAATATGCTCCCGGATTGGGAATGTTCCGCCAGAATGCCGGGGAGGATCCCATTGATAACATTAAGTTCTGTCATGACCAGGGGTTCCGTGCAGTCTTTGATAACGGGCTTATGAGAAGGACTCCTGAACTGCAGGAAAAGATCATGGCTGAGCTGAAACGTCTCGGAATGGATTTCGGTCCTTTTGTACTCAGGGCTGATTCGGGAAAGCAGGATTTTGTTCTCAAAACCCAGGAGGTCCGTGATATGCTTGAAGCCCAGATGAAAGAGGGTGTTGAAGTGTCCAAAAGAACTGGAGCCAATTTGGCCCTGGTGGTCCCGGGAAGGTACGACATGAAACTGCACATGGATTACCAGACCGCCAATGTAATAGACAATCTGAGATATTGCTGCGACATAATGGAACCCGCCGGAGTTACGATAGTGCTGGAACCTCTGAATCACTACACAAATCACCCGGGGCTTTTCCTGACCGGCATACCTCAGTCATATGCCATTTGCAGGGCTGTGAACAGGCCATCATGCAAAACTCTGGACGATATTTATCACCAACAGATCAGCGAAGGCAACCTGATTCCCAACATGGAGATGGCGTGGAGCGAAATTGCTGCTTTTCATTGCGGTGATAACCCCGGAAGGAATGAACCCACAACAGGTGAGATAAACTATAAGAATATCTTCAAGTACCTCTATAATAAAAAGTATGAGGGTACTATCTGTATGGAACATGGAATCAGTCAGAGAGGGACAAAAGAGGGTGAAGCACGGGTTATCCAGGCTTACCGTGAATGCGATAGCTTTGAAGTGTAAAATTTAAAGGGGCTGTGAGATCAGCCTCTTTTTTAGTTTAAAGACCTCGATCCAAATCCGTAGTTTGTCTTAACCCTTCCCCGACCCTTCCCTTAAGCAATAAGGGAAGGGTGTAACTTCCAATGAAAAGATTTTAAGCCCCTTCCCTTAACCTTAAGGGAAGGGGTTTGGGGTAGGGTTCAAAGACAGGTTAAAATAGAATGGAAGTGAGGTCGAAAACTAACAAATCGATGAAAAATCTAATCCTTTTAACCCTATTCCTTATCTCTTCTCTTTCTTCTTTCTCACAGGAGAAGAATACCAAACCATATTTATCAATTCCCATAATTGATCTTGATAAGGAAACCTTCCGTCAGGATTTTGTCGACAGGGAAGAGGGACAATACCTGGGTCATACGACAACAGTTCTTCTTGAAGACGGTAAAACAATCCTGACTGTTTATCCGAAAGGCCATGGGAGAGGAGAGATAGTTTATAAAAGAAGTACCGATGGCGGAGTTACCTGGAGCGAACGGTTGAAGACACCGGAGAGCTGGAAAACATCCCTGGAGGTACCTACAATCTTCAAGACAATTGATCCCCAGGCTAATAAGCACCTGATACTTTTTTCAGGGCTATATCCTGCCAGGCTTGCCCATTCGGAGGATGACGGACTTACATGGAGCGGGCTGGAGCCAGCCGGCGACTGGGGCGGGATCGTGGTGATGGCGGCAATGACCGCCCTGAATACCGGGAAGGGTCATTATATGGCACTGTTCCACGACGACCTCAGGTTCATGACGGCTGACGGACAGGAAAAGTACAGGGAGGACAGAAAAACAAATGACCGGACCCTGTTTACACTCTATAAAACCTTTTCTTACAACGGCGGCCTGACGTGGTTAAAACCTGAACCGATCCTGAGCAGAAGGGATATGAACCTGTGTGAACCTGGAATAATAAGATCTCCCAATGGGAAAACACTGGCCGTCCTCCTGCGGGAAAATTCACGCACCGCCAATTCGCAGATCATTTTTTCGAAAGATGAAGGGAAAACATGGACTGACCCCCGGCCTCTCCAGAATGAACTCAACGGCGACAGGCACGTCCTTAAGTATTCTCCCGACGGAAGACTTTTTGTTGTTTTCAGGGATGTCAGTCCCTTAAGCTTGAGAAATGATAAAACCGGACAGGGTAGCCCCACCGAAGGTGACTGGGTTGGATGGGTTGGCAGATGGAAGGACCTGGTGAAAGGAAAACCCGGACAATACAGGATCAGGTTCAAGGATAACATACATAGCTGGGATTGTTGTTATCCGGGTGTTGAGCTTCTTCCGGACGGGACATTTGTAGTTACGACCTATGGCCATTGGGAAAAAGACAAGGAACCGTATATTGTTAGCATCCGATTCAAAATGGAGGAAACAGACAGGAAATATATAGAAATAAAGAAATAAACCGCAAAGTCCGCAATCCCGAGTACTCGGGATACGCCAAGGACGCAAAGAGTATTTCCGTGATGATCTAACTCTGCGTCCTTTGCGGTAGCTTAGTGTTCTTTGCGGTTAAAAGGGAAATATAATCAATTTAGGTCAATATGAAAAAACAATTCAAAATTGCCACTATTATCTTAGTATTCATTTGTTTCGCATTTTGTTCCTGCAAAAAAGAATACAAACTCTTTGTTGGGGGGTTCACAACGAAGGATGGTGAAAAGGCAATGTCAGTCTTCACCTTCAACTCAGGCAACGGCAAGCTGAAACTGATCTCTGAATCAGATGTCGGTCCGAGTCCTTCATATTTCTGTTTTTCGGAAAAGAATAAAATGTTCTATGTCATCAATGAGGTCTGGGAATTCAAAGGTCAGTTTGGAGGCGGCCTTACCACTTTCAAATATGATGATTCTTCCAACTCATTTGAAAAGCAGAACGAAATACTTGTCCCTTATGCCGGCCCATGCTATATCTCAATGTCGGCCGACAGCAGCCACCTGTTCATCGCAAATTACCCGAACGGTTCGGTTGCCGTTGTGAGGCTCGATGAAGGGGGCATACCTGAAACGATTACCGACACTATCCTGTATGTCAGGGAGGAGCCCGACAGATCACATGCCCATATGATTCAGCACGATCCGGCCGGGAAATATGTGTATGTCACCGACCTCGGACTTGACCGGGTTGTCGTTTATGATTTCGACACCAAAAGTGGAAATCTAAGCCAGCTTGAAAATGGCATTGCTACCCTTCCAGCGAGATCGGGTCCGCGCCATTTTACATTTAGTTCCGATGGGACAAAGCTTTATGTTATAAATGAGCTTGGTTCCTCTTTGTCAGTGTTCAGTGTCGATAACAAACAAGGACTTACACTCCTGCAGACTTTGCTGACCCACAGGGAGAATTTCATTGAAAATAACTATTGTGCCGATATACATCTTAGCAAGGATGGGAAATTTCTGTATGGATCGAACCGTGGTGAAAATACAATCGTAACATTCAAAGTTGGAAATGACGGATTGTTAAGCCTGGCAGGTCATACCACATGTGGAGGAAATTGGCCAAGGAACTTTGTGATCGATCCTACAGGAAGATATATCCTTGTCGGGAACCAGAAATCAAATTATATTTCGGTTTTAAGGATTGATAAGAAAACCGGGCTGCCTTCAGTCGCACTTGATTCAGCAAGGGTAAAAATGCCAGCCTGTTTGAAATTCTTTTGATTTTTTTTTGTAACATTAATACCTGATAAACTTCTTTTCTGATGAACCGGAATACATTGATCCAGACCTTGTTGGAAGATCCTCAGAAGCAGTGGGACATAATAGTCATCGGGGGTGGTGCAACGGGTTTGGGAGTTGCTCTTGATGCAGTTACCCGTGGTTATAGTACAGTTCTGTTCGAACAATCAGATTTTGCAAAAGGAACATCATCGAGGAGCACTAAACTAGTCCATGGCGGTGTCAGGTATATGGCTCAGGGTGATATCCTGCTGGTTATTGAAGCGCTTCATGAACGTGGATTGATGCTTAAAAACGCTCCGCATCTTACAGCAAACCAGGAATTTGTGATACCGGTTTACACATTATGGGATGTCTTCCTGTACACTGTCGGACTGAAATTTTATGATCTGCTTGCAGGAAGGCTGAGTATGGGTAAATCATATTTCATTAACCGTTCCAGGGCTCTCAAACGCCTTCCTCTTCTCAAATCGGAAGGATTAAAGGGTGGAATTGTTTACCATGACGGTCAGTTCGATGATTCCAGGATGGCAATTGCACTCGCCTCTGCCTGTGTGGAAAACGGGGGTGCGGTACTGAATTATTTCAGAGTTAACACCCTTCTGAAAGACGGTAAAGGCAAAGTCACAGGCATTAAAGCCAAGGATATTGAAACGGGGAAAGAGTATTCAATTAACGGCAAGCTTGTCATAAACGCAACCGGGATCTTTGCTGATGAGATCCACAAAATGGATGATCCTTCATCAAAACCGACAATCCGTCCAAGCCAGGGGGTGCATGTTGTTATCGACCATTCATTTTTGCAGAGCAGTTCAGCTATAATGATACCAAAAACCGATGACGGACGTGTCCTCTTTGCAATACCATGGTACGGGAAAGTTGTAGTCGGAACAACCGATACTCCTCTTGAAACAATTACTCTCGAACCAAGGGCTCTTGAGGAGGAGATCGACTTCATTCTTAAAACTGCAGGGAATTATCTTACGAAGCCTCCGAAAAGAGAAGATTTAAAATGCATATTTGCAGGATTGAGGCCGCTTGCTGCCAATCCTGATAATCCGGAAGCAACCAAAGAGGTATCAAGAAGACATAAAATCACGCTTTCACGTTCAGGACTTCTATCAATAATAGGTGGTAAATGGACCTCATACAGAAGAATGGCGGAAGAAACAATAAACAAAGGCATAAAAGCCGGAATTATTGAAGATAAAAAATGCATTACAAAAAATTATAGCTTCTATTCAAACGGCAAACCTATTGAACCGGATCGTTTGATGATTTACGGCAACCAGGCCTATGAAATTGAAAGGATGATAAGAGAACAACCTGTTCTTGGAGAACTTATCCATCAGAATCTTCCATACGCAAAAGCTGAAATAATTTGGATCTGCAGGAACGAGATGCCAAGAACTCTCGAGGATATGCTTGCCCGCAGGACAAGATCTCTTTTTCTTGATGCCAGGGCCAGCGCTGAAGCAGGTCCCTTGGTGGCGGATTTAATGTCAAAAGAGCTCGGATTCACTAAACAGTGGCAGGAAAATGAGATATCCAAATACAATAACCTGATAATTAATTATACATAATACATATTACATAATACATATTACATTATATGGATCAATTTATTCTGGCTTTAGACCAGGGAACCACAAGTTCCCGTGCAATAGTATTTGACCATTCCGGATTACCTGTAGCAACGGCACAGAAAGAATTCACACAGATCTATCCCAAACCGGGATGGGTGGAACATGATCCTGAGGAGATCTGGTCGACCCAGATTGGTGTAGCAACCGAGGTCCTGGCGAAAGCCGGACTGAAAAGCACTGAAATTGCAGGTATAGGAATAACGAATCAGCGAGAAACAACGATTGTATGGGACAGACTAACCGGGAAACCTGTCCATAATGCTATCGTCTGGCAGGACAGGAGGACAGCCGAATTCTGTGACAAACTGAAAGCTGAAGGCGCCGACCTGACGATCCTGAACAAGACCGGATTAATTGTCGATGCTTATTTTTCAGCGACAAAAGTCTACTGGATCCTTGAAAATGTTAAAGGTGCCAGGGAGCTCGCTGAAAAGGGCCAGCTTGCATTTGGAACTGTCGATTCGTGGCTTGTATGGAACCTTACCCGCGGAAAGCATCATATAACTGATGTTTCGAATGCATCGCGGACTATGTTGTACAACATACATACGTTAGAATGGGATCATGAACTGCTTAAGATATTTGATATTCCTGAAAGCATGCTACCCGAAGTCAGGTCATCGAGCGAAGATTATGGTCATACGGTCGGGCAGTTTTCAACTGAGATTCCGGTTGCAGGTATTGCAGGCGATCAGCAGGCAGCGCTTTTCGGACAGATGTGCATTGAACCGGGTATGGTTAAGAATACTTACGGGACAGGCTGCTTCATGATGATGAATATTGGGGGCAAACCGATTGCATCAAAAAGCAGGCTTCTGACCACCATTGCCTGGAAAATCGGCAACGAAACCCGTTATGCTCTTGAAGGCAGTATTTTCATTGGCGGAGCAGTTGTTCAATGGCTTCGCGATGGTTTGGGGATCATAGCAAAATCGGTTGATGTTGAGGCTCTTGCCGGGAAAGTTAAGAACAGTGATGGTGTTTATTTTGTTCCGGCATTCGCAGGCCTTGGCGCACCTTACTGGAATCAGCATGCACGGGGGACTATTGTCGGAATAACACGCGGATCGACATCTGCCCATATTGCCCGTGCGGCACTGGACAGTATCGCCTACCAGACACTTGAAGTACTTCTGGCAATGGAAAAGGATTCAGGAATTGAAATAAAAGAGCTGCGTGTTGACGGTGGTGCAACAGTTAATAACAATCTGATGCAGTTCCAGTCGGATCTGCTGCAGGCCAGCGTAATCAGACCGAGAATAACCGAGACGACTGCACTAGGCGCAGCTTACCTTGCCGGTCTGGCAGTAGGTTACTGGAAAAACATGGATGAGATTGCCAGTCAATGGCAGATCGATAAGACATTTGTTCCCGTGATGACAACTGAAATGACAGAATCGCTTGTGAAAGGATGGCAGCGGGCGGTCAGGGCGGCTGAGGCATGGGCAGGAGGATAGGAGTAAATTGAAAAGGATTGCTTCGTCCCGGGTACTCGGGACTCGCAATGACCCTGCAATTCAAATAAATTAACAAGCAACAAGCAACCAGTAACTAGCAACCAGCAACAAATTACTAATCACTAATCATCTTAAACCATGAGTCCATTTTTTGCAGAATTTTTCGGTACCGCAATCATAATTGTTTTTGGTGGCGGGGTAGTATCTAACGTCCTTCTGAGTAAGACGAAAGGAAATAACAGCGGCTGGATAGTAATAACGTTCGGGTGGGCTGTTGGTGTTTTTACAGGAGTTCTTATCTCAGCACCCTTCAGCGGAGCCCATCTGAATCCTGCTGTCACCCTGGCACTTGCAATAGCACATAAGTTTTCCTGGGCATCCGTTCCAGTTTATATCTGTGCACAGGTACTGGGAGCTATGTTTGGTGCAGGTCTGGTATGGCTAGCATACAAGAAACATTTTGATGCAACCGATGATGGCGACGCCAAGCTGGCAGTATTCTGCACTGCGCCTAATATAAGGAGTTACTGGTATAACGTACTGACCGAGGTAATCGGAACTTACGTACTGTCGCTGGCTGTACTTTATATGGCGGAACCGGAAGTTGGGCTTGGAGCACTGAATGCTCTTCCTGTGGCATTGGTTGTGCTTGGGATCGGACTATCTCTGGGGGGACCTACCGGGTATGCTATTAATCCTGCCCGTGATCTCGGACCCCGTATTATGCATTTTCTGCTTCCAATACCAAATAAGAGGAACAGCGACTGGAGCTATTCCTGGGTGCCGATCCTGGGTCCGGCCCTTGGTGCAACATGTGCAGCGGTAATGTTCCTGATCTTTAAAGGATCATAATTTACAGTTTTGGATTATTGTTTGCTGTTATTGTACCCCTGTGACACTGTTCGTCACCGTTTTTTGTTCTTTGATAAAATTCTAATAGGGTTTGAGGTACCGGTAAATTATAAATATTAATTTCGCTAATCATGTACGAAATCTTAAGGTTTATTATTATTTTAGATGGAGTATTCAATCGGATAAACATAAAGATTATACTTCAGTGAACAAACCAGGATAAATTTTATCAGGAATTTTTCAGAGAACTTTAAACAAATTGTAAATAAGATTGTTCAATAATGTAATATTAACGTTTTAAAATCTAAGACTATGAAGAAACTTTTACTATTGTTTGTTATCGGTTGTTTCACCCTGACACAACTCGTTGCACAGGAGTCTACTTTTAACAAGGGAGACAAAGTTCTTAATATTGGTATCGGTTTTGGTACTACTTTGTATTCAGGAACCTATTATAAAAGCCAGATTCCGCCCATCTCTGCATCTCTTGAATTCGGAGTTGCTGATAATATCCTCGAAAAAGGTGTAATAGGTGTAGGTCCTTACGTTGGATATTCATCATATAAGTATGAATATGCTGATTGGGGATGGAAATATTCGAACATAATAGTTGGGGCAAGAGGAAATTTCCATTATCCTTTAGTCAATAAGCTGGATACATATACCGGTCTGTTACTTGGGTACAATATTTCCTCTTCAAAAGAGTTTGGAACAGGCGGTACAGATTATCAGGCATCATCAGGTGGTGTTGTCTGGTCATGGTTCATCGGTGGCAGATACTATTTCTCAGATAACTTTGCTGCGATGCTTGAGCTTGGTTATGGTGTTGCTTACCTTAATCTTGGAGTAGCCCTGAAGTTTTAAGGATTCCTATAAACTGGAAGGATTAATTTCCTGAATAACTAATACAAAAGCAGTCTCCTAAAAACCGGAGACTGCTTTTTCTTTTCAAATTTTCAATTCTTTATCTTAATATGATGATGAGTTGGGTGTAATAATTTTTCCGGGATAATAAAGAAAGCCAGCACCCCGTTTTATCAGCATTAATCAATTATGTTAGTCAAATACAATTTCCAGAGCAGGAAAGTGTGAATGGGTGCTGGCCGGTATCAAAGTTAGAAACAGGAATTCTAAAGTTACAGGAGACTAAATAACAATTTGGTAAAGTTATTAACAATTAGTTGGCCGACTATTAAATACAACACCTCCTTCCACAATCAGCAAAATGGAGGTTATTTAAAAATCCAAATCCATTAACCGCAAAGCTCGCTTAGATTTTAACCTAAGGTCGTAAAGGGAATGTTACTAATGATTTAGCTTAGAGTGCTTTGCGAAAGCTTAGCGTCATTTGCGGTTAATAAGAACCTTTTAAACAACAAGAATGAATAATATAGGATTGGAAATATAATATCTGATTGCCCTGAGAACTCAGGGTTAGGGAATTCAAGAACTACTATATCAAAACTTACTACTGCCAGTCACAGACAAAGCTTGTAATTTCCTGTTTCTGGTTTTCAATCTCCTTGTGCTGACTCTGAACCCTCTGATAATGTTCCTTCAGTCTTTTGGCGTTTTCCTCAAGCTGCTTTGCAAGGCTTAATTTGTAAGCGCTTACATTGATCCCCTTGTTTAATTCATGTGGTTCCATAGTTGCCATTTTTCCTGTATGGTTTAAAATTCATCCACAAATACATCTGTTAAACGCATTTTGAGTCGAAATATTCTTGTGGAACGGCAATTTATTTCTGCTCAAAACGTTCATCAATTCAGGAAAGAAAGCCAGCACCCCGTTTGTTTAGTTGTTAATCAGTATTTTATTGTGCTAATTTCCAGAATTGGAAAGGTGAAAGGGCGCTGGCCAGTATCAAAGGTAGGTATTGGATTGCCAGAATACATTTTTAATAAATAACAAAAGGGAGTAAGTTATTAACATCTTATTAATTGATTATTTTTAACCTTCATATGAAGAAACTCCTGATCATTCCTGTTTTTTTACTTTCTTTTGCTCTGGTCACAGCCCAGAGAAAAGCAAATTCAGGAAGGCAGAATGTGACCCTGAATCCAAATTCAGGTTATGCGAATGTCACCGAAGCTACATTCGGATTCGGAGTTGCAGGTACAACAATGCCTTATTCCCAGCAATATTATGGTTTTACCTCTTCGCATGGCTACCAGCTTAATATTTACGGTCTGAACCTGAGCACCAACCTGTTTATAGGGATGGGCTCAGGATTGCTTTTTTATAAAGAAGGAAATCTTATTCCTGCTTTTGTGGATTTCAGGTTTACCTGGGATAAGAAAAAGATCGAACCATTTCTTTATGGCAACAGCGGACTTCTATTTGGAGTAAAGAACCTCGATGAGAATACAAAGCTTTTCATAAACGGCGGAGCAGGTATCAGATACCGGATTGACGATTCATTTGCAGTGAGTCTGGGAGGAGGTTTGCTTCTCCAGATGGGTACCTCAAGGGCTTCATTCCTCAATATAAAAGCTGGGGTATCGTACAAGCTGAACAAGTACTGATCAGATTCCTGCAAACATATTGCACCTGAGGAGCTCCAAAACGATCTTAGATATTTTTCCAATAAACCTGTCGTCCCCACAGATCTCAATCATCTTTTTACTATATGTTGCTATTAACATTTCGTTCCTAAGGAACTAAATTAAGCCGCATCGCGGTGACCTGTTTGTTTCACATTGTATTTTCACCACCATACCATGACAGAACCTTTTTAAATGGTGCCAGAAGGGTATTCCAGGGAAGCTCCGAAAGGACCATTAGCACCAGGATCTCAGGTTTAAAATATGATGCTGCCAGTACGATTGCCATTCCGTTATTCATATATGCGGCGCCAATTGCAATGGCTATTCTGTTCTCTCTGATTTCTTTGTAAGAGATCATATACCCTATTATGTGCAGCAAAATGAAAACAAGGTAAAGCACTGCAATCTTCCAGATCAGACCTGTCGGATTTTCGAGAATTACATTCCTTTGAGAGGATATGGCGATATAGACAAATGAAAAAAGGAGGAACACATTAGCCGAAGTAAAAAGATGCTGCGTCTTTTCGATAGTAAGAGGAAGAAGTCTTTTAACTATCTGTGAAACAATCAATGGCAGGAAAACAAGAATGGCAATGTCCTTCAGAATCAACAATTTATTAATTGTCAGGGAATTGATGTCCACGAGCCAGAAAAGCAACGGCACTGTAAAAGGGGCCACAAACTGGCTGACTATCACAAGGCTCATTGAAAGAGAAATATTCCCTTTGACTATATCTGTCAGTACCGGAGTCGATACCCCGGCTGGCATTGCCGTAAGAAGGAGTACTCCAACCGCAAGTTCAGCATTAAAAACCCTTGCTGAAAAGTAAAAGACAAGAGGAATTACAAGCATATATATGAAAGCTATATAGATCATCAGCCGGAAATTCTTCATGTTTTCAAGGACCTCCAGGGCATCAATCTTCAGAAAAGCCAGGAAAAGCATCATTCCGAGCAATATCTTTGGAAGTACCTGAGGTGCATTGAAAGGTACGGGAGACCACAAGCCCAATAGAATGCCAGCCAGAAGGATCAGCCAGAAATGTTTTTCAATAAGCCCGCTTATCTTCATCAGTTTAATGCATCGCCACCTGCGATTTCATGGAAATACAGCCGGTAAATATCAGGAATTTTGATTTCTCTTTTTCATAACATTATCATAATTTCACAGTGTGGCTTAAGCAAGGGTGATTTAATGATAAATCTCACCTGAGTTTTGATTAATAAAAAGCTATAAAAATCTGGTATTTAAATAACCTTTAGCAAATGAAAGCAATAATCAAAAACCCGAAGGCAGTATTTATCCTATTGATGGCAATGGTTACTTTTTACCAGTTCAAACCCATAAAAGCTGAACTGAAACCAAGAGAACGGAATATTCTGTCAGGTGAGGCAAAAGCGATTGATATTTCGAAAGTCATGGTCTATGATAACTCGTGGAACAAGCTTCCCGGTTATAAAGAGAGACAATTCTGGGAAAGTTTACCAACAATTATCAGGCAGGATTATATTAAAAAGGCAGAAGGCTACCTCGATTATAACTGGCCAGTCGTAAAGGCTACTGATTATCTTGAATTTATCCGTTCCGGCGATCGCCGTCAGAGCGTATATTCAGCCTGCAGCAATGCCCTTATTTCACTTGTTATGGGGGAGCTTGCTGAGGGAAAGGGACGTTTTATTGATCAGATAATCAATGCAGTCTGGTATTACTGTGAGCAGACATGGTGGGGATGGTCGGCGCATCTTGGCGCTCAGAAAGCCGGTTCTGGTCTTCCGGATGTAAACGAACCATATGTCGATCTGGGCGTAAGCGAGGTAACCAGCAATCTGTCGATGACATATGCCCTGTTTAAAGATGAGTTTGATAAGGTACACCCTCTGATTTCACGCAGACTGAAAAGGGAGATAACCAGTAAAGCGCTTGACCCATATTTTGGAAGGAATGACTGGGGCTATATGGGATTTGAGGGCGGACGCCCAAATAACTGGAATCCATGGATTAACTACAACATGCTTACAAGCTACCTCATGATAGAGACTGACCCGGTTAGAAAAGCAGCCGAAGTCCAAAAAATCCTTAATTCACTTGACAAGTTCCTGAATGGTTATTCTGATGACGGTGGGTGCGATGAAGGACCATCATACTGGGGTGCTGCCGGAGCTCTTTTATATGAAAGCCTGGAGATAATGAAGAATGTAACCGGTGGCAAGTTTGATGTTTTTGATGATCCCCTGATCCAGAATATCGGCAAGTATTTTTACAAAGTAAATATCCATGCGCCATATTTCATAAATTTTGCCGATGCCGATGCAACAACAGGCGGAGCTCCATCGATCGTTTACAGGTATGGCAAGGCGATTAAAGATCCTGCAATGCAGAAATTCGGAGCATACCTTGCCAGGCTTGGGAACTGGGGTGAAGGAGCAATGAGCGGAAGGATATTTGACCAGATCAGAAACCTTGGACTTATCAGTGAGATTCATGATGCTGAGGCAAAAGAAGCACTGGTTGCCGATTTCTGGTTCCCCGACACTGAAGTTGCAGGAGCAAGGGACAAGGAGGGGAGCTTTTCCGGATTCTTCTTTGGTGCAAAAGGTGGATTTAACGCAGAGAGCCATAACCATAATGATGTCGGTTCGTGCCTTATGTATTTCGACGGTAAACCATGCCTGATCGATCTTGGCCGTGAAGAATATGTTGCAAAGACATTCAGTCCCTGGCGCTATGAGATATGGACAATGCAGTCGGGATATCACAACCTGCCTGTTATCAACGGAACCGACCAGATGCAGGGCGAGAATTACAAGGCAAAGAATTCAGTATTTACCGCCAATGGCCGATCCGCAACTTTCACAACTGAAATTGCAGGAGCCTACCCTGAGGCGGCCAAAGTTAAAAGCTGGGTCCGGACATATACCCTTAACAGGGGAAAGAGCTTCTTAGTCAGTGATAAATACGAACTCAATTCTGTTACAACTGCCGGAACCAGCTCAAACCTTATCACTTATTGCAAGGTAACCATGGTAAAGCCCGGACTTCTTAGGTTTGATGGTAATGGATTTTCTCTTAATATGACATATAATCAGAAACTGGTGACCCCCGAGATTGAGTTCATTGAGGTCACTGACCGTACACTGAAACGTTACTGGCCGGATGGTGTAACCCGGGTCAGGCTTAAATTTATAAATCCGGGCTTAAAAGGCGGTCAGACAGTGACATTTACCAGAGCTGGTCAGAAACTGTAGAAAAGCGTTCATTTTGCATTTGCTCCGGGACAGATCCAGTAGGTGTAGTTGGTTGTCGATTTAAAGGAAGGGTCATTAATGCCTTTTATTTCTGCAATATGTTTTTTTGTATGATCCAGCTGCATATGGGCATTATGTGCACCCTTTGTAGCCCAGGCTTCAGTGAGGCAGAAGAGGGTGCTGTCGTGATACGACTGGAATAATGAATAATCGAGACATCCTGGTTCCTTTGCAAGTACTTCTGCCTTACACGCATCAAACGATCTTTTGAAAAGTGCAACATTTTCCGGTTTAACTTTACGCTCAAATCGCATGACAACGATCATTGAATCCTTGTTGTAGCCGCAATCAGCTTTTTGAGGAATATTTTTCAATCCGCTGGAAAAGAATGCGATGGCTAAAAGGATGATAACGCCTAAAATGAGGTTCTTCATGATATCTGGTTTTTAGAGTAAGTGATTTTTTCAGGAATAAATATATTCATATAATTCCATTATTCAACTGTCCGGCCAGATAGGACCTAAGTGAAAGGTATTAGAAGTATATTCACTGAAATTCTTTATTTGAAAAAAATTGATTTCATCGCCCGGAGAGAGTAATTTTGATAAAGGTGGTCCAAAAGGAAAACAACAATTGAAACAGTTACTTAAAATATCAGCGATTTGGTTTTTACTTCTTCTTTATAGCTGTATCACACCCTTTGTTCCCCCGACGAACGAAGATATAAAATTACTTATTGTTGAAGGTTTGATAACTGACCAGCCGGATACCAATACAGTTAAATTGTCAAGATCCCTTCCGCTTGGAAAAATAAGCCGAATAGAACCTGTGACCGGATGTAAAATCACTGTTTCCGATAATCTGGGAAATATATTCAATTTCAGGGAAAGAAATCCCGGAACTTATGTTACATATCCTTCAGAATTTATAGGTGTGGTCGGCCGGGTTTATACCTTACAGATAAAATCAAACAATCTTAATAATAGTCTTACTTACGAATCAAAACCTCAGGAATTGAAGCCTGTTCCTCCAATTGATACTATTTATTATGAAAAAGTGAAAATTGATAAACCTGCCGGAGCTGTTTCGGAGGCTGACGGCTGCCGGATTTATTTAAATTCCAGTGATCCGGATAAAAAATGCAGATTCTACAGATGGGATTTTAAAGAAACCTGGGAGTTCCAGCTGCCTTATCCTGTAGCAAACTGGAGATGTTGGATATCAGATAACTCCAGATCTATCAATATCAAAAGCACTTCACTCCTGGGCGAGTACAGAATTGTCAGGCACCCGCTGACCTATATTTCCAACGAAAGCGACAGGTTAAAAGTGAAATATAGTATCATGGCTAATCAGTATTCACTTAATGAAGATGAATTTGTTTACTGGGAAAAGCTAAGTAACATTACACAAAACATTGGGACTATTTACGACATTATACCTGCAGGCGTACAAGGTAACATTTATTGCGTCGAAAATCCCGAAGAAACCGTTCTGGGTTATTTCAGCGTTTCAGCTAAAAAGTCAAAACGGATTTTCATAAAAGACAAATTTAGCGGTTTAGTTAACCCTTATTCTTATGATACCTGTATTGGCGATACTATCTTTGGAAATGCCTATATTCCAAACCTGAACACGACGGTCTGGACACTCATAGACAATACCCCCTTCTATGTAGTAATTACCCGCAGCAGAGGATGCGCTGATTGTACAGTCAGAGGTACAAATTCGGAACCTGATTTCTGGAATCAGGTCAGGTAACAAAACGAATTATTACTTAAATTTATCACCGGGTATTAAAACTTGCCGAAGAACTTAAATGAAACAACTTTGTCTTTTTATCCTGTCTGTTTTCCTGCTAACCGGTTGCGACAATAAACATTGAGCCTGGTCCCGAACCTTTTAACGGACCGTACAAAATTCCTCATGGCTGTTATATGGGAGATTTTATTGTCAAAGGGCAAAAGTTCTGGAGCGAGATTTGTTTTGACACCGCTACAAATAAATATGTAGAATGGCCATCCGGAGGAATCGCATATCAAAAAGATATGGGATGCCTGTCTGTTGGGACCTATTCAATCGACAGCTTCAGGCTGACATTTACACTTGATTCCTTCAAATTTAAAATGTTACCATGTCCATTATCTGAATCAAAATTACCCGGTGAATACAAAATAACCAATATTGTGGATCGTGATTCTATTATTTTCGAAAGGGGAACGGGGGAAAACAGAATTATATATTTTATGAAAAAAGTTTACCCCCGAAAGTGAGCTTGAAGATAATATTCAGTGGCTCTGCAAATAATAAAATAAAAATATCTCAAATGGGATTATTCAATTGATGTTAATTGTCTTTACTTATAAAAGAACTAACCTGTTATTTTTCTAACCTGATTCAATCAAAATGAAAAAACAAAAGAATCTCCGTTTTGCATTTATTATAAGTGCAATATTTATCCTGATGGCATCTATGTCTTTTGGCTTCACCTCATGCAGCAGCCAGCCTGAAGCCAATTCTAATGCAGGAGCTGAATCTTTTGACAATGACTGGCGGTTTCTTAAAGATAGTCTCACAGGGGCTGAAAATCCTGGTTTCGACGATTCAGGCTGGAGAACTCTTGACATACCACATGACTGGAGCATTGAAGACATTCCAGGACAGAATGGTGAGGATATAATCGGACCATTCAGTAAATCCTCAATTGATAAAATGAGTTCCGGTTATCTGGTCGGAGGTATTGGATGGTACAGAAAAAGTTTTATTGTTAAAGCTGAAGACAAGGGCAAAATCGCTTATCTCCAGTTTGACGGGATATACATGAATTCTGATGTCTGGCTCAACGGGAAACACCTTGGATTTCATCCTTACGGATATACTCCTTTTAATTATAATATTACCTCATTTCTAAATCCTGCCGGACAGCCTAATGTTGTTGCAGTCCGTGTTAAGAACGAAGGATTGAATTCGCGCTGGTATTCAGGTTCAGGGATAAACAGGCATGTATGGCTTAAACTTGTAAATCCCGTTCATATTGATGTGTCGGGAGGTATATATGTTACAACTCCATCAGCCAATGAGAATTCAGCTGATGTTAAAATTATAACTACGCTGACAAATTCAGGTGAAAAGACTGAAAGTATAGTTTTGCGTACTGAGTTGTCAGATCCTTCGGGAAAGGTGGCAGCAACTTCCGATAGCCAGTCAATGGTGATATCAGGCCAAACAATTGAGATAAAACAAGAAATCCAGGTTAATAAACCATCCTTATGGTCAATAGAAGAACCAAACCTTTATCAGGCAAAGGTATCCGTACTTATTAGTGACAAAATAGTCGATGCCCGGGCAACTTACTTTGGAGTCCGCAGTATAAAGATTGATGCACAGAACGGATTAACTGTCAACGGTAAACCAGTTGACATGATCGGCGGTTGTTATCACCACGATAACGGCCCTCTTGGCGCTGCGTCTATCGACCGTGCAGAGGAAAGAAAAATTGAAATCTTGAAGAAATATGGTTTTAATGCAATAAGGACCAGTCACAATCCTCCCTCACCTGCATTGCTTGATGCATGCGACCGTCTGGGAATGCTGGTAATAGATGAAATTTTCGATATGTGGGAAACTCCTAAAAAGGAACAGGATTACCACCTGAATTTCTCCGAATGGTGGCAGAGAGACGTAGAATCGTGGGTTAAGCGCGACCGTAATCATCCTTCGGTTATTATCTGGAGTATCGGAAATGAAATCCGTGAAACATTTGATACCTCAGGGTTAAGAATTGCCCGGAATCTGACCGGTGAAATACGGCGGTTTGACAAGTCGCGTTTTGTTACAGAGTGTTTTAATGATTTTGCCTGGATGAGAGGCCAGCCAAGCAGATGGGATTCTATACCCGAACACTTTGCGCTTCTTGATCTGGTAGGTTATAATTATGCGTTCAGGAGATATGAATCGGACCATATTAAATATCCCGACCGTGTCATGGTTGGCACTGAAACAAATCCTCCCCTGGCGCTGGAAAACTATGAGATGGTTAAAAAACATCCATTTGTGATCGGGTATTTTGTCTGGACTGCCACAGATAATATCGGTGAGGCAGGTGTAGGTATGCCGCAGCTTAGGGATATTGTCGCGGAAAATAATCCGGCATCTCCGGGAATTATGAATCCAACTGGAGGGGCTCCGGGGCAACAGGTAATTCAAGCCGGGAACGTGCCGCAGGGAATGCAGCCACCGGGCCCGGGAGGCAGACCTGCCGGTGCGGGAGGCGGGTTCTTCAGACGCGATGTATGGCCGGTATATACAAATTATCAGGGTGATATTGACCTGATCGGAAACAGAAAAGTACCATCATATTATCAGTATGTAGTATGGGGTAAAAGTAAGGTTGAACTGTTTGTTCACCGTCCGATACCGGAGGGGAAGAGAGAGGTCACAAGTAACTGGGGCTTCCCTGATGAGCTTAAAAGCTGGAACTGGAAAGGTCATGAAGGTGAAAAATTTAAAGTGCATGTTTACACCCGAAGTAAACAGGTTAAGCTTGAGTTAAATGGTAAGATCATTGGTGAGCAGGATGTGGAACAGGAAAAATCAATTACAGCTACATTCGAAGTTCCTTATGAACCCGGCAAACTGATAGCCCGCTGTTTTGACAATGGAAGAGAAACAGCATCACAGACACTTGAAACGACAGGTACACCCGTAGCTGTAAGGCTAATTGCTGACAGGACCAAAATCATGGCTGGCCGGAATGATCTTTCGTATGTAAGAGCTGAGATAATCGATTCCAAGGGGAATATTGTTCCGGATGAAGATGATATTGTTGTGAATTTTGAGGTTACAGGAAATGGTAAAGTTGCAGGGGTTGGAAGCGGCAATCCAAGAGATATGTCAAGTTTCCAGCAGCCAGTGAAAAAAGCTTATCAGGGAATATGTCTGGCAATAATCCGTCCGGAAACAACTCCCGGAAAAATCAGTGTAAGGGCAACGGCTGAAGGGTTAAAGGAGGCTTCAGTTGTAATAACTGCTAAATAGAAGGACTTGTCAGAAAAATATTCAGAGTTTTAACGCCAATTGCTCTGTATAACAAAATGTTTTAATTAAGTATCGGTAATCAACAAAGGAGTTGCCATCAGATTTATTTGCAGGAATCGGCTAAGCAGAAGAGCAAAAGAAGTAATCTATGGGCTTTTCAAATTTCATAATGCATTCGAAAAACTGTTATTGCCAATTAATTACTTAGTTTTGCAACCCTTTTAAGGGGATGTTTTACAATAGCAATAAATTATATCAATGATAACAGTTTCAAACCTGAGTATTCAGTTTGGTAAGCGCATTTTGTTTCAGGATGTTAATCAGATCTTTACGGCAGGTAACTGCTATGGGATAATCGGAGCAAATGGTTCCGGCAAATCAACATTTCTTAAGATGCTTTACGGGGATGTAGAATCGCGTACAGGATCAGTAACATTCGGTCCGGGTGAGAGAGTCTCTGTTTTGAAGCAGGATCATTTTGAATTCGATGACTGCACAGTACTCGACACAGTGAAAATGGGTCATTCCACTTTATGGAAAATAACAAAAGAGAAAGAAAATTTATATCTGAAATCTGATTTTTCGGAGAAGGATGGAATGAGGGCCTCAGAGCTTGAAGAAAAATTCAATGAGCTTGATGGATGGAATGCAGAAAGCAACGCAGCAAACCTGCTTAGCGGTCTTGGTATAAAAGAGGAAAATCATTACAAGCTCCTGAAAGAGCTGTCAGGAAAAGAAAAGGTGAAAGTACTTCTTGCTCAGGCTTTGTTCGGACATCCGGATAATCTTTTGCTTGATGAGCCAACCAATGATCTTGATCTTGAGACTGTAAACTGGCTGGAGAACTATCTTTCAGAATTTGACAATACAGTGCTTGTTGTATCTCATGACAGGCATTTTCTCGATTCAATATGTACCCACATAATTGATATTGATTTCAGCCGGGTACAACAATTTTCCGGGAACTACAGCTTCTGGTATGAATCAAGTCAGCTTGCTTTAAGACAGCATCTGGCACAGAACAAAAAAGCAGAGGAAAAAAAGAAGGAATTACTGGAATTCATTGCACGCTTCAGGGCAAATGTCAAGAAATCAAAGCAGACAACAAGCCGGAAGAAAATGATAGAGAAATTAAATATTGAGGAAATAAAGCCTTCGACACGAAGATATCCCGGGATCATTTTCACTCCCGGTCGGGAACCCGGGAACAATGTACTTTCAGTAAAAGGGCTGACAGGAATCTTTGAGGGAAAGACGCTGTTCAAAGATCTTACTTTCACTGTCAATAAAAATGATAAGATAGCATTTCTTTCCAGGGATACCCGTGCAATGACAGTACTGTTTGAGCTTCTGAAAGGTCATGACAAGCCTGAGAAAGGTTCTATTGAATGGGGTCAGACGATTGTAAAGGCATACCTGCCTCTTGAAAATGAAAAGTTCTTTGAAAAGGATATAACTCTGGTTGATTGGCTGGCCCAGTATTCTGAAGATACAAGCGAAATGTACCTTCGTGGATTCCTTGGAAAAATGCTTTTTTCGGGGGAAGAGATATATAAGAAGGTTAATGTGCTATCAGGAGGAGAAAGAGTTCGCTGCATGATTGCCAGAATGATGATACGAAATGCAAATGTTATGATTCTTGACAGTCCGACAAATCATCTCGACCTTGAATCAATCCAGTCTTTCAATAATACTTTAATGAAGTTTAAAGGATGCATACTAATGTCATCACACGATCATGAGTTCATACAGACAGTTTGCAACAGGGTAATAGAGATGGGACCGAAAGGGATGATTGACAAGGAAATGCAATATGATGACTATATTTCCGACGAAAATCTTATGATGAGGAGGGAGAGCTTGTAGTTAAGTTGTTCGGAATATCTAACCTAGATTTGGTCAGTGAAATGGAAGAGATTATTAGTTTTTAACTGCTCATCTTAACCTTTCTATTATTGCCACCCCCATCAAATACTTCGTTATGGGTGTTTATCAGTGCCAGTTCTTTTCGATTCTCGGTCTTATACCTGTAAACCTCAAAACATCTGATTGATGAGTATTACTTTCTGGCAGGTAACCATTTGGAGCGTCCTCCTGATTTTGCCAGGAATTTCATTGCTTGCTGATGGCATATAAGTTGTGCATCAAGGAGATTATCAGGTGATTCAATTTTGGCTTCACGTGTTGCACTATTTCCTGAAAATGCGTGGCTGGGTGATTCCACCACTACACTTAGTGCTCCGCAATGCCAGTTCAGGGCTCCATCAATATTATAGACACCGGTGGCAGCTCTGGCCGGATTACCCTCAATCGCCTGATCATTTGATTCCTGAAGTCCGTTAACGGCAAGTTCTGAATGAACATATTTAAAGAGTATGTCAAATGCAGGACCAAGAGCCGGCTCTCCGAGAGGTCTGTCCATCCGCATATATACAGCGCCTGTATGCATATTAATAATCAGATCAGGTTTTTCGCGTTCTGCTAGATCGAATAAAGCCTGGGTTTCAGGTTGTTTCTTACCAAGAAAATTATCATGCTGAATATTTACCCCGGCATCGTTGGGATATCCTCCCGGGAATCCGGGTTTTGAAAAATCCATTGGTATGAATTCCTTTATCTGTGGCCATCCGGTGATTTTACCGTCCAGCATACCACCGGTATTCAGGTATTCAGGTACGGTGTAAATAGTATCTCTGTAAAGCTCCATCCTCAGCGGAATGCGTTCCCTTCCGTCCGGATTCGCAATGGGAATCAGTATCAAACGATCAAGCTCAGATATTGCCTCTGTTATACCCGACCAATCCTTCCCTCTTAAATCCTTGCCTGTTTCAATAACAGATATCAGATTCACCATACCGACAATTCCTTCAAACTCACCGCCGTGGACCGCTGCCATACTCATGTACACTGTCTTATTATGATCGGGTCCCCGGTAGGCCCGCACATCTCCGAAACCCAATGACCCTGAAAATGTAGATGTACCCTTTCCCTGACGAGGAGTTCCATAAAGGACTGCCCGGATCTGCCTTCCGCCGGCCGAAGTTCCTATGACCTGGATCTGGCCCTTATGTACTGTCTCAATAAGGAAATTATTAACCTCGTCATAGGAAGATAACCAGAATGATGGAATATCTGATGCTTCCCTAAGATAATCAGGAGGGATCCGGAATGAATAAGTTGCGGGCTTATCAGATTGTTGTTTCCGGCAGCCAGGATTAACGACAGAGAAAACCGCTAATGGTATCAAAAAACAGAGAAGTATAAGCCTGACCAGGACAAAACATCGTACTTTAGTGTTTTTTTCAGGAATCTTATTTTGAGTTTTTTGTGGATTTGTTCCAGGTGAAAGAGTTTTTTTCATAAGTAGACACTTTTTAAACATAAAAATATTACGTAAAACGCGTAACGTAAATTACGTAATATGAAAACCGGAATCACAAATAACTAAGAGAGTCCGGCATCCTGAAGAAGTACTTTCAGAGTTGAAAGATCCTTCCTCATTGCTGAAATGACTTCGTTACGTTCAATTGTTAATTTAGAGGATCCATTTTCTGCTCCTCCAAGAGGGTATTCATAATGGAGGGATAAAGGAACCTCAAGTTTGTACTCTTTCAGAAGCCTGAAAAATCCCTTGAAATCAACCATCCCTTCGCCTAAAGGAACCGCCTCGGATCTTGTTTTCCCATCCCGTTCCATCCATTTGAAATCCTTTATGTCGATTGATCTGATAAAAGGGCTTATCAGCTTAAGTCCGACGGGCCAGGTATTTGCACCCTCCACCGTTGCATGGTAAATATCGTATTGTGAACCCAGCCAGGGTGAATTAATCTCTTTAAGTACTTTAGCTATATCCCAGATGGCCCCACCAAAATAGATCCCTTCCGAAGCCACTCCGGAGTGGTTCTGGTATTCTCCTGATATAGAGTATTTTTCATTAAGAAGAGCCAGTTTTGCCAGTTTTAACTGCATTGAACTGATATTTTCCTCAACTGATCTGGTGTCATCATAATGGCCCCATCCCATCCTGTAATGTTTTATGCCAAGTGATGATGCAGTTTTCAGGATCCTTCCGGTAAGGGGATCATCAGCGTTGTCTATTGCAGTCGTTAACATGTATACCTTTTTCCCTTCATTGGCTAATGCTTCAGCTGCTTTTGGCAAATCTTCCTCCACTCTGTCAGGCAATACATGTCCGCCCGGCCTTACTGTCAGATCTGTTCCGTCAAATCCAATCTCATTCAGAACGTTCGCCATCTCTTTGTAATCAAGCCACTGCAGGTGCTTGGAGAAAATACTGATCTTGAAAGCCTCCGGATCATTTTTTGGTGAAGTTGAACCTGGTGTCTTAAACGATAAGTCCGATGGCGGGCTTGCAAATATCCGGGGATGTGCACCTGATGCTGCAATGCCGGCAGCAAAGATTAATTTTGAAGTAAAATTCCTTCTTGAGGTCAACATTTCAATCGTATTTTCATCTTTTTTTAAACTACACAGAAAGCAGAAAGAAAGGTAATCAAAAAAGTAATAAAATCATTGGTACTGCAATTTTTAGAGTAATCAGCTTTTTCTCCTTCTCAAAGGATAAAAGGAGAAGCATAACAATAGTTGTTAAAGTTTCTTAACCTGAAAAGGCATAGTCATCAAATTAATTTGCAGGAATTGGTATAGTTTAGCAATTTTGAAGGATGTATAATTCAAAATTACAATAGACACCTGTTAATTGTATAACTCCCGGAAATCAACACCAGGGCTTTTTTGAGAAAGATTGCCGTGAAATGGAATTAGGAGATGAGGGGTGAAAACACGATTTTGAAACCAGGTTAAAATTCCTTAAATTTTTCCAACTTCCGGAAGAGAACAGATAGATTAGTTATCTTTATAAGTTAGCCTGTGATTAAAAGACTATTTAGTCAATTAAGTACTGATATTCTAACCAATATAAATTATTATAAAGATGAGAGAAAACAGACGTGCTTTCCTGAAAAAATCAGTACTGGCTACAGCCGGTATTGCAGTTGGACCAGCATACATAAAAGGATTCCAGCAGGTAAAACCAAGCGACAGGCTTAATGTCGGGATTATCGGAATACACGACCGCGGGGGTTTGTATAATGGAAGCGGGCACACAGCCAATTTTACAAAGATAAAAGAGACAAGAGTTGCAGCTATTTGCGACTGTGTTGAATATCTTTTACCAAAAGCCATCACCGATATAGAAGGTCTCGGCGGGGAAAAGCCCAAAACCTTTATTGATTATCGCAAGATGCTGGAAGACAAAGAACTGGATGTCATTTCGATAGCCACACCCGGCTACTGGCATGCTTTAATGGCAGTCAACGCCTGCCAGGCCGGAAAGGATGTTTATGTTGAAAAACCAATATCATATAATGTTGACGAAGGAAGGGAAATGATTCTGGCTGCAAGAAAATACAACAGAATAGTCCAGGCAGGCACCCAGCGCAGGTCCAACAGACTTTCGCTGAAAGCAATACAACTGCTTAAGGAAGGAGTCATCGGTGAGGTTTACATGGGGCGCGGAACAGTGTACCGCGGCCGCCAGGATATTGGTAAAAAACCTGATACAGCAGTCCCGCAGGGAGTTAACTGGGATCTCTTCAGGGGACCCGCACCTATGATCCCGTTCAACGAAAACCATTTCCTTTATAACTGGCACTGGTATTGGGATACAAGCACCAGTGAATTCGGCAACAACGGCATTCATGTGATGGACATAATAAGACTTGGTATGAATATAAATGAACATCCGAAGAAAATATCATGCTGCGGCGGGTTCTATGCATTTAAGGAAACATCCGATCAGGAGGTTCCCAATCTTCAGGTTGCAGCATTTGAATACCCGAATGGAGCTGTTATGGAACTGGAAGTCAGAAGCCTTCCTACTCCAAGTGAGCCATACAGCCACCTCTGGCTCGGAACAAAAGGTTATGCAATCATACAGGGTGGAGCTTTCCAGGTATTCGAAGGGGGCAGAGGGCCTGCAACAGCAGGAGGACAAACAGGTACCGCTGCTTTTGCATCAGGAGCGCAGCAGGACAGAACTGCCAAACCTTCGATGCAGGTGACCAATGCCGATCTTGAACCGGATCCAAGATGGGACGAAATAACCAAATCGGGAATTGATTATCATTTCCAGAATTTTATCGATTGTGTAATTAGCCGTAAGAGGGAAGATCTTGTAGCCGAAATCGAAAGCGGCCATATGTCAACAGCTATGATGCATCTGGGAAATATAGCATACCGGACTGGCAGGAAACTGGAATTCGATACGAAGACTGAGAAATTTATCGGTGATAACGAAGCCAATGCTTACCTGTCGCGTCCTGATGGGGGGAGAAAGCCATTTAATATGCCAAAGGAAGTGTAAAGACCCATATGGCAAAAAAGACCTGAAACCTTTGCGCCAGGGCTTTTTCTTATACCTGAGTTTTTAAGATTATGAAAATGCCGAAACTGTTTTTACTTAAGCGTTCTTTGAGTTTATTTTTCAAGTTGCCTGCATTGGTTTTTCTTTTTCTCTTCTCAGGCAGCAAAACAGATGAAATTTCCACCAGCGGCAGAACGACCTCATTTGATGATGGATGGCTCTTTATGAAGGAGAATCTTTCAGGTGCTGAGTTCCCGGGCTTTAATGATTCCGGCTGGAGGATTGTCAACGTTCCTCACGACTGGAGCATTGAAGATCTGCCCGGACAGAATGGTGAGGATATAATCGGACCATTTGACAGATCTGCCATTGATAAAGGAAGTTCTGCCTATATGACAGGAGGGATTGGCTGGTACAGGAAGGAATTTATTATAAATGAGGAGGATGAGCATAAAATAGCTTACCTTCAGTTTGACGGGGTTTATATGGAATCTGATGTCTGGCTTAATGGGAATCATTTGGGATTTCATCCTTATGGATATACTCCTTTTTTCTATGATATTACTTCATATCTGAATCCTCCCGGACAATCCAACATTATTGCTGTTCGTGTGAAAAATGAAGGTATGAATTCTCGCTGGTATTCAGGATCAGGCATTTACAGGCATGTCTGGCTTACTTTATCGAATCCGGTTCACATAGATGTATCAGGAGGAATATACATTACGACTCCCTTTATCACCGGGAACAGGGCGGAAGTGAAAGTTGCGGTGACTATCGTAAATTCCGGCACTAATAATGAAAGTTTAATGCTGAGCACAGAGTTGATCGATCCTTCAGGTAAGGTGGTTGCAACTGTTACCCACAATTCTGCAGTGGCTTCAGGTCAGACAATACAGGTAACGCAGGATATCCCGGTGCAAAAACCATCTCTATGGTCGGTCGATGAGCCGAATCTGTATATTGCAAAGGCATCCGTGCTGATAAATAATAAAGTAGTTGACGAGCTGGCAACTCATTTTGGGATACGCAGTATCAGGATAGATACACAAAACGGATTTACCCTCAATGGAAAATCAATTGACCTTATTGGTGGTTGCATCCATCATGATAACGGTCCTCTTGGAGCTGCTTCTGTCGATCGTGCTGAGGAGCGGAAAATTGAGGTTTTGAAAAACAATGGATTCAATGCGATCCGTACCGTCCATAACCCTCCTTCAACAGCACTTCTGGATGCCTGCGACCGTTTGGGGATGTTAGTTATCAATGAAATATTTGATACATGGGAGACTGCTAAAAGGAGTCAGGATTATCATCTCTGGTTCCGTGAATGGTGGCAGAGAGATGTGGAGGCGTGGGTCAAGCGCGACAGGAACCATCCGTCAGTTATTATCTGGAGCATAGGGAATGAAATCCGGGAAGCTTTTGATACTTCAGGACTAAGAATTGCCAGAAATCTGACTGACGAAATCCGTCGTCATGATCAGACCCGCTGGGTCACAGAATGCTTTAACGATTTTGCATGGATGAGAGGTCAGAAAAGCAAATGGGATGAGATCCCGGAACACATGGCCCTCTTCGATTTAACAGGATATAACTATGCATATAAGAGATATGAGGAGGATCATATTAAATATCCTGAGCGTGTTATGGTCGGAACCGAAACAAATCCTCCCCTCGCTTTCGAAAACTATGAGATGGTTAAAAAGCATCCCTATGTTATAGGCTATTTTGTCTGGACTGCAACGGATAACCTTGGTGAGGCGGGAAGAGGCATGCCGCAACTGACGGACATTGTACCAGATACCAGCTCGCCCTCAGCGGGAGGAGGATTCAGACGCGACTCCTGGCCGGTATTCACAAATTACCAGGGTGACATTGACCTTATCGGAAGCAGAAAGGTCCCTTCATATTATCAGTTCGTAGTCTGGGGTAAAAGCAAAGTGGAAATGTTTGTGCACCGTCCCATTCCAAAAGGAAAAAGAGAGGTCACCAGCAGCTGGGGATTCCCCGACGAGCTGAAAAGCTGGAACTGGTCAGGCCATGAGGGTGAAAAAATGCAGGTGCATGTCTATACCCTCAGCCACGTGGTGAGGCTTGAGTTAAATGGAAGGATAGTCGGCGAGCAGAATCTTGATCCCGGAAAATCAATAACTGCAACATTCGAGGTCCCCTATGAGCCTGGCACACTGATTGCCCGTTGTTATGACAATGGCAGTGAAGCAGCATCACAGACCCTTAGAACGACTGGTAAACCGGTGGCGGTAAGACTTATTGCAGACAGAACCAGAATCAAGGCAGACCATAATGATCTGTCATATCTAAGGGCAGAGATAATCGATTCAGATGGGAATATTGTCCCTGATGCGGATGGCATAATGGTTACCTTTGAGGTAAAAGGCAGGGGCGGAATAGCAGGTGTCGGGAGTGGCAATCCCGCAGATATGTCAAGCTTTCAGCAACCAATGAAAAAAGCTTATCAGGGAATATGTCTGGCTATTATAAGACCAGAATCAACTCCCGGGAAAATATACATAAGGGCCACAGCTGAAGGATTGAAGAGAGCTTCATTGACAATTTCGGCTGATTGAACCTTACACCTTACAATTAAATTCAGAATTATATTATGACGAAACTTTTAGTAATTTTGAAATGACCAGAACATCACTTATTATTAAAATGCCAATAATCCTAATGTTTTTTTATCCCGAACCTGACGAAAATACGCCGTTGAACAATAGATCCAGAACGGAATTTAATTACTAACATAACCATTATGAAGAGACGAAATTTTGTTAAATCGGTTGCAGCAACCGGTACCGGACTGATAATCCTTCCGGGAAGTATCCTTTCAGGAAGAAGTCCAAGTGATAAGCTGAATATCGCCCTGATTGGGGCACATGGACGAGGCAGCCAGCACTACGAGGCACTGGAGACCGAAAACGTGGTTGCCATATGTGATGTGCATGCCGGCAATATGGCACTTGCCGCAAAGCAATATCCAAATGCCAAACAGTACACAGACTGGCGCAAATGCCTGGATCAAAAGGATATAGATGCTGTTTTGATTTGTGCACCGGATCATCACCATGCATTTATAAGTATCTGGGCCATGAACCGCGGAAAGCATGTCTATTGCGAAAAACCGGTTGGTGAATGTGTAACGGAAGCACGTGAGGTTCGGAAGGTGTATCTTGCAAACAAGAACAAGCTGGCTACCCAGCATGGAACACAAAGACATGCTAATGAGAATTTTGACCGCGTCGCGGAACTTATCCGCGGTGGCGCTATCGGCGAACTGAAGGAGGCAATTACATGGGGCAACCGCACTCATGATAAAACAGGTTATCTTCCTGCAGCAGGACCTGCTCCGAAGGAGATTGACTGGGAACAGTGGATCGGTCCGGTTCAGATGCATCCCTTTAATCCGGGATATTTCGGCGCAAGACCGGGAGCCGGCTGTCTGCTCTGGAATATGTACCATGATTTTGGCAGCTGGCAGATAGGAGATATGGGCAGCCACACAATGGACCTTGCCTGGAATGCTATCGATGCAGGACAGCCAACAAGTGCCTGGGCAGAAGGAGATCCATTTAATCCCGAGGTAGTTGCATCGAACATGCATACCAAATTTAATTTTCCGGCAAACGACTGGAGGGGACCCATTACCGTTGAATGGTATCAGGGGACATTAAAACCAGTTATTCCGAATCCTGCCGTTGACATCAATAAAATCGGCCATGGGGCAATGTTCAAAGGCACCAAGGGAACTCTTGTGGCTGACTTCACCACACGTATACTTATTCCTGAACGCAGCGGGGCAGACATGACCTACTACAAACCACCTGCCGCCGATAAGGTTGCACCTCCTCTCGGAGGATTCCAGCAACAATGGTTCAATGCATGCAAGGGGGACCTTAAAAACAGACTGTGATTTTGATTATGCAGGCCGCATGATAGAGACATTAATGCTCGGGCTCGCAGCACATCAGGCTGGCAAGGAATTGCAATATGATCCTGTTAAAGGAGTTGTTACAAATGATCCCGCTGCCAATGCCTATCTGACCAAAGAATATCGCAAGGGTTGGGTGCTTAACGGGTAAAGGTTGAAATCCGGATTTTATCTTATAATGCAATTCCGGAATACTTCAAAACATAAATTAAACTGTTTAGAATGAAGAAGAAATCTATTTTATTGATTTCAGTCGTATATATTGTCATTGCTGTTTATTCCTTTACATATGGCCAGGAAACAGGCTCAATGACTGACCCCAGAGATGGCAAGGTTTACAAAACCGTTAAAATAGACACCCGGATATGGATGGGTGAAAATCTTGCTTTTATAACTGAAAGCGGGTGCTCGGTTTATGATGATGTCAGGGATTATGTAAAGACTCATGGTTACCTGTATACCTGGGAAGCTGCCACTAAAGCCTGCCCTGATGGCTGGCACCTGCCATCGATGCAGGACTGGTGGTTTTTATCCAACTATCTTGGAGGTGATGAAGTGGCGGGCGGGAAACTGAAACAGACAGGAACAACTTCCTGGGAAAGTCCAAATACAGGTGCAACCAACTCAAGCGGTTTTACTGCTCTCTCAAGTGGCCGCAGCGGTGACAAGGCTATGGAACAAATAGGCAAAACAACCTTTTTCTGGACTAATGTAGATGATGATGACGCTACAAGCTGGTGTGGGGCATTATACTCCTCCAGGGGAGATCTGGCTCTTATCCCGGTTGAAAAGAAAAATAGTTTTTCAGTTCGTTGTATCAAGAATTCGGCAGGTAACGAAAAAGTATTTGATTTCTGGTGATCAGGAGGAAATACGGTACACCATTAATACGCTTCCGTGCCTGATATACAATTTACCTTTATGTATAACGGGATGTGAGAAATGGGGGCCATTTCCCAAAGGGACCCTGAAACGGCTTATAATTTTATAGGCATTTCTGTCGGCTGAAACCAGTGCAACTTCTCCCTTCTTGGTATAGCAGTAGAAAAGCCCGTCGGCCCACAAGATAATCCCGTCACTCAGGCCGCTGAACGAATGAATTATAGACCCTTTCTTTGCGTCAACACAGAACCATTTTCCAGCCTCGTAAACAGAACCGTATATTAACCCGTCCAGTAGAATAAAACCCTCCATCAGGTTCATGAATTCCCTGTTTCTCCATAACATTGTGACTTTCTTTCCATCATCTGAAAGCCTTATGGCAGCCATCCCATTGTCAGAATCTGCCTCTTCAGTAGCACAGTAAACAACACCGTCTGAGTAAAGAGGCATATTGGCGTGAATATGATTTCCCTGATTCTGCGGGAAGTGCCAGTAAGCCTGACCTGAATTGGCATCAATCCCTATTACAGAACCATCGGTGGTGGTTATTATCAGTTCTGTATCATTATGCTTAATATAAATCGATGAGCAGTATGCGGAGGCTCTTCCATTTCCAGGGCTCGACCATATGAGTTTTCCGGTCGACCTGTTAAGTGCAATAACATTATTTTTTAAGCCTCCAGGAGTGCAGATTATCTTGTCGCCAACTATCAGCAGATTTTCGACCAATCCCCACGTTACCTTCTTACCCCCATATTCTTTCAGGAGATCCACTGACCATTCAGTCTTGCCCGTTCCTGCATTAATGCAGTAAACAACTCCAAAGCCGCTCTGAAAATAAACACGGTCTTCAATTATTACCGGTGTCGACCTCGGACCTATATAGTTCTCAGTCCACTCGGGTCCGTAGGGTACCTTCCAGAGAAGGTTACCATTATAATCGAAAGCAAAAAGAAATCCTGTATTTCCTTCAAGCCCCGTTATAAACAGTCTGTCTTTTCCGGGTCCGACACTTGTATGTCCTTCACCAAGATCTTTAAAAGACCAGAGCAGCTCCGGACCTTTGTCAGGCCAGACCTTCAGAAGTCCTTTTTCAGGTATAATACCGTTCCTGTCTGGTCCTCTCCACTGGTATACCTGTGCATTAATAACACAAGTGAGAAGAAGAAGTAACAGAATCAATAAACTCTTTTCCTTCATAATTGAATTGTGTCGAAAAACAGGCTAAACTTTCATTCAGTACTTAAATCCCAGCATGTTCCAGTGATTAAGCTGCCAGAGAAAAAGCAACAATGAAAAGGTCAATGCATAAAAATGAATTTTCCCGGAAAGTCTGAATCCCTTTCTGATTGTCAGTTTAAATACCATATATATTAAAACCGGCACTAATATGCATAAAATTAAAGGAATAACAAGTATAGCTTTCAGCGCCGGCGATACTCCATAGGCTAATTCCCAGGGTTTACTTAATGATGACATCAGGCCAATGATAAATAAAAGAACCAGAACAGAGGTAATCCAGCCGATCCATTTGTTAAATGCAGGCAGGGTTTGAAGTTCACCCGGATTTAAAGAATATTTTCTTCTGATAAGATACACTATAGGCCAGTGAATAAATGTTAAAAGAAAGACCAACATCCATATAGCCAGCACAAGGATATGTAGAGTCCCCGAATCAATGAAAGGTAACCTTTCCATCGGCATAACTGCCAGGTTGCCGGGGAATATTTTTGCATATTTTCCATTTTGCAGTTCTCCGAATGCAAAGTATTCATCTCCGCTCTCTTTAATAAAGGTGGAGTCATTCACTATGAACCATTTCTGTTTATCAATCCCCCTGGCAATAAGGTACCCGTTTGTGTCATAGCTCACCTTTAGTGGGCTCAATATTGATAAAATTCGTGTCATATCGCTGTGGGGGTAACGATTAGACCTGTACTCACCAGTATATTTATCAGAATTCGCGCTGGTTAGTTTGATTTCCTGTTTTGCTGGTTTCAAAGGCGAGAAATGGTCCAGAAATAATAGAAGCACCTGTGCATAATCGGCTGTCTGGGTATTGAATGATACAAAGAGGCCGAGATTTTTTTCAGGGATAAGAGCCATAATTGAATGAAACCAGAATGTATCACCGCCGTGTCCGATGGTGCGGATACCATTCCAGTTGACCAGTTCATAAATGCCCAACCCGATCCCGCTGACAAAAGGAGATGCCCTGAATTCAGTCCCGTGAATTCGCGAGAAACTGACAGAGTCAAGAATTGAAATATCATTGTATTTCCCAAGCTGAAGATGGGTTATCATGTACTTTGCCATGTCATCAGCTGTTGAACTGGCTCCTCCTACCGCTGCCAGCGGGATGAATTCGAATCCGTATTCTTTAAGTGAACCGTTTTCATAGTTATATCCCTTTGATACCATACCGGCCAGATGACTGGGAAGGGGCTGCCTGAAAGTGGTATGATCCATTCCAAGAGGCTTTATTATATTTTGTTCAACATAATCATTCCATTTCAGTCCCGAAACATTTTCCACAATGTAAGCCGCTATACCAGTTCCGTGGTTGGAATAAGACATCTCAACTCCGGAAGGCCTGACACGTTCAGGCAGCTGTTCTTTCAGGATTTCTCCGTATGGTCTTATTGATTTTTCATCCCTTCCGAATATTCCCAGCAGCCTGTCCTCAAATCCCGGTGTATGAGTCATCAGGTTCCTGAGTGTAATTGGGCCTCCTTTCCCATCGGGAATCCTGAAATCGGTGAGGTAAACATTAACATCTTCATCCAGGTTGAGTTTACCCTGTGCAGCAAGCTGCATTACCGCAATCCAGGTAAAGGTTTTTGAGATCGAGCCGATCCTGAAAAGGGAAGAATCAGGGCTGACAGGACGTTTATTCTCATAATCGGAATAGCCATATCCCTTTTTTAAAACAATATTTCCATCCTTTACAACTGCCACTACGGCACCTGCTATATGTTTTGATTTAAGATGGTCATTCATCATGCCATCGAAGAAACTCTCAAGCAGAACCGGGTCGGAAATCCATGATTCAGTGATGGTTTGCGGAGAAACTTTATTACAAGAGATGATTATTAAAATCAGGCTGAAAATTATAGTTCTCATAATAAACTTGTTTTAATGAAAGACTATTAAACTCTTTAGAGATTGGTACAATTTAGTAAAAATCATTCTCAGGTTTTATTAACTGTCAATTTTTTTAAAAGAGAGCTGATTGAATCATAATCACTGCTCATACCTCCTGTGTCAGTATAAACTAGAATAGAACCCAATCACTTCATGATGGGGTTGGTCTTGAAAATCAGGCAAGCCCGGCTCGGGACATAAGAAAATGCTGTGTATCATGTTGATATGGAATTAAGCCTCCTTTAGGTTGTTGGGGGCAAAAAGCAAGAGGATTAAAGCTCTCCGCTAACTGGCGGATGGCTATAGACTGTTTTGTTTCCATGCCTTCAGAAAGCAAGCTTTCTTCTGTCTGTAAACAAAAAAGCCCTTATTCTTCGCAACTAGGCTTTTTATTTGTCGACAAGAGGTTTGAAATATTTGACCTTTCTTTAACAAGAGATATGATTGGATTGCCAATCTGGTTAAAAATCAAGGTTCAGGTTTAGACGCATAGGAAAGCATCGTTATTATGTAATTTTGCATGAATCCAAAAAGTTTAGTAACTTCGGTTAACGACGCGCCTACAATGAATGTATTTTAACTCCACAAACAGATAGTTATGGGTCTTTAAACAGAATCCAGGATTTTAATTTGGTAAATTAATAGTGATTACTTATCTTTGACGTTAGTAACGTAACACGTATTATGATTCTGTCTTTTGGGTCCAGGGTTACTGAAAGAATATGGAATGGAGATAGAGTAAAAAATCTGCCTCCTGACATTCAGCAAACCGGAAGAAGAAAGCTCAGGATGCTCAACAACTCTCAAAATCTGGCTGACTTGAGAATTCCTCCTTCCAACAGACTTGAAAAATTGTATGGAAAGATGGCTGATTTTAACAGTATCCGTATAAATGATCAATGGAGGATTATTTTTAAATGGGAGGATGGTAATACAGAAGAAGTTACAATTATGGATTATCATAAATGAGAAATTATGGAAAAGCTTCCAAATATTCACCCCGGTGAAATTCTTCTTGAAGAATTCCTTAAGCCATTAAATATATCGGCTTACAAACTTTCCAAAGATATCGGCATACCACAAACCAGAACTTCTGAAATCATCAGGGGACGCAGGAGCATTACCGCTGATACAGCGCTAAGACTCAGCTATTACTTTGGGAATTCTGCAAAGTTCTGGCTCGGACTACAGAATGATTTTGACCTTGAAGAGGAGAAAAAAATAAAAAAAAGTGATTTCAAAAGGATTAAAAAGATCAGAGAATTTTCTGCCTGAGCTTTTTAACGAGCACAAACCAATAACACTGGCAATGTAAAAGAACCCTGCCAGACGATGGATAGGAACCTGATAATCCCGCGATAAATTAAATTTCAGAACACCAAGTTCTGTTCTATAACAACAAAGATCATTTCCCCGTCAAAATTCATTTGCATAAATCATTGAAATTTACTATTTTACTAACTTTAGTTAAGAGAGATTATTTCGGATATTGTTAAATTATTAACAATCGGATGGAGGAACCTCTTTCACCGGACCAGGTTTTTATCAGGAAACTAACTGATATAGTTATTGCTAATCTTGAAAATGAAAACTTCGGGGTGAATGAGCTTGCACGGGAATCTGGGATAAGTCTTTACAAATTAAACCGGAGATTGCATTCTATAACAGGAAAAACAGTAAACCAGTATATCCGGGAAGTTCGTCTGAAGAAGTCTCTGGAGCTCCTCCAGAATGAGGAAATAACTGCCTCTGAAGTTGCATATAAGACCGGATTTGGCAGTCCGGTCTATTTTAATAAATGCTTTCATGAGTTTTTTGGCTATCCGCCTGGTAAGGTTAGAAAACTAGGCTTGAATAATTGGGAACAAAATACTTCGACTCAGCTTATTGTGAAAAATAGAAATGAGAAAACCTTACTAAGATCTTATATATTTACCTTTCCAGGAATCCTAATACTTTTACTGTTGCTTGGTACGACAGCTTTTTTGATCATAAAGAATGTTAATGAATCAAAAAATACACTTGACCTGGTTTCTTCAGACGGAAGAATCCCAATTGCAGTAATGCCATTCCGGAATCTGACAAACGACACCACGCTGAATATATGGCAGGATGGGATACAGGATATGTTAATCAATTCACTTTCAAATACTGAAGAGTTAAGAGTCAAACAAATTGAATCTGTAAAATCTTTAATTCAGGTTAAAGGAATTACAAATTATACTTCAATCACTCCTTCGATAGCCAGTGCAATCTCTCAAAAACTGGGTGCAAATATCTTCATAAGTGGTAGTATAAAAGAGGTGGATACTACGATTCGTGTGGATGTACAAATGATTAACGCCAAAACAAAGGATGTATTTAAATCATTTCAAATAGATGGAAAAATCGCAAATATCCTTAAGATGATTGATTCAATCTCTGCTATGGTAAATAATTATCTACTGATTTCTAAATTAAAAAAAGAGAATATCGAATTCCAGGTGGTAACATCAACGAATTCTCCTGAAGCCTACAAATATTATATTATGGGGAAAAATGCATATTACAAATTGAGCCCTCAAACTGCTATTAACTGGCTTAATAAAGCATGCACTGTCGATACAAACTTTACATGGGCTATGTGGTTTCTTTCTGGTGCTAATCAGGATTTTGGTTTCACAGAGGAAGCAATAAAGTGGGCTGTAAAGTTATACAAGAAAAAAGATTCAATGCAGGAGAGAGAAAAACTTTGGGTAAGTTATAAATATGATGAATTTTTTCAATTGCCTGAAGCAATAAAGCATTTGAAACTGCTGGAGGAGTATGATAATCAGTTTCCTACTGTATTTATAGCACTTGGCTGGACTTACTTCCGTTTGGAGCAATATGATAACGCTATACGGGAATATGAAAAAGCTTTTAAAATATATGAAAGGTGGGGTTCAAAACCTGAATTGGCATTTTATTCTACAGAGTATGGGTTTGCCTGCATAAAGGCTGGACAGTATAAAAAGGCAGAGAAGCTTTATGGAAAAGCAGAAAAAGATTTTCCTGATAATTATCAACTCATTTATAGTAAGGCTTTCCTGTTATTAGCAGAGAAACATACAGATGCAGCAAATTTTTATATCGCAAGATACATTTCCTTATGTAAAGAAATCTCGAGATCTGAAGCAGATATTTCAACAGATTTGTCTAAAATCTACTCTGATTTAAAAATTCTGGATATGGCAGAGGATTACTTTAAAAAGGCACTTGCATTAGAACCGGAGAATCCCTTAAGAATGAATAACCTTGCTTATTTCCTCATTGATAACAATCTGAACCTGGATGAAGGTATGAAAATAGTAAATAAAGCATTGGAATTGAGCCCTGATAACTGTGAATTCTTACATACTCTGGGGTGGGGTTATTTTAAACAGGGTAACTATCAGAAAGCCCTTGAAATTCTTCAAAAAAGTTGGGATTTGAGAAGGGGGAAGGTCATATATAACCATGAAGCGTTTCTCCATCTTGAGACAGCTAAAAGATCCGTTACGAAAGTTTTGTAATTTTAAGACTCAGACACGACATTTCCCAAATAAACTGCCCTGTTATCCTAAAACAATAATATTTTTGAAAAAATTACAATTTCTTGATCGAAAATTGCTATATGAATCCAATCTATTTAGCCGAATTTTATTAGAACTTTAACTTAAAATCGTTCGGTTATGAAAACAAAAACATTTCTACTATTATGCCTCTTTTTAGGTATTGGTTTGACGCAACTTTCTGCTCAGAACGGGAAAAAAGGTTCGGGGACAATTTCTTATGAAGTTCAATTTGGTCCATGGACTGTCCCTGTGTACTGCGAAGGAGTTATTTCTGATAATGTATCATGCGAAAATCTAATCGTAAAAATCACTGAACATTATGTAAAGGGTGAGCTGACATGGGTGACTCAAAAAGTAGAGTCACATGAATGGACCAGTACATCCGGTGAAGTTTTCAAGGGAGAAGCAATGATTGACCGTATACGTTTTGACAAGGGCTATGCCACATCTCATTTACATCTGATTGGTGATAAAGGGGACAATATTACCCAGGAGCTAAAATTCGATACAAATACCTGGGAAATTATTGACATCAAATCAAATTGTCACTAAAACAAGTAATACAAAACATCTCTATTTATTGCATTCGAACAAACAATTATCTGATTATTAATTAATAATGTAGAACTATTAGCCCCCGGAAATCAGTTCAGGGGGCTTTTTTTGGCTTGTACATAACAAATAGGAGCATTGTGAAGATTCCGACCGAAGAGTCAGGAAAAAAGGTCCTGCATTTAGTTTTGGAACACTTCTGCATTCTTAATTCGTTTGTTCAAGTGTTCTTATTTTGAAGAGGACTATACTAGTCAGCATCATAAGGGTTATAGGAGGATTATACCCCAGCTGGCGGATGATCCGTTTGGAGTGCTAAACAAAGAATAAGCTTTGTAATGCCTTCGACGAAATTTGAAAACAATAATGCCGGAGGCATTCAATTCCAATAGCCACGGTAGCATCCATGGTTCGAGGTCACATCTTCTCCCAACCTCGGAGAGGGTTGAATAAGGAAGGATTATTTTATGATCCGTTTATAATAACAGCCCAAATCGAAGCAAAGCGGAGATCCCGACCCAAGAGTCAGGAGAAAAAGCTTTGCATCCGCCTTCGGGTTTTCAATTGACAAATATTTGGATTTCCGCCCGCTCTTTACAGGGCCGAGCGTTTAAAACTAGCCAGGTGGGCTAGTTTAGCGAAGGAGCCAGCCTGCAGGGCAGAGAGGGGGTCGGGGGGGTGAGTACATGAAATTCAAGGAAGGATTACAGCTCGTTTCACTCGCTGTGATCCTCTTGGGGAGTGCTTAACAAATCGAACCGAAGCGGAGATCACGACCGACGAGTCAGGAGAAAAAGCACTGTATCTGCCTTATTTATTATAGAAATATTCTAAATGCCAGAAATTTAAGTCCCTCTCACCCGGGAGAGGAATTTAGGGTGAGGTCGGAGATATGAGGATTGCTCGCTTCGCTCGCGTTCCTCTTTTGGTAGCAGCCCAAAGAAAAAGCCTTGCTCCCGCCAGGGCGGGAGCTACGGGCTTTTTTGTTTCCATCCTTTCAGAAAGCAAGCTTTCTTCGGTCTAGAAACAAAAAAACCCTGTTGCTGTCGCAACAAGGCTTTTTCTTTGTAGCGGAGGGAGGATTCGAACCTCCGACCTTTGGGTTATGAGCCCAACGAGCTACCACTGCTCCACCCCGCAATGTGGGTGCAAATGTAATATAAGAGACTCAATTACCAAAGGGAATGAACATTTTTTTAGAAATTTAATTATTAAGTTTGTCAAAAACTATAAAACT
>CAVPBE010000005.1:0-379927 GCA_963701745.1 uncultured Bacteroidales bacterium | reverse complement strand
CGCACTGACACTCACACTTAAAAATTCTTATCTTTACTAGTAGTCTCGCAACTATTATTTTCAATTTATAAACTTTTAAATCTTCGTGCCATGTTTGATTTCTGCAAACTCGATGTTTATCAGAAGGCAAAAGCGTTTTGTATTCTGATGCACAAACTAATTTCTGATGGAAAGTTTGACCATACCACAAACGACCAGCTTCGACGAGCCTCTTTCAGCATTATGCTGAATATCGCCGAAGGATCTTCCAGGTTTAGTAATAAGGACAGGAAGAACTTTATGGTTGTTGCCAGAGGAAGTGCGTTTGAATGTGCGGCAATTATCGAATATCTTAATGAAGTCTCTGAAATTGGCAAGGATGAATATAGAAATTACCTAAATAATCTTGAGGAAATCTCAAAAATGCTTTATGGCCTGATTCGTGGTTTGGATAAATAATTGTGTTAGTTGAGAGCGAGCACTCTCGTTCTTTTTTCCTCGCTCTGTCCACCGAAACATCAATGAAGGTGGGCTCCCGCTCTCACACATTCTTCTTTGGGGCAAATTTTATTAATATCAAGTTAAGTTTGATTAAATTTAAATCAAGTTTTCACTAACTAATAATTGATTTGGCTATGTCGGTAAAAAGGAATTTTATAAAAGAACATGGCAAGGATATCTCCTTCAGGAAAAAATCTATTATGGCTTTGCTGAGCACCTCGATCATCATGGTTAGCATCCTTTTGCAAGTTTCTCCTGTACACAGCAGGTAATTACTAATGGCTTTGATCCATCAAAGTTGAAACAATTGGGTGACAGCGTACATTACGGATCATACAATATTTATAAAATAGGGGAAGACATATATAAAATCAACGACCCGGGCGACCCTGAAGCAATATTAGGAGGGCTTATTGGCACGGATATTTATTTGATTTGCGGAGAAAGCAAGGCATTGATGATTGATCTGGGCAATAATTATATTGATGGTTTTGAAAAAGATCTGATTAAACCCCGTGAAAATGCAAAAGAGGAGTTTCTGGATGTTGTTAACAAGTTAATTGGCAAACGGCCGCTGGAGGTTGCTGTCTCCCATATGCACCCGGACCATAGTGGTATGACTAAAGCTTTCCTTGACACCGAGGTGCCTTTATGGATCGGGGAAGGTGAAGACATGGAAAGGTTGAAAACCATGTATGGCATAGATCCTTCAATTTACAAGATTTTCAAACAAGGGGAAAAGACTTTTGACCTTGGAGGTGGACGCATTGTGGAAACATTTTTGCTCAGAGGTCATTCAAATGGCGGTACTGTGTTTCTTTTAAAACCCGACATGATGCTCTTTACAGGAGATGCAATTAGTCCGGGGCCACGAAGGAAAAGAGAGTTGCGTTCAGCAGAGGCATTTAATAACTTTACAGTAGATATTAACAATCTTGTAAATAAGATCAAGGACAACCTTGCTCCTTATGACAGGTACAGGTTGCAGGTTTACACCGGCCATTCTGGGGAGATGATGTTTCATGCAACAAAAACAGATTTACAGATACATTACCCGAAGATGCAGGTTATGGTGAATGGCGATTTGTCCAGGATATGGCTAACGTTGCAAACGCGATAAAGGATGGTCCTGGCTTGATGCAACAAAGGGATTTCATCATTTTGAAGTTCCTGCAGGAACTGAATAATCAAAAGCAAATTCAGATTGTCTTTTACAATGGGGCACTGATTTTGCCTGAAGATGTTGCATATGGGGCATCGGGCATGAAAGTGCCGGAGGCACCAAAAAGTAAATGATGCAGCCTTTTTTATCGTAGATGCCTGAGAAATACAGACAGCATTTATGGAAATCATTCCGGCATCTTCAAACCGGCTGCCTCATAGGCTTGTCTGAGTGGTATTATTATAGTGCCTGTACCGGATACCATAATTGCCCTTCCTTCCGCAGAACGCCAGGCATCAGTGTAGGCCATATTACCTATATAGCGAACCCCGCTTCCGTCAACGAGCCACTTGCCCTGGAGTATGCCATTTGCACAGTTAGATACATCCTGGATAAATCGCCAATCAAGGTATCCCACGTCAATTTGCGATTTGTTCGGGTGCAGGAATCCTCCATAAGCATTCTGCCACCAATGACCGGTGTAAACCCTAAGACCATAACGCTCGTAGGGAGTGTAGTTTGCTTTAATATATTCAACCAGCTTTTTAGAGTCTTCTGCTACCTGTTTGAGTCTTTCGATTGTAGGAAATGCCTGACCAAACCCTGATCCCAGGGCATCACTCGAAAAGACCAGCATAGTCTTTTCTTATGAGATATACTGTACCACCATTGCTGTGTCCTCTTACCAGAAAGGTTTCAACAATTCGCCCATCACCAAGATCAAAGGATTTTTTACCATGTTTAAAAACCTTATAGAGTGAGGGATCCAGGTTATGCTGTGTTTTCAGTGCGTTCAGGTCTTCACCTTCACCTGCCCAGAAAGTCACCTTCCGGTTAAGGAAGGCACCAGTCATACCATCATGATCAGGATGCATGTGTGTGACTGCGATTTCAAGAGGTAGTTTGCCTGCCAGCCCGTCTATGACACGAGAGAAACTCTTCTGCAGCATTTGTGCGGGGTTTTAACAAGTCCTTTTCATAACCGTTAATGTAATTGTTACCAAGGTCAATCATAATGCCTTTTTTGTACCGCAAACCAGATACATGTCGACTCCCCATCCACCACCTTTGGTTCTTTTATCACCAGGGTCGTTTATCTGAAAGATTTTGTCCCCGATTTTACGAATGAGGTAGGAACCATATCTTACCTCGTCACCCGTCCTCATAAGTGCTGATGCGTTAAAAGGAGTCACTGGCATTGAAACAGCGGAAGTTGTATAAATAAGTTTAAATGTATCAACCCAGAACTGAACCGGATATTCTCTGGTTCCGTCAGCGAAGTCAACAGGGAACATATGTCCGGTATTTTTTAAGACTGTATAGTCATGCTTTATGCCCAGCGAATCGAGATAATCGCTGAAGATTTTGGTAATGAATTTACCCTTATTGTTATACAACCAGTCCTGATCGCCAACAATAAGCCTTACTTTCACATTTTTCTTTATCAGCTCAGCATTCTTTTTTGCATAAGATTTTGGATGAACTGCATTAAAGTATGCAATAGATTTTTCTGAGCCGGGTCCGGTTGCAGGACCAAAAGTGTTTTCAAGATATTGCGGGTTGTGTTCATCCTTAAATTCAATCAGGGCACCTGCAAGGGATGAAGCGAAACCAAACATTTCCGGATATTAAAAGCGAGTCTTATTGCTCCAAAACCACCCATTGACCAGCCTTCCAGGCCTCGTCCCTGGGAACTGGCAATAGTGCGATAATGATTATCTATGTATGGAACAAGGTTTTTTATCAAGACATTTTCGACAGGTCCGCTTATTACTCCTTTGGCGCCAGCATTGGCATTGCAATACCAGCCTATTGGTAATGCCTGCACACTTACAACGATTACCGGGGGCATTTTTTGAGTTTTTATGGCCTTGTCTATCTCGCTCATAAGCCATTGGCCCTCTCTCTGATTTCCATTTCCCCCATGCAAATAGTAAATTACCGGGTAGCGCCTGGTGGCATTTTTGTACTCCTCCGGAAGATAAATCATAAAACTTCCGAAAGTACCTTTTCCTCTTTCCGGAGTAGGATAAAGCTGATATGTTGCGAAAGATGGTACTGCCTTATTGGGTGAGACCCACGCTGTATCGGGATCAGAATCCTGATTCCTGTCAGGTTTATTCTGGGCAAAACTAATGTTAAAAATAAAAACCAGACAACAAAAGGATAAAATGGTTTTAAATTTTATCCCGTTAAAAACTAAAGTTATATTTTTCATTCCTTAATTTTTTTTAATAATCTTCGTCTCCAGTCTCTAATGCAAAACTAAAGTTAATAATGATTCAATTAAATTGCCACTCCGCTATTGAAGTAATCCAGTACATTTTCCGGTTGCAACTTTTGTCCGTTCGGGGTACCGAACGGCACAAGAGGTCAGAATCGACCTCTTGTTTCTTTTTTATGACATTCTGAAACCCACACTAATTCGAAGGTTGAGATGTACAGTAATTTTCAGGGAGAGGGTTGCAACTTTTAAATTCAGAAAATCTATTTTTTTGGTAGAGGTGCAACCAGAAATAATCTTATTTATAGAAATTGCGACTTCCTGTAATATTCCAGGAGGTTCTTTAAAAATCATCCACCAAATAATATCAAAAGGATTTTTGGTTATTAATACATCGGATCTTCCCCTGTTTTTTGACCATCAAATAATCGTTCGTTTATATGGTTTTGTGACGAGATAATAGGATAGGATAATATTGGTTTAAAGTGATAAATCTGCTTATCTTTTAAAGAGACCGGCTCCAATATTTGCTGCCTCTGAACCGGCAACAGGATGAAGATAATTTCTCTTACTCTGGTCAAAATCAAGTTCTATCGGTTTTTCTGATAATTTAGTTCCGATAAGTTCCAGTGCTGTTGGTTCAACAGCTTTGAAATTCAGAGCAGGCCCACCACCTGTTCCAACAAATTTTAAATTCCCGGCAAATAAACTATTATATACCTTGTAATGAACAGACTCAGTCTTTGCCGTTGCAACTTCCTGTTGACCTGGATCACGGGTCCCTTGGCAAATCCATACATAATTTCCATTTGCAATAATATTATTCCTGAAATCGAAATCATTAGCTATTGCTGAAGTCCAAATTCCACATCCATAATCCCCATAAATGATACAATTCCTCATTGCATGTCCTGTACTACTGCGAGACCAATAAACTATTGCCTGCTTTAGTTTGTAAAAAATACAATGGTCAAGAACTATCCCGGTACCATTTGCAAGTATTCCTAAATGGAGTGGATTAGTTACTTCATCACCTGCAAAAAGGCACTGCGAGATCTCAAGATCATCCAATTCTGGGTTTAATCTGCCAATAGGATACACACGTTGTATTTTCCCTTCTTTCGGATGTTCAACTACTGGCATACCCAGAATCTTCAAACCCTGAATCGTGACATGACTTGTCTCAATTTGCATTCCATATGCCACCGCTCCAAATGGATCAGGACGTCCCATCCGTGTTTCAGAAAGGGGCATTGTATGTATCAATGTTGGCATGCTGGCTGTATTCCATTCGGGATCATCAGGGAGGATCGCAGCCCTGATTGTAAGCCTTGCCGTTTTTGAGAAGGAACGAGTTTTTGGTTGGAAAACTGCAGTCTCATTCATAGCATACACACCTTCTGTGAGGATAAGAGTAATTGGTTCATTACTAGTATTTTCATTCACAATTAGCGCTGCAGCAGGGAGGGTTTTTAGTGGTTTATCTTTAGTTCCATTATTTGAATCGCTTCCTGATTTTGGATTCAAATATACTGCAGGGAGACAAACGATCAACTCAGAAGAGCATCCTTCAGCAATATTCAACATAATGCTGAAGGAATTCACGATTCAGTAACAAATACCGCAATGAAGTGAGCACCCTATCTTGGTAATATTTTAATTAGGTAAAAGTTTTATACCTTTGTAATAAGTAAATGACTGTGACTACCAAGGATTACATATTAGCAACAATTAGCACGAGCAGAAAAAAGTTGGCCAGTTTCGGAGTCCGGGAGGTGGGACTCTTTGGCTCCTATGCAAGGGAAGAACAGTCAACTGAAAGCGATATTGATATATTGATTGATTTCAACCCTGATAATGAAAGTTACGATAACTTTATGGCTGTCTGTGATATATTAGAGCAGCTTTTTAAAGATTATAAAGTTGAAATTGTCACACGAAATGGTCTGAGTCCTTACATTGGCCCAAAGATCCTAAACGAAGTAGTATATGTCTAAAGAGCCAGCAGAGTACCTTAAGCATATTAGGGATGAGAGTGGTTATTTGCTCTCTTTGACCGAAAAAGGCCTAACTAGGGAGCAGTTATTTGAGGATGACACCCTGAAAAGGGCTGTTGTCAGAAGCCTGGAAGTAATAGGTGAAGCAACCAAAAAGATACCCGCAGACTTCAAGGTTAAGTGGAAGAATGTAAAATGGAAGGATATGGCGGGAATGCGTGACAGACTAATTCATGATTACATGGGAGTTAACTACTCCATTGTATGGGATGTTATTAAAAATAAGGTTCCGGAATTACATAAACAAATAGTTGAGGTATTAGAAACACTGTAACTGCTGATTGCAGCTCTCGTCTAAAACATCGTTAAAGATAGCATCTTTAACCCGACGCTCTGAAAGGAGCGTTTCTTTTTTATCCTCAATCAATTGAGCTCATTTTTTTGACAGTTAACATCTTTGAAGGTTATTCGTGAAATCCAAATTTTGATTTTCTGACGCTTTGGTTAGTTTTTTATAATATCGGTTTCTTTGCATGAACATCTTTTCAAAATAATCAATTTTTGAGTCACGATAGTCAAAAATTACGGGAGGATTTTCTGAATGTTGTATGCGGCCGATATACTGGATCAATTTCCCTTCAAAGGCAAATAGGTATGCAATGATTAGACATTCCAGATTGTTTAAATCAATTCTTTCCAGTTACTCTCATCAAAATCAGCCGCAATGAAAAACGATGTATTGTCTTCGAGAAGTGGGTATATACCGATGGTTTCGACACCCTGTAAATGAAGGAGTAATACATCATCAGTTAATGGCTGATACTCTTTCTTTGAATAGTCTTTAAAGCTTCCTCCGGCAGATTTATATTTACGGTAATCGGTCCAGTCAATTTTGTAAGCAGGCATATACCCTGATTTGTCTTCTTTTTCCCATCGGATTGCGTAAATGTCTTGTCTGCCTTTAAAAAAAGATTTAAAAAGTTCAATATCTTTAATTGTATAATTCACATTTAAAAGCCAAAATAGTTCAAATTACAATTACGAAGGTACAATTTAATTAATGGCTATTTGTGAAAACTCAACCGATTTATAGGATTGACGACTTGAATGCGGGAGTATATAAGAAAGCGCTCTGGTTGCAACTTTTGTCCGTTCGGGGTACCCAAAGGCACAAGAGGTCAAAACCGACCTCTTGTTTTTTCTACGACATTCTCAAACCCCCACTAATTCAGAGGATGAGATGTACAGTTATTTTCAGGGAGAGGGTTGCAACTTTTTACAACTACAAGTTATTTCAAAATTTTTTGTAAAAATATTTGGTGGTTTAAAAATATATTTAACAAATTTGTCAAACTATTTTGTTAAAATATCCTTTGGTAAATAAAAATGAAAGAGAGTAAGACAAAAGAAACCATTAAGGTTGCTGCAAAAAACCTATTTTTTAAAAGAGGGAATATCCATGCTACCACCCAGGATATTGCAGATGAAGCCGGGGTCAACAGAGCTCTCATTCATTACTATTTCAGCAGTCGCGAACAACTGCTTGAGGTTATTTTAAATGATGCGTATCAAAATATTACAAAACGACTTCAGAAAGCAATTTCTTCTGACTTATCATTCAGGGAAAAAATTGAGAATTTTGTAAGATGCTACATTGATGAAGCATTAGAATTTCCATTTATGGAGAGTTTCATAGCTTCCGAATTCAACAGGTATTCTGAAGTACACTTTTCATTAATCACTAGTGCATCAACAAGTTTAACCATGGAAGTTTTTTTTAAAGAACTTCTATTGGAAATGAATAAGGGTACTATTCCATCAATGCCTCCCGAACAATTCCTGATTAATATTACTTCAATGTGTTCCTTCCCCTTAATTACAAGGCCCCTTATTCAAAGATCATTTAACATGGACGATAATGCATATGTCGAGTTTATTAAAAACAGGAAAGTTGAGATTTTAAAAATGATATTCAAATAATTTTTTTATTCTCGAATTAACAAATTTGTTAAACTAAAATGATAAATAAATATGTACAACATCAAATTGGGAAAAATGGGATTAATTCAGATCTGGATGCCACTAAAACCATTTCTGAATTTCAGATCAGCACTCCTGGCAATAAGTTTGTCGGTTATGATACTCTCCGGATCTCCGGTTAAAGGACAGGATGCTAAAGAGATAATATCAAAGGCTGATGCCAAATCAAGGGGTAGTTATCTGGAACAGGAACTCCGGATGACTATAATCAGACCTGAATGGGAAAGAACCCTGACAATGAAAAGCTGGTCGAAAGGAACAGGCTACTCCATAGTTCTTATAACTGCACCTGCAAAAGAAAAAGGGCAGGTTTTTCTTAAAAGAGAAAAAGAGATGTGGAATTGGATTCCCTCAATAGAAAGGCTTATAAAAATTCCTCCTTCGATGATGATGCAATCCTGGATGGGCTCTGATCTTACAAATGACGACCTGGTAAAGGAGTCATCGATAGTAAATGATTATACCCATACACTGCTCGGAAATGAGACTCAAGATGGAGCGGCTTGCTGGAAAATACAACTTCTGCCCAAGCCCGACGCTCCTGTAGTGTGGGGAAAGGTAATTTCATGGGTTGACAAAAACTATAATCAAAGGAAATTAGAATACTATGATGAAGAAGGCATTCTTGCAAATACAATGTATTTGTCTGAAATAAAATCAATGAACGATCGGGATATTCCGACCCGTATGGAGATGGTCCCTGCCGGAGAAAAGAATAAAAAAACTGTTGTGGAGATTTTATCAGCCATCTATGAGCAACCCATTCCAGACTCATATTTTTCGATTCAGAACATGAAAGTTGTAAGATAATTATTACTGAATATCTATAAGTTATGAAGAAAAATATATTAATGTCCTGGAGGAATCTCTGGAGGAACAGGAAAAGAACGTTGATCACAATTGCATCTATCTTTTTCGGTGTGCTTATAGCAACTTTGATGTCGTCAATGCAGGAAGGATCTTACAGCTCGATGATAAAAAATGTGGTCAAACTACACTCTGGGTATATCCAGATCCAGGAAAAAGACTATTGGAAAAATAAAGTTATAAACAACAGTATTGCCACTTCCGATTCTCTGAACTCTTCTATCAGTAAGATCACGGAGATTGCTTCCTATACTCAAAGGCTTGAATCGTTCTTACTGGCCTCTTCTTTGGAGTATACAAAAGGATCCAGAATTATCGGAATCGATCCGGAGGAGGAAAATAAAGTCACTGAACTTGAAAAACGACTAAAGAGTGGCACATACCTTAGAAAAGGTGATGAAGGAGTGCTCTTATCTTCTGATCTAGCCCGATACATGAATATTCAACCTATGGATACAATTGTTCTGATTGGTCAGGGATATCATGGGATGAGTGCTGCAGGCAAATTCCCGGTCCGCGGGATAGTTAAACTGCCAAGTCCCGATCTCGATAAACAGACAATATACATGGATCTCGGTGCATGCCAGGAACTGCTTTCCACAGGCAATCGCATTACGTCAGTTGTAGTTATGGTGAATGATCACAGCGATATGCCGGTTGCAGTCTCAAAAATAAAATCGACAATTTCATCTGAATATAATGTAATGACCTGGGATGAAATGCAACCTGAGATACTCAGGATGATAAATTCAGATAAACAGGCTAATACAGTACCAAAATTGATTTTATATGTGATAATTGGCTTTGGGATTCTCAGTACCGTAATGATGATGACTATGGAGCGCCGGCGGGAAATGGGTGTTCTGATAGCAATTGGAATGCGGAGAGGCAAATTAGCAGTTGTATTGTTCCTTGAGATCCTGATTATTGCAATTACGGGTATTGTAACAGGTTTTGCAGGAAGTTTGCCAATGATCTCCTATTTCTACAACCATCCGCTTCAATTGCCGGGGGAGACAGGACAGGCGATGGTAATTAAAGGATTTGAACCATATATGTACTTTTCATGGGCCCCTCAGGTTTTTTACGAGCAGGTTATAATAATACTGACGATCTCTTTGGTAATATCAATTTATCCGGTTGTTGTTACCAGGAAACTAAACATCAGGAATGCAATTCACAGCTAATATAAGTTTAATATAATACTCTAATAAAATGCTAATCTCTATATCATGGCGAAATGTCTGGCGTAATAAGCTTCGCAGCATAATTATTATATCTGCCATTACGATTGGTCTTACTGCAAGCATCTTCATGACATCATTTTACAGGGGGATGGCCAATCAAAGGATCGAAAAAGCTATAAGGACTGATATCGCACACATTCAAATTCACAATAACAAATTCAGGGATAATAATGACATCAACATGTATATCCCTGACGCAGCTGAAATTGCAGGAAAAACAAGCAGCATTGATTCAGTAAAAGGAATCTCAAGAAGAATAATAAGCTATTCGGTAATAGCTTCTGCCGAAACATCTGCAGGGATCAAGATATCAGGAGTTGATCCTGAAGAGGAAAAAAGGGTAACCGATATCCAGGACAGGATAACTGAAGGAACATACCTGGATGAAGGTAAAAAGAATCCAATATTAATCAGTAATGTACTTGCTGACAAGCTAAAAGTCAGGCTCGGTTCCAAAGTTATCCTGACAATGCAGGATTTAAATAATGATATTGTTTCAGGAGCTTTTAGAATTACAGGGCTTTTCGATACAAAAACGCAAAGCTTTGATGAATCGATTGTTTTTATTACCTACAGGGATGCTTCCTCACTGATCGGACTTCCAGCCGGGGCTGCACATGAAATTGCAGTCAGAACCACAGGCAATGAGCAGATCAATAAAGTATATGAAAAAGTCAAATCGGACAACAGTGGTTTAGAGGTGCTCACCTGGTCAGAGTTGAGCCCTGAACTCTGGTTCCTCACCGAAACAATGAATTATCTAATGTATATTCTTTTTGTGATAATTCTTATGGCACTGCTTTTCGGACTTGTCAACACTATGCTTATGGTTGTGCTTGAAAGGAAAAGAGAGATAGGTATTTTAATGGCTGTGGGAATGAATAAGGTAAGGATTTTTACAATGATCGTCTTTGAAACGGTTTTACTTGCCCTTACCGGAGGCTTTTCAGGAATACTGGCAGGCACAGTTATCTCAAAATATTTTGAGACCCACGTGATAGACCTGTCAAAAATGGGTAATTCCATAGAAGATATGGGATTTGATTCTCTTGTGAATACCTCGGTAGATCTCAGATTGATTGCAATTGTAGCAATGCTTGTTGTTCTGACAGGCATCCTGGGATCGCTGTTTCCAGCCTTCAAGGCCTTAAAGAATAATCCGTCTGAAACAATAAGAACTGAATAAATAATAAAAACATGGCAATAATTGAAATTAAAGATCTTTCGAAGATCTATGATGGCTCCCAGATAGAAGTAAGGGCAGTCGATGGGATTAACCTTACATTCGAGAAGGGTGAGTTTACTGCAATAGTCGGTCCTTCAGGTTCTGGAAAAACAACATTCCTCAACCTCCTTGGCGGTCTTGACGATCCTACAACAGGAGAAGTTATCGTTGACGGTGTAAATATTGGAAATCTTTCTGCAGGAAGAATAATTGATTTTCGTCTCCACAACATCGGATTCATTTTCCAGGCATATAACCTTATTCCGGTATTATCAGCTCAAGAGAATGTTGAATTTATTATGGAGTTACAGGGAAAGACAAAAAATGAAAGAAAAGAACGCTCTAATGAACTGCTGGAAGCAGTTGGACTGGCAGAAAGAAAGTCCAGCCGGCCAGCTAAGCTCTCAGGAGGGCAGCAACAAAGGGTCGCTGTTGCAAGGGCGCTTGCTTCCAAGCCGAAATTTGTTCTTGCCGATGAACCAACCGCCAATCTCGATTCCAGGTCGGCAGAAAACCTGCTCGATATAATGGAAAACCTGAATACAGATGAGAATATTACCTTCATATTCTCGACTCACGATCCGAGGGTTGTACGCAAAGCAAGAAGAGTCATTACACTTGAGGATGGGAAGGTATTGAAGGATGAAATCCGTTTATATTAAGCCTTTTTGAGCAGAATGACAAAGTATAGGTTACTACTTACTGCTATCTTCCTTATTACCATATCACTACCACCGGTCCATGGTCAGGAGGAAAAGGGATCTTCACTATCTGCAAAAGGATACGTGAAGTTCCTTCAGACCGGATTGATACCCAACACCGGTGGAGAGGTTATGTTCGACAACCTCATCCATAACCGGCTAATCTTCAAATGGTTTCCGAGTTCTCATATAAATGCTGGAATTGAGATGCGAAACAGGTTTTTCTACGGAGATTTTGTGAAGAAGATACCCGGATACAGCAACCTGATTGATATGAATAAGGGTTATATTGATGTTTCCGGCGTACTTGTAAAAGACAGCTCTTACATCCTCCACTCCGCAATCGACAGAGCTTATCTCGATATGACTTTCGGAAAGTTCCAGATCAGGGCAGGCAGACAAAGAATAAACTGGAGCCAGAATCTTGTTTGGAACCCTAATGATGTTTTCAATGCATATTCATTTTTTGATTTTGATTATGAAGAAAGGCCTGGAGTTGACGCTGTCAGAGTTCAATACTATCCAGAAATGACCTCATTAGCTGAAATGGTTTATGAAATAGGAAACAATATTGAAAATATGTCTCTGGCTGGTCTGTACAGATTCAACAGGGGAAATTTCGATTACCAGTTCCTTGGCGGCTATGTAAAAAACGATTGGGTTCTGGGCACAGGGTGGTCAGGAAACATTGGAGGCGCTGCGTTCAGAGGTGAACTGACATGGTTTTATTCCAATAACGACACCCTGTCGCAGCGGTCAAATTTCGTCGGTGCCGTTTCCGGTGATTATACATTCACAAATAAACTTTACTTACACATTGCCATACTTTATAACAATAATGGTTCCGTTGCAAAAGCCCCCTTCTCCCAGAACCTTTTTTTTACAAACCTGTCGGCAAAAAGTCTAACCCCAGCCAGAACAGAATTTTTTGCTCAACTTACATATCCCGTCACTCCGCTTGCTAATTCAGGACTTTCAACTATCATAAATCCGTTTGATCATTCATTCTATATCGGGCCCTCATTTTCGATATCTCTCATGAACAACCTGGAGTTGTTAATTACCGGACAATTTTTTTCAGGTCCTGACGGGACCCAGTATGGTGATATCGGAAACCTTCTGTACTGGAGAATAAAATGGAGTTTTTAGCAAATATTATGCACTTATGAAAAAAATAACCAAAATCTTACGCAATACAAGTTACACCCTGATTGCCATTGTTGTTTTAATAGTTTTGTCCCTTTTAATTTTCCACTCAATCCTTGATTCCAGAAAAGACAAAGAGATAAAAGAATTAAGTTCACGAACATCTTCAGGTCTTGTGTCAGGAGAAACCATTACTCTTATATCATCTGATTCCTGTCTTAATCTGATTCCTGTACCAAGGAATGTAAAGTTAGAGAGGGGTACCTATACTCTCCCCGCTCCGATTGTATATTCAATTGCTGACTCACTCCAATCGTTTGTATCTGGGTATTTTTCAGATATTCCGGGGATAAGTACCCGCTTTTCTAAAAACGGAGGGAATATAGTTTTCAGGTATATAGCTGATTTACCTGTTCAGGGTTATAACCTGTCTGTAAACCATGACAATATTATAATTGAATATAGCAGTCGACAGGGACTGTATTATTCACTGGTAACCCTGAAAGTACTCAGGGAAAACTATTCTGGCATTCTTCCATGTTGCACAATTGAAGACTATCCGGATCTTGAAGTAAGGGGAGTAATGCTCGATATAAGCAGGGACAAAGTGCCTGCTATTGAAACCCTGATAAGCGTTGTCCAACTGCTGGCTGATCTTAAGTATAATCATCTGCAACTTTATATTGAAGGATTCTCATTTGCCTATCCTTCTTTCGGAGATCTGTGGCAGAATACGGAAACACCCATTACCGGTGATGAGATAAGAGAACTCGATGCATTTTGCAAATCTAGATATATTGACCTTGTCCCCAATCAAAACACTCTTGGACACATGATGGCATGGCTCGCAACAGATGAATTTAAAGACCTTGCTGAATGTCCAAATGGATATAAGGCACTGGGATTAATGAGCATGAAGGGAACTTTAGATCCCAGCGATCTCCGCAGCATTGAATTAGTAACCAGAATGTCAGATGATCTGCTTCCTAATTTCACCTCCCCGCACTATAATGTTAACCTTGATGAGCCACTTGAGCTTGGATTGGGCAAGAGCAGAGAGCTTGTCAAAAAGAAAGGTGAAGGTCAGGTATATCTCGATTATATGCTCAAAGTTTATAAAATGGTTACAGAAAGAAATAAGAAAATGATGGTCTGGGGCGATATAGTGATGAAACATCCTGAACTGCTTCCGGTGATTCCGAAAGATATAACCATACTTGACTGGGGATATGAATCGAGCTATCCATTTGAAAGACATTGCAAATCTCTCCGGGAAGCAGGTATTTCATATATGGTTTGCCCCGGTACAAACAGCTGGACCAGTATTGCAGGAAGAACTGATAATATGCTCAGAACAATTGAATCCGCTGCAGTGAATGGGACAAAATACGGAGCAAAAGGTATACTCGTTACTGATTGGGGGGATCTGGGCCACTGGCAATATTTACCTGTGAGTTATGCAGGATTTGCCGCCGGAGCATCAATGGGCTGGAACAGTAATAAAACCACCGATATTCCGCTGAGCAGCTTTTTGAGCAGTTATGTTTTCAGGGACAAAAATTCACTTATGGGAAACCTTGTGATTGAACTCGGAAGGTATTGCAGTTTTGAAGAGAAACCCGTAGTGAATATGACTACAACATTTATGTCGTTTCAATTAGGATTGCGGGACAGGTTAGCAACTGATGCCATCTATTCGATGATAAATAAAAGCGTATTTAAAGTAATGGATGATTACGCACCTGAAATGACTGATTATTATAAGAATAAGATGAACAACAGACATCTTTTTGACTATGAAGGATTAAATCGTTTCCTTGACGAAAAAGAAGCAACTCTCTTAAAATGTCAACTTAATACTGTTGATGGTCAGATAGTAAAAGATGAATATTTTAACACAATCCATCTTATCAGAACAGGTGCAATGCTTCAGTATTATACTGAGAAAAGGGCAGGGATGGATGCCGAAACGGAGAAAAGTACTCTTTTATCAATAAAAGAATCCTGCATAAAATATCTTGATGAAAATCAACGGCTTTGGAAGCTGCGTAATAAACCGGGAGGCTACGAAAGAAGTATTAAACCTTTAAAGAATTTAATAAACCAGATTGACAAAAGGTTATCGGTTTTGGGAAAGCCCTGGTCAGTATGGTTAACTGACGGATTCTTTAACAAACTGAAGACCGCAGGTATAGTTATGCTTTTAAATGCAATGTAAGTCAACCTTCAACCTTATGTAATATTAAAAAGAACAACCAATGAAAAAGTACTTGAAATTAATTCTGCTCATTATCGGTTCTCTGCTCGGACTTGCCATAATTCTTGTCATTTGCACAATCATGTACATCAATATCTCAAACAGCAGGATTGCAAAGGAAAGTTTGAAACTTGCCGGTCCGGAAGTGAAGACAATATCTGTGGACGAAATTACTGTCAGGGATCTAAACAAGAACGGGAAATTGGATCCCTATGAAGACCAAAGAAATTCAATCGATGTACGGGTAAATGATCTTATTTCCCAAATGACCATTAAGGAAAAGGCCGGAACTATGTTCATGACTATGATTTCCATGAAAAAGGATGGAGGCATTATGGAAAAACCTTCATTTGCCGACCCCCAGTCACTTGTTGTCCCCGGAACCCTGGAAATGATGTACGGAAAACTTATGAATCATTTTAATGTTACTTCTGCTTCCGACAGAAAACTGATGCCTGCATGGCAAAACAAGATACAGAAGATGGCAGAGCGGACAAGACTTGGGATACCGGTAACGCTTGCTACTGATCCCAGGAACCATTTCAGCATCAATCCGCTCACAGCAATTTTTGCTGGAGATTTTTCCATGTTTCCTGAGCCACTTGGCCTGGCTGCAATAGGTGATTCGATGGTCATAAATGAATTTGCCGATATCGCCCGTCAGGAATACCTGGCTGTCGGAATTAGAGTAGCCCTCCATCCTCAGGCGGACCTGGCAACCGAACCTCGGTGGGGAAGGATCTTCCATACTTTTGGCGAGGATGCTACACTTGCATCAACGCTTACTGCTGCCTATATCAAAGGATTCCAGGGTGATACAATAGGGCCAAACAGTGTTGCATGCATGACTAAACACTTTTCAGGCGGAGGCCCCCAGAAAGAGGGGATTGATCCGCACTTCCCGATTCAGAAGGGACAGACCTATCCGGGTAACAATTTTAAATACCATCTTATCCCTTTCGAGGCAGCATTAAAAGCCGGTACATCTCAAATAATGCCGTACTATGGCGTCCCGACCGATCAGACAGATGAAAATGTAGGTTTTGCATTCAATAAAGAAATAATAACAGGGTTACTCAGGGACAAATATAAATTTGACGGAATTGTATGCACAGATTGGGGAGTAATTAATGATGCGAAAATCCTTGGTATGGTTTTACTCCCTGCAAGAGCATGGGGGATGGAGAAGGCAACTCCTGAAGAAAGAATTATAAAGGCAATAAATGCCGGAGTCGATCAGTTTGGCGGGGAAGCTGTGCCGGAGTTGTTAGTAAAACTTGTAAAAGAAGGGAAAATATCTGAATCAAGGATCGATGAATCAGTAGTTAGAATCCTTAATATGAAATTTAAACTTGGGCTTTTTGACAATCCATATGTTGACTCATATAAAGCAAACAAAATAGTTGGCAATGAAACGTTTATGGCAAAAGGATTACTTGCGCAAAAGAAATCAATTGTCTTGCTTAAAAATGATACTCTGAAAAATGTTCCCGTATTGCCTTTAAAAACCGGAATTAAGATTTTTATAAAAAATATTAATAAAACAATTGCCGGGAAATATGGAAGTATTGTAAGTAAGCCGGAACTCGCAGATGTAGCGATAATCAGACTTAAAGCTCCCAGTCAGGTGCTTCCTGGAACAGGGAATATGGGGAAATTTATACCTGCTGGTGATCTCGATTTTAAGGATGGTGAAAAAGATGCTGTTTTGGGTCTTCTTCAAATGGTTCCAACGATAGTCGATATATATCTCAACAGACCTGCAGTAATCCCTGAAATAGCAGAATCATGCAAAGGCCTCATTGTAAATTTCGGAGCTAATGATGAAGCTTTTCTCGAAGTAGTATTTGGCAGGTTCAATCCTCAGGGTAAGCTACCGATCGAATTGCCATCTTCAATGGATGCGGTACGTAAACAGAAAGAAGATGTTCCCTATGATTCAGAAAATCCATTATTCAAATTTGGATTTGGGCTCCATTATTAAGGCAAAAAAAATAAAATAAAACATTCTATCAAATAAAAAGAAGTATTACTCAAATGGATGATTACTAATTATTTCACTTGATATGAGGTCTTATACTTAGGTTGCAACTTTTGTCCGTTCGGGGTACTAAGAAAAGAGCGAGAGCGAGAGTCCCGAATAACACAAATAATAGATTTGTGTTATTCGAGGATCCTCGAAAATCAAAGATTTTCGGGACGAGAGCGAGCTCTCTTACTAACACTTTTTTGTAACTTCCCAGAACCTCACTAATCCTGAGGATGATTTGTACTGGTTCCTTTAAGACACGGATTGCAATTTTTGTCCGTCTGGTCGGCAGGCAGGCTAAGAGTACAGATTGGAGTCGGTGTCCCGCTCATTCTATATTCACAAGGACGCCTCTCAACTGTATTGCAGGTTGGGCTCTCCCGGGAGAACCCATCTGTACGGGTGCTGACTTTGGACCGATTGTTACTCCCATGGATCCGTTAATTTCCGAAAACTTACATACAATCACCTGCGAACCGAGGCTTTCTTCAACAAAACGAGCTGTTATTTCAAGTGTGCTGGAATCAGTCCATGAATAATTTGTTCCAACTTTTATTGATGGTTGAAGGACCGCATATTTTGCATCAATTGATTTAGATGACATATTGCGTTGAGGAGCCAGAAGGAAAGCTGATTTTGAATTAGTGATCTTCCAGTTCCCAAAACCCGTTTTAATCACCGATATCTGATTATTCCTCTTAATTGCAAAATTGCAGTCACCTTCATTAAATGCAAAATAAACCGACTCGATCTGATAATCATTATCCTGAAGTATGAACTCCTTTCCGGATATCTTCTTCGCCAATTCAGGTTCAGCAACCTGAGAAACCTGTGGTTTCAGGATCAAAGCTGATTGTTTTTTCTGCAATTCATTATAGGTGACAGGATTTGATGGGATCGCCTTACCGGATTTTATTGCCGGGACCAGATAATCATGTACTAGGTTTAATTCTTCCTGCGTATTCCTGGCATTGGCAGTAAGAATGACAATTGCATCCTTGTCAGGGAACAAAATCACGAATTGCCCGGCCATTCCGTCAAGTCTCACACTATTGTTCCTTCCCCGCCACATCTGGTAGCAGTATCCCTGGGTCCAGTCATTTTTGTCCTTGGATAGTTTGTTTGAACCACCTGTACTCTCAATTTTAAATGATGTGGCTTCTTTTACCCAGTCAGCGGGGACAAGCTGTTTATTGTTCCATTTGCCATTCTGCAGAAGCAGCTGCCCAAATTTTGCCAGATCTTCGGTTCGGAGTCTTAGACCTATCATACCAAGATTAATCCCCTGTGGATTTTTATCCCAGTCAGCTCCTCGGATCGATAAAGGATCGAATACTCTTGGTTTAAGGTAGTCAAACAGAGTCTGGCCTGTTACTTGCTGTACAATTGCTGAAAGCATGAAAGTTGCCATATTATTATAAAGGAAGACTGTTCCCGGTTTATTTACCGGTTCATTTTTAAGAAATGCAGTGATCCAGTCCTCATCACTGGCTGCTCCCATCCCGGCAGGATCCTGTCCTACCGACATTGTTAAAAGATTATGGACAGTGAGTTCCTTCATGTTCATACCGATAGTGTCCGGCAGTGAATAAGGGAAAAAAGAAACAACCTTATCAGTCAGCTTCAGTCTGTTTTCCGATACAGCCAGGCCTATGGCAGTAGCAGTGAACGTCTTGCTGGCCGAATACAATAAATGCTTATACTCCGGGCCATAAGGATCCCACCATCCTTCAGCTATCACTTTACCGTGCCTGAGGAACATGAAACTGTGAATTTCCTGACGGCCCGTATCGATCGCGTTTAAAAAATCAATTATCCCGGATGATAGAACTCCTTCCTGTTCTGGAGTACTCCTTTGTAACCTGTCAATATTCTGTCCTGAAAGATCTGGATGAAATCCCGAATAAATTAAAAGAATAAGAAATGCTTTAAAGATTTTTTTCATCATAATATAATTTTGATTTTTATGGCATAATGGAACTCACATAATATTTTATTGTTCCATTGACTTTGATAAATTCATTCATTTATTGTTATGGTAAAGCTTTCCTTGCTTCCCTGTCAGGATCATTCTTCACCTCACTGACATCATCCAAAATCATGGTTTCGCCATTTTCGGCAGTATATCCTGGCCACTTTGGCAATCCTCCTCCGTTTGGATCTCCGGTCTTCATGAACTGAGCAAGCGAACCTGACATTTTTGCTGCCAGATTCCGGGGACGTGCTCCGCCACCGGTATGGGATATCTGAACATCGGTATTATAAAACCAGAATGAAATATCCATAGTATGGAAGGCTCTTAATCTTCCGTCAAATAAAGGAGGATTCCAGCCGAACCATGCAAGGAATACTGGTGCTGCCTGTCTCGATTTCAAATTGCACAATTCTATGGCGTTCTTTCTGTTACTCAGCACCATTGACAAGATTTCTATTGGCTTTCTTTCAGGAAAACTCTTTGCGTATGCCTCAATCATAACAGGACCATTATCCCCAGGTGCCGGACCGAATCCTCTCATTGTCTTAACAAGCTCCTTAGCCTTGTCGAGTGTGATGTCTTCAAGGGAAGAATCAAATGAGCTAGGTGATCTTTCATAAAATGTACTGCAGACTATCAACGGAATATCCACAGCCAGATCTGAAGCCTCCGGGAAAAATGGATGTTGTTTTACATAAATTCCGTCAGCCACCGGACTAAATCCACCCATCATACCCGTCACTCCGGCTTCCTCCCTCATTTTCACATTTGCCTTTCGGGTTAATCCGTAATAGTCCTTCCATGGCATTTCCTGTAACTTATCTATCTGAGAGGGATTTAAACCCGCCTCTTTTATTATATAGGTGGCAAGTTTTTCAGAATTACTCTTCTCTCCCACCTTGAGACTGGAGCCGCTAAGGGCCACAGCTCTGTGAAACAGACCTTTTGCTGAAGGCATAGCCATCAGTGTACATACTTTGGCCCCACCGCCCGACTGGCCAATTATTGTAACATTACCCGGATCTCCTCCGAAATTAGATATGTTATCCCTGATCCACCCGAGTGCAGCTACTATATCCAGCATACCGGCGTTACCCGAAGCGGCATATTTCTCTCCTCCGATCCCGGAGAAATCTGAAAACCCCAACGGACCGAGTCTGTGGTTCAGAGAGCAGAATACGACATTTTCCTTCCTGCTAAGGTTTTCTCCTTGATATTCAGGGTGTTCAATTGAATTTCCGCTGGTGAATCCTCCTCCGTGTATCCACAATATTACAGGACATTTTGTATTGTCACCATAGCCGGGAGTCCAGACGTTTATTCCAAGGCAGTTTTCGCTTACATCGTCATAATGCCAGTAATCTGTAAAAGCAAGGTATCTGTTGGCATAAAAATTTTCCAATAGCTGGGGTGCTGCATTAGGCCAGTAAACAGCAGGATATATGTCTTTCCATGGTTCAGGATTTTGGGGTGGCATAAACCTGTTTTTTCCTTCCGTATTTGCACCATAAGGTATTCCGAGAAAATTATAAATATCCCTGTGGATAAATCCTCTTACCTTACCATAAGTAGTTTCGGCAATGGCAATATTATCTCCTATAAAGATTATCTGTCCGTCTTCTTCTTTCTTCTTTGAAGAAGAGGTGCAACAGGAAACTGAAAGTGCTGTAGTACCCAGGGTCAGTCCGGCAGCACCGACTCCTACATATTGAATAAATTTACGTCTGCTTGTTTTCATTCTGGACAGTATAAATATTAATATTTTGTTTTAAAATTCATATCTTCAATGTTTTTCAGAAATATGGATCCTGGTGTTAACTATTTAAATGAGAGAAGAAAAACCTGTTCTGTCGTGTTAATCCAACTTGATTTTCAAAATTATACCTTATTTCTGCTGCTCGCTGACGTTTATTGTTTACGAATATTTTTAAGATCACAAAAGGGTATAGATTTAATCAAAATCTAAGATCGGTAAGAAATCTTTTTTATCAAAATATATTTTGTCAGCAAGTCCTTAACAAAATTAAAATGAATAATATCGACCTCGCTATAATTCAATCCAATAAGAATTATAGTTTTAAGCTATGGCTATAGAAATTAAAAAATCTTTCACCTGGTTGCAACTTTTGTCCGTTCGGGGTACAGAAAAAGAGCGAGAGTGAGAGCGAGTTAGCTCGAACTTGAACTTCCAAAAAAACCTCACTGGCATTTATGAGGAATTATTTTGGTGCTGTGAAAGTACTGGTTGCAACTTCTTCTTTGAAGAAAATGAGTTTTTTGTCAGAGTTGCAACCAGGGATTTTGTTTTTTGAGGTACTTTTTGACTTCCTGTAATATTCCAGGAGGTGATCCTACACTGCAAAATCTATAATATCTAATTTTATTATCTCCCAATGTTTTCCCTTTAAACAAATTGGATCAAAATCATCATCGGCATTTTCAAAATTTACAATATTTCTTCTGATTTGATCCCCATCATGGGTGTATGGATATCTTTGCTTATGAATAGCAAACATTTTTTCTATTGAGTAATCATCTTTAAGTTCATGAATATCCCAAAAATCCTTTTTTCTTCCACCTCTTGAAATGACATCAATTTTCATAGCTATTATTTCTTCAACGTTGGCTAATCTGATATCATCAATAAGCAGCATTTCATCCATAAATCTATCTGTATAGTATAAATCTAACTTAATGCAATCATCATTGCTTTTACCAACATAATATGATTTCCCCATTCCGTCAACTTTGTATTCATTTGTGTCAACATATGAAAATGTATTACGCAAAAATGTGTCGATTGATACAAAGTCTATTGAATCATACGGTGCATCAGAAAACAAATCAATATCGACTGATTCCCTGTGCCCTCTATACAAGCTTAGAGCAGTCCCTCCAACTAATCTGAAAACATCAAATTCTTTGGCTGCCATTATTGCCTTCAGAACATTTAATAATAAGGGCTTAAGTGTATTGTAATATAGTTTATTACCCATTTGTTTTTATTATATCATTTATATTCTCTATACCATAAAAGTTGATGATTTCGTTTTTTTCAATATCATTACCTCGTTCAAATACTCTTTTTATAACGGCATTTTTTTGTTTTTCCCATCTTATGCTTTCAATTTTTGTATCCCAAAATAAAACCCGCCTCAGTTTAGTAAAATCAGGATGTACTTTATTTTGACTTTTCTTCGCCTCCTCAATATCATGATATACTTGTAAAATCATAAAATACCCTTCTTCTATCCCAAGTGCTTTCTCAATTTTTAAAGCAATATTAATGTTCATCCGTCTCTTTCCTTTGGTAATTGAAACGAGTGTTTGAGGAAACTCCTGTAAAGAAATAGCAAATGGTCCTTTATGCAAATGACGTTTTTTAAGTTCACGCTCAAGTATTAATCCAGGATGGATACCTTTAATTATTGACAATTCAGTTTTCATAGTACAAATATAAACATTTTTGTTTACACAATATTGTTAATGTATTATAATTATTTTAAAATTTACACCTCTCATATACTGCAAAAGCCGGTCGTCGTGACCACATTCCGGCGAAGGGTGGTCAAAGGCACCGGCTTATCCAATTGCCCATAAGATGCCAATTATTTAACATTTCTATGATTTTAAGGTCCATTTTATTAAAATATATTAGACTTTTATGATACGCCTTTTAGAAATAATATATCTTTGAACAAACTAAAGCTTATGCCATATATTGAAAGAAAGATCGACAAGGAGCTGATTGACTGGAAAAACAAGCCTTCCAGAAAACCTCTGCTGGTCAGGGGTGCAAGACAGGTTGGGAAATCATCAACAGTGAGAAATCTGGGTAAAACTTTTGAGTACTTTTTGGAGGTGGATTTTATTTCAAACAAGTCAATTCATAAACTGTTTGAGGGTGATATCAATCCAATAAGTATTTATGAAGAATTATCTCTGTTCTTCAACATTCCCATAATTCCTAACAAAACTTTAGTTTTTTTTGATGAGATACAGACCTGTATCCCTGCTATTACTTCCCTCAGGTACTTCTATGAAAGAGCTCCTGATATTCACCTTATTGCTGCAGGATCTCTATTAGAATTTGCATTAAAAGAATTGCCTTCTTTTGGAGTTGGCAGAATAAGGTCAATATATCTTTACCCCTTCTCATTCAGCGAATTTCTTATAGCTTTTAACGAAAAGACTTTGGTACAACTTATTGATAAGGTTAATGGTGACAAACCCTTGTCTGAACCTGTTCATAACAAGCTCAAACAATATCTTATCAGGTTTATCACGATTGGCGGAATGCCGGAAGTCGTAGCATCATATGTTGATGGAGCATCGCTGCTTGATTGCCAGGGTATTTTAGAGGAGTTGACAAACTCTTTGTATGATGATTTCTCAAAGTATAAATCAAAAGTTCCTGTAACCAGATTAAGAGAGACTTTTTCCTCAGTTATTATGCAAACAGGTTCTAAGTTTGTTCTTTCCCAAATAGACTCACAAGCTAATCGTCTTCAATTAAAAGAAAGTCTGGAACTTTTAGAGCAAGCCGGTATTATTTTCCCTGTTGAACATTCATCATCAAATGGAATTCCTCTTGGAGCCCAGACAAATGATAAGTTCAGAAAATACTTAATCTTTGACACCGGTTTATTCCAAAGGTTTTTAAATCTTGATCTATCCGAATTATTTCTGAACGCAGAAATCTCATTGGTTAACAAAGGAGCAATTGCTGAGCTTTATGTAGGACTGGAGTTAATAAAATCCCAATCCAACAACCAAGCCTCATCACTGTATTACTGGCAAAGAGAAAAGAAAGGAAGCCAGGCAGAGGTTGACTATGTTATTGAGCTTGGCAACAGGATTGTTCCAATTGAGGTTAAATCAGGCATAAAAGGGAAAATGCAGAGTCTCAGAATTTTTATGGAAGAAAAAAAGTGCAAATTCGGAATCCGAACCTCTTTAGAGAATTTTTCTAAGATGAAGGACATAAGAATCATTCCCCTATATGCTATTGGGAAAATCTATAAAGCAAATAAGAATAATCCCTTAATCTGAATCGAAGCGACCAATGATATAGTGGAACTTTCTTTACCTTATTCTTAAGCGAACACCCTGAATTTATCCTTTCCAGAGATTTTCCCCGTATTCCCATCCTTTGCGAACAGGTTCCTTAATATAGGCTTCCAGTTCAGGATGATTGCTTACTTTCATATTGGAAGCATCATATTCTATGCGGGTGTTGAATCTTTGAGCCAATACCCCGGTAAGAGCCATCTCCACCAATCCTGCAGAATAATCGAAATTAGAACCCGGCAGTGTATTGTTTTTGATTGCTTCAACCCATTCGCGCTGCGGATTTTCTTCAAAGACTCTCGGGATTGTCGGGGCTGGCAGGTTTTTCTGAAACTCGGCCCATTCCTTGCCTGGAAGTAAAATAACAGGATTATTTGGACGACCTCCTGTCATGAGGCAATGCTTATCCCCAACCATTATCATACCGCTTCCCGGTAATTTGTCAAGGTTCCATTCCGGACGATTATCGGGTTTCAATCCTCCTTCGTACCAGCGCATGGTAACGGGTACTTTCTTTCCCCTTGCCGGAAAATCCCAGCGTATTATGGCCTGGTCAGAAACAAATCCGGTATCTGAGACGGGTGACTTGAACTCAGCTTCAGCAACATCAGGCATTCCCAGATCCAATGACCAGAAAGGAGCATCAAGGGTGTGGCAGCACCAGTCGCCCATTTCACCATTGCCGAAATCGAACCATCCGCGCCATGTTTTTGGGGCATAAATACCATTGTATGGCCGTTTTGCTGCCGGTCCCAGCCACAGATCCCAATCGAAATATTCAGGAACAGGTTGTTCTGCCGGCGGAAAACTTTCGGGTTTATCGAAATACATTCCTTTGCCAAAGGTTGGACCATCAAACCAGGCTATTACTTCGGTAACATTGCCCAGTATTCCGGCTTCATACCATTCTTTTACCTGACGAATACCATTGGTGGCATGTCCCTGGTTAGCCAGTTGAGTAATTACTTTATAGTGTTTTGCTGCTTTCCGGAGGGTCCTTAGTTGCCAGATATTGTGTGCAAGAGGTTTTTCAACAATTACATGTTTGCCAAGCTCCATTCCAGCCATCGCCGCCGGGAAATGAGTATGGTCGGGAGTGCAGACCATCACAGCATCAATTTCTTTGTGCATCTGGTCAAACATCACCCTGAAATCATTAAAGCGCCTGGCATTTGGGATTGCTTTATAGCCGGCAGCGGCCCTGTTGGCGTCTACATCGCACAAAGCGACAATATTTTCGTTCCAAAGCGGATCTTTCTGGTTAATCAGTCTGCTCCAGTTGCCTTGTCCTTGTCCGCCAACGCCAATAACTGCAACATTTAACCTGTTCGCCGGGGATGAACTTATCAGGTTGGGAATAAAAAATGCACCTGCAGTTAATGTGCCTGCTGATTTGATAAAATCTCTTCTTGTCTTCTTCATGGTTGGATGTGGTCTTAATAATTTGATCCTAAATTTATAATAAATTCATCTGACTTGATTTTCCTGACCTGAATTATTTCTGCAATAAAAACATGTACAAACTCAGTAATCAACAAAATAGAATTAACCTTTTTCGTACTATTAAGTATTATTAATTGCCACGGAATAAACCGGTCAATTAAATTGTCTTAAATTAATAACCTGAACAATTTTGCCTCACTAATCTAATTTAAAAAATATGAAAACAAACCTACACCTATTATCTATTTTACTATTGTTTTTGGTAACTGGAATTGTAATTTCCTGTTCAGACAACACCAATCAGAAAACACAACCCTTACTTGGGACAAGATCAGTACAGATAATCAAGGACAGAGGTTTGCAATTCAGGGATCTGAATAAAAATGGGAAACTTGACAAATACGAGGACTGGAGACTTTCTGATGACGATAGGATCGCTGATCTTGTCAGTCAGATGACACTTGAAGAAAAAGTCGGTTTGATGTTCCATCCTAATATTGCCGTTCCTGCTGATGGAATTGTTAAATACGATTTCACGGAAGAAGAGAAAGCTGCAATGGCGAATGCTGCCAATGAACAATATGCAGGTCCTGTTGGTCCTGGCGGTCAGGTACCGGCAGGTGGTGGAATGGCTATGGGACAGATGAGAAGAGCGGCAACTGCCAAATCATTCATCGAAGAAAAGAATTTCCGTAATATCCTAAATAACGGAGTAGCACCTATCAGGGAATTCGCTTCCTGGTCGAACAAGATGCAGGAGATCGCCGAAGCTACAAGGCTTGGTGTTCCGATAATGTTTTCAACCGACCCGCGACACGGGGCTACATTGGGTGCTCATGTGAGCGGAAAACAATACTTCTCACAATGGCCAAGCAAAGAAGGTCAGGTTGGCATAACTTCATCTCGTGATACAGCCATTGTAAGAAAATTCGGCGATGTTGTTGCAGAGGAATACCGTGCAGTTGGTCTGCACATGATACTTGGCCCGCAGATCGATGTAATGACTGAACCAAGATGGGGACGCAATATGGGCTGCTTCTCGGAAGACGCAGACCTTACCGCAGAAATGCTTGCTGCCTTTATGGATGGCGCACAGGGTAAGAACGTCGGGACAAACAAGATACTGGTTCATCTGAAACACTGGCCAGGATCAGGTCCCCATAAAGGTGGTACAGGACAATGGCTGGTTTATCCCGGAAATAATCTCGATTACCACCTTATACCCTGGAAAACCGGGATCGCAAAAGGCGCCCTGGCCGCAATGGGTTATTACAGTGGGACTTATTCTGATTCTCTCAATGTGAATTACTCTTACCACATGTCGACGGAAGTGCTATACAATGAACTGGGATTCAAAGGTGCGATCTGTACCGACTGGGGTGTAGTAAGCCGTGGCCCTCTCAAACCAAGTTTACAGGGGAAAACAACGCTGAAGGACAATATGGGAATGATAATCAATGCCGGTGTTGACCAGATGGGAAATGAAACAAATAACAACCTGGTGATCGAACTTGTGAAAGAAGGTAAAGTAACAGAACAGAGAGTAAATCAGGCTGCAACACGGATTCTTCAGTGGCACTTCAAGCTGGGCCTTTTTGAAAATCCTTATGTCGATCCTGAAGCAGCAGTAAAAATTGTTCAGAGTGAAAAGAATCAAAAACTCGGATATCAGGCACAACTTGAATCAATTGTTCTGCTTACCAATGACGGTGTTCTTCCGGCTAAGGAAAACATTAAGATTTATGTAGATGGAATTGACAGGGAGATCGCAGCTAAATATGCGATCATTGTTGATAATCCAAAACAGGCTGATATGATCCTTGTAAGAGCAGCTACACAGGAAGAGAGAGGTTTCGGAGGAGGTCCTGCAGCTCAGGGGGGAAACGCCGGCAACAGACCTAATACAGCAGGTGGGCAGAGGGGTAACAGGCAAATAGTCGCAGTACAACAGAGGAATCCTCAGCAGATGGCAGCAAATATGAATCCTTTCGCAGCCCGAGAAGTCGACATTGCATTCCCATCAACCAAATGGGATAACATAAAAGCACTAGCCAAAACCGGCAAACCTGTTATTGTGGCCTTCAATCCCTCCAGTTCAGGTTGTGTCCTACCTGCTGACTTAAAACAGGTTGTAAAAGGAACAATTATGATCTTTGATGCCCTTGACAATGCCCTGCTCGATGTTGTGTTCGGAAAATTCAATCCGATCGGGAAACTCACATTTGAGATCCCCTCTTCGATGGATGAGGTAAGGAAGCAGCTTGAAGACGTACCATTCGATTCAGAAAATCCTGCCTTTAAATTTGGCGAAGGATTGTCATATGATAAATAGACAGGAAGGGTAAAATATTTTCAGTATTTTTAGTTTCTTTTTACATTCACAGTCACCTTTAAAATCTGTTAAAATGAAAAAGAATGAAACTTTTGATAATAAGAATGTTCATGATTCTCCTGATAAACAGAAGGCAAAAACTTTAAGCAGACGCAAAGTAATTAAAAGTCTGATTTTTGTTCCGATTCCAGATAAGCTTGTTTCGAAGTGTGATAAATGCTCAGGGTGATGCTGGTCTGTTTTCAGGTGTGAAAGAGATTCCCGGAGATAAATATCCTGGTAATTATGAGAAACTGATTGAAGACCTGTATTCTGCCAATCAGCCCATGGGAAAAGGACAGGGAATTATACCCGGACGGGTGAGCTGGGTATGGAATCCTGCAGCAACAAATCCCTCTTGTGCCAATCTGCCGGTTTCAACCGGACTGAGCGAAGAAAAGTATGATGCATGGTTCATGGACAAAAATACAAACCAGGATATCGTCGACAAGATGCTTACAGACGGACTGTGTTCAATATCAGACAAAAAAAAGACAGCTGATGCATGGAACAGTATTTTCAGGTACCACAACCTGAAAAGGGGGAAAGGAGATGTTTCCTACAAAAAAGGAGAGAAGATATATCTTAAGCTGAACAGGACTGCCGCCTCAGGAGCGATAAATCAGGAATATGTCAGACAGAAAGACAAGCCTCTTGCCCTGGCTTTCGAGACATCACCTCAAGTTGTCTTCGCCATGCTCAGCCAGCTGGTCAATGTGGCAGGAGTACCTCAGGAGTCCATCTTTGTGGGAGATACCATGAGGAACCTTTACCAGGATGAATATTTAAAATACTATGCCGAGTTTCCGAAAGTGAACTATCTCTCGAGTTTCGGCAACACCTCCGGAAGGATTAAATCCGGAGAAAGCCCCTCAGACCTGATCTTCTATTCAGATAAAAAGAGTGTCATGACCGAAGCCGGTTCGGATAAGCTTTACGGTGTGATGGAAGAGGCTGAATACCTGATCAACCTTCCGGCAATGAAGGGGCATAATCTGGCGGGAATTACCCTTTGCGCCAAGAATCATTTCGGAACACATGTACGGCCCAGAGCCGCACACTTGCATCCCGGACTGAACACTGACAGCAGCAGGAAAGGTTACGGTTATTACAGAGTGCTTGTAGATATTATGGGTAACAGGTATACAGGTGAAAAAAACCTGTTCTACATTCTTGATGCCTTGTGGTCAGGGTCGAACTGGAACGGACTTCCGGTTAAATTCCTGATGCCACCTTTTAACAATCACTGGAGCTCTTCACTTATGCTGTCACTCGATCCGGTGGCAATAGAATCTGTTGCTGTCGACTTTCTCAGAACCGAGTTCTCAAATCCTGAGCATACTGTTACATATATCAGCGAGCCCGGTGTGGATGATTACCTTCACCAGGCGGCAGATCCGAAAAACTGGCCTGCAGGCATCGTCTATGCTCCGAATGGCGATAATATCCCTATGAAGGGCCTAGGGGTTCATGAACACTGGAATAACCCCATGGACAAGCAATACTCGCGTAACCTCGGGAAAGGAGAAGGAATTGAGCTTGTAAAGATCTTTCAATCGGCCTGAAGCTTAAGTTTCCTATTCTCACACTCTCACTTGTTTAAATTGTACATAAGCTGGCCGCCATGGCCACTTTTGGTCGTATTTTTGTTTACAAGAGGTATCACTCCGACAGGCTGCCTGCCATCTGTCACCTGAATTTTTGTTTCACAGACAAAGTACATTTGTGAATCGACTTCCAGCGGATCCCCATTGACAGGAACCCGATCTACTGTTACTCACGGTAGCTTAGTCCGATCAATGATGTTAAATGGTTTTATTTTTAATGCCATATTGAACCTGTTTTACCACTGTTCATTACACAAATGCAGATGTTGAGTTAACAAATTAAAGACATGCAAATCTTTAAAAAGAAAATAATGTTCTTATCACGAAAAAGGGAGATCAGTGATGCAGCCCGGACCTTGTGTCTTGAGTCGTGTGCCGTGAGTCTTTAAACAATTGTGAGTTCGAGAGCGAGTTTATGGATAACCTATCTCCATTATTTCAAAAACAGTTTCTCCCCTGTCACGATTAAATGTAACCTTGTCTCCGGCCTTTTTATTTATCAAAGCTTTGGCCAATGGCGAAATAAATGAGATCTTCCCTTTTGCAATATCTGCTTCATCAACACCTACAATCTGAAAAACCTGAATTTTTCCCGAAACTTCAGTTTTGAGGGTCACCGATGCACCGAACCTTATTTCGTCCTGAGGCTGATCTTTCGCATCTATGATTCTGGCTTCAGCAATTCTGTCGTTCAGCAACTGTAATTTTGCATTGATGAAGTTCACAGCAATTCGCTTTTCAATTTCGTTGGTGCTCCTCTGATTGTCTCTCTCATCGATCAGCATCTTTTTTTCAGCCAATAACTGGTCCATTCCGGCTTGTGTAACAAAGTTTAATACACCCTCCGGTAAATATGCTCTCTGTGGCACTATCGGAACTTCTTCCTGATCGTCTTCCTTTACAAATCCTCTGCTCATTTCAAACAGATGTGACCACTAAATTACCCAATAAAGATTATAATTATTCATTTCTGAAAGTTATATAATAAAAAAAGTGATCAGTATATTTGTTAATTGCCATTTGTCTGACATTTCCCGAGATTGTTCAGATAATGAGCAGCTAAATACTTCGCAAAGCGTTGGACAGATCCATAAACAACCCAGAGGCAGCCACAGGAAAGAAAGCCGGATTGTTCAGTGTACTCCGGCCGTACAGTGGAATTGTATTCATTCTGATTATAATGGCCCTTGCAGGAAGTGCTATAAACCTTCTTATACCGAAAATAATTGCACGCGGCATAGACGGATTATCAGATAACAGTTTCAGGGCAGGAACGGTTATTTCCGAATTCCTTATTGCCTCAGCCGGAATATTCCTCTTCACCTTCGTTCAAGGTGTTGTTCAAACTCTAACATCAGAGAGGGTCGCAAGGGATTTACGAAATAAGGTGGCTGAAAAGTTATCTCATCAGACCTTTACCTACATAATTGATGCAAACCCGTCAAAACTTCTGACTAACATGACTTCCGACATGGATTCGGTAAAGATGTTTGTGGCTCAGGCTTTTGTCACAATCATATCTTCCCTTTTTGTTATAGCCGGTGCTTCTGTTCTGCTGATAATGATAAACTGGAGACTGGCAGTTGCTGTCCTTATAATTGTACCAGTTCTGGCCATCTCCTTTTTTATTGTTTTCAGGAAGGTGAGGGTCATTTTCAGAAAGAGCAGAGAGGTAATTGATGCCCTCAACAGGATAATCAACGAAAGCATTCTGGGTGCTGCTATCATAAGAGTCCTTAACTCACAGCAACCAGAAAACCAGAAATTCCTTGAAAAAAACATCGTATCACGCGATCTTGGGTTATCGATAGTAAGGCTTTTCTCGGTCCTCATTCCCATTATCATGTTTGTGTCAAACATGGCAGTTGTATTAATTCTGGCACTCGGAGGCCACTATGTTGTAACAGGTTCACTTACTCTAGGTAACTTTGCCGCATTCAACAGCTACCTTATAATGCTCATTTTCCCGGTAATGATGATCGGATTCATGAGCAACATTATTGCTTCAGCAACAGCATCTTACGGAAGAATACGGCTGGTCCTTGAAGAACCTCCGCCAGCTGAAAGCGGGAGTGTAAATTCGGATATCAGAGGTGATATATTTCTTAAAAATGTATCCCTGAGCTACGGAAAGAAACCCGTGCTTAAAAATATCACTTTCTCAGTGAAGGCAGGCAGCAAAACAGCCATCATTGGGCCCACCGCTGCAGGAAAAAGTCAGCTGCTTTACCTACTTACAAATATTATTCCTCCTGATTCAGGTAGTCTGGAATTCGATGGGATCTCAATTGAGAAATATACAAAAGAGGTTTTCCACAGCCAGATAGGTTTTGTTTTTCAGGACAGCGTGATCTTCAATATGACTCTGAGAGAGAACATTGCATTCAGCGGTAATGTTAATGAAGAGTCGCTGAGAAAAGCTATCGAAACTGCTGAGCTTAATGATTTTATTGATACTCTCCCGGAAAAACTCGATACAATAGTAGCCGAACGCGGAACCAGTCTTTCGGGTGGTCAGAAACAAAGGATAATGCTGGCACGGGCACTGGCTATAAATCCTAAAATACTGCTGCTCGATGACTTTACTTCCAGAGTTGACAGGCAGACAGAGAACAAAATCCTTTGCAACATAGAGAATAATTACCCGGAACTGACACTGCTTTCAGTGACACAGAAAATTGCACCTGTAAGACATTTTGACCAGATTATTCTTCTTATGGAGGGTGAAATTATAGCTGCCGGGAAACATAAGGATTTGATGGCTGTTTCACCCGAATACGTGCAGATTTACAGTTCACAGCGAAGCACTCACCATTATGAATTATAACCTGAATCAGACTTCGGAAAAGGCATCCGGGAAACTTCCCGTCATCGCATCTTTAAGAAAGCTGATTGGCATTATCAGCGGTGAACGGCGCAATGTAACCATTGCTTTTTCGGCGATTTTCATGAATGCCGGACTAAGCCTTCTGGGTCCATATCTTGTAGGCTATACAATTGATACTTATGTCCAGTCAAAAAACTATCATGGGGTACTCCTCTTTTCAGGGATTTTGATTGTCATGTATGTAACGGCATTTGTTGTCAATTATGCCCAAATGCGCATGATGGGAGGAATAGGTCAAAGGTTGCTTTTCAGCCTGAGGAATTCCGTATTCAATAAGCTGCAGGAGCTTCCTCTTGAGTTCTTTAATCAGAATAAGGCAGGTGACCTGATATCAAGAATCAACAATGATACCGATAAGGTAAACCTGTTCTTCTCCCAGTCGCTGATGCAGTTTATTGGTGGTCTGATAACAATGACCGGGGCGGGTATTATACTTCTGGTCATAAACCTGCCACTTGGGCTGGCGGCTCTTTCACCTGCACTAATCCTTTGGGTATTGACAAAAAGTATTTCTCCATGGATCCGGAAAAAGAATGAAGCAAGTCTGAAAAGTCTTGGCAGCCTGTCGTCCGAGATTCAGGAGAGCCTTGCAAATTTTAAAGTTGTTGTTGCCTTTAACCGGCGCGATTATTTCCGCAAACGATTTGCTGAGGCAAACAGTGAAAATTACAAAAAATCAGTACAGGCAGGTATAGCAAATAATCTGCTCTCGCCGGTTTATACATTTTTATCAAATATCGGACAACTGATAGTGCTTGTCATGGGTATATGGCTCATTATGAACGGACATTTTTCAATCGGGCTCCTTATAAGCTTCATTTCATACATCTCAAGCTTTTATAATCCCCTCAGGCAGATAGCTTCCCTCTGGGCTAACTTCCAGCTGGCGCTGGCCGCATGGGACAGGATCTCATATCTCCTCTCCTTTGAAAACAATCTTTTAATAACTAATGATCCGGGTAAGATTAAAAATTCATCACTCATCCATTTCGGGGATGTCTCATTTTCTTATCCCGACGGGAAAGAAGTATTGCACAAAGTAAGCTTCGACCTTCAAAGAGGCAGAACTTACGCATTCGTTGGTCCGACAGGCGGAGGTAAAACGACAACAGCTTCGCTGACAGCACGGCTGTACGATGCAACGAAAGGCACAATAATTTTTGATGGAAAAGATATCAGGTCATATACTCCATGTGAGAGAGCTTCCAAAATCGGATTTATACTTCAGGAACCTTTGTTGTTTTCAGGCAGTGTACGTGATAATATATTGTATGGAAATCCCGAGTGCTCGGGTCTTACGATCGACAAGCTTGAAAAAGCTATAGAAGATTCACATCTCTCCGGCCTGATTAAACGGTTCGACCTTGGTCTTGATACACCTGTTCAGGCCTCCGGTGACGGTATCAGTCTTGGCCAGAAGCAGATAATTGCATTTATGAGGGCAATCTTACGCAAGCCTGACCTGCTCATTCTTGATGAAGCAACAGCCAATATTGACACTGTAACAGAACAACAGCTTGAAGCAATCCTGAAAAATCTACCCGAATCGACCACCAAGGTCATTATTGCTCATCGTCTGAATACAATTGAAAACGCCGATGAGATATTCTTTGTCAATTCAGGAAAAATAATTGCAGCAGGATCATTTAAGGAAGCACTCGATATGCTGATGCACGGTAAGATGGAAACCTGAATTCATGAGAAAGGCAGTATATCTTATCTGCCCTGTTATTTTCTATAACAATCATTATTTTTCAAATGATCAGGATCTTTCCCGATCTGCTTACGGTCTGGCCTGAGTTGGTTAACGCCTCAACCTCATAATTGTATATTCCCTTTGGAACTTTTTTCTGTGAGGTATCTGTGCCATCCCAGATTATTTCGTTTCCCTCTCCGGAAAAAACGGTTGTTCCTGACAAGCTTTTTATCACACATTTATAGGCAGCGACTTTTTTACTTTTAAGTCTAAGCACAGGATCTTTTGACCTCTGGCTGTAGGACAATGGAATATTAATACCCAGATCCTCAATTGCGATATCAGATACTCTCTCAACGATTTTTCTGGCTAACGTATCAACGAAAGCTTTTTTCCCTGACGAAGCTTTATCTGGCACATCGTCTGGCTCTTTAATAATTTCCTCCCCTGACAACCTGTTATCTAACCTATCAATCCTGGCTCTGGACTGCGGCATAAGAGTGACATACTCTTTTACCCAGTTGCTTAATTGTTGACCCAGATCTGGATTCATCAGGCTCAGTAATCCGATCGCTTTTGTTTGCTTTTCAGGGTCCGTTGAGCTTATATCCTGATAAAACAATTCAAGATATTTTAGTTCCAGCTGTCTTTTAGAATCTTCAGCATCTTTTGCATTCTGAAATGCGATCATTTGCGTCTGTTGCTGCGAAATCTTGTTTCCTGAGCTTGCTGTATAAAATGCAAGAATCCCCAGAAATATAGGAACTATAAGCTTTTCGAGAGCCAAAAAGAATTTATTCATTGCAGTGAAAGATTAAGGTTATGCTTATATATACTTCATTTCAGCGATCAATTCTGCCGTTCTGTTTGTGCCAAAAATTTTTATTCCCAGGTTCTTTTTAAGCATCAGAGCAGAAATATAGCAAATTCCCGTCAGAAAATCTTATGCTTTCAACTGATATCCTATCCGGCAAGATGGCAGCAAATTTTTTCCTACAGCTTACAGCAGTGCCCATAGAGTTCATTGAAAAATGTCTTTTTTAACCGCCAAGCACGCTAAGAATGCGCAAAGCTCGCAAAGTTAAAACACTATTATATAGCTCATTGCGGTCTTTACAGTTTATGGGTTTTGACTTTTTAAACAGCCCAGAATGATCGTCTGCATTTAACTTTTGCTAACTTTAACTCAATGTTTAAAACATAAGGTGTTATGAAACCTCTATGTTTTCATAAGCTCATCAATTTCATATTCTTACCCCCTTTCTTATTTCCCCCAAAGGGAGGCTGGGAAGAGGGTAATAATTATCTTTAGTTAACACCTGATTTATTCATGATTACCGATTGTCATATTATGTCATACTGGACCGATAGTGATAAGCGGTTAATATTTATCGTAAATCAATAAATAGAATATCGTTTTACAATAATTTTTCGTGAGATATTCAAATTCAGATATCAGCTAATATCAAGGGTAAACGACTTGCACAACTTGCAAGACTTGCATAACATGCATGACTTTACTTCAGTCTTCTACCTTGTATCGTGTATCGTGTGTCGTGCGTCGTGCGTCGTTTGATCTGAGCAGCGAGTATTATGATATAAAATTTATTTATAATCCCGACCTTAATTCAACGACCGGTATTCATTAGGGGTTTGTCCTGTTTCATTTTTAAACATACGGCTGAAGTGCTGAGGACTTTTGAATCCTAATTCATAAGCTATTTCGCTCAGTGTTTTGCTCCTGTCAAAGATTCTCTCCCTGGCAAGTGTCAGAACCTTTAACTGGATATTTTCCTGAGCTGATTTACCTGTTTCCTTCTTTATCAGATCTCCAAAATAATTGGCCGACAGATGCAGCTGGTCTGCACAGTATTTTACCGTTGGCAAGCCAATGGTGCGTACGAGTTCGGATTGAAAATAATTGTCGATCAATTTCTCAAATCTTACCAATATATCTTTGTTTACCAGACTTCGGGTAATAAACTGCCGGTCGTAATAACGCATGCAATAATTCAGAAGTAACTCTATATTATTTGCGATCAGTATTTTGCTGTGTTTATCAATTGACTGCCTCAATTCATGATCGATGTTGTTCAGGCAGTCCACCACTACCTGCCTTTCCCTCTCTGAAACGTGAAGTGCTTCATTGGCTTCGTATGAGAAGAAAGTATATTTCTTAATATTCTGCCCCAGCGAAGTTCCACGTATCAGATCGGGATGAAAAAGTAGTCCCCAGCCTTTCGGCATTGCAGCCCCGGGTTTGCTTCCAATCCCGACGATCTGTCCAGGGGCGATGAACACCAATGTGCCTTCCTGATAATCGTAATAATTACACCCGTATTTTAAATCACCGCACTTTGCTTCTTTCAGGAAAACACAATAAAACCCGTAGTGTGCCCTTGCTTCCGGTATGAGTTTCATTTTTGAAAACTCAATTACACTAACCAAAGGATGAAATGTTTCAATCCCCCTTAAGGTATTAAATTGGGAAATATTATCCAGTTTTATTATTTCGTCCATCGCTCTTTTAATTTTATTTCAGATCAAAGTTAAAGTATAATTATCTTCATGATACTCATCAGAATGCAATATCAGTAATTCAGATACAAAAAACAGTAATGTGTATAAATCAACGCCCCATATTAGTGTCAACTTTGCATAATGCTTTGGAGAGTGCGAAATCAGAGTACTTATTATATTTGAAAATGAAAAAAGATGTCTTAAAACTTGCGCATATAATAATAGCATTAGCTATAGCTATTTCAACATTTGCCCAGAATTCGAAAAGCACTAAACCAATTCTGATAAGGGAGCAAGGCAGTTTCGCCGTTGGAGGAACAGTTGTCACCAATCCCGGCACATTCGATCCGTACAATCAAACACCCTCAGGACAAACATTTCACGGTGATCATGCTTATGTCTTTTATCAGATCCCCGATAAAGCACGCAAATATCCCCTGGTAATGTGGCATGGTATCGGACAATTTTCAAAAACCTGGGAAACGACACCTGACGGCAGGGAAGGCTATCAGACTATATTCCTGCGCCGGGGTTTCGGGGTCTATCTGATCGACCAGCCGAGAAGGGGTGATGCCGGAAGAAGTACTGTTGAGGGTACAATTACACCGACTCCTGATGAACAGGGATGGTTTGGTACATTTCGTGTTGGCATCTGGCCCGACTATTTTGAAGGTGTTCAATTCGCCCGTGACCCGGAGACGCTGAACCAGTATTTCCGGCAGATGGTACCCAACATCGGACCAATTGATGTTAATGTCAATGCAGAAGCCGTATCGGCACTCTTCAACAGAATCGGCCCTGCAATTCTCGTAACTCACTCCCATTCAGGTGGCATGGGGTGGGCAACAGTTATCAAAAATCAAAATATAAAAGCAATTGTCTCTTACGAACCCGGAAGTGGATTTCTTTTTCCCGGAGGAGAAGTGCCCGCACCTATCCCGATGGCTGGAGGTACACTCACCGCAATTGGAGTGCCATTATCTGACTTTATGAAGCTTACAAGAATACCAATAATTATTTACTATGGTGATTTTATCCCTGAAAAACCAGTCGATAACCCGGGGCAGGATGGATGGCGGGCCCGTCTTGAAATGGCAAGGTTGTGGAGGGATGCAGTAAACCGTCATGGCGGAGATGTTACAGTAGTTCATCTGCCTGAAATTGGAATAAAAGGTAATACACATTTCCCGTTTTCTGATTTAAACAATATTGAAATAGCTGATCTGATGTCGGAATGGCTGAAGGAAAAAAGGCTCGATTAATCTGAAAAAACAAGTTTAATAAACATTGAAATTTTTAATAAATCAAATAACTATCAAAATGAAGAAATTAATATCCGGGTTAACTGTAATAATCTCTTGCAGTTTATTTTTTACCAGTTGCAGTTTATTCGCTCAGAAAACTGCTGACAGTAAGTCTGCAGATGGATCTCCGGTGGTAAGCACCGCTTCCGGACTTGTACGCGGTATAACAGAAGGTGATGTTTCCAGCTTCAAGGGGATTCCCTATGCAGCAGCACCCATCGGTGAATATCGATGGAGGCCGCCTCAACCTGCACCCTCCTGGGAAGGAGTGCGGGATGCAACCGGGTTTGGCGCAACTTGCGCGGTGGCAGGATTTGGTGCTGCGCCGGGATCAATTCAAAAGGGCTCGTCGGAGGATTGTTTGTTTCTCAATATATGGAAGCCTGCCGCGGCTAAAAAGGGAGCCAAACTGCCGGTTATGTTCTGGATCCATGGAGGCGCCTTCGTGGGCGGCAGCGGTAACACATCAGGGGATGGGTTTGCCAGACAAGGGGTAATCCTTATTTCTATCAACTATCGTCTGGGTCGACTTGGTCATTTTGCATTTCCTGCCCTGAGCAGAGAGCATCCGGAAGAACCCAAGGGCAGTTACGCCTTCATGGATCAGATTGCTGCACTGAAGTGGGTTAAACAGAACATCACCGCGTTCGGCGGCGATCCCGAAAACGTTACAATTTTCGGTTTCTCTGCAGGAGGCGTTTCAATACATTCCCTCATGACCATACCATCAGCACGCGGACTGTTCCAAAAGGCAATCGGTCATTCCAGCGGTGGAAGGGATGGCGTTCTGACAGGCAGACCGATCAGCAGGGAAAATGCATCTCAATACTACCCTGTCTCAGCGGAAACCATCGGAATAAATTTTGCACGTAAACACGGGATCGAGGGTACAGATGCAGCTGCCTTGGCAAAGCTCCGTTCTCTGAAAGTTGAAGAGATTGTGGACGGCGGGCAGGAAAATGATGGCCAGGGAGGACCCCGTATATACTCAGGGCCGATTCTGGATGGTAAACTTGTCGTTGAAAGTTGTTCGGATGCATATAATGCAGGCAGGCAGGCAAGAGTCCCCCTCATGATCGGGAATAACAGCGCAGAAATAGGAGGGACCTTTGTCAATGCAAGTACTTCAAAGGAAGAATTGTTTTCAATGTTCGGAGCACTTAAAGAAGAGGCAAAGGCTGCCTATGATCCTGATGGTACAAAGGATTTTGCAGAGGTTCAGACCAGATTTAATACAGACAAGGTTTGGGCTGAGCCTGCCCGCTTTGCCGCTAAATCAGTAGTTGCGAAAGGCGATCCGGCTTACATTTTTCTCTTCTCTTATGTGCCCGCTGCAATGAAAGAAAGAATGCGTTTTGGTCCGGGGCACGGAACTGACATTTCCTTTGTGTTCGATAATCTCAGAGTACCTGAGGGAGCAACCGTGGCACCCGAAGACAAAGAGGTAGCCAGGATAATGAATGGTTACTGGGTAAATTTTGCCAAAACCGGCAACCCAAATGGTGACGGCCTGCCGCTTTGGCCGCTTTACAATCCGAAAACAAACCAGATACTCGATGTGCAATCCGATGGTAAACCGGTTGGCAAACCTGATCCAACGAAAGCGAGACTGGACGTGATTGAAAAGGCAGTGAACATGGGGGATAAGCTGCAACCAAATGGCATTTAATCCTCAGGATAGAATAATATATGGCAAATAGCAGAAACCAACTAAACCGGACAAAACTCCTGTTGTCTTTTCTTATTATAAGTCTTTCTCATACTGTATCAGCACAAAAAAAAGACAGCACCATTGCCAGAATTAATAATTTTAGCGGTGCTGTCACAATTCAGAGCAAGGGTATCTCAACAATTCCAAACCTGACGTTAGGAAAACCTGCCGCTGTCTTTGATTTGAAAATGGGAAGGAAACTGACTTTCGAACCGCAATTTCGTTTTGCTCTTGACGGGAAACCCTGGGCTATGGTCTTCTGGTGGAGATATTATGGATCGGTCAGTAAAAATTTTAAAGTGACGTTACATGCAAATCACTCCTTATCCTATAAGTCAATCACTTCTTTTACATCCTCCGGAAGTTCTCAGGAAATTATCAGGACAACAAGGTATCTGGCAGCTGCAGTAGCGCCAAATTATCAAATCAATAAATATTTAAGTGCCGGATTATATCTTTTTTATACATACGGTATTGAAAAATTCATAACCAGAAACACCTGGATGGCCTCTTTCCGGCCCGCTATTTCAAACATACCGATCACAAAGGATATTGTTGCAAGGATTAGTCCTGAAATATACTACCTGAAAATGGATGATAAAGACGGTGTTTATTTAAACGCTGGATTTTTACTCAGTAAGAATAATTTCCCTGTTTCTATTTCCGGATTGATTAATAAACCTATAAAGTCAAATATTCCAGCCGAGTATGATTTGCTCTGGAATGTAGGTCTGATTTATACTTTTAACAAAAAATACATCGAAGCGCGACAATAATACAATGAAGGATTCTTCCATTCTGATTCGTTTTAAATCGGTATTTTTCCTTTTTAAGGAATATGAACAAAACCCGATATTATTTTGATTTACCTTTATTTAAACTCTTATATAAATTTTTTATGAAAAGAATTAATCTCCTCTTCACCGCAGTTGTTTTATTCGTCTGCATTACGGATGTATGCGCGCAGGACTGGCCCCAATACCTTGGTCCAAACAGGAACAGTACATCTCCTCAGAAAGGCATTTTGCGCACCTGGCCTGCAACCGGACCCGAAGTCCTGTGGACAGCAAATGTCGGCCCCGGATATGGCGGACCGGTGATCAAAGAGGGAAAAGTATATCTACTTGACAGAGATGATAAGACAGGTGATATAATGAGGTGTTTTGACTTCAGCAACGGCAAAGAATTATGGAAGTTCAGCTACGATGCACCGGGATCTGTAATGTTCCCGGGATCCCGCAGCGTGCCTGCCGTGGATGGCAAATATGTTTATTCCTGCGGCCATAACGGCGACCTGTATTGTATCGATATCAATACTCATAAACCTGTCTGGAACAAGAATATCTGGACTGATTTCGGGGGAACCAAACTTCCAATCTGGGCTATTACACAATGTCCTCTCATCTTTGGTGATCTTGTCATTGTTTCAGCCCAGGCCCCGGAAGCCGGTGTGGTTGCCTATAATAAGCTTACAGGCAAGATCGTATGGAAAACCCCATACCTTGGAAATGAATCTTATTCAAGTCCCTCAGTTGTTAAAATAGACGGTAAGGATCATATTGTAATTGTTGTTTCTTCCACCAATCCTGTCGGAAATCGTGATTTGCCCCAGACACCGGGCAGGATTGTCGGAATGGAGCCCCTTTCAGGAAAAATCCTCTGGGAATACAACGACTGGTTATGTCATATTTCAGTGCCCAGCGCAGTTGATGCCGGCGACAATAAGGTGCTTGTTGCAGGTGGTTATGAACACGGCGTTGTTATGATTAATGTTGAGAAAAATGCTGCTGGTGTTTACGGTGTTACAGAACTTTTTAAGCATAACGATTTTGGAGATCATACCAAGCCGCCCATATTATATAATGGTTACTTCTACGCACAGTTCTCAACCAACAGTAAACGTGATGGGTTAGCTTGCATGGACATAGATGGCAAAGTCATGTGGAAAACACTTCGCGAACCTCTTTTCGATAAGGGCAGCATGATTCTTGCCGACGGAGTGATCCTTGCCACTGACGGCAGAACTGGTTTGTATATGATAGAGCCGTCACCTTCCGGATTTAAACCTCTTGCAACGGCCGAAGTGCTAAAAACAACCGGAAATACAGATAATAATCAGACGACCTCTTCAAGAATGGGTGGAGGTGCTCAAAACTGGGCGCCGATAGCACTTGCTGACGGCAGGTTGCTGATCAGGGATCAAAGCCGGTTAATGTGTGTCAGGATAGCTAAATGATTGCAGTAAAGACAATAAGAACATTTAAGTTCAGATAATAAAAGGTTGCAACTTTTGTCAGCCTTCCCGCCAACCAACGGATTCAAAGTACTAAACGACATTAGATGTCAAAATCGATCTCTTGTTTTTTGGGAACTTCCCAAAAGTTCCACCCTGCTATTTTATATTCCAGCCTTTATATCTGAATACCGGCTTTTCTCCATTTAATGAAGAGTAAGAGAATCTGCCCGTAATAACTTTGGTTTCATCAGGTGTGAGTGAAACATAATTATCATCCCACAGAATGGGCACAACCGATTTCCCCGATTTTTCGCTAAAAACATTAAGTTCAATGAGGAAAGCGATTCTGTTGTTCGGATTGTGAAGCTTTACTGTAATTTCGTACTCATTATCTTTGCTAATGATTGAATCTTCAACATCAATTTTAACCACCTGCAATTTGTTAAGATCATTAAAATCAGCATATCCTGAAAGGGGCGTATAGAACCATTCAGTGTTTTTAAAGTCAGGTACATCCTCTTTCCTTGAAAGCCAGTAGAAATTACCGGCAAGTAAACTCCCTTGTTTATCATATAACTTAAGATCAAGAAAATAGACTTTCGAATAGGGCTTGCTTTCAGGCAGTGAAAAGATTTTTTCCGATCCATCTGGTTTTGCCTGTGCATTCACCTTCTTCTCCTCAACCAGGGTTCCGTCGAGATTGTAAATTTTTAATTCAGCAGTTAGATCACTTAAAGCTGTGGTTTTCAGATTTGTAATCCAAACCGAATTATCTCCATAGTTATAGGCAATGTTTACCTGTCTTGCTCCAATCCTGGCTCCATAAAAAGCACCGTTAGGCATAAGCTTGTAATCCCACAACTGCCAGATAAGTTTTGGCCATGCAGAATTATACATCCACTGGATTATGCCGGTTGTTTTACTCCTGTTTATTGCAAATGCCTCAAACATCGCTCTCATTGCCTCAAGATTGGACGCCTGACTTTTAAAAGTGAAATCGACAGGGTTGGATTGTTTACCATAACGATTGTTGAAGGCAATAAGATACCTTTCAATAGTCTGAAATTCATTCCTCCCGCAATGGAAATTCCATATATCATTTACCGGCCAGAGCTTTTCTTCAGGTATCATGCTTTTCAATACCTCAAGAGAAGGAACCTGAGGTCCGGGTCCGGTTTCGGAATTGAATCCAAATGCTCCACCATTAAGTGTATCTATATACCAGTAGTTTGGTGATACATATTCATACGGTCCTCTCATTTTAATGCCTGTTTTTCCCGATATAGTGCTGGTCTGCTCCTTGCATGACTTAAGTACTGGTCGTGACGGATCGATTAATCTGAAGAGGGAATCATATTTCACTTCGAGTTCCGGACGTGGCAGCTTATCACTTCCCATGACCCAGACAAATATGCTTGGATGGTTACGCAACCAGTAGACATGGTCGCGGGTGTAATTAACCAGAAGCTTTATATCCTCGGGTGTTTTAATTGACATAAAGTCATCTTCAGGTTTTGAAAGGTAGCCGTTCCACTCCCACTGGCAGCTCCACCCTGCCATCAGTAAAAGCCCAAGTTCATCGGCAAGTTCGTAGAATCTTTCACTGTTGCCCCAGAATCCTTCGAGCCTTATGGTATTCATATTTGCATGTTTAACATATTCCATCTGCGCTTTTACCTTTTCTTCACTATCGTTCAGAAATAAACCGTCAACCCAGCCGCCTCCTTTTATAAGTAACTTCACACCGTTAAGCATGTAGCCGCGGTGACCAAGATCACTTATGTAATCTTCCACCTCCCTGATGCCAAACCTGGCAGTCATTGAATAAGAAACCTCACCACCCGATTCAATGTCAAGATTCATATTGTACAATTCAGGTTTACCCAGTTCATGAGTCCACCAGATTCTCGGGTTAATGATTTTAAGTTGCGGATATTCCTGTGAACTGAAAACAACAAGCTGCTTCTCTTTTGGTCTGAGTGTTACCTTCTTTTCAAAACTGATGTTTTCAATTGTCCCTTTAACAAGAGCTTTAAGCTGCCCTGAAGTATTATTGATTGCTTCAACACTGACCTGAAGATCAGCATCCCTGAATTCCTTCTTATCTATTTTTGATATTACAAAAGCATTATCCAGACTTGCTTTCCCTGAGGTAATGATCTTTACAGGCCGCCACAAGCCCATTTCACGATCGGGAGACATTGGAGCCCAGTCGACAAAACCAATTGAAGGTTCATCCTTTCTCTGATTGAAAACTTCTACTGCAAGTGCATTCTTTCCATGGTTCACCTCTTTGGAAATATCAATTTTAAATATTCTGAATCCTCCGAATAAAGTATCTGCTGAAGCTATTCTGACACCATTGATCCATATATTTGCCCTGTAGTTAATACCCTCGAAGACAAGTTCAGTATTTTTAGATGCGTCATCAATATTGAATTCATTCCTGTACCACCAGGATGTTCTGAACCTTACTGTGTCTACTTTATCTATATTATCGCCCATAAATATATCAGGATACTCATTATTCGCAACTAAAGCAGCCATCACTGTTGATGGTACAGTTGTTTTATGCCATTTTGTTACATCAAATCCTGTTTGCGAGATAATATCCCCGGGGGATTTAATATCTTCAGAAGAAGCTATACTCCATCCATCCCTTAGTTGCTGACTAAAAACGACAGAGGCTCTCTTAATGTCCGTTTTGCAGCTGCTGAATAAACCTGCAAGAATTGTAAAAGTCACGATCCGGATCACTAATTTTTCCATAATAAGATATTTTTCTGATTTGACATAGAATATAAAATTAAGTAATAATCTTTCCCGAACGGTTAGCAAGTCAAAAAATAAAAAGAAAGTGACAGTTTCCATAACCAATACAAGTAATAATAGTATTTCTGCGATTTATGCGGATTTCCTGCCCTGGGTGCAGGAATACATCATCAGGTTTCAGAGTACCCGGATTTTTCTGATCGGATTGGTAAACAGACCTATTTCTGGAGCAGCACATTCATTGAAACAATTGGTAATCTTTCTACCGCCTGGTCTGTTGGACTTTGCAGCGGAAGCTCTAATGCATTAAGATCATCTTTTTACAGGACAGATATGGGCTTTTCTGTGAGATGTGTTAAGGATTGATCCATTTGCATGTATTGCATCAATAGCCCTAACAACTAGTTGTAGTTTACAGCCTTCATATCTGTTTTTACAGATTTCCATCAAGCCAATCGAACAGGCGTGCAGATGAGGATGCCTGGGCACCTACCTGGCAATGTTGGAGACCCGGATCTCTGGCGTCAAAAAACATATACTCTTTGGGACTTTCCAATGCCTCAAAGAGGTCCCGTCCCTGGCTGAATTCATCTGCTGCACCATCCATTACAAGCATTCTGCAGTTGATTTTGGATACAATGTCTTTATTTGAATAGTCCTGCATCTGGACCATTAAACCTGCAGGTGAGTCAGCGCCGTGTTTCCACATCATGTCTTTTATTCCCCAATCCACGAGCGGCACCTGAGCAGATATGGAAGCTATCAGACTATTGAATCCCTCAGGGTCAGTCTTCCAAAGATCAGTCAGCTTAGGGTCGATCTCTCCAAGGAAACCGTAGACAATATCCGGCCATGAAAGGACTCCAGGATTGGCAACGCAAACCTTGATGCGTTTTTCGAAAGATGCAGCCCGTGGAGCCAAACCTCCTCCCATGCTTATTCCCAGGAGTCCTATACGCGCAGGATCAACATCTTTCCTTAGTACCAGATAGTCAACTACCGGAGTGATGACTTTTTCCCAATCGGGCCGAAATGGCAATCCCTGAAGGCGGAGTGCTTCCCCCTGGCCTGGTCCATCTATAAGCAGGCAGTTATAGCCACGTCGTATTGCAGCGTCGGCAATATATTTGCAGTGCATCGCCCATCCATCACGACCCTGATGTACAATCAACACAGGAGCGCGCCTTTTTGCCACCCTCGAACGGAAGAAGTAACCCGGAAGAGTTGTGTTACCATACGGAATCTGTACCCGTTCTGCGGGTACTCCCAGTAGTTTCATCGCTTTCTGGAAGTACTTTGAGGCGTCAAGGGTATTCTCTTTAACAATCGGAGCTTCAGGGTTATTATGCCTGTGTAAAGCAGCTGAGTAATAAGTTGCGGCTCGTAGGTATGCTTCCCCTGCACTGACCTTATGGTTTTGCTTGTCCTGCGTCTCCGCGATTAACAAAAGCCTGTCGGCCGTTTTTGTCCATTCTTCGGCCCAGCTATCGGGGTCAGAGGAATTAACACGGGAAGCAGTTTCAAGGCATTCGCCAACATCAGCCTGTCCCGACCAGGTCATTGCCATGTAGAAAAGCAATGATTGGTCGAGAATCGGATCTGACATCATCCCAAGGTCATACCAAGGTTGCCTGGCCTGGGAGTCAGCTACTTGCTCATCCGGGCTCTGTGCTAGAAGTTGTGCCGATCCGATAAAAAGAAGGATTCCCATAACCAGCAGAAGGCTGGTACTAATTACGAAGTTCCTACTTTGTGTTTTCATGATTTTTACTTTTTATTTGAAGTAAAAATATGACCACTTTTCAGATCGGATGTTCGTGTTTATAAACCTGAACTTGTCTAACCATGAAAGTATATCACATTGAATATGTGAATATTATAATAATATATCAGTTCCGGATTATAAATCAGAACTACTTTTTTTAAAATCAGTTGGAGTTTGACCCGTGATTTTTTTAAAAGTGGTGTTAAATGATGTTTTAGAATTGAAACCCGATTCAAAAGCAATGCCAAGCATTGATAGCTTATTCATCTCTTCTTTAACAAGCAGTTCCTTTGCCTTTTCAACTCTGTAGGTATTTATAAACTTGAAGAAATTTTCGTTAAATCCAGCATTGATCACATAGGATAGTTGATGTGGGGTCATTTTAAGTAACTCCGAAAGTTTAATCAGGTTTAATTCACTGTCGAGGTAGGGCTTTTTTTGTTTCATTAATTCGCTTAACTTCGATTTGAACATTGCCAGGTCGTTGTCCGAAATTACTTTCCTTCTCAATTCGTCTGATTGTTCCTCTTCATTTATCTGAATTATCTCTTTTCTCAGGTTTTCATCAAGGGGAAAGATCTCCTTTTGTTTTACTGAATTATATGCAACATTGAAGATTACCATCAGGAGAAAGAGATTTATAAATGCATTCAGTGTTGATGAGTTAAGAAAAATATTATATATAGTAATTACAATGCTCAACAGCACAATAGAGAAGATAATATATTCAAGCCAGGTGAGGTCGATTTCATTGGTATTTGAGGCAAAGGACATTATTTTTTTCTGATGTTTCCTGATTTCGAAATAGGCAAGAGCGGTGTATAAAATTAATTGTACCAGGATAAGACCCAGGGAAAAAAACTTAAATAATTTCTGATTTTTTTCATCCGGGGATTGCTGCAGGAGTAATACTATCAAATATAAAACAGGCAAAATCAGATATTTAAAGTCAGCAGAATGAAATTTGAAATTTGGATTTGTAAAATAAAAAATACTTATATAGAAAACTACCGGCGTGAAAAACTGTATGAAATTCACTACAACTGAAAAGTGTTGAATAACATTGTAGATGCCGGTATACTGCAAGATTTCGTCCAGCCAGAACGTTGACCATAAAAACAGGAAAGCTCCTAACCAGTAATTTGCCTTTCTATTTACTTTTAGCGGGTTGAATAGAATAATAAACGAAAGCAAAATAAGAGATCCATAATTGATAATTACGATAAGGGTGTTAAGCTCATTTGCCCTCATTATCTATTAATATGTGTTCATTATACTAAGCCAAATTTAATAAATTGATTTGAAAAGCTTTTATGATGAATAATGCGTTTGGGAGCACTCTCGTTATGCTTTCTCACACTCGCACTCACATTCACTCTTTTTGTCATGCGGTCCTGAAGTCCTGCAGTCTTGTTGTCAGAATTTATTAATCCTTAATATTCAGTTACCTGTTATTTGAATATTGAACTCACATTATCCAGCCTGGCCATATCTTCATCAGAAAGTCTGAATGACATCGCTCCGCAGTTCTCTTTAACATGGATTTCTTTTGTTGCTCCGGGGATTGCTACAACTGTTTCACCATTGTATTGAATAAGCCAGTTAAGAGCAATCTGAGAAGGTGTTACATTATATTTAAAGGCAAGCTCCTTCAACAAAATGATTACTGGTCGGCTTCTTTCAAGTCCTTCAGGCTTGAATTGTGGAATGTATCTTCTGAATCCGATATTTTTTAACAGCTCAGGATTATCGTGAAATTTACCGGTAACAAGACCCTGTGCAAGTGGTGAATATGCAATTATTGTAATGCCCAGCTTTTTTGCATGATCCAGCACCCCATTGGATTCAATCCTGCGATCAAGAAGGCTATACCTTACTTGGTTTGATGCAAGCGGAATACCTGATTTTTGGAGGATCTTCCAGGAATTTTCCATTTTCTTTGCAGAAAAATTACTCACTCCAACAGCTTTTATAAGATTCCTGTTAACAAGTTCTGCCATTACTTCCATTTCACGGTTTTCGCCGGAGAAGCTCCATGGTTGGTGAACCTGGTAGAGATCAATAGGATAAGGGTCAAGTTCACTTATACGTTTGTTTATGCTTTTGCTGATATTCGAAGCGAAACGAAATACAGGCCACCATTTTGTTGCAATTATAATATCAACAGGTTTATTCCCGGTTGCTTTAAGGGCTTTTGAAAGAGCTTTCTCCGACTCTCCACCTCCATAGGCTTCGGCCGTATCAAACCAGTTAATACCTCCTTCAATAGATAAGGAGACAATCCTTTCAATAAGATTGTCTTCAAGGTCGGGCCAGAATTTTCCCATAAAGTTATTTTGTTTGCTGAACTGCCAACAGCCAAGACCTACGGGGCTTATCATGATACCTGTTAGCCCCAGGGGCCGCAAACTTTTTATATTTTCCATTTTATTGATATTTGAGGCGACCAAGATAGCCAAATTAAAAACGGGTTTTGATCTGCAAAATACCTTTAATAAAATCCCAGCCTCTTTTATCAGTAAAACATGAAGCCAAACAGAACCTTTTCTCAGTTATGATTGTTATGATAAATAGTAGAATCACATTAGAATACTTCTGAAAGGTGCAACCAGTGATATAGTACAAAGATTGTTGGATGAAGTGAGATTAATACCCATTCATTCCCTGGTTACTATTAAATATAGAAATCATTAATTTTATGTTTTTATTCAAGAATATCTGGCTTATATTATTCATCTTATGGGGTTTGCCGCTGACTTTTTATCGAAGCAAATTTCGTAAGATAGTTTACCAAACCGATAAGTGGACAATAAACATCAAACCTTATTTTATGAAAGAACTTAAAGCACTTTTTGGAAATATGTATCCTGATAATAAAAATTATCTGAAATTCAGGAATTTTTATCGTTTATATCTTATAATTTACCTGCTCTTATTCACATCTTATTTAACCTTCAGTCAAAAAAACAACATGAACGAAATCAAAATCGGAAGTAGCATCCCGGAATTTACATTGCCTGATCAAAACGGAAATTTGTTCGATATCAATTCTGTGCGCGGTAAAAAAAACCTTGTGATTTATTTTTATCCCAAAGACGATAGTCCTGGCTGCATAGCACAGGCCTGTTCATTCCGCGATCAGTTTGAAGTTTTTAAGGAAGCCGATGCAGTGATAATTGGTATCAGCGGCCAGTCAGTTGAAAGTCATAAGGAATTTGCCGAAAAACACAGGCTCAGTTTCACTTTACTGAGCGATGAAGGAAACAAAATACGGAAGCAATTTGGGGTAACTACTAACTTTCTGGGATTGATACCGGGCCGCGTAACCTATATTGCTGATAAGACAGGCAGAGTGATATATATCTTCAATTCGCAAATGCAAGCCGCAAAGCATGTTGATGAAGCATTGCGGATATTGAAGGAACTAAAGTAAATGATATATGGCATTTTACCAGTTTTATCATACACAATCAATTTCTGCACCGGCTGAAGAAGTATGGGATTTTATATCATCACCAAAAAACTTAAAAGATATTACTCCTGATTACATGGGTTTTGAAATTACTTCCGGGAACCTGTCAGAAAAAATATATCCGGGGATGATTATAAGTTATACTGTAAAACCTGTATTGGGGGTAAGAATGATATGGGTAACAGAAATTACCCATATTGAAGAAGGAAGGTATTTTGTTGATGAGCAGCGAATAGGACCTTATTTAATGTGGCACCATCAGCACTTTATTGAACCCACCGACCAGGGTGTTCTGATGACTGACATTGTTTCCTATTCACCACCCCTGGGATTTTTAGGAGTTTTAGCTAACAACATTTTCATAAGAAAGCAATTGAAAGCAATTTTCAATTACCGTGAAAACATACTTGAAAAACGCTTCCCGGAGGCTAATGAAAAATAGTCACCAGTAAGATATCCAGGTGATAGTGCAACAGGAACGGACATCGAAGACGGTTATGTAAAGAACTGGCTTAAATTATATAATAACTCCGGCTGAATTTGCTTGCCAATTTTAAAAAAATAAACAAAACTTTAGAGCAAATGTTAATTGCTTAAAACGAGAATAATGGACACGCCAATTATATTCTGGATACTTTTCAATGCTTTTGTACTACTTATGTTGGCACTTGATTTGGGTATTTTTCATCGAAAGACTCATGAAGTATCTTTAAAGGAAGCATTAACATGGACTTTTATCTGGATTTCCCTTGCATTGGTTTTTAACGCAATAATTTATTTTTGGAGAGGCCGGCAGCAAGCTCTGGAGTTTTTCACAGGTTATTTAATTGAGAAGGCGTTAAGCGTGGATAATATCTTTGTATTTATAATGATTTTCACCTACTTCCAGATTCCTTCAAAATATCATCATAAAGTTTTGTTCTGGGGTATTTTAGGTGCATTAGTAATGCGTGCGGTTTTCATATTTGCCGGGGTTGCACTCATTGAAAAATTTCATTTTACCATCTATATTTTTGGTGCATTATTGATTTATACAGGCTTTAAAATGTTCAATCATAATAATGCAAAGATTGAACCTGAAAAAAATCCATTGATAAGGCTCTTTAAAAAGTTCATACCTGTAACGCCTCATTTGCAGGAAGATAATTTTTTTGTAAAACTCAATGGTAAACGATTCGCAACACCTTTATTTTTGGTTTTGATACTCATAGAAACTTCTGACCTAATTTTTGCAGTGGATAGTATCCCCGCTATTTTAGCAATAACACAGGATCAGTTTATTGTATATACGTCCAATGTGTTTGCAATACTCGGATTACGTTCGCTCTATTTTGCACTGGCAGGAGTAGTTCATCGCTTCTGGTTGTTGAGTTTTGGTCTGGCAGTAGTATTGATCTTCGTAGGTTTAAAAATGCTCCTGATCGGCATATTCAAAATTCCAATTGAATGGTCGTTGATTTTTATAGCTGTTATAATTACTGGTAGTATTATTTTATCATTAAAAATAAAGAGAATAAAATAGGCTATTTTATGATTCTTATAGAAAGCAATTTTTGGAATTATTTATTTGATTCGCACCACATTATTGAATATGGTGGTTTATTGCTGATTCTTATTTTCAGTATTACATCCTGATAAATTGATTATCATTGCCTCAGGTAAACCTTTAATTTACTGCATTATGAAATTAAGAGACTATTTAACTATACTGTCAACATTTTTTGCACTTGCTGCTCAAGCTCAAAGCGGGAATGCCGAGATAAAATGCGACACTTCTAGATTTAAATTCCGGGCAGTATCAGAAATTGGATTTGCTTCTGTTCTTGCCCACCATATTCAATTGGGTCAGAATGGGACCTATTTTGATTATGTAAAAGATGGAGGACAGGATGTGCTTTTCCCGATAACCCGTTTTTCCATTGAGATGGATGTGAACAAACGGAACACTTTTATTTTGCTGTATCAGCCGTTACGAATAGAGTCTCAGGCTTTTCTTAGAACGGATGCTGTTTTTAATGATATCATATTTCCTGCATCAACCGGAATAAACTGTCTATACAACTTCCCATTTTACCGGTTCAGCTATCTGAGGGAACTTATGCCCAATAATCCAAAATACAAGTTCGCCATAGGTGGTACTCTACAGATACGTAATGCAACTATTTCATTTGAATCAACAGATGGTTCACGCTTCACAACTAACAGCGGAATTGGACCTGTTCCGGCAATAAAAATCCGTGGCAAGGCTCAGCTAAATAATTGTTTCTATGCTGAACTTGAGGCTGATGGGATATATGCACCGGTAAGTTATCTTAACGGGAGCGATAATGAAATTGTTGGAGCTATACTTGATGCCAGCATGCGGATGGGTGCAAAAATAAATGAGTCAGGCGGACTATTTCTTAACTTAAGATATCTTGGCGGTGGTGCTACAGGAACAGATACAGGAGATACATGGCCAGGAGATGGCTATGTAAAAAACTGGCTCAATTTTTTGACAGTATCGACCGGATTTGTCTACCAATTTTAAAAAGCCAGCATTGAAAAATGATTAACAAACCAGTTTACTGATAATAAAGCAGAATGGAATTGATCAGCTAAAAACCGACATTTCAGAGAGTTGAGGAGCTAATGGAAAGAGTTATGATACAATCATATAAATAAATAATTTCATTTCAGTTGAATATAAATTAAGAGGTTTTAAAATGATAAAATATTTTGACCGGTGGACAATTATTGTAATAATAATTACAGTTTTGCTTTTTACAGTTGCTTTGTTTGTTAAAGGTTTTACGCATAATCTTTTGCTGGAAGCCGGAGTGCTTCTGGTTTCAATCAAACTGATTATGATGACATATAGGAATAATATTAATTACATTGATTTAAAGAAAGAGCTGAATGAGATTAAAAGACTGCTGGAGGAGAAAAGCCAGATCAAAACTAAGTAGATCAGTTATCAGATAATTGAATTAGCTTAATAACTGTAATTTTATGTGGTATCTTTTATTACTATTTGCCGGATTTGTACCATTAATTATCGGAGCGAATATTTTAGTTGATAATGCATCCTCCCTCGCAAAACGATTAAATATCCCGGCGATGGTTATTGGCCTCACCATTGTTGGTTTCGGAACATCTGCACCTGAACTGGTTGTTAACCTTTTTGCCTCATTTGAAAAAAACTCAGACCTGGTTTTGGGGAATATTGTTGGAAGCAATATTTTCAACATTTTAGGTATCCTTGGAATTTCAGCAATTGTTTATCCTCTGGCTATTAAAAAAAAAACTACATGGATAGAGATTCCGCTATGCCTTCTCTCGGCAATTAGCATTATCCTGTTGGCAAATGATAAGCTTATAGATAAGATGAACTACTCCGTGATCAGCCGGATAGACGGATGCATTCTTTTGCTGTTTTTTCTTATTTTTCTTTCATATAATGTAACACTTTTAAAAGCAGAACAAAACAGTGATGAGATTTTAGTAAAAGACAAACCGGTTTTCAAATCTATATTTCTTATTCTGATTGGTCTTATTCTTCTTATCGCTGGCGGACGTATTATTGTGGTTTCAGCCGTAAAAGTAGCATCTGCAATTGGACTCTCCCAAAGGATTATTGCTTTAACTATTGTGTCGATAGGAACATCCCTTCCTGAACTTGCCACAAGTGTGATAGCATCAAGAAAGAAAAATGTTGATATAGCTATCGGGAATATAGTTGGATCAAATATATTTAACGTCTTCTTCATTTTAGGCATAAGTGCAGTTATTCATCCTGTTTCATTGCAACCCTTTTCAAATATTGATATGATCCTGAACATTTTTGCAAGCTTACTATTGTTCATGTTTATCTTTACCGGGGAAGGGAGGAGAATTGGGAAGAGGGAAGGAACTTTTTTCTTACTAGTTTATATTATATACATTGGTTTTCTTATTATAGTTTGAATTAATGACCCCAAAATGGTCCCAAAGAAGATCGGATACCTTATTCCCGGGTTTAACCTTCAGGATCAAAATGGGCCATTTCCTGGTTAAGTTGAAATCCAACAATTTACCCTCTTCCATTCAAATAATTGCCAAATTTCTTTTAAATCAATTACTTTGAATAGCTTCTAAATTCCCGTTTATATATCAGTTTATCTTATTTGTAATCCCTATCAATATATCACTCAATGGCTGGTCTCTATTATTGATGTAAATATCATTATGGAAATAATCGAGCTTTTTCAGAAGGTATGAAAGTGTGTTGATTTCTTCGGCACAGAGATTTCCTACAACAATTTTGGTCACTTTGCTCATTTCGGGAAGTATCCTGAGTATCTCCTCTCTGCCTGATTTGGATATAGAAACCCTGACACTTCTCTTATCCTTCTCATTTGCTGATTCAAATATCAATCCTCTTTTAATAAGCCGACGTATGACTTCTGATCCGGAAGTCTTTTCCATTACCTGCTTTGTTATCAGTTCACTCTTACTTAAGCTGTCGTAAGTCATAAGAGTGATAAGAAATGAAAACTCATCTGGCGTCTGTAAATGGCTATCCCTGAGTACCTTTTTAATATACCATTTTGCATAATGATTCATCAAAACAATCAAAATTGAAATATCACTGATAGTATTGTGGTATTCATCCTTAAACCACCCTTTATTCTCTCCTGATATTTCTCTCATCGCCAACTCCTGACCACCAGATTTTGCATTCAGGTAACCAATAAACTCATCTATTGAATACTCTTCATTGTTGCCCATTTCAGCATCAAAGGAAAAGAAGTGGGTTATTAAAGTTGTAAGTATTTCACTCTTTTTCATAACAGCTTTCATTTCTATTTAAAACAAAATTAAGATTATATAGTTCAGTTACGTATTATTTATTGTTTTATTGAACAATATTGTACATATATTGTTTAACTATCAAAATAGCTAAAATGAATACGGATATAGCAGCCAGTATAAAAGGAGCAAGTAAAGAGTACAAAACAGGTGACACTGTGATTACTGCACTTCAGCCAACGACTTTCGATTTCAGGAAGAATGAGCTGACGCTTATAATAGGTCCGTCAGGTTCGGGTAAAACAACTCTTCTTTCTCTTCTGGGCTGTGTGATTTTTCCAACTTCGGGCGAAGTATTTATCGATAACCTCCTTGTGAATAATCTCAGTGAAAAGGAACTGGCCAGGGTAAGACTGAAAAATATCGGTTTTGTCTTCCAGAGCTTCAACCTTCTTGCACCACTAAATGTGTTGGAGAATGTTATGCACCCTCTCAGGCTTTCCGGTGCCAGCAAAAAGGAGGCTAAGCTCAAAGCTGAGGAAGCACTTAAAAAGGTAAACATGGAAAGCAGGGTTAAGAGCCTGCCGAAAAATCTCAGCGGCGGACAGCAGCAGAGAGTGGCAATTGCAAGAGCTCTTGTAACAGAACCATCTATAATGCTTTGCGATGAACCCACTGCATCACTTGACGTTAAGAGTGTTGGAATAGTAATGGAAGAACTTAAAATGCTCTCAGATTCAGGAAAATCGGTAATTGTCGTAACTCACGACCTCAGGCTGAAACCGTTTGCCGACAGGATCATTTATGTAAACAACGGGATCGCCTCAGACAAACCCTCGGCTGATGAGCTATTTCATAATTAGAAATTGAAAAACCAATAAATAAGAATATTAATTCTAAAGAAATGAATAAAAAAATTTACCTGGCTATAATTCCATTTATTATTACAGCCTGCAGCGACAGTAATGAAAATAAAGAAAAATCAGGCACTTCATCCCCTCCAGTTAACAGTGCAATGGTTGAGGTGTACGAAGTTGTCGGGGTTGGCAAGGTTGAACCAGAAAAAGAGATAATCAGTCTTGCAGCTTCAACTGGTGGTGTTGTTAAGGAGATCTACAGGAACGACGGCGACAGCATCAAAAAAGATGAGCCCCTTGTGAGACTTGATGATGAGCTTGAACTGATAAGGGTATCACAGTTAAGGAGCCAGTATAACTCGCAGAAATCACAGGAAGAGATTGATGAGCTTAACCTGAAGGAGTCGGAGTCCAGGCTTTCAAATAAGAAAAAGCTCCTGGAATCGGTAAGAACACTGGCATTAAAAGGGGCGGAGACAAAACAGACTCTCGATGATCTTGAGACAGAGGTCACTACTCTTTCTCTTGCTGTTGAAAAGGGTAGCGCATCAGTAAAACTTTCTGCCAGCAGGCTAAGGGAGCTGGCTGAACAGGTCAGATATGCTGAAGCCGAAGCTTCGAAAAAGATCTTACGTTCACCTTATGAAGGGCTTATGCTCGACCTGCATATTGAAAAAGGAAATGCAGTAAATCAATTTGAAAAATATGCAGAGGTTGCCCCTTCCGGACCGTTGACAGTGAGAACTGAAGTTGATGAGCTTTTTGCAGGCAGACTCAGCATGGGTCTTGATGCCGATATCAGGTTTATCGGTAGCGACTCGGTAGTGGCAAAGGGAAAAGTCATATTCCTTTCCCCCTACCTCAAAAAGAAATCGCTGTTCTCCCAAAAAGCAAATGATCAGGAAGACCGGCTTGTAAGAGAGGTAAGGATAAAGCTTGAGGGAGATAACGGGCTTATCCTGAACTCAAAGGTTGAATCGGTAATTAAACTTAAAAATAGCCAATTATGATCTCAACTGCATACAGGTTCATAAGGTATGACAAGGTAAAGAGCATTGGTGTAATTATAGGTATCGTTGTCAGCATCTTCCTGATTGGTCAGCAGATTGGTGTACTAAGCTTTTTGACCGGATTAATGGGTGGTCTGGTTAGTAACTCGAGGCAGGAAATTGGACAGATCTGGATTGTAGATAATATTACAAGGAATGCTAATGAGCTACCTAAACTTAATGAGAGCCTTGTCAGGGAACTAAGGAGCATAGAAGGGGTTATGAATACCTATCCAATAGTGGTTTCCGGGGCATCGGTAAAATTTGAGAACGGGAAACTTGCACCTGTCCTCATTATTGGTAGCGAATCACCTCTGTTTATTGCAGGTCCGAAACCAGAATCAATAAACGCTGGAGACCTTCTTTCGCTTAATGATGATGAAGCTGTATCAGCTGAGTTTTACGACCAGTCGGTATTCGATTACCCTGTAAAACTGGGTACAAGAGTTGAGATTAACGGTAAAAGTGCCACTATAAAGTTGCAGACAAAAAATGCAAGGGGTTTTGCAGGATCATTTTTCTATACAACACTATCGAAGGCACGTTATTATACATCATTCCCTGAATCGAAAGTAAGCACAATAGCCATACAGGTCAAGCCCGGCTATGCTGTTGATGATGTTGTAAATAACATAAACAGGTCGGTATATGGGATTAAAGCATGGAATGCGGAGAAACTAAGAAAAACAACGGTCAGCTATATAACCATATCGTCAAACATTGGAACCAGCATCGGTTCTCTTGTTATTTTTGCTGTTATCAGCGGATTCTTCATCATCGGCCTAACTCTATATTCGTCAGCTGTCGACAGGATAAGGGATTATGGAACACTTAAGGCGATCGGTGCAACTAACGGGTATATTACAAGGCTTATTCTCACACAGAGCTTCCTGTTCGCAGTAACAGGTTTCATAATCGCAATGATACTGCTTGAAGGATTCCGGGCAGGTGTTTCCAATGCAGGCTTAGTATTCAGCTATTCAATTATTGAATACGCTGCCCTTTTCCTGGTAACAGTGTTTATCTCAGTTGGCAGTTCCCTATTCTTCTCCATAAGAACAATTAATAATGTTGAACCGGCTGCAGTATTTCGCGGCTAAATATTAAAAGAATATTAAAAATGAAAATAAAAGCACAATCAATAATATTTATTCTTCTTATTAGCTTATCCAACGGGCTATCCGGGCAGGAGATAAAACTTATAACCTGTATCGATTCTGCTCTTGCAAACAGAGGAAATATACGGGCGGTCAGGACTGATATCAAAATAGCAAAACTGCAGACTTCATCGGCTTATCAGAAGTATCTGCCTGACCTCTCACTGAGTTATAATTACAGATATAATCCTATAATTCCGACGCAGATAATTCCTGTCGGGCAGTTCAACCAGATACCTACCGACGAAAAAAGACCGATAAAATTCGGTACTTACTGGCAGCAGAATTCAGGATTAAATCTGTTTCAGCCTATAATCGACTTTTCAATAAAGAGCCGGGTTGCAGAAAGCCGGATTAATGAGAAACTGAAGAATACCGATGCTTCTGCTGCTGAAAGGGATCTGAAACTGGAAGTTATAAAAAGCTTTACAAATATAATGCTCAGGGAGGAACAGCTTCGTTCTGCCGAACTCGATACACTTCGTGCATCAAGGACAAAAGAGCTTTTCATGGTAAAGTCGAAAGAGGGGAAGGTGCTCAAAACAGAAGTCAACAAGGCCATTCTTAACTATAATAATGCTCTCTCAAATTATATTGCTGTTTCTTCATCCCTCACTAGGGAAAAGATTTATATGGGATTCCTTACAGGAATATCTCTTGAGAATTTACTTGATGGAACATTTGACTTTTCACCTCTTTCGGAAGATGTACTGAGAATGGGTAAAACAGATCCCCTGTTAGACTCTATTCCTTCGGTGAAAAGCCTCAGACTCAGGACTGAGCTTCTGGAACAGCAGCAGAAGTCGGAAAGAATGAAACATACACCCACGATTGGTTTTGAAGGATTTCTTGGAGCCAATCAGTATACAGATACCTTCAATCCATTCCTTTCGGGAAGCTGGTATGGAAGCAGCTATATGGGACTTAGTCTTAGATTTCAGTTAATTTCCGGAAGCAGCACAAAGAACAGGGTCAACCAGTTAATGCTTGAGGAAAAAGGACTTCAATCAAGGCTCGACGATGAGATTAACAATGTCAGTAACAAAAGTCTTCTGCTTAAGGAAGAGATAAAGCAGATTGAATATCAGGCTGGATTAACTAAACAGAACATAAAGCTTTATGAGGAGAACCTTTCATTGAATCAGGATAGATTTGACAAAGGGCAGATCAATGCTTATGATTTGATAACAGATGAGATCGATTTTCAGAAAGAACTGGCCAGGTTTAATGAAAAACGAGCCGAACTGGTCTTTAAACAGATAGAGCTGATCAACAACTCAGGGGATCTTTCCTCATTCATAGAGAATTTGCGATAAAATGTAAATTAAATCAAATAAAATATGAAAATATTAATCATAATTATAGCTGCTATTTTATTAATCGTCTTATTTCAATCTTTTATTATTATGCCAACAAATAAAACTGAAGAACAAAAATCTTCGCTCATTCGTAAGTACAAGGATTTTGAAATCAGGTTTTATCCCTCTGCCACTATTGCAACAATTACTTCAAATGCAAAGACTTACAGGGATCTTTCTGGTCCCGGATTTCGAAAACTTGCAGGCTATATCTTCGGTGGTAATGAGGCGAATACAAAGATTTCAATGACCACGCCAGTTCAAATGGATATAAATGATTCTGTTTCTACAATGAGTTTCGTGATGCCTTCTGCATATTCAAAAGAAAACCTTCCAAAACCAAATGACCCCAATGTTCAGATAAAAAACACGGCAGATGAATATGTTGCGGTAATAAGATTTGGCGGATATGCCTCTGATAATGATCTGAAATTCTATTCGGAAAAACTTCAAAATCTTCTGAAAGAAAATGGAATAACTCCTCACGGGAATTATAGATTTCTGGGGTATAACCCTCCTTACCAATTCATTAATAGAAGAAATGAAATTATAGTTGCAGTTGACTGGAAAGAATAGTACCAAAAATAAATATAATATGAAAAATAAATTCTTACTTTCGACGACATGTTTTCTGTTTATCCTGTCATTTAATGTTTTATCCCTGAATGGCCAGGCTTCTTTCGACCTGGAGACGGGTGCTGTCGGAACAGGTTACAATAATGTCCGTATTCCCGGCGACCAGGGAACCCTCTTTTCATTGAAAGATGATTTAATTTCAAAAACAGAGGCTTTCTTCAGGCTAAGAGTCAATTATACAATAAAATCCCGTCATACTTTATCATTATTATATGCTCCCTTCGTAACTGTCTCAAACGGGAATTTGCCAGATGACATATTCTTCGAAGGGGCAACTTTTCCTTCAAATACAGACCTTACGGGAACATATAAATTTAATTCGTACAGGCTTACATATCGCTACGAGATTGTACTTAAACCGAAGTTTGAATTCGGGCTCGGTTTTACTGCAAAAATCAGAGATGCGAAGATTGCACTGGCTTCTGCAGGATCAGAAAGCGAGAAGACAAATGTTGGCTTTGTACCAATTATCAATTTCAGGATGTTATTTAAGCCGTATGAAAAATTTGGCATCCTTTTAGAAGGAGACGCCCTTGCCGCACCACAGGGCAGAGCAGAAGATGTTCTGATTGCAGCAACTTACAGGCTTTCCGACCATTTTGGAATTAAGGCGGGATACCGTATTCTTGAAGGAGGTGCTGATAATGATGAAGTTTACAATTTTGCCCTGTTCAATTATGCTTCGGTTGGCCTTTTCATATATCTTTGACTTATAATGATGGCATACAGAAACAGCCTTAATTATGATGAGCTTAATAAAGAACTTCATGATATAAAGACACTATTAAAAGAAAAATAGTTTAACATATTAAATAAATTTGTTGCTCTGTAATGAAGCATTTAAGACCTGGAAATTATATTCCTGATTTTTCAGTAATAGTTCAGAATGGGGATCTGTTAAAAATTAGCAATTATCTGAGTAAGAAGAAACTGGTGATCTTTTTATATCCACAGGACTGGATCCTGAATTCCATAACTTGTAACAGAGTGATATTTATAATCCAGGGATTTAAAAACACATTATATGCTGACAAAAGATTTGGTACTCGACTTATGGAGTAAAACATACAACACTGAAGGGAAACCCGATTGGTCACACATTCTTCCCTATTACGATGATAATATATATTTCAGGGATTCCATCCAGGAAATACGTGGAATCATTGAATTTAAAGCAATGACCGAGCGCCTTACGAAGCGTTCAAAGGACCTGAAAATGAATATTATCAATGCTGTTATGGAGGAGAATATAATTTTTATGGAATGGGAAATGACCCTCAGTTTTAAAAAATATCCGAGCTCCATTTTATATGGCACAAGCAGGCTGACTCTAAATAAAGAGGGAAAAATTACGGAGCAAAGAGATTATTATGATCTGTGGGGTGATATTTTTGATAATATTCCCAGGTTCGGCAAAGCCTACAGGAGGTTTATGAAAAGAAAGTTTGGTTGAACTTATTACTTCGCAATGTTGGTTCATTAATATAAACAGACTAAAATAAAGAATATGAAAAAATTCACCTACTTATTATTGTGTATATCATTCCTGTTTATTGGATCAGTAAATGCCCAGACAGGAGTTCGTTTCGGTTTGAAAGCAGGCTACAGTCTGGCCCTTCAATATGGTATCCCTCCCGCTGACGATACTTATACGGTTGATACCGATAACAGGCATGGTTTTTCCGGAGGGGTATTCCTATATTTTCCAATCACTGAATCAGTAGGCATTCAACAAGAGCTCTTATATGCCATGAAAGGATCGAGGCAGGATGTTACGATCAACACACCGGTTAACATAAATACAGTTTCTATATATGATTTAAGCTATTTCGAGATGCCAATGATAATAAAATACAAATTTGTAAAGATTAAGAATCTGGGGATTTATGGCACCACCGGTATTGCATTATCATTATTATTGGATGGAGAATACGATATTACCAGTACAATAAATACGGGAGGACCTCCGATAGTAGTGCCAGAAGCGGGCGATATGAAAGGGCTCGATACTTTCGACTATTCATTCGTTTATGGGGCAGGCACGGATTTCAAACTTTTCGATAAGGATTTTTTCTTTGATTTACGCATGACAGTCGGGTGGAACACATTAGCAATGCCAAACGCTTCCGGAGCAGATCCGGTTCCGCTGCGTAACCAGGCTTATGTATTTGCTCTTGGCCTTTATTTCTAAAAGCTTAAGACAGATTATATATTTATATGAAATTAATTGAAGTTGGTCAGGCCGCGGGGAAATATGAAGAATAAAAAGTTTGCTAAATATTTCAAGGAATATGAGTGGTCCAACATTTCTGCAATGATCAGAAACAACCGGTCAGATCCTAAAATCTGTACCGATGATTTTAATCAAAAACTGGTTGTTATAACCGGAGCTACATCGGGTATCGGATATTATACTGCCAAAAAATTCGCTTCAAAGGGGGCAAATCTTTTATGCATAAACCGCAATCAGGGAAAATCGGAAGCTTTATGCCGTGAGATTGAGGGTGAATTTGGAGTCAAATGCGATTACAAAATAGCTGATCTGAGTAACTTGAATGATATTCATCACGTGGCATATGAACTTCTAAAACTTAGTACCCCGATTGATGTTCTGATACATAATGCAGGTATATATCTTACAAAAAGAGAATTGACATCCGACGGACTTGAAAAGGTTTTTGTTGTTCAATACCTCTCCTCCTTCATTATAAATTACATTTTGATGGCCAGGCTCAAATCTCAGGAAAAGGCCAGAATTATCCTCGTTAATTCCGAAGGTCACCGTTTTGCCGCATGGGGATTGAGAACTGATGATTTGAATTGGGACAAACGCAGGTATTCAGGTTTAAAAAGCTATGGTTCTGCAAAAATTGCCCAGCTTTTATCCATGATCGTTTTTAATGAACATCTTAAAAACACGGGAATTTCTATAAATGCAATGCATCCGGGAGCTGTAAAAACTGATACAGGCCAGGAAAACGGACCGGTTTACCTCTGGTTTAAAAGGAATTTTATTGATAAAACATTAAAATCACCTGAAATATCTGCCGAAGCATTATATTATCTTGGTGTTTCAAAAGTGATCGAAGGTGTTAGTGGAAAATTCTTTAACTTAACCACCGAAGAAGAACCTGCTCCGCCAGCTCGCGACAGAGAAATCGCCTACGAGCTTTGGGAAAAGAGTCTTGATCTAGGGGGATTAAAGGATTCAAAATAGTGAATGTTGATGCGGAATTAGTTTATTGAAATTTCTGAATTAAAAGAACATGCCTGAAAGCAAATATGAAACTATCATTGTTGGAGGGGGAATTGCCGGATTGACTTCTGCGGCTTATCTCTCAAGAGCAGGACAAAAAGTATTGCTCATCGAAAAAAACGGAGAATGTGGAGGACTGGTCAATTCATTTATACGCGATGGCTTTCATTTTGATGCCGGAGTCAGAGCCCTGGAAGATGCAGGTATTATTTTCCCAATGTTAAAGGATCTGAGTATTCACCTCGATGTTATTAAAAGTAAGGTTTCCCTGGGAATAGAAAACGAAATTTTACATATAGAAGATCTCTCTAGCTTATTAAAATACAGGGAATTATTGATAAAATTATACCCGGATTGTAAGGGAGAGATAGATAAGGTTTTAAAAGTCATACAGAAAATAATGAAACATATGGATGTACTCTATGGTATAGAGAATCCGGTGTTTAAAGATTTAAAGCATGACAGAGCCTTCGTTTTAAAAAAGCTTTTACCCTGGCTTCCCAGATTTATTTTTACCGTGGGAAAGATAAATAACATGAACATGCCGGTAGAGGAATATCTATCGACAATTGTGAAAAATGCTTCACTCCGGGATATTATTTCACAGCATTTCTTCAAAAATACCCCGACCTTTTTTGCTTTAAGCTATTTTTCCTTATATCTCGATTATTTCTACCCAAAAGGTGGCGTGGGAAAACTACCGGAAGCCTTAAAGAACAAAATTTTAGAATGTGGAGGAGAAATTAAGACAGAGACTAAAATTATTGAAGTGGTGGCTGGTAAATCTCTTTTAAAGGACCAGAATAATATCACTTACCAATATGAAAATCTTATCTGGGCTGCTGATTTAAAAACACTCTATAAAATTACAGAAACAGAGGGCTTATTACCCAAAATCAAAACACTATTTGAAGAGTCAAAAAGTAAGATGCTGAAAAACCGGGGTGGCGATTCTGTATTTTCCCTGTTCCTTGGAGTAGATGAACCTCTTGAGAGTTTCAGGAAAATCGCAAATGGACATTTTTTCTATACTCCATCAAAGATTGGTTTGGGCGAAACTCACAGGGGAGAGCTTGATTATTTGCTGACCAATTTTGAGAAATTTGAGAAAGATCAAATCCTGGCCTGGCTCGACAAATTTACCGGATTAAACACTTACGAAATTTCTATTCCCGGTCTGAAAGATCCCGAATTGGTTCCTCAGGGTAAAACCGGCATAATTATCAGTTTCCTTGCTGAATATGACTTGTTTAATCTTATTCAAAAAGCAGGCTGGCTTGATGAGTTTATTTTGGAACTTGAGAATCGTGTTTTGAGAGTGATATCTGATTCTGTCTACCCGATGTTAAAAGATAAAATTATAACACGCTTTTCATTTACTCCCCTGAGCATTGAAAACAGGGTAGGAAGTTCTGAAGGAGCTATTGTGGGTTGGTCATTTCAAAAATATATGCCGGTTATTAACAAAATTCAGAACTCCGCTCGCTCAGTTCTGACACCAATTCCTTCAATTTATAAAGCAGGGCAATGGGCTTACAGCCCTGCAGGTGTCCCAATGTCAATCTTGACCGGTAAACTTGCTGCCGACAAGGCGTCAAAAAAATCAGGAAATTCAAAAAAATCCAATGTCCTTAACATAAAATATAAAAATGGTTAATCAGTATTATTTAATATGATAACGGTAAGGTCTGTTTCAAAATCCTTCGGAAGTATTGAAGCAGTAAAGAATGTCAGTTTTAATATCGAAAAAGGTGAGATCTTTGGCATTCTTGGACCAAATGGCGCCGGGAAATCAACCATCGTTAATATATTAAACACTCTGGTAAGACCCGACGAGGGCGATGTTATTATTGATGGCGTCAACATTAAGGATGATGGTGAAACCATAAAGCTGATCATGGGAGTGGTCCCCCAGGAAATTGCTTTGTATGAAGAGCTGTCGGCATATGAAAACCTGATGTTCTGGGGCGGATTGTATGATATCCCAAAGCAGGAACTTAAGAAAAATGTAAATAAAACCCTGGAGATTGTCGATCTGGTAAGCAGGAAGGATGACAGAATCAAAACTTTCTCTGGTGGAATGAAACGTAGGATCAATATTGCATGCTCATTGCTCCATAATCCTAAGATATTAGTGCTGGATGAACCCACTGTTGGTGTTGATCCTCAAAACAGGAATCATATTTTTGAGGTCATAGAGAGATTGAATAATGAAGGTATGACAATAATCTACACAACTCACTACATGGAAGAAGCTGAACGATTTTGTGACAATATTGCAATCATAGATGTTGGACGAATTATTGCACAGGGGACACTGAAAGAGTTAAGACAAATCAGCAATGCCAGGGATTTATTAACGATTAAACTGGCAGATGCAGATAATGAAACAATAACCAGAATTATATCAGAAAATCCATTATTCAGGTTTGACAGTACTTCCAGCACCTTAAAAGTTGAGTGTGGAAATATTGGTAAAGATACTTCGGTAATTATAAACCAAATCCAAAACTCGGGTGGTGTTATCGAAAGAATATATACTCAGGGAACAAATCTGGAATCTATCTATTTGAAATTAACAGGGAAAGAATTAAGAGACTAAATTATGTTCAAGCTTTTTAAAAAAGATCTGATATTGTTTCTTCATGATCAGCGTGCTGTAATTCTCACATTTCTTCTTCCGTTAATTTTAATAACTCTTTTTGCATTTGCTTATGGAAGTATTGGAGCCTACAATGGCCGTTCTGAACCTGTTAAATTGCTGGTTGCCGATATGGATAAAACGATTTCTTCAAAAGAGATTATTTATAAGATTGATTCTCTTGAAGATATAATAATTATTGTTTCAGATTCCATAAAGTCTAAAGAACTGGTAATAAAAGGGAAAAATGCATGCGCCTTAATAATTTATAAAGGTTTTCAGGATTCGCTCGAGTCGGGAAATTCAATACCTGTTGAATTGGTTTATGACAGGTCGCGGGAAATGGAATTTGGAATTATTCAACAAAATCTGCTAAGCATATTAATGTCTTCTACAGGTGAAATAATTGCAGAGAAAAGCATCGAAAAATATCTGCAGTACCAGTTTCCTGCTATCGACAAAGGTACCATGGATAATTTAGTCAAAACGGCAATAAAAAAAGACAATAAACTATCCATAAAGTTGACTCCTATAGTCGGAGAGAAAAATGATACGAAACTAGGGCTAATTCAGGCCGTAGCAGGCACTGCCATACTCATGTTACTCTTCAGCGTTGCCGGAGTTGGGACAAGCATATTGGAAGAAAAGGAAAACGGAACGATAAACAGATTGCTTTATTCACCCTTGAAGAGCAGTACAATACTCTATAGCAAAATGCTGTTCGCTTTTTTTATTTCAATCCTTCAGTTAACTGCAATGTTCCTTTTTGCCTGGCTCATATTAAACATGGATATGAATGTCAATATCCCTGGATTAGTCTTTATGATAATAGCTACATCTTTTGCTGTTTCAAGTCTGGGTATTTTTCTGGCTGCTGTTGCAAAAACACGACAGCAAGCCCAGAATCTGAGCACAATTATTATTCTTGTCATGTCGGCTATTGGGGGAAGTATGATCCCTCTGTTTATAATGCCCCCTATACTGCAAAAGATTGCTCTGCTAAGTGTAAATTACTGGGGAATTCAGGGCTTTTATGACCTGTTCTGGAGGGTACTTCCATTGGAAGAGATCCTTCCAAAAATCCTTATTTTAATGGGCATTGGTGTTGTTATGACAGTAGCTTCTATCCAGTTGTTTAAGAAAAGGATTATGGAATTATAATCAGGTTTGTTAAAACAAATAACCTGATTTATAATATCCAACCATTAAACTCTTACCCATAACAAAAGTCGCTGTTGAATAAACTTTACTAAAATTCAATTGTTAGTCTATTTATTACTCTTCAAGTAAAAAATATTAGAAAATCATCTTCGATTAATAGCTTAAGAAAAAATCTATGAAGAAAATAATATTCTTTTTTATCCTTGTAGCAGCAGTTGCTGTCGCTACAGGCTACAAACAATCTGCAAAAAAAGAAAAGGCAGAAAAATCTGCCATGCTGACTACTGCGAAAGAACTTAAAGACATACACAAACGAGATGTGCTTGAATCTAAAGCGGACCCGGGATCCTTAAGAACAAAAATAACACCTGAGCTTAAGCCAAGAATTTTGTTTATGCTATCAAATGACAAAGGAAAGGCTGGATGGTCAAATTCCTTATGGTGGAGCTATAAGCAAACCAACAATGAACTGCCTGGCTGTTAATGTGCCGGTTGCAGCTTTTAAAGGCCTGATCTATTGGCAGAACCTGGCCAGTCAGTTTGTATAATCAATTAATAAAGAATACTCTGCTCCTGGCTTAACAGTCACAAAGGCATATTTATATCCTTTTACGGATCTTTCTATGTACTTTATTTCTTCACCGTTGCATTCAATCCTCGAGATTCTGTTATTCCCTTGCTCCAGTGGAACCATAATCGTAAGGCCACCGCTATGGCTTAAAGAAGATTGAAGGTTGAAGGATAGTTTATTGGCTGACCAGGATATACCTGTAAATCTGGCTTCATTCCGCATTTTTACAAATTCAGCTAACTGTGACACCGTCCAGACAGGAATGCCTTTATTGTTGGCATATTCTAACATTTTCATCAGTGGATCCCTTGAAAAATAGTACTCATCATTATGCGATTTAATGCTTATAAATGAATAAACTTCCTGATTCAGACTCCTGTCAATTAAGCCTTTAAAGCAGTTGTAAAATCCTTCCGGATCATGATTCTCAGTGTACTGCTGGTCGTAGACATTATTAAGGTGCTGATAAATATCCACGATCTTACCTGTGCTTGCTGCAAATCTCATGGGAAATCCGCTTCCCGTAAAATTTCCCTGGCGGCTTCCGAGCGGACCAAGAAAATGGCCCTGACCGGAATTGTTATCATAGTGCGCATAATTGACATCCATAGATAAGCCTTGCCTTGCCTCAATCTCGGCCTGGGCAGCAAATTCACGATCTCCGGATTCATTGTTTCCACACCATAAAAACCAGTGATTCACAACTGTTGACATTGTTACTCCATACAGGTCACTAATTTTTTCCATTTTGTCCGACAGCACCTTATCCATGTTGCTCCAAACCGGATCGGCTGCCTCTCTGGTATCATCGGGATGCCCCGAAATTTCAAATCCCCTTGCTTTCCATCTTTCAGTCCATTGCCTCGTTACTTTGTTCGTCTCCAGTACATAAAGAGACATCTTAGCTCCCATTGAATCAATTTCTCCAAACTGTGACTCAAAATCCTTTTCATCATTAAATTCCCCATCGTTGGTAAGTGTCACAAGGCATTTCAGGGTATCGGGAAAATACCATAAGCGGGGCAAAGGCTTTACATTTCCGCTCATACGTTCGATACAGTGAGAAAGCAAGTTCATTTGCTCGTCAGCCTGATTAATTACGTTGTTTGAAGTATCAACCCATCCGTCTGTGAACAGATCCATTGCCCGTAATCCGAAAATGCTGTCTTTTTCAATACCAGCAAATTCAGGATTACCCTGCCGGGTATATACAATATTCATGGGAAGGTTATATAGGAATGCTGCTGTCCGGCCTTTTCCATAACTATTTGTCACAACGGCAGGAAATTCGCGTTCTGAATCTGATTTACCGCAGAACCAGGCAACTGCCTTTGCGTTTTTGAGAACATATCTCTCAGCATTTCCATGAATCTGAATTCTTTTGCTGGTGAGAGATTTTCCCTCGGAGGACGAAGTATCGATAGCAATATAGGGTCCGCTGATATTTCCGGGAATCTTTTCAATGCCAAAGAGGCTTGCTGCAGCCTTATCAGGCCGTAAAGCAATAAGATTTCCACCTCTCCGGACATATCGCATGAATATTTTCCACAATTGAGAATCATTAACTTGTTCTGTAAGGATTATCTGGTCAAATTGAGCAAGGAATGATTTACTTATATTATTGCTTCCCAGGGAATCTGCAATGAATTCGTTGAAACCTTCAGCTTTCATTATTTCACCGGTGTAGCTCCCAAAATTATTTTGGCTGGCCAGAAGTAATATCGGCAGGGGAGATTTTTCATTTAAACAACCCGTGAATGAAAAAATCAGAATAATGAAGTGAAGAAGGATTAGGGCAGAAAAAGATGTCTTTCTCATCTGTTTTTTGAAGCTTCAGTCATAATTTTCTCATAGATATCCCGTGCCTTCAGATATCTCTTTTGAACCATATCCAGATCTTTGGAAAAATATTTATTCCAGACTCCTCCAGGAGCAATGTTGACCAGAATATTATCAATCCATTTCACAAAATATCTGGCATCTTCAGCACTTGCCCTGACAGGTGAGTTTTTTACAGTTATGTAAACAGGAGCTGTATGCGACTGATGACCCGTTTCATCCATCCTGCGGGCACAGATCCAGCTGCTCCCATTCACTTTAAGGCGGGTTTTAAGATTGACCGGTTCTCCTGGCCTGGCTGTTCCTTCCAGCTTTCCAACGACTTTTCCGTTGCAAACGACTTCGATTCGTCCTGTTAAAGTTTTAACTGAAGTCCACCTGACATCAATTTCAACATTTTTCTTTCCCTTCATCTTTATCTCATCACCCGGACCATTTACTCCATTTATTTTCAGATCAATGAATTCGTTATGCCCGTTTGTTGTCACAACTGTTCTTCCGTTTTTGATACCTTCAATCCATTTTTTGTAGGTCATTGGCTGATCTTTTACCCGAACATATGTAAGCAATGAACCGAAAGGCTTGCTGTCGTTACATGGAAAATCGGTTCCTGCTGCCCACCCAAGCCTTAATCCGCAGTTTAGAAGCCTGTAATATGCATTTATAGCTGCATCATTCAGCCAAACATCTTCAGCAAGAAAATCAATCGTCCCAAGAGCCGCTTCTACCGGGTAATCAACAGGTATGCAACATGTTAAATCATTCTGGATATTATCGTTCAAATATTGCATATGACAAAACCCCATAATGGCATTCTGCGATTTTCCCCATTCAAGAATTTTAAATGCTGATTCTTCCCATATCTGATGTGCCTCATTAAGACCAAGAAGAACAATGTGTCCTCCCAGGGCTTTGTTTTCAAAGGTAACACCTGCCGGATCAAAATGCCACTCCGCATCCCAGTGTACAATCCTGCCAGGTTCTGAGTAAATGGCATCTAAACCATTGACCTTGGGCAGATCGCTCCTGCTATCTTTTACTTCTCCGTTGCCCATGTCGGCCAGTACCGAAATAACTGCCAGGTCATTAGGTTCCATCATCGCAGTCAGCTCCTTCTCTGATATTATTGATGTTACATCGCCGCAATTGCGGTGGATATGAATATCTCCGGCATACCAGTCAGAAGGTTCAGGCTTCATCGGATTTGTTGATTTAGAAAGTAAATCCATTCTACCTGTAATTGTAAAAACAGATTCTGCTGGGATGGAAGCCTTGAAACTTGCTCCTGATACATTAATTTCATTCCCTTCCCTCAAATAAACTGTAGAATTGGTACAAATCAATTTCATGTTTTTAAGAGCCGGAAGGTTGGAAAGAATTCCGTTGACGACAAGAGTCCGGTTGGCGTTATTTCTGCCTAAGATAACCATATTCCCATCCGGGTTGAGAAAAGAATAAACTGAGAGGCTGGTGTCTTGTCCTGTTGTGCCAATGCGCACCGAGCCAGGTCTGACAAACTTCATTATTTGAGCATGCTCATAAAACTGCTTGCGTGGCATCCAGCTTTTATTTGCTCCTATATATTCTATCAGTGGTTTGCCTTCTTCACCATCCAGCCAGAATACCCAGTCATTGGGGGGGACTGTGCCATATCCATTCCTGATGCCATGCTGATAAACGCAGTCAAATCCATCCCAGAAAATAAAGGCCCTGGCATTATCATCGAGTTGACCGAGCATATTTCTGATACCTGCTGTTTCGGTTACCCAGAAAGGTCTGGTCGGATACGGAGACCTGTTTATTTTATTATAATAATTTCCTGCATCGTTGCCGTATTGATGTACACCCCAGTATTCAAGCTTGTCAATAAGAAATGAATCCTTTACCATTTCGTCCAGGCAATCACCAAAAAAGCGTTCTGATCCGGCGTCAGGTGTAACGAATCTGACATCGCCCATTCCAATAGCATCAAGCTTTTCAGCAAGTTTCCTGACCACACGCACATACTGGATGGCGTCCGGCATATTCGGACCTTCTACTATCCCATCCGGGTGCCTGGTATTTTTAGTCATTGCTATTATATCAGTTTCATTCATTGGAGATACAAGAGTAAATTGAATCCTGGCTGTGTACCTCATATAATATAACAGCGCAGCAATCGACTCTGCCAGTTCACCTTCCATATTGGTGGCAATAGTATGATCCGTACCACCCATCCAGCTTTTTTGCACGTCGGGAACAGCCAGTGGAGCTGAAGCGGGCGGTGTACCCATTAAACTGATAACCAGGCCATCGGTGATACCACGTTTATTCAAATATCGTAATGTTTCCCATACGCCCCGGAACCTGGCGCTTGAGAAGATCCTGTTGTAATATGCCCAGTTGAATTTGTCCGGATCGTTATCATCATTGCTTTCTTCCCAATCAATCTCCTCTATCACTACCCTGAAAATGGTGGCTCCAAGTGAATCAATAAGCAAGTCTATTGCCGGCTGTACCACTTTTGCATCCATATACTCACCATTGTTCCACCATGCTGGATTGATGTTGACACCAAATCCATCCATAGTCTGATACTTAGCTGCACCATCTATCTCAATCTTGATTTCAACAGGTTGAGCATAAATCTTCATGGGAATTATAACTCCCATAATATAAATTATGAGGCTTCCTGTCAGAAACCTGATATCAGAACATCGCATGGTTTACTGTGTTTAATAGTCAGAGCATAGTCACCTTTGCCAAGGTTTTTAAGTAAGAATGCATCCGGAGTCAGGTCTTTGCTTACATGGATCTCTTTTCCGTTTATGGTTACCCTTTCAGGCCTGAAGGATAACCTGATATACTCGACGCCATTCTCAGCTGCAGCAGTGTACTTTAACTGTTTTTCAGCATATTGAACGCTTTTCAGTATACCTTCTGAGTACAAAATATGGTCTTCGTGTGGAGGAGCCCATTCGGGAACGCCGGCGAAAGCCTGGTAAAACATCCTTGGGCATTCACCATAACAATCTGACCACCAGCTTGAGACGCCCTTACTTACAGGACTTTCAAAAGCCAGTCCGGTGGAATCGTTGCAATACGTGACCCAGTTCAGGGAACGATAAGCTTTTTCCCTGTACGATTCATCACCTGAAACTGCGTACCACCTTGCACATTCGGCAGCATACCGGGCTGTCTGGTAATCCATTTTAACAAGGAAGGTATCCTGTTCGCCGACAATATTTGCTCCCCACATTGTTGATGGTTCTCCGGAAGCACTGCGAAATACAAAATTATCTTCGCTCCATTTGATCAGTCTAGGTATATTGGTTTTCCAGTCCGGATCAAGTTTGGGATAATCAAACAGACATAGTGTCATATTACTGGCGCTGAGGTTGCTCTTATAAGTATTACTTTTTACATCCGTATCAGAATGACCGTCGGTCCAGTATCCGGTTTTCATGGGGTGTTCAAGTATGAAATCCCTGGCTTTATCGCTCGCATTCCGGTATGCTTCAACGTTACCAAGGTTAGATCTGATAAGGTTCTCCAGCAACATGTAGCATCCGGTCCAGTTGGCTCCGTATGGGGCTGTAATTCTACCGTCAGTCATCACAACCCTATAGGGCCATACCGATTCTGTTGCTGTTCCTGTTTTTGCCTTCTTAGCCAGGACATCAGCCACGTTAAGGGCGGCATCCAGATATTTTTTCTCTCCTGTATACTGGTACATCCTGAAATAGGTCAAACCCATTTCACCAGCGTGATCGACCTGTATTTCATTCAGCACCAATGCGTAGTGATTTGAAAATCCGCGAAACAAAGTATCACCTGCATTGGTAGTGGTATAGGGGAATCCGGGCCAGGAAAATTCCTGTGAACTGGTCCCGTGTTCGAGAGTATAATCAATAAAATCCTTTATTATTTTCATAACATCAGAATCTCCGCAATAGGCATAATAAAGTCTGGCATTTTCGAACCAGTTAGGGATTTTTTCACCAATATCATTCATCCAGGTATCGGGTAAAATAGAGTCGTTCCTGACCTTGAATGCACAGTAAAAATAATACTGAGGATATTTCGATCTTGGATCTGGCCCAGGAGAATAAGGCACCCGGCTTTTGATGAAGTCCCATCGAAGGCGGAGAAAATGATCATAAGCATTTTCCCCAGGAGTGTACCATGGAATGAGCTTGCTTTGTTCATCAAGTACCACATTATGTGAGCAAAAAACAGTGTTGGTAATCACCCTGTTTGGACTTTTGCATGAGAAAATCACAATCAAAAACAGAACAGCTATTAAAATATGCCTTATAATTCTGCTGGTTTTCATTAACCCGGGATTATGCCTGATTTGAAATGCCAATATAGTTCAAAAGACGGTATTATTGACAACATTTAGCCATTCAGATTTCCATAATTTAGATACATTAATAAATCAGTACTTTAAAGTCCCTCTGACGAGACAAAAAATAATCCTGCTTCTCAGAGATGTGCCTGCAATATCCTGGCATGCCTGTGTAAATTCCGCATCTGTAAATCCCCGTTGAAGTTTTCTATAGTACTGACGATACAAAAACCTCATTAAATCACTAAGGGACTAATGTAATTACAATGTAATTACATTGAAAACATAATCGGCCCAATTAATATCGTTACCCATAATTTGGAAACATTGAGGTCTATTAGCTTCTTGCTCCAGTTGTCAGGCAATAATGGCGGTATGGTAATCAGCCCAAAGGTATGTTCGATGCCTTTTTGGAAATGAACTTTAAAGCATGTTTAAAGCTCCAATATGTATCAGGTTACTGGGGATAAACCAATAGAATATTCATGATAGCAGGTCCTGAAAAAATTTTAACTTTACAAAATTAGACCTCAGTTCCCTGTATTCTTTACATAATTCCGTCATAGATTTACATAATTCACATATTCTATTAAACAGATCCAATATGCATTATAAAGCTGATAAAAACCGGTACAGCCAGATGACCTACAACAGGTGCGGAAAGTGGGGATTAAAACTTCCGGCTATTTCACTGGGCTTATGGCATAATTTCGGAGGGGTTGATGTTTTCGAGAATGGACGTGCCATGTGCCGTCATGCTTTTGATATTGGCATTACTCACTTTGATCTGGCCAATAATTACGGACCACCTCCCGGATCGGCTGAAGAAAATTTTGGTAAAATTATGCAGCTCGATCTGGCTCCTTATAGAGACGAACTGATCATTTCGACAAAAGCCGGTTATCTAATGTGGCCGGGTCCCTATGGTGAATGGGGCAGCCGGAAATATTTGCTTTCGAGTCTTGAACAAAGTCTGAAAAGAATGAAACTGGACTACGTTGATATTTTCTATTCACATCGTCCCGATCCAAACACACCGCTTGAAGAAACTATGATGGCCCTTGATCAGGCTGTTCGCCAGGGAAAAGCTTTATATGCCGGTATTTCGAATTATTCAGCTGAAATGACTGCCCGTGCGTCATTATTATTGAAAGGGCTCGGAACGCCATGCCTGATTCATCAGCCAAAATATTCGATGTTCGAGCGCTGGGTGGAAGGAGGGCTCATGGATGTTCTTGAGAAAGAAGGAATCGGTTGTATTCCTTTTTCGCCGCTGGCTCAGGGGCTTCTTTCAGATAAATACCTGAATGGAATTCCTGAAGGCTCCAGAGCCTCCAAATCCTGGGGCTTTCTGAAACCTGAACAGGTTCAGCCGGCAATCGAAAAAGTGAAAAGGCTGAATAAAATAGCCTTCCAAAGAGAACAAACCCTGGCACAAATGGCAATTGTATGGCTTCTAAAAGACCCGAGAGTGACTTCAGTTCTTACAGGTGCCAGCTCTGTTAAACAGCTGGATGATAATGTTGCAGCCCTTAAAAACAGAGAGTTCACAAAAGCAGAACTGGCATCAATCGAACAGATACTTGCAGAATGAGATAGTTATAGTTTCCTGGCACAATTATCTTTATCTCAAGATACTGCTTACTTTAAATACTACCGCATATTGCGAAGGCACTGCCTTGTTTTGACTTTCATTTATCAGGATCTGTAAGGAGTCTCCGTCGGAAATCCATTTAAGTGAAGTTCCTTTTCCTCCAAGCATGGTTATTTTTGCACCTTTGGCTGGCAAAAGGCCTTTTACTCTGATTTCTTCCGGGAGTTTCTGGTTCTCATCAAGAAGGTAAATTATAAAGGCTGAGCCGTCTTTGCCACGGGTGAAACGCAATTTGCCGTCGTAATAAGGTGACAGTGTACGGGTACTATAAATTGCCTCGCCATTTATTTTGAGCCAATCACCTATCTCATTCAGCCGGATGTAGGCCTCATCGTAAAGGGTACCGTCGGGACCCGGACCGATGTTAAGAAGCAGGTTCCCACCTTTTGCCACTATATCCGAAAGCATGTGTATCACTTTACGTGTGGGCATCATTTTGGCATTAAATGAATACGACCAGCCTCCTCCGAGAATAATGCATGATTCCCAGGGATAAGGCAGCATTTTATCAGGAACGGTATTCTCCGGCGTAAGATAGTTTTGATTTTTGCCCTCAACAGCACGGTCCACGACGATTGCATCTGGCTGCTTTACCCGTATCTTTTCAACCAGCTCATCCATTTTAATATCCATATTGTAAGGCTTCTTTACTATGAATTCCGGTATTTCCGGAGTTTTAGCTTTTATCTCTTTTTTCTGAACCCAGCCTCCGTCGAACCAGAAGAGATCAATCTTACCGTAGTTGGAACAAAGCTCCATTACCTGGTTATGGGTGAAGTTCACAAAACTGTTCCAGCGTTCGGGATAAACTGCCGGATCATAATTCACATTCCTGTCCTTCGGTGGAAATTGAGGCCACCAGAAATCGGGACTGTGCCAGTCGGGCTTTGAGAAATAGGCACCTACCCACATACCCTCATTACGAAAAGCATTGAAGATCTCTTTTGTTACATCAGCTTTTGGATTGGTGTGGAACGCACAATCTTCTCCGGTTATTTTATAATCTGTATACCTTGTGTCGAACATACAGAATCCGTCATGATGCTTGGTTGTAAAAACCACGTATTTCATGCCTGCATTTCTGGCTGCTTTAGCCCATTTTACCGGATCAAATTTTACCGGGTTAAAGGTTTTTCCGAGGTTCTCATATCGTTTCTTATAAGCAAAATAGTCTTTTACAGTATCTGGGACGCACCAGCCTTCGTCTTCCGGACATATTGACCAGGATTCAACAATGCCCCACTGGCTGTATGGTCCCCAGTGCATAAGCAATCCGAACTTAATGTCCTGCCATTGATCTATTCTTTTTTGAATCAATGGATCAGGATCAGGAATATAAATTTGTTCCTCATGTTGAGCAGTTACTCTCAGTCCGGTGAGGACCATAACTAGTAAGAGAAGTTTTATAGTTTTCATTCTTATCAAAAATTAGTGTTTTTTTACCTTACCACGAATGATTTATTAAATGATACTCTTTCTCCGGTTGCTGATATACCCCTTACACTTATTGAATATGTACCGGGCAGGTCCGATGTCCAGAATTCTGTTTCAGCCTTCCCATAATTGTCTGTTTTTATTGATGGATTCCAGTAGAGAGTATTTCTGAGGTCGGGGATTCTTTTCTGGCTCTTCTGCTTGTCAGAATAGTCGGGAGCAATGAAGGTGTCAGGATTATCAATTACCCTGTAAGGCAAAACAACTGTATAATCGGGCAAGGTGATATTGCTGAAATCACCTGATCGTGTTATCACATTGACAATTCCGTGCAAAACGAGGTCACCGATCAGATAAGGTGTTTTCACGACTTCAATCTTTTCAACAATTTCCGGATTGAGATCACCAAGAACTGTCAGATCATTGATTATCACCCCATCAATCATGATAAGAGGCGGTTCAGCATAAAAATTGCCGGTAAGAGGATTAATAATTTTTACATCATACCCTGACTTTATTGATCTGAGAAGAACTCCCGGAACAAGCTCAAAAAAGACTTCCTGCATAACGGGAAGACTGATATAATCATCCAAAAATATTTCCATCTCGGGTATTCCGTAAAACCTTCTCTTTTTAAGGTTATTGCTCTCATCATCCACATTCTCTTTTTTAAGGCTGGTACCATATATCTTTCGGCCTGGTAATTAAAGCTCAATCCGGAAAATTCATCGGAAAGAGAATCAGAAAAGTTCTCCTTAATCGCCTGTGAAACCGGTAATCTTCGGGAAAAAGATGGTTCAATTTCAAGTATCATATTAATATTTGCATTTTCAGGCTGAAGAATAAGGTTTCTTAATTTATTATCAAAAGGAAGTATAAAGCTGAAGCGGCCGGAAGTGTCAATTGGCGCATAGTTAAATTCCGCAACCTTCCCCTGAACAGACATATAAAGGAAATCTGATGAATCAGCAATATTGCCTTCCCTGTATCTTATTCTTCCTGAAAGATAATGTCCATCCCTCTCATACTTCAGGAGTTTTGGATCTGCATCGGGAACCGAATAATCATTTAACCATCGGGATGAATCAGAAACGTCAGCAGGAGCAACTGAGATGCTCATCTCAGAAATTCCGGAGAGATTGGTATTTTTATTGTATATCCCGATCTTTAAGGAAACCTTCTCCCTCCTGCCGTAAATAGAATCTGCGTTCAGATATAATGTACTTTCTTTGTTATCCGCTGATTTCATAAGGTTTTCAGGTGAGGAACCTGGTGCGTCAGTTTTGCGCCAGAAATAGAGACCACTGAAGGGATTAAAAACATTGATTTCATACATAAAACAATTGTCCGGAAGGAAATTCTCCATCCATCTTGTATACGCCCGAACAGTGTAAGTTCCTGAGCTTACTGAATCGGGAAGCAGGAAGTTACCCTCACCTCTTCCATCATAAAGCCGGAAACGTTTCTGTATCAACGGCTTATTCCATGGATTTAACAACTCAATATATGCAATTGCGCTTTTAGAAGAAAGCTTTCCCGATTCCGGGTCGATGGAGTAAATACTGAACCATAAATCCTCACCTGCTATATACTTACTCCTGTCAACATGCAAATAGACCTGGGCATCAAGCCGGCAAGCAGTATACAATAGCTGCAGTAAAATAAAACAGATTGTCCTTATAATGCTTTTCATTGTTTATCATTTCTGTATTCCTGCCAGAACGATGGCATTACAGTTGTTCCTCTGGTTGTACAATCTGCACATTCCCTGAAAGTCGAAATTATCCAAAATGGAGGTATCTCATCGCTGTAATCCTCAATCACCCAGAAATCAGTATTCAGACCAGTTTCAGGCAGCTTCCCTTTAAGCGTATCGGTAGCACAATAAATAAAGAAATGAGGTAATCCGGAGAAATGGTCCTTAATGAACAACCTTTTCTGAGTAACCGCTGATACACTGAAATATCCCAGCACTCTCTCCACCTGATTATCACAGCACCTTATATTGCTGGGGACAGCCATTGGTGAAATATCGTACAGATTACCAACTTTCTGGGAAATATTCTGAACTCTTTCCCAGAAATCATATTCTGTTTTATTCAGGGAATACTGATTAACAAGTATGCTGTATGTTTCCTTCAACCTGTCCCCATTATTTGATATAAAAAGGATCGGGAATTTCGAAACCCTGGCCTGGCTGTAAAGAGATGTATTCTTTATCAGGATTTCATCTGACCGTTCAGTAACCCAGCAAACCTTATTTTTTACTGCATATGGAATTCTGTATTCCCAGGTTTCAGCATAATCCCATCTGAAAAACAGGCATTTTCCTGAAGGATCAAAACTGTCAACATATATCCTGCATCCCTCTTCAACATTATTTGTATCTCTTGATGCAGTAATCACTTCCTTTTTATAATATAGTGAATTAAGGGGTGGAACAGGATTCATTTCAATAAAGTCCGTCTCATATGTAACATTATTGATTTTAATTGTGAGCGAATAACTTCCCCCGACACGACCCCGAAATGTTAATGAATCAGTTAAATATGTGCCCGCCGGTGATTCTTTCAGAGTAGTGATAATTGCATTCTCGTCTGTAATTGTTACAATAGCTCCCTTTACAGGCTTTCGAACAAGAGGTTTTCCGACAGGAAGTGATCTTGAAAGCCTGATCCTGTTTATCCTGTTCTGATCGGTGATCATTCCTTCGACAACAAGCTGTTCTTTATTATCCTCTGAATCCGGAATAAATTCAACACTGCATCCGATAAACAGTAAAAGTAAAAAACCGAATCCTATGATCCTTTGTGCACACATATATTTTTTTAAAAATCAAAGTTGAATGAAATTGATGGTATCGGTCTTCCAAATACAGACAAATAGTACCCTCTTACAGTGTTTCTGACATTTTTAAAATATACCGAATAAACATTTTCCCTTCCGGTTACATTATATACAGAAAATATCCAGTAAGGGTGGGCTATCTTTTTCGATCTGAGGTCTCCGCTTACCTTAAGCGAAAGATCAAACCTGGAATAATAGGGTAACCGGTATTTATTCCTTTCAGAATAATTAGTAAGCACTATATCACCAATTGTATAAAAAGATATTGGATAAGTCACGGGTCTTCCCGAGCTGAAATTATAATTTGCCGAGAAGCTTACCCGCCTCGAATAGAGATAGTTTAGAGTAACGATAAGGTCGTGTGGTCTGTCAAAATTGGCAGGAAACCACTTGCCCGAATTAATTAACTCTTCATCGAAAGATCCTTTGCTCCTGATTAATACCCTGGAGTATGTATAGCTGATGCTCCAGCGTGTCCGTCCCTCAGGCTTCTTCAGAAGAAGCTCAAGACCATAAGCTTTACCATAAACATTAATCAGATCCCTTTCCACATATTGGTTCATAACAAGATCGGTACCTCCCTTGAAATCGATCATGTTATTAATTCTTTTAAAATAGATCTCGGCAGATGCTTCAATTTTATTTTTATTGAGCATTCTATAATACCCGGCAGCGTACTGGTCGGCTGACTGGGGTTTCAGATTATAATCACTGAGTTTCCATGTATCGCTGGGTGATATCGAAGTAGTGTTTGATAACAAATGAAGATATTGATTAGTATGATTATAGTTCAGTTTAATGGAACTGTTATCGTTCAACCTGAAGTTTGCTGAAAGCCGTAATTCAGGACCGGTATAGGTTTTATAGTTTTTCAGCCTGCCAAATGAAATTGTGTCGGTAATTGATGACACACTCCTTGGAAAAGAAGGATTATATACAAAAACTGTCTGAGGGCCCAACGCAAAAAATGAGGCAACCCTCAGACCGGCATTAACAGAAAGGTAGTTTGTCACAACATATTTGTCCTCAAAATATAATGCTGTTTCAATGGCTCTCTGTCTTTGAATTGAATTTGGAATCACAATTGATGAATCATCTGCAGGCATATAGTTGCCTGGCGAAACATCGTACCTGGTGAGATCCGTTCCGAAATTGATTTCATGCCTTCCGGTAAACCAGTTGAAATCAGTTTTTAACCCGCTGCTGTTTACCCTGTGAGTAAGGTTAAAAGCCTCCTGAGGAACCCTGAGACTTGATATATCGTATTTATAAAGACTGTTGTTAACCGTAAATGAGGAGAAAAAACGGCTGCTGAAAAAATGACGCCACCGTAGCGAAGTAATATTATTCTGATATTTATATGTTGTATCTGAATTCAGCCTGAATGAATCATAACTGTAATAAGCCGAGAAATCTATTTTATTATTCTTGTTGATATCATAAGCAATTCTTGCATTAAGGTCATAAAATGACACCCGGCTGTTCCTGAGCCCTGGATTCTCGATGATCCCGAGAATCCAGTTTGAATAAGTTGTTCTGCCTGAAATCAGATAGTAGAGTGTATCCTTCCTGAGAGGACCCTCAGCCACAAAATGGGTTGTTACGGGACTAATTCCTGCATTGCCCTTAAATTCCCTTCTGTTGCCATCCCTGGGAACAATATCAAGTACTGATGAAAGTCTACCACCATACCTGGCGGGGATCCCGCCCTTGTAAAGTGTTACATCCTTTATTATATCGGGGTTGACGGCAGAAAAGAAACCAAAGAAATGTGACGAATTATAGACCGGGGAACCATAGAGAAGGATCAGGTTCTGATCTGCAGAACCTCCCCTGACATTAAATCCGGCCGATCCTTCACCAACTGAATGAACCCCAGGTATTAGCAGAACACTTTTGGTAATATCCGATTCACCCATTGATGTAGGCATCAGACGGAATGATGTTATATTAATTTTTTCAACCCCAACTTCAAGGCGCTGCAGTGTAATGTCCTTTTCGGCTGTAATCACGGCTTCTTTCAATGGAATAAGGACACCGGTCATTTCAAGATTAAGTTCGCCCGAGTCATAAAGATTCAGATCAATTATCTTTTCCTTCATCCCTATGAAAGTAAACCTCACAGAATAGTTGCCCCTCGGTATGTTCATTGTATAAAAACCGAATGAATTTGAAATGGCGCCCGCAGAAAGTTTTGGAATATATACGGTTACACCGACAACTGGTTCCTTTGTGTCGCGGTTTGTAATATTTCCGGATATTGTAACATTCCCTGGTTTGTTCCTGCCTGAGGGATTTCCTATATCCACCACCAGGTTTCCTCCTCTACTGTTTTTTTCTTCGTTCTCAGAATAATCAATTCCCGGTATATAACTGCTGCTACCAGCCATCTTCTCTTCTGCAGTTTTAATTGCAAATCCTTTTGTCAGGATAATATTCCCCGATTTACCGGTATAATAGTAAATTGAATTCCCGTTGAAAAGAGTATCAAGTACCGCTTTCAGAACCGGTCTGTCGCCATAGCGGACAAGCTTAAGGCTTTTTACCCATTCGTCGTTATAAAAAAATCTTACAGGGAATCGCGCCTCAGCTTTAAGGACAAAATCTCCAAATGACTGACCATCAATATCCCAGTCAATGACAAATTCCTCCTGTGAATGGGCCACAGGAAATATTAAAAATAAGACTGCAGCAAAAAATGCTCTTATTTTCATTTTTCCTTCAGACTATTTCATTAAACTGTCATAAAATTCAAGTACAGGAATAAAAGTAAACGGATCCTTTTGAGTAACTTTAATCCTGGTTCTTTTCAAGTAATCCCTTATCTCTTTCTTTTTATCCACCAGCAGGTTCATAAGCTTTTTTTTGCCTGTAACCTGAATGATTTCGGAACTTTTTCTCAGGTAAACAAGATGTTCCTGGTAAAAAAGGTCATACTTCCCATCATCAGCCAGCGGCTGTATCTTTTTGATGTATTTAACATATAATGCGGAAGGGCCCTTATAGAGTACGTTTACATAACCTTTCAGAACATTCATGGTATCTGTACCGGCATTAATTATGTGATAAGTCCTGTCCCCAAACTTAAGGCTGAAGCTGTCAACCATCTCCTTATTCATAAATATGACCGGATAAGATTCAATGCTCAATATCAGCTCGTCATTGTAAATATCATACTTAAGGTCAAGGTTACCGAATTTTCCCCCGTTAAAGGTCACAGATCCTTTAATATATGTGCTTGTCATAAAGAACTGGTCACCCGTTACCCTTGAATACTGGTTACGCCATACCCTCCCGTTAAGCAGTATGTGTTTATCAACAGGTTCCTGTGTAATTGCATTTGAAATTGCCGGGGATGCCAGAATAAATTCAGGGGATCCACCCAGAAATATAACCAGAAATAACACACAAGTTAAATAATATGGAGCAGGTTTAGTCATAGGGTATATTCAAAGATAATTAAAGTATCTTATAAGTCAATTTCGACTTATCCAAATGGTAAATATTACCGAATGGCTAAATACAGTCGGCTAATTTATATTTCTGCATTTAACCAAATCTGGCGGGTAAGAACTAAACTAAAATTTGAGAAAAGGAAAGCAATATTTTAATAATTAACATCCGTTATCATTTAGGTCCCAATAATTGAAAAGTAATCGGGACCTGAAACCATACCGGGACCGGGACTCCACCCTGTTTACCGGGATTAAATTTCGGCAACGATTTTACAACCCTGATTGCTTCTGCATCAAGTTCCGGATCGACGCCCCGCAAAATAGTTACCTTATCTACACCACCTTTAGGGGTAACACAGAACTGGATTGTTACTTTACCCTCGATATTGTTTTCTGCGGCAATCCCCGGGTATATTAAATGGTCGGCAATATACTTCAGAAGTTCAATGTTTCCTCCAGGGAAGGAAGGCATCTCTTCAACAACAATAAATACTTCTGGCTCAGGCGCTTCTTCCTTGACCTCCTCTTTAACCTCCCCGACTATTGCAAGAACATCCTGGTCAAGGACTTCGATCTGAGCCTCATCGGCTGACATTAGTTGGAGAGATTCATCAGGCCTGACGGAATCTACAACTACCGGAGGAACGTATTTAGCCTGTTGAACAACATCAGCAGGGGGACGAGGAGGCTCAGGAGGAATAAATATATCCTTTGCCTGACTGAGATTCTCCAGTTTTATCTCTACCTGTCTTTGTTCGTCCTTCTTTCTGCCTTCCATAGATCTGGCATTCAGGAAAGGAATAATTACTGTCGTGCCAAGAATAATTATTCCAATAATTAGGGAAATAATTACATTGGTATTATACTTCCGCCGGAGTATATAGGCTCCGTACTCTCTGTTCCTGTCTGAGAATACTATCTCATCAAAATCAGGAATTCTCTTCATTTCTTTTTCCATGGCTGTGGTTTTAAAATGAATATTTGAATTTGAAAAGTCAGTCTTCGCTTCACTTCGCTCCGCTCATAGTCTCTTACTTTTAGTCGGACACTACCGTTTATTTATACCAAATATACAACTAATATATTAGTTTTACAACTAATTTCTTAATTAATTTCGATAATTGATTACAAAAACTTTCAGCATACAGTTATTGCTCAACTATATCAGCAAATTCAAATTATGATTTATAAAACAGCTCCTCCTGGAAGCAAAGAGGTTAAGGATGCTGGAGTATCTCACTGGTTTACACCTAATACTTTCTTTATTGCAGCAAGATTTCTTTGATTTACTATGTTTTTAGCCTCCGGAGTATATAAGAAATCTATTTTATCCTGGTGCCGTTCAACAATTTTAGCCCTTACCATTTTCCCGAGACTATTCAGAAGTTTGTTATCCCCGCTGAATGGCTCATCGAGAATGGCTACAGATGAAGGCAGCCATCTTGAAGGAAACAGGTCATCAAACATGCCTCCAGGCTTATACTGGTTGATAACTGATTCAAGTTCATTTAAAACAGCCTCTGGTCCCTTCGATTCGGTAAGACTTATGTTGTTATTTTTTGCCCATTTTGCCAGTGCTTCTGCATTTGGCATAAGCAATGCAGCAGTATATTTGTTCTGGTTATTATACAGCATCATCTGATCGATAAATTGAGATCGGTCGGTTATAGTTTCTTCAATCCCTTCAGGACTGTATTTTTCCCCATCATCTGAAATAAGAAGGCTTTTAAATCTTCCAAGAACAAAAAGGAATCCATCCTCATCCATATACCCCATATCGCCTGTATGCAGCCATCCATTCCTTAGCGTCTCATTTGTGGCTTTCTCATTTTTCCAGTATCCTTTCATTACATTTTCGCCACGGACTATAATCTCACCTTTTTTGCCGGTTGGCATTTCATTTCCATCCTCATCACAGATCTTCAATTCAAGGTTTTTGACCAGAAAACCTGAAGATCCAAGCTTGTGTCTTTTCTCCATATTTCCTGAGATCACCGGAGATGCCTCAGATAAACCATATCCCTGCAGCATAGGTATACCAATAGCTGAAAAGAATTTCTGAAGTTCAATATCAAGCAAAGCTGCTCCACCGAAGAAAAACTTTAGCCTTCCTCCAAAGCTGGCTCTGATTTTTTTAAACAGGATCTGATCATACAAGCTGTATAATGGTTTAAGAAATATTTTCATTCCCTTCCCCTTATCCCATCCAATGCCATTGTAACTGTATGCAACCTTTAAAGCATGATTAAAAATCTTTTCAATAAACGGACCCTTCTCCCTTATACCTTTTTCGATCCCTTTGCGGAAGTTCTTTGCCAGGGTCGGAGCGCTCAGCAGGAAAACAGGCCTAATCTCCCTGATATTTTCAGGAATGTGCTTAAGATTGTCGAGGTAAGACTTGCCCTGCACCGCAGCAAAGCTTGCACCTGATGCCATCATAATGTATATTCCAACGGTATGGGCAAAGGAATGGTCCCACGGCAGGATAAGAAGTGTAGTCCACCATTCCGGAACATCCATAAGCGTAAGAGCCTGTTCAATATTTGCAGTATAATTTCTGTGAGACAGGATTATTGCTTTTGGATCGGCTGTCGTCCCTGAAGTGTAACAAATATTCACATAATCATCGGGGCCGACCGAATCTATTATTTGAATGAATTTTTCACGGTTTTTGTTCAGATACTCCTCCCCCATCTTTTTAATATCCCCCATAAATATTTCATCCTGAGAATAATCTTCCTTAGGGTCAAGAAGAATAACCTTTTCAAGATTCTTAAGATCCTTTTTTATTGAGTTTATTTTGTCAAGCTGGCTGCGTGAGACTATTATCCATCTCGATTCTGAATGGTCGAGTCTGAATTTCAGGTCGGCGCCTTCCCTGAGCAGAATTGAAAGTGGAACACATATAGCCCTTGCATGCAATATACCAAGTTCACTCAGTACCCAGTCGGTTCTGGACTCTGATAATAATGCGATCCTGTCGCCCTTGTTTATGCCGAGTGCCAGAAGGCCTGCGGCTACTTTCCAGGCTTGCTCTTTTGTTTCCCGGTAGGTGATAGCTTCGTACTTGTCGGTTTTCTTCTCAAGAAGATAAGGGTTGTCTGCAAACTTTTTTGCACTGTTCTCAAGCAGTTCAATTATAGTTTTCATCTAAAAAGGTTATTAATTAAACAACTACTATAATCAAAGTTACGCTCTGCATAGGTCAAAGTCAATTTTATTTTTTCCGTCAAACAGGCTAAATAAGCTTGCGGATTCTCATGGATTGACCATTTAATAAAATTCTTGCATGATTTAATAATGTAATATCAAAAAGATTATGTTTATATATTTTTTACTATTAGTATCGGTTATCATTAACAAATATTATACAGAGGTGGGAGATTCCTCGCTAACGCTCGGAATGACAGCATATTAAGTGGTATTAAGGGAAGAGTTGGCGATTCGCCCGGCGAATCGCCAACTCTTCCCTCTCCTGAACAAAAATGCATGTCATTCCGAATCCCGAGGATTCGGGATGAGGAATCTCTGATAAAAATAGACTGAACCTAGGGGCAATAATAATTGGATTCAATATGCATGATTTCTGATATTCATTATTTTATCATTTGATTGTAATTCAAAAACCAGATAACTACTTATTATTAAATTATGGAAAATAACTACACAAAAGCCCAACTTATATGGTTGTTGGTGCTGCGCATCTTCATCGGATGGCACTTCCTTTACGAAGGAATGGTAAAGGTTCTTAATCCGCACTGGACTGCTACTACTTACCTGATGGATTCACAGGGTATGTTTCGATCAATGTTCATTAATATGGCCGGTAATGCCGGGACAATGAAATACATTGATTTTCTTAACGAATGGGCACTGGTGCTTATAGGATTAGGTTTGCTGCTTGGGTGTCTTACCCGCTTATCAACAATTGGAGGAATCCTGTTATTATTACTCTATACTTTTTCACACCCTGCCCTTATTGGTGTCAAATATATGATGCCATTTGAAGGCTCCTATTTCATAATTGACAAAAATCTCATCGAGCTGGCTGCATTGGGAGTTCTTTTCGTTTTTCCTGCTGCCAGGGTGATTGGGATAGACCATCTTCTGGTCAGGGTGCTACCAGTTGGTTTTCGTAAATTCATAATCTGATACCATGGAAAAAGAAAACAAAAATAAGCCTTCAAGTAAGGTTGAAACAAAAAAATCTTCAACAATCGGGCGGCGTGATGTTATAAAGACACTTGCCACGGTTCCATTGTTAGGTGCTATGGCCTATGGGCTTGTTAAAACCAGAAGAAATGTTTATTTGGATCGCGATATCTCAGATGTGTTTCAGTTGAGCACCAAAAATGCTGTTTTTATTCAGCCGCAGACAAACGGGAAGCAGATCCGGGTTGGATTGATCGGATTTGGCATCAGAGGTAAACAGCTGATGAAAGCGCTAGGATTCGCTGAACCATCATATATGGACAGCCTTATCAAAGCTAAAGAGCTAAATCCGGACGACACACGATATGATGTGTTCATGGAGCAAGGTAATTTGAATGTGGTTATAAACGGAGTATGCGATATTTTTGATGTTTATAGTGAATCTGCCCAACTGACAGGTTCCAACATAAACCGGGAAGGAACAAAAGGGAAGTTTGGTCCTCTGCCAAAACGTTATCGTACCTGGCAGGAATTGGTTGCAGCCGATGATATTGATGCAGTCGTTATCGCAACCCCTGACCACTGGCACGGAACGATTTCCATTGCTGCTGCAAAAGCAGGCAAGCATGTTTATTGTGAAAAACCTGCAACATGGACTGTACCGGAAACTTATCTGGTCCGACAGGCAGTCAAAGAGTCAGGCATCGTATTTCAGCTGGGCCACCAGGGCCGCCAGACAGCCTCTTATCAGAAAGCTGAAGAAATAATCAAGAATGACCTGCTTGGCCACGTCAACCTTATACAGGTGTCTACAAACCGCAATACTCCAAATGGGGCATGGGTTTATCCGATAATCGAAGGTTCTAATCCGCAGACTATCGACTGGAAACAGTTTGAAGGCGATCCTGAACGCATAAAGGAATACAATGAGTATATGAAGTCATTTCGTCTTGAGCGCTATATGGGACCTGAGCAACGTGACAAATTCAGTCTTGAAAGGTTCTTTCGCTGGCGCTGCTGGTGGGACTACAGTACAGGGCTTTCAGGTGATCTTCTCACCCATGAATTTGATGCCGTGAACCAGATCATGCACGTGGGCATACCCCATTCAGCAACATCATCTGGCGGAGTCTATTTTTTCAAAGATGGTCGTACAGTACCTGATGTTTTACAGACCACCTTTGAATGGCCCGACCGGAATCTTACAATGCTTTATAGCGCTACGCTGGCGAGTTCACTAAACCGGGGCAAAGTTTTCATGGGACATGATGCATCTATGGTTGTTTCAGATATCCTTAGCATTACAGCCGACAGCGATTCCGACCGTTATGCAGAGAAGATAAAACAGGGCATCATCCCGACTGACAAATCATTCTTCACTTATGTCCCCGGGCAGAGCAAAGTCGATGCAGTAACTTCTGCCACAGAACTTTACTTTGCACAACGCGGATTACTGTATACATATGTCGACGGCAAGCGTTACGACACAACCCACCTGCATATGAGGGAGTGGCTCGAGTGTATCCGTCAGAGACAGACACCATCATGCAACATCGACCAGACTTTTATGGAGGCAATGACAGCCCATATGGGAACCAGGGCATACCTTGAGGGCCGCACAATGTACTGGGATAAGGACAAGGAAGAGATCGTCAGAGGTGAATATGCCTGAGATTATATTTCATGCACGAATTTTCACTGGCAACAGAAGTAATTAAACTTGCAGAATGTGAGGCAAAAAAAAACAAGGCGCTTGCAGTCAGCGAGATTACAATTGAAGTTGGCAATTTCAGCGGTGTCGAAGTCGAAGCTTTTAAATCAGCGCTTGACCTGATATCCGAGGGCTCAATTCTTGAAAAATCCAGGTTGAATATCATAAAGACAAAAGGCAAAGGGATCTGTCCGGTCTGTGATAAGGAATTTGAAATGGATCAAAGATTTGACTCCTGTCCGCAATGCAATTCATTTCCTTCAGAGATAACCGGAGGCAATGAGTTCAGGGTAGTTTCACTGCTTATAGAAGAAGAATAACATTTATCAAATTAAAACTATGTGCGAAACATGCGGATGTGGTAAACCGGACGGATTTATAATCCATGATCCGAATCATACACATAGCAACAGTGATTATACTCATGAACATGATCATGGGCATATTCATGAACATCAGCATGAACATGATCATCCTCATAAAAAAGTTATCGATCTTAACACCGACATCCTTTCGCAGAATAACATAACTGCCGGAATGAACCGGCGGTTTTTTGAAGGGAGGAAGGTTCTTTGCCTTAATATGGTAAGCTCACCCGGTTCAGGAAAAACGACTGTACTGGAAAAGACCATCTATCATCTTATTCCTTCAAGAAAAATATATGTCATTGAAGGAGACCAGCAAACCCTCATCGATGCTGACCGGATACAAAAAGCAGGAGCTCCAGCAATTCAAATAAACACTGGCTCAGGATGTCACCTTGATGCAAAGATGATCGAGTCAGCTCTGAAAAAGCTGGAAACGGAAACAGATTCAATACTGTTTATTGAAAATGTTGGTAACCTTGTGTGTCCTTCCATGTTTGATCTGGGGGAATATAAAAGGGTTCTTGTTATAAGTGTAACAGAAGGGGAAGATAAACCCTTGAAATATCCAAATATATTTGAATCATCGCACCTATGCATTATTAATAAATCCGACCTGCTGCCCCATGTTGATTTCAGTACGGAAGAGTTTATGAAAAATGCCGGTATGATAAATCACCACCTGGAATTCATTACAGTGTCGGCTAAGACAGGGGAAGGTATGAATTTATGGTTTGATTGGATTCTAAGTCAGAAGAATAATTAACCACAGATTTACATCTAAAATTTGCCCCCTACCCCCTAAAGGGGGCTCTTAAAAGCCAATAATAGCCCCCCTACAGGGGGGATGGGGGGCTTTGCTCCGTGGTTAAATGTATTTTCTGGATTTATTTTTCGTAAACAATATCCTTCGATCCTGAAATCTTATTTTCAGTTGACGTAATTTTCGAAGATTTCTTTCCGATAAATATAGCTGTTGCCTGGTTCCCTTTTCCTGTAGAACGGATTGTATTATTGACAATTTTAATATCGTGTGTTTCGCCGTCTATATAGAATCCTGCTGACTCCCTGCTGATTCCGTTATTTTCAATAACATTATTCGTAAAAGTATTCCTGTGCCCGCTGTTCTGTTCATTCTCATTCCTGAACAGGACGCCATGGGAACCATTCTCATAAATATGATTATTTTCAAAAATATTGTCTGTATCCTTATGACCTATAGAGATTCCGTTATCGCCGTTCCCGAATGATGTATTATTCCTGAAGATTCCGTTCTGCACCCGCCAGCATAAAAAGATCCCATCTCCCTTATTATGATGACTAAAACAATTTTCAACTGTTGAATGATCCGATCCAGTCCCCGGATGAAATCCAAGACCGTTTCCGTTTGAGGCCTCACATCCCCGTATTGTAATGTTCTCAGTTATCTGCCAGCTGAAGGTGTCACCATTGAACTCATTTATCTTCACATTTTCTACAATACAGTTCCTCGATTTGTGGATATAAATTCCTCCTCCCCTGCACCCGTTTATATAATCGTTGGTGCTCTTATTCCCCTCTATAACAAGATCCTCAATTTTAACATTTTCAGCATCAACAGCCTCGATTATTGAAAAGCTATTCGTAACTGTACCATTCAGGGAGGAGATGTAATCATTTACGGTCCTGTTGTCAAAATAGATTGTATTACCCTGAATATCTGTTATTACAGCGGTGGTGACGTCCCATCCCTGGTCATGTTCATCATCGTAAAGCTCTATTCCCATTCCTGTTTTAAAACCGCTTGCATCCTTCACAACAGCTTTAAGCATACCCCAGTCCGCGTCAATTATAAAGCTGGTTTTGAAACCGTCACACTTTCTCAAAATAGTAGCCGTTCCTGATCCGATCAGGGAGGTATTGTCTGGCAATCGGACCGGACCGATTATCTCGTAAGTTCCGGGATTGAGTCTTACAGTTCCTCCACCCCTGGTCTTTACAGCATCGAGTGCAAGCTGTATCGCTTTCGACGTAAAACCCGGAACATCGGCACCAGAGCCTCCGACAGTAACGACCTGTTCAGCAAGCTTAACGCTGACAAGGCCTATATTCTGTCCGTAAAGAACCGGATTTAAAAACAACACTAAAAGAATCAGGCATATTGTTCTCATTGTTTAATCGGTTTTATTAATTACGATTGGTCTTTGCTGGTCATCTACGATAAAGTTAGTAATGTTTTTAACAATATTACCTTGTCAGCAGGGAATATCATTTCCTGAAATCAACAAGGCACTTTAAACAAATTATGTTGGCCAAACCGAGCTGGGTTTTTTATAAAAGTTAATAAATCATAAAAAATCGATGGTTCGTCAAATTTCTGATTGCCCTTTAAGTAAAAGAAATATTTTTGAGAATGATAACCTTCACTAAAACCTTTATTTATGAAAACTACACTATTATTCTCCATTCTATTTGTATTATTGGCTTTTACATCGTGTAAAAAAGATAAGAGTGACACTTTGGGAGGACTGCAATCTCCTATGGGAGAAGTTGGCGAGACAATATCATCTTCCTCAGGCACAATAGCCGGGGTAAGCTCTATCTCCGCATCAGTAGTTTCTCTTGAAAATGGGGTTTCATCTTTTACCGGAACCGCTGTAGTTACAAACAGTACGATCAAAAACATTTTATCAAATCATCCTCAGACAGTTATTAATGGAAATAATGTCACAATATCTGATATTGAATTTAGGATCACATCCGAAGGAATTGAAAGTATCAATGGATTGGAACCGGGAGTTATTGTCAAATTTGACTCAAATGTCGGTGATTCATATACAATAAATGGCGGTGGTAAAAGAACTGTCACAAGCAAGTCGACCGACAATGATTATTTCTGGGGTGGGATGGATATCAAAGTTATGCAGATAGAGGAAAATACAAATAAATTCGGTGTTAAAAAAACCATCTACTGGACAAATCACAAATTCGGTCTGGTTGGAATTGAATTCACATTTGATGATAATTCCACTGCAAAATTTCCGGTATACTCAAGTACTCAGAATGATTAGAATAATCGAAGCTGCTATTTAACAACAGAAAAGATTTCTAATGAAGCATCTCTATATAGGCGGGGAAAAAAAGATTATTCCTCCATACCCGCATCATAAGAATTTTGTATATAAACTATACAGGTATTTTGAGGTAAAGAACCTGTTTGATTTCCTGACAATCGACGGATTGTTCTATATTCCGAACAGGCTTTATCTGAACCGTAAGTACAAATCAGTTCTGCCAAGGCTTTTAATGATCGATCCGACCAGCTCATGCAATCTAAAATGTAAAGGATGCTGGGCAGCAGATTATCAGAAGAACAGTAATTTATCATATGAAAAACTGGATGAACTTCTTTCGGAAGCAAAAAAAATAGGTGTTCTCGAAATCCTGATGACCGGAGGTGAACCCCTGATGAGAAAAAACGATATCCTTAAATTGTGCCGGAAGCATAATGATCTCACATTTGGATTATTTACCAATGGAACACTTGTTGATGAGGTTTTTGCCGATGAAATGGTGAAACTGGGGAACCTTAATGTTTATATAAGCATAGAGGGTTATAGGGAGGAGACTGATATGAGACGGGGAAATGGCACTTATGATAAAGTAATTGCCGCCATGGATCTGCTTAAAAAGAAGGATCTTGGCTTTGGATTCTCAATCTGCTACCATTCCAAAAACTGGCAAACCGTTTCCAGCGATGAGTTTCTCGATTTTCTTTTTAAAAAAGGAGCATGGTTTGGTTGGATGTTTACATATCTACCCATTGGAAGTGATGCCGATGTTTCGTTATGTTGCACAGCAGACCAGCGTGCTCATGTAAAAAGAAAAATTGAGGAATACCAAAAGAAAAAGAGGTTTACAATTATAGATTTTCCAAACAGCGGACACAAGTCGATCGGATGCGTGGCAGCAGGAAATGATTTCGCTCATATCAATGCCAACGGAGATCTGGAACCATGTGCTTTCTGCCATTATTCAGATGTAAACATCCATAATATGACCCTGACCGAAGCATTGCGTTCACCCTTTTTTAAAAAATTCAGGCAGAAGAAACCATTCTCCGCTAATTTTCTCAGACCATGTCCATTTCTGGATGTGCCGGAAGCGATTGAAGATATAACCGATATGGAGGGAGTGAAATCAACTCATTTGAATTATCCTGAAACTGCGCGTGAGCTGACATCTAAAACCAGACCAATTGCTGAAAAATGGGAGCCCGTTGCTAAAAAATTATATGATGAAATGCCGGAGAAGGAAAAAAGACGATTTGGAATGCTAACACGGCTTATGTTCTGGGGTAATGATAAGATAGCCAGATGGTGAGCTTAAAAGAATGGTGAAACATGCTTTTATCCTATAAATTCAAACTACCGGGATTTATCCTGATCCTTACCGGAGCAGTTCTGACCATTTTTTACTTTGGATTTAATTTCAGATTTGAAATGCCTGTTCTGGCTGTTTTCTCCTCGTTCATGGAAACCAGATTCTTCACCACTTTCCGGACAAATTTTGCTGATGAGTTGATAATCCTGCTTTTTATTTCCGGATTTTGCATGGTTGTTTTTTCGAAGGAAAAGTGTGAAGGGGAAATCTTCCGCGAGATCAGGATAAGAGCTATCTATAAAACAATTTTATTTGATATTATACTGCTTGTTCTAACCACCCTTTTTATTTTCGGTAGTGGTTTCCTGGCATTTACAATTATAAATCTGATCTTGCCTTTCATTCTCTACCTTATATTTTTTAATATAATGAAATTCAAAGCATTAGAACAGTCAGAAAGAAAATAATTAATACACTTTCCATGCATTCATTCCTGTCACCATTCAAAGTGGGTTTTTGTTTTCCTGTCGTCTTTATAGAACAATAGCCTGCCTCTGACAAAGCTGGGGGATCCTAAAAAGGATCGTCCAGATCATACCTCAAGTAAAAATAAAGAGCGTATCCAATTTGTTAAATAAGTCTGCCAGGATAAACCTTGATCCTAAGGTTTCATAAAGCACCTATCTAAAAAACATTATAAATGTTTTGAATCAGTCAAGAAATGCATTGTCAGTTGAACAGACTTACAGTATTGTTTCCCTGCTAAACCCCGGCAATCCTTATCTTGTATTCTGCAAGAGCTTCATCGAGTCGTTGTTTGGTGGTTCCGTCGTCTTCCACATTGTGAGATGGATGAATGTAAAGTTTCACACCCCTGCCGTAGCCTTCAACACGCTCAAGGAAAACAACCTGATGCACTCCCATTTCACCAGTAATACGTGTGAAAAATGTCAGAGGCAATTCAATCATGGGATGAAATCCCACAAATCCGCCTATCCTCGGGTACATCTCTTCGATAGGCAAGGTGGCATGGCCACATCCAAAAGTATGAGCCCATTGTTTGCACTCAATGGTATCGGCCATCATTTCTGCCGCCTTCCTGATATTTTCTGTCTGGGTTTCTTCAATAAATGTCATTACCGACCTAGCATTTTCAAGCCACTGTTTTGCTAACATCATTTACCTTTTTTATAATTGTATAACCTAATATCGACATAATAATCATCTCAGCAAAAATAACTGTCATCAGGTGACTGATACCATATATTTCCGATATAATCCCCATGCAATAGTTTATGAGCATGTTACCGAACAGTGCGACGGTAAGCACAAAGCTGAAAGCAGTTCCCGAGATATTTTCATACCTTTCGCCGACTAATCCGAGCATGACCGGGAAACCTCCGGCCAGTCCTGCTCCTATCAGTACGAATCCAATAAGGGCAACAAATGTGGAAATTCCTGAAGCAATGCATACTAATCCAAGAAGAAGAAAGATAAATGAAGCGATCAGGATCCTTTTAAAGTTAATATGCCTTAAGAATGTACCGGCTAACAATCTCATAACGACCATTCCGGCAACTAATAACGAAAGGCCGTAGAGAGCCTTATCCCGGGATATAGAGAGATGATCTGTAAGATAAGTGGTGGTCCAGTTATTCATAAGTCCTTCGAAACTACTCTGAAAGAAAAGGAAGAAGGCTATAAGCAGAAGAACTTTATCCCTGAAGAAACCCTTTATCTTCCCGATCGGTATTTTCTGAGCCATTTTTGCCTGGGGCAGCTTAATGAATACAAAAAGTACACCTGTCAGGAATGAGAGTATTCCAACTGTAGCAACGATCCTTTCAAATCTGTAGCTTTCTCTCAGGATACCGAGGATGAGAGGCATTCCCAGAGCCCCAATGCCGAAAAAGACGCCAAGCAGGCTGATATTGGCAGTTTTGTCATTCTCGCTTATATCTGATACCAACGCACTCGAGGCTCCGTTTATTGATCCTCCTGCAATACCGAATATAAAAATGGATACTTTGAGAAGTCCGGTAGATGAAGTAAATGCAATACCTTCAAATCCTAATGCCAGTAGAATGCAGGATACTGCCATCAATAAGCCAAATCCGTATTTATCGGCGATGGGGCCGAAAAACAACGAACCTGCAAGAATTCCAAGTGGTAATATTGAAAATAATGTTCCGGCTGCAATATCATCGAGCTGGAACTTTTCCTTCAGGTCAGGCGTAATTGAACCAAGCGTTGTCATTGCTATTCCAAAAAGCAGGATTGCAATGCAGGATGACCAGAAAACAACCTTTTTACTGTACATGATAACTTTTAGTAGGAATAAATTCATTTAAATTCCTTAATGCCAGATATCCGGCACCATATACACCTGCATCCCCTCCAATAGATGAGACTTCAAGGGTCATCTGCGCAAAGCGTAACGGCTGAGCCCACCTGGATGCCTCTCTCACTATTTCCGGGATCAATCTCAATGCCGGACCAAAGACACCTCCTCCCAGGATTATGTTTTCAGGATTAAAAAGGCTAACGAGGTTGTCAACAGCCATACCCCAGAATTCAATGCACTCTTCAATAACTTCCACAGCAAGCGGATCACCTGCTTCAAATCCATTGAAAATATCTGAAGCAATAATGCTTTTAGGGTCCCTGCTTCTTAACAATCCCGAATAAGAGCTGTCCTCGGTCAGGTGATCCCTGGCAACTTTTGCAATTCCTTCGCCTTTTGTTCCTCCAAGATCGATCCCTAAAATGGACATATTATATACCTTATTTCTTAAATAACAACAACTCATCAATTCTCACAAACCTGTAACCCAAGCTTTTCAGTTCCTTTATTAGTTCCGGAAGTAAATAATAAAACTTATCCGTTCTCCGCGGATCTGTCCCTATGTGAACCAGCAATATAAATCCGTTCAAACCTGAAACTGATTGCTTCTCAAAAGAAATTATGGAGTTGTAAATAGTTTTGCTGTCAATATATTGACTTCCCATTTCCGGAATTGTATAATCGGCGTTGCTACGGGTGCCTCCGGTATAATTTATAAGCTTTGTCCCTGACTCCTCAGCCCATGAGGCAATTGAATCGTTGTACCACTCATAGGGCGGTAATAAATAAACAGCATCCTCTTTTTCAATTCCGTACCGCAACATCTCAGTGAATGAGTTACTAAGGTCATCAATGAACTCATTCTTAGTTACCAGAAGACTGTCCCTTTTCACCCAGTCGCAATAAAGCAGGTGCTTGTCGGAATGGGAGCCCATGTAATTTCTGTTTTTCCAAAGCTTTTTTATTTCAGGTTCGAACTCCTTGCTCCTGTAAAAATTACCTGTCAGGAAAAATGAAGCTTTTATGCATTCTTTTTCCAGGGTTTCTGAAATAAAACTGCCGCCATCTCCGAATTCATCGCCGGTAAACACAAGAGCAATTTTCTTTAAAGTTGTATCTCCTCTGACAATAGCCCCATGGCTATATGTGAAATGGTTTTGTCTGTTTAAGCATGATAACAGGATTAGAAGGAGAACACAGAGATTCACATACTTTATGATGTTCCTGACCATAATTATACCGTTACGCTTTAAGAAACCCACCCCCATCCCCTCCCAGGAGGGGAGCTTTAGGTGTTTACCCCCATTACCCCGCCATGCCTTTATGCCTTGATACCGTCACGCCGTTATCCCTTCATGCCTTCATGCCTTCGACAAAGACCTGTTCAACATTAAAATCTTTATCAAAGACAACCAGATCGGCTTTAAATCCCGGCAGGATTTTTCCCTTATCACGGATACCCATTAATTCAGCAGGATAAGATGATGCCATCCTGAGAGCCTCTTCCTTAGATATTGAAATATTTTCTACACAGTTCTTAACTGCTATCATCATTGTAAGAAGAGAACCCGACAGGGTGCCGTCGGGCAATGTAAACCTGTCGCTTTGACGCACATGAAGATATGAACCCTTCAGATTTTCTTCAACGGCATCAGAAACAAGAAATAATCTCTCCTTCATAAGTTTCTTTGCTATGGAGATCATGCTGTAATCGACATGTATCCCGTCAGCAATTATGCTGGCAAAAACATTACTGGTTTCAAATACTGCAGCAGGCAGCCCGGGATCGCGATGATGGAGCTGCGACATGCCATTGAACAAATGAGTAGTTGTCCTTATCCCCTGCCTGAACCCTAGTACAGCTTCACTGAAAGTTGCATTGCTGTGTCCTGTTGCCACAACTATTCCATTATCATTCAATAATTCAATTATCCCGGGTTCGCATACCTCGGGAGCCACTGTTAACATTTTCACAACACCTTTCCCCTCATCAATCAGAGCTTTGACATTTTCTATCGTTGGTATTCTGATAAATTCCTTTATATGAGCTCCCCTCCTTAAATGACTTATGAAAGGACCCTCTATGTGAAGGCCCAGAACAGCAGGATGAGGGTTTTCCCTGACAACCCTTATCACCTCATGATATACTTCAGGGGTATCTGTCGGAATTACAATCAGAAAACCAGTTGTACCGCTCAGGGTAATGGCATCAGTAATAGCCCATAACGCTTCCGGAGTCGGATTAGCTGAAAAGAGGTATCCGCCTCCGCCAGCGATCTGAAGATCAATAAGGCCGGCAGAAATGAAACTGCCCTTACAATTAATAATTCTTGCCTCCACCGGCACTGCCGAAGGATCGACGATTGATTCAATTCTGTCATTTCTAATAAGAAGTGATTTATCTGAAATGGTTTCACTGCTCGTGAAGATTGTGGCATTGGAAAAAGCTGTCAGCATATTATATCCCCATTTTTTTGACCTCTCCCCAGCCCCTCTCTTTATATAACTTAACCCATCCCCAAGCCCCTTCCCTTAAGACTAAGGGAAGGGGGAGTGATTCAGTAAAACCATGAATTTTCCCTCCTTCCCTTAAATTTAAGGGAAGGAGATGGAGGAAGGGTTAAAAATACAAAAGGCATGGATACAGGTGTAAATATGAAAATTATCAAAAATCTAATTCTTCTTCAGTTCAACCTCTGATACCGGTACATTCCACCCCGAAACTTTCAGCACTGGTGATTTCCCGGTAAGTTCAGAAGAAGGACATGAGACAGTGACTTCCATACTTTCACCAGGGGCAAGAGTGAAATAGCTCCTGGACCAGAAAGAAGGCAATATTTCTTTTCCGCCCGACATTAGCTGCGGCCTGATAAAAAATGCGATCTTCCCTGTTTTGTTTGTTATCTGCAAATTCCATTCAGGGTCATTTTTTCCTTTCGCTTCCTTAAGCACCGACATATTAATATTTGTCTCATCCATTTCGTTTATGGATTTGTAATCACCATCAGGTGAAATCCAGTAAACATTATGTGATATCACTTTCCCTGACTGGTTTTTCAGGTTCAGAACTACAAATTTAATCCCTCCGGTTTCTTTTAATATTTTTTCGAGATCTGATGTCTCCCTGACGTTGGTGGGACCAAGATCTACATTTACACTTTCGCTAAATAAAGGTTTCGAATCAAGACTAAAAACATTGACCTGAGCAGTCAGACCTGATACCTGCTTATATGTCCTGTTCAGTACCGTAACTTTATTATTGATCAGGTTTAGCTGGATATGCACCGGCTCAATTGCGTTCTGCATAAAATAATAACCTGAATTAGGCATAAGGAACCAGTCATAGACCTGCCATACGACACTTGGGAATGCTGCATTAAGCTTCCAGAGCATAACTCCTCCGATATCGTTTAATTTATGACCCGCAGCTTCAAATATCCCCTGATAACCAACAGCATTCATAAGCTGCATTTTGTCGCAGAATCGCTCCATGGTTTCGGGTTCACCATATCGTTTGATCATTTCCCTGTAATATTGGTCCCATCGTCCATTGCCAGTACAGGCATCGTGATAACCCCATGTATTGTTCAATGGGAACGGAAGTGCCTTATCCCAGACCAGATCGGGGATTATCTGAGGCATTATATTGTATGGCTGCATGGATGGCAATCCTGTTTCATCCTTGAATACCCAGTCCTTTCCTGCAATGGCCCTTTTATATGTCATTACAGGGTCCTGCCAAATATAAGGACCGCCGCTGTAAACTCCGCCCGGAAGGTTATCGGGATAAGACGCCGGCCACCCTTCCGGGAGCTTTGCAAACCCTGAAGAGCTCGGGATAAAGGGTCTGGTCCCGTCAAGGGAGATAACGCTGTTCCTCATGAAATCATAGAGTTCTCTGCGGGCATGACCCTCATTCCCTCCTGTCCATAAAAGAAGGCTTGGATGGTTCCTTATCCTGAGAATTGTGCTAACCACGTTCTTTTTAAAAACCTCACTCTCAAAGGGCCAGTCCGGTGATCCCTTGAATTCACCTTGAGTATCGCCTGTGACCCAGAAATCGGACCATACAAGCAGCCCGTACCTGTCGGCGGCTTCAAAGAATTCATCACAAGGTGTTACTCCTCCTCCCCAGATCCTGACAAGATTAATGTTTGAATTCCGGCAAAGGTGCATCTCATAATCATATCGCAACGAATCGCGGTTAAGCATAAAGTCTGGAACCCAAGCTCCACCTGTTAGATGGACTCTCCGACCGTTTACATAAAAATCGCGGCGCCAGCTGCCGTCCACATCCACTGCTTTAGAGGATACTGTCCTGATTCCAAAAACGAACGTTGTATCGTCCGAAACACCTGATTGACCGGTGTACTGAAGGCGTATCCTGTAAAGGTTTGGTTTTCCATAGCCATTTGGCCACCATATCCCGGGTTTGTTTACTGTAAGCTCTTTTGTATTATCAGAATTCATTTCGACCAGATTACTGGCATCACTCCCTACGGCAACATTTTTTGTGAACTGGTATGATTTTCCTCTGAAGTTCTCAGGAGAGATTTTAACAGTCAGCCTGCCCATTTCGTTTGAGCTTGTATGGTTGAATAGCATTAGGCTCAGAGAGAGCTTCGCCATTGATGTATCCTGCTCCCCGGCTAATTCGGTGGTGATCTTTGTATTTCCGATTGTCACTCCTCCTGATGTTCTTAAATATACCGGGAGCCATATTCCTATGTTGCGGTCGCGTACCGGGGGGACCCAGTCCCATCCAACTGAACAAAGCATTGTGACATTTTTCCCTATATCTCCCGTTGGCCCTCCGTTAGGATAAAAATCACCCAGAGCCTCCAGCTGTTCGGTTGAAGGTAATCCAGGATAATCGAGCGGATATATTTTAATAGCAAGGACATTTTTTTCACCGGCTTTGACATACCTGCTTACATCGAGGCTATACTGTGCAAACATCCCGGCCATCTGAGCCGAATCAGCAAGTTGCTTTCCATTAAGCCAAACACCGGCACGGTAATTTATACCCTTGAAGATCAGCTGGAAGCAACGTCCATTATCAGATGGAGGAACCATAAAGGACGTACGATACCAGTATGGCTTCTTCCATGGATTGGGATTATTGGGGAGAAAACTGAATTTTTCAAGGTCATATTTCTTATTAAAATCATCGGATGCATCAGGTATAAGCATATTGTTGAGTCCTGAATACGGATCGGGATATACGCCATTTGCAACCAGCCCGGTCAGAACCGTTGATGGAACTCTTACAGGGAACCAGTACACCTTTGACTTATACTGAGGAGTAGATAATTCCTCTCCGGAGGCTGTTACGAGGGCAGATGACTGCAATTCAAAATCAGTGATTTTCAGCTGTTTTACAGAACCTGTCTGCGAGGTTGCATTGATTGAGAGAATAATAAATAACGCAACCAGCATGTGTAGTTTATTTTTCATAGTCTAATTTATTATTTTTTGTGGAAAGCATATTGCCAATCATAAGGATAAAGATTGTAAAAAGTATAACAATTGTTATTACCTCTTCGTTGATAAATGATATCCTTGATTCTGCCGGGATGCTTATAAACAGCAAGATTGTTATAAGTCCTCGCGGTGCAAAAAAAAGCAGGGGGATAAGTTTTGTCTTAATAACCATTCGGAAAAACAAAAGTCTTAGTAACAGTATCCCTGCAGTAATTGCAGCACCAGTCAAAAGGTTGTTCAGGTCGAACAGACCTTCAATTTTTGCATAAAATCCGAACATTATAAAAAAGAAGGAGCGGACCAGAAAAGTCAGTTCCGTCAGTATGACTTTGAAAGCCTTGATGTCGCTTCTGAATTTTACGAAATCGACATATTTTTTTACTCTGTTGTTTTCAAACAATTGAATATTTGAGAGCACCATCCCAAATATCAATACAAGTAATAAGCCAGGGAGATGATATAGTTTTGCAAGTATGTAAACCAGAACAATTGAAGTCATAATAATCACATAGCTCACGTGGTAGGTAACTTTATGAAGAAGAATCGCAAGAATTAATGTTGTGACAAGACCAACAGCAATTGTAATAATACTTTTGAGACCCATGTCGAGTAATCCCTCACCAATTGTTCCCTGGCTGATAAGGATAAAATCGAAAATAATAATGCCAAAAATATCTGAGAATGAACTTTCATATACAACAAATTCCTTCTCCTCACTGTTAAGATTAATTGCGGAAGAGATAGCAACGGCACTGCTTATTATTCCAAGCGGGATTGCATTCAGCAATGAGACACGCAAGCTATAGCCCGTAAATTCTACAAGGATGTAAGAGAGAGCTGCTGAAAACACAGCAAACAGAATGAATGCTGAAAAGATTGATTTGATTATGAGTCCCTTTTTTCTTTTTTCAAGTTTCAGATCAAGACTGGCCTCCATCACAATCATTATTAGTCCAAGAGTACCTATTATTGGTAGTACTGGCCGCAGGTCAGGGACATGAAAATTAACTGCTTTGACTATTAGCTGTATTGCAATTCCAAGCAGAATAAGGAAGATAACCCCGGGGATCTTTGAATATCTTCCTGAAATATCAAAAATATACGAAAGGATCACAACAACGCACAGAGCCAGAATAATATAATTTGTCATTCTTATTTTATTATAGGTGCACGACTAGCTTTCTGTAAACATTTTAATATCAGCTATTTTACCTGCCACAACGAGTACATCCCTTTCACCAAGCGGGGAAAAAGGATCGTATGACATATCGACCTTGAAATTACTCCTGAAAACAGATGCAAGTAATCCTTCTTTGGGAGCGATTTTTACCGCAACAATCTTAAGATTGAATCTGTCTCCCATGTTAATTGTATCAATTGCATGTCCGACATATTTTGCAGGCACTGCTAACTCAGCAACAGCATAATCATCACTCAGTTCAGTAAGGCGGAGGGTATTTTTAATCTGAAGCATTGATGCCACATGCATGGCAGAATCTTCGAGCGGAAGTACAACTTCGTCAATACCTATCTGGTTAAGGATATTCTGATGGACCTGGTTTATAGCTCTTCCGATGATCCTTTTAACCTTCAGATTCTTAAGTATAGAGGCAGTAAGGATTGAAGATCCGACATCCTCTCCTATTGCAACTATCACTGCGTCAGTATCATTTAAAGGAAGTGTTTTGATAGCATCAACGTTTGTTGCATCCATTTTCATTACTGTGGTAACGCTATTCTTCAATTCATCCAGCCGTTCATGGTGGTTATCAATCCCGATCACTTCATGTCCCATGTTCGTAAGGTTTGTGGCGAGCTTCGATCCGAAATAGCCTAAACCGATAACAATGTACTTCATAGTTTAAATTTTTATCAATTGATAGCAATTTCAATTTCCGGGTATTGTGAATAGATCTTCCGGGAAGATAAAAAGAACCCGGTAAGCAGGGTAAGCGGGCCCACCCTTCCAATAAACATAAGCAAAATATCAATCACCTTACCTGCAGTGGTGAAAGTTGATGAATCCGCCAGGCTTAGACCGACTGTTCCAAAAGCTGAAAAGCATTCAAATAAAAGATAAGCAGGATCTTTTCCAGGTTCAAAAACGAGCAGGCATAAAAAACCTGCACCTATTAATACAACAGAAAGAAATATTATTGTAAGCACCCTGGTAATTGTTCTGTTGCTTACTTCCCGGTTGCCTATTTTAAGCCGTTCCCGGCCTTTAATAGTATTCCATACAGTTCTGAAGGCCAGAGCAAAAGTTGTGGTTTTTATTCCTCCTCCTGTCGATCCGGGAGAGGCCCCTATCCACATCAGGAAGATCATCATAAAAACAGTCGGGTAGCCCCAAAGAGATATATCAGTCATATTAAAACCTGCTGTTCTGGCGCTTATGCTTCCAAAGAATGAAATAATTATCTTCCTTACTGTATCTGTTCCTTTCAGGCTGTTTCCCGATTCAAAAAGATAATAAAGAAATGCCCCTCCAACGATAAGCAGAAGAGTCATGAACAAAACAATGCTTGACGAAACATTCTTCGTTTCAGGTTTAGCAGGTTTCAATCTGCCCTGAAATTTCCTAATTACTGAAGCAATAAAGTGCTTTAGATTTCCATACAATCCCACCAATACAGGAAATCCGATCCCTCCCAGAATAATGAGAATAGCAACTGATACTTGCAAAGTGGTATTATTAATAATATCAGGTGAATTAAGATTGCCTGACCTTGTAGAGAAACCAGCATTGCAGAAGGCAGAAACAGAATGGAAAGCAGAAAAAAGCAACTTATCCGGATAATCTGTTTCAAGACTTGTGTAAATAAAAAGGGCCCCTATAATTTCAATGAGAAAGGTCAGCAATAATATTTTGGTCAGCAGCTTGAGCAGGTTGTTCATTGTCTCTGCTGAAAAGAGTTCCTTTAGCAACAGGTTGTCCCTGAATGATGATCCGGATATAAAAATATAACTGAAAAATCCTGTGAATGTCATTATACCAAGACCTCCTATTTGAATAAGACACAGGATTATTACCTTTCCAAGAGTTGTGAATGCAGTTGCCGTATCGACCACCACCAGCCCGGTCACACAGACAGCACTGACGGAAGTGAATAAAGAATCGAGCCATGATAAATAGCCCGAATGTGACCTCGGCATCATTAAAAGTCCCGTTCCTATAAAGATTATCAGAAGGAAACTCGCTGAAAAAATCAAAGCAGGTGGGATCTTAACGGAGCTTATCATCCTTAGCAAACCTGATACTTCTGAAATTCCGATAAGAACGATTGCAATTACAATGGGTATGTTACCAGTGAAAATCTCCCTGAGAACCTTTCCGAAGCTTATTATGCCGAAGTTTGAAAGGAAAACACCCAGCGAGAAGATAAAAACAAATAGCCGAAACAGACTGGCTATTCCTTTTTCCGATTTGAATCTTAATAATCCCGGGATGTATTTCGCGAAAAAGATCACTACGAACATTATCCTGGATGCAGATTTAAGTCCACTGAGGTTTTCGGGAGTACTGCCAAATCCCAGGTAGAAAATTAATCCAAGGATGAAAAGGGAAAGTGTCACAGCAAAAATAAACCTGCATAAGCCGCTGATCGAGGAAGCGAACGACCTGTACCAGTCACCTGCAACAAATATTCGTTTGAATATCCTTTCGCGGACATTCAGTTTCCTTTGGGTTTGATTCATTTCAAATTTTACCCGGCTGGTATTTCAGAACCGAAATTTAAGGAATAAATCCGGGACTTTTAGCAGTATTCCCTTCAGAACAGCTTTATTTCCGGATCAGCATCCAGGTATCTGAATATTTGGGAAATTTTGCCCAGATCTTTCTGACTTCATTTCTGGCCTCAGTTATATCATCTGTTGCCTTTACTGACACTCTGTATAATCCTTGATCATTTTTCAGAACCTCGGAGGTAAATCCGTCTTTACGGACCAGTGTCTGATGGTCTTTCGCATTTACCGGATCCCTGAAGCTTCCAATGATAACGAAATATTTCTGAGGTGAAGGCTCCTTATTTTCATTTATAACAAGTTTTTCTTCGACCTCTTTAATTGGGCCTGCAGGCATCAGTGTGGTGGTTTTAATGGATGTCCCCTTAACTCCCTCTTCCTTGTTCTGCTTGCTGCCGCCAAACAGACTTGTCCTGGTTGAATTGCATGACGTTGAAAGTAAAATGATTCCGATAAACAGATATGAAAGTATTCTCATGGTAATTTGTATTTGTTACAGGCGCAAAGGTGCAAAAAAATATTTTAAAACCAGGAATGAGGTATATTTCAGTATGCAATGTCCAGAATCTGAACAAAGCTCTTTTCAGAAATAATCCGGTCGGCCACGAGATTCAGATAGTTGTTATTGGAGCAGAAAGCAATCCCGATTCCGCTCTCCTTTATGAGACATATATCATTTTCACTGTCGCCAATTGAAATTGTATTCTTTATATCTATGTTGTACTTTTCAGCCAGCTGAAAAAGGACATTTGATTTGCAAAAATCATGATTGCATTTGCTCTTATCATTCCTCATAAAAGCTGAAGGAATCTTTACCTCACCTGTTGCGATGCTTTTCGAAAACTCAAGCTCATTTGCTATCGAAAAATCCATCTTAAGCTTGTTTTTCAGATGATTGGTGACCACATCATAGCTGTCGCTTATAATACCACACACGTAGCCTTTCTTTTTAACTTCTCTTATTACAGACGCTGCATCATCAATGATTTTTATTTTATCAACAACCCCTAGTATTTCATCAAGAGATCTACCTTTCATTAACCTGGCAATCGATTTTGTTCTTGTAAATGAATTTGTATATTCTGTCACAATTTTAATCAGTTCACCCGTGAAGTTGAATTCCTGGGCTGCGGTCATAATGAAGCTGCTTTCAAGCAAGGTATTATCCATGTCAAAGACAATCATTTTTTCCTTCCCTAAAAGGCTTTCCCGTATTGCGTAATCCATCTGTGTCCTGATCACACTGAAGTTTTCAAGGGTTTCCAGATTATTGACTTCAATGCTTTTTGCGCGTTTAAGGATTGACCTTGATACCTCCCTCGACATTTTACCAAGCTGCTCCCACGATTGCATGCGGTTCTCGATATACCCGATATTCACCTCAGTTATTCTTGCTCCCATCGTATGCATATCTAGAAGTATCCCTATATCGACCCCGTAATCATTCTCAAAATCGACCTTCTTAAGCAAGCTTTTTCTTGCCCCGATCATACCACTTAGCGGTTGGGAAAATTTTGTAAGTTCAGGAAAAAGAATGCTTAACAGGGGTTTAGCTACCAGTTCAGTAACTCTTCCCGCCTGACGTTCAAAGCACGATTTTACAAAATCAGCTTCATCATTGAGGATAGGAGCAGATAATAGTTCGGCTATGTTTTCCGGATATGTTACGATATCGGCGTCAAGGAAAACCACGATCTCATTCTTTGCAAGAAGCATTCCGTCACGCATTGAGTTTCCCTTGCCGATTATCGGACTGGTATATATTCTGACCTTAGGCAGTCTCGATTGCTTTATAGTATTGTCATGAGATTTGTCATCAATCATAAGTATCTCATCAACAATTGGTGATCTGCTCACCAGGTTGATAACCTGACGGATCGTCTTTTCTTCGTTAAGTGCAGGAATAATTACTGAAACCATGAAATGGGTGTTAATTCATTTCAATATAACAAATTCTATCCACAAAAAGCTATTTAAGGTACTTTTTGATGTTATAAAGCTTGTTCAGCGCCTCTACGGGAGTCAGATTATCAATGTCCATATCCAGGATTTCATCACGGATCTGTTTAAGAACCGGGTCATCAAGCTGGAAAATACTTAATTGCAAACCTTCCCTGTGAGCGGCAAGGCCAGCAATAGGTTTGGCAAGCTCCTGTTTCTCATGGCTCTGTTCAAGTTCCTTAAGAATTTCATCCGCACGGCTTACAACACTTCTGGGCATCCCTGCCATTTTTGCCACATGAATCCCAAAGCTATGCTCACTGCCTCCTCTTTTAAGCTTTCGAAGGAAGATGACTTTATTGTTGAATTCCTTTATGGAGATATTATAATTCCTTACTCTCGAAAAAGAGTTTTCCATCTCGTTAAGCTCGTGATAATGTGTAGCGAACAGTGTTTTTGCCCTGTTCCTGTTCTCATGAAGGTATTCAACCATCGCCCATGCAATTGAAATGCCGTCATATGTGCTTGTCCCCCGGCCGATCTCATCAAGCAGGATAAGACTCCGCTCTGAAAGGTTGTTGAGAATGCTTGCTGTTTCATTCATCTCAACCATAAAGGTTGATTCTCCCAGGCTTATATTATCCGATGCACCTACCCTGGTGAATATCTTGTCAACAATCCCTATTGTTGCTTCTTTTGCCGGAACAAAGCAGCCAGTCTGTGCCATCAGTACAATCAGCGCTGTCTGGCGAAGAAGAGCCGATTTACCCGACATGTTCGGACCGGTAAGGATTATGATCTGCTGGTCCTCAGTATCAAGCAAAAGGTCATTAGGAATGTATGCTTCCCCCAGAGGCAATTGCTTTTCAATAACCGGATGACGTCCATCCCTTATATCAAGCCTTAGCGTGTCATCCATCAACGGACGTATATAATTATTCTCGGATGATACCACAGCAAAAGAATGGAGGCAATCGAGCCTGGCAATCAGGGATGAATTTAGCTGGATTGGAGGAATATATTCAATTATTGAAAGAACCAGTTCGTTGAACAATTTTGTCTCGAGACTGATTATCTTCTCCTCAGCTCCCAGTATCTTGCTCTCATACTCCTTGAGTTCTTCGGTTATATATCGCTCAGCACTTACAAGTGTCTGTTTCCTGATCCATTCAGGTGGCACCTTGTCCTTGTGAGTGTTTCTTACCTCAATGTAATAACCGAAAACATTATTGAAGCTGACCTTAAGGGAGGTTATTCCGGTCCTCTGGATCTCACGTGCCTGAAGATCGTTAAGGTAGTCCTTTCCACTGTAAAGTATTCTCCTCAGCTCATCCAGTTCTTCAGAGACACCTTCAGCTATCACTTTTCCCCTGATGAGCTGAACAGGAGGATCATTATTAAGCTCCCTGTCAATTTTATCGGCTATTGATTTGCAAGGATTCATCTGCTCACCCAGAACTTTAAGTGGTTCACAACCACTTTTATCGCACATCTCACTTAAGGGTGCAACAGCCCTCAGCGCTCTCTTTAGCTGGACAACTTCCCGCGGATTAATCCTGCTTACCGCTACTTTTGAGATAAGTCTTTCCAGGTCGCCGACCTGCTGAATCAGCCTGGCTATTCCAACCTTAAAATCAGGATCATCAACAAAATAGCTTACAATATCATGCCTGTCGGTGATCGGCTGGATATCCTTGAGAGGAAATGAAATCCACCTCTTAAGCAGTCTTCCTCCCATCGGCGAAATAGTCCGGTCAATGACATCAACCAGAGTCCTGGCACCTTCATACGGAGAATGAAAGAGCTCCAGGTTTCTGATTGTGAATTTATCGAGCCAGACATATTTGTCTTCATCAATCCTCGAAAGATTGGTTATATGTCCAAGCTGTGAATGCTGGGTTATGTCGAGATAGTAAAGAATCGCTCCAGCAGCTATTATTCCGAATGCCAGACTCTGAACACCAAATCCCTTTAATGAGCTGGTCTCAAACTGTTTAAGAAGTCTGTCGCTCGCAGCTTCCGGGGTAAAGATCCAGTCGTCAAGCTTATTGGTATAGAACTTCATTCCGAAAGCCTCGTTGAACAGGTCGCTCTTGCGCTTCTCAAAAAGAACTTCCTTTGGCTGGAAGTTGTTCAGCATCTGATCTATATAATCCAAAGTACCTTCCGAGGCAAGGAACTCACCGGTTGAGATATCCAGAAATGCTACTCCTGCGATTTTCTTGTCGATGTGAACAGCGGCAAGAAAATTGTTTTCCTTGTGGTTAAGGACATTCTCATTAAGAGATACTCCCGGGGTGATCAGCTCGATTATTCCTCTCTTTACGATTTTTTTTGCAAGCTTCGGATCTTCGAGCTGTTCACAGATTGCAACCCGCTGTCCGGCTCTTACCAGTCTTGGAAGATATATATCAAGAGCATGATAAGGAAATCCGGCAAGCTCAACGAAAGTGGCTGAGCCATTTGCCCTGCGGGTAAGTGTTATACCAAGTATTTCCGAGGCTCGTATCGCATCTGTCCCAAATGTCTCATAAAAATCCCCCACCCTGAAAAGAAGAATCGCGTCAGGATGCTTTGATTTGACGCTGTAATACTGCTTCATCAGCGGTGTTTCGGCATATTTGTGATCGTCGGGTATGGGCTTTGATGGCACAGACATCTAGTAGTATTTGATCATGAACAAAGATACACTGCCAATAATATTATTTATACCCTTTTTGAAATTAATTATCTCCTTTTATTCTCTGTGATTCTCTGTGACTTCTCTGTGGATCTCTGTGTAACAGAAAGAAATTTAAAAACTTACACTGAGAGACACGGAGGATGCACAGAGTTACACAGAGAAAATAAAAATCATGATTTTTGTAAACTGTTATCATTAACTTGTAACGGAAAAATAAAAACTCAAAATGAACAAAGTTCTTATTCTCGGGGCCGGATTGGTGGCGAAACCGATGGTCGAATACCTGCTTGAACACAGGATAAGCGTAATGGTGGCTTCACCAATGAAGGATCGTGCTGATGAAATGATAAACGGGAATCCCCTCGGAAAATCGCTCGACTGGTCGATGGACGACATGGAAAAACTCGACAACCTGATTTCGGAATATGATGTAACTGTTTCACTTCTTCCTTATAAATTCCATACTGATGTTGCAAAGATTTGCCTGAAAAATAAAAGACCACTTGTAACCACATCATATGTCCAGGCTGGAATAGAAGCACTTGATTCAGAAGCAAAAGCAGCAGGCATCCTCTTCCTTAATGAGATCGGCCTCGATCCGGGTATTGACCACATGACAGCAATGAAGGTCATTGATAATATTCATTCAAATGGAGGTAAAGTTGAAGAATTCTATTCCCTTTGCGGAGCACTCCCTGCTCCGGAGGATGCGGGTAATCCATTGAAATACAAGTTTTCTTGGAGTCCGAAGGGAGTCGTTCTGGCAAGCCGTAACGGCGCTCTCTATCTGAAAAATGGGAAAAGAGTGGTAATAGAGCCAGAAAATCTTTTCAGGGATATTTTCACATATAATTTCACCGGTGTAGGAGAGATGGAGGTTTACCCCAACCGGGATTCAATAAGCTATATTGACATTTACAGCATTCCTGAAGTATCAACAATGTTCAGGGGAACATTACGGTATAAAGGCTGGTGCGAAGCGCTTAATGCGATGAAAGCCTTAAATATGCTCGATGATTCCATAATTGACTATTCGGGAATTGATTATTCAGGTTTCCTTGCCGAAAGGGCTGGTTTAAGCTCAAATGATCTCAGGAGAAAAGTTGCCCTGAAGCTGGGGATTTCAGAAAAATCTGTAGCAGTTGAATCTCTTGAATGGCTCGGTTTCTTCAGCAATGAGCAAATGAACTGCGGTAAAACATCTCCTTTTGAAATTACGGCAGACAGGATGATAAGTAAGATGATGCTGACCGGCAATGAACGCGATATGGTTGTAATGCAGCATATCTTCCTCGCTGTCTGGCCCGATGGGAAAAAAGAGGTTATAAAATCATCGATGCTCGATTTCGGATCGCCGGAAACCAATACGGCAATCGCAAGGACAGTTGCACTTCCTTCAGCAATTGCAATAAAAATGATCCTCGAGAAGAAAATTAGACTTGCCGGGGTGTACAGACCGGTGGTACCTGATATCTATAATCCGGTGCTTGATGAACTGAAAACTCTTGGGATTGAGATGAAGGAAGAGTACGGGTTGCCGGAAAGCGAAATGATACAATAATTCAATAAAATAACTTTTAGTTACACAGAGATCCACTGAGAATCACAGAGGTCCACAGAGATCTGATTTCTTAACTCTGTGTTTCTCTGTGACTTCTCTGTGAAGCTCTAAGTAACTTTTTAAATTAGTTATATAGCAGACTGCAGAAAAAATCGCAGATTTGCGCAGAAAACATTATTAGAACTTCAGGTAAAAATCCTTTGTCAGTCTGATATATTCCTCTGTAAACTCATGCCTTTTTCCTTTTTCTATCGTAAGGAATCTTTCAGCAGGTTTTGTCCTTTTTCTGCTGAAACCCAGTATCATCCTTCTGGTTTCAGATGCTGGCACAGGCCTGATTTTAAGAATACTATTACAGTATAAACCATGTTCCTGAGCTTCAGCTACAAAGATATTACCCTCATCATAAGGCAATATAATCTGAAGCAATCCATCTTCAGAAAGCAGGCTTGCTGCTCCTTTAAGTGTATCTGAATGAGTCAGGCTGTCATTATGCCTAGCATTTGACTTAACCGGATCGGGATTTTTGAGTGAATCGATGAAATAGGGAGGATTAGAGACAATCAAGTCAAAACCTGATTTTTCAGGTTTAAAATCTTGCAACATGCAGTTTTCAATCCTGATCCTGCCGCTCCATTTGCTAAGAGAGAAATTTTCTGATGCCTGAGAGAATGAATCATTGTCAGGTTCAATGGCTGTAATTTCAGATTCGCATCTCTGGGCCAGCATCAAGGCGATCAGCCCTGTTCCTGTCCCGATATCCAGGATACTCTTCTTCCCTGTAACATCGGCCCAGGCACCGAGAAGAACTCCGTCAGTACCCACTTTAAAAGCACATCGGTCCTGGTATATTGTGAACTGCTTAAAGCTGAAATAAGAGTTTGTCATTTATCGGAGCACAAAGAATAATTGAACTTTTAAAATTACTAAAACATTGATTAATTAAGCTGCAACTTAAAATTGCTTATGCCTTCGTGTCTTTGTAGCTAAAAAACCTGCCACAAAGGTGCTAAGACACAAAGGATAAGTTTTTTGTCTAAAAAAATATTAAATTTGAAACTATTATGACCTTTTCTTGTTAGAAGAACTGCAATTACACTTAAGCAATAAATCTCCAATTACTAATCACCCATCACCAAATCATTAACTACCAATCATGAAACGACTGTTCAGAACCATTTCCGCTTTTTTTATGACTCTCATTGTATCGTATAATGTATCAGCTGTTGACGATGCCCGTTTGCTAAGGTTTCCTGATATAAATAAGGATCTGATCGCATTTGTTTATGCAGGAGATATCTGGACAGTAAGCTCAACCGGAGGAGAAGCAAGGCGTTTAACGTCCCATAGTGGACTGGAACTGTTTCCAAAAATATCACCCGACGGGCAATGGATAGCATTCTCAGGCGAGTACTCCGGCAGCCGTCAGGTCTTTGTCATTCCTTCAAAAGGAGGGGTTCCTCATCAGCTTACCTGGTATAATTCAGTTGGAATAATGCCTCCAAGGGGAGGATGGGATAATGTTGTTCTTGATTGGACCCCCGACAGCAAACAGATCCTCATCCGGGCAAACCGGACCTCTTTTGGTGAACGCCAGGGCAAATATTTTCTTGTAACCCTCGATGGAAAATTTGAAAAGCCACTCCAGATAGTTAACGGCGGTTTCGGTGTTCTTTCACCTGATGGCTCAAGGATAGTCTTCACTCCTGTCGACCGGGAATTCCGCAACTGGAAACGATATAAGGGAGGCAGGGCAACTGACCTCTGGATTTACAACCTCAAAGAGAACACATCAGAACAGATCACAAATTTTGAAGGCACCGATCAGCTTCCGACATGGTCGGGCGACAATATTTTCTTTGCTTCCGACCGCGACCTCAAACTGAATATCTGGCAATATAATACTGTAACAAAAGAGACCAAACAGGTTACCCGCCATACTGAATTTGATGTTATGTGGCCATCCGGAAGCGGTGACCAGCTGGTTTATGAAAACGGAGGGTTTCTTTACAGGCTGAACCTTCAGTCGGGCCAGACAGAAAAAGTAAAGGTCAATATTAACTTCGATAACCCAAACCTTGTTCCATACTTCAAGAATGTCAAAGATGATATTCACAGCTTTGCCGTCTCTCCCACCGGCAAACGTGCTCTGTTTGATGCACGCGGAGATATTTTCTCCGTTCCTGCCGAAAACGGATTAACAGAAAACCTTACTGAAAGCCAGGGAGTTCGTGAGATCTATCCTGCATGGTCTCCCGACGGAAAATATATCTCATTTTACTCCGATAAGACCGGAGAGTATGAGCTCTGGCTCCTTGAGAACAAGAAAGGTGCCCAGCCACGACAGGTTACATTCAATTCATCGGCCTGGAAATATCAGCCTATCTGGTCTCCCGACAGCCGCTGGCTCCTGTACTCCGACAGGACATTAAAGCTAAGGCTTGTTGAAGCCTCAACCGGTAAGATAACTGATGTAGATCATGCCACATCAAGTGAACTGAGGAGCTATAATTTCTCCCCCGATTCACGCTGGATAACATACCAGAAAGAGGGTAGTAACGAAAAATCCGCTATATGGGTGTATGACATATCCGCTGGCAAAAGCCTGCAGGTTACCGATGGTACATTTTCAGATGACAACCCGGTTTTCAGCCTCGACGGAAACTATATTTTCTTTGCTTCCAACCGCGATTTTAACCTCTCATTCTCAAGCTTCGATTTTGATTATATTTATGATAAAGCCACCCGGTTGTATGCCATTTCACTGACTCCGAAAAGCCCGAAGATCTTCAAGGACAAGAATGATACCGAACCGGTAAAAGCTGAAAAGACAACCCCTGTTCCAGCAGTCTCCACAAAGGATAAGAAAGGAAAAACAAGTACCGCTGACACTTCTTCGGCAAAAAAAGAAGTCAGGGTTGAAATTGACTTTAACGGTATAAACGACCGTATAACAGCACTTCCTGGCGAAGCCGGCGAATACAGGATAGTTGGCGCCGCCGACGGAGGACTAATATTTATAAGCAATAGCAAGCTAATGAAATACAATTTTGCCGATGAGAAAAATGAGGAGATCCTTGATCGCGCAATGAGTGCCTCACTGACATCAGACGGGAAAATGGCAATCTACAGGTCCGGAGAAGATTATGGTATCATAAAGCTTATACCCGGACAAAAAGCAGGTACAGGCAAAATGAACCTGGGTGGGCTTGAGATGAAAATAGATCCACAGAGAGAGTGGAACCAGATCTATGTTGATGCTTGGCGCATTTTCCGCGATTATTTTTATGTCGATAACCTCCATGGAGTAGATTGGCAGGGAATGAAGGATCGTTATAGTGCTTTGCTCCCTTATGTGAGCCACAGGGCAGACCTGGATTATATCCTGAACGAAATCGTAGCTGAAACAAATACAGGACACACCTATGTTGACTGGGGTGATTTTGAAAATGTAAAACGAATAGATAACGGTCTTCTCGGGGCTGAACTGACTGCTGATGAAGCAGCAGGACGGTACAGGATCACCAGGCTCTATAAGGGGGAAAACTGGAACTCGTCTCTCCGTTCCCCCCTCACAGAACAAGGTGTTGATGTGAAGGAAGGAGATTACCTGATAAGCATTGATGGGAAGGATGTCACAACAACCGCTAATCCTTATATTTTTCTTGAGAACAAGGCAGGTAAACCAGTTGAAATTAAGGTCAGCAACAAACCTTCATCGGCTGATGCCAGGGCCTCTCTTATTAAACCAATAGCAAGCGAACTGGGACTTCTGCACCTCGACTGGGTTAATGAACGAAGGGCTATGGTCGATAAGCTTTCAGGCGGCAAAATCGGTTATATCTATGTTCCCAATACATCGACAGACGGTAACCGCGAGCTTTTCCAGGGCATGTATACCTATTTCGACAAAGAGGCATTGATCATCGATGAACGTTATAACGGAGGCGGTTTTATTCCCGACCGTATGGCTGACCTGCTCGACCGCCATACCCTTGTCTACTGGCATCAGAAAGGACTAACTCCAGGTAAATCTCCTGCTATTGCACATGACGGACCAAAAGCCATGCTTATAAACGGTTATTCAGCTTCAGGGGGTGATGCATTTCCGTATTTCTTCAAAAAGCTTGGACTGGGCAAGCTTATCGGCACCCGAACATGGGGTGGACTGGTTGGCATCTCTGGAAATGCCCGCCTGGTTGACGGAGGATATATTTCAGTCCCCAGGTTTGGAGTTTTCGACCAGGAAGAAGGATGGATAATAGAGGGAGTAGGCGTTTATCCTGATATCGAAGTGGTTGAGCGTCCCGAACAGATGGCGAAAGGAATCGATACATGCATTGAAAAGGCAGTTGAAGTCCTGCTTCAGGAGCTGAAGGAGAAACCGGCTAAAAAGGTCACTGTTCCGGCTCCACCCGACCGGTCAAAATGGCGGTAACTATTATGCTTCTTCAATCACCTTCCATCCGATCCTGTCAGCCAGAGCATAAACAGGGTCCCGAAGGTCGCCATAGAATGTTACCCTGTGCCAGCCCCACCTGTCCCACATAGTAAAGAGCTTCTCAAAATCACCCAGTGGTTCAGCACATAATTTTGTCCTGCAAGCCCTGTCATCAGGATCATTATCAACGGACACTGCCTGATGGAAAAGTATCTCTTTACTCTCATTGTTTATCTCGAGGGTAGTAGTAAGGTAATTGACCGGGAGTATAGACTGTACTGATGCTCCGCTTCTGTCCTCTGAATGAGTCATGATCCTGAAGGGATTCGTCTCGCCTTCCGTACCAAATACCTTGTTCGGGGCTACACAGTGAGCGTATATAATCTGGCGCTTTGAGGCGTCAATCACAGGATCGGAAATAAATCCGGGTCTGCCGCCGGTCATTGTGGAAAAGGCGAGCATCGTTGCTGCAGACCTTATATCACATTCACAACCACCTACAAGTCCTTCATTGCAAAGTTCATGAAAACCGAGACATGGATAAGCATGTATATGCCCTCCGTAAAAGCCTCCCAGGCAGTTCATTGTTATGGCATTGGCGTTGCGGTTTTTCATCACTGATTTCATTCCCAAATACATCGCAGCAGAGGTTACGAGTGTTTCAAACGAAACACCAGTAACTTCCAGGGCGTTTTTCTGCCATTTTTCCGCAACGCTTACCGATTCATCATGGTCGGCTGAGCTCCATGCTGCATTTACTTCCGAAAAAGGAATATATTCAAGTGGTATTCCCATTATTGGTTCCGCGACTTTTGACTCCTGGTCCATAACAGCCAGGATCTTTGATTCACTGAAATGTTTGACACAATCATCAGATGATAAAAAGTTTATATCATTGATCTTTGTCTTATATCTCTTAGCACCTGGAGTTGATTTTAACCTTGCCCTTTCCGTTGCCGCAACAAATTCAGATACCGTGCCTCCCTTGCCGATGATCCTGAAACAGTTTACTGCCGCAATAAGGTCCCTGACATCTGATGAGGCTACATAACCTGTATTGAGGTTCTCTTGTCGGAGCAAAGATGCGTTGTAAACCAGAAATCCTCCGCTCCCGGCGAATTGAAAATCAACATAAAGTACCGGTTTTCCTGTTTTGGCAACAGTTTGTATCACCTGGTTCCAGCAATTCATTTGGTAAACAATGTACCCGTCAACCGGATTAACCTTTTCCGCTTCAACAATCTTTATGGCATCCTCAGGTCCTGTTGCTATTGCCGAGAAGAATTCCATATCCCTGAAATGTGCAGTCAATTCACCGGTTACTCTTTCCATGACCGGTCCAAAGTCAAAGCCTATATTAGGCCAGTCGGGGATTGCCTGAACAACCGAATGAATTGAATAGAGAACTCTGATCTTCACCTTCCTCTTTGTTCCGGATGAAGAACAACTACCGGTAACCAGAGCCACAGGCGTAATAGCCATGCAGGCTGCGCAGGCAGTGCATGAATGGATAAAATTCCGTCTCGTGAATCGGGAAGGTTTTATTATCCGGGATTTTTCTTGACTGTTCATTTGCAATATTTTAATATTGAAATCTTTTCTTTCACCGCAAGTTAAAAAAAGAAGTTAAAAAATCTTTCTTTGTACCTGTCAAAATATTACATTTATAATGATTATTCTGACACATATGATATCCACCTCAAAACTGACATTCATTAAGATCTCCATTTACCTGGGGTCATTTCTCCTGCTTCCTGATCCTGCACAGGCACAGGCAAATAAAACTGATACCCTGTTCCTTTCCGATGAGGTAATCAATATGGAAATGAGTTCCCATTTTACTGAGATCAGATCTGATACTGCCAAAGATCCCAAACCTCATCCTGGCAAACTTACTTATAATGACCCGGATGGTAAAATCAGGAAGTTTTCAGTTAAGGTAAGGGCAAGAGGTGATTTTCGGCGTAATCCTGAAATCTGCACATTCCCTCCCCTCCTTGTGAATTTCAGGAAAAATGAAGTCAGGAATTCAATATTCAATAACCAGGATAAACTGAAACTTGTAACAGCATGCCAGAGAGAGGAGGACGTTGTTGAGGAATACCTTATATACAAGATGTATAACCTTGTTACTGATATGAGCCTGAAGGTCAGACTTGTTAAGGTCGTATATATTGATGAAAATACCCATAAGCAGGTTTTTGAAAGATACAGCTTTTTTATAGAACACGAGGATCAGCTTGCTGAACGTAATAATGCAGTAGAGAGAGACAGCCTGCTTAACCCTTTTAACCTTGACAGGGAAAACTTAATGAAAATGTCAGTTTTCGAGTACCTGATCGGGAACAGGGACTGGTTCATTTCATCAAGACGAAACGTTATTATAATGCGTCTGTTAGACAAGACAAAGGCGCTTCATGTCGTTCCCTATGATTTTGATTTTGCAGGACTTATTGATGCCAGCTATACCAAACCAAGAGATGTGCCTGAACAATTTCTTAGCAAAAGAAGGGTCTACAAGGGAATATGTTTTACAGAAGAAGAGTTTAACCAGACATTTGATTTTTACAGGAAGCTGAGGCCGGAGTTTGAATCCCTTATTAACAGCCAGGAGATTATTTCGAAGGCCACCAGAAAAGAGAATTTAAGATACCTTGAGGAATTTTATCAAATTATCGATAGCAAGGCACAATTCAAAAAAGAGTTTCTTGATGTCTGCGAAACCAGGAAGATGTATAATCTGCCTGATCTTTAAATTACTGAGAATTTAAGAACTTACACTGAGGTCCACAGAGGAGACACAGAGATCCACTGAGATTATTCTCTGTGTTACTCTGTGTCTTCTCAGTGTTCTCTGTGAAAGTTCTTCATATAGCCGGTCCAGGTTCAGCACCATCAGATGCAGGCTTGTACTTTTCCTCACATTTTCTCCTCCAGTCTTTCCTATGTTTACGACTATCATGTGAACCCCCCGGAGCAATTCCGGTAAGAAGTATCTTCGACAGCAGGAACAGCCCTGCGGTCTGCCAATAATTCAATACGGGCCCATGGAAAAGTCCTGGGATAAGCCAGTTCCACAGAGCCTGTACCCCGAATATCACACCAATTACAAATCCGATTCCAAGTATTCCGAATCCTACGTACTTTAAAACATTAAGTGCTTTCATACTAATTATTTTTTAACAGTTTATACAATTCATCCAGGTTCTTTCTGAGCGACAGTACTGCATAGCGCTTCCGTGAAATCAGGGTATTGATCCCAACACCTGTTTTTTCGGATATCTCCCTGAAGCTCATCTCCTCAAACTCTGTGTCGGTGAATACTGATTTCTGCTCCTCAGGCAATGCTGAAAGTGTTTCTTCGATGGTTTCCCATATCATCTCCTTCAGATCTTCATCATAGGGTGTCGTTCCAACCGACGGAAGGATCTCTTCGAGGGTCAGGGGTCCATCTTCCCCTTCCGGACCAATGTCCCGGAGTCTTATGACCTCATGTTTCCTTTTCCTGAAAAGATCGGTGATGCGGTTATCTGCCACTCTGTACAGCCATGCAGTAAGGCTTTCAATCCGTCTGATGTCATTGAACCCGACAGTGAGCTGGTAGAAGATATCCTGCAGAATATCCTCAGCTTCATCACTTACAGGGATCCTCTTCCTAATGTAACCAAGCAGACGCTTATGCTCACTTTTATAGGCAGAGGAAATCCTTTTTGTCTCTTTCGGGCTCATATCATGTGATATTTATTTCCATAGACGATACAGGATGAATTATATTTTAAAATTAGAGGGAATTCTTAAAAGAGAAAAATGTTGAACCGCCTCCGGGGTTCTACATTAGGTTAGGAGAGAGTTATTAGCATTGATGGAACCTCTCCAAGGTTCCATCAGGAAAATGGCTTACATTATGCCTCATATAGAAAACCAACTCTCCATGTAAATGGCTTATATAGTAAATAATATAGATATTTCCTGCCCTTAGAAAAATATCTGACCTCTGGAAACAAATCGCTGAGCGATTCCATCAATTTTAGGTAACATATTTGACAATGATTTATGAACCGCGGAGTGGTTCCATCAATTCCTTTTCTAATTACCAACAGCGAACTTAAGTGCTGCCCTTGCCAGTATCCTTGTGGAATCGAGGATTGGTAACGGCGATTCTCCGGGCAGAACGATCAGAGGAATTTCGGTGCATCCGAGAACAACAGAATCACATCCTTCTGATCTTAATTCATCAATGATGCGTAAAAAGAATCCTTTTGATTCCTCATTAATGATTCCATATACCAGCTCGCTGAAAATGACGTCATTTATCCTTGCTCTTTGTTCTGCAGAAGGAATGCAAAAGCTGATTTTCCTCTCTCCCAGTACTTCAGGATAAACCGGACCTTCCATTAAGAATAATGTACCAAGGATCCCCAATTTCTTGTAGTTATTTAACTCAGCAATCTTGGCTACCTCTTTACCGATATGAAGCCAGGGAAGAGGAGTCCTTTCAACTACAAATGAGAATGCCTGATGTATTGTATTATCCGGACTTATTAAAAAGTCAGCACCGGTTTTATATAATTTCTCAGAAGAAGACAGCATTAGCCCGGCAACTCCTTCCCAGTTTCCGTTAATAATGAATTTCATGTATTCACTCAGTGGATGATTATGAATAGATACCTCGGGATGAGAATGTTCTCCCATGTAATCAGATCCCTCATTGCAGATTGTCCTGTAGCATAAGGCGGCTCCCTCATAGCTGCAGGCTACTATTCCTATATGTTTTGACATTATTAGCGTCTTTCTTGTTCTGCAAGTTATGCAAGTTTTGCAGGTTGTCCAAGTCAGAGAATAAAAGTTCTGACCTGCACGACTGGCATGACTTGCATGACCTGCAAGACTTGAATGACTGGTATGACCTGCATGACTTGCATGACTTGCATGACTTTAAAAAATATTACATTTATGCCCTTGTTTAAACTTATGCAAACCCAGGTCATAATAACCCAGATAGTTATCCTTGCAGTTGTGGTTCTTATCGGAGCCATAGCTGCAAAATTCAGAGTTCTTACTATCGACTCAAAGGATATGCTTTCGAAGGTGATTTTTAATATTTCCCTTCCCCTGATGCTCTTTACTAATTTTTTCAGGCTTGAAGCTACACCACGGTTGATTGGAAATAGCATAACTATCCTGGCTATTTCGGGTTTCGTTATCTTCTTTCTGCTGTTTGTCGGATGGCTTATTGCTAAAATATTCCGGCTGCAAGGCTCCGATGCAGCAGTTTACAAAGTTCATGCAATGTTCGGGAACACAATCTTTCTGGGTTTTCCTCTCATAACTGCGCTTTATGGAGTTGAAGGCCTGCTTTATGCAAGCATGTTCCAGCTTGTTTCCACAATAATAATGTGGACCATTGGAGTTATTATCCTGAGCCATGGCAATGGGACATCATGGAAAAAGAGTCTACCCAAAGTACTGAATCCAAACACAATAGCTACAGTTGCAGGACTCATTTGCTTCATTTTATCTATCAGGCTGCCGGATATCCTGCTTAAGCCTATGACTGAGCTTGGATCTGCAAACACATGGTTGTCGATGCTCTATATCGGAGCAATGCTTGTATTATCTAACGTCGGAGGATTGTTAAAAAAGAAGAATCTTTACCTGGTCAGTTTTAACAGGCTGATTCTTGGCCCGGCTCTCCTGATTGTAATATTCTATCTTATCGCAGCATTGACAGGGTTTGCTCCTGAAAAACTTGTCACGTCGGTGATAATTCTCGAGGCGTCAATGCCATGTATGGTCACCGTGGTAATCATGGCAAAGGAATTCGGATCGGACGACAGGCTAGCAACAGGAAATGTGTTTGTCTCTACAATCATTAGCATACTTACGCTTCCCCTGGTGGTGATGGCATTGGAAAAACTAATTTGATATCATGAGGTCATCCAGTCATTCACTCTTTCTCTCTGTGGATCTCTGTGTAAGCTCTGTGGATCTTTGTGCAAGTTCTTAAATCTACAATAAATTATCAATAAGATTGTTTTCAATAAAAGGGAGTGCTCCGATGATACCAATTCCAAAACTGATCATTTCTGCAACTGTCATTTCACTGGCATGGATCTGTCCTGACCATGATACAGCTAAGGATAAGCTTTCCGCTGAAAAGGAATGGGTAAAGGAGATGACAAGGAAATATTCCCCCGGATCATGGGATCTGCTGATGCAGTATGAGAGCCTTCCTGAAAAAATGGAGGTTGAGTCGTCCGATGGAAGAATAGCAACTACAGAAAAGTCGGTCGGAACTTTTTTTTACCTTGAAGGTAAAAGTAAACTCGATCTTTTTGCTTCAATGGCAACAAATGTACATGAAATCGCTCATGCTTATTGCGGTTTGAATATTTTTCGCCATGCCAGAGAAAACGGCCTTAAGCTTGATATGAACAAAGCTGAAGAATTCTTTTACTTTTCCCGCGGACGATCTTTTTTCATTTCCTTTCCACTTAGATCACTATTCCCGTCCAGGGAGCTGAAAGCCTCAATCCCGAAACCACTCAGGACATTCCGTTATGACACCTATATTGATGGTATCACGTCGACGCAGTCTGAAGGAGTTATTGGACTGCTCAATGAACTGCACTCCTATTATCTTGAATCAAAATTCTGTCTGGAGATGCTCGAACCTTATAAAACAGCTATTGGTTCAGAAGCCTGGGGACTTTTTGAATGGGTCCATAACACACAGAGCAAGATGACTGCATTTTATGAATTCGACTATTTCATAAAAGAGTATTTTCTTCTTATGAAACATAAATATCCATCCAGCTATAATGAGTTGAAAAGATATCGTCCTTTCGTTGAAGCATACAATGACATTCGTACATCCTATGAAGAACTTGTCAGCAATTATCTTTTGAAGATTAAAAGTGAGATGGCCAAATTGAATTCAAGCGGAAAAGCTGAGGTGACTCTTGAAGGTTACGATCTGTGGGTAAGGGAGGGCAGCAGCGTATCAAGCACCGGCACCCCTGTATTTTCAAAGGATCTTGAAATACTTGCACCTGTACTTGAGAGCGACAGGTATAAGGAAATAAGTGACGATTTCCCTTTAGAATGATTTTAAAAACTATAATGGAAATCCTAGCAATCATTCATTAAATCTCAGGACTAACAGTTCAATGGGTCTTAATCGGTTAATTCATCATCAGATGCCTGACCAGCAATATCTTCCGGAATTTCTTTCCTGTTTTTGATTCCCAGGTTCTTAAGTGTAGTAGCCTGTGAAACAAGGTTTCCCCTTCCACTACTTAACTGGTTAAAGGAATTATTATAAGCCTCTTTAGCCTGGTCAATATGCTTGCCGATCTCCTGAAGATTTTCGATAAAACCAACAAACTTATCGTACAATTTGGCACCTCTTTCAGCTATTTGCTGGGCATTGCGGTTTTGGAGGTCACGTTTCCAGAGATCTACAATAAGCTTAAGAGACGTTATAAGGTTGGTGGGATTTAGCAATAGAATTCGCTTGTCGTACGCATAATTCCATAGTTCAGGATCACCCTGCATTGCAGCAATATAGGCAGGTTCACTGGGAATGAACATCATGACAAAGTCCAGGGACTTGCTATAATCATCATAACCTCTTATATTAAGTTCATCAATATGATCCTTTACTGCTTCCACATGCCTGGCAAGTTCCTGTTTTTGCTCTTCGGCATCGGAAGAATTCATGAAACGTAAAAAAGCATTCAGAGAGACTTTTGAGTCAATTATCACCTTTCGGTCATCGGGGTATTTTATCACCGCATCGGGACGCATTTTTTTCCCCTCGGAATCCGAAAGTAAGGGTTTACCTTGATTGTCAAGAAGCTGTTGTTCCATGAAATACTCTTCTCCCTTTCTCAGTCCCGATTTTTCAAGGATAGATTCCAGTATCATTTCACCCCATCGTCCCTGTGTTTTAGACTGGCTTTTGAGAGCCCTTGTAAGGTTCCTGGCCTCCTCGCTGATTTGCTGGTTAAGTTGTGCGAGCTCTTTTACTTTCTCCCCAAGAGAAAATCTTTCTTTGGCCTCAGTGATATATGTATCTTTTACAGTCTTCTTGAATTCCTCTATGTTTTTACCCAGAGGTTCAAGTATGGCATCAAGGTTTTTTTTGTTGAGTTCGGTGAATTTTTCTGTCTTAATGTCAAGTATCCTGTTCGCAATAATTTCGAAATCGTTATTTAGTTTTTTTGCCATATCCTCCAGCTCCTTCTTTTGCTCAAGAAGCTTTTCCTTCAAAGATTCCCTGGCAGCACTTTCAGTCGCCAGTTTCTGAACGCCCTCAGATACTTTTTCCTCAAGTGTGACAATTACCTTATTCAGCTTCTCTATTTCAATTCCTTTGTCAGCCAGATTCTGTTTTGAGGCAAGAAGGCCTGTTTCTGAAGCTGATAATTTGCCGGTATAATCCTGAATTTTCCGGGAATATTTCGACTGAGCCACAATCCATCCTGAAAGAGCACCCAGAACTATTCCGATCAAAATATATACTATATAAATATATGGCATCTGATTATTTATTTAACTGCAAATTTAGACAATGACCCGTTAAAAACAATGTATTATGTATTATGTATTATGTATTTTGTATTTTGTATTATGTATTAAATATTATGTAACCACTGAGTGACGAAGATTAATGCGGATTTTAATTGGGTTAATTAATGTAATTACAATGTAATTACATTGTTTTTGGCATCTAAATCCCTTCATACAGTCTCAGCCGGTTCTTAAGAAGGGTTATCTCGTCCTGCATGTCATTTATTCGCTGAAGCAGATGAATGACGGTTTCAATTCCTTCAAGATTGATATCCATCTCATAATAGAGTCGGACGATCTTCTCAAGTTCATTCAGCTGGTTTTCGTGAATGTATTCTGTTTCACTTATCGTTGTAACTTCTATCATTCCTGCTTCCTGCAGTGAATTGATAAATGTGATTTCAATATTGTGGCTGGCACAGAATTCATCTGCTGGTATCATATTTCCCTTGTTCATCGTGCTGATTTTTTAGTCTGGGATTTTGATAATTCATAAAATAACTCTTTCTGTCTTTCGGTAAGGTCCGTCGGGATCTTTATATTGTAAGTAACAAACAGATCTCCTGATTGACCTTTGCTTTTGTAAACGGGAAATCCCTTGCCTTTCAGCTTTATTTTGGTCCCGTTCTGTGTTTCAGGTTTTAATTTAAGCTTTACCTTACCATCGAGAGTATCAATTGTTATTTCTCCACCGAGGACTGCAGTGTAAAGATCCAGGTCTGCTATGGTGTAAAGGTCATTGCCAAGACGTCTGAAATCAGGATTATTGGCAATCTGAAATGTAATATACAGGTCACCATTGGGACCCCCGTTCACTCCCTCTCCGCCATGGCCGGATATTTTTATTGTTTGTCCGTTTTCTATCCCGGCTGGTATCGTAATCCTTATTTTCTTATTATTGACATTCAGGGTACGCTGATGTGTTTCAAAGGCATCCGCCAGTTCAAGATGAAGTTCAGCGTTGTAATCTTCTCCCCTGAATTTAATCTGCCTGGTCCTGCCCGAACCTCCTAATCCGCCAAACAACGATTCAAAAAAGTCGGAGAATTCTCCTTCGTCATGAACCCCCTGATACCGCTGCCCACGAGAAGCTGGACCTGAATTCTGTTCCTGATATTGCTGCGCATTTTTGAACTCATCAGCATGCTTCCAGTTCTCTCCATACTGATCATATTTCTTTCTCTTTTCAGGATCGCTAAGGACCTCATTGGCTTCGTTTACCTCCTGGAATTTCCGTTTCGCATCCCTGTCATTCGGATTCAAATCGGGATGAAGCCTTCGTGCAAGTTTCCGGTAAGCACTTTTAATCTCACCTGGTGTTGCTTTTCTATCCACCCCAAGTATTTTGTAATAATCGATAAACATTTGAATGATTTATTGTGATTGGTGATTGGGTAGCCAAAGATAATAACATCAAATTTACTAATCCTGTAATTAATGTCCTGAAGGAAATAATAAATTTTTAACCGCGGACCTGATAACTAATGAGATACTTCTCTTTTGAATCTTCCAAACCCTAACACATTCTCTTCCCCTGGTTTTTTAACCCTATCCCCAACCCTTCCCCTTAAAGTTAAGGGGAAGGGCGTAAATCAATGAGATACTGTAGTTTCACTCCTCCCCTAATGCTTAAGGGGAGGAGATGGAGGTAGGGTTAAGAATATATGGAAAGGTGAATGGCTATGGTGTTTCTCAAAATGAGAATGAACTCATTTCAATAAAGCTAAAATATCAGCATAAGCATTCTTTAATCCATTAATATTTAATAAGATATAAAATATTTCAGGAAAACTCAATAAATGGCACATTGTTGGATATGATAAAGTTTGACACAAAACGGCACCCTTATGAAAAAGACGATAAAAGTCCTTGTGATCGAGGACAATGAATACTATAACAATGCCCTTTCAAATGCCATTCAGCAGAGTGTCAATCCTATGCTTGCCAAAGGCAATTACCAACTGGTTCTGCGGGCATTTACGAATGCCGCCGAATATATCAGGAAAATCAAATCAAAGGAACTTGAATGCGACTACACTGCCGTTTTTATTGATTACTACCTTGGAGATGGAATAAATGCCGGTAATGTTATAGAGCTTATTAAGGAACATTCGGCCGATGCACTTGTTGTTCTCCTCTCACAGGAAAAAACAATCAGGGAACAAAGGGACCAGGTACCCTTCGATTATTTCGTCGTCAAGGACAAGTTTGCACCGGCACTCTGTGGTTTGTACCTTCAGCAATATATTGAAAATAAATATTCTGTATCTTTGGATCAATGAGTGGTCCTGACAAAAAGAATCTGAAGAAAAATTCGATACAGCTTAAGATAGGATTTCTAATGATCGTGGCAGTCATTCTGCTCTCGGTAACATGCTATCTGCTTTACCGCAATCTCTCTTTGATTGTGTCTTCCATAAGGATCGAGGAAACTCCGGAACTAAGGCTGCTGAGCATCCGCGAAATCTCTATGGACATAGAAAAGGCAGGAAATAGTGTCCGTATCTATACAGTAACAAAAGATCCTTCAGACATAAAGCCATATTATGCATTCATTTCAAATATTGATAAAAAAGTCAGCAAATTAAGATCTGAATGCAATAAGGACTCTGTTTTACTGGCGCAAACCGACACCATCAGCAGTCTTATTGAGAATAACATAAAAATCTGGAATAAATTGCTGATTCTTTCCAGGGATGATAATGTAATAGGTAATCTTAGAAAATTATCGGTGCAGCTCGATTCTGTACCCGGCACACCCAGAAAACAGGGCATACTGAAAAGAGTTTTCAGCCTTAGTCCCGATACCACACATATCGAAAAAGAAATAGCAGCTGATCTTGAAGATATTGTAAAGCAGAACAGGGAGACCAGGGGTGAACTGGCTGTAAGGGAGCTCCAACTGGCGAAGAACAGCAGTGAGATCACTGAGAAATTCTATTACCTGATCACCAAAATGGAGAATGAAGTCTACGAACATATCCAGGCAAAAGCTGAGGCGGCAGGGCTGGTAGCAGACAAGACATACAGGTGGCTTATTATGCTTATGATTTCAGGCGGATTACTGGCATTGCTTGTAATATTTATCATAATAAGGTATGCAAGGAATGCCTATGCATACCAGGTGGCGCTGGAGAATGCAAAAGATGAGGCTGAAAAGCTGGCTAAGACTAAAGAGCTTTTCATGGCCAATATGAGCCACGAGATTCGCACCCCCGTGACTGCTATCTCGGGATTCACAGAGCAGCTTCTGCACGAATCCATGAACGTCGAAACAAACAGCTCACTGAAGGTCATCAAATCATCTTCCGACCATTTGCTGAAAATAATTGATGATATCCTGGACTTCTCAAAATTGCAGGGTAACAAGCTTATACTTGAAAAAGTGCATTTCAGCCTGAGTCAGATCCTCGGCGATGTCAATGCTATGTTTGAAAAACAGGCACAGCAAAATAATACAAAACTTAGCTATTTTCTTAATCCCGTAACCCCTTCTGTGCTTCTTGGTGATCCCTACCGGCTGAAACAGATTATGATAAACCTGATAAGCAACTCTGTGAAATTTACAAAAAACGGTAGTGTTCATTCAGAAGTGACAAGCATCAAAAAGACCAGCGATGAAATTGACCTTCTGATGGAGTTCACTGACACCGGTATAGGAATTGACGAATCGAAGCTTAATTTAATTTTTGAGGATTTTACACAGGCAGAGATGAGCACGACTCGTAAATACGGTGGGACAGGATTAGGCTTATCAATAGTTAAGAAACTGGTTGAATTGCAGGGAGGTACAATCGATCTGAAAAGCAAAAGAAACCAGGGTACTACTATTATATGCCGGATACCCTTCAGTATAGGGGATGAGAAGCAGATTAAGAAAGATATAAACAGACCTGTTACAGTTCCTGAAGAGGTTTCAGGAATGAAAGTCCTTGTAGTGGATGATGAAGAATACAACCGCATGCTTTTTAAAAAAATTCTCGACAGATGGAAGATTGATTGCCGCCTGGCAGAAAGCGGAATGGAAGCTCTGGAAATTCTGAAAGAGGAGAAATATGACATCCTTTTTATGGATTTGCGGATGCCAGGGATCGACGGACTGAAGACAACCAGGTTCATACGTGATGAAATGAAAATAAGCGCATCAGAAATGCCGGTGGTATTAATCACTGCTGCCAGCTCAAATGAAGAGTGGCAGAGATATAAGGATGAAGGATTTGACGGAATTCTTCAGAAACCTTTTACAGAAGAACTTCTGCTCGCAGAAATTTTAGCAGTGACAAGAGGCAAAACTCAGCCCGAATATGTTGACACACGAAATACTGGTCCAAAGTCCGGAAATGACGAAAAACTTGATCTGCATAATCTTTACCATCTTTCGGGGGGAGATAAAAAGTTTGTGAAGCAAATGCTGATCTCCTTTATTGAAACCACCGAGAAAGGGGTAAATGAATTGAAGGAGGCTGTCGCAAAACAGCAATGGGTATCTGCTGCTGACATTGCTCATAAAATACAGCCGCCCTGCAGGCATACAGGTGCAATGGATCTATACAGTATACTTAACAAAATTGAAAGAACGACCAGGAATGGTGAAAACATGAGTTCAGTTGAAGCTATGGCAGATAATGCAATTGCCGAATTCGCAATTGTGAGCCGGCTTATTAATGATCACATCTTAAAAATGAGCTGAAACTCATATAAATCCGGTCATTATTTTGTATTTTGCAGTCTTTCAGGTTTATCTGTGTTCAAGAAAATTTAACAGCGATGACTGAAAGGCCAGTGAAGATATTTGTCGTAGAGGACAATGAATGGTACAACAAGCTCCTTGTTTACACTTTGTCTTTAAATCCCGATTATGAGGTAAGGAGTTTCTTCAATGCCCGCGATTTCCTGAATTGCCTTAACGAATCGCCGGATATTGTCACGCTCGATTACAGACTTCCTGATCTATCAGGCCTTGATGTCCTCAAAAGGATCAGGCAGGAAAACGATGACATACAGGTGATCCTTATTTCAGAGCAGGAAGATATTGATCTTGTTGTGACTCTATTGAAAATGGGGGCATTTGATTACATAACCAAATCGAACGATATCAAGGAGCGCCTTCTTAATACAATCCAGAATCTGACTAAAGATCTTTCTCTTAAAAAGGAGATATCTACCCTGAAAAAGGAGGTCCAGAAAAAATACAGCTTCAGGCAGACCATCCTTGGAGAAAGCCCTGCCATTAAAAACGTTTATGAACTGGTTGATAAGGCTCTCGAAACAAATATTACCGTAATAATTTCAGGCGAAACCGGAACCGGCAAGGAGCTTGTGGCAAAAGCTATTCACTACAACTCAAAGCGCAAGGATAAGCCTTTCGTCGCAGTAAATGTACCGGCGATACCATCCGAACTGATTGAGAGCGAACTATTCGGTCATGAAAAAGGATCTTTCACCGGAGCATCATTCAGGCGCATCGGCAGGTTTGAGGAGTCAGACGGCGGAACACTTTTTCTCGATGAGATCGGAGAAATGGAACAAAACCTGCAGACAAAATTATTAAGGGTTTTACAGGAAAAGGAAATTGTGAGGGTAGGGAGCAATAAACCCATAAAAACCGACTGCCGGATCATAACAGCAACAAATAAAAACCTGAAAGAGGAAGTTAAAAAGGGAAAATTCAGGGAAGATTTGTATTACAGGCTTTTAGGCTTGCCTATAGAGCTGCCACCATTGCGCGAAAGGGCAAACGACATCCTGATTCTTGCCAGGCATTTCATGGAGTCGTTTTGCAAGGAAAACAACCTTCCGCTGAAGCGCCTGACTTCAGAGGCACAAAAAAAGCTTATGAATTACTCTTTCCCGGGAAATGTGAGGGAGCTCAAATCGCTGGTTGAGCTTGCAGTCACTCTTGCTGTAAAAGAGGAAATTGAGGCTGTTGACTTTGCAATTGACCCGGGTGAATCGCTGTCATCAATGACGGGGATGGATATGACAATGCATGAATATGAAATGAAGATACTCCAGGAAACACTCCGAAAAAACAATAATGACATTAACCTGACAGCAAGAAAGCTGGATATTGGTGTTTCGACAATCTACAGATTGCTCAAACAGGAAAAAGAATCCGGGAAATAATCTTAACTAAGGGATTTTCAAACATTTGCCCCTTTCCAGAGAATTTAAAAACTTGCACAGAGAGACACAGAGGCTTCACTGAGTTCCACAGAGTTGATAATTGGATATTCTCTGTGATCTCTGTGTCTTCTCTGTGGTTCTCTGTGTTACAAGAAGGAGCTAACAAATTCTCAAAATGAGAATTAAATTCTCAAATTGAACATTCCCTTACTATTATCTCGACTTCAATACACTAATTATCAGTATATTATTAATCCCGGTCCGGCATTTGCATCATGTGCCATAACAAATATCCCTAAAAACAAATCTTTTAAACTAAATAGAAAGCAAAAATGGAAAACAAATCAATCAATGACCCCAAATTACCAAACGAAAATGCGGTCATAACAACTAAAGTTAACAATGCACGTAAGGACGGCATGTCAAAGGGAGTCCTGACTACCTCGATTATCAGTCTGATCCTGCTCCTGGGACTGGGCGTACTGGCTTACACACTTAACAAGCGCGATCATAATAATCAGCTTGCCGTGATGGAGAACCAGAGAGTAACATTCACCGAACAACTGACCCAGCGTGATTCGATGTTAAACGACTGGCTGGCGACATTCGATGAAATAGAAGGAAATATCAGGGTGATAAAAGAAAAAGAAAAACTCATCACGGTAAATTCATCTAATTCAGAAGTAACGAAAGACAGAAGGCATCAGATCCTTGAGGATATCCAGAACATAAATGGACTTATAGAGCAGAATAAAAAGAAAATTGCCCAGCTGAACTCTCAGCTTAAAAAATCGGGGAATACGATTACCGGACTTCAGACCAGGATCGCTTCTCTTGAAGAATCAATGAAGGCTTATGAAGGCGAAATAGCTGTGCTGAAAACAAACCTTGTGAACAAGGATTTCGAGATCGGTCAGCTTAATGGTAATTTGTATGCACTTAAGGATACTCTTACAATAAAAGAAGAAAAAATAAGCAACCAGATCGGCAAACTTCACCAGGCATTTCTTATTTCCGGTACTTATAAAGATCTTAAGGAAAAGGGACTTCTCTCAAAAGAAGGAGGATTTATTGGCCTTGGAAGAAAGGAATCAATTCTTGAAGATTTTTCCGACACTCTGTTCCAGGAAATCGATATTACCCAGATGAAGACAATTCCGGTTAACTACAGAAACGCAAAACTTGTTACCGAGCATCCATCAGGTTCATATGAAATGGTAAAGGAAAATGAAAAACAAGTTGCCTACATAGCAATAAAGGATCCGGATGAATTCTGGAGGATATCGAAGTATGCTGTTGTAGAACTTATTAAATAGAATCAGTTAGGTTAGTTAGTATAGGATAAGGTTAGGGTGAGAGCTGTCTGCTAATAAAAAGCAGACAGCTCTTTTTTTATATATTAACAGCCTTCCATTTTCTTTATTTGAGCTCTGTCAAAGCCTGGCACAAGCTCTATAAATAAACACAAGCCCGAGTAGTCCTGAAGGCATCAAAGGTGATTCAGCCCTGTAAAAAGGAATTGTTGTAAAAGGGAAATCTAGAATCTTTCAAAAACTCCCAGTCCGAATAATGCAAAATCGTACTTGACCGGATCAGCCGGATCAAATTCACGAAGGTTGGAGGTTAATTCTTCAACTGCTTTCCAGTCGTTCATCTTTCGGGTAAGGAGTCCCAGCTTCCGGGAAGTGTTGCCCGAATGAATGTCAAGAGGGATATATAGCATGGAAGGATCAATCCGTTTCCACATCCCGAAATCGACTCCTCTTCCATCGTTTCTGACCATCCATCGGAGGAACATGTTAAGCCGTTTCCCGGCTGCACCTCCGTTTATATCCGCAAAATGCTTTTCAGTCCTCCGTTCATGATCGTTACAAAAGAAATATCTCCGGAGATGCGATATCCCATCTTTCAGGTCGCCGGAGCCGGACATCCCTTCAATGATCACATCTTCCATACTGCCTGATTCCAGATAAATATGCTTCAGCCCTCTCATAAAATAAGTGCAGTCGGTACCATTGAAGGTACGATGGACAAACCTCGATACTCTCTTAAGATCATTGCTGTCGGCCGACATTACAAACTCAAAGGGGGTGTTATCCATGGCCTCCAGAAGGATATTGGCACTCCTCAGAATTAGGTCTCTTCTGCCCCAGGCTATCGCGGCAACAAGAAATCCTGAGATCTCCCTGTCTTGCAGTGAAGTAAACCGGTGGGGTATTGATATCGGGTCGGAGGGTATGAATGAAGGCCTGTTGTACTGATTGTGTTTCTCTTCAAGAAATTGTCTCAGTTCGCAGAAGGTCAGACCATTGTATGAACGATCAGGATTCATTTACTATTAGTCCGTCCTTTATCTGGAGGATCCTGTCCGACATGCCGGCCAACTGCCTGTCGTGGGTGACAATTACGATCGTCTGGCCAAATGAATCCCTGAGCCTGAAGAAGAGCTTATGAAGCTCATTCTTGTTTTCAGAGTCGAGGTTACCCGAAGGTTCGTCAGCAAGGATAACCGAAGGATTGTTTATAAGAGCCCGTGCTACAGCTACGCGCTGCTGTTCTCCCCCGCTAAGCTCTGAGGGCTTGTGTTCGAGCCTGTCGGACAGATTCAGGAAACCAAGGAGTTCAGCTGCCCTTGCCTCAGCTTCGGCTTTGCTTCTCCCGGCTATATATGCTGGTATGCAGACATTTTCAATCGCCGTGAATTCTGGAAGGAGCTGGTGAAACTGAAATACAAATCCGATATTGGAATTTCTGAAAGATGCAAGAGCTTTTCCTCTAAGTCTTCCGGTATCGGTATTGTTGAAAGTAATTGTTCCGTTGTCGGGTTTATCGAGGGTGCCGAGAATCTGAAGAAGTGTGGTTTTTCCCGCTCCGCTGGCACCGACGATCGAGATTACTTCCCGATCTTTGATTTCAATATCTATTCCCTTAAGGACTTTTAGTTCCCCATATGATTTAGTAATACCGATGGTTCTGATCATAGCTGTTATTAAGGGGAATGTTGAATTAAGGGATAAATTCTAATTCTTTGGTTATTGTTCCTGGTTCCTGGTTCCTGGTTCCTCGTTACTTGTTTCTTAATGGTTTCTGATTCAAATACATAACTGTGAAAAAAATAGAATCAACCTAATAAAACTTAAATCTCCTAATAAACACCCAGCAACCAGTAACAAGCAACCAGTAACAAGAATCAGTCTTTATAATTATAATAATTGTCGTCAGGTTCGTTGATGGTCCTCTTGTAAGTACTTTTATTTTCGCCTGCATTTGCGTCAAGATTATCCTTCACTTCCTTCAAGTCCTTATCAATGCTCTCTTTGGCTTCATTTGCACTTGTTTCAAGATTTGTCTTCACTTCATTTACGTCCTTGTCAATATCACTCTTGAAATCGGTCACCTCCTTCTTCAGGTTGTCACTGACTTCATTCACATCTTTCTGAATATCCTGCGAAATATCGTTAACCTGGCCGGATATTGAATTTGTTACTTCGTTAAAATCATTACGTATCTCACTGGTGCTCTCCTCGAACTCACGCTTGATATCGTCGGTGGCTTTCCTGAAATCGCGCATCCCCTTCCCTATACCTTTTGCTATCTCGGGCAGCTTATCAGCCCCAAATAACAATAAGACAACAATAATGATGACAAATATTTCCTGACCGCTCATTTATAAAGTGCTTCAATTAATGCAAAACATAACTACAGCAAATGTAGAAAAAATAATACTCATTAAGATTCTGACTACATATCTTTCTTTTAACTTCAAGCTGTAATAAAGTCAAAAAGAGGTCGTGTTATAAGCGGTTTAACCACCCCGTCCGCCAGCCGGCGGACACCCCTCCTTTCAAAGGAGTGGAAAGTGAAGAATAACAATTCATTAAATTTCTCCTCCTCCGTGAGGAGGAGTACCCCTGACGATTATAGTCAGGGGGGAGGTGGTGGACATTAAGTCCAGCGTCCCTATATTTTAAAACCTGAGTTTAGTATTTAATCCCTGTCTTTTTTGTTGCATCATAAGTTATCGGTGCTGCAATGAAAACAGAAGAATAGGTACCGACTATGATACCGATGAGCATTGCGAAAAGGAATCCCCTCAGTGTTGCTCCACCGAAGAATATCATGGCAATTAGTACAAGTATTGAAGTCATACCGGTGTTCATTGTACGGCTGAGTGTATCGTTCATTGCCATGTTTATAACTTCGTTAACGGGACGTTTCCTGTGAAGGGGAAGAAATTCCCGTAACCTGTCGAATACAACAACAGTGTCGTTTATTGAATATCCGATTATTGTCAGAATTGCTGCGATGAACGACTGATCTATATCCATAGTAAATGGAAGTCTGCCCCAGGTAAGTGAGTAGAGTCCTACAATAATTATTGTATCATGGAAAAGTGAAGCGAGAGCCCCAAGTCCGTATTGCCAGTTTTTAAAACGCATGAAAATATAGAGGAACATTAGGATCAGAGAGATGCCCACAGCCCAATAAGCCCTGTTTTTCATATCAGTTGCTATTGTCGGGCCAACAGTTTCCGATTGCCTTCTGTATTTCGACAGGAATACCTCCTTTGTAACATTATTGCCAATCATCCCTTTCAGTCCGTCATAGAGAGCCGTCTCAACTTCATCATCAACATTTGGCTCATTTATTTTATATTTTGTAGTTATTCTGACCTGCCTGTCATTTCCAAATGTAACAACAAGGGGTGCTTCTCCAAAAGCTCCGGTAAGATTTGCTGCAACGTCACCAGTTTTTACTGTCTGATCAAACTGGACTATATAGGTACGTCCGCCTGAGAAATCAATACCCTGATTAAGTCCTCGTGTAATAATTGAACCGATGGATATCAATATCAATACGGCCGAGATACCGTAAAAGACTTTCCTCATTCCGATAAAATCGACATGCGTGTTTTTTAGAATATTTGCAGTTATCTTAATTGAGAAGGAGAGTTTTGCATTTCTCTTGAGCAGCCATTCATAAATCAGCCGTGTAACATAAATTGCACAGAAAAGTGATGTTAATATACCTATCACAAGTGTCGTGGCAAATCCTTTTATCGGGCCGGTTCCAAAAATATAGAGAACAACGCCAGTAATGAGGGTCGTAATGTTTGAGTCGAGAATCGCTGACATAGCTCCCTTATACCCATCCGATATTGCCAGTTTCATCCCTTTTCCTGCCCTGAGTTCTTCCCGGATCCTTTCATATATAAGTACGTTTGCATCAACCGACATACCCATCGTAAGAATAATACCTGCAATACCGGGTAAGGTAATAATAGCCCCAAGGGAAGCAGAAACTCCGATAAGCAGGAAGATATTTCCTACAAGGGCTATATCTGCAATTGTACCTGCACTCCGGCTATAGTAAAAGATCATGTAAAGCAGAACTATAAAAAAGGCAATTACGAAAGATATCAAACCTGAATTAATAGCTTCTTTACCCAGACTCGGACCAACTACAGTTTCTGATGCAATTTTTGCAGGAGCAGGCATTTTACCTGATTTAAGGATGTTTGCGAGGTCGGTTGCTTCATCAATAGTGAAATCACCTGTTACTTCTGTGCTTCCGCCTGTTATTTCATTAACAACCCTTGGGTACGAACGGACATAACCATCGAGCAGCAGCACAATGCAGCGGTCAACATTTTCACGGGTCATCCTGGCCCAGGTTTTTGCCCCTTCGGAATTCATCGAAAAATCTACCTTTACTTCTGAGCCTGTAATGCCTGAAGAGGGTCTTGCTCCTGTAATAACATCTCCTGAGAGCGGAGCCCTGCCGTCGCGTGTTGTGATTTTTATTGCATGAAATTCATAAAGTGATTTAGTAGGGTCATACTTATATGGATTCTGGCTCCAGGCAAATTTCAGATCGCGAGGGAAAAGCGCCTTGATCCGGGGCATTCCAAGATATTTGTTAACCTGCATTGTATCGATACCTGCTGCGAGTCCAATCATAGAGGAAGGTAAAGGCTGTCCCTGCTCATCAACACGTGGATTCAGGAGTCCGAACAAAGGATTCTGAAGATTAAACTCCTCCCTGGTTGCGGCTTCCGCCTTAGTTGTATCTTTCCCAATAAGTTCTTCAAGCGACTGGCCTGTTTTGGATGTATCGGCAGCTGATTTGTCAGGTATTTGAGCAATTTTAGCTGTATCTGATTTCGAGGTACTTGCAAGAATATCGCGTAATTCATTATTAGCCTGGATCAGGTAGCTGATAACCTCACTGTTCTCATATGTCTCCCAGAATTCAAGATTGGCAGTACCCTGAAGAAGCTCCCTTACGCGCTTGGGATCTTCCTGACCGGGAAGTTCAATAAGAATGCGTCCCCTCGTCGAGAGCTGTGTAATATTCGGCTGAACAACCCCAAAACGGTCGATCCTTGTACGCAGTATGTTAAATGCATTGGCGATGGCACTTTCCACCTCTGTGTCAAGAACCTTAAGAACGTCCTGGTTTGAAGAATTAAAATTAATCCTGTCCCTGAGTTCAACCGTTCCAAATATTGCAGCCAGCTTGGCGTTGGGATCGATCTCCTCGAAAGCCCTGCCAAAGAGATTTAGGTAATCACTTCCTGACTGGGTCTGATACTGGGCTTTTGCCCTTGACAACGCCTGAGTAAATGTTTTGTCGGTATTATAGTTCGAAAGAGCTTTTAAAATATCTTCTACTGATACCTCAAGAATAACGTTCATTCCGCCTTTAAGGTCAAGACCTAGATTCATCTCCTTTTTCTGAACCTCCTTGAATGTATAACCAAGGTAACTCCATTTTTCCTTTGGCAGAGAGGCGATTGAATCAGTATACTTGTTCTGTTTAACCAGATCGCCTTTTGCATATTCCCGTGCATCTTTTCTGACTTTATAAGTTGCACCTGTGAATGACAACTGGTAAATACAGACCAGAGCAAGTGCAATCGCCAGAATCGTAATAACTGCTTTGTTTTGCATTTGTTTTTATTTTGGATTAATGGTATTTTTTCAGATTATTCTTTATTGAGGCGCAAAGATATTAAATTTTTGTAAAAAACATTTAATAAAATAGGGGCATTTATAAAGGCCATGATCAGCAACAATTCTTCGGTTTCTTGCCCCCTGCCCCCTAAAGGGGGTTTGAAATCCCGCTTCTCAGCCCCCCTTCAGGGGGGTTGGGGGGCATAAAATAGCAGAGACGTTGAAAGCAACGTCTCTGCTAATAGAAAACAGGATATATCGAGCCTTTTATTCCAACAGTTTCTCAAATTCGGTTTCGAGTGGTTTCCTGTTAAGAAAATCGAACAGCGCAAGACTGCGGATGTTGTAATAATAGTTCCAATAGTTCTGCAAAGCCTGAATAAAAGCTCTTCTGTTCTGGTCTTTTTTCGTGTCAGCGTTGTTCAACTCAAGGATGGCAATTTTTCCAATAAGAAACCTCTGTTTTGTCACCTCGTACATTCTCATTGCAACAGTATCTGATTTGGCTGCAACCGCAACCTGTGCTTTCTGCAGGTTGAATTGCTCAACATCGAGTATAAGGTTCTGTTCAAAGTCAACCAGGGCCTGATCTGAGGTAACCTGAGCAAGTTCAAGGTTTGACTGTGCCATTTTGTATTTTCCGCGGCCAAGGCCCCAGTCAAGGATCGGTACGGATATCCCCATCCTGATGTTCTGCTGTTGATTTGAGTTCTTATAAGCAAGGTCAAAATTGGAATCCTGGTCCCTTGTACCATAAGATGCTATAAGGTTAGCATTAAGCCCCTTTTCGGCTTTTGCCTGAGCAACAGCACTCTGAGCCGTCAGCACTGTCAGCTCCTGGGTAAGGATGGTGGGATTGTTGGCCTTTGCCAACTCAAGCACCTCATTTGGCTCCACCTGCAAAACAGGAATTTCAGTTGGCAGGATTAATTCCAGACGTACATTTTCGTTGAAGCCCAGAAATGATTTCAGACGGATCTCCCTGTCGCGCAAGTTCATCTCGGCCTCTTTCCTGTTTGTTTCCGTGTTAAGCCACGAAAGCTGAAGCTCGAGCAATTCATTTTCAGCAATAGTTCCAAGCTCATACCTTCCCTGCGCTATCTTGTAAAGAGTATCCGCATTTGCAAAGTTCATCTCGGCGATCTGCTTATTGCTCTGTGCCAGGGCCAGCGAGAAGAAATTCATAACAGCCTGTGTGTGCACAGCTTCTATATTGGAAAGATAAGTCTGCTTGGCAGCTGAATATTTCAGTGGTTCAGTTTTTTTCTGCCATCTCAGTGAATTATACCTCAATAAAGGTTGAACCAATCCGATGCTTATGGGTACAGTAATATAATTGCGTGTTTCTCTTTCAAAATCATTTTCAAGTGTCAGATCTGAATTTAAGGAGATTGTCCCGCCTGTTAAGCCAATATTCTGCGATAGAGACAATGATCCCAGGTTACGAAGAACATTTGTAGATTTATAATCCCATTTATTATCCTGTGAATTCCAGACCCTTTCAAATGCTGTGCTGTAATACGGTGTAGTCCCGGTAAGAGTAAGTGAAGGTCTGTATTCTGCTTTGAATGTCCTGTACTGCCAGTAACTCGCACGGAATCTGTTTTTGGCCATCAGAGCATTTGGTGATTGCTCCTCGGCCAGCTTTAAAACATCTTCCAGAGTAAGTCTTTTTAATTCCTGTGAATTTGAATTCTGAAATGGAACCAAAAATAAGCTTATTGTTGCTAATAAAAATAACTTCTTCATTTTTAATATTTTATTCGTATCTTAATGATTCAATAGGATCTTTTTCAGATGCTTTCTTTGCCGGCTGATAACCAAAAGCAACACCAACTGCAGCCGACACTCCAAAAGCAATAAATATGGAAAAGAATGTTACTATTGTTGTAATGCCTGCAATCTGTTCTATCAGCTTGGCCATAACGAATCCCAGGAATATTCCGATAAAACCGCCGGTGACACTTATGAGCACGGCCTCGGAAAGGAACTGAACAACAATATCCATTTTTTTGGCACCTATAGCCATTCTGGTACCAATTTCCTTTATTCTCTCCATCACGGAGGCATACATTATATTCATGATCCCTATTCCACCCACAAGCAGGGAAATACTTGCTATTACACCAAGTACAATATTGAAAATATCCTTTGTCCTTTCCTGCTGTTTCAGAAGAAGCTCGGGAACGGTGATCTCAAAATCTTTAACGTTTGTATGACGTCTTATAAGCATACGGCTTAGTATCTCAGTGCTTGCGTTAAGCTGTTCTGTTTCAGAAACCTGGACAACTATCCTGTCCAGCTGATTATAGTTTGTCTCAGCATTTGTTGATGCGTCGGAGCTGCTGACAACAATGCGCGCCATTCCCCCCATTCCGCCTGGTCCGCCCATTATCATTATATTAGAAGAAGCTTCAGATGCCAGCTTGGTATTGACAAGTGCCCTGTTCTGATATCTTAGGAGCATTGTCTGGATCGGGATATAAATATTATCGTTGTACACATTTACACCCTTTTCTTCAAACCCTGTCAGGCTGACATTTGTTTTTTGGAGAACACCAATTACTTTCAGCCATATCCCGTTAAACTTTATGTACTGACCAATTGGCTCAATCTTGCTAAAGAATTTTGCCCTGATATTTGCACCAATTATACAAACCTGTATTCCGTTCTCTTCCTGGTAATCGTTAAAAAAGGTTCCAGAAACCAGCGGAAGGTTATACAGGTAGAAATAATCGTTTGAAACCCCAACAAGCTTTGCGGTATATTTAACTCCGTTCATCATAGCGACAGAGTTGAATGAAATTTCAGGACTTATCCGCTTAACAGACGGAAGCGTTTCACGGATTGCATCTACATCGAGCATGCTCAGACCTCTGGAGAATTTCTTTGTTTGTTTCTCAGTTTCATCAGAACTAGAGGAATTCTGATCCTGTACTATCGGATTGATGAGAATGTTATTAACCCCTACCATTTTCATCTGCTCCATAATCTCCTGCTTGGCTCCCTTTCCGATTGCTAGCATTGCGATTACAGCAGCAACTCCGAATATTATACCGAGTGCTGTAAGCATCGATTTTAGCTTGTTCGATACAATTGATTCAACGGCAATTTCTATGTCGTGAAAATATCTTAAGAAGAATTTAAACATAACTTAGGTGTTTAAAATTAGTTCTGATTTGAGTTTGGAGTTCCCGGGGGAGGTGTCTGTCCACCCTGACCCTGTTGATTCGAATTTCTACGTCTTGCTGATGTATCTCTTCGCATATTCTGCATTCTCTGTCTCATCTCGGGATTATTCTGCATCATTCTTCTGAATGCTGCCGTATCTCTCTGGCCACCCTGTCCTCCCTGTCCTCCCTGAAAGGTTTGTCCGGGTTGTCCACCTTGTACGGCTTGTCCACCTTGTACGGCTTGTCCAGCGCCCTGCGGCATATTACCTCTCATCTGCTGAAACCGTTGCATCATTTCCGGTGTCATTCCCTCCATTCCCCCGGGAAATCCCCGCCGGTCGTTAGCCTTTGCAGCTTCTTCCCTTGCTTTCCTTTCTTCTTCTTTCCTGGCTTTTACACGCTCCTGGTTCACAGCAATCAGATCCTGACCGGTAAGCTTGAATTTATCAGCATTCTCGGGAGTACTCAGATAAATAACCGTTCCAGCTTCCAGTCCCTGCTCAATCACAACATTATTTTCATTCTCTTCACCGGTCACAACAATCTGTTTGAGTCCTTTTTTCGTAAAAACAAACGGAATACTATCGGGGCCGAGCTGAACACTTTCGAGCGGGACATATGTAACATCCTCAATTGTCTTGGTAACAATCTGGTTGCCGGTCGTCATTGAAGGTCTCAGAATAGGATCGGACCCGTTAAGCTTGACCACCACCTCGAACACCTTTGCATCGGCATTCGGCAGCTGTTCGCCGATATTTGCAACTGAGGTGACAACCCCGGTATAAGATTTGTCAGGAAACGCATCTACAAGTAGCTCAACCTTTTGCCCTGTTTTAACTTTGCTTACATCGATCTCATTAACATATGTCTTTGAAATCATTGATGACATATCCGGAAGAGTTGCAACAACATTGTCCCAGGGTGATATGGATGACCCCACCTTTCTTTTTGCATTTGTCCTGTCTCTCTTATAAATCACCATCCCATCAGAAGGAGCATAAATGGTGAATTTTGACAATATTGCCTGAAGATCTGATACTCTCTGCCGTTGTTCCGAAAGGTTGAACTTTATTGTTTTCATATCGGATCTGGCCTGTTCTATTTTAAGCGAATAACCCTTTATTGCCTGCTCGAGTGAACGTTTTGCCCTGTCGAGGGAAATCTCAGCCTGCCTTATAGTTGTCGGGGGTTCAAATTTGGATTGTTGAAGTGTTATCTCAGCCTCTTCAACCGAGAACTTAAGGTTCTTGATATTATCACGAAGGTCACTCAGAGTAACAGCCGTGTCGAGCATTTTAACCTCGAGATTGGCCTCCTGGGTTGTCAGTCTCTCAAGCTCATCTTTAAGTGTATTGTCGAAAGATGTTCTGTCGAGGGTGGCAATAAAATCGCCCGCCTTAACCTGTGTTCCTTCAGGGACCAAATCAGTTATTTTAATATCTGCAGCTCTGATCTGCCGGCTCTGGGTAAAATCGGGACCCTTTATATCTGCTGAGTTTTCAGCCTGAAGCTCCCCTGTGGTGGAAACCACTATCTCAAACTGACCCTTTTTTGCTTCTACGTAAAGATTGGCTATATCTTTCTTCTTTGCGGCCTTTCCGATAGCGATCAGGATAATTATTGCCACTAATGCAACAATGCCTGCAATGATAACTGATTTTTTCATCGAAATTATTCTTTATAATTTTTAGAGTTTCCTGAACTAAATTTCCTGCAAAAGTATTTAAATGCGTTATACCCGAACAAGATTTAACATCTTTTAAGGTTTTTGGATTTTTGTCTTACGGATTAAAGACATTCATTATGTTATTTTTATTCCGGAACACTGGAAAAAAAAGAAACCTATTTGACTTTTTTAACAATTGCTATAACCGTATCGGCCATATTTTCAGCATCATCCATAGTTCTGGCTTCGGCATATATTCTAATTACCGGTTCGGTGTTGGATTTGCGGATCTGAACCCAGCCATCCCTGTGTTCGATCCTCATTCCATCTCTTTCATCAATCTCATAATCGCAGAACTGTTTCCGTAGATCATCAAGCAAAATCTTGAAATTGAACCCGGAAGGAAGCTCAAGCTTTTTCTTTGCTATAAAGTAATCAGGATAAGTTCTCCTGAGCTCAGAGCATTTCATTCTGCTTTTAGCCATATGTGAAAGGAAAAGGGCGATGCCGGCAATCGCATCACGTCCGTAGTGGAGCCCGGGATAAATTACTCCCCCGTTTCCTTCCCCACCGATAACCGCCTCCCTTATTTTCATCTCCTCCACAACATTTACTTCACCCACCGCGGCTGTAAAGTAATGGCCTCCGTGTTTTTCGGTAACATCTTTCAGGGCTCTTGTCGAAGAAAGATTGGATACTGTATTACCTGGATTGCTTCCCAGTATATAATCTGAAACTGCAACAAGGGTATACTCCTCTCCGAACATCGATCCATCCTCACATATAATTGCAAGTCTGTCCACATCCGGATCAACAACAAATCCAACATCAGCCTTTGTCCTCACTGTCAGTGAAGAAATCTGTGTGAGATTTTGTGGAAGCGGTTCAGGGTTATGCGCAAAATTACCGTCAGGTGTTGTGTTTATTTCGGCAATTTTCGAAACTCCCAGCGATTTAAGCAGAGCAGGGACTATAATTCCTCCCACTGAGTTTACACAGTCAATGGCCACTTTGAAATCGGCACTCTTTATGGCATCACGGTCCACCATTTCAAGTGCAAGCACCCGATCAATGTGAAACTGTCCCCAGGAATCATCATGAACGTAAGATCCGATATCGTCAAGATGGGAAAACATGAAATCCTCCGATTCTGCAATTTCAAGCAGTTCAATCCCATCAGCAGAGGAAAGGAATTCACCTCTTTCATTAAGCAATTTAAGTGCGTTCCATTCAGCCGGATTATGACTTGCTGTTATTATAATCCCGCCATCTGAGCCTGTTCCGGTAACAGCCAGCTCAACGGTCGGGGTTGTCGCCAGACCTATATCAGTCACATCAATTCCAAGGCTTCTCAGGGTATTTACGACAAGATTGCTGACCATGGTTCCTGATCTTCTTGCATCTCGACCTATAACAATCATAAGCTTCTTTTTATTATTCCTTCGGATAAGCCAGGTTCCGTATGCCGAGGCAAATTTTATAATATCGACAGGTGTAAGGCTTTCACCAGGTTTTCCACCTATTGTTCCCCTGATTCCTGAAATAGATTTTATTAATGGCATGGACTTGAATTTTAGTGAAGCAAAGGTGCAAAAATAACCCTAAATCATAATATTGTCAAATAATTGTACCTTTGAAGCCTGATTAAAAACTATATGGAACAAAGGAAACCTGCACGGCAGTCAGTGGCAGGAAAAGAAAAGCCCGGACCCAAAATCCGGAAAGCAGAGGATGAAAAGATCAGGCTCAACAGGTTTATTGCTCACAGTGGGATCTGTTCCCGAAGAGAGGCTGATGAGCTGATCAGCAAAGGCTCAATAACGGTCAATGGCAAGGTTATTACTGATCTTGGAACGAAAGTTACGGCAAGTGATGATATAAGGTTTAAGAACAAGAGACTTAGTGCGGAAAAAAAAGTGTACATACTGATGAACAAGCCCAGGGGCTATGTAACTACAGTTGAAGATCCTCATGCCGATCAGACTGTTCTTGACCTTATAGGCGATGCCTGCACTGAAAGAGTCTATCCAGTAGGACGGCTTGATAAAGCCACGACAGGTGTCCTCCTTCTGACAAATGACGGAGACCTTACAGGCAAACTTACCCATCCCCGATACAAAAGGAAAAAGATATATCATGTATTCCTCGACAAGACGGTAACAAGGAATGACCTTATGCTGCTTACCGAAGGTGTCGAGGTTGAAGGGGAAACTGTTGCAGCTGATGCTGTATCGTATGCGGATGCTGAAGACAAAACGCAAATAGGTATTGAGATCCATTCGGGTCAGAACAGGATCGTCAGAAGGATCTTTGAGAAGCTTGGATACAAGGTAAAAAAACTTGACAGGGTCTATTTTGCAGGACTGACGAAGAAAAACCTGCCCAGAGGTAAATGGAGGTTCCTTAATGACAAGGAAATAAACATGCTTAAAAGAGGAATATTTTAACCGGTACAAATGAGTCACAGATCTGGTTTTGTAAATATCCTTGGAAATCCCAATGTGGGAAAATCAACAATAATGAATGCCCTGGTTGGTGAGAAACTTTCAATAATTACATCAAAAGCTCAAACCACCCGTCACAGGATAATGGGCATAGTCAACGGAGATGATTTCCAGATAGTCTATTCCGATACCCCGGGAATACTGAAACCGAAATATAAGCTTCAGGAATCAATGATGACCTTTGTCAATATTGCACTTAACGATGCTGACATTATTCTTTATGTGACCGATGTTACTGAAAAAACAGAGGATGAAACCGGATACACATCCAGAATAATAGAATCGGGGATCCCTGTGATAGTTGCTATAAATAAGATAGACTTAAGCAACCAGCAGGATCTTGAACGGATTGCAGGGTTATGGGAAAAAAAATTCCCGGACTCACCTATAATTCCTGTTTCAGCCCTCAAACGGTTTAATCTTGATATTCTTTTGAACGCAATAGTCAGCAAGCTGCCTGAAGGTGCTCCATATTTTCCTAAGGATCAGCTTACTGACAAATATGAGAGGTTCTTTGCATCGGAAATAATAAGGGAAAAGATCCTGATGAATTATCAGAAGGAGATACCATATTCTGCAGAGGTGGAAATTGAAAGCTTCAAGGAAGAGCAAAGCATAATTAGAATCAGAGCCTTGATCCATGTTACGCGGGAGAGTCAAAAAGGCATTGTCATCGGGCATAAGGGAGAAAAACTGAAAAAAACCGGGACTGAAGCACGCCTTGATATGGAGGAGTTTTTCGGAAAGAAGGTGTTCCTGGAATTGTATGTAAAAGTCACAAAGGACTGGCGTGATAAGACTCAGGAGCTTAAGAGGTTCGGATACAGATGAATAAAAAAGCTGACATTTTATGGGTAGAATAGTTGCAATAGTAGGCAGACCGAACGTCGGGAAATCGACCCTATTTAACAGGCTGACTGAATCGAGGGAAGCGATCGTGGATGAGGTAAGCGGTGTTACACGCGACAGGAATTATGGCACCTGTTTCTGGAACGGGATCAATTTTTCTGTAATTGATACGGGCGGTTATGTCAGGAACTCTGATGACATTTTCGAAGAGGAAATAAACAAACAGGTTTTATTAGCAGTTGAAGAATCTGATATTATCCTCTTCATGGTCGATGTGACTACAGGGATCCATGATCTTGATTCCGGAGTGGCTGACCTTCTGAGGAGATCCGGTAAAAAGGTGATCCTGGTGGTAAATAAGATTGATAATAACGAAAGGCTGGCAGATGCCACTGAATTCTATAAACTTGGTCTTGGCGAATATTTTCCACTAAGCTCAATAAATGGAAGCGGTACAGGGGATCTTCTCGATCAGATAGTGAAAGACCTTCCCAATCAGCCTGTTGATGAAGTGCCTGAAATCCCGAGGGTCGCAATTGTCGGCAGGCCGAATGTCGGCAAATCATCGCTTGTAAATTCGTTGCTTGGAGAGGAACGGAACATTGTAACTCCCGTTGCAGGAACCACGCGTGATTCGATATATACCAGGTATAACAAGTTCAATCACGATTTTCTTCTCGTCGATACTGCAGGATTAAGGAAAAAAGCTAAAGTAAGCGAAGATATTGAGTTCTACTCGGTTATGAGGGCTGTGCGTACAATAGAGAGTTCTGATATCTGTCTTCTTATGATTGATGCCACCAGGGGTATTGAAGCCCAGGACCTGAACATTATTTCATTGATCCTGAAAAACAACAAGGGGATGATCATCCTCGTCAACAAGTGGGATCTTGTTGAAAAAGAGAGCAATACTGCCCTTCAGACAGAAAAGGATATTCGCAGCAAAACAGCTCCGTTTACTGATTATCCGGTGCTTTTCATCTCTGCCACAAACAAACAGCGTATTCACAGGATCCTTGAAACGGTGGAGCTGGTAAACAACAACAGAAATAGGAAGATACCTACTTCTGAATTGAATGATGTCCTTCTTGGTATAGTTCATGATAATCCTCCTCCCTCGGCAAGAGGTAAATTTATCAAGATAAAGTATGTAACCCAATTACCTGTTTACGCTCCTTCATTTGCCTTTTTCTGCAATTTTCCTGAGTATATAAAAGAGCCTTACAGAAGATACGTCGAAAACAGGATGAGAGAAAAATTTGACTTTTCAGGTGTACCGATTAGAATATTTTTCAGAAAAAAATAACTTACTTTGGTGCGGTTTTTGTTCAAGAGAAATGTATTATGTTTAGCCGATGAAATTTAAAATTGTTCCGGTTATAGTGCTTTTTTCCATTTTTGCCCTTGATTCATGCGGGAAAATTGAGACTTTACCCCCTGAGCCGAAGATTGAATATACAAGCTTTACTGTTTTTGATACAACCGATCTACTAGGGAACCAAATTAAGGGTGGTAAGCTCAAATTCTACTTTGAGGACGGGGATGGTGATCTTGGCCTTGATGTTCCTGATGAAAACGCTGAAACTGATACAATTAATCTTTTTGTTACTCTCTTCAGGGTGAATAATGGCCAGGTATCTCCGGCACCCGTTAATGACCCCTTTGCACCTACAGGTTTCAGGATACCCTATATGGAAAGAACCGGGCAGAATAAAATATTAAAAGGCGACATTTCGGTTATCTTCTTTTATCTTTTCTATACCCAGGAGGATACTATCAGATATGATTTTTATATAAAGGACAGGGCAGGCAATTCAAGCAATACAGTCGCGACCTCATTGATCCCGGTTTACTTTCCAGGTGTTTACGAAGAGTAACCCTGCCTATACTTTCACTCCCATAAAGAGGATGTCATCAACCTGCTCGTAATTACCTTTCCATTCCATATAGTACTTTGCAATAGCCTCTTCCTGCTTATCAACCGGAAGAGTGTGAATATCTTCGATGAAAGTCTTTAAACGTGCTATCTTCATCTTCTTTCCCTCTGGTCCGCCAAACTGGTCTGGAAGCCCATCTGTGAACATATAAATTGAATCACCCTCATTTAGATAGTACTCCTGGTCATCAAAATATTTCTCAGAAACCGTCTGACCGCCGACTGAAGCTCTGTTACCCTTTATATAATATGATTCGCCACCCATAACGATAAGAACCGGTCTCATGGCTGAAGCGAACCTCACATGTCTGTTCTTTAGTGAAAACTCACAAACAATTATATCCATGCCATCATTTGAAACTCCTACTTCAAGATTTTGATTTAACGTTGAGAAGATTTGCTTATCGAGCATTGTAAGGATTTCCGATGGTTTTGTTATTCTCTGCCTTGAAACGATATCCTGCAGGAGCGTAGAGCCGATCATCGACATGAATGCACCCGGTACCCCGTGGCCCGTTGAATCGGCACATACAAGAATAAACTTATCATCATCTAGCTTATCAAACCAATAAAAATCACCGCTGACAATATCTCGCGGATAAAATATAACAAAAGCCTCCTTGAAGTGCTCCTTCAGCCGTTTAAGGTCAGGCAGGATACTGGATTGGATCCTCCTTGCATAATTAATGCTATCGGTTATTTCAAGATTCTGGATTTCAAGCTCGGTTTTCTGTTTCATTACCACCTTGGTCCTTGCATCCAGCTCGGTCTCAAGATACTCCTGGATCTTCTTCTGCGCTTTCTCTCGTTCGCGGATAATCACTGTCACAATCCCTGCAGCAATTCCGAGAAGTGACAGGATAAACCACCATGTTCTCCATACCGGTTTTTTAATATTGATCTCAAAAGCAAGAGGATTCTCCTGTGTCTGTCCATCCTCATTCACCGACAACAGATTAAATTTATACTTGCCATCGCTAAGATTATATGTAACTTCCCGTGAACCAGATGCATTGGACCAGTCTGTATCATAATTCTGCAGGAAAGTGCTGTAATATACTTTATCAGGATTGCTGAAATCTATTCCTGTAAAATTCACTCTGACATTATAGCGTTTTTTGTAAGGGAGGGAATAAGAGGTCTGGTAAGGGTATTCAACATTATTTATCGTCACCGAGTTAATATTGTTTACAGGAGCATTATGGGTTTTCTTATCTTTCAGCCTGTCATATATTATGACCCCTTCGGTTGTCCCGATAAATATTTTCCCATCGGGAGATTCGTAAATGCCGCCTTCATTACATTTTCCCCCGTTAGCGAAATCGGTGCTGTAGCCTTTTGTTATTCCAGTCTTCTGATCGTATCTCGAGATACCCCGTTCATGACCGATCCAGATGTTGTCTTCCTGGTCAGCAAATATACTGTACGTATAATTTGACAGTAATCCGGTTGTGGTGCTGAGTGATTTCACAGAATCGCTATAACACTCAAAAACACCATTACCTTCAGTTGCTGCCCATAAAACTCCTTTACTGTCTTTTGTCAGTGCGAGAACATTATTAAGAAGTGTCCCGTACATTGTTGCTTCTGAGTAAATTATACCCGAGTCAATATCAATCCTGCAAAGCCTGTCACTCTCTGTAGCAATATAACCACTTCCATCTTCCATGAGCAGGATCTGGTTTATATAGTTATGAGGAAGCCCGTCATTGTTACCGTAACTCCTCTTCAATGATTTAGTCTGACGAGAAACAATACGGACACCATTAATAGTTGAAAGCCATATATTATCACCCGATATTCTTATGCTTGTAATATTGTCTGCCCCTGTATCACCTGATTTGTAGAACTGGGTTATTGCTCCCTTCACAGGTTTCATAAAAAGACCTGAACCTTTTGTCCCGATCCATATGTTATTATTATCGTCAATATAGTAGGAGCTGACTTCATTACGTCCTGACTGGACAGGCATAGATGTGAATGACAATGCTTTACCCTCTGCCAGGTTGTACTTGTAGAACCCCGAAGGAGTTCCAAGGAGGTACTCCTCTCCAAACTTTCCTGAAAAAATTATGCTTTTGGGCTGAGTGTTTTCCCCGGGTATATGAAACTCAAAAGCGTTGGAGGTTAAAATTGAAAGTCCGTCGCCATTGAAACCCATCCAGATATTCTGCTCAGCATCTTCAAAGACGGTCAGTACAATATCACCTGCAAGCCCTGAAGTTTTATCCAGGTACTGAACCGCAACAATTGAATCGGAGTTGTTTATTAACTGAATTTTTACAGCGCCTATACCTCCTGTCGATATCCATATATTATTTTGTGAATCCTCCGTGATTGATTTGACAGTAATTGTCTCCAGTCCGTGAAAACCTTTGAAACGGGATAAGACCCCGCTGTTTCCGGCCGTTTTAAAACTGAACACTCCGTTACCATCAGTACCTATCATAAATCCGGATCCGGATTTCATCCGGTGTATTGACATTATTCTCGAATAGTCAAAACCCTCTACTGTTCCTTTTGCAACAAGCGAGTCACCTTCAATTCTACAGATCACCATGTTTTCCTGAGTTCCGAAAAGTATTTCGCCGGTATCCGTAAAAGCCGCTGAAAAAATTGTGGGGTCAGAGCTGAAAGATATCGCTACTGCTTCTGCTGGCTTTAAAGGATCGATCCTGAAAACAGGTTTCCTCTGGGCAATAACATAAAGTTTTCCATCAGAACCTTCAAGTATTGAACTTATTCCTGTACCAGATGCCTCGGGCAAGGTAGTTTCTTCCAGAATCCTTCCTGAAGTATGAAAAAGGGTTCCGTCATTGCATCCGAACCATAGATTTCCCTTTTTGTCTTTTATAGAAACAGTCGGATAGCGTCCGCTAGTTGAATCAGGAAACTGTACATTGTAGAAACCGAATCCATCAAACCGTGAAAGCCCTTCGGTGGTCCCGACCCAGAGATAACCGTTATTATCCTGGATGAGGGTATAAATAACCTCGCTCGGCAGGTTGTTCACCGCACCATAATTCCTGAATCTGTAGGATTGGCCATACGATACCTGTGCAAGAATAAAGAAGCACACAATGGTGCTGATCCTGAATTTCCGGAAGAAATATATCATTTAGGGGTTCCCTGTCTTTTTGTTTTCTTAATGCCTATCAACGGTTGGTAAACCGGTACACCACCTATGGGTGAACTGAAAAACTGAAGGGCATCGCCCCGCTGGTTTTCGAGTGAAACTACTACATTGTTGTTTTTTACAATATATTCCTGCTTTTTATGAAACTGGAAATCAAGCGATTTTCCAATCTCAGCTTCTTCAACGGGTATTACCTGTACTTTTTCATCATCTTCATTAGAAACTCCAACCGGTACTCCCTGTTTATAGGTTGAGACAACCAAAATCACTCCATCATCATCCCAGTCAAAGTTTCTCTCCTTTATCGAAACTATCCCGGTATCGACATAAGGATATATATGTGAAACACTTTTATTTTCGTTCCACATCCTGAATGTATATTCATAAGTGAATGCATTTGCTCCTTCAATAGCAAGTTCACTTCTGGTATCACGGCTCAGATAATACCTGTACAAATTCCCGTCATCTCCCGATATGCCTTCACATACGATTTTGAAAATATAGCTTTTCCATTTTTCATTATAATCACCTTCGGTAGGGTTGAAAGGCCCGAATGAATAATATTTGTTATCATAAGTGGCTTCATTCCCGAATACCTTTGATGCCAGAAGATTTCCCTGCTTGTAATTATCGGAGTTCTTCAGACCTCTTGATGCAATGTTCTTATCCGGGTCGACACCTTTGCCCCCGTAAACCGAGAACATTGTTTTGGAATCAAACAAACCCTGAATTTCATCATTCTCACCCCCACAATCCGGATCAAACACCCTTATATAGAACTGCCTGTTAAAATCCTTTGGAACAGTGAAGAAGAATATCGAATTGAAATCATCGTCTCCCCATGAAGTCTCACCATTTTTGCCAAAAGTGACAAGAAACGGTATATTTTCATCTTTACCCGGAACTGCCTGCCCAAAGATCTCACCACCTCCGGACAGTGTCAGGGAAAACATCAGTAACATTGAAATCTTCAGTATTGCAGTATTAACTCTCATGAATTGGTATAATAGTATTAAATATTTTTCAGGGTTTCCTTTTTATTATAATACTCTTCGAAATACATGCTTCTCTTTTCATTCCGCCCTGCCCTGGTTTTGTTGAAACTATTAGTTGCACATTGTAAGTTCCGGGACGATTGAATGCCTTTTCAACATTCTTTCCCATTGAGATCGTTTCATCACCAAAATTCCAATAGTACTGAGAAATATCCCAGCCAGGCAGATTAGTACTGTCGGCACTGAATTTAATCGCAATCCCTGCATCAGCATCATTGACGCAAGAGATATAAGGCTGTTCTATATCCTCGACCAAAAGCATCTGGGATTTTTCATTCAGCTTCACCTCTTTGGTGACAAGATTTGTGACATCAAGCTGTACAAGGTATTTTCCTGGTCCATCGTAACAATGCTCCACTATTCTTCCTGTTGCCATTTTGCCATCCCCGAACCTCCATTCAAATTTAAAGGGCATTGTATCATATTTCACTGCATTCTCCTCGATGAATTCATAGCAGTAATTATTAAGTTCAAGTGTATCGCACGAAGCCTTTCTGATTATTGTTGTTGTAAATTCATATATATCATCATTCCTTCGCCTGTTTGATGCGAAATAACCTTTCTGGAGATCGGGTAGTGCTACAAATGCAAAATCGTCCAAACGAGAGTTTATAGGTTCAGGAAGTCTGACCGGGGACTCCCATGTGCCGTCAAAATTATCGGAACAGTACACATCAAGGCCCCCCATACCTCCCGGTCGGTTGGAAGTGAAATAGAGTTTCCCCGAGGTGTGTATACAGGGATAATTATCTGTTCCCGATGAGTTCACCTTTGATCCGAGATTAACGGGCGTACTCCATTCACCATTTACTGATTCACTGAACCATATGTCCGATCCCCCCAGTCCCCCAGGCATATCCGAGGCAAAGAAAAGGAATCTTCCGTCGGCACTTATTGAAGGCTGGCCCATGTTGTATTGAATGCTGTTATATTTAAAAGGCTGGATCGTAAGCAGCTGCGAACCGTTGAGCTCAGCTGTAAAGATGCCACTATGGTTTCTGAATTTCCTGCTTCTTGAAGGGACCCCGGTTTCAATTTCGCTTGTGAAATAAACCGTCTTCCCATCAGGGCCCATACAGAGCGGCCCGATGTTGAACTGGGCGGACCTTTCGCTTTTTACCGGATTGGGTCTGCGCCAGTCGGCCGTATCTTTCTTTTCGGCAATATATATGCTGTAAAGTCGGCGGTCGTCAAAAGAGGTTCGGTCGGTAACTCCACTCAGTCTTCTGTCGGAACAAAACATGATGCCATCCTTAACAATGACAGGTGATATCTCACTGAATCCAGGAAGATTGAATGATAATCTTGAAACTGCATAGGGGGATATTTCCTGAGCTATGATGCCATTTCCCGAAAGAGCAGCAAATAAAATCATTATTATGGCCAATCCTCTTTTCATACCTATCAGAAATATCTGGGATTAGCAGCACTCACCCTGTACCGGAATTCGTATCTCAATACAAATTCAGTCGATCCTTTTGAATATGAATTCATTCTCCCGAAGGGATAATCATATGAAAATCCGAACATCAACTGTTGATTGAGCTGAACCTGCAGGATACCGACAGCTACCTGCTCCGATACCCTCCATGAGCCTCCTGCCCAGATAAGGTCTGCTATTATAAAGTTCCCATTTATATCAAGCTGCGAAAGTTTTCTTGTGTTCTGTAATGAATAATCAACAAGGATTGATGGTTTGAATTTCAGCACCGGGGTAATAGAAATGAGAGCTCCGGCAGAGAAAAGGAAATCATACTGGCTGAAGCTGTGATACGGAACAGTCGATCCATTACTGGTACGCCTGTAATTAAGGAATGAGGGGATCGCAAGTCCTGCAAAAAGTCTGTCTGAGAAATAATAAATCCCCGAACCAAAATTCGGAAGCACAAGTGATTTCTCATTTGAAGAGAAAACTGGGTCTCCTGGATCATTCAAAAGCAATCCTGTATAATCGGTATTTGAGAGATCGGCTCCAGCCTTTAGCCCAAAGGAGATTTTACCTTTTTTTAGCTTAATATGATAAGCATAACTGCCATAAATACTTGTTGATTTTGTAGCCCCGTACTTCATGAACTGAGCCATCATTCCCAGAGCCACTTTATCATTCTTCATTGGTGAATGAAAAGAAACTGATTGAAGCAGGGGCGATCCGCTCGTTCCCATCCATTGCATCCTGTACGACAGAAAGCCGCTTAAAACCTCTCGTGTGCCAGTATATGCAGGGTTGATCAAGAGACCATTCTGGAGGTATTGGCTGTAAATTGGAAATCCAAGGTTTATCCTTGAGGAATCGGGCACCTGGGCGGAAGCGAGATTAAAAACAAAAAAGAGCATAATCCATAATATGCTGAATTGACCCGGTGCCTTATTTTCAGAATTATTTATATGTTTTGTGAAATCAATCATCTATTAATATCTTTTCAATACAATAAAACCGCTTTTCTTGAAAACCTGACTGTTTCCTTTCGATGTTAACTTCAGCAGATAATAATATGTGCCCTCAGGAAGATCAATTCCTTTTAAATTCTTTCCATCCCAATCATTCCATTCGTTCCCGTTAAAGTTAGAGGTGCTGTAAACCTCGGTCCCGGCTCCGTTTATTACTGTCAGCTCAGCATTCTGGGTTGAAAGATCCAAACCGTTTATCCTGAATGTGTTATTAAATCCATCAGGGTCGTTATTTGGGGAAAAACCTTCAGGAATAACCAGATCAAAAATTGAAACTTCCACTTCATCCACCATCTTGCAGGCTCCCCTGGTCACTGTCCACAGAAAAGTGTTTAATCCTTTTGATAATCCTGAAACTTTAGTATTGTTATCCATATCATTTTCAAAACTGCCTGTCCCGTCCACAACTGTCCATTTTCCCGTACCACCGGCTATCGGAGGATCTGCAATCAGCTGAATTATATAATCAAATGAGAAAATCGCGGTATCGGGACCGGCATAAATTGCAGAACCTACAGGCAATGAGTCAAGTACAAGCTCAAGAACATTGGAAGCGCTTGTACAGCAATCACCCGCACCCGATTTAACATTTCTCCGGTATTTCATTGTTTTGGTCATCACCGGTGGCTGGTATGTGCCGTTAGATTGATTGTTTATTCCTGCGGCTAAATTCCAGACAATTCCATCTGAGCTCTGCTCCCACAGATATGAAAAGGTTCCGCTGCCGCCTGAAAGGGCAGGACCTGAAGCCTGTGATAGTAGCTGTGGAGTATCGGATTTGCAGACTGTCTGATTACCCGATATTGTATTATTTGTAATAACCGGGAGGACAGTAATTTTTACTGCTCCACTTTCCGCGGAGCATTGACCCGAAACGGCTCTTCTCCTGAACCATGTTGTCGTTGTCAGCAGCGGTGGCTGGTATTGAATTGCGGTAGAAGCTGATATATCTGTCCATGAAGAATTATCGGCAGATGATGACCATTGATAAGTATAACTTCCCGGTATATTTGTACCTCCGGTTGCCTGGGCACCTGTAATCCTGTTTGGTATAGCCCCGCTGCAGAGCGTTGTATCAGCCAGTCCTCCTGCAAGAAGTGATACGGTGTTATTGCTAATTGGTTTATGGACCCTGATCGTTACCGATTTACCAATATTTGAACAGGCTGATGAATAGGCAATTCTCCTGTACCTTGTTGTATCGGCAAGAATCGGTGGAACAAAATTCTGGTCAGTAACACCAATATGTCCTGAAATATCGGTCCATGAATGGTTCTTCGTACTATCCTGCCATGTAAAGGTATATGTGCCGGCCCCTTTTCCGTTCAGTGGTGTTGTGCCTGTTATCTGTGCAGGAGCAGATCCTGAGCATATTGTCTGATCTGGAGGGACAATAAGGTTGTTTGTAATAACAGGATATGCATTCAGAAGAACCGCATGGCTTGTGTTTTTACAAACGTCGTTGCTTCCTGAAAATACAACCCTTCTGAAATATTCCTGACCGGGGAAATAAGAAGCAGACTCAACAGGATCATAGTTAACACTATTGTTGGTCCCTGTTGCAGCTACCCAGGTTATTCCGTTTGCGCTGCTTTCCCAGATATAACTGTATGTGTTATCACCTCCGCTAAGCGTTGGCGTTGTTGTGCCTGTTAGATTAACGAAGTTCATACCCTGGCATATCTCCTGAGGAAGGGTCAATATAGAATTATTTCTTACAGTATCCAGAACATTTATCCTGACTGTGGCGCTTACATTAACACATGACCCGGAATTTACTGTCCGCCTGTACCATGAGGTCTGAATAAGCCCTGCAGGAGGCAGATAGCTTGCTGTCGATGCAGATACATTTGTAAAGACTGTATTGTCGGTACTCGATTCCCACTTGTATGAATATTTGCCGTTACCGTCCTGGAGAGTCAGAATGGAGTGAAGTGCTGAAGCATTCTGTCCGTAACAAAGAGTATCCGGGTTGCCTATAACATTATTCTTTATAAAAGGATGGACTATTATTCTTACCGGTAAGCTTATATCAGTTATAATGCTTGGTGTTGAGCTGTCTGTAATTACCCTGCGGAACCATGTGGTCTGGGTCAATAATGCAGAAGGAGTATAATTCTGCTGGTTATTTGTTCCAGGTGCTGCACTGAATCCGGCTATTGCCGACGTAGTGCTGCTCTGCCACTGAAAAGTAAAAGGAGGAGTACCTCCAACAGGCTTTGTTCCTATTATCTGACCATAAAGAACATTTGAGCAAACAGAGTCGATCTGGTTTCCGGTTGCTTTTGAACGAATAGAATTAAACAGGAATCCATTAAGCTTTGGGAAAAAGTTGTATTTTATTTCACCTGTGCCTTCAGAAGCTATTGTTGGTGCTGGTGTTCCATGTGCAACAGAAGCACTGCTGACTGATCCAGGCATGGATGAAGTGCTTAGAAATATAAGGCCTCCACCCCCACCTCCACCTTCTCCAAAGCCACCTGTATTGGTTCCGCCATTTCCGCCAGTTGTTGCGATCTGGAGCTGGCTGGTGAATCCCTGAAATGATAGAGCTACTGAACCGCCTGCTCCGCCCCCTCCTGCTCCTGCATCTAACAGGGCATTGGCTGCTGTGACTCCGTTAGATCTTATAAAGTGATTATTCCCGTCTATTGAATCGGCAACTATAATTACAATTCCTCCTCCGTTCCCTCCGGCTGATGCTGTTGATCCTGACGCCTGAGTCGAGGCGCCACCTCCACCTCCGGGGAATATCCCATCCTGGATGATTGAACCCAGAATATTCATTCCGCCGTATCCCCCCTCATGAGGGTCGTTTCCGCATAATCCAAAAACAAATTTCTCAAGGCCGCCATCACCGCCTTTACCGCGGTTCGATCCTCCACCGCCGCCTGCAAACCATCCATTGCCACCACCCCCACCTGAGAAGTTTCGTCCCTGCCCCTTTGCATGAGTTGGGTATAGCAGCGTCCCGGTGAAATCGTGGATTGCAACCCCTTCACCTTTTAAACCAGCATTATTCCATGAAAAATTATATGAATCAAGGCTGTTTGCCGGAACATTTGTATAAACACATTCACCGATGCCCGAAACACCCAATGCTCCGACAAATCCCTGCCCTGTAACATCAATATCGGCATTAAGGGTAAGCTTCTTCCCGACCAGCATTGCAAGAACACCTCCCGTACCTGTTGTGCTGTTCCAGGGCTGACTTGCAAGATTGGCCGAAACTGTCGGCGAATCATAAAACGGGACCTGTACAAGCTGTACATTTCCAGCAACGTTATAAGTATTGATAAATATATTCCTTGTAAATGTTATTTCCCCGGTACCATTATTGACCGTCAGTATCTGAAGGAATTCATATTCGCCCGGTGTGCCGATCAGGGACTGAACATTTACACCATATGATCCCTGAATAGTCTGTATTCCTACTCCCTGCATCTGGATAAGCAGGACATAATCATTTGCTGAAAATTGAGTTACCTGCGAAAGAGGTACTGTGACAAGACCAGGACTGATGGAATTTACCTTTGCATATTTGTTTATTACACCACTTATTGTCTCCTGGCTATCAAGATCAGTGCTGCTAAAACTAAAGATCAGCAGCAGCATAATTAGCAGTTTATTAATATGGTAAGAGATTCTGTATGTCATCAAAAAACCGAATTACCACTAGTAAACGCTAAAATTGCTAAATAATTGAGAGAAGATCTCAAATTTATCTTTAGAGGCTACTGACCCATTTATTTTTCTTCAGATCTCAATATAGGAAACTCGATAAAAAATATTGTTCCTTTATCAGATTCTGATTCAAACCATATTTTCCCATTTGCATTTTCCACATACCTTTTTACTATGGATAATCCCAGTCCGGTTCCCGAAGATTTTGTCGTAAAATTAGGAGTGAACATTTTTTGTTTCAGCGATTCTGGGATTCCTGATCCGTTATCGGAAACAGAGACCATAACCTTTTCATCTTTCTTTTCGAGTAGTACCTTTACAATTCCCTCCATTCCGGGAGTTATTGACTGGATGGCGTTTTTAATAAGATTTGAAAATATACTGTTTATTTGCTCTTTGTCGGCTCGGATCATTATTTTTTCTGCATAGGGAGATCCTACCCGAAATGTAATATTATCACTGTTCTTGAACAATTCAAGGGAAGTTTTTATCTGCTCCAGAAGGTCAACCTCGACAGGGTTTGCTTCAGGTATTTTGGCAAATGAAGAGAATGCTGAAGCTATCGATGAAAGGTTATCAATATATTCGATCTGATTTTTTGTAAATCTTTCCAGTTTCTTTTCAAATCCCGGAACTCCATCGGTCCAGGATTTAAAAAGTTGCTGGATATTAAGCTTCATGGGAGTCAGAGGATTCTTGATCTCATGGGCGATCTGCTTGGCCATTTCCCGCCAGGCATATTCCCTTTCGGAGTTTGCAAGTTTCTGTGCACTCTGGTCCAGTTCATCAACCATCAGGTTATACTGTTTAACAAGTTCACCAACTTCATCACTTCCCTCGTAGGAAAGATGTTCGCTTTTCTTGCCAAGCTCGACAGAGGCAAGCCTGCTGCTCAGCAAAGCCAATGGAGCAGTAAGACGTCCGCTTATAAGAACGGCAAGACTCATGGCAATTACTATCAAAAGTAGCGTGAAATTTATTACTGCAACGATAGTGTTTGATATCTCTCTGGCAAGAACACTCTGCATCCTGAAGTAAGGCAGATTCAGGTAGGCAATCAGATCATAATCGGTATTATAATATGGAACATATGCAGAAACATATTCAAGATTTGCGATCCTCTCCTTTTGCAAATATTCGCTTTTTTTAAGACTGAAGAGGTTTATAAAGGCGATATTATCCATTCTCTTGCTAATCAGACTACGATAATAAATTTCTGGCCTCGATGATGATATAAGAAATCCGTAAGTATCATACAGGTTTATATCTGTATTGAATATATTTGAAAGCCTTACCAGTACCTCTTCAAGACTTGAATAGCTGGTGTTCTTCCATTCAGAAGTAAGACTTTTCTCAGAAGATATTTTATTTTCAAGCTCCATATAGATTGAATTCATTTTTTCCCTGAGGTTCTCATAATGTTTTGACCGGTATTGCTCGATTGTAAGCGAAGCAGTTACAAACCCAATAAGAGTAAAAGAAATCAGCAGTATACTTATAAAGAAGAGTTGCATCTTCTGTCTGAAGTTTAGCCCTGAAGGCGCCTTAAAAAATGGTTTTCTGTTAAGAAAAAGAATAAGGTTGCAGAAAATGAATATAAAGGCGAAAAGGTATGCAAACGAAATTATTATGTCCTGAAAGCTTAAAGCAGGACTGCTTATTACGACTGTAACATTTCCATTAATGTAGAGGGAGTGGTTATATGAATCAGATTTGAAGAATCTGTAATCTGTGACATTCTTAATGTATTCCCCATCGGTACTGTTATACGGAACATCACCTGTCCTCAGAACTAGTTCGCCATTAATGTACTTCGCAAACGAATAATCCTTCAGCTTTGCATAGCTATGATATTTCTTGTCAAGAAGAAGCTCTGAATATCCGGGCTGAAAAACCTTTATGTCGCTGTACAGGTCAATAAAAAGACCATTGTTCCTTCCATTATTGTACTCATAATAAATTCTGCCCAGGTAACTTGACCGACCCTGCTTGCTGTCGATAAAATAGAAGCCGGTTCCTGTAAGCTGATGTCCGCTCGCCAATATTTTTCTTCCAAAAAAACTATAGCAATCCTCAAATATCTTATTTTGCTCTCCTACACTTAGAGAATCATTGCGACTGCAGGGCACTATACTCAGATTAAAATTACCCCAGTATCCGTTAAAATACTTTTCATGCAGGTAATCCGAGATACTGTCAACATCATCCTTCTCAAAAACAGCTACGCCCATCATGCTTCTAAGGATTGAATCATTTGAGATCACGGGCCACATATCGAGAAGAAGATGTTCAGCCATGGGATCATTTTCTGTGGAATATGTAACCAGCTGTATTTTAACATTTTCTTCAGTCTTTTTCGCTGAGAAATATGTTATCAGTAAAAGAGAATATAATCCGAGGACAACCGAAAATATAACTGTTTTATTGAATAAACCGGTATTTCTGGTTTTTAAGAACCAGACGAGTACTGTAACTATAAAATAGAATAGTGCTGCAGAAAAAAGGGCAAAGGGATCCTTTAAAAAGAATACCGGAAAGACAACCATTCCGATAACGGCTGATAAAATAACAGTTATTGCACCAGGTTGCTTTTTTGCCTGAAAAACCAACAGCGAGTACAAAAAAGGAACACTGAAAAGTGTTAAAAGGATAATAAAGCCCGTCAGGCTGAAAATATCAAGATCCAACACCTTATAGGTTTCAAAATTTATATTTGAATTGAAAACAAGGTGGCTGAAGATGATATGATACAATGAGAAAAGCAGGGCACCGGGAATAAGAAATAAGGAAAGAGTGAACCATTTTGTCCTGTCAGGTTCTTCAAACCGTTTACTTGTTTTCAGAGTACTGTAACAAAAACTGGCAAAAACAGATAATAAAAGGCTCAATATCAAAAGATGCCCAAGTGAAGGAATAAAAGAGTTTAATGTATACCTGTAATGGGAGAACAGCTCAGTCTGAAACAGGACTGCAGGTTTCTTTGCTATTAGTACAAGTGCATAGATAGCGGAGAAAATAAAAAATGCAATAATCAATCCTGATATTTCCCTGTTGCGCTCAGTCATGCATCTGATAACACATAGTGTCAGATAGAGAATGGCAAGAAAAGCAAGTCCCCAAAGAAACAGGGGGATATGAATGAAATTTGTTATCCTCTTTTCTTGAGTGTACAAAAGGGAAAAAAGGAACGTTCCATCACCCGAAAAAATATGATATTCTGAGGCAATTTTGTTCCTGCTTAATCCTGTATTGTCAGGTATACGGAAATGATTCACAAAACCGCTTTTTATTACATCGTTCTGAAGGCCATAATCGCTTCTTATCCTCAGAAGACCAACAATCCTCTCATTGCCAGCCTGTACTGAACCAGTGAGGAACCATCCGTTCTGAAGAAATATGATTGGTTTCTGGTATATTGAATCCGAAAGGGTGAGTGGTACGTCGAAATCGGTGTCGGACCATGAAACCAGTTTGCCGCCGATATATTCAAGAATTGTAATACCGTTTTGCTTTGCGACCGAAAAGAGATTATTTTCCGTCGCTGAGCCATGCGGTTCCCCGCTTGCAAGGATTGGCTTCATCCCGTTAAGGCAGTTATCCATTACCTTCTCTTTTTCTTTCAGGATCCTGTTAAATCTTTTTGTCCTGAACCTGAATTCAAAATCGCCAAGATAGATCTGTTCGGCAGCCATAGCCAGAAGCACCAGGATTACTGCAATTATAACCGGGGTGATCTTTAGTTTTCCATCTTTCATAGCGAGGTAATATCTGTCTATTCGTGATGATAAGGTTCCCCTTTCATTATGGTGAAAGCCCTGTAAAGCTGTTCAACAAACAATAATCGTACCATCTGATGTGAAAATGTAAGTCTTGACAGGGAGAGGCTTGCGTCAGCTTTATTCAGAACATCTTCGGAAAAACCCCATGGTCCGCCTATTACGAACAAAATTCTTTTCTTCTGTAACATAAAGCACTTCTCAAGCCATGCGGAGAATTCGATAGTTGAGTACTCTTTTCCCATGGCATCGAGAATTACAACAAAATCATCGGCCCTGAAACATCTGAGTATCTGTTCTCCTTCCCTGGTCTTTTGCTCTCGTTCAGGCAGGTTGCGGGTCCGCTTTATGTCAGGTACTGTTATGATCTCAAATGTTATATATTTTCTTATCCGTCCTTCAAATATCGCAATGCCCTCTGTTAAATATCTTTCTGAAGTTTTTCCGGTCTGTAATAAGGCGATTTTCATCAATATACAATTTATTTTAATGGCCTGATGGAACCACACATGATTGAGTTCGAATTATATTCATTCTTGTTTGTGATTGAGCTCAATCATGTGGGTTTCATAATTATTGGCCCGACTTTTGTATAATATAAAAAGTCCGGTACTATGTACAAAAATAATAATTAATAACTTGCTCCGGCAATTATAATTATGGCGAATGCCGGAAACGGTTTTTCTTTAAGATAAATTAGATTAAATTTGTAAAGTACTTATCCTGACGTAAGAATATAAATAAACTGAATTAAATGAGGTTCATAATATTAGCAGCGGTTGTCTTTTTCGCATTTGTTACTCTGACAGCGATAGATCAGGATCAGACAAAGATCCCCGCAGGTATCTCAATAGCAATTAAATCGGGGAATGCCGCGGAACTGTCAAAGTACATGAATTCCACAGTGGAACTCCTTCTTCTTGAAAAGGAAGATTTCTATAAAAAGGTTGTTGCCGAGACAATCCTTAAGGATTTTTTTAATGAATACCATACAAAAGATTTTGTTATCCGCCATCAGGGCGCCAGAAATGATGCTCAGTATGCGATAGGCAACCTTGAAACTGAAAAGGGTAGTTTCAGAGTCTATATTCTTCTTAAGAAGGTTGACCAGGAGTTACTTATTCACATCATACGTATTGAGCCCGACAATGCACAATAAAATCCTGAGGGATTTCATTTCAGGATGTCTAAAGGAAGATATTGGTGATGGAGATCATTCATCCCTTGCATCTATCCCATATGAGATCTCCGGAAGAGCACGACTGCTTATAAAAGAAAAAGGAGTTCTTTCAGGCTGCCGTATTGCCGGTGAAGTTTTCGGAATTATCGACAAGGAAATTATATTTGAGCCTTTCATCGGCGACGGCAGCAAAATCTCACCAGGTGACATAGTATTTCATGTCTCCGGCAGAATACACTCCATTTTGAAATCTGAAAGGCTGGTACTAAATATCATGCAAAGAATGAGTGGGATAGCCACAAGTACAAGCCAGTATGCTGAAAAAATAAAAGGGCTCAGAACAAGAATCCTTGATACCCGCAAAACAACTCCAGGAATGAGATTTCTTGAAAAGGAAGCTGTGAGAACAGGTGGCGGAATGAATCACAGGATGGGTCTGTATGATATGATAATGCTTAAAGATAACCATATAGATTATGCTGGCGGTATAGAGAACGCTATAATTAAAACAAGAGATTATCTTTCTCATTCAAAAATACCCCTTAAAGTCGAGATTGAGGTCAGGAACCTGGATGAGGTAAGGAAAATACTTGAGATAGGCGGGGTTGACCGCATCATGCTCGACAATTTCAATTTAGCCGACACAAGAGAAGCTGTCAGGCTCATCGGTAATCGTTACGAAACAGAATCTTCTGGTGGAATTACCCTTGAGACCATAAGAGCCTATGCAGAATGCGGGGTTGATTACATTTCGGTCGGAGCTCTTACTCATCATATCAAAAGCCTTGATATGAGTCTGAAAGCTTTTTAGTATATGCAGATCAGGGGTGAAGACAATAAATTCAATATTACAGGGAAGATAAAGAATCTCGTCCTTCCCGGATTTGACGGTATCCCAATAAGAGAAGTTTTCCAATTTGTTATCAGGGGTTTCAGGAAAGGTGTCCTTGTTACACGGGCTTCATCCATAGCATTCAACCTTCTGATGGCTGTCCTGCCGGCAACTATTTTCCTTTTTACTCTTATCCCATTCATCCCTATACCTAATTTCCAGCTTGAACTGATTAAACTGTTCGAAAGCATTTTCCCCGCCAATGCATATAATCTAATGGAAAACACAATTATAGATATTGTCACAAACAAAAGCGGCGGTCTTCTGCTTGTCATGTTTTTTGCCACCATAATATTCTCGACAAATGGCATACATGCTGTTCTGCATGCGTTTGTGGTAACTTCACATTCATTCAAGCCGCGATCGTGGGTCAACCAGCGAAAGGTATCAATCCTTCTTCTTCTCATCGGGATCCTCATGATAGCAGCCGCCGGAATGCTTATAATTTTTGGCAAATCGGCAGTTAACAGACTCGTGGAGCTTGATATCCTTGAAAAAAGCCTCGTTATCTCGATACTTGTATTTCTGAAGTGGATAGTGGTAGTGCTGCTTCTTTTCGTGGCAATTTCGTTTCTATATTACCTTGCACCTGCCAAACGTCATGATTTCAGGTTCATAACCCCCGGATCGACTCTGGCTACCATATTGTTTATTATCACTTCGTTAGGATTTTCAGCTTATGTAAACAGCTTCGGACAGTATAACAAGCTTTACGGATGGATTGGAACTCTTATGGTAATACTGGTATGGCTTTACCTTAACTCGATCGCCCTGCTGATAGGCTTTGAACTGAATTTAAGCATAAAAGAAGCCCGCATTGCAGAATATGAAAGTTCCGGCACCGGCCAGATGAAAAAAAATTAACTATTTTTGATCATATATTTTCCCGGAAATGAAAAAGTGGACTTTTATTTTTGTTCTTGTGATCCTGGCTGGCTGTAAGGGAAATATACAGGAAACATATTTTACTCCCGAAAAAGCCGCAAAATGTTTTAAGGATATTGAAGAGGCGTGCAAAAGGGATGGGGGAAATCTGTGGGGAAAAAACCTTTATGGACCACTTATGTTTATCGACAGGCCCAGCAGAAAAATAATGGCCAATCAACCTGATAATGAAGGCCTTCTTAAACTTAAGGATGGCATTTATACGGGCCTCTATCCCGGGGAAAATATAATCATGACCACTGCTTTCAGCTTTGGAGGAACACTTTTCGGGATGGCTCCACTTCCAGTTGAGGAAGATAGCTACAGGACAATGACAAGAGGCATCCATGCGCTTTTTCACTCCTTTCAGCAGACGGCAGGTTTATATCCGGAAAACTTCAATATCGTCATTATGGATGAGAAAGAAGCTCGGCTCTGGATAAAGCTCGAATGGAAAGCTCTGAAAAAAGCTATCAATTCGGAAGGCGAAGAACAAACCCTTGCCATCAGGGATGCACTTATTTTCAGAGGATCAAACCGGGAATCATATCCTAAATATGCTGACCAGGGAACCCGGTTTGAAACGTACGAGGGACTGGCGACATTTACCTATACTCTTCTTGCATCAGCCTCCCCCGCAGACTACAAAACAAGACTATTCGAAAACCTCGAAAGGATCTATTCATATCAGTCATACGCCAGATCATATGGTTCAATTCACGGAGCACTTTATGCAACCCTTCTAAATGCCAAAGGATTTGATTTTAAGACAATTCATTCAGACACTGTAGATCTGGGCAACCTGGTCAGGAAACTCTACAACATCGAACTGCCGGTAAAGTGCCGTGATGTTGCTGGCAGCATCGCTTTGCATTACAATATTGAGGATATAAACAAAGAGGAGGAGCAAAGACTTCAGGATATCAGGGAGAGACTGAATAATCAGGTGAGGGTGTTCACTGAAAAACCTGTTGTTTTGCTTGAACTTGAAAGCCCTTATTTTGATTTCGAGCCAGAAAATGTTCATTTTCTTGATACACTGGGAACCATATATAATACACTGCGGGTATCGGATAACTGGGGAAAACTAACTGTTGATAAAGGGGACTGCCTTGTGTCGAATAATTATAAATACCTGCGGATCACTGCCAAGGGATTAAAATCTGACAAAAATCGCATTAATGGCGAAGGCTGGCAGATGATACTTAACGATGGTTGGGAGATCAGGGAATCCGGTCAAAACTACTTCATCAGGAAACTTATGCCTTAGTTCCTTGTTTTGAGGGTATGTAGTTTTGCAGCTGCCCCTAAATCCCCTAAAGGGGACTTAAACAAAACCCCCTTTAGGGGGCAGGGGGCAATACAAAATTGTATGGAGAATAACTAGCCAACAATTAAACATCGCACCTCGCACCACGGCCTTAGTACCATTCTATGCCTTCCCCGATAGGCCTTTCAATGCCTCTTCCAAAGATTTGATCTTTGATTCCGTATCAGCCTTCTTCTTCTGTTCCATCCCAAGTACTGCCGGGGGTGCATTCTTGACAAACCTTTCATTATTAAGCTTTTTCATAACGGAATTGAGAAATCCCCTTAAGTAATCCAGGTCGGTAATTATTTTATTCCTTTCGTTTTCAACATCAATCATGCCACCCAGTGGGATATGGAATTCTGTAGTCTTAACCATAAAGGAAGCAGCATTATCAGGCTTTTCAGAAATAAATTCAACACCCGAAAGGTTGCATATTTTAATGATAACTGGCAGAAAACCTGAAGCATAGCTGTTCCTGGCAGCTCTTATTGATAATGCGACACTATCTCTGTTCAAAATCTGTTTATCTTTTCTGACCGCCCGAATGGCAGTAACAGTTTCTTTTACGATCTCAAATCTTGCAACAAGCTCTTTATCATATTTCCTGATCTTTGGCATTGGAGAGATCATAAGGCTTTCTCCATCTTTTCGTTCGACTATAAGCTGCCATATCTCTTCGGTTATAAATGGCATGAAGGGATGAATTATGCGGAGAAGGTTATCTAAAACAGAAATTGTTTCATTATATGTCAGTCTGTCAATGGGTTTCTCGAATTCAGGTTTTATAATCTCAAGATACCATCCGGAGAACTCATCCCAGAAAAGTTTGTAACTGTTCATAAGGGCCTCTGATATCCTGAATCTTTTAAAATTTGAATCGATTTCACCAAGAGACTTTTTCATAGTCTCATTCATCCATCTAATTGCAGCAGCTGATGATTCAGGTTGTGAAATTTTATCATCAACCTTCCAGCTTTTCACAAGCCTGAAGGCATTCCATATTTTATTTGCAAAATTTCTTCCCTGCTCGGGAAGTGAATCGTCATACAAAAGGTCGTTACCTGCCGGGGAACAAAGCATCATCCCAACCCTTACCCCATCGGCCCCGTACTTCTCTATAAGATCCAGCGGTTCAGGTGAATTGCCTAGCGATTTTGACATTTTCCTTCTCAGTTGGTCCCTCACCAGTCCAGTGAGATACACATCACTGAATGGCTTTTTGCCTATGTATTCAAACCCGGCAATAATCATACGTGCAACCCAGAAAAAGAGAATTTCCGGGGCAGTAATGAGGACGTTTGTCGGATAATAGTAATTCAGATCAGGATTATCAGGATTGTTTATTCCATCGAATGAAGTTATTGGCCAGAGCCATGATGAGAACCATGTATCAAGAACGTCTTCTTCCTGTCTCAGATCACTCTCCTTCAGCGATTGGTTTCCGCTTTTTGCTTTTGCAATAACGATTGCTTTTTTAATATCCTCTGCGACAACAAATTCATTGTCTCCATAATACCAGGCAGGTATTCTGTGACCCCACCAGAGCTGTCGGCTGATGCACCAGTCGTGGACATTTTCCATCCAGTGACGGTAAAGGTTCTTAAACTTGGCCGGATGCAAGTGGACCTCTCCATTCATCACTGCATCTAAAGCAGGTTTGGATATATCCTTCATTTTAAGGAACCATTGCACTGAAAGTCTTGGTTCAATAACTGCATTTGTCCGTTCCGAACGCCCAATCTTATTGTTATATTGAACAACTTTCACAAGATTCCCAGTACTTTGCAATTCTTTTTCAGCAAGATTCCTTGCAGCAAACCTGTCGATACCCTCAAACATTCCTGCATTTGCGCTTATTGTCCCGTTATCATTGAATACATCCAAAGATGGAAGCTTATGCCTTAGCCCGATCTCATAATCATTTATATCGTGGGCAGGGGTTATTTTAAGGCAGCCAGTCCCAAACTCCATATCCACATAATCATCAAAGATAAAGGGAACTTCCCTGTTTACCATCGGGACAATAACCCTCTTTCCTTTCAGATGCAGGTACCTTTGATCAGCAGGATTGGCGCAAACGGCTGTGTCGCCGAGAATGGTTTCCGGGCGGGTGGTGGCTACCATTATATAATCATCCTCATCAACGATTTTGTAACGGACATAATATAGCTTTGACTTTTCGTCGGTATAATTGACCTCTTCATCAGATACAGCAGTCATTGCCTGGGGATCCCAGTTTACCATCCTTACACCCCTGTAGATCAGTCCTTTATTATACAGATCAACAAATACCTTAATTACAGAATCATACCTCTTTTCATCCATTGTGAAGAGTGTCCTGTCCCAGTCGCACGATGCTCCAAGCTTTTTAAGCTGCTCAAGTATTATTCCACCGTGCTTATAGGTCCATTCCCATGCGTAATCAAGGAATTTTTCCCTTGTAAGGTCCCGTTTTTCAATTCCTTCCGACTTCAGCTTGGCAACAACTTTAGCTTCGGTGGCAATTGAAGCATGATCCGTTCCGGGCACCCAGCAGGCATTTTTCCCGAGCATCCTGGCCCTTCTGATCAGAACATCCTGAATTGTGTTGTTAAGCATGTGTCCCATGTGAAGGACACCTGTCACATTCGGAGGAGGAATTACTATCGTATAAGGTTCTCTCTCATCTGGTTTGCTTTTAAAGAATCCATGTCCCATCCAGTAACTGTACCACCTGGATTCAGTTTTTCCCGGTTCATATTTTGAAGGAATATCCATAGTCTGCCCGTTAACAGGGTTGTTTTAGTGATGTGCAAAATTATAAAAATTCATTATATTCGTTGATCGTCAGCCAAAAAGCTCTTTTTACCTTTAAAATAGAAAAAAGATGAATTTATGAAGCTGGAAAAGAAATTATCAATAGCTGTTTTTCTCACATTGTTATTTATAACCCTGTCAACATGTGTGAAAGATAACTCAGATGATCGAGATGACATTCCGCTTGAAAAGAAAGACTCGATATCTCTCAGGCTGATCAGTGCACTTAATGCCGATAGTATTAAGGCAACTGTAACCTGGCTTCAGAACATGGGAACGAGGTTTGCACTGGCTGATAACCGTCGTCAGGTTGCTGTCAGAATAAGAGACAAGTTTAAAAGGTTTGGATATTATACTGCCTATATTGATTCTTTCCTTTTATCAAATACATGGAGAAGCCAGAACTTCACTACATGGCAATATAATGTAATTGCCCCGCTCAATGGTTCAGTTCACCCGGATTCATTGAATATTATCGGAGCTCATTACGATTCTAATTTGAGGGATGGTGATCCCTTTAAAAAAGCACCGGGCGCAAATGACAATGGCAGCGGTGTTGCTGCAATGATTGAGATTGCACGGGTTATGAAGTTAAAGAATTATGTACCTGCCATAAGTATTCAGTTCGTTGCTTTTGCTGCCGAAGAGGTTGGACTTTTCGGCAGTGCCGATTATGCAGGAAAACTAGCATATTCAGGAAGACCGGTGAGCATAATGATAAATAATGATATGATCGCCAATGTTTCCAATCCGAATATGCTTCTATGGGCGGTAAAGATTAAGCACTATTCCAATTCAGAAGATCTTTCAGAAAATGCATCAGCATTATGCAGCAAATACATAAAGCTGACTCCTTTAATTGATACCTCGGGTATTAAAAGGAGTGACAGTTACTCATTCTTTCTGAAGAATTTCAAAGCAATTTATTTTGAATCGGCCAGCACTGACTATAATTACCATACTACCGGGGACCTTGCAGTCGAATGTAATTTCAATTATTGTAAGCTTATAACAGGCTTATCAGCTGCAATGCTTGTTCATTCAGACTGATCATCAATATATTCAGGTCACCTTATTACCAGAATTTCTGACAAAGATCTTTCCCCTTCATGGTCAAACTTTCTGTTATCACATGGCATATTCACTATTCCATTGAAAGGTTTTCCCCTGATCCACATTGTTGTTGAGCCACCTCCATCGAGGTTGACTGCGTCATGGCAACCAAGTAATTTCATTAAATCTGCCAGTTCATTCATTGTCATCCCGGAGGCTTCATTTGTTCTGCCATCAAGGGTTACAAGAATAACTCTTCTGTGGTTCCTGATCCCGATAGCTGTTCTTGGATGTTTATTTATTGTTAATGACGTTGCCGGTAATAAAACCCTATTTCTGCCTTTAACCATAAGAGGTCCTGTGATGAGAACATCCTCATATTCAGTGTGTGCATCGTACCAGGAGTTGGGCATCGCCCTGTCAATGAAGACCCGAGTGCCTGAGGTGATCATTACAGCTCCGTTAATATTTGAATTTCTTGACCATTTCTTAGCAGTATCTATGTCCATAATTCGGCCGGCTGTTTTTAAGTATGTTACAGAACCCCCATTCTTCATATCAAAAAAACCTCCGTTTACAGCTGCAAAGGCATCTGTTCCCGATACCTGTTTACTGACAGTCATGTTTTTAAGGGGATCATAAGAAATTGCAATCTTCCTTCTTTTAAGGTTTACCCTGAGAACATTTATGTTCTGAGAAACGGAATCATTCAATATTGTATGTGAAGATCTCCAGGTGATTCCCGGAGCGATTTTTTCATGATCCCATTTTACCCTGCCGAAACCTGTGATCTGGCTATTTAAAGAAGATGCTGATCCTGCAAGTACAAGAAGCAGTATGATTTTAAGTATTTTGAGCTTACTCATAATAACAGATTGTACACGAATGTATTCCATTTTAGCAATTATTCAGTAGATTTTTAGTCTATTATGTTTACACCTGGTGATGTTATTCAGGAATTGTATTAAAAGTTCATCTCCTCCTGGAGGCAATTAAGCCCTTTTTTTAACATTCTTTCCTCATAATTCTGAGATCCCGAACGAGTGAGGGATCTCCCTAAAAAATAGTCTGTTTATACTCAGCATTTTTTCTTAATTTTGTTCTGCTTTTTTTAGGTTTTGATTATATACATTAAATATGCCATCCATTTCAGAAAAAGGAAGGGCTATGCCCCCTTCACCAATAAGAAAACTTGTCCCTTATGCCGAGGAAGCCAAGAGAAAAGGAAGGAAAGTTTATCACCTCAATATTGGACAGCCTGACATTCCGACACCGGATATCGCACTGAATGCCATCCGAAATATTGATCTGAAGGTAATAGAGTACAGTCATTCTGCTGGTAATGAATCGTACCGCCGAAAGCTGGCCGGTTTTTACCACAATATCGGAATTGATATTGACTACACCGATATCCTGATTACAACAGGCGGTTCTGAGGCTGTTTCTTTTGCCCTGATGACATGCATAAATCCTGGTGATGAGGTAATAACATCTGAACCTTTTTATGCCAATTACAATGGTTTTGCGGTGGCTGCGGGTATCAAAATCGTTCCGGTAACATCTCATATCACAAACGATTTTGCCTTGCCACCGATAGAAGAAATCGAGGATAAGATCACTCCCAGGACAAAAGGCATCATTGTATGTAATCCAAATAATCCTACTGGGTATCTTTACTCGAAAGAAGAGCTGTTTCACCTAAGGGATATCGTGAAAAAACACGACCTTTATCTGTTTTCAGACGAGGCATACCGTGAATTCTGCTATGACGGCGCTGAGCATTATTCCGCTATGAGACTTGATGGTATCGAGAAGAATGTAATCCTGGTAGATTCCGTTTCAAAGCGTTACAGCGAATGCGGCCTGCGTATAGGTTCCCTTATCAGCAGAAATAAAGATGTTATTTCAACCGCGCTAAAGTTTGCCCAGGCACGTCTATCTCCTCCCGGACTTGGCCAGATCGCTGCAGAGGCATCACTTGAAACAAGGATTGAATATTTCAGGGAAGTCAACACAGAATATACAGCCAGGCGGAACTTTATGGTCGATGCGTTAAACAAAATGCCCGGTGTTTTTTGCCCGAAACCTAAAGGGGCTTTCTACACGGTGGCTAAACTTCCCGTTGATGATTCTGATAAGTTTACCCGTTGGCTTCTGGAGGAATTTGAATATAAGAATCAGACAGTTATGGTTGCTCCCGCATCCGGATTCTATTCAACCCCCGGGCTCGGCAGGAACGAGGTAAGAATTGCCTATGTCCTTAAAATTGACGACCTGAAAAAAGCCATGGAGACACTTGCAGAAGCATTGAAGGCATATCCAGGAAGAGTATGAAAGGGGAATATAAATGGGACTGAATGTGATTAACTGCATCGCAATTGATGACGATCTTTCAGCTCTTAAGATCATTAAGGAGTATTGTTCAAAGATCCAGTTTGTCAATTTAGCAGGAACTTTTGCAAATCCTTTTGAAGCTGTTCATACAATTAACAACAATCAGGTTGATCTTATCTTTCTCGATATAGTTATGCCGCAGATCACAGGTCCGGAATTTCTTAAAACCCTGTATAATCCGCCAATGGTAATATTTACTACTGCCTTCAGGGAATACGCTTCCGATGGATTTGAGTGTGATGCAGTCGATTACCTGGTCAAGCCGATTGCATTCGAAAGGTTTTCAAAAGCAGTCAATAAGGCATTTCAACTTATAAAAATGAAGAATCCGGTTGAGATCACCGGAGAAGAAGCAACGGGAATTTCGCATGGATTTCTTATGGTTAAGGTCGAATACACAACTATAAGAGTGAATCTGAATGACATACTCTATATAGAGGGATTAAAGGATTATGTGAAGATCTATACTGAAGGAAGACTGATACTTACCAAAACCACAATGAAAAATATAATTGAAAAGCTGCCCTCAGGTTCCTTCTTCAGAGTTCATAAATCATATATAATATCGGTCGATAAAATTGATATGATAGAAAACAGCAGAATTGTTATAGGCAATCAGAGGATCCCCATCGGAGAATCATACCGTGCTTCATTCTTTGAAATGGTAAACAGAAATCTGATCTGAGGCTTAATCGTATTTACGTTTCCTGAACCACAAGTCCTTTAGTGCCAGATCAAGATTTAGGGTGACGAACCTCTCCCTGAAGAGATCTTTTTGTGTTGTACCGTTCTGTCCCAGTTCAAGGGATATATTTATAACACTAAGATAGCCTTTCATCGGGATCCCGGCGCCGAATGAAACTGCACCATAATTTATCGGGATATTATCAATAATCATATACGATTCGCGATATTCACCGCCAAATCTATACAAGACCATCCTGGTGGTTCCCTTATTCAGTCCCAGCGATGGGAATTCAACACCCACGGAGTACCTGCTGGAGTTCCTTGTCCTGAGATATGTGTTATCAAAATCAATACTTTCCCAGCCATTCCATTCATAATCTACCCCGGCTTTGAAGTATCCTTTGCTCATGGCAAATCCTGCACCTATTTTCTGAGGTAAGCTGTACTTGTACTTGCGGCTTTTCAGAACCTCAGTTTCATAATCTGTTTGTATGGTTGTTACGTTTTTTGTTATCAGTTTTTTGGAATTACTGTAAGTAAGCCCAATATTGTATTTCCACTTTTTTATGTCAAGCTGATAATTCAATCCGTAATCGATATTGAAATTTGAAACATATGACACATCTTCCAGAGAGTAGCTGAAAACAGCTGAAGATTCTCTGTGGGTAATATTTCCGAAAAGATAAGCTGCATTGAATCCAACCGAAAGATTCTTTATAAGGTTAACCGAGCCGCCAAGATAAACCCGGTTCACTCCTCCATTACCTGAAAAGGTTTTTGGATACATCAGTAACGAACCTTCAATTGGAGCAGTAGTGTTGATAGTGTATCCTATAGAACTGTAGGGAGAAAACCCAAAGCTTGTGGCCAGCCATGGTGTTACTCTGAAACCCATCGCCAGATATTTTAAATTTGCATTTAGAAGCGACTGGTCATCTTTGCTTGTGGAATAGATTGTATATTTCCCGAACGCACCAAGCTCAAATATCGACAACAGGCTGTCAATGCCACTGTAAGATGCAGGGTTCATTGAATTGATTGATCTGCCTGATAAAAAAGCAATACCCGTTCCTCCCATTGCTTTAGAAGGTCCTGAGCTGTTTGTTTCAAGATATCCCAGTCCGAAAATTGAATAAGGTGATGTAGTTATCTGCGAGGATATAATGCCAGACTGCAAAAATAAAATAGAAAGTATCAGAAGATATGTTTTAGTGCGCATTAGCATTATCAGTTCAATAAGATAAATAATAAAGTCTCAGTTTTACCGGAGGATGCTTTCCTTCCACTATGAGCCTTTCAAATGAGGATGATAATTTAGAATCATTAAGACCTATCATCAATCCATCATTGCTGTTTATATATGCATCACTTAACTCCTGATTGATAAAAGAAGTGATATCGAATGTATACCTGTTGTTCTCATGAAGGTAATAATCAGACTCAAATGTTGCTTTAAGTGGTTTTGGTTGTGGATCATCATTGTACAGAGTGGCTCTATTGTTTTCTTTGTCTGATCTGAAAACATAAATGCTGTCTGGCAAACTGAAAACTTCGTAACTGTATGGAACAGGTTCTACAATTAGTTCTGCTTTTAATATCTTCCAGTTTTCTGAAGCAAATATTTCCTCAAGCGAGGAGAATTTAAGCTTTGGGAAAAGCCCGACCATGCCCTGCATAAAAACCCGGTTGCCGGTTTTTGTCGAAGAAACTTCATGTCCTTCCTGTTTAATATTACGAAGGGGTGTATTTGTAAAGTCATATTTTACATTGTTAAACTGGTGAGCTGCTTCACCAATTTTAATCGTAATCTCTTTCTTTACAGGCTCTTCCTTCTTAATATGATAGTAAATCCTCAGAACCAGGTACTCCTGGCCTGCATTAAAGCCGATAAGTGCTTTATTATCAGCAGCTCCTGAAGTTAAAACAAAACCTTTAATATAATCATTAAACCATTCTTCAGTTGAAACCTTTTCATCCTTATCCCGAATCAGATTATATAATTCTGCTCCGAAAGCGTTTACCTGAATACTTACAGCAGTATCGGATGAATGAGGCTGTGGATAAAAGCTGACTCCTCCCATAGCCTGTGGTTCATAAGCAAATTTTGATGTATTAAAAAGATATCTTTTATCGTATGGTACTATTTTTTCTGTCAGTCTGTGAATACCGATTGACATTAAGGATGTTGTATCACCAAAATTATTATCCGTATATTGTAAGATGAAAGCTGATGAATCATAAATTGCCTTTGCATCAATTTCGGAAAAAGATTCATAAGCAAGATCAAAATATGACATACAGCTTATTGAACCGAAAATTGTATCATCATAACGACCCACATAAGCCATTTTTGATGATGATGTAATGACCGAATCAAGAAGTACTGTTGACAGATCTACCCTGAATGTGTCAATAACCTGCAGTCTGGTCTGCGATTCAACGAAATCTTTGCCAATTGTAAATTCATTGGTTTTTGTACAGGAACCAAACAAAATAATTCCAAATACAAAGAATGATAAGATTTTTCTGCCTTTCTTGCCCTCACAAATACCCTTCATCAATCTTTCAGTTTATGCAAATGAATACTAAATGAGGATGTAAACAAAACAAATATATACAAAAACCATAAAAGAGTAGACATACAGGCTTTATTGAAAGACATTTCTTATAGATTATTAAATAACCGGACACTGTTTGTATTTACTCTGATTTAAATAAGTTTCATCGATAATTAACGTTATCTTGTCTACAATTTCATGGCATATATCTACAAGACTTTTTATTGAAGTATCCTTCAGATAGTTTTGTGTTGATTATTAATAAAAAAACGGGAAAGATGATATACAAAGAGGTTAAGATTTGGATCAAAGTAATGGTATTAATTCTCGCCGTGCCTTTCTTTAATTCATGTAAGGATCCTGTGGTGGATCTTGTTGGCAACTGGGTGGAGTTATCTGACTTTGATGGCTTACCAAGGGCAGAGGCTGTTGGGTTTGCTATTGGGAGCAAAGGCTATATGGGCACAGGGTATGACGGTGATGAGTTTCATAATGATTTCTGGGAGTATGATCCGGCAAAGAATTCCTGGACACAGAAAGCAGATTTTCCCGGAGCCGCCAGAAGCCAGGCTGTTGGATTCGCAACTGATACAAAAGGTTATATCGGGACTGGCTGGGAAGGAAAAAACAGGCTCAAGGACTTTTATGAATTTAATCCTGCTACGAACATCTGGACAAAAAAAGCTGATTTTGGCGGATCAGCAAGACGATCAGCTGTTGCAATGAGTATTAATAACAAAGGTTATGTTGGAACTGGGGATAGTGTCAGTAACTTCAAGGATTTCTGGGAATACGATCCCGCCTCTGATATATGGACAAAGAAATCAAGTATTGGTGGGAGCAAGCGCACCAATGCAGCATGTTTTGTAATCAGCGGCAAGGGATTTGTTGCTGGCGGCATTGATAATGGGGATTATCTGACTGATATCTGGCAATTTGATCCCGTGGCTGACTCATGGACCAAAAAAAGAGCAATTGCCAATATATCTGATGAAACATACGACGATGACTATTCAACAATAAAAGGTACAGGTAAAGTAGGTTTTACGATAAATGGGAAAGGATATCTTTCAACAGGCGGACAAACTACAGGAGTTGAAGTCTGGGAATATGATCCCGGAACAGACCTCTGGATTGAAAAAACAAATTTTGAAGGTACTATAAGATCTGATGCCGTAGGCTTTTCAATCGCGGCAAGAGGATACCTGACAACAGGTAAAAGCGGATCAGTTTACCTTGATGATATTTGGGCATTTGATCCTGATGCCGAATTAAATGTGGATGATTGACAAAAAGAAATTAATAATATTTGCCCTCTTTCTGGTATTAATAGTTGTTACAATAACACTTGCCGGAAGAGGGCATTTTTATGAAGTCTCTCTTTTTAAAAGCGGAGACGGATGGGGTTATGACATCCTGAAAAAAGAAAAGACCTATATCCACCAGCCCTACATGCCGGCTGTCGAAGGTCAGGTTCCTTTTAAAGACAAGAGATCAGCAAAAAAAACGGGCCGGCTTGTTATTAAAAAGATCCGGAAACATAAATCTCCGGCAGTAACAAAAGAGGAAATAAGAGAAATAATCGGAAAATAGAATATTGTTGTGCAGTTATTCAGTTATGCAGTTGTGCAGTTAGGCCGATAATTATTTATACGATTTAAGATATTTAATTAGGGCGGCATTACCGTTAATCAAATACTGCGCTTTAGTCCTTCTTTCAATAGCTGTGTCCTTAACAATATATCCTTGATCTTCAGCAATATAATACATACTTTTGACTTCAGCAGCTGAGCCTTTTGAGATCTTAAGGAATTGTTTGAATTCAGGATTACCACCACGGCAAAAACCTTCACTTATATTATTCATTATTGAAATTCCGGCACGACAAATTTGATCTTTAAATCCAAAATCGCGGCATTCTCTGAAATCACAGTAAATTGAATTTACGAGTTCCCTAGCTAATTGCCAGATTTCGAGCTCTTCAAAATTTTTAATAGTTGTCATTTTAGCACGTTTTTAGGTAAGACATATTAATTCCACTACCAAATTACACTTTTTGGTTAAAAACTGCAAAACAGCAAAACTGCAAAACTATTTATACAGCAGGTATTTTCCCCTGATCTTCCCAAACTTTTCAAGTCCGTCCTTCCATGTAGCCCTGATCTCTTCAGCAATCATCCCTTTTTGAATTTGTTCTCTTAGAATGGGACCCGAAGCAAGGACATCAAAATAGGAAGTAAAGAAATTCTCTTTATCCGGATATCTGTTATAGGCATAAATAACCCATTCAAGGTTAACTTTTCCTGATGGGACTATTTTATCGGCGAGAGCATTTCGCAGGTCCACTCCAAAGCACTTCTCACCAAGCAGAGGAGGATTTTTTGCCCCCTGAACGCTTTCAGGTGTAAAACTGAACCCTGTATCAGGCAGTTTTGGCGAGCCGTAAACCTGGAAAGGAAACGAAGTTCCTCTTCCAAGCGAGATGTTGGTTCCTTCAAAAAAGCAGATCGAAGGGTAAAGGTAGATTGAATTCTGGTTTGGAAGATTTGGTGAGGGCTTTACCGGCAGTTCATAAAGGGTTTTATGAGTGTAATTATTACACTTGATAACGGAAAGCCTGCATTTCACACTGTTTTTTAGCCAGCCTTCCCCGTTAAGCATACTGGCATATTCACCAACAGTCATCCCATGAACAATTGGGACCGGGTCCATCCCCACAAACGATCTGAAAGCCGTATCTGCAATATTTCCATCGAAATAAAAACCATTTGGATTTGGCCTGTCAAGAACAATGCACTCTACATTGTTCTCAGCACAGGCTTCAAGAACATAATGGAGTGTTGATATGTAAGTGTAAAACCTTACACCTACATCCTGGATATCGAACATTACAACCTCAATCCCTTTAAGATCTTCAGGAGTTGGCTTAAGATGTGCCCCGTAAAGACTAATTATCCTAACTCCTGTTTCAATGTCCTTTCCATCCTGGATCTGGTCCCCTGCGTCGGCAAGATCTCTGAAGCCATGCTCCGGGGCAAAGATAACATTGACTTTTACACCAATGCTCAGCAGGGTGTCGACAAGATGCTTCTTACCTACCATTGATGTCTGATTTGCAACGATGGCAACCGATTTGCCCGCAATCAGATTTCGGTACTGGCTAATTTGCCATGCTCCAGGTACTGGATTTTCTTTTGCAACTGAACATGCTATACAAAAAACAACAAACATCAAAAAGCCAATTGTGATTAAAGCCTTTTTCATATTGTATTATATTATAAATGTAAATCTAAGAAATTTTTGCCCCCAACCCCCTGAAGGGGGCTAAAACCAAAGTCCCCTTTAGGGGGTTGGGGGCGATGTAAGCAGAAATTGTTAATTTTATCCTGTAAATTTATTATGAACCTTCCATATTTTATAGCACACAGGCTTATAAAAGGCCGTCGCGATGAGACCTCATTCTCACGACCAATAAATGTTATTGCCATAACCGGAATCGCGCTGGGCCTGGCAGTAATGATACTGGCAGTTGCAATACTAACCGGATTTAAGCAGCAGATAAGGGAAAAGATCGTTGGATTCGGATCAAATATCCAGATCCTAAATTTTGATTCAAACCTGTCACTTGAAACGGTACCTATAAGCGACACTCAATCATTTATCCCGGAAATCAAAAAGATAAAGGGTATCAGTCATGTCCAGGTATTTGCTACAAAAGCAGGAATAATCAAAACAACAGAAGCAATTCAGGGAGTTGTACTGAAGGGAGTCGGGAGCGATTTCGACTGGAAATTCTTCGAAAGCAATATTGTGGATGGTTCTGTCTTTACGGTAAGCGACACAGGACGTACCAATGAAGTTATAATATCAAAAAAGATATCGGATATGCTCCGGCTGAAAACAGGCGATTCATTTGCAATGTATTTTGTACAGGATCCACCCAGAAGCCGAAAGTTCACGATAAGCGGTATCTATGAAACAAGTCTTGAGGAATTCGACAAAATGTATGTGTTTTGTGACCTAGGACATATAAAACGACTTAACGGCTGGAGAGATGACCAGGTAAGCGGATTTGAAATCTTTATTGATGATTTCGATAAGCTTGATGAAATGACAATGGCTGTCAGAGATAAAGTTGGATACAGGATTCTCGAGAATGAAACAAAATTCAAGGTTACAAACATCAGGGCAAAATACCCGCAGATATTCGACTGGCTCAATTTCCAGGACATGAATGTCTTTATAATTATTACACTGATGCTTCTTGTTGCCGGGTTCAATATGATTTCAGGACTCCTGATCCTGATACTTGAAAAGACCAATATGATAGGGATCTTTAAAGCTCTTGGATCAGAAAATAAAACTATTAGAAAAGTATTCCTCTACCAGGCTGCATATCTCATTGCCAAAGGATTGTTCTGGGGAAATATTATCGGCATAGGACTTGCAATTATTCAGCTTAAAACAGGATTGATCTCACTCGATCCGGCTTCATATTACATTAAAACAGTGCCGGTTAACCTTGAGCTATATCACATTATTCTCCTTAATGCAGGCACAATGGCAGCAATCATACTGATGCTCCTGATTCCATCCCAGCTTATCAGTAGGATCACACCAGTTAAAGCTATTAAATACGATTAGAAACTCATACAGAAAACAGTCTCCTTCCCGGGTAAAGACCTGACTTTTAAGTTTCCCCTGTGCATCCTCATGATCTGTCTGGAAATGCTAAGACCAATGCCTGATCCATTTTGTTTTGTGGTAAAAAATGGAATGAAAATTTCATCAAGATTTTCGTCGGGAATCCCAGGACCATTGTCCATGACACATATTTCAGGATGAAGCTCATGATCTGTACCAGCACTTATCAGAATTTTACCTTCCGGGATATTTTCAATAGAATCATGAGCATTGCCGATAAGGTTTATCAAAACCTGTGAAATCAGGTTCTGGTCAGCAAAAATTTCAAGATCAGGTTCTTTTAAAGAAAAGGATAACTCAAATCTATCCTTTTTTACCTGGGAGTCATACAGTATCTCCAACCTGTTAAACAGATCAGCAATCTTGAATAGTTGTCTTTCCGGCTCTGGTATTCTGGTCAGCTTCCTATATGATTCAACGAATGACATCAATCCTTTTCCCTGGTCTTTAATAACATTTAATCCTTTTAGGGTGGTAGCGATGGTTTTTGAAGTTACCTGATCGGGCAGAACAGGTTGTCCTTCATTGCTGTATATATTTGAAAGGCTCTCCGAAAGGGATGTGATAGGTGTGATAGAATTCATAATCTCGTGCATAAGGATCCTTATCAGCTTCATCCATGATTCAACCTCTTTTTCATCAAGTTCATTCTTAATATCCTGGATTGAGAGAATTATAAGTTCATCATTGTTTGTCCTGAATGATGCAGTTTTCAGAGACAGCTGTATCTCTCCCTTTTCGGTATAGAGTGGTACAAGCCTCCTTTCAGAGGATTTTATACTGTTTATTGTCTGAAAGAGCCTCGCGTCAATCCGTTCTATTTGTTTGATATGAGTCAGGACATCTGTCTGGATCAGTTTGCGTGCTGAAGAATTTGAATGCAATACAAAACCCTTGTTGTCATAGGTGATTATCCCTGTCGCAAGGTGTTCGATTAAAATACGGAAGTATTGTTCCTGGTTCCTGTTTTCAATTTTCAGTCTCTTTATTTGTTCATTTACCCTGTTCATGTTCTTAAAGATTTCCCTCACGGTTTTGTTTTTCTCTTCAAGAGGAAAGGAGAGGCTGGAATCGTCATTCCTTATTGAATCAAAAAAATATTTTATTTTTCTGTTTGTACCATTCAGGAAAGTAATCAGGCTGGCTGTCAGGACCACCACAGCCAGAAGGCATATAATTGTGATCCTTAAAGATTTGTCCGAAGCTATTAAATAGCCTGACAGGACTGAAAGGAAAACAATTATTAATACTCTTACAAGTAAATTAATATACAGGTTTTTACTAATCATTTTTTCTGCTTTTTAAATCTGTTATACAACGTCTGCCTTGTTATTCCTAGCTGTTCTGCAGCTGCTGTCAAATTGCCATTACTGTTTTCAAGCGCTATCCGGATCATTTCCTGTTCCATCACCTCAAGAGTTGTGAAAGAATTACTTCCGGGAAATGCAGATGCAGGCTTAAGGTACAGATCTTCAGGTTTTAAAACTGATGATTCGCTTAATATCACAGCCTTTTCAATTGTATGCTGAAGCTCACGGACATTACCGGGCCATGAATAATGGAGAAGCTTATCGACAGCCTGCCTGTTGATTTTAATTTCAGGCTTCTTGTATTTAAATGCATATTTCTTTAGGAAGAATTCTGTCAGGATTATTATATCATTCCCCCGATCTCTAAGAGGAGGAAGGTCAATTTGGATCGTATTTATTCTGTAGAGAAGATCTTCTCTAAAAAGTCCTTCTCTGATCATATTTTCAAGGTTCCTGTTGGTGGCGCAAATCAGCCTTATATTGGTCGGAACAGGTTGGTTTGATCCTATCCGTGTGATCTGGCGGTTTTCGATCGCAGAAAGCAGCTTGGACTGAAGATGAATCGAAAGGTTTCCTATTTCATCGAGAAAAAGAGTTCCACCGTGGGCAAGTTCGAATTTCCCTTGCCGGCTTTCATGAGCATCTGTAAAAGAACCTTTTACGTGCCCGAACAGTTCACTTTCGAAAAGAGTTTCGCTCAGTGAACCGATGTCAACACTTACAAGCACTTCACCCGACCTTCCGGAAAGATGGTGAATTTCCTGGGCAATAAGTTCTTTACCGGTGCCATTTTCCCCGGTTATAAGAACGTTGGCATCCGTTTTTGCAACTTTCCTGACTAGATTCAGGATTTTTACGAGTTGTGGAGAGGAACCAATTAAAAATTTCTGTTCACGGTTTATTTCTTTTTTAAGTTCTGTCTCGCGCTCTTTCAGACTGGTAACTTCCTGCCTCGAGAGGTTGAGCTGCAAGGCGAGCCTTAGTGTAGCAATAAGTTTCTCGTTGTCCCATGGCTTCAGCACGAAATCTGAGGCACCCGCCTTCAATGCTTTTACTGCTGTTTCAACGTCACCGTAAGCAGTGATCATTACAACGGATGCATCAGGATTTATTTCCTTGATCTTATTCAGCCAGAAGATCCCTTCATTCCCGGAATTTGTTCCCGCCCTGAAATTCATATCGAGGATTACAAGATTAAAATCCTTCTTTCTCAGTTCCGATGGAATCTGGTTCGGATTGGAAAGACAGGTTATCTCACCGAATACTGGTTTCAGAAGTATTTCCAGGGCGCTAAGGATGCTTTTATTATCATCAACTACAAGGATGTTACCATTATGTTCAGCCATATTATTATCGTTACCTATTGTTTTGCTTTATTAAAGTAATTTATTTATAACCAAAGAAATTCAAATCCGTGAAAACCCGTAAAATCCGTGGTGAAAAGAAGTTAAATAACCACAGATTACACGGATTGCCACGGAGAAGAAACACAGAGTTAGTTCAATTGCAAATCCGTGAAAACCCGGAAATCCTTGGTTAAGATAAATTAAAAACTAAACTATATCAATGAATCGTAAAAATATTTTACTGTTTAACGTAAAATTAATTTACCTTCGATGATAGTAAAAATATCTAAATTATTGTTTATCATGCCATTATATATTTGGCACATTAATAGCAGATATTAAGAAAAATTGATATCAATGATCATTTCAAATCTTAAAAATGCCTTAAGAAGCATTTCAAGGAAAAAGGTTCAGTCATTCATAAGTATTATTGGATTGGGAATAGGGCTTGGATGCATCATACTCCTGCTGGCATTAATACTTCATGAAAAATCGTTCGACCGCTTTATACCAGATCACAGGAATCTTTACAGGATTGTATTCGGGCAGTCAGCCCTTACTCAGTATCCTCTTGCCGAGAAAATGAAGGAAGAATTTCCTGAAGTAAAAGATTTCTTCAGGTATAATCAGACAAACAGCATTGAGCTCAGAAATCCGAAGAATGAACTGGTAAGAGACAGGAATTTCGGATTTTCCGATCCTTCCGTTTTTAAGATACTTGGTGTCCGGATTATCTCAGGTGCCCCAGCCATTTCAATCAGCGATGTTGCGATTGCCGAAACAACAGCCCGGAAGTATTTTGGTAATATATCACCAATGGGATCAGTGTTACAGGTAAAACTCAACGACAGTATTATCAATATGACCGTATCGGGAGTCTACAGGGATTTCCCCTCAAATTCAACCCTTAATCCGATGTTCATAGCAGATATAAAACTGGCCGAAAAGTTGAATATGCAATTCCAGAAAACTCTTGGAGATTATGGAAATGAGAGAAACAGCAGCCTGAATTGGAACTATAGTGAATTTCTCTCTTATATTATAGTTGATAAAAATGCTGACAGTAAATCACTTGCTGTCAAGATTGGAAAGTACAAAGAACTAATGGACAATAAAGATATACAGAACCTGGAATATTCCCTTCAGCCGGTTCGTGATATCTATTTAAAATCGGAGAATCTTGGCGGAGGCCGGTTCTGGAGGGTAGGTAATGCAAATGAGCTTAAGTACTATGAGGCAATTTCCTTTCTTATTTTATTAATATCAGCCCTCAATTATGTTCTACTGACCCGGGCTGCAACATCTGAAAAACTTCATGAACTTGGTACCAGGAAAGTATTCGGAGCATCAGAAAGGACTTTAAGGAGACAGATTATTCTGGAGGCAAATCTCGTTGCAGTTCTGAGTCTGATCCCGGCTGCTTTCGTTATTGATTCCGGGATCTCATTTATTGATACCACTCTGAATAAAACCTTAAGTATAGATATTTTTAACAATCCTGTTATGTGGTTGCTCCTGACATCGGTTGTGTTAATTACAGGCACTTTGTCTGGCTTCCTGATCGGATTTAATTACTCCCGGATTCCCGTAGGCCAGTTACTTTCAGGCAAATCTACAGTGGGTTCAGGTTCGAAAAGATGGAACTATTCATTCCTTATGCTTCATTTCACAATCTTTGTTATACTTGTTTCAGGAGTAATTGCCGTATCAAAACAAATAAAGTATTCACTGACAGGGTATACTGGAATTAATCCCGAGAATGTTCTGGTAACCAGGCTAAATACAGATGAATTAAGGAAAAGCTTTACGGCAATTTGTGATGAGGTAGAAAAAATTCCGGGTGTTCAAAGTACTGCCGGCGGCTCATATATCCCTCCTTTTGGCAATTATCTGCCTATAAACCTTGCAACACCGGAAGGTAAAAAAGAAAGGTTCGACGGTCTCATAATGGGTGAAGGTATGATTGAACTCCTTGGAATTAAAGTCATTGACGGATCTTCATTTGGTCCATACAAGCCAGGACCTCCTGAAGTTCTGTTTAATGAATCTTCCGCAAAACTGCATAATGTAAAAGCAGGGGACAATTTTCTTGTGTTCAGAGTCAGAGGAATTGTAAGTGATTTTAATGCCCATTCGCTTCACACTCTAATCCAGCCGATGGTCATTCTTCAGCAGAATCCCGACAAGATGGGACTTATTGCAATTAAAACAAGCGGAAATAACGATGAAGCTATAATAAAAAGGCTCAGGGAATTATATACCCAAATTTCACCTGATGAAATATTTGAAACCAGTTATCTTACTGATGATATTGAGAATTTTTATGGACAGGAAAGCAACCAGTCAAGGATAATAGCTGCATTTTCGGCACTTGCAGCAATCCTTGCAATGATGGGTTTGTTTGGGATTTCAATGATCACCATTTCGAAAAGGAAAAAGGAAATTGGTATCAGGAAGGTCAATGGTGCATCAATAGCTGAAGTTTTACTGATGCTGAATGCCGATTTTATCAAATGGGTGCTGGTCTCAATAGTTATTGCAGTACCGGCATCCATTTATCTTCTTTCGAGGTGGATGGAAAGGTTTGCCTACAGGACTGAACTAAGCTGGTGGATCTTTGGTCTTGCAAGCTTGTCAGCAGTTTTAATAGCACTGTTAACTGTCAGCTGGCAGAGCTGGAAGGCTGCAACGAGAAATCCTGTCGAAGCATTACGTTATGAATAGAGAACTACTATAAATTAATTATATGTAAAGTGAGATTTAACCAGATAATAAGAGGTTTTATAAGAAATCCCCTGAACAGTTTGATAATTTTAATAAGCCTGGCAATAGGAATGGCCTGTACCAACATCATAATTCTCTTTATTTCAAGAGAATTAAATACAGATAATTTTCAGAAAAACAGAGACCGTATCTATCAGCTTAAATGTGATGATCCTTTCAACAGTGGCGCGCAAATGTCAAACTGCCGGAAGGGCGGGGCGGAATATATCAGGGAAAATTTTCCCCAGGTTGAGGATTTTTGCCGTATCAGATACGGAAAGGCTCAGAAAGTAGAGGCAGGCAACCAGATATACAGCGATAATCTCTCAGTATTCGAGACTTCAGCAAATTTTTTTAATATTTTCTCATACAGGCTGCTGACTGATAATGCGGGCACAGTACTGGCAACAAAAGACGATATTGCCATTTCGGAGGAACTGGCGCAAAAATATTTTGGAGAAAAACTTCCTGTAGGGAGAATATTGACCATTATTAATGGCAATGCAAGAACGGATTTTATCGTAAAGGGAATCTTCAAAAAACCTTTTGAAAATACCCAGTTCCAGTTTGACATTGTAAAATTGGATGAAGATACCGAGAGGTATGCATTTCTTCTGTTAAAAAATAATGCGGATCCTGTCGGCCTTGAAAAACTTTTTGCAGAAGCGAAAGAAAAAATTCCGGTATTCCACGACGGGACACCAGGCAAGTACTACCTGAAGAGTTTTAAAGAGACATATTTTGACACCTCTGAATATTCCCTGCTAGGCAATAAAAGAGATAAGTCAGATATCTGGATAGCGATGATAATAGGACTGATGATTATTTGCGTTGCCTCAGTTAATTATCTCGGTCTGATAAATAACAAATTGTATGATAAAACTCCTGAATTTTATATAAGACGTATAAACGGAGGCTCCAGATCCAGAATAATCGCAGATTTTATGATTGAAAACCTGATAATCATCATTATTGCCTTTTTACTAAGCCTTGAAGTTATCTCATGGATCATTCCACTCTTTAATGATCTGACCGGATCCGGTATCGATGTAACTTATTTAACAAGACCATATTCCTTAATGATCATGTTATCTGTAGTACTCTTTCTTATGCTTGCCACATTACTCTTTTCCGTAAATAAGTTAAATAAACAGACAATTTCCTCAACCCATAAAGTAACAATGGATAAAGGTGGGAAAATAGTTAAAATTCCGGCATTCAATATATTCCAGCTGATTGTTACAATTGCTTTGTTGATTTGTTCAGTCACCATTTTGAAACAGATAAGCTTTATCACAAATAAAGATATAGGCATCAATAAAGATGTTATCGAAGTAAAAATACCTGATAACTATGCTGATCAGACCGGGGTTTTCAAAGAGGAATTGCTTAAACTTTCATCTGTTGCCGGAGTTTCTGTCACTACTGCCTCTCCGCTACTGGAATGGATTCTGGCTTCCTTTCATTACAACGAAAATGGCGAGGACAGACAATATTCGCCTAATATCTTCAGAGGAGATGAAGCTTTTATCAATACTCTTGGATTAAACCTTACTGTTGGAAGAGAGTTTTCAGGCAATATGAACTCAGACAAGAATAATTGCATTATTAATGAGTCACTTGCAAGATATTTTTCAGGAAGAAATCTAATAGGAGAAAAACTGCCGGGATATGAAAAACTGACTGTGATTGGCATTGTTAAGGATTTTAATCATTCGGGATTAAAAGATGCAATTTCTCCGGGTGTTATAATATTTGACAATTCCGGAAATCACTTGCTTGTTATGCCATCTGCCGGAAAATCACAGTCTGTAAGAAATTCAATATCTGAAACATGGCAAAAACTTATCCCGGATTTCCCTCTCAATATTGAATCGGTAAAGGAGAGATATGAATGGTATCATCGAGCAGATACAAATTTTGCAAAGCTAATCGCTAGCTGTTGTTTAATAAGCCTGTTTTTATCTATGATAGGCCTGTTTGCAATCTCATTTCATTCGAGCAGGAAACGCACAAAAGAAATAGGGATCCGTAAAATAAACGGAGCTACAATTAAGGGAGTCATGTTATTGCTGAACCGTGATTTTTTAAGATGGATCATTATTGCATTTGCTATTGCGAGTCCAATAGCCTGGTATATTATGTACCGATGGCTTCAGGGCTTCGCTTATAAGACTGGCCTCAGCTGGTTGATTTTTGCATTGAGTGGATTACTGGCTCTGATAATTGCTTTAGCTACTGTCAGCTGGCAGAGCTTGCAGGCAGCGACAAGGAATCCTATAGAGGCACTCAGGTACGAGTAATCCTGTTGATGCACTGCTTTACGAATAGTCTTTATAATATTTAAAAACATGACATTCATCTTAAAAACAATATTGCGGAATTTTACGCGAAGACCGCTGACTAATCTGATAAACCTGTTTGGTTTGGCCATCAGTTTCACTTTGGTAATCATTTTATCGGTCTATTGTTACAGCGAACTTACAACTGACCAGTTTCATAAGAATGGAAAACGTGTTTACATGTACAGACGATCAGTTAGTGAAATCTATTCTCCGGGAATTTTAAAGGAAACCATCGATAAAAATATTCCTGGGGTAGAATCAACAATAAGAATAACCGGAACATGGGAAGCACCTGTATTTCAGACTGAAAACAGTGAACCTGTTATATCTGACCTGATGTTTGCTGACGAAGATTTATTTAAATTCTTTACCTATGAAGTTGTACAGGGAGATGCTGAATCTGCTCTTAAGGAGCCATTGACTATTGTAATTACAGAAACCCTTGCAAAGAGGCTTTTTGGGACTGAAAATGCACTTGGGAAAATAATAAAACTGAACAACAGCAGGGAACTGAATGTACGCGCAATAATTAAAGAGCCAAAGGCCAATTCTTGTCTTTCATTTAGTGCTGTTGCTTCCATGTCAACACAAAAAATTGTACAGGGTCAGGATGGAGAGTATACAAATTGGGGATGGATGGATTTTCAGACATTTCTTCTTTTGAATACAGAGACAAATCCAGTTGAGACAGAGAAAACCATCCTGAGAATAGTACCGGAAGATCACAAAAAGAACTACGAAAATGCGATGCTTATTCCTTTGAAGGATATCTACTTCACAAAATCAATACTTTATGGAAATGACTATCTCGTCTTCGGGGATAAAAAGAAGGTACTGGTCCTTGTACTTTCAGCAGCCCTTGTATTGATGATTGCACTGGTTAATTTTATAAACATTACATCCTCTCAATGGATGGGTAGAATAAAACAAACCGGGATCATGAAGATCATTGGAGCCAGGCAATCGAAAATCTTGCTGAATTTGCTGGCTGAGTCGTTTCTTTTCTTTCTGGCTGCACTTTTGATAGCAATATATCTGGCAAATTCAGTAAATCAGTTCATCAGGGAATATACCGGGATACATTTTAGTCAGGAACTGACTTATTCTCCAGGCTTCGTCCTTATTTCGTTAGGAAGTATTCTATTTTTGAGTTTGATTTTCAGCATCATCCAGGCGCTGAAGATCTCGTCTTCAAAAGCTATTGACAATCTGAAAAATACTGTAAAATCAGGCAAAACCAATTTCTCTTTCAATAGTGTTCTTGTAACCATTCAGTTTATAATTGCTATTGTTCTTATAGCTTTTACTACCCTGGTTCAGAAACAGGTCAGGTTCGGGAGCACTAATCTGGGTTTCAATCAGGAAAACATAATAGGTATAAAATTAACACCACAACTGAACCAGAAGAAAGATGTTCTGAAAAAGTTGTTGCTGGAAAAACCTGCAATCCGAGAAACTACATTCACAACTTTTTACCCTGGTAAGGTCATTTCTCAGTGGGGAGTCGAGATGGATATTGAAGGAGAAAAGAAACAAGTTGATTTTGACACATTCAGTGCTGATGCTACATTCCTAAGAATGATGGGATTACAATTAGTCACTGGTCGTTTTTATTCTGATGACCTAACAACAGATAAAGAGAAAATTTTGGTTAACGAAACATTCTGCCGTAAATACAATATAACGAATCCTCTTTTAAAAGGATTTACAATGGGCAACCGTACATATGAAATTATTGGTGTAGTAAAGGATACCCATTTCAAGCCTGTCAGTCAGCCTATTAATCCTATGGTCATAAGAAATGAACAATATGCTTCACATTGTCTGGCAAACTTGCAAACCGCCAGATTTAGTTCACTGTCTGAGGTGATACGGGATATTAAGGCAACAGCTTCAGAACTTTCCCCATCCTTCCCGGTTGAGGTAAGTTTTTTTGACCAGGCTGTAGAGAATATGTACAAGTCGGAATTACGATTTCGTCGGACCTTTTCCCTTTTTGCAGGATGTTCTATTGTTATATGCTGTCTGGGAATTTTAGCTATGTCTCTTTTTGCATGCCAGAAACGCATTAAAGAAATCGGTATCCGGAAAATAAACGGGGCTAAAGTCGCGGAAGTTATGTTCATGCTTAATAAAGATTTTATTAAACTGGTAGTTGTTGCCTTCCTTATTGCTACCCCGACAGCCTGGTATGTTATGCATAAATGGTTGCTGAACTATGCATACAGAACAGAACTCAGCTGGTGGATATTTATATTTTCTGGGTTGTTGGCCCTCGTAATTGCTCTGCTTACAGTCAGCTGGCAAACCTGGAGTGCAGCGACGAGAAATCCTGTTGAAGCTCTCCGATATGAATAATGAGGATAGCGAAGATCCTCGAAAGTGAAGGTATCGGGATGGAGGTTTTGATATTTGAGTAAGAATCAATCACTGTATCTTTCATGCTTTACTATATCCTTCATTGGCTTCCGTTTCTCACCATGCCTTTCAACATCCACAGCATCATCAGGATAACCTAGAGGAAGAATAACAACCGGTTCTATATGGCCGGGCAAATTCAGAACTTCAGATAATTTGAGCTTATTGAAATTACACACCCAGCAAGTTGCGAGGCCAACACTGGTGGCCGCCAGGGTTATGTGATCCGTTGCAATGGCAACATCAATATCAGATGAATCCTTCCCATCTCCCCTTTTCCATGATATGGAATGATCGGAACATATTACAATGCACATAGGGGCTGTCCGGAACCATTCGCGCGAATAGCAGGAACGTACACTTTCGAGGTTTTCACCCTTTACCACGACAAAATACATTGGCTGATAATTTACTGCCGACGGAGCAAGACGTCCTGCTTCAAGAACATAATTAAGCTTATGGTCCTCAACGGAATTCTGCTTATACTTTCTGCAGGAATAACGCTCTTTTGCAAGTTGAAGAAAGTCCATTTATATTGCCTATTAAGTAATTGCTGGATTTTATTTCCCCCTTGCCTTGCTCTGCTGAAGTACCTAATATCAGGGACGAAGGCAAGGTGGAATTCAAAGAGTGCTATTTATTTGGGTAAAGTTTTATGCGGTATATACGAAATTGGTTCATTATTTTCAGGTATGATGTTCTTGTAATGCTCAAACCTTTCGAGAATCTCACTAACAAATGCAACCGATTCCTTCCCTTTGAAATAACCGTACTTTACAACAATATCGTTATAATACTGCGGTTCCGATTTTTTCAATATCCAAACTGCTACATTCCCATCCCATTTATGAGGATCCATTCCGTTTTTTTCGGCAAGCTTCATGGCATCCAGAACGTGGCCGGGTCCGGCATTATATGATGCAAGGATAAATTTGGTACGTTCATTGTCATCAGGGATCATGGGATCGAATATATTATGCAGCCATTTAATGAACTTCGCTCCTGCCTTAATGTTGTTTTCAGGGGATGAAGTGATATCGATACCGAAATTTTTTCCTGTTTCAGGCATTACCTGCATTAGACCGTAAGCTCCTACCCTTGAAATAACATCAGGCATAAACCTTGATTCCTGGCAGATCAGAGAGGCCATTAGACGCCAGTCCCAGTGTATCGTTGCACTATATTTCTTTATCAGATCATCCCATTGTGATACTTTCCCGGTAGTTAGCGCATAATAATTGCTTTTCACAATGGCATTTATGTGCGAGTTTTTAAAGTATTTTGAGTAAAGAGCAGCAAACGTCTGAGTAGTTTTGAAGGTTACGATCCATTGATCTAGTTCCTTCTTAAGCTGTTCTGAATTGGTTCTCCTTATTCCCCAGGCGAGATTCTGTGGATCGCTTAACTGTGTTGCAACATCTATTTCCGGGAAATATGTGGCATTAACCGCTGCAAGATTTTCATCGCAAACAGCACAGCTGATCTCCCCTTTATCGACAAGTTCTATAAGTGCTTCTGCTTCAAAAGGCACCTCGATAATGGTTATAGGCTTACCTATCTCTTTTGAGAGCTCTCTGAGAAACCCGGCGTGTGAGGATCCCTTCTGTACATAAATGCTCTTGTTTGCCAGGTCGGAATGTTTGCGTATCAACTTTTCTTCAATGGCGGAAAATGACATTTTTTGCCATTTATGGGGTTTTCGCTGAACAAGAACCTGCCTTGTGCTGTCGATAGGTTCAGTGAATCGGATCTCATCTTTTCTGGATGGAGTAACTGTCAGTCCCATAGCAAGGAGATCAACCTGGCCTTCTTTAAGCATTCTGAATGCATTTTCAATACTGTTTTCTGAAACAATCTCAATATCAACACCGAGGTGATCTGAAAAGGCTTTCAGAAGCTCATAATGAAATCCCATCGGCTCACCCTTGTAAAGGAAATAGTTCGTTGAGTTAAAATCAGTTACAGCAACAAGTTTTCCTCGTGCCATGATTGAATCCAGATCAAATGCAGCTGAATCTTTTTTGTCCTTGTTAGTTGGATTTTCGGAACATGAAAAAAATAGAGTCCCGGTTATTGTCAGAATAATAAGTAACTTTTTTATCAAAAAGAATTGTTTTTGTTAACCTTTAGCTTATTTGTAGTGGGGCAAAGATACAACAATTTTTTCAATCATAAAAAGTCCAGGCGAGTCCATAACGTAACATCCTGATATTCATGGGATATGTTGGAACCTGATAGTAATCAAAACCCATGAATCCCGAGTTGATATGGTCGAACATAACGAAGATTCTTGTACGCCTCAGCTTGAGATTAATGAAGACATTTATAAACGGATAATTGCCGGTTTGTACCTTGTCCTGCCTGTAGAACCTGCCTGTTGCCGGCATATAGGAATAAGGGTAGTAAGGGGTATGATACATTACTTCAGCACCGATTTGTGTATTAAGCTGGCCGTCTGTTTTCTTAAAAATGAAAAGATGCTCGAAATAGCCGGTTGTCCTAACAGTGGCAAGAGGAAGATCAAGAACCTCGGCGTTACTGCTCTTTTGAACAAGCAGATCAGTGTTCAGATGGAATTTCCATGCCCTGAGGTCTTTTCTCACAGAGAGTGACGCGACTGAAAGGCCACCCGTATGCTGAGAAGGCAGAGCAAGTGTATCGAAAGCCGTATAATTATCAATTATGGCATAATTGAATCTTAATTCCATATTACGGGCAGGAAAGGAAAAGCTTGTACCAAGGTCAATCCGGAATTCCTTGCTCAAGTTCTTCTGCCATTCAAAATGGTTGCTTCCCCACTGCTCATACCAGAATGATGGTTGCCTGTTAGCTACTGAACCATTGATCTTCCACGAAGCAATACCATTTTTCAAGTTGAACGATTTGGAAATGACTCCGTTAAGATCGAAATCGCCAAATCTGTAGCCGGTCAGGAAGAGTTCACCTGTTGCCATCCAGTAGAATTTATCTCCGATATTATTATAAAGTTTACCGATCAGCACATTGTTATGTTTCCGCCAATGAGAGGTATCTGCAAGTAGAGTATCGTGAGTCGGTACTATCTGGCTGTATTTAAACAACTCATTTCTGATCCCCACACCTCCGCCCAGTCTGAATTTGCGTGATTCATCTGTTGTAAAATCAAATCTGATTGTGTTTTTTATACTCCGTGCATAAAGTGAGTCGAAAGTCTGAGTTGAATCTGCATATACCGAAGAATAAAATCCGGATAATGGCTTATCATCAGAATATGTCCGTTTGGTTCCATCAAGGATAAAAATATGTGAGAATGTGCCACTCAGTTTAAAGGATTTGGTATCCCTGGTTATCGAACTATCCTTTACAACAGGCTTTTTGCCTCCTACTGTGTAGCGCTGTACTACCATCAGATTCCTGTTTTTCAGATAGCTTTGGGCTTTATCAAGTCCGCCCAGATTGACTGCAACATTCTTTGGGTCAAGCGTCTCAAGCTGGCTCTTGTCTACAATGCCACCGTTCTCATTTGTAGTGAAGTTATTTAATCCGGCTGCAAAATAGGCTTTATACTTATCTCCGCGGTATGAACCATTAAATGCGAAATCCTTGTCATCTGCACGCTGGTAGCTATACTGTCCAAGGTTATAAATAACGTCGTAGACAAGTCCGAAGTTCAGCTTCCTGTTCACATTCTGGGAATGTCTGATCCTGAATGTCTGTTCAGCTATTTCACGTGTCCCTCCCAATGTCCACACAAGCTCCGTGAACGGAATCTGCGTATTCATAAAGGTGTACTTTTCGGGCTGGTACATAAGGGGATAGTAATAATTGTAAAGAAATTTATCAGGATCGGTCACCCTGTCAAAAAAGTTGAACTGGTAGAATGGCAGACCATAGCTGCCCAGCGTGGCATTAAGGGGAGAGAACTTGTCAGCCAGCCTGTACTGGTGAAAGAGGGAAAAAACAGTGTCAAAAGGGATTTTGACCTCTTCGGTGAGATCAGGTGAGAGAATCCAATGTTCAATGATTTTTGGCTTAATAGTATCCTGTTTCTGGGCAAATAGACCCGATGAAAAGCCAATAATCAGTAATATCGCAATATTTCGCCTCATCAGCGGCAAATATAGGAAAAATCCAGATTCTATTACGCCCCTACGGGGCTTGGGGATTGGTTGGATATCGATACTCGGGGCGATGCCCCGTCATACAATATCTTGTCCCTACGGGCCAACTGGTGCGACAAGACCGCAGGCCTCTGATATGCTCAGGATGGGCGATGGTCCGTCATATAGTATTTTGTCACTGCGGGCCAACAGGTCCCACAGGGCCGTAGGCCTCTGATATGCTCAGGATGGGCGAAGCCCGTCCGAAGTAAGGACAAATATCTAAGAAAGCCCCGTACGGGGCTTAATAACCCTGCTTTAGTCAACATTATCGTTCAGGTACGCATTATTCTCCCTCAGTACCGGTTCTTCGTCATCACCGGTCGAAAGTGTGAATTTTGACACCTTGCTGTCATTTTCCTTATCCTTTGGCCCGATTGACATATTCCTCCTGACATAAGCCGGAACATCCTCAAAGGCCTCAATATTCTCTTTAATTATTTTATTCGAAAGACCCTCCTTTTTAAAGAAATTCTGCATATGTTTCACTTTCTGGAGGGTTGTTTTGGGATTTTCCTTACCATCAATTTCATCCTGGCTTTTCATTCCTCTGAGCTCCGTAACGTCACTTATATTCTCAAGATCAAAGTCAAGCTGACCCTGTTTCTCTTCGTCAAGATCTGATATTAAAGATTTTGAAGATCTCTGGTGAACTGAAAACGAATCTTCTCCCTTGTCCGGAATAACATGCGAAGGAACAGGATTTTCAGGGGTAAGCAATTCAACTTTCCTGGGTTTTGGTTTCTTGTAAGGTGTCAAAATGCTGTTTGATGGAAATCCGGTGGCAATAATTGTTACACTTATATTTTCCCCGAGGTTTGTATCCTGCGATAGTCCTCTTATTATAAGGGCGTCTTCCGATGATTTCTCATACATATAATCGGTTATCTGGCCAAGTTCATCCATAGTGAGCTCGTTAGATCCGGTACCCGACGAAATGTTTACAAGTATGCTTTTTGCCCCGGTGATATCATTTGAATTCAGAAGCGGGGATGAAAGAGCATTTTCTATAGCTTTCAGAGCCCTCTCTTCTCCCGAAGCCGATCCCATTCCCATGATAGCCACTCCTGAATCTTTCATTACAGTTTGCACATCAGCAAAGTCAACATTAATATAGCCGGTCACAGTAATAATTTCAGCAATTCCTTTGACTGCAGTAGTCAGTATATCATCAGCTTTTGCAAATGCAGTTGAGACACCCTGGTCCCCATGAATCTCCCTCAGCTTTTCATTATTTATTACTAGAAGGGAATCAACAAATTCGCTAAGCTGAGTTATTCCTTCAATAGCATAACTTATCCTGACTTTTCCTTCAGATTTGAACGGGATTGTCACCACCGCAATTGTGAGTAATCCTGCATCCTTGCAAGCTTTTGCAATCACAGGGATTGCCCCGGTGCCTGTGCCTCCTCCCATTCCGGTTGTCAGAAATACCATCTTTGTATTACCAGAAATGGCATCCATGACTTCCTTTATATTCTCAATGGCAGCCTGACGTCCGACCTCTGGCTTGCTTCCGGCTCCCCGACCTTCAGTTATCGATGCTCCCAGCTGAACCTTTACAGGCACAGGGCTCCGGGTGAGGGCCTGATGGTCGGTATTGCAAACCACAAAGTTCACATCCTTTATGCCTTTTTCATACATATGATTTACAGCATTGTTGCCGCCCCCGCCAATTCCGACAACCTTTATAATTGATGATCTTTCGACCGGCAGGTCAAAACTCATTATATCATCTGTCATTGCATTATTTTTTAATTGTTTATGAACAGTACTTTTCATACAGATACCATATTTGAAACTAGTTGATTTTCTGTTCCTCAACTTCGAACATTTTTGAGATCATAAGCTTGATCTTTTCCGTAATGGGTACTTTGTCATTGGGCAGGTTTTCGGGTTCAGCTTCAGGTTCTTCCTGCACAGGGTGTTCGACCTTTTCGACAACAGGTTTTCTTATCTTGATATAATCGTCTTTCGTTCCGGCCTGGAATGACTTTTTGTAGGTCTCAAGGTGCTCAAATCCCCTGATTATAAGACCTACAGCCGTAGCATACATAGGCTGGTTGATCTCATCCCGTCCATTGCCTGCCAGGTGCTCATTCGGATAACCGATCCTTACATCCATGGCGGTCTTGAAATTCATGAGTTGAGGCAGATGCTTAAGCATTGCTCCTCCGCCAGTTATAACCATACCTGCCGCAAGCTTATCGGCATAGCCTGAATTCTGAATCTCAAAATTCACTATATCAATTATCTCTTCCATTCTCCACTGGATTATACCGGCCAGGCTTCTGAAAGAGATTTCCTTTGGGTTCCTTCCGCTTATTCCAGGAATAGCAACCACTTTGTCTTCAGGAGCTATATCACGGAGAGCCGAACCATACTGGATCTTGAGCTGCTCTGCATGTCGTTCGAGTATCGCACATCCTTCCTTGATATCTTTTGTGATGACATTCCCGCCGAACGGGATCACAGCAGTGTGTCTTATAATATTGTCATAATAAACGGCCAGGTCAGTGGTTCCGCCTCCAATATCGACCAGTACTACTCCAGCCTCTTTTTCATCGTCTGTAAGAACAGCATCTGCCGATGCCAGAGGCTCGAGGACCAGATCTTTGAGGTTCAGCTCAGCTCGCTGTATACACCTTTCAATGTTCTTTGCCGCTGCAACACGACCTATAACAATATGGAAATTGGCTTCAAGCTGATGTCCGCAAATTCCAATCGGGTTCTTTATTCCCGGCTCATTATCGATAATGAAAACCTGAGGAATTACATGGATTATCTCTTCACCCATTTCAACATGTATCTTGTACATGTCCTCTATCAGCCGGAAGACTTCCTCCTTTTTTATTTCATCATCGAAATTATCGCGCATTTTTGATCCGCGGGTTTTTATGCTTCTTATGTGCTGACCCGCTATACCAACAAAGACTTCAGAAAAAACAATGCCTGATAATTTCTGGACATCATCAACTGTTGCCTGAATGGCATTTACAGTTTCCTCTATATTCTGAACAACTCCTCTTCTGACACCTGTTGAGGGAGCCTTGCTGATCCCGAGAATTTCAATTTTGCCATTCTCGTTTTTTTTGCCGACAATAGCCACAATTTTTGTGGTTCCAATGTCGATCGCTGCTACATACTGTTCCTTTTTGCTCATAGTCTGAAATATGGTTTTTTTTTATCTCCGTCTGCAAACAATCTGGTCTTTAAAAGCCAGATTTATTGTTGAATATTTATTCCATCCCACTTCGGGAAGAACTTTGTCGTAGAACACTTCAAGGTTGTTGAGCTTTACTTCAAAATCTTCGGCACTTCCGAGATGAATCGTATGGTTTCCAACTCTGGGTATAAGATCAATTTCGTCACTGCCCTTAACAAATATCTGATCAATCTGGGCCGACCAGAAATCATCCCTGTTAATATACTTCACCAGGTAAAAAATATCCTTAAGGATTGAGTTCTTAATACTAGTATCCAGAACACTGACACCGCTCAGCATTGCCTGGCTTATATTTATATTCCCTCCGACAATATGAAGCCTGGGGGAATAAAGATTTCTTCTTCTGATAACAACTCCCTCGTCATCAACATAATAGTCTCCTCCGTTATTAGGAATCACCCGCATTATTGGTGTGCGCTGATCTCCAATTATATGAAGAGTGCCGTCGATCGACATGTAAACTTCGGCCGTTTTCAGCTCCCGGTATGAGCTCATAGTATTTTCAATCTCATCCATTTTGATATCCTTCACTGGTTTGCCGACGATAATTCCGTTGCTTTTTAAAATCGTGTTCTGAATATCTCTCTTTGTAACAAAATGATAGTCCGATGAATCTGTAATAGTGATCTCAATCTTCTTACATGGCTTTGAATTGTACCAACGAGAATAGTAAACAGGCATTATCACAAGGTATAAAGCCGGTATAAGCAATAATATCCTAAATATCCTGCTCATAGTCCTCTGCTGCTTTTAAGCTTTTCTTCAATCGGGCTGGCAAGCCTGTCAATATCGCCTGCCCCTATCGTAATAAGTACATCAATTTTATCTGCATCAAGCTTCTCAATAACCTCATCCGCATTCATTAACTTTTTTCTTACCGATTTCATCCGTTGTAAAATCATTTCAGAACTTACCCCGGGAATTGGTTTTTCACGTGCCGGATAGATTGGAAGAAGAATAGCTTCATCAAGTTCATCCAGAATTGCTGCAAAACCATCAGCATGATCACGGGTCCTTGAATAAAGGTGTGGCTGAAATAGTCCTGTGATTTTTCTTCCGGCAAAGTATTCCCGGACGGACGTTATGCATGCTCTGATTTCTTCCGGATGGTGTGCATAGTCGTCAATATAAGTTAGTCCAGGCAGATTGACCCTGATATCAAACCTCCTCCTCACACCCTGGAAAAGAATAACTGCTTTGCGTATTTCCTGTTCGGTAACACCGCAATTCAGTGCAACCGCAATTGCAGCAGTAAGGTTTTCAATATTAATTATCCCCGGAAACGGGAAATGAAGTTCACGGATCAATCCTTCGGGAGTCTGGAGATTAAAATTGTAATAATCAGTGCAATGCTTTACTTCAAAATAACGGTAATCAGAAAGAGGATCTGATCCGTAAGTAAATCCGGTTATTCCGGCCGGAATAGTGATCTTATCTCTTATGCCAAAATTAACGAACAGCTTTCCGCCAGCTCTAATTCTGGAACAGAATTCATTGTAAGCCCTTATCATTGTCTCATGATCACCGTAAATATCAAGATGATCGGCATCAACCGAGGTAACCACTGCCATTAACGGATTAAGCCTGTGAAACGACCTGTCGAATTCATCGGCTTCCATAACAATATAATGGCTATCCCCGGTAAGAAGGTTTGAATCGTAGTTCTTCGAAATACCACCTAAGAACGCAGAACAATCGACATGCGACTGCTTAAGAAGATGTGCTGTCATTGTTGATACCGTTGTCTTCCCGTGAGTGCCTGCGACAGCCAGAGTATCTGCAGTTGATGAAATATCACCAAGAATTTCCGATCTTTTATATATTCGGTATCCGTTCTTTCTGAAAAAAGAAATAATATGATTTTCAGGCGGAATGGCAGGAGTATATACAACTATTACCTTCTCTTTCTTTGAAGGCTCCCCAAATAGAGCAGGAATGCTTTTTAGCGAATCCTCATACGAAATAATGCAACCCTTTTCCGTCAATGATCTTGTAATTACTGAATCTGATCGGTCATAACCCGCAATAAGATAACCTCCCTGTTCAAAGTATAGGGCTAGTGCGCTCATCCCGATACCTCCGATACCTACAAAATAGATCCCGTCAATGTTCTTCAGATCGATCATTCTTTAATCAGTTTAAGCACCTCCATTGCAATTCTTATATCTGAGTCCCGTTCTGCCATTTTTGCGATATTATCAGACAGGATTTTTTTCTTCTGAATATCAGAAACCAGTTTAATCGCCTCCTCTACAAGAGTTTTTTCCGCAGTCCCATCGGAAATAACTATTGCAGCATCTTTTTCAGCAAGTGCCATAGCATTCCTTGTCTGGTGGTCTTCAGCAACATTTGGCGATGGAACAAGAATTACCGGCTTCCCGACAAGACATAATTCTGAAATGGTTCCGGCTCCTGCTCTTGAGATAATTATTCCGGCTGCAGCAAATGCGAGGTCCATCCTGTCAATAAATGAATGAACTGAAATATTACCGGCAGCATTACCCGGAACAAGTTTTACGACGTCATCATAATAATATTTTCCTGTTTGCCACAGCCATTGGTAATCAGAATCTCGTATTGTTTCAATGTTATCTGAAAGGCATTTATTTATTGTTCCTGCCCCGAGCGAACCCCCAAGGATCAGAATAACCGGCATTGCACTATTAAGACCAAAAAACCTGAAAGCTTCTTCCTTCAGACTTCCGAGATCATCAAAGTTCTGCCGGACCGGATTTCCGGTCTTTATTATCTTGTCAGCCGGGAAGTATTTATCCATTCCATCATAAGCTACGCAAATAGCCGATGCCTTTTTTGCAAGCAGCTTGTTTGTCACCCCTGCATAGCCATTCTGTTCCTGAATAAGGATAGGGATTCCCATTTTCCCGGCTTGATTTAATACTGGTCCGCTTGCATACCCCCCTACTCCCACTGCAACATCAGGCTTAAACTCCCTGATAGTTCTTTTTGCCAGGCTGAGGCTTTTTAACAGCTTAATAAATACCGAAAAATTCTTCAGAAAATTCTTCCGGCTGATCCCCACCACGGGAAGGCCAACAATTTTGTACCCTGCTGCAGGAACCTTTTCCATCTCCATTTTTCCTTCAGCCCCCACAAAGAGAATTTCAATATCCTTATCGATCTTCCGCAAAGCATTGGCAATGGAAATAGCAGGGAAAACGTGTCCCCCTGTACCACCACCGCTTATAATGATCCTTTTATGCCTTTGCAGGTTCATATATCTTTTCTCCCTCATCAGTTTTTTCCTCTTCAGGCAGCTCTTCCTTCATCATCCTGGCATTGACAACCCTGCTTACGCTCAGAATCGCCCCTATCGAAACGCTCATTACAAGTGCAGATGTCCTTCCCCAGCTTACCATAGGCAGCGTCTGTCCTGTCACAGGAAAGAGGCCAACTGCCACCAGCATGTTTATCATGGCCTGTATAGTTATCATAACAATAAGTCCCATAACCATATAGGCCGGGAATGCAGCGTCACATTTTTTCACTATTGTTATTCCACGAAACAGTAGGACCATGTAAGCAAGGATAAGAGGAATGGCTCCGAACAAAAGTCCGTATTCTTCTATTATTATTGCGAAAATAAAATCAGAATTTGATTGAGGGAGCATGTTCCTCTGTGTACTCTTCCCCGGGGCCTTTCCAAACAGGCCGCCTGTGGATATGGCTATTTTTGCCTGGTTCGACTGGTAATTGGAATCGTCATCAACCTTGCTCGAAAAGTGTGCTTTGATCCTTCTTTCCCATGTTGCAACCCTGTTATCATCAGAAACCATAACAAGAACAGATGCAAATATCAGTATTCCAACCACAGCAATTCCGACATAAGCCAGTAAGAACTTCATAGGGACCCTTCCGATAAACATGATTATCATACTGATACCAAAAACCATTACTGCCGTTGAAAGATTTTCAGGCATTATAAGTCCACAAACAATTACAACAGGAACCATCATGAATTTTGTTACCACCATGAAGTCATTTAGCTTATCCTTGAACTGACCAAGGACCCTCGCCAGATAGATCACAAGGGCCAGCTTGGCTACATCAGAAGACTGAAGCCTGCCAACACCAGGAATGTTAATTGCCCTTACAGCGTCGTTTACCCTGACACCGAATACAAATGTAAGAGCCAGCAATCCTATTGAAAACAAAAGAATTATTCCCGCGAGCCTGTAATATATCCTGTAGGGGAGGTAATGAACTAATATTATAATTATGAGACTAAGTGCAAGTATGATCAGCTGGCTCCTCAGGAAGAAGGTGGTATTGCCTCCGTGCTTGAGGTATGCCACGCTCACCGATGAGCTGTACACCGCGAGCAGAGAATAGATCATAAAGACAACCACCAGCGCCCATATGACCCTGTCGCCCTTGAATGTTTTTGTTAGCCAGCCCTGCTGCATTGTATAATTAATTACAGATTTCTGACAGATTGCTTAAACTGGCGGCCACGATCCTCATAATTGTTGAAAAGGTCAAAGCTTGCACATGCAGGTGATAAAAGTACCGTCTGCCCCTTTTTCGCCAGGTAATAGGATGATTTTACTGCCTCATCCATTGATGATGTTTCAACAATTGTGGGCACTATGTCTTTAAATGAATCGACAATCTTTTTGTTATCTTTTCCAAGGCAGACGATTGCTTTTACCTTCTGCTTCACAACAGGAAAAAGCTCGGAATAATCATTCCCTTTATCAACTCCTCCTGCTATCCATACCACGTCTGTTTCCATGCATTCAAGAGCATACCATGTCGAATTTACATTGGTTCCCTTCGAATCATTTATGAAGTTGATCCCACAGACTGTGATTACCGGTTCCAACCGGTGTTCCACTCCCTGAAAATCAGAAAGACTTTCCCTGATAATATCCTTCCTGATTGTCAGTACTTTGCCTGCAATCGCTGCCGCCATCGAGTTGAAAATGTTGTGACGGCCTTTTAATGCCAGATCATGAATGGTCATAAGGTTGGTTTTAGTATGATAGTCAATTATTACTTCATTGTTTTCGATATAGGCTGCCATTCCTTCTTTTGAGTCGGTAGAAAAAGGAAGAAGTGTCATTCCATAGTTTTTCTTCGCCAGTTCACTTTTAATTATTGGATCGTCAGCCCAGTAAATCAGGAACTCTGATTTTGTGAGGTTTTGGGTTATCCTGAATTTTGAGTCTATATAGTTCTGAAGGTTATGGTCGTACCTGTCGAGATGGTCAGGTGTAATGTTCATCAGAACAGCAATATCAGCCTTAAATGAGAACATACCGTCGAGCTGGAAACTGCTCAGCTCAATTACATAGTAATCATATCCTCCCTCTGCAACCGCCATGGCAAAGCTGTTCCCTACATTCCCTGTCATTGCTGCATTTTTTCCGGCTTTCTTCAGGATGTGATAAATAAGATTTGTTACGGTTGTTTTTCCATTGCTTCCTGTTACACAAATCTTTATGCCGGTTGCATATCTGCCAGCAAATTCAATCTCTGATATTACCGGAATTCCCTTTTTATGTAGCTGCACGACAATAGGTGCATCCTCACGGACACCCGGACTTTTAATCACTTCGTAAGCTGAAAAAATCTCTTTCTCTGTGTGTTTTCCTTCCTCCCACTTGATATTGTTCTTATCAAGAATATCCTTGTAGTTCTGCTTTACCTCACCTTTGTCGGATACAAAAACATCAAAGCCCATCTTCTGTGCAAGTATTGCTGAACCTGCACCGCTTTCACCTGCTCCGAGTATAACGATTTTCTTCATCCAGTTATCTTATCTTGAGAGTCACAATGCTTATTACGGCAAGTATTATTGCCACTATCCAGAACCTTGTGACAATTTTCGGTTCAGGAAATCCCTTTTTCTGGTAATGATGATGAAGCGGAGCCATCAGGAAAACCCTCCGCCCAACCCCGTATTTTCTTTTAGTCCTCTTGAAATGAGAAACCTGTATTACTACTGATAAATTCTCCACAAGAAAAATCCCGCACAGAATGGGAATAAGAAGCTCCTTTCGAATAATTATTGCGAACACAGCTATTATCCCGCCAAGGGCAAGACTGCCTGTATCGCCCATGAAAACCTGTGCCGGGTAAGAATTGTACCAAAGGAACCCTATTGTCGCACCGATCAGGGCGCTTGCATATATTACGAGTTCCCCGCTGTTAGGAATATACATTATGTTCAGGTAACTGGCATATATGACGTTACTTGAAACATATGCCAATACACCAAGTGCAGTACCGATAATAGCCGATGTCCCTGTCGCCAGACCGTCGAGGCCGTCAGTCAGATTTGCACCGTTTGAAACTGAAATTACTATGAAGATCACTATCAGGACAAAGACCAGCCATGTAAAAACCGGTCTGTACTTTTCAGGTATAAATGCCACAAGCCATGAATAGTTGAATTCATTGTTTTTCACGAACGGGATCGTTGTCTTAAGTGATTTGCGCTCCATCGACACCTGGCCATCAGGATAGTAAGGCTTTTGAGGATCAAGAAGCTCTATCCGCTCACGCGCTGTAAGGTCCGAAACTGAAACCTTCTCCATAATTATAACATCCTTGCTGAAAAAAAGAGTCACACCCACAATGAGCCCAAGGATGATCTGCCCGGCCACCTTTGACCTTGCCGCCAGCCCTTCCTTGTTCTTTTTAAATACCTTGATATAATCGTCCATAAATCCAATGAAGCCCAGCCAGAGAGTTGTCAGAAGCATGAGAATGACATAAATGTTATCGAGCTTCGCAAAAAGCAGAACAGGGATCACTATTGAAGCCAGGATTATTATACCTCCCATTGATGGCGTTCCCTTTTTCTGATACTGGCCTTCAAGACCGAGATCCCTGACAACTTCGCCGACCTGCTTTACCTGTAGAAATGTTATTATGCGTTTCCCTATAAGCATTGAAATTACCAGCGAAGTAATCACTGCCATTGCCGATCTGAATGTTATATATGTGAAGACCCCTGCCCCGGGGACATTCATTTCATTCAGATATTGAAAAAGATAATAAAGCATATCCTATTTGTTGTTTTTCATCTGCAGGGCAGCCTTCAGTTCCTCCCTGTCGTCGAAATGATGTTTTATACCATTGATCTCCTGATAGTTCTCATGCCCTTTGCCGGCAATAAGCACCACATCCCCCGGTCCAGCAAGCATTACTGCTGTCTTTATTGCTTCTCTCCTGTCGCAGATCCTGAGAACTTTCCTTCTCAGATCAGGCGTTATGCCTGCTTCCATATCATCAAGTATCTTCTCCGGATCTTCGGTCCTTGGATTATCTGAAGTAAGAATAGCTTTTGAGCTGCCTTCAGCTGTTATGGCTGCCATTTTGGGCCGTTTTGTCCTGTCCCTGTCGCCCCCTGCACCCACAACTGTAATAAGCTGATTGCTACCCTCCCTGATCTTATTGATTGTTGATATTACGTTCAGGAGGGCATCAGGTGTGTGAGCGTAATCGACCAGAGCGGCTATTCCTCCCGGACCCTCAACTGATTCGAGCCTTCCGGGAACAGACCGGAGATCGCTGAGAATTGCAAGTATTTCCTTCCTGATTCCTCCCAGTAGTTCTGATGCTGCAAAAACTGCCAGCAGGTTGGATGCATTATAATCTCCTATAAACCTAGTCCAGACCTCCTCTCCCTGAATTCTGAGATCCATCCCCCTGAAGTCCTGCTCAATGACATTGCAGCGGAAGTCCGCTATACCTTTAGCAGAAAATGTATATTTCCGGGCATTGCAATTCTGAAGCATAATCTTTCCGTTTTTGTCATCGATGTTGGCAAGTGCAAATGCGTCGGAAGAAAGTGAATCAAAAAAGCTTTTCTTGGCGTTCAGGTAATTGATGAATGTCTTATGATAATCAAGATGGTCGTGTGTTAAGTTTGTAAAGATCCCTCCTGCAAATTTCAATCCTGCAATCCGTTTCTGGTCAACAGCATGAGAACTGACCTCCATGAATGCATAATCACAACCTTCCTTAACCATGGTGGCAAGGATCCTGTTAAGCTCAATTGGATCGGGAGTCGTATGGGTAGCCGGAAGCTCTGTAATTACAATGTAATTACATACTGTAGAGAAGAGACCACACTTGTATCCGAGCCTCGAGAACATCCTGTAGAGCAAAGTGGCAATAGTAGTCTTACCATTTGTACCGGTTACTCCTGTAAGCTTAAGGGAGGAGGAGGGATTCCCAAAAAATTCGGATGCCGCAATCCCCAATGCCTTAGCTGAATCAATAGTTTTTATCCAGCAGACTTTTTTATTAACTTCTTCGGGAAGAATTTCACAGATAACAGCCGTTGCGCCTGATTCAACTGCTTTCCCTATAAAATCATGGCCATCAGTTTTAGTACCAGGCACTGCTACGAACAATGTCCCGGGAGTCACTTTTCGTGAGTCAAATTCGATCCCGTCAATTACCGGTTCTTTTTCTCCCGAAACTGAGACCACATCGATATTCCTTATCAAATCATTTATCCTTGCCATCGTAAATCACATATTCATATCAAGTGAAACAACACTTCCTTCATAAACCCGTGCTCCGTGTTCAGGCGATTGCCTTAAAACCCTTCCCTTTCCGCTGTATCTTACCCTGAGGCCAGAATTTTCGAGAAGGTAAACGGCATCTCGCAGGCTCATGCCCCTTACATCAGGTACCAAACCTTTTTTAAGGTTGACTCCGACAAGTCTTATTGTATCGCCGTTTTCACGTGTAGCAACCCACTCCTCTTTTGAGGTCTTTTTAAACCGGACATCAAACTCACCCAGCACTTCGTTTATATCGGATCTTAATCCATTACCCGCTTCGGGTGCAGATTGCTTTATATCCTTATCCTCCCTATTTTCTGCCCTGTAATCCCTGAAAAACCTGGTTGCAAAGACTTTGTCGGATATTTCCTTGAAAACTGAACCGGCAACTATATTTCCATAGTACACTCCATTTGAAGGTGCGTTTACAACAACTATGCATGAATAAAGAGGATTCTCCGCAGGGAAATAACCCACGAAAGAAGCCTGGTAGGAGACTCTCTGACGGTAACCCTTATTATTGAGAGCTATCTGGGCTGTGCCTGTTTTTCCTGCTATCTTGTAATTCGGGTTATTAAGGTTGGTTGCCGTACCATGCTCAACTACTCCTTCCATCATAGCTTTGGCCTTCCTTATGGTACTCCTTGAAGCAATTGAGTTTATTATGACTTCTGTTCCAAAATTCTTTACAACTGACCCATTCCTGAGAATGGAGGTTACAAATCTGGGACGCATCATTTTCCCATCGTTTGCAACAGCATTGTAAAAGGTAAGTATTTGTAAGGGAGTCATCTGAACCTCATAGCCGTGCGACATCATCGGAAGAGAAAGACCTGACCAATACTTATCGCCGGGGTATCTGATAAGCGGCTCACCTTCTCCTTTTATCTGGAGGTCAAGCTGCTGATTAAGTTTCATTGCATAGAGCCTGTTTACAAAATCCTTTGGATTGTTCTTGTAATGCTCGTTGATAATCATCGATGTGCCGACATTTGAAGATTTTTCAAATACCTGTTTTACAGTAATTTTACCATATCCATCCTCCTTAGTGTCGCGGATTATCTTGTTATAGAACTTCACTTTCCCATCGCCGGTGTCAACAATGTCGCCTGTATCTATCACCCCATCTTCAATAGCCGCCATAAGTGCTGCCAGCTTGAAAGTTGAACCAGGCTCAGTACTTTCAGCGATGGCATAATTATAGGTCTCGTGAAAATTCCCGTCATCTCCGCTCTCAAGGTTGGCAATGGCCCGTATGTCGCCAGTCTCAACTTCCATAAGCACAGCGCAGCCATGATGGGCATTATGTTTTCTGAGCTGGGTTTCGAGTGCACTCGAAGCCACATCCTGAAGATCAACATCGATCGTTGTCACTATGTCATTGCCGTCTTTCGATTCGACGCTCTCACCATCGTTGACTATTATCCAGTCTCCGCCTGTAAGGCGCTGCTTTACAACTAAACCATTCTTTCCTGCAAGATCCTTATTGAAAGAACCCTCAAGGCCAACCTGGGTTCCATCTGTGCTCTGGTTCAGATAACCGATGGTTCTTGCTGCCAGTTCGTTATGGGGAAGGATCCTTTTGCTTTCAGGCTGTGCAACAAGACCGCCCTTGTACTGCCCTTCCCTGAAAATGGGCAACTCTTTGAGCTTCTTAAGGGTAGCGTAATCTACTTTTTTCTGAATTAGAAAATAGCGGTCTCCTCTCCTTCTTGCTTCAGTTATCACTGATCTCCATCCACCGGGTGATCTTACGCCTATGAGCCGTGAGAGGCCTTCTGATAATCCCCCGATACCACTCGACCATGTTTCAGCTGTCATCCCGCTGCTCCTGGTATCCATGTAGATCGAATAATATGGAACCGAACTGGCCAGCAACCTGCCGTCATAGGCAAGGATATCTCCCCTGTTTGCTGGCATCTCGGCTGTTTTGAAGACATATTTCTCGCTCATTGCCAGCCACTTACCTCTCTGGACATACTGCAGGATAAGTATCTGAACAATCAAAGCAATGGCCAGTATCGTCAATATAAAGTATACGACCGCGCTCCTCCATACTATTTCGTCCCTGACTGCCATCTTTTTCCCTATTTATCGACTATCAGCCTGTAAGGCGGTGTTTTAAGTTCCTCAAGCCCAAGGCCCTTCTCCCGAACCATCCTGTAAACCTCTGACTGCTTGCTTACATACATCAGACTGGCAGACGTAGCAAGAGATTCAGCTTTCAGGTCCTTCACTTCTCTTGTGAGCCTTGCACTTTCACGGGTGATCTTTTCTGCATGAAACCTGTTACCTATATAAAATGCCCCTAGGATTGTCAGAAAAATTATGTACCAAAGGTTCTTGAGGATGATGACATCGGAGAATATAATTCCACTCATCAGTTCCTTCATGAAACTGCCAGGTTTACCCTGCTTTGGTTTTGCTTCCTTCGAATCTGTCATCTTCAGATCTTTTCCGCGATTCTCAGCCTTGCGCTTCTTGCTCTTTTATTATCCTCAATCTCAATTTCATCAGGCACAGTGCCCTTCTTGTTAATAATCCTGAAGGGGGTGATCAGGTTTCCATAGAAATCTTTCTTTTCCTCACCTTCAAAATTTCCGGTCCTCATGAAGTTCTTAACAACCCTGTCCTCAAGCGAATGATAGGTTATCACAACAAGACGGCCATCCTTTTTCAACAACTCGAGAGACTGTTCAAGCATCTCTTTCAGGTAATCTATCTCATGATTAACAGCAATCCTCAGCGCCTGAAATACCCGGGCATAGAATTTATGTTCCTGGCGAACGGGAGCAAGCTTCCCGATTGCTTTGATCATATCACTCACCGTTGCAAGTGGTCTGACAGCTCTTGCCGTAATAATTTCCTTCGCAATGCGCCTCGAATTCACAAGCTCGCCGAAATCATAAAGGATTTTTGCGAGTGAGGTTTCATCAAGTGTCTTAAGGAGGCTGGCGGCTGTTACTGAACCCTTTTTATTCATCCTCATATCAAGCGGCACATCCTGGCGGAATGTAAACCCTCTTTCCGGCTCATCAAACTGATGAAATGAAACACCCAGATCAGCGATAAGCCCGTCAATTGAGTCTATACCATTAAATTTCAAATTGTTTTTAAGAAACCTGAAATTCTGATTTAAAAAAATGAGCCTTTTGTCATCCGGAACATTCCGCATTGCATCCTCATCCTGGTCAAAGGCTATAAGTTTTCCCTTTTTTATCCTTTTCAGTATTTCCAACGAGTGCCCGCCACCTCCGAAAGTGACATCAACGTAGATTCCGTCAGGCCGGATATTAAGCCCCCTGACACTTTCTTCAAGCAATGCAGGTACATGGTAAAACATTATTCCAGAGGCTCATTTATGCTTCCACCCATAAGCTTTTCAGCCAGGTTGGCAAAATCTTCAGCAGGCATTCCTATTGTCTCATAAACCGATGCTGTCCAAATCTCTATTCTCCCATCCTGTCCGGCAAGAACGACATCCCTTTCAGCACCGATAAGCTCCATCAGTCTTTTTGGTATCAGCATCCGGTTATTATTGTCGAGAGTGAGTTCAGCAGTTCCTTTGAAAAAGTTACGCAGGAACATATTATGCTCACGGTTGTAAGGATTTATTTTCTTCCTGATCTTCTCAATCTGCCTGTTCCAGTCGTCAATTGCATACAATACCAGGCAATTTTCGAAAATATCCTTCCTGACCACAAAATGATCCTGTGCAGCAGCAGGCATCTGCTTTTTGAATGCCATCGGAAGGATTATCCTTCCCTTGGCATCCACTTTGCACGGGTAATCACCTATAAATGTGGCCATACTCCCTTTCTCACAATTAAAACGCTAAAATATGAAAAAATTATCCACTTCCCTCCACTTTACTCCACAATATTTTTTATGATTGTTAATAACTTTTTCTTAAGATCTTAATGATAAGGCCATCTGGTGAGGCTTTGCATATAATAGAAAATTTTAAAGATGGTGGGAGAACAGCTCAATTTTTGGAAGAATTCTCTCTCCACGACCGGAATTTTATCCTAACACATCATCAGGCCTCTTACCATAAATTCATGTACTCACCCCCCATCCCCCTCTCTACTTTGTAAAGAGGGGGAGTTATATCATTGGATATTAAACACTTCCCCCTCTTTGCGTCAGCAGAGAGGGGGAATACAAGGGGGTGAGTACATGAGATTCATCTTTTTTGGTATTTTTACCTGCTGTTTTGACAAAATGACCTTACCGGTATGAATGAACCCCAGTTGGCAAATAATGTTCTGAAAATCGATGTTGAGCAGATACTCTATTCCAAGAACCCTTCTCTGAGAAAAGTTATTCCAGGATTCATTATCAGATACTTAAAGAGGATCGTGCATCAGAATGAACTGAATGAATTCCTGAAAAATGCAGGACACCTGAAAGATGCTGAATTCATAAAAGCCGGACTTGAATTTTTCAATATCAGCTACAGGGTTTCATGCAGAGAGAACATTCCGGGTTCAGGCAGATATATTTTTGTCTCAAATCATCCCCTGGGAGGCCTCGATGGACTGGTTTTTATTAATGAGTTGTCCTCGTATTATAAGGACCTGAAATTCCCTGTAAATGACATTCTTATGAATATCAAAAACCTTTCGGGAATCTTCCTTCCGGTAAATAAGCATGGAGCACAGGACAGGGAAGCTGTAAGGAAGTTAGAGGAAGCCTATGCTTCCGGGAGCCAGATCCTCTATTACCCCGCCGGATTGTGTTCAAGGAAGAAGAAAGGAGTCATAAGTGACCTGCAATGGCACAAGAGTTTCATTTCCAAATCAGTACAATACAAGAGAGACATCATCCCTGCTTATTTTTCAGGCCGGAATTCGAATTTCTTCTATAATCTCTCCAACATAAGGAGTTTCCTGGGTATTAAAGCAAACATTGAAATGCTGTATCTAGCCGACGAGCTTTTCAGGCAAAAAGGAAAGGCAATTGATATTGTTTTCGGAAAGAGAATACCGTGGCAGACCTTTGACAAGTCAAAAACCACTCCAGAATGGGCAGAATGGGTTAAGGGAAAGTCTTATGAGCTGAAATCGTTTATTTCCTGAAAATCAAATAATCAAAAAAATTTCTAAATTGTACCCAATACTTTTGTATCCAATACTGATATCGCCGTTACCAACATGGACAATATGAAACCAATAGCTGAACAACTTCCAAAGGATCAGATTATTGCAGAGCTTACTCAGGATAAACTACTTCGTCACACAAACAACGGGAATAATGAGGTTTATTTTTTTGATCACAGGAACTCGCCTGCACTGATGCATGAGATAGGAAGGATCAGAGAGATCACTTTCCGTCACGCCGGAGGCGGAACAGGCAAGGATATTGATCTTGATGAATTTGACATTGATCCTGAAGATCCGCAGAAACAGCTGATTGTATGGGATCCTGAAAACAAGGAAATGATAGGCGGCTACAGGTTATATTTCCCTCCGAAAGGATGCACCACATGCGATGTCACAAAACTTGCTTCATCATCTTATTTTACATTTTCTGACAGGTTCCTGAAAAAGTATTATCCCCACATGATGGAGCTTGGCCGCTCCTTCGTGCATCCTGACTATCAATCGCGTGCTATGGGCCGCAAAAGCCTTTTTGCTCTTGATAACCTGTGGGATGGGCTGGGTGCAATAATTCTTGATAACCATCATCTCAAATTCCTTTTCGGAAAGGTGACCATGTATCCTCATTTCGACCGGAAGGCAAGGAATATGATACTCTATTTCCTTAAAAGACATTTCAATGATCCTGATAATCTTGTTATCCCTCTCGACCCGGCCCGAATCGACATCAACCATGAAGAAATGAGAAAGATCTTCAGGGGATGGAGATACAAGGATAATTATAAAATACTGTCGAGGGAAGTCAGGAACCTTGGTGAGAACATTCCACCCCTTATAAACGCCTATATGGGCTTATCGCCAACAATGAGGACATTCGGGACCTTTATAAACCACAAGTTCGGTGATGTTGAAGAGACTGGAATAATGATCACACTGAGGGATATCTACGTAGAGAAGATCAACAGGCATCTGGCATCCTACAAAAAGGATTTTCTTATTACATGGTTTTCACACGAAAATCAGTAAGCCCTTTCATTTCTGCCCTCCATATAATTGATGAACGACTGGTTTGACACTTTATTACCGCCGGGCGTTGGGTAATTTCCTGTAAAATACCAGTCTCCCGTATGCCCTGGACAAGCTTCATGCAGCCCTTGTATTGACTGGAAAACGATTTCAACTTCTGCCCTTATATCCTCTGATTTCAGAAGTGATGAAATCTTACGGGAAATCATTTCTGTACAAAAAGGTTTGTAAATCTCCTTTACAAGGTTTCTGATTTCACCTACAGGCTTTAGTATTTCTGATTTTGCTTCTTCATAGATTTTACTGAGAAGATTTTCATTACTATTATCTTTTAGAAGTTCCACCGCTGACTTGAATGCAATAAGATCGCCAAGTTTTGCCATATCAATTCCGTAGCAGTCGGGATACCTCAGCTGGGGAGATGATGAGACAATAACTATTTTTTTTGGATCCAACCTGTCAAGTATCCTTATTATACTTTTCTTGAGAGTGGTACCCCTGACAATCGAATCATCGATAATTACAAGATTGTCGACCCCTCTTTTGATGACCCCATAGGTTACATCGTAAACATGCCCGACAAGATCGTCCCTGCTGATATCCTCTGTAATAAATGTTCTCAGCTTAGCATCCTTTACTGCAATTTTTTCGACTCTTGGCCTCTGGTTTATAATTTTCTGAAGTTCTTCCCTTGTAATGTCTCTTCCCTTTTCAATTATGCTTTCGAGCTTTGATTTATTAATATAATCCTCAACGCCCTTTATCATACCGTAGAATGCACTTTCAGCGGTATTTGGGATATAAGAAAATACAGTATTATCAATATCATAGTTAACAGCCTTCAATACTGCATGCGTAAGCAGTTCCCCTAATTTTTTTCTCTCCCTGTAAATCGTTTTATCAGTACCCCTGGAGAAGTATATTCTCTCAAATGAGCATTTTCTGAGTTCAGCAACATCCCTTACCTGTTCAATAAAGGTTTCACCTGAAGCTTTGACAATCAGAGCACTGGCGGGAGGAAGTTCAATAACGTCATCGGTACGGACATTGAAAACAGTCTGAATCACCGGTCGTTCAGAAGCTGCCACAACAACTTCATCATCAATGTAATAAAATGCAGGTCTGATGCCCGCCGGATCTCTCATAACAAATGCATCGCCATGACCGACCATCCCAGCCATGACATATCCGCCATCCCAGTTGCGGCTTGCTTTACGGAGCACTGTTCCAAGGTCGAGGTTCTTCTCTATCAGCGGGGTGATCTCCCTTTTTGAATGTCCCTGCTCTTTGAAATACCTGAAAACCCGTTCATTTTCTTCATCTAGCCGGTGCCCTACATTTTCAAGTATTGTTACAGTGTCGGAGAAATCGACAGGAGTCTGGCCTAGTTCAACGAGACTGCTGAAAAGCTCGCCGACATTTGTCAGGTTAAAATTGCCGGCCATAACCAGGTTTTTTGATTTCCAGTTGTTTTCACGGCTGACTGGATGGACATAGTCGATATTATAATTTCCGTAGGTTCCATAACGCAGGTGACCCAGGTAAATATCGCATGCAAACGGTACGTTTGACCTGATGAATGCCGGATCGCTAAACTCCTTCTTATGCTTCCTGCTTAACTTGCCAATGTCTTCATATATAAGGTCGAAAACCTCCTTTATCGGATCCGGTTTATTTGACCTCTGCCGGAAGATGTATCTGTTTCCCGGTTGAACATCCATTTTGATTCCAGCAATTCCTGCCCCATCCTGTCCCCTGTTATGCTGTTTTTCCATCATCAGGTACATTTTCTGGAGTCCCCAGTCCCAGGTCCCGTATTTTTGAAAATAGTATTCCAACGGCTTTCGCAATCTTATCAATGCTATGCCGCATTCGTGCTTGACATTGTCACTCATGGTTAATTTATATTCTTATCGAGAAAGTTAATAATGGCTGGCACCAGGATAGCATCCGGGAAAACCTTTCGTATCATGAGAAGGTATTTGGTACCTTCAATTCTGGTCCTGTAATTCCCGACACGAATTTTATAATAACTTGGTTTGTCGAAAGATGCATATGAAACAATATCCGGAAATTTACTCATGAACTCAGCTCTTACCTTACCTGATTCTTCCCTGGCATTTTTATTAGAACTGTTGTATATCTGGATTCTGAAGCCTTCCAGGCCATTCTGTCTAAGGTTATATAGAATGTACCTTCCGATCAGCGAGTCTACACGTGAATCCTGATAAATATTCATTACACCTGTATTAATCCCGGCATTCCGCCTGCTCATTATGTCTGCGGTCGAATTTCTGTTCTGCGCCAGACAGATATTATAGGTGACAAATGTAATAATCAGAAGAAAAAAAACCTTCATTTTCATTCTGGCATGCATTAGCCGAGCTCATTGGCAAGCTCGTCAGTTATCTCAAGGTTATGATAGACGTTCTGAATGTCGTCATCATCCTCCAGAGACTCAATAAACCTCATCACCTTCTTTGCCGATTCAAGATCAAGGCTTTTGGTATTATTTGGAACTCTTTTCAGACCTGCTTCCTCAGGTTCAATCCCAAGCTCATTCAGTTTCCTGTTAAGGCTGCCGAAATCTTCTTTAGCGCACGTCACAGTCAGTGTATCGTCATAATCCTCAAAATCCTGAGCACCTGCATCAATAAGTTCCAGTTCAATATCGTCCTGGGAGAAACCTTCTTTCTTCAGTGTAAATACTCCTTTCCTTTCGAAGAGGGAGCTTAAAGAACCGTTTGTCCCCAGTTTGCCTCCGTGCTTGTTAAAGGCTGATCTGATTGATGCAACTGTACGGTTATTATTATCGGTTAGACATTCGGCGAAAACTGCCACACCACCATGAGCATAACCTTCAAAAGAAGTTTCGATATAAGTTGTGGCATCGGCACCGACAGCCTTTTTGATCGCCCTGTCGATGTTCTCCTTTGGCATATTGGCCCCCTTAGCATTCTGGATAGCAAGCCTCAGCCTTGAATTAGTGTCGGGATCACCACCGCCGTCCTTGGCTGCTATAATGATTTCTTTTATGATCTTGGTAAAGATCTTTCCTCTTTTGGCGTCAATAGCCCCTTTCTTCCTCTTGATTGTTGACCATTTACTGTGACCTGACATATAGCTGATAAGTTTATTTCAGATGCAAAATTAAATATTTCTTTAATACATCATTCATTGTTCATACTTTTGTCACTTATTTAAGACGGAAGACCGAAGACGGAAGACCGAAGACGGAAGACCGAAGACCAAAGATGTAAGTTAACCAGCTAACAAAGGAATGCTGATAGCACCTTTTATGATCCCCTCCTGGGAGGGGTGAGGGGGGGTTAAAAAATTATGAAAAAAACAGTTTATATAGAAACTTATGGATGCCAGATGAATGTAGCTGACAGCGAGGTTGTTGTTTCTATCCTCTCAGGTCATGGATATGAACATACCGATGACATTAAAGAAGCGGGACTTATACTCATCAACACCTGCTCGATAAGGGAAAATGCTGAGCAGCGCATTTGGGGAAGACTCAAGGCCATCGGTCATCTGAAAAGGAAAAATCCGGGCATTGTGATCGGGATGATAGGCTGCATGGCTGAAAGACTTAAAGAAGAAGCAATTGAGAAAGAGCATCTTGTAGATATGATTGTCGGACCCGATGCATACCGCGACCTGCCATTTCTTATTACAGAAGCCGAATCGGGCCACAAAGCAGTAAACGTATTACTTTCGCGCGAAGAGACTTATGCCGACATATCACCTGTAAGAATGGACAAAAACGGAGTAACCTCTTTCGTTTCCATTATGAGGGGGTGCAACAATATGTGCGCATATTGCGTGGTACCTTATGTAAGAGGTGCTGAAAGAAGCAGGGACACTGAATCAGTGCTTAAAGAAATAAGGGATCTCTGGCATAAAGGGTACAGGGAAGTCACACTTCTAGGGCAGAATGTGGATTCTTATGGCTGGAAGTCTGATTATCACATTATTGCTTTCCACGAACTTCTTAAAAAGGCTGCACTTGTGAATCCTCTTATAAGAATCCGTTTTTCAACTTCACATCCTAAAGATATTTCTGATGAGCTTCTTCAAACGATGTCGGAATACCCCAATATCTGCAAACATATCCATCTGCCTGCACAAAGCGGTAGCAGCAGGATACTAGGGCTGATGAACCGTGAATATACCCGTGAATGGTACATGGACCGGATTAGTGCAATAAGGGCAATCATGCCGGATTGCGCAATCTCGACAGATATAATTACCGGGTTCTGCACCGAGACAGAGGATGATCATAGGGAAACACTTTCCTTAATGGAGTGGGCAGGATACGATTTCGCTTACATGTTCAAGTATAGTGAAAGGCCAGGGACAAGGGCAGCAAGGAAATATAGTGATGATGTTCCTGAAGAGATTAAAACGAAGCGGCTGAATGAAATTATCTCTCTCCAGAACAAACTGTCAGCCCGATCAAAGAAACAGGATGTTGGCAGGGTTTTTGAAGTGTTAATTGAGGATTTCTCAAAAAGGTCCCTGGATCATTTATCAGGGCGCACCTCTCAGAACAAGGTTGTTGTATTTCCTGGCAATGGCCGGAAAAAAGGGGAATATGTCAGTGTGAAGATAGAAAGCAGCACCTCGGCTACACTTATAGGAAAGATAATTTAACCTTATTTTGATTTTATATCTTATTAATTACCGTAACTTGCATTAAATCTGATTCAATGAATATGAAAACCAGAATTTTTCTTTGCCTGATAATTATTATGGTTTCATTCAGCATAACGTCAGGACAAAATACCGGCAGGAAGGTCACAATTACAGGCAAAGTAATTGATGGAACTAATGCACCGGTTGCAAATGCAATTATACTGCTTGATGGAGAGAAAACTGATTATTTAACAGACAGGGATGGATTTTATAAATTAAAAGTCAGTAAAGAGAATACTAAAATTGGTGTTTTTACATCCCCAAACAGAATGATTGAAGAGGTTTTAGACGGAAGGGCAGTAATAAACTTCAGATTCACAGGTTCAGTGCCTGAACAGTATAACGGGAAACCCGACATTGATAATGAGGTAGTTGATGTCGGATACAGGAATGCAAAAAAGAAGACACTTACAAGTCCTGTTGGTGAAATAAAAGGTAACAAATCAAAGTACGCTTCTTATAATAATATTTATGAAATGATCAGAGGGGAAGTTCCAGGTGTTTCTGTCAATGGTAACAGTATTATGATAAGGAGTACATCTACAGTTTACGGAAATACTGAGCCTTTGTTTGTTGTTGACGGAGTCCCGGTAAATACAATTGATAATATAGTGCCCCAGGATGTAAGGTCGATATCAATCCTTAAGGGATCTTCGGCAGCTATTTATGGTTCAAGAGGTTCCAACGGCGTTATAATCATCAATCTTTTGCGTGGAACTGACAAATAACAAGATCATTTAACATAAATTAATTCTTTTTAAGCAGAACAACAATTAACTTGCATAAAAAATTAAAAACCACAATAATGAGAACCAGGATAATTTTTTGTCTGATACTTGTAATGATCTCCTTCAATATGTCCTCGGGTCAGAAAACCGGCAAAAAAGTCACAATTACAGGTCATGTGGTTGATGGAACACAAGCTTATGTAGCAAATGCAATTGTGATTATTGATGGTAATAAGACTGAAACTTTTACAAATGAGAAAGGTTATTATAAGATTAAGGTAACACCCGGGAGCTCCAGGATCGGAATATTAACGACATCAAACGGAATGCTGGAGGAACCTCTTGACGGCAGGAAAACCATTAATTTCACATTTCAGGGATCAGTTGCTGCTCAGCCCGGGCGTAAGGCTGATCCAGGCGATGAGACAGTTGATATAGGTTACGGGTCAGTCAAGAAAAGGAGTATGACAGGCAATGTCAGTAAAATTGACGGCACAAATCCAAAATATGCATCCTACAGGTCAATATATGATATGATCCGTGGAGAAGTACCGGGTGTACAGGTGAGCGGAACAAGCATCAGGATTCAGGGAGCCTCTTCCCTAATGCTGAGCACAGAACCGCTTTTCGTCGTCGATGGAATGGTTGTTAATTCAATAGCCGATATTCTGCCCTATACAGTTAAGTCTATTGAGATTCTCAAGGGCTCATCAGCCGCCATTTATGGATCAAGGGGCGCTAACGGGGTAATTTTGATAAAGCTCCTCGGGGCAGGTGATAACAGATAATTATCACTGATTCTTCATCTTCTTTATTTCTCTATTTCTTTTATTTCTTTATTTCTTTATTTCTTTTATTTCTTTTTTTCTTATTTCTTTATTTCTTTATTTCTTTTATTTCTTTATTTCTTTTATTTCTTTTATTTCTTTTATTTCTTTATTTCCCTACTTCTTCTCCTTTACCACCAGATTCAGCTCATCTAGTTGCCTGGATGATATTTGCGCCGGGGTATCCAGCATCACATCACGTCCTGAATTGTTTTTCGGGAAAGCAATAAAATCGCGGATTGAATCCTGACCACCGAACATAGCAACCCAGCGGTCAAATCCAAATGCGATTCCTCCATGAGGAGGAGCCCCGTATTTGAATGCATTCATGAGAAATCCGAACTGTTCATTTGCCTCTTCATCAGTGAATCCCAATACTTTGAACATCAGCTTCTGAATGTCTGAATCATGTATCCTTATTGAGCCACCTCCTATTTCAACACCATTGATCACCAGGTCATACGCATTGGCTCTGACCTTGCCGGGATCGGTTTCCATGAGGTTAATATCTTCAGGTTTAGGTGAAGTGAACGGATGGTGCATTGCATAATAACGCTTGGTCTCCTCGTCCCATTCAAGAAGCGGAAAATCGACAACCCAGATAGGAACGAACATATCTTTTGTTCTCAGATTCAGTCTGTTTCCCATTTCAAGACGCAGTTCTGAAAGAGCCGGAAGAGTCTTTTTCCTGTCACCTGCCAGGATAAGAATAAGATCTCCAGGCCTGGCATTGGTCAGTTGAGCCCATCTCAAAAGCTCCTCTGGCGAATAAAACTTATCGGCAGAAGATTTCATTGAACCGTCAGCAGAATATCTCATATAAACGAGACCTTTAGCTCCGATCTGGGGCCTCCTGACAAATTCGGTAAGCTCATCGATCTGCTTTCTGGAATAATCTGAACAACCGGCAGCACAAATTCCGCCTGTGAATTCAGCAGTGTCGAAAACCGTAAACCCATGACCCTTAACTGTTTCGGTCAGATCAGTTATCTTCATCCCAAAACGAAGATCGGGCTTGTCACTGCCATAAAACTCCATGGCATCGTGGTATGGCAGCCTTAGGAATGGTTCGGTGAATTCTATTCCTCTGACCTTCCTGAACAGGTATTTTGCCAGTCCCTCAAAAGTATCCAGTATATCATCTCTTTCAACGAACGACATTTCGCAGTCGATCTGTGAAAATTCGGGCTGTCTGTCTGCCCTCAGGTCTTCGTCCCTGAAGCATTTAACTATCTGAAAATACCTGTCGAACCCGGCCACCATAAGAAGCTGCTTAAGTGTCTGAGGTGATTGTGGCAATGCATAGAATGTACCGGGTTGCATCCTGGAAGGAACTACAAAGTCACGGGCGCCTTCGGGTGTTGATTTGATAAGAACTGGAGTTTCAACCTCCACAAAGCCAATAGAGTCCATGTAGGTGCGGACTTCCTGAGCAACCTTGTGCCTGAGAATTATATTGCTCTTGATGCTGTTCCTGCGAAGGTCGAGATAACGGTATTTCATCCTGAGCTCTTCACCTCCGTCAGTATCCTCTTCAATCGTAAACGGAGGTATCTCGCTGCGGTTAAGGATATTCATCTCATCAACTTCTATTTCAATTTCACCGGTAGTCATTTTGGGATTCTTATTGCTCCGTTCCTTAACTTTCCCTTTTGCCTGGATCACAAATTCACGACCGAGTTTCCTTGCTTTTTCTCGCAATTCAGTATCTGTTTCCAGGTTGAATACAAGCTGTGTAATACCATACCTGTCTCGAATATCCACGAACGTCATTCCTCCCAGGTCTCTCGATTTCTGAACCCATCCGCAAAGGGTAACTCTTTTTCCTTCATCACTGAGATTGAGCTCTCCGCAAGTGTTTGTCCTGTACATTTCTTTTTTAGATTTCAGCAAAAATAAGAAAATTTGAGTTCGCCTGCTGGCTGATTAACCTTCTTTCTTATTTCCCCCAGGGGAGGCTGGGAAGGGGATAAATTAAATACAGGTAATTATTTTAATTCTAACAATCGGATTTTCTTTATAAATTTAGACTTTATTCTTCTACCCATGCCCGAGAACAAAGATGAACATTTCATGCGCGCTGCTCTTGATGAAGCCATGAAAGCTCTTGGCAAACAGGAGGTTCCGATAGGTGCTGTGGTGGTTTGCAACGACATTGTAATTGGCAGGGCTCATAATCTTACAGAAACATTGAACGATCCAACGGCTCACGCCGAGATGCAGGCAATAACAGCTGCCACAGGCTGGCTTGGCGGAAAATACCTTACAGATTGCACAGTATATGTAACAATTGAGCCATGTGCCATGTGTGCGGGGGCACTCGGGTGGAGTCAGGCCGGACGACTGGTTTACGGTGCAAGTGATGTAAAAAAAGGATATTCACTTATTGCCGGCTTCTTGCTTCATCCTAAAACTATCGTAAAATCAGGAGTTCTCTCTCACGAATGCGGCGGATTGTTGACGAATTTCTTCAAAACTAAACGATAGACATTGCCCCCGTCTCCCCTAAAGGGAGGTCAGGAAAATGGTTAAATTTTTTAAAGAATAATAAGTTTAAAAAAAGCAGAATCATGACCATAAACAACAGCAAATCAGTCATCAATTTAAAGATCTTGCGCCGGACATCAATAATTCTATATCTTATACTTCTGGTGCTGGCGTTTGCCGCAATGATTATTAAATTTCCTATTCTTGGAATGAACAGAACTACGTGGACTATAATTGCAACAGTCTGTTTCCTTATAATTATGTTGCTCCCGGTTTTACTGAATTACCAGTATATTTATTTTTCGGATGACGGGGACACAATAATATTCAGGTACTATTCGGTAAGTCTGTTTGAAGGGAAAAAGAATTCGGTCGAAATAGGGAAAAAGACCTTTTCAGGTTTCACTTTTGATAAAAAATTATTTGGAGTGGTACAGAGCATAACCTTGTACCAGAGGCTGAAAGAGGGTATTGCAAAATATCCGCCTATTTTTATCAGCGCGTTAAAGCGTCAGGATAAAGATAGCATACTAAAATCTTTGAACTCATATGCTCCGAGAGTCAAAGGTAAAAAGTCAGTTTAACATGAGTTAAATCATTTTTAATGAATAAAATAGAGACCAACTTTGTAATCTTGCCCCCTTCCCCCTAAAGGGGGTTAAAAAAATAATAGAGTTAGAATTTTCTAATCAAAGCAACAGATATTTAACTATATAACTTTAACTAAAAAATAAGCAATATGAATGTTGATAAAATAATGAACAACCTCGAGAAGAAACATCCTGGTGAGGTTGAGTATTTACAGGCAGTAAGGGAAGTGCTTGAGTCAATTGAAGAGGTTTACAATGAGAATCCTCAATTCGAATCGGCAAATATCATCGATCGGATTGTCGAACCTGACAGGGCATTAACATTTAAGGTACCATGGGTTGATGATGAGGGCAGTGTAAAAGTCAATCTTGGCTACCGGGTCCAATTCAACAATGCCATTGGCCCTTACAAAGGCGGATTGCGCTTTCACCCAAGTGTTAACCTTTCAATTCTTAAATTCCTGGGCTTTGAACAGATATTTAAGAATGCCCTTACAACCCTCCCGATGGGAGGAGGTAAAGGTGGATCGGATTTTGATCCAAAGGGAAAATCGAATGCCGAGGTAATGAGGTTTTGTCAGTCCTTTATGCTCGAACTCTGGAAATATATCGGACCTGAAACCGATGTTCCAGCTGGTGACATAGGTGTTGGCGGCCGGGAAATAGGATTCTTATATGGAATGTACAAGAGGTTGAAAGGGGACCATACCGGTGTTCTCACAGGTAAGGGCAGCAACTGGGGAGGTTCCCTCATCAGACCTGAAGCAACAGGTTTCGGAGGAATCTACTTCGCCCAGGAGATGCTGAAAACGAAAAACGAAACACTGAAAGGCAAAACCATTTCGGTCTCAGGATTTGGTAATGTGGCATGGGGAGCAGCTCTTAAAGCATCAGAGCTTGGAGGTAAAGTGGTAACAATTTCGGGCCCTGATGGTTATGTTTATGATCCTGAAGGAATTACCGGGAAAAAGATCGATTATATGCTTGAGCTAAGGGCATCTAACCAGGATGTTGTAAAGCCATACTCATATGTTTTTGAAGGTGTCGAATTCCATGAAGGGAAACGTCCATGGGAAGTAAAGGTTGATATTGCATTGCCTTGTGCAACTCAGAACGAGCTGGATGGGGATGAGGCCAGGGTTTTAATTAAAAATGGGGTCAAACTGGTAGCTGAGATATCAAATATGGGATGCACTCCTGAGGCTGTTGAAGAATTTAATAAGCACAATATCATGTTTGCTCCCGGGAAAGCGGTCAATGCAGGAGGGGTTGCAACATCAGGATTGGAGATGACCCAGAACTCGATGAAAATGAGATGGAATAGTGAAGAGGTTGATCACCGCCTGCATGAAATAATGTGCAATATTCATAGCCAGTGCCTTAAGCATGGCCAAAGGGCTGACGGCACAGTAGATTACGTAAAAGGAGCCAATATTGCAGGATTTCTTAAGGTAGCAAATTCAATGCTGGATATGGGGGTGATATAACGACATAAACCCACCCCCAGCCCCTCCAAGGAGGGGAGCAGGAATTAAAGGGGGGGGTGATTCCAAATTAGAAATTACATGTCTTAGAGACGCAATGCATTGCGTCTCTATCTTTTTTTTTGTTATACCGGAATTTATCTTATATCAAAATAAATTCAGCCCCCTTAAGGGGGGTTGGAGGGTAAATATTTTGTATATTTGATAGTCTCAATTTCTAAGTGCTATGTCTGAAGTCTCGCTGAAGCATAAAATTGCTTTAAGCCTTATTCCACGCATTGGTGACATTAATGCCCGTAAGCTTGTTTCATATTTTGGAAGTGTCGAAGCAATTTTCAGTGAACCATACCGTAATCTGGTAAAGATACCTGGAATAGGATCGGGACTTGCCAGCTGCATAAGTGACAAATCGTACCTTAAACTTGCAGAAGCCGAATCAGAATATGTTGTTAAACATAATATCAGGACCTACTTCTATCTTGATAATGATTACCCCTTCAGGTTAAGGCAATGCGATGATTCACCTGTCGTTTTCTATTTTAAGGGCAAAAGTGACCTGAATAGTCCAAAAATACTGAGTATAGTAGGCACTCGGAATGCTACCACCCGCGGCAGGGAGCTATGTGAAAGCATAATCGGCAATCTCTCAAATGGCCACCCTGAACTCATTATTATTAGCGGTCTCGCCTACGGTATCGACATTGCCGCCCATAAAGCCGCCCTCTCAAACAATCTTCAGACAATAGGAGTTCTTGGACATGGATTTAAGACTATTTATCCTTCAATTCACAGGGCAACGTCCGAATCAATTTTAAAGACCGGAGGCCTGCTGACCGATTTCATGTCAGATACACTTCCGGAGCGGAACAATTTTCTTAAAAGGAACAGGATAATTGCCGGGCTCTCTGATGCCACACTTGTTGTTGAATCAGGTATCAAAGGCGGTGCACTGATCACCGCCGATATGGCTAATTCATATAACCGTGATGTTTTGGCAATACCTGGCAGACCTGAGGATCAATGGTCGGCAGGGTGCAATGATCTTATAAAGTCAAATAAGGCAGCTCTTGTTGAATCTGCAACAGATATTGAAAATTTTCTCAATTGGCAACCCGAAAAATCAAAACCGCCTGTTCAGAAAACACTTTTTTCGGAATTAAGCGAATCAGAGCAAAAGATATATGAACTACTAAATAAAGAAGGAGAACTGACGATAGACCATTTATGCCGGAGTCTCGACATTCCCATAAACAAACTATCTCCCCAGCTCCTTCAGATGGAGTTCAAGGGGATGATCAAATGCTACCCGGGAAATGTTTACCGGATATAATGAAAAATATTCATATTGTTTTTCTAAATTTGATATTCACATTAACCCTTAATACCTGTCTAAAATGGATCCAAGAGTGCAGCAATTCATGGCCATGATCAAAGCCAAAAACCCTGGTGAAAATGAATTTCATCAGGCAGTCCAGGAGGTTTCGGAATCCCTGATACCGTTTATTGAAGAAAATCCAAGATACAAGCATGCTAAGATCCTTGAACGGATCGCCGAGCCGGAACGTACGATAATCTTCAGGGTTCCTTGGCTGGATGACAAAGGAGATGTTCAGATTAACAGGGGATTCAGGATTGAAATGAACAGCGCAATAGGACCTTACAAGGGAGGTTTGCGGTTCCATCCAACTGTTAACCTTGGCATCCTAAAATTCCTTGCATTCGAACAGGTGTTTAAGAACAGCCTCACCACTCTGCCAATGGGAGGAGGAAAGGGGGGATCGGATTTTGATCCAAAGGGAAAATCAGATAACGAAGTTATGAGGTTCTGTCAGAGTTTTATGACAGAACTTTTCCGTCATATTGGCGCTGAAACAGATGTCCCGGCAGGTGATATAGGAGTAGGTGGCCGCGAAATCGGATATTTGTTCGGTCAGTATAAAAGACTTAAAAATGAATTTACCGGTGTCCTTACAGGTAAAGGGATTGAATGGGGAGGATCACTTATAAGGCCTGAAGCGACCGGATATGGAGCAACCTATTTTGCACAGGAGATGCTTGCCACTCGGGGCGACTCCCTCCAGGGCAAAATAGTATGCATCTCAGGATCAGGGAATGTGGCTCAATATGCCACAGAAAAGGTTACGGAACTCGGAGGTAAGGTTGTTACTTCCTCCGATTCTAACGGATTCATTTACGATCCCAAAGGTATCGACGCCGAAAAACTTAACTACATAATGGAGCTTAAAAATACACGAAGGGGCAGGATAAAAGAGTACGCCGAGAAATTCGGAGTCGAGTATTTTGAGGATAAGAGACCCTGGATGATAAAATGCGATATCGCAATGCCGAATGCAACCCAGAATGAGATAAATGCGGAAGAAGCCGCAATCCTTGTGAAAAACGGGTGCATTTGTGTTGCTGAAGGAGCTAATATGCCTTCAACAATTGAAGCTGTTGAAGTTTTCCTTAAAGCCAGGATCCTTTACGGTCCGGGGAAGGCTGCCAATGCCGGAGGTGTTGCCACTTCAGGACTTGAAATGACCCAGAATTCAATGAGACTCCCATGGTCGCGCGACGAGGTTGATACAAGGCTGCATACAATAATGAAAAATATTCACAGCACTTGTGTCAAATACGGCACGCAGGATGATGGATTCATAAACTATGTTGACGGAGCCAATATCGGAGGTTTCGTAAAAGTTGCAAATGCAATGATTGCTCAGGGTGTAGTCTGATGCAGCTTATTGATACACATACACACATTTATCTTCCGGAATTCAATTCTGACAGAGTCGAAACTGTCAGGAGAGCTGTTCAATCAGGAGTGGTCAAACTGCTTATGCCAAACATCGATATTGATTCTGCATCACAAATGCTCTCAGTCGAGAGCAACTTCCCGGGAATCTGTTACCCTATGATCGGATTGCATCCTACTTCTGTTAAGAAAGATTATGTTTCCCAGCTTGACAGGCTGGAAGATCTTGCAAAGAGCAATAAGTTTTATGCCATAGGAGAAATTGGCATCGATCTCTACTGGGATAAATCGAGCCTGAAGAACCAGATTCTGGCATTCAGGAGACAGATAGCTTTTGCCCTGAGGAAGAGTTTGCCGGTTGTAATTCATTCAAGAAATTCATTTTATGAAGTATTTAAGGCACTGGAAGAATTTACAGGTTCCGGTCTGAAAGGAGTATTTCATGCCTTCACCGGTTCATTAAATGATGCCGAAAAAGCAATAGGATTTGGATTTAAGCTGGGGATCGGAGGCATTGTCACTTTTAAAAATTCAGGACTTGATAAAGTTGTGGGACAATCAGGACTTGAAAACATTATACTTGAAACTGATTCACCATATCTTGCCCCTGTGCCTCACAGAGGAAAAAGAAACGAGAGTTCTTATCTTTGCATTATAAACAATAAAATTTCTGAGATCTTTGGATTAAGCAAAGAAGAAGCTGCATCAGTAACCTATTGTAATTCAGTTGAGCTTTTTGGTTTATAACCTCTGCCTATGAAAGACAAAAGAGAAACGTCAATACTGATAATATACACCGGGGGAACAATTGGAATGGTACACGATCCTGTAACCGGATCACTTGTACCCATAGATTTTCAACATATTACCGATCATGTTCCCGAGCTTCTGAAATTTGGCTATGATCTTCAGTCTGTCTCATTTGATCCGGTCAAGGATTCATCAAATATTGATCCTGGAGTATGGGTCAAGATGGCAGAAACAATCGAAGAAAACTACGATAATTATGATGGATTTGTAGTACTCCACGGCACTGACACAATGGCTTATTCAGCTTCAGCCCTGAGCTATATGCTGGAGAATCTCCGGAAGCCTGTCATACTTACAGGATCACAGTTGCCGATAGGACTTCTGCGTACCGACGGCAGGGAAAACCTAATTACTGCAATTGAGATCGCTGCGGCAAAAGAAGCCGGATTATCACTTGTACCTGAGGTTTGTATCTATTTTGATAATGAGCTTACCAGGGGGAATCGTACCACAAAGTTCAGTGCCGAACATTTTGACGCTTTCAATTCCCCAAATTACCCTCCGCTTGCAGAAGTGGGTCTTCATCTGAAATATAATTACAATCTTATCAGATATTCTGATCCCGATAAAAATCTCATCGTTCATAAAGCTTTCGACACAAATGTGGCAATTCTTAAATTATTTCCCGGATTAGGCCATAATCTTATGCAGGCTGTTACAAATACGAAAGACCTTAAAGGACTAATAATTGAAACCTTCGGATCAGGAAATGCCCCGACGTACCCCTGGTTTATCGAGGAGCTCAGGGCCTTTATCAAAAATGGAGGCATTATCTTCAATGTGACACAATGTCACGGCGGAAGTGTGGAGATGGGCTTATATGAAACCAGCAGGGAGATGCTCGCAGCCGGAGTTGTAAGCGGGAAAGATATTACTTCTGAAGCCTCGGTAACAAAGCTGATGCATTTACTTGGGATTTGCGGATCGAGGGAAGATGTTGTGAAATGCTTGAGCAGATCGCTGGCGGGCGAAATTACATAGCCCCCTACCCCCTGAAGGGGGTTAGACTGGTTTGAGGTACGAGGTACGAGTTGCGGGGTAAAAATGCTGTAAAAAATCTTCACCTTAAAAATAATTCGTATTTTGCGCCACGATTTTTGAAATCAGGAGAGATGCAAGAGTGGTTTAATTGGCACGCCTGGAAAGCGTGTGTACCTCAAAAGGGTACCGGGGGTTCGAATCCCCCTCTCTCCGCAAAGCCAAAGCAAATCCTCCACCATTCGGTGGAGGATTTTGTTTTTGGAATGACCGAACAAAATTTGTTTTGTGAAGGACATGATAAAAACAAAATTACCTGGTTTTTCTGTGAAAAACCAGGTTTGCTTTGGCTTTGCTGGATCCTCCCCATGGGATCGCCGAAGGCAATCCCCACCCCAAACCCCCTCTATTAAAACATAGCCTGCACCAGCATATTATTTTCATACCGGTAGTTACTCAACCTGTAAACAATCGAAGAACCGTTCTCAACCTGATACTCCCAGTTCCCATAAGGTCCTGGAGTGGAATACATCCTTTTTATGAAGATTTTATCTCCCGCCTTGAATTTGCATTCTTTTCCATATGCCGATATTCTTCCAAATGTATTGAATTGAGTTGTCCTGATCCATATGAGATGAACCCCTCCGAAAATCTCCGGTCCGGTATGACTGTAATCAATAAAATTACCGACATATCTTTTTGTAACAGCAATTTCATCGCTCCTTAAAAGGGAATACGATTTTTTTCCTGAGCTGCATGAAAAGGATAACCCCATAAGTAATAAAAGCAAAATACGTTTCATAATTGAATTAAAACTAAATATAACAAACCATCAAAATCCGTGGTGTCTTGCCATGAGGTAAATTTACAAAAAATATATATCTACCGGAATATGATAACGCTCAATTAATGGGAAAATGAAGCACTTTTGCTGCCTCCTTGTCAACAAAATCAGGATGATCATTTACAGCTCAGAACAGATGGTAATAATATCCGGTATATTCATCAAATAGAAGGTAATATTTACCACCAATTATTGCGAAATGCTGATTTCATTCAATAAAAATAGCTAAAGCACTAATTACATGATTATTAGAGAAGTTTTATTTCGATAAACGAAGATTCTGTAAATTTGATGAATGGAAGGTTATATATGATAAATATTGTAATATTTCCATAACCTCTACGAGGTAAAAATGTATTGTATATTTCATTTTTTACAATACCATATGCCCTACGGGCAATGAAAAAAATATATTACGCGATGTAATCTTATTGCAAAATCATGTGAAAAATCAGTTACATTTCCTTCCGTAGCGAATAGGGAGACATTTTTAAAAGAACTATTTCTTAAATTTACTAAAATCTTATACAGAATTATGAATCCGGAACTCAAGGAGAAATTCCTCATAATGTGGAAAAAATATTTTGGTAATGCTGAACTGCCAATAGTCTTTTATTACACTGAAGGAGACGGAGGCGCTGAACTGGCAGTGAAACCAAAAGGGAGAAGCTGCCTCATCTGTGAGCTTGAAAAAGTCAGAAAAGGGGCATCAGTATATTTTAACAATGAAAATATAATGTGCGGAGGTGCTAAAAGATATCTCGGATATACTGATAAGATGAGACCCGGATTTGAATACTTCCTGTCATGCGGGAACAGAGAGATAGAGGGAGAGAGATACCTGCAAACACCTGAACATGTAAAGGAGTTCATGAAAGATCACCGGACATTGCAAGGTGCTGGAGGGAATATTGTCTTTAAAAGATGGGATAAGCTCAATAATAAAGATGAACCAGAGGTTGTGATCTTTTTTGCAAAGCCCGATGTATTGTCAGGGCTTTTCACCCTTGCCAATTTTGATCAGTCAGAACCGAATGGTACTTTCACACCTTTTGGTGCAGGTTGCGGATCAATAGTCTATTATCCTTATATTGAAAGTAAATCAGAAAGGCAAAGAGCGGTTATGGGGATGTTTGATCCTTCAGCCAGGCCATGCGTGCCTGAAAATACACTTACCTTCGCGGTCCCTATGAAAAGGTTTGTGGCCTTGATCGGCTTTATTGAAGAGAGTTTTCTGATTACTGAATCATGGAATGTTGTCAGGCAAAGAATCTAAAAAATTACTTAATAATTCCCCTGACAGCTTTTCCCGGGAAAACACCATCCTGCAACTGACCATTATAAACTACAATGGTTCCATTTACCAGAACACAGGATATTCCTTTGGAGTATTTCGCTGGTTCCTCATATGTTGCCTGATCAATTATTTGTTCAGGATCAAAAATTGTAATATCACCATCAGCTCCTGAGCAAATACGGCCTTTATTTTTAAAAGATGGAGCTATAGACTCTAGCCTCTGCGCCGGCATCAGTGTTATCTTACGGAGTCCTTCAGAAAGATCCAGGCATTTATCTTCCCTTACATACTTTCCAAGCACCCTGGCGAATGTTCCGGTTCCTCTGGGATGCCCCTTCCCTCCCTCCAGCATACCATCACTGGCAATTATTACAATTGAATCTGCAACTGTTGATTTTACAATGTCTTCCGATATTGAATGTGCTATAACCATTCCTCCTGTCTTTCTGTATTTTGCAAAACTCTCAGCTGTAAGACGTTCTCCAGTTGCTGCCCATTGCAGGTCACTATAAGAAATTCCAAAGGATTCCTGCCAGCCTTCATTATAAACAGCCGATTCGATAGTTGTTTGAGTTGCCGTATAGGGATAACATTCAACTGTAATATCAATAGACCGGGAACGCGCCTCTTTTATCATCTGAAGTAATCGCGGAGTATAGCTGAATCCCAGGCTGGTTATATGCACAATATGAAGAGGAGCACCGGTAATAGCTGATGCTGAAATTATCTCCTCCAACGCGGCAATACAGTTGTTTGGTTCCTTCAGTCCTGCATAACGCATATGCACATAGCATGGAGCTTTTGCCTTGCCTGCAATTCGGAACATTTCCAATACTTCCCATCGGCTGGCGGCTGGAGTATACATCAATCCAAAACCTACTCCAAGAGCACCCCGGTTTAATCCATGTTCAACTCCATCTTTTAACATCCCGATCTCTGAATCAGAAGCACTCCTGTAAACTGCATCAGTGACAGGAGCAAATCCTCCGGGATCATGCATGATTTCCATCCTTAACGGAACATGACCAATACTTACTCCAAAATTTACAAATGTCCTGCCTTCCCTTTCAGAATACCACCTATCAACATCAGCGGTGCCCATTTCAAGTTCGAGGACAGTTGTTACACCATCCAATACTTTATATGCGTAATTCTCATGATCCTGGCCATGCTGATGCATATCAATGAAACCCGGAGCAACAACAAGACCCCTGGCGTCAATTGTGGTTTTTCCTTTAATTGGCTTTTCAGTGACAATTTTAACCGAACCTTCCTTTATTCCGACATTTCTGGTCGCATCAAGTTTTGATTCCGGATCGATGACCCTTCCGTTTAAAATAACAATATCATAACCTTTTGAATTGGAAGATGGATTCCTGGTGCAATACTGGTTTAATAAGGCACCTGAAACAAGCAAGATTAAGGGAATATATTTCCGCAGCATTAATAATTCATTTCATTTAATAAAATTCAAAAGAAATATAAAATTAAATATTTATCTGTTGTGCGGTGAATACTTTTTGGAAGAATAATATTAAAATTTACGAATTTGTCATGACAGTAATAGCAAAGTAATCAATACTTTATTATTTCTTTTCGTAACTTGGTGCCTTTGCATCCTGGCGGTAAAAAAATGCCACTAAGGGGCATTAAGAAACTAAGATTCACTAAGTCAATATATTAAGGTTTCAACCGTACAATACATTTAAATATTAATTTCAATAAACTTCAAAATGAAATTTCTATTTAAATTGTGGTAAAAAAATTAATGCCATGAAAATTGTCGACATAACACCTGAAACTGAAAATCAATATTTCTGCTGTCTCGAGGAATGGTCCGACGACATGAAAGAAGCGGGTAGCTGCAAACAAAAGTGGTACAATCAGATGAAAGATAAAGGTCTGAAAGTAAAGTTTGCAGTTGATGATAATGATACCATAGGCGGCATGATACAGTATATACCTATTGAACATTCAATTTTTGAAGGCAAAGACCTCAATGTGGTGCTGTGTATCTGGGTTCACGGCCATAAAAAAGGACGCGGGGATTACCGGAAAAAAGGGATGGGTCAAGCTCTTTTAAAAGCTGCAGAGGAAGATGCCAGACAGACAGGTGCCAACGGACTTGTGACATGGGGACTTATTATTCCTGTTTTTATGCAGGCATCATGGTTCAAAAAACACGGCTATAAAGTGGCCGATAAAAGTGGAATAATGAGGCTTTTGTGGAAACCATTCAATGAGAATGCCGTTCCGCCAATATTCAGAAAACCTGTTAAAAAACCTGATAAAGGAAGAGATAAAGTCAACCTGACCTTGTTAAGGAATGGCTGGTGCCAGTCTATGAACATTACATGCGAAAGAGCAAAAAGAGCTGCAATGGATTTTCCTGGTAAAGTCGAAATAAATGAATTTGACACAACCAACAGCAATACCCTTAAAGAATGGGGTATCAATGATGCAGTTTACATAGATGGAAAAGAGGTTATGACAGGACCTCCGATTACTTATGAAAAGATAAGACGTAAGATCGAAAAAAGAGTTAAGAAATATTCCAATTTATAAATGCGCGATTGATCTCTGTGAATTCTACATGGCCCCTAAATCCCCTAAAGGGGACTTATTTAGAACCATTCAAGACGTAATTGGGGCGTAGGCCTTATTTCGTATCTACCATAATCGGAAGACCCTTCTCATTGGTCATTATTATCAGCTTTGCATTCGGTGAATTAGTAATTGCCTTAATCATTTCATATTGCAACAGCCTGTCACTCAGCCCTGAGCTTAATATTTTCTGATAATCGGCTATACCCTGGGCCTCAACTCTCTTCCTTTCAGCTTCCTGTCTTTCCTTCTGAAGAACAAATGTCATCTTCTGGGCTTCCTGCTCAGCATTTATCTTCGATTCAATGGCAGCCTTAACAGATTCAGGAAGAGTAAGATTCCTGATTAAAAGTTGTTCGAGAATAAGTCCACGCTCCTTGAAATTGGATTCAATAGCTGAAAAAATCCTGTTCTGAAACTCATCTCTTTTTGTTGAGTATAATGATACTGCATCATAATAAACTGCATTATTCCTGATCCCGGTTCTACAGATCGGGCGAACAATTACATTCCTGTAATCGGTGCCTACTTCCTTGAGTATCCTGGGTGCCTCTGAAGGAACTACTTTGTAAAGAACAGTAAGATCGACAATCACTTCAAGTCCATCCGCCGACAAAACACGTATTGCATCATCTCCCCGAACGGCACCCTCATCATGAACCCCTGACATTGTATAATTCTCTGTTCTAATGTCGAACATAACAACCTTGACCAGCGGATTTACAAGGTTCAATCCGCTTTCAAGTGTGTTGTTGCTGACCTTGCCGAATAATTTTTTCACACCAACCATCCCGGGTTCAACCTGTTTGACTGAAGCGAACAGAATCAGTAAAAGAAAGATAAGACCGGCAGCTGTCAGGACTTTAGATTTATTATCCCGCATATAAGGAACGGTCTTGACTGCAAAAAGAGCTGCAACGATTATTATAAAGCCGATTGTGATTAATTCCATGACTTATTGTATTTAATTTTTTACTTCCAAATAATTTACCAAGGTAATCATTAAAACATTCCAATCATTATTCATCCTCTGTGGAACTCTGTTCAATTTATGCTCCCAAACCCTTGAAGGGGGCTTAAGATCGAGCTGGATTTCAACCCCCCTTTAGGGGGGCTGGGGGGCAAAAAACCCTGGGTACAGAGATCCCCTATCTGCTTAAAAGATTCCTGACCTGATATAAATCAATATCTGTCTGAGGATTAAACTTGTCACTGTTCATATAATTCAGCACCGATAGCAATAATTGTTTTGATGCAAGCCTCTCATCAGAGATATCCTTCAGATCTATGCTGCAAACCATCAGTTTCCCCTGGCCCGCTTTCCCCTCAAATGCCAGAGCCAGCTTTCTGTTCTCAAACCAGGTATCTATTGGTTGAATTATTGGATTAAGATCAGCAGGAAATCCGTCGAGGATCATTGCCTGTGAATGTGTTACCGGATCCCACCACTGCCAGTTGCTGTGAAACTCAGTCGGGAATTCCCTGAAAATGGGACTCTCCGGATCGCATATAATTCCAAGGGTATGCGGGGCCTGGTTATTTGTCCAGGCTGTGTTCCAGAAAATGCTCGAAAATCCAATTGCAACCTGAGCTCCCTTTTCCTTTGCTACTTTGCCAAATGTCAGCAAAAGGATGGAGCCTCCTTGCCTGAGAGTCTCATCACAGTTCTTATCAAGCTTGTCAGTTATCAGTACATTACCCCTGTCAATATCCTTTAGTACCGGGTAGACCCATAAATCCCATTTGTTTCTGTAATCAGTATTCTGGATTGATACCACCAGTGTCAGCTTCTGCTCTTTAAGAATCCCGGCCCGATCAAATGAATAAGTTCCTACAGGTATGCAGTTCCCGATTGCGATTGTGTCCTTTATAAATATCTGCTGATGAATAGCTTCACCATCGGAATTTAAAAGCTGGCATAGAATCGTGGAATTATAGAGGGGATTTGGACCAAAATGTGATATCTCAATATCTGCTTTTATTACCTCATCTGTTTTATAGATCATTTTTTCCATTCTTGCAAGAGGTACTGTCTCACTGCAGAACATCCTGAATTCCTCGGAACTGATATATCCTTTACTTTCAAAGAATGGATTCAGTATCCCAACAAGGGCCGTCCCCTGACCAGGAAAATCATGCAGCTGAAGCATCTGGAAACCCGCAAAGCCGGGAGTGCGCAAAGCAGCTTCAATGTCTGCCTTATAACATAGAGCCTGCAGCTTGCCTGAGGCTATAAGAAAATCCTCTGCCTGACCACTCATATTGTTTTCTGCCAGTGTCTCCCTGAATATCTCGAAGTTTGAAGGTTTCAATACGCCTGCATAATTAAGGATTTCCTTAAAATCGGGATAAACACACCATTGTCCGATTTCATGGCCAACTGAAGGTATCTGGTATTGTGATACAAAATCCCTGAAATCAAACATAGTCTGGGGAGGCTTTGAATTTATGATGCTCTTCAATCCTTCCTCCCAATGCTGTATCCTTGGTTCCGGTGTCAGGTTATAATCATTTTCCGGGATTATGGGCCAGCCTGCTCCTGAAGTATAAACCCTTCTGTTATCCTTTGCTTTCCAATATGTGATCAGTTCTCCCAGGAATTTATTCTGATTTCTGCCTGCCGGTTCATTACCGTATGCAAGCATGCAAAATGAGGGATGGTTACCATATTCCCTTATTATCCTGTCGCCCTCCTCATAAATGAATTTGTCAACCTGGCCTCCATCACCAATCGATGTTCCCTGGTTTGCCCATGAACTGCATTCGACATGAAAGTATACACCCAGCTTATCGGCTGCAATAAATGCTGCTTCAGGAGGACAATATGAATGAAACCGCATATGATTCAGACCATAATCCTTGCACGTCCGAAGAATTTTTGCCCATGATGCTGTATCTGCTGGTGGATATCCGGTTAAAGGGAAAATACAGCATTCTGTCGTGCCCCGGAGGAAAATCTGGCAGCCGTTCACCTCAAACCTGGTCCCCTTTGTTTTGAACTCCCGCATTCCAAAATCAACCGCTTTATTATCAATTACTTTGCCCCTTTCTTTCAGATCAGCTGACATTCTGTAAAGATCTGGTGTAAACTCACTCCATAACTGAGGATTCGGAATTTTATAGTCCACAATAACCTGTTGCTCTCCTGATTTTGTAAAAATTGTGACATTTTGCGTCGGGAGTTTACCGCTTTTGGATGAATTAAAACATTGTGCATGCAAAGTCAGCTTGCCTTTAAATTCGGTGTTTTCCGGATTCCTGACACTCACGATTACCTTTGCAATTTTCCTTTCAAGATCAGGAAAGATCTTAATGTCATCAATAAAGACATTTGAGGTTGCAGTCATCTTGATCGATCCGGTAATCCCGTTCCAGTTCGACTGAGTATGGTCGCTAATGCTGTGTGAATTGACACCAATGGGAATAATGACCCGGTTATCTATTTTTATGGTTAACCTGTTTTTGCCTGAGATCAACAGGTCGGTTATATCGTATTCATGCGGAGTCGACAGACTGTTCTGAGAACCTGCTTTCTTTTCATTGACAAAGACGGTTGATTCCCAATGGCATCTTTCGAGAAATATCACGACACGCTTGCCTGTCCATCCCGCTGGTATCTCAATATTCTTCTGATACCATGCCGCGCCCTTATAGTATTTTACCGGTTTAAGCCAGAATGGGATCTTTATGTTCCCTGGCTGTCTGTACTTTTCATATTTTTTTTCAGTGAAATAAGATCTGTCAACAATATCTCCGGTCCAGTCGGTTTTCAGTGTAACCTCATTCCCTTTTCCATTTTCCGTCATTGAGCCGGGGAGGGAAACCGTTTCACTAAATTCGTTATTAAACCACTGTTGCTCAACACCCTGATCAAGAGAGTCAATTTGAAATCCCCAGGTTCCTGCCAGGGACAATTCCTCACGGATATCCGTTTGCCGGCTGGTACATCCCGTAACCACCAGCAGAAGAAATAGAATTTTTTTCATTTTTAATTATTAGTCCTTTTATTTACCCACCCCTAACTCCTCCCAGGAGGGGATCCTAAGTTCTTCCCCACACCTCGTACCCCGCAACTCACACCATTAGTAACATCGCCTATAATACATAATACATTCTTCTGCCGTTACGCCGTTATGCCTTTGAGCCATTATGCCTTTCTTTCGTCATTTCGCGTTCAATTTCTTCGAGCGATTTCCCCTTTGTTTCGGGAAGTTTCTTAAAAATGAACCAGAAGCCCAGTATGCATATAAAACCATAAAGCCAGAATGTTCCTGAGGCCTTTAGTATTTTGTTAAGGAGAGGGAAAGAATATGTAAGTACGAAACAGGCTGCCCAGAGAGCAAAAGTCCCTACCGACATTGCAAATCCCCTGATCCTGTTAGGAAAAATTTCAGAGAGCAATACCCATGTTACAGGAGCGAGAGTCATGGCATAACAGGCAATGGCTGTTACCACCATTATTAATAATGGCAAACCCTGCAGATGCAAAAAGTACATTAATCCTGTAACAGCATAAATAGAAGCCAGACCACCTGCACCAATTAGCATCAGGGCTTTTCTTCCAAGTTTGTCAACAGTAAACATACCAATAAAGGTAAAAACCAGGTTCACACTACCTGTGATTACAATATTGAACAGAGTGTCTGAAACGCTGTATCCGGCATTGGCAAATACCTCCTGGGCATAGTTGAAGATTACATTTATTCCGCACCACTGCTGAAAGATTGCCAGTACAATTCCAAGAACCAGAAGCTTTGTCATTCCCGGCTCCTTAATTAATCTGAAGCCTGTTTTTCCGGATGAATTCCTGAGGGTTTCTTCAATTGAAGCAATCTCTGAATCAGCATAATCCCTGCCTCCAATTTTTGTCAGGATCATGTGTGCTTTCTGATTACCTTTTTCATTTTTGACCAGCCATCGCGGGCTTTCAGGTACAAACCACATCAGGATAAAAAATAAAGCTGCAGGAATTGTGCAGGCATAAAACATCCATCTCCATCCAATCTGCCCGTTCCATGATGCAAGTATATCAGCAACAGATGCATCAGCGGGTACAGGCCTTGCAATACGCCAGTTTATAAGCTGAGCAGCAAGAATTCCGATCACAATTGTTAGCTGATTTATTGAAACAAAAGCCCCCCTGACCTTTCCCGGTGTCACTTCTGCTATATACATTGGCGAAAGATTTGATGCCAGTCCGATTCCGATACCCCCCAATATCCTGAAAAAGACAAATGATATAAATGAACCTGCCCCGCCTGTTCCGAGAGAAGCAATAACAAATATCCCGGCCGATAAAATCAGCAGCTTCTTTCTTCCAAATCTGTCGCTCAACCAGCCTGAAAGTATTGCTCCTGCAAGACACCCGATAAGAGCGCAGCTCATTGCCCAGCCTTGCATGGCAGCATAATCTGTTATTCCGAAAAACGGTTCATAGAAAGGCTTCGCACCACCGATCACCACCCAGTCATAACCGAACAGAAGCCCGCCCATTGCAGAAATGAGGCATATAGAAAGCAGGTACTTCCAGTTGTAGGATTTTTCTTTCACTTAAAGTTCTTATTAACCACGGATTACACGAATCTACACGGATCTAAATTGTGTAATTACAATGTAATTACGTATAAATAGAGTGGAACTTCATAGCTTCTTCGTGTTAATCTATGGTAATGATATAATTGCATTATTTAAAATCCGTGTAAATCCGTGTAACCAGTGGTAAAATGGATTTCTATTTCGATTTATTTCGTTTATTTCTCATTTATCTTATATTTCCTTCAATGCCTCCAGCATTGCTACAACATTTTCAAATGGCACATTAGCCTGTATGTTATGGATAGTATTAAATACAAATCCCCCGTTTTCGTTCAGGATGCTGCATTGCCGTTTTACCTGTTCCTTCACTTGCTGAGGAGTTCCGAATGCAAAAACTCCCTGCGTATCTGCTCCGCCACCCCAGAAAACAATTCTGTCACCGAACTTTCTTTTAAGCTCTTTTGTATCCATGCCAGCTGCGTTTATCTGGACAGGATTAATTATATCAAACCCTGATTCAATAAACAGATCGAGCAAAGTTACAATGGAACCACAGGAATGCTTGAAAGTTTTCCAGCCTGTGTTCTGATGTATCCAGTCGTTTACTTTCCTGTAATATGGCAGCCAAACCCTAGCAAAAGTCTCAGGAGAGCAGAATGTTGAGTTCTGAGTCCCGAAATCAGCACCGCAGATATAAACCACGTCGATCTTGTCCCCGATAACTCTGTAAAAATCCTTAAGATTCTCAATTGCAATATCAGTCTCCCTATCATATATTTCCTTAATAAAATCCTCTCTTATCAACGTGGAAATATACCATTCGGCAACACCTCTGATTCCTTTGGGATCTTTCAGCTGGACTGCCGGGACAAGCGCTATGTCACCAAGGGCAGTACCTCCCAGGTTGGCCAGCACTGCTTTCCCCAGATTTTGGGTTGTTCTGACCTGTTCATTCCAGAATGCCAGGTCCCTGTCGGTTACACGGCCGAATTCTTCCATGTTGTCCTCAACCTTCAGCATTGAATCGTCAATGGTCCCCTGTCTTTCAATCGCATCAAAAAAGTAACCTGTCTTCGGCATCATTGCACTTGGACGCACGGTTGTATCTCCTTCGGGGTGTATCAGAATATCTCCATTATTGTTGAATGTATAATTGAATTCACCCGGAAAGAGCACTTCCTGCCCCCAAAAAGTCTTATGCAGCTTCCAGTCCTTATTCGGGATCCCAAACATATTCTTTTCCCCTCCAAGACCGATAACATCAATATTCATCTCCCTTATTAGATCAGCATCAAGTTCGCCAAGCATCTGATAGGGTTCAATTATCTTCACTGGTTTCTTTTCAAGCCCATAATATTCACGAAGTTTTTCAACTATAACAGCGTGTATGCCTGTAACCGGAGAGGATCCAAAATCCACAACAACCCTATCCGGTTGCTGGTGATTTATGGTCTTTGCGAATTCTTGCTTTGATAAGTCTGACATCCCAGGATAATTTCAAGTTTTAGAATTTGGATTATAAAGTTAAATATTTCTTTACATCAAATTAAGCCAAAATTAAATTCTTTTATCCTCTGACCTTAAAACCTTCTGCGTTGTTTAAGTTGTATACTAACCAAGGTCAGATATCTTCTTTAAAAGAACTTTATCCCTGATTGATACGTATTTTCCTGTAATTTCTATTATCCCCTCTTTTCTCAGTTCGGTCAGAAGTCTGACAGTATTTTCTTCTGAAATTGCCGACATCTCACCAAGTTCCTTCCTTGTAACCGGTAACAGGTAATTATTACTCCCATAAAATCCGGAAAGATAAAGCAGGCTTTCCGCAATCCTGCCTCTTATGTTTTTCTGGTTAAGACAAATTATCTTATTCATAATCAAAGCAACTGACTTACCGAAAGCTTTATTCAGGCTGAGGAGCACTTCATGATTCTCAAGATATAACTCCTTTAAAAACTCCAGATCCACCATACAAACCTTCGAATCCTCTATTGCAGTAACAGAATATGTATATTGAATACTTTCAAAAAAGGAAAGGAGTCCTATATAAGCAGGCGGTTTCATCAGATAGAGAATAATATTATGCCCGTTCAATCCTTCGATAAAGAGTTTGGCAGTTCCCTCCACAAGATAAATGGCATGACTGACATTGTCGCCCTGCCTGCAGATCTTCTCGTGCTTCCGGAACTGGACCTGAATGGTATTTGCACCTAAAAATGACCTGCCGGTCAGAACAATAGCATTATAAATATCACATTTCTGACTGCAGAACTCACACGATACCTTTCTGGTTACTTTCATCCTAAGTAGTTAATATTTTTACTGTCAAATAATTATAGTCAGTCCTGACAAAATGCTACTGGTTTAAATAGGAATAATTAAATCCAGTATCAAGTCACAAACAAATATAGTTGTTTTAATAAGTTGTTTTATAACAATGTTACATTGCAAGATTTAATTTGCCTAACCATATTACAAATTCTATATTTTAGCCTGTTCTTAACCGGTAACCTAACCTTAAACAATTTATGGAATCAGCAGATAATTACAATTTCAGTCTTTTCAGACCCCGCAATCTGCATGGGAAGAAAAACAGGAATGTTATTCTCAACATGCTTCTTATATGGGCACTGGCTGTTTTCGGCTTCCAGTTTCTTTTAAGAGGAATTGAGAAACCGACTCCTGAAAAGTCATTGACCGTTTTTGAAACAATCTGGCCGTTGACAGAAACAAATGCCATTAAAACAATTGATTACAAAGGCCTACTCAACTCACTTGTACTTGTTAAAGGTAAAAACACATTAAAACCTGAGAATCAGAAAATACTGGCAGGAGCAATCAGTTGCATAACTTTCAGCGTAATTCCCGATGATATCAGATCTGCCGTATTGAGTGAGGTGACAGACATAAATACCTTGAAATCACAGCTTGCAGCAGCAAAGGACCAGCAATTTCTAAATACCAAATCATCAATCCTTGAAAAGGGAAACAGGATTGCTGAAATTACCCTGGCTTATACAGGCTTGAAAGCGGGTAGTCTCGAACAAAAAATATATATCAACAGCCTTTCGCCAACCTTTCCCGAATCCCTGTCCGATGCGGCACTGGCTACTCTGCCTCAAATAATGAAGCTGTATCTTACACATAATCAGTCAGTACTTACCGATTCAAAATTCCTTGGATTTCCATTTCATTATTTCTACACCGCCGTATTTCTTCTGGTTCTTTTTGTTTGCTTGTGCATAGTATATAACATCCTGATTGAGTGGAGATTAAAAAAACAGGGAATTGTCGAATAGAAAAATACAAATGAATATGAAGAAGATATATATATCACTGATTATTACTATAGTTTCAGCTCTGCCTTTAAGTGCACAGAGTCTAACCCAGCTGGAAGGAAGCTTTAAGACAGGACCTGCTATTATCCTTATCGCAACCCTTGTGACATTTGTCCTGGTGGGAATATTCTTCCGCGCCAAGGATCCGGCGGACTATTATGCAGCAGGAAGAAAAATATCGAAGGTCGGATCGGGTATGGCTATTGCCTCTAACTGGATGAGTGCTGCCTCTGTACTTGGCATGGCCGGTATGATGTATGGATTTGGATATAATGGCCTTGCTTACGTTGTTGGATGGACCGGAGGGTATGTGCTGCTCCTGATTCTTATGGCTGCCCAGATCCGGAAATATGGAAAATATACAGCACCTGATTTTATAGGGGATCGTTATTATTCACGCGATTTGCGTATTGTCAGTGCAATATTTACAATTCTGATATCATTTGCATATTGTGTGGGGCAGTTCGGCGGAATTGGTTTGATGTTCAAATGGATACTTGGACTTGACTATACCCTGTCAGTGATAATAGGTTCCTCGGTTGTGCTTTTATATACTCTGATTTCAGGAATGATCGGCGCGACAAAGAATATGCAGATACAGTATGTCATTATTGTGGTTTCTTTTCTGATTCCGGTTTTCATAATGACATTTAAATTCGACTATTTCTGGCTCCTGCCTCAGATTGGATACGGTGCTGCGGTAAGTGATATCGTTCAGGGTATACCTGCTCCGAATATTTCAAATGGAGTTACCCTTCTCAATGCATATGGCCATGATCTTTCGATAGTTCCAAGTCCTGAATTTGCAATGCCCTGGGATCCTTCGACAGGAACCACATTTTTTCAGTGGGTCGCTATATGTTTTTCCCTGATGGTGGGAACAGCAGGATTACCTCATGTAATTCAGCGGTTCTATGTTGTTCCCAAAGTCACCGATGCCAGATGGTCGGTTGTCTGGGGTTTGTTTTTTATTTGTCTTGTTTACTGGTCCGCTCCGGCTTATTCTACGTTTGGCAAGCTGCTTTCTTCTAATCCAGATGTAGGTGTTCTGGCAAAAGATGCCATTGTTGTATATACTGCTCAGCTGGGAGGAGTGAATTCTCTCGTTGTTGGCCTGCTTGCTGCCGGTGCCATCTCCGCAGCATTTTCAACTGTTGCCGGACTGCTGGTTGCAGGTGCGTCAGCATTCTCGCACGATCTTTATGTCAAGGTGCTAAAACCGGATGCCACACCAAAATCCCAGTTACAGGTTGCACGCATTGGAACTGTCATAATGGGTCTTGTTGTAACAATAGTAGCTCTTATGAAATTAGGTCTGATCGCCCAGCTGGTTTCTGTTGCATTCTCGATGGCAGCATGTACAATTTTCCCTCTCTTTTTACTCGGCATCTGGTGGAGCGGTTCAAACAGGGCTGGCGCCAAAGCCGGATTAGCCGCAGGAATTCTTGTCACAACAATTTCCATCACATACTTTATTGTCGGGTTAAGCGGCGGCTCTCTTCCCGGACAGGAATTTATTTCTTACTGGCTGAATGTCTGGTATTTCGCATGGATCGGAGCACCTCTGGCAGTAATTGTCAATATTGTTGTTTCATTGCTGAGTAAGCCGACACCTCTGGAAATAAAGAAATTTCTTGCCGAACAGGTTCATAATTGATGCAACTCAGAGATATTTTCAGAATTTCGAAAGGTACGAAAGTGATCCTGGCAATCACTTTCTCAGTTTCTGTTCTGGCGATCGTTTTTGCATTCTTTTATTACAGGAGTATAAATAATTCTGAGGATCCGCGTATCAGAATAGCAAGGGAGTTCCTGTCTGAATATGATAATCTTGCCGGCGGAGTTGACAGCTTCAATTCATTTAGCTTGCTCGATTCCGCGTATCGTATTTTCCAGTCACTTCCTGACTATAAAACATCTTTTGAAACAGGACTCATCTATAATAACAAATGCAGTGCACTGCTTATAATGGCAATTTACGATAGTTCAGTAACTGAAACTGAAAAAATAGAATTGCTCTCACTTTCAATGAAGTATTGTGACAGCAGTATAGCAAATTACACTGTATGGATTTCAGACTGGGATGGATTGTCTCCCGCGGCTGTTGAAGGTAAAATCAGGCAGTTTATGGCTAAGAATGATCCTCTTTTCGGCAATTCTGACTTCGGGAAAGTACTTCAGAGAAGGATCAGAAATATTTGTTCAGCCCAGATTGAAACACCACGTCGATTGTCTGTAAGCCTGACAAACAAAGGGACAATCTACAGGCATATGATGAATCCTGATTCAGCTCTTTTATGCTATCAGAAGGCCCTCTCCCTGTGGGAGGAAAATATTACTGCAAAAAGCAACCTGAGTGTCTTATTAGGAGGAGAGCCTGTCAGAGCAACACTTATTCAATCCCTTTTCCCTCCTGATAAAAATAAAAAATAAGAAAATGTTTTGGTATGTCATGTTTTCCTGAATTTACTATCTGTTTGACCAAAATTGAATTGTTATGAAACGGACAATTATTATTGCGCTTGCATATGTTGCAGGTAATCTGATGGGAACTGCACAGGAACCTGATCCGGGATGGGGAATCAAATTCTCGGGATTTGTGAAAACAGATGTCTTTTATGATACAAGACAATCCAGTGCCTCAAACGGATTGCGGGAAGGGCATTTCTATCTTTTCCCCGATAATGTTTTGAATGACGCGGCAGGAAATGATATTAATGCCAACCCTTCCTTCCATATCCTTAATATTCAGACCCGGCTGAGAGGCGATATTACAGGTCCGGATGCTTTCGGTGCAAAGACTACCGGGGCGATTGAAGCCGAATTTTTCGGAACAAGCGAGACTGATCTAAACGGATTTCGGTTAAGACATGCTTATGTAAGACTGGATTGGACCTACACTACTCTTCTTACCGGACAATACTGGCATCCTCTTTTCCCGGCAGAAAGCTTTCCCGGGACTGTCAGTTTTAATACAGGGGCTCCATTCATCCCCTTCAGCCGTAATCCTCAGGTAAGGCTGACACAGAAGCTGGGGCAGATGAGTTTTTCTCTTATCGCGTATTCGCAGCGCGATTTCACTTCTCCCGGACCCGATGGAAACAGCAACAAATACTTGAGGAACGCTGTTTTACCGGGCTTAAATATTCAGCTCCGTGTACCAGTCGGCAAATCGATTACCGGATGGGCGGGAATTGATTATAAGAAACTCCGGCCTGAAATTAAAACCTCGATGAATATGGAGACAAGTACAACCATCGGGAGTATTGCAGCATTTGCAAACATTAAAATTAAAACAACACCTCTTAATGTATCATTTATGGGGGTTTATGCCCAAAATGCCAGTGACCTTATGATGCTGGGAGGTTATGCAGTTTCGGAAATCACTTCTGTCATCAATGGTTTTAAGGCTTACACCACCCTGAATTCGTCTAATTTCTGGATGGATCTGGCTACCAACGGGAAGAAAGTATCCTTTGGATTCTTCACCGGCTACAGCAAAAATCTGGGAGCTCAAGAAGAGATTGCCGGAGCTGTTTATGGACGGGGAAATAATATTGACCACCTTTTCAGGGTATCCCCCCGTATTACTTTTACTGAAGGCCGGCTAAGTTTCGCTGGGGAGATTGAAAGCACCTCTGCGGCTTATGGAACAATGCAGTCTGACGGTAAGGTTACAGGAACAAATAACGTAAATAACCTAAGGATACTCCTGAGCACTGTGTATAAGTTCTAAATCGTCTCCGTGTAAAAATCATTCCCTGCTTTGTGCATCAGATCATTGATGCTTTCTGCTGCCTGCACTGCAAGGCAAAGCATATCACTGTCAGTCAGATGAAAATCAACAATATTATCAGGTTCCTCTCCATTATTTATGCAGGAAATATGGTGCGTCAGGCGAATTGATGTTATATCCTTCCATGCTCTTATTAAATCACGAAGAAGATTGTACTCAATGAACTTCCCTGAGTAAAGTTCAATTATTCTCTCTATTGTTGAAACCCCGTTTATTCCGTATTTAAGGGCATAAAGCCGGATGATTCCGGTCAATGGCATTAAAAGTTTCTTAATATCAGTTTTTTTGTCTGTTTTAATATTAACCAATGGCGCAAACTGCTTCCACGCCGATGCCATAAGATGAAAATATATATCGCTGGTCCTTAGATCTTTCCTCAAATATTCATGAAGCTCCTCTGCGAGAGTATCATCGCCAAAACAAAATCTGAAATCAAAAAAAATACTCATCTCAAGCACCTCAGAAGGTCCAGGCATTTTAATCCAGTCTGAAAAATATTTTTTCCACTTTGAGAGTGGCTGGCACCATAATGGATTGCCAGCCATTTTTTCTCCAATGCAATATCTGAATCCGATTTCTGAAAGCATCTTATTGACTCTCTCCCCCAAAGAGAGAAAATAGTGAAAAGCTTTATCAAGTTTTTCTCCCGTACAATCTTCAAAAATAATAGCATTATCCTGATCGGTTGATAATGTCTGTTCCCTTCTGCCGGCGCTCCCGGTCTGAATGAAGGCAAAACGGCAGGGCGGATCTCCCGAATTCTCAATGGCAAGGATCAACACTCTTTTACATATCAAATCAGCAATAGATGAAATAAAAAGTGAAACTGCATAAGGATCAGCGCGACCCAGTATCATCGAAATAATCAAATTACTGCTTTTGAGATATATCTTTCGCAAGACCTCAGTGGAATCCGCGCTATTGATTTCTCCCGCCAGCAATTGTGGTGTAGAAGAAAAAGCCCCTGTTAAATCATCGCTGGTAATAAACCCTGTTATCTTTTTCCCGTTTGATGTGATATAAATGTATTTGGACTTGTTTCCATGGATTAAGCCAATAGCTTTATTTATTGTTGCTTTTTGGGAGATAAGGAGAGGTGGAGAGAACATCCATCTGAATACTTCTGTTTCGGGAGCGGCTCCTTCACTTAATCTGCGAAAGATTGAAGTTTTGTCGATAAACCCCAGTGGTTCCCCATTTTTATCCATTATCAGGACAGATTCCGTTTCATTCTGCTTCATAATGGAGAGAGCATTGATTGCAGAAGTGTTCGCCATACATTCTGAATGTGCCCTCATTATTGAAGAAACAGGAACCTCCATAATGTAAGAGGCACCAAACCTGCCTAAATCAACAACCGGAGAGTTCTCCGAGATTTCACTTGCAGCAAGGGATTCAATTGTGCCCTCACACCAGATCTCCTGGGGAGACTCCATAACAAGAATATTTAATATCGCCCAGAATTCCGTACCATCCCTCCGTTTCAGAAGGACTTCCTTCTTATTGACTCTCTCCTTTGACGCCAAAGCAAGTTTAATTGCTTTTAATTGTGCAGGGTTTACCAGGAATGATCCAATAGGTTCTGAAATAAGATCATTTAAATTACTATAACCCAACAGTTTTATTGCTGGGATTGTTGCATACGTGAACCTGTTTTTCCTTCCATATGTAATTTTAAAAAATCCGGTCGTTGCCTCATTAAGAAGCTCACTCGATGAAGAAGAATCACTTATTGAATTTACACTTACAGCAGGTCGTACTACAACCATAACCGCTTTTAAACCGCCCAGTAAAATTCTTGAAAAATCAGCATGCGATATCAGCAAATTCCCGTTTTTTGTTTTAATAGTGCATTCCGCCGATCGTCTTACTGTGAGTTCTTCATAGAGGGCATCCGACTCATTAAGGTCTTCAAATTCAGAAGTAATGAAAAGATCCTTTAACTTTATTGTCTGCAACTCATCTTCAGTATATTCAAGCCACGAAAGAAGTGTTTTATTGGCCTGCAAACCCTGACCTGACCAGATTATAACACCTTCGGAAGCGGCTTCGGCAAGTGTTCTGTATAATTCCCTCGATTTATGAAGCTCTTCTTCCGCTCTGCTCCTTTTCTTCTCAATATTATGGCTCTGTCTTGAAATTGCAGACAAGAGAATAATTATTACTATCCCGATAAGGCCTGATATCACAGAAGACCTGAATTCTATCCTTCTGATTTCAGCCCTGACATCCTCAGTATAAATACCGGTGCCGATTATCCATCCCCAGGGTTTAAATAATCTGACATACGAAAGTTTCGGGACATTGCGCGTCGAATCATCATTCCATTGCCACATATAATCGACGTAACTGTCACCGGAGAAAGAGACAGCTTTGACAAATTCAACAAATATTGCTTTTCCGTTTGAGTCACGAAAATCAGTAAGATCCTTTCCGTTCAGCTCAGGCTTGTATGGATGTACTATCATCCGGGGATAACTGTCTGTGATCCAGAAATAATCTTTCAGCGACTCACCATACCTGATCTTGCTTATTGCAGACCTTGCCTCCTCTTTTGCTTTTTCAGTTTCAAGCAAGCCCTGTAATTCAAGCGAATGATAATATTCAAGCAAACTATAAACCGATGTTGTTATCTCATGGATCAATCCTCTTTTACGCTCCATCATTGCCTTCTCAAAACCCGGAATTAGATAGAAGAAGATAAGCCCTGCAAAAAGTGCAAAAGCCAGAAATGCCGGAAGATCAATTTTCGGGATAAAAATTCTGCGAGACCGTTTAAACGAAAAAAATCCCATTAAAGCAATTTTAAATTTAATTTATTGATTTGATGATTAATGACATATTATTGGTGTCAAGGATCGAAAAACCTGTTCTCCCTTTTTCTCCCGAAAGAGGTGGTATCAGTACCACCATCTGTTCATCACCAAGGTTAAACCTGTCAGAAGCTATCGAGTGTATTGCCTTAAGGTATGATCGTGCCACGCCAGATTTTCCCTTGTAAGCAAATCCGGCAAAGATTGTATGAGAATGACCTGAGAATGAATACCTGGAACCCTGAAGGGTCATAAATTCCCATAGCTTGTCAAGTTGATGGTTTCTTTCAATATACTTTGTAGTTGACCCTGTTAAATCGGGATAAATGTAGTGTGAAAAGAGGCATCCGGCACCAGACACAGGGGTGATGATGAATTCGGGCAGGTCGCTGAGAAATGCTACCTCTTCATCACCAAGATCATTAGTTGCATCTCCCTCATAACTCCAAACCTTCCCAAGGGATAATTTTTTTCTTTCAGCCGGATGAGATTTAAACCAGATATCCGGATAAGTGAATCCATTAGTATAAGCCGGGACTCTTCCTGCAGCAAAAAGATCATGATTTCCTGCAACAACCCATCTGCAGTTTGATTTAATCAGACGGACACATTCTCTGGCGCTGCGTTTTACATCATACCTGTAAAACCGGACATCAAACCCGACTATGTCTCCAAGGCAAAGCAATTCATTGCAGCCTGAAGCCTCTGCTATCTTTAATGCATTGACGAGTATCTCTGAATTTTCATGAATATCCGTAAAAATCCCGATTCTCATTTTAGAGCATTCTTTATCCCTGAAATTATCCCTTTTTGATATAAGACTTAAAGGTAAGTATTTTTTAATAAAAGATTTGATAGGGATTAGGCAGTGATAACATAATTGATCTGTCTTTAACATGAGTTTTCATATTCCGCCGGAGTTCCATTGTTGCGATAAAGCAATGTTGTTTTTTTCTCATTTTTTTCCGACCTTATAGCATTAATTTTATCGGTATGGTTATTTATGATCCTTTGCCTGAACCAATCCTGTTCAATCCCTTAAAGCATTATCTGGCTTTCATAAGGGAGTTTGTAAGCAGCCGGACCCTGACTATAAATAATCCACGGTTAAAGGAGCTCACAAGGGAGCTGAAGCACATCGGGACATGTGTAATGGATATTTATACAGGAGTACTGACACAGGAAGAAATATTTAAGGAAGTCCTGGATTTTCTTAAAACAAACGATTTAAAAGAAAAGGAAGCCTACAAATCTTGGACAGGGACAGATTTTGATAATTACAGGATAGTCGCCTTATCGGATACTTCCCAATGGACTTTGAAATATCATGATCATGAGACCAGATATGTTCATATTTTTCCTGCCCGGTCAAGCCCTCATTCCTTCAGGATCAAAGCCAATACTCTTAAATCGGCAATCCTTTATATTATTATCTTTGGGAAGGATTTTGTTTCCGATGATGACCTCAATGCGGCAAGGGCGCTGATGGGCTTATCTCCAGTTAAAGAAGTGGCCGATGCGGAGGCGGTGACGGAGATGATTGAGATATTGAGGAAATAGAAATAAATGGATATTTGTGGAAATAACAAAAAGCAACAGGCCATATCTGGCAGTCAGGGCAGTAATCACCAATGAGAACGGGAAAGTACTTATACTGAAACGTGCAAATACCATTCAGGGTGATGGTAAATGGTGCCTCCCCGGGGGAAATATTGAATATGGTCAGACTGCTAAAGAGGCAATGGAAAGGGAAATCAGGCAGGAAACCTCATTAATCTGCAAAAAAATTGAATTTTTATTTTTCCTTGAAAGTCTTCCTTCTGAAGAGTCTGAATTACATTATGTCAACTTTGTTTACCGGTGCAATGTTGAGGGAAATGTGAAGTTGAATTATGAATCATCTGATTATGCCTGGATTTATCCGGATGCTGTTCCCAATTACAATATCGCATTTAAGAACGATGAAATCCTTAAGAGATTCTGGAGCTATAAAGATTGACCTGATCAGATATCTTTTTTATCTTTCTCCTGATCGTCGTTTAATTTAATAATATCTCTCATATCCTTAATCTGCTGACGGTCGAAGTCTTTTGTTTTTTCATCAAGCAGGTCAAAATCTTTAAGACAATCATGTTTTTTTTCAAAGTCATTTCTTTTCTCATCGTAAATCCACCCGCATATGAACTTATTCGCCATCCATCGACGGTGTTCCATTTCAGCCAGTTGTTCAACTTTCTGATCATCCTGCAGGAAACTAAAGTCTATGTTTGCATTTTCTGGATGATTGTAGAAATCAGGATCCTGCAACTGACTTACTGACCGTAGTTTCACATTGATATGGTCAATAACAGACCTGTTGTCTTCATGTATTTCCTCGTCAACCAGGTACCAGGGAGTTAAGGTTGTTTTAGGCGCAGGAACTGTTTCCATTTTTGATATACAATTGTCTGCGTTAGTAATATAGTCGGAAATTGCCTGTTTTATCCATCTGTTATGAACTGCAATGGCCTTACGGTCAAGGGATTCATCAATAATATTCTCCCTGCTCGCGACTTTGCTGAAAATGTTGAAGGAATATGTATTTCCCTGATTCTCAACTCTGGATAGCACGTTCTTTTTAAAAAAAGGACGCACAACAGGTACCTTTTCTCCGAACAATTCCCTTGCCTTCGAAGAATATGAAGCCTGGTATCTGTCTTCACTGCTGCAGATATATATCACATCTACCTCTTTAAAGTCATTTTCATACAGGAACTTATGGGTTACATGATGAGGATTATGATTGATCACACGCAAAGCAATAAGTTCGTCCATGTTCTTAAATTTAGATCGGATCCTCTCACTGATAAGATCTCCATCGAAAGCGATTACTGTAAACTTTGTTTTCTTCCGGTTGATATAATGGCAATTTTGGAAGCAAAGCTTTAAAATCTCCTCGCCGATATTGCTGAAACCAAGGATAATGATATTCATGGCTTTACTGCTCGGATCAGTAATGTTTCTAAATTTGTCAGGAGGATAATTCATAAAAATATACCTCCCTGCCATCTGATTTATGTTAAACATTCTGATATTTCCCAGGTCTGGATAGAAGTCTTCTTCTGCCGGAACGTAATCTGACAGAACACTTTTGGATGCTTCATATTGTTCCCTTATTTTCAGATAAGGCTTTTCTCCTAAGTGGTTTCTCAGTTCATTTGCTGCAGCATAAAACTCATTTAACCGGCTTTTTAAAACAGAGCCCGGATATTCAGTGTGGTTCTGCCATTCTTCTGTAACAGCGGCTTTCAGATTCCGGCTGTTTATATTTGCCACTAATTTTACAGGTATTTCACCAGTATCTTTCCCCCGGATAGTATCAAGGGCGTGATTAATAATTGTAAGGTTATCAAAATCATCTCCGGTTAAAGCAAGCAGACAATCTGCATGGTGAATTCCAAGTTTTTCAAGAACTGTAATGTCAAGGGCGTTTGCTTCGATTATTCTTGCTCCTTTCTTTTTTAATCTGACCAATTCTTCATTTGATGCTTCCTTTTCTATAATTATCAGTTTGCTTTTATCATCAAAACTTTCTGCGATTGCTTTCCCGATATCCCCAAGGCCGCACAGAATGGTATGTCCTTTCATAAATTTCACTCTGGTGAGAAAGAATTTGTACCGGACAACAGAAAGAATTGCAAGTACTATTGTTACAACAAGTGTTGCGACTGCAAGAAATCTGGCAAGGTTATAGGTTACTACCACCCACAATGGCTGAGTCCCATGTTCATAAAAGCGGTCACCCGATTCGAGTGTAAAAAGCTGTAATGTGTAATACAGCTTCCTGGAGAAAGGATAATAGGGAAAGACAGATTGGAAGCTGATAAAACCCAGAATAATTGTAACGAAAGTCAGGATAATCGGAGTAATAAACTGTCGGCCATGGTCTGAGGAGTCGTCGTGCATTCGTTTTCAGGGTTTAAGACAAGTAATAAATAGATATTGACACATTTTACATTTTGATTTCATTCATTAAACCAGTCAGTTTTTCAATTGCTTTCTCTCTTGAATCGTTTTCCTTCCACCTCGATTCTTCAAGAATATCTTCCATTTCACAGTCAAAATCATCCATACGCCGGATAATTTCAGAAACATCGCGAGTGAAAAATGTATTTGTAAATCCATCACCCTCTTTGAAGGATACTGATTCAGCCAAAAACCAATCTCCAACAATTGTTAATGATTCTTTATTAACCACCTCATTTTTGATAGCAACTACTGTCTTTTCTCCTGCAGGAGATCTTAAAAAATCAATTAAAGTATGCAGCCTTGTTATTGAGGATAATTTACTTCGACCCTGAGTAGCATACTCTGGATTTATTATCAGCCTGCAACCTTCCTGGTCTGCATGTTTTTGAAAAGCCAGACGTTCATTCCTCTGAAGGGATTTATGATAATCACTTCTTGTTTCAGGAAAATACCTATCGATCCAAACTTGTTTCAGGATACTTGCCGTAGGTATATGAAATGAACTCAGCCCTCCTTTCTGTCTGACTATTCCAAACTTCTTAATCGAAGTTACTTTGTCACAATAATCAGCCATCATTTTTGATCTTTCCTCCGGTAAATGAGCACATTCAAACAACGGGACAGGCTTAATTTTTTCAATCAGCATATGGAAAGTCTCATTGGTCAGAAGTTCTAAAAGGTGTTGTTCATTATCTTCAATTTTCTTAGCCTGGATCATCTGCAACATTCCTCCGGGAAGAATACTCTCTGTCGTTAGAGGGAAAACAGGAATACGCAAAGCCATAGCATAGCCTATCTCTTGATGAACCCAGCCACCCTTTGATGTAGATTCTGTAAGGAGTGGTATAAAGATATGAGACTGTGAAATGTAATCTTTTATTTCATTATGGAATCCACTTCCTATTATAAGATTTTCATCCCATAATGGCACCATTTTATTCAATTTTATTACACGTGCAATTTTTTCTGCAAGTTTCCTGTCAGTATGAGAATAACTGATAAAAACTCTGATTCTTGCTTCCATTTTCTATATTTTGAATGATAGTATATATAGTAGATAAAGATCTTAATTCCAATTCAGGAACTTACATATCAATCCTGCCCCAGATAACATCCATTATACTTTTATTTATCCTTTCATCAAGGATCTTTAGCTCTGACGTCCAGATCGCCTTCAACTGACTACCAGATAAAGGCCATTTATCAATTGTATCCTCAAGCAGATGACGATAGTTTGTCGTAGCTTCGAATATATCCCACTGTTTAAAATATGCCGGTTCAAGACAAAGTTCATCAAGAATTCTACTCTGCCGGCTGATGATTTGCCTGACGTTCTCAAGTTCTGAAGAGCTATGCCTGCTTCCCTGAGACCTTCTGATAAGAGGCTGCATTTCAATCTTTACAGCCCGAAGAATGTTCTGGACAGTGATTAAAATATTCTGGCTCTTTATTTTTAACAGCTGTGAAGGATCATCCCTTTCGGCAATAACAGACTGAATAAGCATCTCCTGACGCGATTTCCTTATCGCCTCAATATGGGCAGGTGTAGGGGATATATCTCCGAAATAGTCAACCACACTGTTGAGGAGAGAATTTAATTCACGAACATTCCCCGGCCAGCTGTAGCTTTTCAAAGAATTAAGAAACTCCACTGACAGTTTGCCTTTACGGAGACGCCGTTTCCAATATGATTCCGCCAGTAATGGTATATCCTCAGGATGCTCGCGCAATGGAGGTGATGTGATCCTGAAGGTACTGATACGGAAATAAAGGTCCTCGCGGAAAGTCCCATGAAACATCATGGCATCCATATTACGGTTGGTTGCGACTATGATCCTTACATTGACAGGTTTGCTCCTTGAGGACCCGATCTGCCTGATTTCTTTCTTCTCCACTGCATGAAGGATCTTTACCTGGCTTGATAAAGAGAGATCTCCTATTTCATCGAGGAATATAGTTCCATTTTCAGCAGCAGAGAACAGTCCTTCTTTATCCGTTACAGCACCGGTAAAGATTCCCTTTTTATAGCCGAACAACTCCCCTTCCAACAGTGTTTCAGGCAAGGCTGAGCAATTGATCCTGTAAAAATCCTTTTTATAAACAGTGGAATTTTTGAATATCTGACTCGCAATTACATCCTTACCCGTTCCGGATTCGCCAAGGATCAAAACAGAAGAATCAGTCATAGAAGCCCGGTAGGCAAGGGCCCGTGCATGTCTTATTTTCAATGAGTTCCCAATATATACCTCTTCAAGCTTTTTAATCTTCGGATCAGAATCAGGAATATTCAGTAGCTGAAGAAGCTGATCTGTTTCATTGATCTTAGGCCTTCCTTCACCTCCCTGAAGAATGTTCAGTGTGTCCATTATCAGGGCTGTATGTATTTCTCCGGGTATGATAATAAGACAGGGAGGATCTTGAGCAGTGTAGTGCTTCACATAGAATGGTTTAAATCCCCTTTTAAAAGCTCCTGCGCTTGTGCTGTTAAATATCAATTGTTTTGGTTTGTCACGGTTTTTCTTTTCATCTAACTTAAGGGCTCGTGTAAGATTTATTTTTTTCGCTTTCTCTCCGCAATCGTAGTATCCGTATTCAGCAAAACCCTTTTTGAGAGTATCATGGGCTGATAAAGAAATCAGGCAAACAGTTCCCTGCCGGGTACACTCTACTGGAACAGAAATACACGCTCCCGGATCATGGTCAACAATTATGGGAATTGAAGGATTTGAAGAATTCTTAGAAAACAAAATAAGCTGCATACTATTAATATGTTTCCGGAAAAGTATTTTAATGGTAGTTTTTTTTTATAGAAAAGTCCAAGTCAACTGTTTTATCTCAACTGAAATATTTTATATAATATTGATTATATGTTCTTTATAAATATGGCACAAATTATGGATATTGAATTACATGAAATTGTCAGGTTGATTTAACTGTAATAAAAGTAATAAATATATGGCAGAAAATGATTCTAAAATATCAATCCGTAACAAAAAAGTCTACCAAAGTGAGCCATTTTCACCCAGGGCAGAATATTTTAGCAAATTTACAGGAAGGGAAAGCGAACTGAGGTTTGTTGCAGCCGCCTGGATAGCAGGTGATTCATCACTGTCTATGAGTCCTCTTCTTATCGGAGAGCCGGGAGTTGGAAAAAACAGGCTCATTTATGAACTCGCCCAGAAAACCGGCCGGCAGCTTTACATTTTTCAGGGACATGAAGATGTAACATCGGAGGATCTTGCCTGCACTGTGCGGTTCAGTGACCAAACCGGGTCAGTTATGGATTATATGATTTCCCCTCTTGTTACTGCAATGTATAATGGAGGTATATGCTTTATCGATGAGATAGGTAAGATCAGGCCGCGGGCTCTTGCCTTGCTGGTAAGTGTCCTGGATGAAAGGCGGTATATTGATTCCACTCTTCTGGGTGAGCGGATCCATGCGCATCCCGGATTCAGGTTTGTGGCTGCAACCAATACCGCTGATTTAACCCTTCTTCCTGAGTTCATAGTTTCAAGGATGCGTCCCCAGATATGCATTGGTTATCCTCCAAAAGAAGAGATTGATGATATTCTAAGAGACCAGTGCAAAGGAGTCAAAAAAGAGGTTGACAAACTCATAGACCTGTTCTGGATGCTCTGGATGGAATATGGAGGGAAAATCGGGGCAATAGCTCCCCGTGATGCAATCTACCTTTTCGGCTGGGCATCTAAACTAAGCTCATTTGATACTACCGGAGGCCGGAAAAGCCTTATGGATGCTTATCCTGAAAAACCGTACCAGCTAAATGAAGAACATTCAATTACCGGTATTAGACCTGAACACCTGAAACAGGCTTTTCATAAATTATTCACCGACCGCCCTGTAATCAAAGATTAAATATGTCTCCTGTAATCGAAATAAACGAAAGTATAATAGAAGCTGTTCCTGCAGTTCATTACAGATCGGCATTTGCGAGGGAAGTCAATAATCTTTGTTCCTGTGATAAAACCAGGCCGGAAGCTGTGGCAGTAGAACTTGGACCTCACCTGACAAATGCGATCACATCCTGGATGAAGGAGCTAGGTGTCAGCCCCCTGAGAGAGACTGAACTACCATGCATGCTTGGATTGCTTTACAAAAATAAGTTCGTACATCCTGATTACCAGGAGACGGCCCTGGGTCTGCAGGCACATTCGGGTAAGCCATTGAATGAGCTATCTCCGGAACTCAGAAGAAAGCTCCTGAATTATTCGGATAAATATCTTGCAGGGCTGTCTTCAACGGATTCTATTTTTGAAGCAATCAGATGCTCCATTGAACTTAATATCCCCGTTTATGGAATCGATATGGATGAGTTTTCTGCGAGGCACGGAAAAACAGTACTTATTGAGGAGCCTCAGTGTCTGGATTCAGGTCTTTCCAATTATGTTGTCAAATATGGCAGGATAGCCTCGATGTGCAGGGATACTTATGTTGATGGCCGCAGGGAATATGTTATGGCAGCAAGACTCAAATCACTTGCAGGCAGACATAGACGGATCCTTTTTACCTGTGGCCTTGCACACTGGGAGATGATTCAGATACTACTAAAAGATCCCGCAGTCAGACCGGCTGAAATCCTTATCACTGAAGGATCCTTTAATTTTACCAGGGTTATTGTACATCCAAGAATGGCTGTAGCATTCATGGACACTTATCCTGTTCTGACGACCATCTACGAGCAGAACCGGCATAATCCACTCAACAATTCCAAAGATCCGTTTCGCATTCCAAAAGCAGGCCACATATACCAGGATATTCTTGCAGAGGTTTACAATAAATATTTCAAAGAAAGCAACACAGGTTATAAAGAAAATAAGACTAATAATAACATCCAGAGAATACCTGATTTTGAGAGATTTGTTTCAAATATGCAGATCGTAAACCAGCATTTTGCACCATCATTGACTGATTTGATTGATTGTGCAAGATCGATGATGTCTCCTGATTTCTGTGATCTGCTTACAACTCATTTGATGGATATAGAGCGTCCCTGGGCATCCCCGGGGCAATTTCCGGATCTTCCCATGGTTTCCAGATTGCCAGACAATTCTGAGCAAAAAGAAAATAAAGTGCCGGTTGATTTCTTTAATCTGACAGAGAGTGTAAAGGATTTAAAGCACCCGAAACCGTCAGTCAGAAAAAGATCCGGATCATTCACCCTCGATTATCGTAATGCAAATCCTGTTCCGGAATATCTTTTACGGATATGGAACTGGGAAGATGAACCAGTTGTCCCGCGAGGCAGGGAGAGTTGTTATGACTGGGTATGGCCCCCCTGTGAAGCTATCTTATTCGGGTCAGCTTATGAGGCATCAAAGATGGCGGTCACGCGTTCTAACGAACCCGTTTCTGCCGTATTTGAAGGTTCACTGTTTGATGGTCTTGACATCAAGGCAACAATCCGCTCTGCAACTGCAGGCGAAAAAAAAATATACATCAGGAAACCGTCTTCTACAAGAAAAACATTTTATCCCGACGGTAAAAAGCCTGAACCAACGGTTTTTATTTTTGATAATACCCCGACTGACATTAAGTCGACATGGTCCCTGCTGATCGCCGGAACCAATCTGAGAAGATATTTAAAAGTCAAAACAGGGTATGATAAAACTGTTACAAAATACGGAGGCTATTTTATTTCAAGCATCAGCAGGATCAGTTACCATGCCGTACCTTCGGAAATCTCCCGTTATGTTGTTTCTTACGGCATTCTTGAAGGCATTACGGCATTTGGAAGTCCCTGTATTAACGCGATGCAGGGGGCACAGTGGCTGGAAGACAACAACTTCAGAGCTTGTCCGGTGCTGACATACACCTCAATAGATACATTGATTGATTACTACAAGAATCAACATAATATGGAGATATCAGAAACAGACTGGAAGACGGCAATGATTCGGTTTGCCATACCTTTTGCAAAAGAAAGGATAGTTGTTGTGGCTCCCGGAAATTTCAAAGTTTCCAACAAGCTTCATTCTGAAGCAGGAAAAAGAAATATCAGCATTGATCAAATTCCGCTCAGCTATTTTCCAGCTGAACGAATCGCAGAAATGAAACAGAGAATGATTGTAAGGGCGAAAGATAATGACGGATTGACTTTCCCTCCCGAAGCAGAACAAGCGCTTGGACAGAAAGCTGATAAATACCTTGAACTACTTCCGCTTTATATGCAGCAGCAGCTTAAAAGAAAATAAAAATGCAATCCAATGGATTTTGATGATTTTCAATTATTAACAGAACCCTTTGCTGAAAAGAATGATACCTGGCTGGATGACATTCCGGTGGATTCATTCCTATACCGGACTAATCCAAGGGGCAAGCCCACTCCTGCTGATGTTACTATCCAATGGGCTGAAGGATATTCTCTAACAGAACCAATGAAGGAAGCTCTTATTGCCATACTTGTTAATAAGATCAGTATAGCAATCAATATGGACAGGGTAAAGGAGGCAGAGTCAATTTTGATAGATGAGCTTGAAAAGGTAAAAAGCAACCCTGCAGAAAGTGCTAAGCTGCTGATCACAATGATAAGGCTGAATGAAAGTATGTACCCGGCTGATGCAAAGAGTTATTATATAGAAGCAAAGAACCTGATATCCGTTCATGAAAGCTTACTTGATGCACAAACAAGAAATAACTGGAGCCTTCTAAAAAGGAGGGGGGATTTCGAGGCAAATCCCAATGCGCTCAGAATAAAAGCACTGGAACTTCTTGAAAATAAACAATATGCCGAGGCTGAAAATATTTATTTTGAAATTATTGAACTCGATTTCGAAATTCCAGGGACTCTTTGTCATCTGGCCAGGGTTCAGTTGTTGATGGGGCAGGAAGAAGAGGCTGAAAAAACCGTAAGGAATGCATGGAAAATAAGGGATAAAGCTTTGAGATATGTCGTGCCAAGAATAATCTTTCTAAGAATTCTTTTGTTGATGATAAAAAAGAAGGATCCTTCAATATGGATTGGGAGAATGAAGCATGAATTGCAGAATCCCGATTCATTTTTGGAGTGGCATATACAACCAGTACTGGATTTGGTTAAGTCCCGGCTGACAGATAAAAATCACAGGGTTCTTGTCGCTCTGGCAGAATCTCTTCAACATAATAACCCCGGCAAACTGAAGTAACTCCTCCTCAGCAACTTAATCGATTTCACAGTCAGGGATAAATGAATTTTGAATAAATTTACTTCATATCATGAAAGTGAGTTTTGTTCAATTAACATTACAAGCAGGTAAATATCCTAAATAATAATACCAGTTGAAAACACTAACGATTGGAGATATTCATGGACTGCCGGATTGGAAAAAGGTTAATCCTGCTGATTTTGATGTTATTATTTTCCTTGGCGATTATGTCGATTCATATACTATAGAAGATAAAGCAGTTTTAGATAATCTGGAAGAAATTATCTCCTTTAAAAATGCCTTTCAACAAAAAGTAAAACTTTTAATTGGCAATCATGAAAACAGCTATTTGTTCCGTCAGTACCGGACAACAGGATACAGGTATGACATTGCTGAAAAAATCAGAGAAATATTAAATAAAAACATTGACCTGTTTCAGGTTGCCTGGCAAAACAGGAATTACCTTTGGACACATGCGGGCATACATTCTGACTTTTACAATCAGAAATTAGCCTCGTGCGTTTTAGAAACTGACAAGTCACTTGCGGCAACATTGGAGAGGCTTTTCAGGGAGGAGTACCGGCTACTTTTTGAGGTAGGTTATGAACGAGGCGGATGGGATGAAAAAATGACCGGCGGTCCATTCTGGATTGATAAAAGCCGGCTGCTAAAGGATCCTCTTCGTGGTTATCATCAGATTGTTGGTCACACTCCAGTTGAGACCGTTCAACATTACGATCCATATGAAGAAGATGAAAGCACATCTGTCACTTTTTGTGACTGCATTGAATGGGGGGATGGGAGTTTCTATAGACTGGAAATATGAGAGCTTTTGCTAAAAGGAATTTTATCTGGATTGGTTTATGTGTTTTGAGTGGAATAATTATTTTTTGGTACGTACATAAGTCTGTTGAGAAAAACTATACTTCAGATGAGAATTATTATATCGACTCCTTATTCTGGGATGGCCCTTATACCATATATTCCAGAGATAGCATATACAAGGTTGTTTATGACTCAATTGTCAGGGTTTGGGATATCAGTTCCGGAGAAAAAATAAATGAATTTAATGTCAGTGTTTCCGGATATCCTGAATATCCTAAGATCAGGCAGATAGAACTGGACCTTTCCGCCAAATATCTTGCTTTCCTTGATAACCTAAATATTGTTAAAGTTTATAATATTTTTACTAGCGAATGTGAAGGAGTCAATGAATTTTATTATGACCGGTCGAGTCATATTTATTTCAGCGACGATTCTAAATATTTTCTTGTTGTTGATTACAGGGAAGCAGAAGTTGATATTCTGAGTTGCCCCGGGTTAGAATATATTGCCACCGGATATATGGGATACTACAGGAGTAATTTCTGGTGGGAAAACCAGAATGGGAAACTGGTGTTTTATTATGAAGTTGTTGACAGTTTATATAAAACCTTTTTTCCGGATGATGAACATGGTGATTCTCTGGTTTTTAGCAAGCCAGTGAATGTCGGATAAATAACGAACGTCACTTAATATCGTGCTATCTTTTAACCTTCAGAGGCAATAAACGGGTTAAATTTCAAAGTATCACCGCATTCAGGGCATTTACTTGCTAACCTGAAATCTTGCCATGCCTCATCAGGCAATTCCAGACAAGAAGACTGGTCCGGAGTGAGAGCCGCTTTGGTGGTGATATCTTTGATAGCGTCCAATGCATATGAAGGAGGTGCAAAACGATGCCCGCATAAAGGACAATCTGCCGAAAGATCCAGAAATTGTTTAATCTCTGAATCCCAGATATTCCGGATAGTAGTAATTGCAGGTCCCTGGCGTAAAAAGCTTATATCCACATGGAGGAAGATAACTTCACCTGATTCACAACCTGTTATAATCCTGTTTCCCGATAGTCGCAATGCCCAAATTTTTGAACTGACAACGAGATTCGACATTTTCTTGCCCGTTTCAAGATCCCAGATTATAAGGCAATTATCATACGATCCGGACAAAGCTGATTTACCATCCTGCGTGATTACAACACCTGATACAAAGTCATTATGACCTTTAAACATTTTTATGGGCGTGCCGGCAATAAGGTCCAGCAGAATGCATGAACCGTCTTCACATCCGGCGAATGCTGTCTTACCATCCGGAGCCATTGAAATGGATGAGACCGGGTTATTATGAACTTTAAATGATTTTATGACCTTCCCTGTAGTAAATTCCCAGAGGTTACAAATATTATCCAATGATACTGACAAAACCATTTTCCCATCCGGGCTCACAGCAATTGCTGTGACATGGGAATGCAGACTAAAGAGTGTACGTAAAACCTTTCTGGAATTCAGATCATAAATTATACAATAATTATCTTCGGCAGTGGATAACGCAAATTTACCACCAGGTGTAATTATAAGTGCATGAATCCTGCCTTGATAATGTCCGATTAATTCCTGGATTTTTTCCCCCGTTAAAAAGTCATACAATACACAATGGCCACTGATATTCCCGGAAATAATCATCTTTCCATCAGGGGTTAAGGCAATTTTTTGGTCATCGAACAATCCACGGATTCTTTTTATAGCTTGCCCAGTATTGAGATCCCATAATTTTCTGTTGCCGAATAAAGAAGTTGACAAAACTGTCTTTGCCACAGGATTAATTGCAATATCAATTACAATTCCAATCGGGTTTCTTTGCCGGTCATGCCAGTTAAGTTTTTCAAGCTCCTTGCTTTTCGTGATATCCCATAAGATGCATGTCTGGTCTTCGGATGCCGATATTGCTTTTCCCCCATCTGGTGTAATTGCAACTGCGTTAACAAAACCAGCATGCCCGGAGAATGTTTTTAATACCTGCCAGGAATTAAGGTCCCACAGGTCACAGACCTTATCGTAAGATCCACAAAGGGCCATCTTCTTGTCCGGGGTTATTACAAATGTTTTGTAATTTAAACAAGGTTCTAATGTTTTTTTGACTACTTTCCCATCAGTTAGATCCCAAACAAAGATACTCGACCTGGTTCCGATAAAAGCCATTCTCCAATCCGGAGCGGGTACCAGGGTATGGACACCCTGAATTCCGTTGAGTATTAGCAAAGCTTGGGAGGTCCTAATATTCCAGAGTTTGCAGGTACCCTCCAAAAAAGATCCTGATAAAGCCATATTTCCATCAGGGCTTATTGCAACGACCTGGACTCCGGAATCATGCCCGCGAAGTGTTTGCAAAGCCTCTCCTGTTGTTAGATCCCATATTATGCAGGTCTTGTCCTCAGACCCGGAAATTGCAATAGTCCCATCAGGAGTCATTGCAACCGAATGGACCCAACTTCCGTGATTTCGGAATGTTTTTAAAGCTTTCCCTGTGGTAAGATCCCAATGAATACATGTATGATCGTTGGAACCGGAAAATGCCCGCTTCCTGTCAGAAGATATCGCAATACTCAATACTTCAGCGGTATGGCCTGCGAGTCTGTTCAAAGCCTCTCCTGTTGCAAGATCCCAAAGGATACATGTTTTATCTGATGAACCTGTAAGTGCAACTTTGCCGTCAGTTGAAATTGAAATTGTTTTAACGTGCCTGGTATGCCCGTAAAGCAACTTTATTATCTGAGGTCTTGGGCTCCATGATAAACGTGTTTCAGGAGTTCTTAAAACCAGATGCCTGTAATTTCCCTTGAGACTCTTCTCAGCAGCAAGGCCAACCGGACCTTCGGCAGCAAAGTTCCATGCTTGTTGGTGCGCGAAAAAAGGAATCTCTTTAGCGAAAGTCTGCAAGCTATAAGCTTCTTTCCCAAGGAATCCCAGGAAATCTTTTAATCTGTCGACCTGATCAGGATTGCTTGTTAATCGTTCAACCTCAACATCGATTTGATCATTTGTCCATGGGGTGGATGATTCAGGAATGTCAATTTCATCGATTCTTAATTTTCCTTTGGCACAGGCAACCAGATCAAGCGAGTATTTATCCAATATTGCCTGCTCTTTTTTGGCTTCTTCTACAAATTTTTGATTATCAGGAATTGCTTTTAAAAGCTCATTAAAATCTTTAATCAGATCAAATGTTCTTTCAGCAGCAGTTTTGGCCTGTATAAAGTTGAGATTGCAGAGGTTATCGGTCACCTCATCCCACATCTCAGCTTTGGTCTGCTGCCAGGGCAGCTCAACTACCTTCCGGATATTGGGTTGTTGTGCTTGCTCATTGATATACAAAGACTTATCTTGAAAATAACATGCCAGGGAAGTATGATATTGTACAATCTTCATGATTTTCTTACCGGACAGCTTTATACACCTCATACCCGATCATTGCTAACAGGACAGGAATATTTTTAACCGGATCATAATCGTATTTTTTAGTATCATCACCCAGATCCTTCCAGGCTTTAATGCATGGATTAAGCTTCTTCGTTATATCCTTCACACTTCCATATCGCCAGCCTTCAAGAAGGCGTTCAGCATTCCAGCGTGCATGTTCCAGACAGGCAAGTGCTTCGTAATCTGAATTTTTCAGTTCATTGTCTGATTCATTTAAGACATTCGAAAATGTACCGGACAGATTAGCTTCGATGTCAAACAATACAGGATTAGGCACTTTGCGGATACTCAGTCCAATCCTCTTAAGAATGAGCTCATAGAATGCAACCTGCTTCAGATTCGAATTCTGAAGCATCGGATTCAGGTTTTCCCATGGCATTAACACCTTGTATTTATTTATATCTTCAGAATCGGATTTAAACTTTCCCAGCTCTGTGTTTCTGTAAAAGTCATGTACCATTGGAGCTAACTCGCTTATCTCAATATCACTCAGTTTCGTTTTGGCGGTCTGGTTCACCAGAGCCCAGAGAGTTAATGGATCATTAGGTAAAATCAAAAGGTTTCTGTGATTTTTCCATGTTTTGTCCTGGATAAAATCTGAAACAGCTCTTCCGCTGTAAGCCATAAGGGCAACCTTTGCTCCAAGAGAAAGAGCAATTTTGTATTCCATTGTTGCTATTTTACCTCCATCAATCCCGATAAGTATTACATCCTTCGGTTTGATATCGTTGCAGATAAGGTCTGCCCAGCATACGAGTACATCGAGAGCCGAAAAACCCATCCGAAGGTGTCTCATAAAAATTGTCATAATATTCTGACCTGACTGCGTCGCCCGGAAGTTCTTCAGGCAGATAGGCATTAAGTTCAAATTCCGCGGATTTTTTCATTCCTGCCTTTATTTTTCCAACTAGTCCCGGAATGCCTGCTGTGGTTCCTCCGCTTATTACGGTCCCTCCAAATCCGGTCATAATCTCCCTTATGTAATCGCTATAGTCCTCAACCTTTGAATGCATCCATCAGGGAAGCACCGCCAGCAATAATTACAACTGGAGTTTTAAATTTCTTCGTTTTATTAATCCTGTATTTGCAGATATTGCTTTTATATTTAGTACCATTTTCAGTTCCGGATACCAGGTTCATGGCAATATTAAGGTACAATTTTGCCTCCTCTGCAAGTTCAGCATTGATATTCTTCATTTTGCCAAGCAATGTAATTTCAGCGTCTATTGATGAGCGGCTGCTTAGGTATTTCCCGCATAAAATGGTCTCTGCAGCATTGGCAAATGCATTTATGCATTTTTCTTCATTATTCAGGAGCAAGTAACAATGACCTACCGCAAAATAGGCAGGCAGGCGCTTTATCCCGATCCCGATCAGCTCCTTCAGCTTTGGAATGGCATTGATCATGCTTGTTTTAAAAAGACTGATATGGTAATCAGCTGTGGTGAGGTTGTCAAGGACAAGTGATTCCATAAGGGCTACCATATAAAGCGGATTTTCAGGCATGATATTATGGGCCTTGGTGAACAGAACTGCTACACGTTTTTTCTCTTCAGAATTTCTCTGGAATAGTTTTCCCGCCCGGTAATATATATAACTCAGCGCTTCTTCATTTTCTTTCTTTGTTGTCTCATCCAGATGATCGAAACCATCCAGGACTTTATCAATAATCCTGGTCCCTTCCACGTAACATGGATTTTCTGTATCCAATCCGCTCGACATTGTTATAACCATACCGTATTCAAACCGGAGTTTAAGATTAAGGATTTTGTTCTTAACAGGTTTATCGAGCAAGGGTTCGAGTAATTCGATGGCCTCTGTGAAGTAATCTTTAGCCCTGTAAATGGCTGACAACTTCAGGCTGTTTTTAATACATTCATCATTATTGTCTTTAAGAACTGAGATAACTGTTTTAAGCTTCAGTATATCAATATCGGTCTTTTCATTCTCAAATTGAAGTTCGTAAACCGTTGCAAGAGAATCAATCTCTGATGCCATACCAGCAAACTTTTTATCAGCATTTTCAAGCATTGCCGACAATTGTGCAGCCTCTCTTTTCCACTCATCCGGGATATTAAGATCTGTCTTATAGATGCGATCGTGTGATATATCGGCCCAGATATGTTCCGCAAGGGTTCTGACCTGAATTTCAGCTTTCAATGTTTTAAACCTTTGTTCAATATCAACTCCAAGTATTGAATTTTTCTTTGGAGAAACTATGTAATGTATTGAACGATAACCGAATTCGTTTACCATCAGCTTTGATTTCAAATCCAGGCTGTTTGCTTCATCAATTTCGAAATTCTTCTTAATAAAGCTGCACACTTTGTCGACCTGGCTTTTAAAGTGGACAACAATTCTTGCACCACAAAGATCTGTCATATCAGCAAGCGGATTCCTGTATTTGTCTTTCAGTATGATCTTGTTGGAGAAACTTACAAGATTTTTTGCACGGGCTTCTGCGAAACCCATCAAACCTAATTCTCCGATTGCTTTTTGAAGTATTTTTTGCATTAGGACAGCAAAATCTTCATAATCAGGCCTCTTACTTTTAAATTCTTCAATAAATTCTAACTGTTTTTTAATCGGAATATTCAATTTCTTAGCATTTGTAGTCATCTCAGTAAGGTTTTCAGGATTTATTTAAAGAGATTATAAATCAGATTTTCAATCCGGATAGAATGTATAGTAAAAATAAAGAAATATTTGTAAGTTTATTACCCGATTTGCCCGTATAATCATCTTAATTTCTCTTATTCCCGTTCCCATGCCGCAACAAACCAAGATCTTCAGAGTTTTTGTAAGCTCTACTTTCACCGATATGCAGAATGAAAGAAGCATTCTTCAGAGAGATGCTTTCCCGCAGACTGGAAAAATATTGTGAAGAAAATGGCGCCAGATTTCAGGCTGTCGACCTGAGATGGGGAGTGAATGAAGAATCACAGCTGAACCAGAAGACACTTCAGATCTGCTTCAATGAGATAGCACGGTGTCAGAAGATATCACCCAAACCGAATTTCATAATACTCCTTGGAGAAAAATACGGCTGGCAACCTATACCGGAAATTATTCCGGAAGATGAAATGGTTCAAATTTTACGTTTACTTCAGGGTGATGATAAAAGTCTGATCGGAAAATGGTACCGGCTTGATGAAAATGCAGTTCCTCCTGTATATGTTCTTCAACCCCGGAAGGATGATCAGAAAGACTACAATTTATGGGAACCGATTGAAAAAGAATTAAGTAATATATTACGTAATATAATACGTAATTCTTCTGATAAGCTGAATTTCAGTCCTGAACAAAAGATCAGATATTTTGCATCGGCCACTCACCAGGAAATAATCAGGGGAGCATTAAATGTCCCGGAGGGAATTGAAAATCCTGAAAAACACGTTTTTGCCATTTCAAGGACCATCACCGGACTGCCATTTGATGAATCCGCTAAAGGGTTTATAGATCTTGTAGATAATCATTTTGACAAACCAGGTAAAGACGCTATTGATGAACTGAAAACGACCCTTAAGAGGAAAGCTTGGCAGTGAACATTTTATGGAATACGAAGGAAGGTGGGAAGAGGGGAAATTGTCCATTGAAGAAAGCGATCTGCAAAAGTTCAGCAATGATGTATATGATAAGCTTTCTGCGGTTATCGGAGAACAGCTTTCAACAGTTGTCGATAAGGATGAAATAACCCATGAATCGAAACTGCATTCAGAATTCAAAACAAAGCTCACGGAGCATTTCTGCGGACGATCGGAGATCCTTCAGTCACTGAATGAATATCTGAACAAACTTCAGATAATAAAGTATTTGCAATGATCGGTGATTCAGGATCCGGGAAATCGAGTGTGATGGCGGAGATAGTCCGGCAGTCTGAAGAGAAATTCAGGAGTGCGGTTAATGTATTTCGGTTTATCGGGACCTCCTCGCGGTCGTCAAATATAATTTCTCTGCTCCAAAGCGTTTGCGGGCAGATAGCTAAGGAATTCGATACAACGATTGAAGCTCTTGCCGGAGAAGGGAGAGATAAATCGCTTTACGAGCTTAACGGGCTGACCGAGATCCTGAGAAAATCACTTGCACTGGCAACACCTCAAAAGCCTGTTTTTATTTTCCTCGATGCCCTTGACCAGCTTTCGGATACCGACAATGCAAAATCTTTGTACTGGCTTCCGCGGGAACTTCCCGCAAATACAAGGATGATTGTTTCGGCTCTGTCCGAGCTGAATCCTCAACTGAGCAACCACCGGAACCAGCACCAGTTCACTTGCCTGTCCTCCCTGTTGAGGAAGCAACAAAAATACTTGAAAGATGGCTTAAATCAATAAACCGGAAGCTGACCCCGGCTCAGCAAGAAAGAAGTGCTGGAAAAATTCAATCTGACTGGTTGCCCATTTACCTGAAGCTGGCATTTGAAAGGGCTAAAAAATGGAATTCATATACAGAGAACTTTGTTCTGGAAGATGATGTAAAGGGAATTATTAATGGCTTCATTGATATGCTTGAGGCAGAGCACACTGAGGATTTTGTAAGGGATGTTATCTGTCTTATGCTTTGCGGACGATATCAGGGACTGGCGGAGAATGAGATTCTGGAGATCTTTGCCTTTGACAAGGATTTGTGGGAGCAATTCCTTGACAGGACGCCATAAAGATCATCTGAAGAAGCTTAAAAAGATGAAAGCAGATCTGGAAGAAAACAAGAAATGGATGAAGATTCCGATAGCTGTCTGGTCGAGGCTTTATCTCGACCTGGAGCCATATCTGACCGAGCGGGATGCAGATGGGGTTCCCATTATCACTTTTTTCCACAGGCAGTTTAATGAGGTGCTGAGGGAGAGGTATGGGTTGTAAGATAAAAGACAAAGGAAAAAAATAAAAGTAAAAAGATAAAAGGCGGATGACATATAACGGAAGACAGAAGTCGGAAGACCGAACCCATTGGCTCCCCTCCACGGAGGGGCTGGGGGTGGGTGGATTTAGATGACCTCATGGGAGAGGACATGAGGTGGGTGGAAGATCCCCTCCTGCTTTGTCAGCCGAAGCCTCGGCGAAGGCTGGGAGGGGTTAGGGGTGGGTTTTTAAAAGGGAAAGACAGAAGACCAGAGATAAAATAATCATAGTACCATGCCAGTTGAAAAACATAAATACAATACCTGTCTTGCTAACTATTTTTCAGTCCAGCCTCTTTTCTTTGACGGCGGCCTGCAAAAGAAACCGCAATATCCGTAAATGTGTCGAACTCCCTTTCCAGCAAACCAAAGCCGAACTCTGGGATGAAGTAACAGATACTCTTATGTAATCTCGATTTCATCCAGGCAAAAGCATATGCCAAAATGACTTCTGATTTGGTGACTGATTTTAATGATGTTCTGGAGGTCATCCCCGATAATGCTGAAAATATCATGCAGGAAAAAGCCAGACAGGAGAGGCTGGATAAATATACCCATGACCTTATAGCTTATGCCAAAGGAGAAATTAAGGAATTGGATATACCGGAAACTGTGCTTCTTAGAAGTGAGGGAGAAATTAATGGTGAAATAGAACGGATGAAGAAGAATCCCACTCGATTGGATAAAATACTAGTAATTAATGAATTCATATTAACTAACGTAGATGTTATCCGTGAAACAGGTATTCCTGTTTCGCAACTATTATATAATAGTACTGATAACGGACCCTTATCATATATTTTTTCAGAAAGAAAAAACATCTTACCATCAGTAACCTGGATTCAACTTGAAAACCGACCTAAGTTCTCTATAAACTTTTTAATTTCGACTTTTTGGATTCCGCCTTTAAGTGAATTTTCTTTAAAGACTTCATGCAACTTTAAACAAACGGTCCTAATAATTGCTGGAGGACTTATGGTTTTTGAAACCAAAAAAACCAGCGTTCCTAAAATCTTAAATTATGCAGGAGTGCCTATTGATTGTTTTTCTATAACTCAAGATGGAACGTATGTTATTTCAGCACATCATGATACTATAATAGTATGGAATACTCTCGAGATAAAGATTGTCAAACAATTTATTATTAGCGATATAAGAAACAATATTATTGACAATGAAGATATACTTGATCTTTCAGTTAATCATGATGCTACCAAAATAGTTTTATTCTCTAGAAAGAAAAATACAAACAATTTAGGTCTAGAAAAATACTGTTTTATTAGAGTCTTCGATAAGGATGGTTTATTGATTGGTAAATATTCAAAATTATTAAATGAACTTTGTGATAATGAAACCATTTGCACTAATTTAGAGAGAAATATCATTTCATTCATTGACCGGAGAACTTTATGGTTATGGGACTTAGTAAATGATAATTGCATTGTTCTTTTAAGTTGCTGGAATAATGATTTCTTCATTTCTCATACAGCAAATCATAATTATAGCCATATCATTATAAGTTCGATAAATGGTAATTTATACATTGTTAAAATTGAAAATGGTGAGGTTGAGACTATTTTTAATACTCATAAAGGAGGTCCATCTGTAGTATCAATTTCTGCAGATGCAACTATGGCTGCTATTGGTGATTGTGAAGGTAATATTCATATTTGGAATCTTAAGAATCACACCTTGTTAAAATCTTTTAAAGCTTATTCTTCAGCAATAGTCAGTTTAGTTTTAGCTTCCGATGGTTCTAAGGTATTAACAACAGCAGTCAATAGTAATGAAATGAAAATATGGGATATATCAAGGGGATATCAATTGGAAAAAGATCCCATAGATGAAAAGCTTCGTTGGGATCCTTCAAGCAATTGCGGAAAAAGAAATGCAATTGCCAATTCATTGTATAATTTGCATCAAATACTTGGTGAATCAATAAAATGGAAATACTTAAGTAATCTTCTTCATCCACCTTCTCCTTTAGATGAAATCCATCTCGTTACTCAAGATGAAACGACAGCAATTGGAGAACAGCAAATTGGTCGACAAGTGGTTGGCAAATTGAATATAAAAACCAACCAAGTTAATTTATGTGAAAATATCCCATTTTTTGAGAAAAATTGTATTGATATAAGCCAAGATGGACGTTACGTATATATTGGAGAGGGCCATGATTTATATAGATGGGATATTGAAACCAATTCTTGTATTTCTTTAATAAAGGATCCAGACTATATTTTTAGACTTATAAAATTATCACCAGACGGTAAACTAGTTGCCACAAGTGATCTGCGTCATACTCCAATAAGATTATGGGATTTATGTACTGGCTTGTGGAAAACGCCAGGAGGTCCAATTGATGAACCGAATGAACTTCATTTTATGCCTGATGGAAGAGGAATAGTTGGTGATTATCAATATAATATGTTTACAATCTGGGAAATAAAAAATTCAACAATCAGGGTAAATGAACCACATGTCATGTCTCAGGATGAGGGTACCATAAATATCTGGCCAGATGGCAGATTAATTATCAAAACTTTTAATCGATTGCTTTCAATCTATGCAATTAATGGAAATAGAGTAGCCAATTATTACTCCAATCGTGGTGCAATAATACATTCTGAATTTTGTGGTAATGGGTTTATTCTATTTATTGAGGATGGGTCGATAGAGATAATTACAATTGAAAATCCGCCTATTTATGGTCCAGCGATAGTAACAGCTGTTCGACTTTGGAGATTTGGTGACAGTTCCTCAAGAGGGAAGTGGGATAATAAACTAACCACTTTATGTGGATGGTGCAGTAATCGTATCATAGTTACAGAATCAGTTATAGGTGCTATTAAGGATGGTCTTAAAGAATATGACTATTCGAAAGAAAACTTTGAAAATTTTAACTATCCTGATAATATTTGGAATAGCCCAAATCTAGTCCAAGAATGTCCCAGTTGTCAAATGCCACTTAAATTCAATCCGTTTATTGTTGACAACAGAGATAAGTTGGAAGAATAAAATAATTTCTGCAATGTACACAGGAGATATAAAGTACCTTTCTAGCATAGCCACTTACTTCGCTGCCCAACCTGACTTTTTCGACGGCGACCTGCAAAAGAAACCTAACATCCGCAAATGCATGGAACTCCCCTTTCAGCAAACGAAAGCAGAGATGTGGGATGAAGTAACCAATACTTTGTGTAATTTGGAATTTATCCAAGCTAAGACTTGTGCAAAAATGGCTTTTGACTTGATTAATGATGTTAATTCAGTATTGCAGTATATTCCGGACAACTCTAAAAAGATTCTCCAAGAAAAAGAACTACAGGGTCATATAAAAAAATATACAAGTGAATTAATCGCCTATGCCAAAGGACAGCTCAATACGGTTGAAAATCCGGAAAGTGTATTGCCCTGGTCCCAGAAAACAATTGAAGAGGAAATTGAACGAATTAAAAAGGCACCCAATCGAGTTGATCACCTTAACGCATTCCTTCAATTTCTTGGAATGGAAGCAGGAAACATGCAGCGGCACTCTCCGGATATCCGGCATTTTGTTGTGCAACAGGCGTGGAATCATTCAGTAAACGGGCCTGTTGCTGAGGCGAGTTATCAGCAATCCAAAAATGTTGTTGGAAGTTTGTTGCTGAAACCGGAAGCGACTCGTACCACCTGGAATCCATATCCGGCAATGATAAAACTACTCTATGGCCATAAGAATCCTGTTACGGCTGTTGCAATGACACCTGATAGTCGGAGAGCCATATCGGTGTCTCGAGATAAAACTATTATCGTTTGGGATGTTGTCGCTGGCAAGGTATTCAACCAACTCCCGGATATAGATATTGCAACAATTGTGCGTATAACAGCCGATGGTCGTAGGGCAATAACAGGAGGGTATTCGGACAATACTCTCACAGTCTGGGATCTTGATACTGGTCAGCCTGTTTGGAGACTTGAGGGCCATACCAATCCAACTTGTGCAGTCTGTATGACACCGGACGGGCATGTGGCTGTTTCAGGTTCTTCCAATGGAACTATTATTGCCTGGGATCTCGAATCGGGAAGAATACTGCGCAAAATCGTGGAAAATGTCACTGGTTTAGGCGATATATCAAATTTGGATATCAGTCTAAATGGCAAGGTTGTTGTCTCGGCTTCAAGCAAAAATAAAGTGATATTCTGGGGTATTGAATCGTGTTCAATAATATTCAAACTCAATAATGATGACAATTCTTTCAGTCTGACGCCAGACGGTCGCATTGTAGTATCGTGGATAGACTTCCATAAGAATCCTGAAAGTCTAATGAAAGGTTTCTTGTTGAACGTGTGGGATCTTCGGACCGGAGAGCTGAAACTTACGCTTCAACATCCGGGAAAAATATCATTTGTCAGAGTAACGCCGGATGGACGCATGGCTGTGTCAGTGCATGAAAAAACACTGCACTTATGGAATCTTGACTCGGGAAATTTGATCCGGACAATCGAGGGGGAGACAGTTAGTATCAGTGATATTAGTATTTCCGCGGATGGGCGTGTAGCCATGGCAGGCTATTTGGACAACAATCTTATTTTATGGGACCTGGAAAAAGGAATGATTTCACCGAACCTTCAAGGCCATAGAGGAAGTGTTGATGTGGTGACCATTGGTCAGAACCCCACATGTGTAATAACCGGATCGAAAAGTGAATTGAAAATCTGGGATCCTGAGACCGGAAAATACATACGTGCGCTGAGAAACATGTGTCCGACATCGCTGCCGTTTGTGTGACATCGGATGGCCGCAAAGTTGTTTCGGGGGACGTCAATAACAACTTGATCGTTTGGGACCGCGAATCGGGGAGACTGTTATACCAACTTGACGGTGGTCGTCTAGCAAGGTCCGAATCAGAGCACTATACCCAATTTGGGTTACGTCAGATGTTCGAAGGGTTTCACCACAAAGAGCTGTATGTGACAACTGATGGACGCAGAGTTCTTTGGTCAGCAGGAGAGCAGCCACCAAGATTCTGGGATCTTGAAACAGGCAAGCTTCTAAATAAACTTGAAGGTCATACAGATATGATCAACACTATATGCTTGACACCGGATGGTCGAAAGGCTGTGTCTGGGTCCGGTGATAAAACCGTGATCGTGTGGGATCTTGAATCAGGCAAACCTATTCTTACATTTGAAGAACCTAATGATTCTGTCGTGGCGATCAGAATGACCTCAGATGGACAAGGTGCAGTATTTATTTATGAAAATGATACAGTAATTATCTGGCATCTGAAAGATGGAAAACAGATGCTCAATTTTAAGTGTCCTCTCCTAACTGCTTTGTGCATGACTCCGGATGGTCGCAATGCAGTGTCATTGTCGATAGATGGAATCATAATAGTTTGGGATCTAAGAACAGGCAAACCCCTGCGTACAATTGAGGATTTTGGGCCTTCACAGCTCCATAAGTCCCTAAAAATAACCCCAGATAAACAAAGCCTTCCACTTTCACAACGACCATACCGCTATCAATCCAGCTTTAATATGCTCAAAATAACCCCAGATGGACAAACAGTTGTGTCAGTGACTGATAATACTCTAACTCTATGGAATTTTAAAACAGGAAACAAATTAGCATGTTTTCCAGCAAAGTCTGTAATTCGCTCTATAGCAATGGTTGAAAATAGTCTATGTTGTGGCACAGAAAGTGGTGAGATTTTTTTTCTTAAGAATAATTGCTTAATATTGGGCTCAGGTCCAGCAATAATTACAGCAAGTTATTTATGGAATTTTGAAGAGCATCAATATTTTGGTCCTTATTGGGATTGTCCATTCTGCGGTTCTCGATATGAACTGCCCCAAAACATAATCGTAACTGTTCAAAATAGACTATCAATGAATTCAATCGGTTCTTTTAACTCACCCTGTCTATATCTGCCAGATGAGGCGTGGGAAGATTCAGCATTACTATCGGAATGTCCAAAATGCCACAAAAGTCTGAAATTTAATCCATTTATTGCCGGATGAGAAGATTCATTACATGCAGAAAGGCTGTAGTCTTTTTTATGATATCTGATGCCAATCAAAAATTGTCCAAAAATAAATTTTACAAAGGAGATATGTTATGAAAGAAACATGGAATTGTATTTTCTGTAATTACGTTTTTACGACAGAACAGCCTGAGCCTCAATTGACGCCGGAATTAAAAGAAAAGTTGGGACCAATGATGTTTGTACTTTTTCCACCCAAATTATCCACGAAATGTCCTCTTTGTGGTAAGGATGCTTACCGGCATAATGACGTCAATGAAGAAAAAAAATGATTACGGATAATGACAATTATTAACCATATAGAAGCATTATATTCCAGTATTCTTATTGTAACAATAAAACTAATATGGGATTTTGAATTACAACAGTACTTAAAACCTACTGCCGATTGCCATTTATGCGGCCACCGGTTTGCGCCACCAAATTCGGTAATAATAACAATAAATAATATAACCAAAAAAGCCGATTTGAAACCCAAACAATCTCCTTGCCTCGAATTACCCGATGAAGGCTAGGAAGAGCCTGGTTTATTGGGTAATTGTCCGAAATGCGGTGCTGCTTTGAAATTTAAACCATTTATTGCCGGATTGAAACAAAACCACCAAAGAATTTTTGATTTTTTTTAAGATTATTTCGATATATTTATGCTTAACCTGTAAATCAGGACTATAGCATAACACACTTATAACGGAACAAAAGATCTCTCCCCGTGAATAATTACGTCCGACTCCTCGGCCTCATTTCCTCCTGGGGAATAATTTTCCTCACGATTGTTTATCTAGCTTTAGTGTTTTCCCCATTGCTAATTCCAAAGAAGGATGTATGGAAATCATCTATTACCACTTATGAAAGACCAGAAACGGAACAAAGCCGTCCTGGTATTGTCAGCAGTTTAGCCCTTTTCTCAGTTGCAATCCTGACACTTACATTGTTTTCCTGTTTCCATGATCAGGCTCCGGCTGCACGAAAAGTTTTTACCCTGATTGCACTGAGCTTAATTATCATTTCAACCTCACTCCAATTTATATTTTTAACAGTTCAATGGGAGATGTATCACTTAAAGATATCCGGTGACGATAATAAGGAAATGATATTATATATTCTCGGAAAACTCAGAACTGTGTTTTCAGGTGTTTACTGGTTCTCAGTTTCAATCTTAACAGGCCTCGCTGAACTCTTTCTGGTGCAGGTATTTTCCAAAAAAAATACAATAGAAAAGAACCTGAGGATCGTATTCCTGATTTCCGGTATATTAAATCTCATGCTGGCAATTCCTTTCAGGACAGATTATGATGAAAAATCAGGTGTGGTTTTATTATTGAGTCAGATTTTTATGATCGTGGTTATGATATTCTGCATTAAGTTTTTCAGCAAAGCCGAAATAATTAAATATGAAGAAAGAAACCTCTTCGGTAGTTCTCTTCTGCATCATCAGAAGGATTGATCCGGAAACATCCGAAATTGAATATCTGCTCATGCCAAAAAAGGACGAACCGAACCAAGCTTCCCGGCCACAAAGTACCGCAATGATGAGGACCTTTATAATGCCCTTGGCAGAATAATCACCGGCGACCTGGACCTGGAGGAAAATTCATTCTTCCCTGAAACGGAACTGCCGATGCTCAAAAACCGGAAAAAGAGCCGGCACTACCCCGGACTTGAAAAAGATTACTACCTCTATCCGGTCGAAATTTCTCTTACTGCCGAAAGCATGGGACAACTTGAAAAAACAATACCAGTCTGCTTCTGGTACACCTTGAACGAAATACCTCATAAGACGAATGAGCCTAATATTTTAGCGATCGTTAAGCAGTTGAATGATATTATAGCCAGTGATAATAATCAACCAGGAAATCAGCATGCTGGGCCCTGTAAAGAGTAATCCTACCATGGACGCCCTGGCCAATATGTGGGCAAAACAAAATAATGAAGGTGTACGCAAGCTTGAGAAAAATACGATTTCGGATATTCTTAACTCAGGGAACCGTGCATTCAATCTTCGGGTTGCCGATCCTTATCTTGCATACCAGAGGCAGGGACTGGGCTTTACCTGGAGCTTTTTTACCCCGAAGGACAAACAGGATATTCATCTTCACGGACAACCGGCTGTCGAAATTTATGGCATCCTTGAAGGACAATTTGTTTTATGGCATAAGCCAATGTATGAACGTGGTGCCCTGGTCTGGAAAAAGGAGGTGCTGAATCCCGGCGACTGGATTGAAGTGGAAGCCCTGCACTGTCATTTTGGTTACTGGACCACAAAGGAGGGATATGGAACAGTAATTAAGGCTGCAGGTGCAGGTGAGCTTGCAGGAGTAGGCCGTATTGGAGTCTCAGGGAAAACTGTCTGTAAAGAATGCCCTGTTGAAAAACAGTGTCAGAAGCACCCGGAAATGTTACCCATCCTGAAGGAATATCAAAAGATATTTGAAGAAAGAGACTGGGATCTGATCCGGCAGAGTGTATTGATATTTAGAGAGATATAAAAACTATATTATTTAGTTATATTTGCTAATAACAAAAGAAAATTGCTTAATACCATCGTGGACTGATGATTTTCATAAGTTACCGTAAAGAGGATGCTGGTGACCTGGCATGGTCACTGGCCGACAAATTAACCGAATGTTTTGGAAATGAGGCTGTCTTTCTCGACAGACATCAGATAAAACCCGGTGATCGCTGGCGGGAAGATATCGATTCAGGATTATCAAAAACAGTAGTCGTTTTAGCAGTGATCGGTCCGCGTTGGCTGACAACTTATGACGAATTCGGCCAAAGGCGGATTGATCAGGAAGATGATGTTTTAGCGTATGAGCTCAACAGGGCATTAGAAGAAAAAATAATTACAATTCCTCTCTACCTGCATGGACTGAAACCTTTTCCATCAAGAGCATTTCCTAAACGTCTGTCACGTTTGGCAGATCAGCAGGGTATAGAGTTTGACATAATCAGAGACCTGCCTTTTCTTATTTCAAAGCTTGAAGAAATTCCCGGCCTGCAGAGGCAAAATAAACCTGACAGAATTGTCAACGATAGCAAACCATCAAAAACACCTGTTAAGCCATGGTGCATTCCAGACTCAATAGGTACACTCTTCAAAGGTCGTAAGAAGAGATAACAGATCTACGAAACAGGTTTCTTAATAATACTTCACTACAGCCAATAATGTGGTTCTACGTCAGGTTATCTTCGGTCTGGGGGGAATTGGCAAAACAAGACTGGCTATTGAATATGCATGGAAGTATCAGGATAGTTATTCTGCATTAATGTTTGCAGTAGCAGATACTCCCTCCCAGCTGCGCCGTAGTATTTCAGAGCTGGCTGCGCCGGCAATTCTGAATCTCAATGAGTGGAAGAATCCTGAGGAGGAAGTTCGTATGGCATCTGCAATCAGGTGGTTCTCCGAAAACCCGGGTTGGCTTTTAATAATTGACAATGCCGACGATAAAGAGAGTGTTGATGCGATCCAGAATCTCCTGGCTAATCTGCGTGGTGGTCATGTAATCATTACTTCACGAAGCAGTTGGTGGAGTAAATCTGTGGTTAAACAAGAACTGGACGTTCTGTCCCTGGAAGCTGCCAGGACATTTTTACTTGAACGCACTAAAGACGAAAGAATAAAGACTCTTAATGATGAAATAGTCGCATCGGATCTTGCCCGTGAACTGGGAGGTCTTGCGCTTGCTCTTGAGCAGGCAGGAGCCTACATTCAAAACCGGGACGGAGGGCTCTCTTTGGCAGACTATCTTAAACGCTGGAGGGAAGGGAGGGAACAGGTCCGTTCATGGTGCGATGAGTCAGTTATGCATTACCCGCGAAGTGTTGCTATTACATGGGAAACTACAGTTCGTGCATTAAGTCCTGCGGCTTTAACTCTGTTTCGGATATTGTCATGGTTCTCGCCTGACCCTATCCCCCGGTCAATGATATCAAATTCGGGAGTAAATGAAATTATCAGAAATGCTGTCAAAGCTACTAATCTTACTGTTGGGGATATTGATCCTGAACAAGCATTAAGTGAGCTTATTTCGTACTCAATGACAAGAAAAGTAGATGAGCAGGGTGTGGCATGTGTCGGATTGCATCGGGTTGTGTTAAATATTATGAGGGACAGAATGACTCCGGAAGCTAAGGCCCCCACATTAGTTGCTGCTGGCTAATCTGTTAGTGCAGTTTGCCCCAAAAGATTCATACCGGCCGGAAGCATGGATGGAATGGAGGTTACTTATTCCTCATGCAGAACCTATCTGGCAGGTTTTGCACCTTTTGGAAGAAGAGCTTTGGAACATCGAACTGATGAAAATGCTTGCTCTCTACTACATGGGACAGAGATAATTATGCAGTTGCAGTACCTATTCAGCGTGAAGTTCTGAGGCTGGTTCAAAAACGTTTATCATCGGATGATCCCGGAAATTTTTCTCGCAAAAAATGACCTTGCACTGATGGTCCCGACTGAAGAGAAGGAACGATTATTCCGTGAAGCCCTTGAGGGACGAATCCGTATTCACGGATTTGTATCTGAAGAAACAGCAGAAACCCAGCATAATCTTGGCAGTCATTTAGTTAATAAAAATCCGAAGGAAGCTAAAACTCTGCTTGAGGATGCTGTATCCACTCATACTAAAGTGAATGGTCTGTTTCACTGGAGAACCCTTATGGCAGAAATGGCTTTAGTCTAATGTACTCCTTTTACAAGGTTTTCCGAAGAAGGGGAGAAAATGGTTCACAATAACGTTGAAAAGAAGAGGAAACATCTGGGCCGTTATCATCCTGACACCCTGGAAGCAATTTCAATGCTCGTTAATCTTCAGATGAAAAAAGAAGATTTTGGGAAGCAGAATCATTGCTAAAAGAGATAGTAGAGGGTTGTACAAAGAGTTTTGGTCCTGAAGATAACCGAACACTTGAAGCAATAGGGAATCTTGCGAAAATCAAATTTGATCAGGGTGATTATAGCTCCGCTTCGGAATTGTGGAAGTCGACTGGAATGTTCTGGGAACGGAGATATGCGGTTCTTAATTTAGCTGAAGCAAGTCTGGAAAACAATTCGGATTCTATGAAGCAGCATGCCGTTGACCTTAATAATTGCGCACTTGAGCTTCGACGATGCGGTCTTCTGGAGTTGGCCGAGGAATGCCTTGCGTCATGCCCTGGATATTGATATGCATGAAAGAGAGCTGAGCGATCCTAAAATCCCGCACCGACTCATGAACCTTAGCACAGTGCTGATCATGAGAGATAATCTGGATGAAGCATCGGATGTCCTTAACCGTGCATGGCAACTTCTTCAGAATAAACAGGACGTAACAAGTCAAAGGGTTCTTTATCTGCAATTGTCCATCGCAGAATTGCGTTCAGTTTCCGGAGGAAAGTACCTTGGATATCTTAAAACTCTCCTTTCTGGAGCACCTCTAAAAAGCTTTTCAAACATTGCTTCAAATTGGGAAATTCATTATCTGCTTATATATCTGCATCAGAAACTTCCCAGTGATACTTTCAGGTTTTTAAATGCATTAATTAAAGTATTAAATGATCCGGCCAGGATCACAATACTTAATGATTACAGGCAATGGAACGGACAGGAACCTTTGACACTCGAAGTTCCGGAACAGACCTGAACCGGGTAAACGAATTGAAGAAGTTCACAATACTGGCCTCTGATCAAGCATCTTCAGCTTTTATTTTTTCACTCAAAATGCGCGCATAAACGCCTAAAAGCTGCCAGTCATAATAAATCCAAAACAGGATAATTTTCGCAAATAACAGGATATCATTAAGTTATGAAATCAGGTATGATATTGGAATTTGATAAGTATCAATTTATTTGTCAAATCCAAAATGAATACAGAAGAAAATCCTGTGCAGTCACTGGCAAAAACACTTTCAGACATTGAACACAATGGGATCCTGGCTGACCGCCAGCACCTGAAACGGAACATGTGCACCCAGTTTTCCGATTATTATGAATTTATACGTGAATATGTCGTTAATGCCTATGACGCCTCCGCAACCTTTTGCCTGGTCAAAGTATCAGAGTATGAAACATCTCTTAAGATAGGAATTCATGATAACGGAAATGGAATGGATCTTGAAAGGCTGAAAGATTTCCTTACTGTTTTTCGCTCCCGTAAGGATAATCCGATTGTCAAATCAATCGGCCGGCACGGAATAGGAAAACTAAGTGTTGCTGCACTTCCCGGGTTGATCCATTTCAGAACAGTTACTTCAACCGGGTCAGAGTGCCATGAATTTGACACTGACAGTCTGCTTGAGGACCACCCGATAATAATAAACAAGAATAGTCATGTTCCACCACAGGGAACTCTTTTTGAAATTACCCTCAAAAAAGATCAGCCGGCACTTGAACTGTGCAAAAGCTGTTGATATTCTTTATACTTATATCAGATTCCTTCCGATCAGTATCAGGTTTTTTGTAAATGATGAAAGCTGGCCATCGAGACTGCAAGGATCTCTTACAGGCCGGGAATGGGCATATCCTCCGGAATGTTTCGGCCGTTCGTATAATATAAGCTTAAATGGCAAACCCATGTGAAATTGTGCTTGGAATAGGGCAGGAGTACATGAAATTTATCAGAACAGGGTTTTATCTCCTCAAAATATAATCTGTTCTCATATGGTAATGCCGAAAGCACTTGGATCCCGAATCTTATGATCCGGGTCGACAGTGAAGTTTTGAGCTTCCTTTTGGACGGCACTGTCTTTGCAATGAAGAGATTCTTGCTGGACTGACTAAAGAGATCAGGGAAAAAATAATTCCTGCCTATTTTGATTTTCTGACCAGCCATTTTGATTTCAAGATGTGTGCCGGAGTTCCTCAGATACTGGAGAAAACCGATGACTGGCGATAGGCTTGCTTAAATTCGGGCAATCAGGTTATACCTGGACGCATTATCCTGTTTTCCGAATGGTGAAGGGGCAAGGCTTTCGATGACCGAACTGAATATAAAAATCAGGGAGAGTAAATGCTTCTATATCGAGGCTGAACATAATGAAGGCATCGACTTCAGTCATTTTAACGCACCTGTTCTGTCGGTGGAACAACCGGCCGGAGCCACAAAGCTTCTGGAATCACTCTATCCTGAAGTCATTGTCAATCTTAAAATGAGGATACTGTTATTGAAATGCCGTAAATGAAAATTTGAAAATTACAAAAGAGCAGAAACATTTTGAAAATTTCTGGTTTTAAGCCACGGGTGATGGACTTCGGAAAATTTGGGCGTCCCGGAAAAAAAGGATTCAGATATTAATGGTTTCAGGAAATCGCCGGAGATGAAGCTCAGTGACTATACAGGAATCTGCGAAGAAGCCAGAACTGCAAACGGGATCTGCTTAATTGGTCTGGAAAGTTAATTACCTGGTTGAGAGGGATGGTGTTACACCATGCATGAGAAAGAAATTCATGTTCAGGAATAATCTATCACGCTTAACCTTTTCATCCCGAAATAAAGGAATTTGTTCAGATGGCTACTCTGAATCCAGGTCTGGCAGCTCACTGGACTATTGCCATGTGTCTTGCTGACAATAAAATATTGCCGCATGTCAGTGAGGAAGCCCGGGAAGATCTCCTTATAATTGATGCCATTACCCGGCTCGGAATGACCATGTGCCAGACCAGATGAAGGATGAATCTTCGGATACTGACCGGACTTTATGGATTTTGTCAGGAACTGCATCAACCGCCCTTCTGACAATTTTTAATCGTCTGATATATACTATTCAATAACATATAAAAATGGAACAATCAAATAATATCCTCGGGACATATATGATGCCAAATGGATTGGAGATTGATCTTGATGAGGGATTTGTGAAACTGACTGAACGTCAGTTTGGAGGCAATCCAGGACGGGCTTTCAGCGAACTTATTCAGAATGCAATCGACAGTTATCCTAATGGCACTTCATGGGAGGAGAGGATGGGTGAAATCAGTACTGGACCCAACTGGATATCTATAGCAGATTATGGCGAAGGAATGAGTACTGACAGACTAAATTGTTAATAACTCTGGGAGGAAGCGATAAAAACAACGACCCACAGAAATCGGTCAGTTTGGGATGGGATTTATGTCGATGTTCAACAGCAAGCTTGGAACAAAGGAGATCATGGTTAAAACCCGTTGTGAAGGACAAACTGTTCAGCTGATTTTTAGCGTTAAGGAACAGGGAAAAAGACCGGATATTTCATTAGCATTCTTGATGAACAGATTCCATTCAGTACAATGATCAGGGCCGAATTCGATAATTCCTTAGTGTGTAATAACTGCCTGGTATGGCCCATAAATTCACTTACATATTACCCGTGTAAAATGAAGATCAACGGGGAACTTTTTGTCTCCCTGTGGGAAAAGTACGGGAGCAAAGAGGCCAATTTGTTTACTGAAAGGAGCTGCCGGGGGCTTGATACGGAACGGAACGGACTTGGATAATATAACTGTCCTCTGCAAATTTGAACGGGTAATGAAAACTACACTTGATCATTTTATTACAGGCGGACATAATGCTCATTACGATCTTGAAGATTATTTCAATAACCGAACACCTATTATCCCTAATATTGAGATTATTCTCAATTCTGACAGGCTAAGTCTTACCATCTCAAGAGATTCCTTTTATCTCGACTATACATATCATGATGCGAGGGGCATTTTAATCAAAAATCTTAAAAGCTATCTTCTCAGTGAAATAAGGAACGGAGTCAGCACCGACCTTATTCTGCAAATCAGTTTATCTTCAGAAATGAGATAAGTTCATATCTTACAAATCCTGATAATTTTACAAATAATCCTTCCGATCAGAACAAGCTCATTGAAGAGCTGGCTACTATTTCAGTTTACCATATCAATGGCCGTGTCGGGAAATACTCCCTGAAAGAGCTTAAGAAAATGAAACGGACTGATCTTCCTTTCTACTACTCACCCGAACAGTACAAATCTCCGCTGGCTTGGCGGTGCCTTCAAACACGATTATATAGTTATTACTGAACCATGCAGGATGAACGGAGGCGCTTCGTATTTTTATGATAACCTGTTTTCCGTAATATTTAAAGATATTGTCAACCTCGACACTATCCAGGGAAATCAGAAGAAGATTGTGGAATTGGTAGAACGGGAAATTATCAGCAAAGAGGCTTTATCGCCAAAAACCAGGATCATTGGAACCAAAAATCTTAACCAGAAGGAGAAATTTCTGTTAAAAGAAATTGATATGCTCCTTGCCGATCCGGAGATCATGAATGTGATCGGTAATAATCTGCATATGAAGGTAAGATCCATTGAATCGACTTTTTTTGATATGGAAGAAGCCGGATGCAGAATATCTTCAGGCTTGTTCGATCAGAACGGGAAACCATTGAATGAGAAATTCATCTCCAATTTTCTTCACCCTGCCGATGAAAATGAAAATCCCGGAATAAAGTGTTCAAAAGTTAAAAATCCTCCTGGGACTGAATCTTAAACATCCTTTTATACAATATCTGTTATCAATAAACGATTCTCAGCGGAATTACTATGGACTGACCTACCTGGCTCATGAACTGGCCCTATGTCAGAAGATGCTTGTCCCGTATTCTCCGTTCTACCACCTGGTAAAGCAAAAACTTGCCCAGGATATGCGTAAGGCTCTGATCAAAAACCTTCTGTCACAAATTAATAATTAAAATACTTATATTGTTTGTCATTAAAGTTGCGTTGACACAAAATATCTTTTTATCTATGCCTGCTTTCCCCAAGGACCAAGCTTAATTTCATGAAAATCCTCCTGAAATGTGTTGTCCATTGTATCCCCTGACAATATTAAAATAACCTCCTGCCATCTTTTTGCAAGGTCAGCGATAATTGCTATCCCGTCCGGATCAGAAACGAAATGAGCATTATCAAGGATCAGAACAGGCTTGTCTCCCTTTTTTGTATTGAATATTTCTTTTAAATATGGCTGAACGTTATTGACAGCATCTTTCAATAATTTATCCGAATCCAGGTTGATTTTTTTTGATTTTAATAGTTTTATTATGTCTTCAAACAATTTATTTATGCCGGCTTGACCAAATGGATAATAGTAAAAGTTGTATCGTTCCTGCATTGAGTTGCAAAACATGGTTATGAAAGCAGTTTTACCGAATCCGGCTGGAGCCTGAATATATACGCGTTGAATGGAACGAAGTGTCCTGCCCAGATCATCAATTTCATTTCTCCTGTCAGTCCAGTCACTGCTGATATCCGGTAGGGAAAAAATATCATCATTCTTCACCTGATTCAAAAAATCATTTGTCAAGCTATATCGTGTACTCTTACCTTCTCCGGTTTTAGACAGAATCTTTAACGATAACAGTTTGTTAATTTTGTTTCTTATATGAGCTTCCGAAGTATGTCTGATGCTGCTATGCTCTTTATAATGTTCCTCAAGATCCCTGCGCATGAAGCCTGTCTTATGATTTGAACTTAAAAAGCTGGACAGGATCTTTTTCTCAAAACTACCGATGTCATTTAGTTTCTTTCTGCAACTAAGTTCTTCGAAAATTCGTCGGTCCAGATCCGGATACTGTGAAGGATATACGGTATCAGGGAAAGACTTTCCCACGAACATCGAAGTTTTTTCAGAATTATCACTGTACCGTGTAATATAATGCTGAAGATTTTTCTGGAATTCTTCAGAAAAGGAAGTTGCATCTTTTGGTTTTTCGATTCTAAATATTGATGCCTCCAATGCTGTGCGTAGTGCCCTGAAATTTCCAGGCCATTTCCGAATTAATATTTCATCGGCTACCAAATCACCCTGGTCTTCTGCGAATTTCTTTATCTCTTTAGTTTCTGATAATGTGGTAATTTTACCGGAATAATTTATCCCGAACAAGCTGCTAATGACAGAACTATCTTTTCGCTTGTCGATCGCTTTGCATATAAAGTAAGGTATTGACTTGCGAATATCTTTTGGCCTTTCATCAATACCTTTTAGGTTTACCTGAATACCCATTTTGTAAAAAAAAGTCTTTCTGATATCATCCTGCGGCTGATTGGTAGCTGGTATTATAATTACATCTTTAAGGGAATAATTTATTTTGCCTGAAATACGGCAACCCACAGAGATCTCTGAATTGAAAACCCTGATTAGTTTTGCCTGCAGGTCTTTGGAAAGGTCCCCTATCTCTTCTATAAACAGGACTCCGCATTTTATCAATTCCAGTAAACCCGGTCTTACCGATGCCCCTGCGATTGAGTTTTCCTCATGCCCGAGCAGGATGCTTTCTGCTAAATTCGGATAAATCGTGGTTGAATTAATTGATTGAAAAACACCTGGTTTTATGGAGCTTAAAAATACTTCAAGACTTTTTCCTGAATAAAAATCAGAATAGTGATTCCTGATTTCATTATACTTTGATTTCCATACAGTCTTATATTGCCTGTATATCTCAGATTTTACAAAAGCGCTGTAATAATGCCGGGCAAGAAATTCTTTTCCTGAGCCTGCAGGACCAAAGATCACAACGGGCTGGCCTTGTTTTGCAAATACTTCGACTTCTCTATAAAGTTTTTTGGTATCTTCATCTTCAGGAGTAAAACCGTAATCGATAATGCTGGTCGTAAATTCAGGGATAATAAAACTCATAATATAACAGTGTTACCACGTCTCAAAATACTATAGCCAATATACTGATTATTTGGAACTCTGACAAGACAAATGGTCAATTTGCCGTATAGCTGCATAAAGGTAATGCGGAGTACTCTTTTCCTGAATATACTAATAACCTGCCTGCAATGTCAGGTTAAGCTTTAAGCATCTGAGGAATACTTTGTTGATCTATCTGATCAAGCATTTTTTTATTCCGGACATAATCCTCTGTTAATAAATTATAAATTCTGTTGTTTTTCAGCCTGGCAATTATCAGGTTCTTGAGGTTCAGTTTATTGATATATTCTGTTCTTCCTGGATCATTTAAATCCATTAATTCCAGAGTCTGCATCACTTTATCCTCCTTGATTACCTGAATAAGATCGGTGTCAGTGGTATAGAAAAAACCCGTAGGGAAAGCCTGGTCCGACGGACAGGTAACCAGAAAATCATTATTCCCGGGCAGATTATAAAGCTGTGCCAGTATCTGACCTGACTCAGCAGATAAAAAGGCCACTGATCCATCCCCGCTTCCCGTTACAAGTATTCTTTCGTCATTCATAAGGCAAATGCTCCATATCCACAATGGATGTACCTTTCGGCTATATATCAATTCTCCGGTTAAAAGGTTGAAACATGAAACTGTCCCTCCATCAGTAGCAGTCCATAATCTTTTTTCGTCTTTAGATATACGAGCTTCCCTTACATCCTTGTCAAAATGGGAAAAATCCCTGAAAAATACACCTGTATGTTTAAAACGTACTCTTACAATGCCATCGGTACATGCGGCTGCAAAATAGGCTTGGGACAAAGCAATTTTCCTTACGCAACCATTAAATGAAAAGTATTTTATAAGCTTTTTCTCGCCGCTTATATCCCATTGATAGGCACACCCGTCATCACTTCCGGTGTACACTCTGCCATTTTCATACACAATATCAATTGATTCAGGACTTAATCTCGAATTAACGTGTCGGTATAAGCCTATGGTCTTACCGGATATTAGATCCCAGCATCTGCCGCTGTTTTTAGATTCCAGATCGTAATCAGCATCATAACTGGCTGTAAACAGTAATTTTTGCTCAGGTTCGAGAAAACAGCTCGGACTTCTTCCAAAACCGCTTAAGATCAAATTGCATTTACCGGATTCTATTTCAAACCTGCGTGATGAGCCATCCCAGGAGGCCGTATGAAAAGCTTTATTATCCCTGGTTATTCGTGTCATTCTTACCGAATCAGTATGACCACAATACTCAACAGGCAGAAATTCAAGCTTCTCCAGATCTACAATACGGATGCGTGGAGTGCTTTTCTCATAGGTTATAATAAGAAACCGGTTATCTGAGGTTACATTAACTGACCGGACACCATTGAAACCTATATCAGATCTGATCGAGTGACTGAGTTCAAATCTTTCTCTTTCACTGTCATTTATATATATTCCTGGGATGGAATTATTCCTGTTTATGGTTTTCAGAATATCATTTTTCATCATTATCTGGCAACAATTATATATTCATTGGTGATTTGTTTCTTAAGCTCCCGGATTTGTTTCTTCAGATCAGAAATGTTGCATTTCAATCTTTCAGTATGACCGTTTATGTTTTCCATAGCATCCCTGTAACTCCGTGTCTGATCTTCATGAGTATACTCATTCTGAATAAGTTCAAGACGGGCAAGGTGAAGCTCCAGTTGTTCTGTCTCAATTTTCAGGAAATTCATTATTGATTCAATTGAAGCCCCCTTTCTGATCATGAATTCGAGGCGGTTGCCGGTTTCATAACATTCAGGATCAAGTCCAAGGATTGTGCAGGCTCTTTCATAGATCGATTTCAACTGCTCATAATCCGGCAGACTGTACAGAAGCATTGATGGCGAAAATGAATACATCTCTTCTTTTGTTGACTTCATTAATTTCAGCCATAGTTTGTTGATCTCGGCTTTCTTTTGCCCTGATAATCCTGAATAATTCGGGCAGGTATCAGTATGCAATAAAAAGAATAGTTTCCTAAGGAGCTTTTTACACTCCTGCATATATGAATTTCTAAATTCATCCGATACTGCAGGCTGCGAACTATCATTAATTAAATTTTCTATATGGTTCTGGCTTCTGGTAATTTTATTTTTAAGATCATTCTGTTCTCTTTTGGCTTTGGTTAATCTGTCTTCGGCTGAACTGATCAATTCTCTGAAGGAGAATTCAGGGTTTTTATGCTTTATCTCCATGATTATCATGTACTTTTCAAGCCGGTATGAATATTTTGATTTCTCAGCTTCAAGACTTCCGAAGATCCTGAAATATTTATTTTCCAGACCCAGGTTTAATCTCTTTTTCCGTTCCAGATACATTAACAGGTCATCAAGTTCAATGGATTTTATCAACCATAGCTCCTTCAATCTTAAGTATTGCTCCTTCTGTGTTTCGGAAATGTTCTGAAGAAGGATTTCTTCTGAAATCTCCATCTTCGAATAGAGCTTGCTTACCTGATCATTGGCGATCAGGAACCTTGATTTTTCTATAAGGTCACTGATAATGAATTCAACCTCACCGTATACTATACGGTAAGATGATCCATCGTTAGCATTTCTAATGAGATTTAAGATATTCCCCGAATTCAGCTTAAAACCTGAGATGTACCGGTCAATTAAATCCTGACCGGTCAAATTTGATCCTGATGTGTTTAAAATACCTGACATTCCTGACAGGTAGCTTTCCCATTCTGACTTCATAATTAAGGCAATCAGGTTTGGCAGGGGAAGGTTGCAATATATTCCAAGACGAATCACCTGAACAGCCGGAAGAAGATAGTGGTTTAAACTGACATTGAAAATGCCTACAAATTCGTCCTGTGTGATGTTGAGTACAGGCTTCTTATCAATATACAGAAGAGGATCGGGATGATCGCGGCATAAGCGTATCATTTCATTATTTGTGCCATAGGCGTTAACAAAAATCTGCCTGATGTCATCTGCTAGTCGTGTTGTTTTATTAATGGTATTCTTCATATTTTTACTATTAAATTTTCGTATTTTAAGATGCTGAGTATTTAGCTTTTATTTGCTCATTATCTGTATCAAATAAATCATAATGATTATTGTCCTTAATCTTTCTTCTGAGGTTACTTTATGAGGTTCAGGGATCCGGACATCAAGTTCTTCCAGAATTTTTTTTATATCAGATGATAAGTCAATAAATTTTTCAAAATAATCGAGTGGCATAAACCGCCAGGTGAAATAGGATTGTCTTCTGAACGAAGTCCTGAAACACCTGCATCCCATAATGATGGACCCCGGAATTTCCTTCAGGGTAATCTGATCTGATCCACAGTCACATTTATAAAAGCCATGAATTGTATAAATCAAACCTTTTCTTATCGGGTATGCGCAATATGATCCGAAATAGTCATTAACGCATAATACTTTTTGTCCGGTTTTGAAATTCATAACTCCTGTTTTGATCATAAACAGACAGACATATTTTGTACCGTTTTCATAAAACGCATATATACAAGACGTTACAGAAATAATTGGAAATTGCTTGCTTGTTTTATCGCTGAATTTGCGGGCAAATCCCCGTATTGTTCGGATATCGTTTTCTTCTGTTATTACTACTACGCTGATATAAAGCATTTTATGATTTATGGCATCCTGTTTGCCTTTAAAACAATAAACCAGTTAAATTTGTCTAACAAAGCACTTCAATTATGACAGCTGAAGAAAAATTAAAGAATCTTGTGCTTGCACCGTATATTATAAAGGCAACAGCACTAATTGGTAAGAGAGAGGTGTCGGGGGGAACCAGTTCAGGCATGCAATGGCAACAATGGCAATACTTCTCGATTACAAGCTTTTCGATGATTATGTACTTCTGAAAGCTTCTGTGATCCATGACCTGCTGGAAGATGTGCCTGAAACTAATGAATTTGAAATACGTATCATCGACGGTCAGGGGGATCAGGTCCTGGAGCTGGTGAAGGAGGTTACGAGACCAAACGATATGGTAAAAGCAGATTACCTCAAGAGAATACTTGAACAAGGATCGCGGAGGGCAAAACTTCTTAAGTGTGCTGACAGGATCTCTAATCTGACTGATCTTCACCGCGATACTCATACTGATCAAAAGATAACTGATTACCTTGATCAGACTGAAAAATATGTTATCCCCATGGCACAGGAGGTTAATGCCGACATGGTGGTCGAACTGACCGATCTGGTCAGGAGGCGGAGAAAACTGGTGAAAATCTTGGAAGAGTTAAATCCGGAAGGAGAATAAACAAATAACAAATAAGACAGATTTGATGATCTGGCCTGCGACCTGAGCCATTTGCCCTGAGCCTTTTCGTGATCCCGGAGAGATTCGAACTCTCAACCAACAGAACCGGAATCTGCCATTCTATCCATTGAACTACGGGACCGGTTATCCTGCAAAAATAAGATCAATAGCCCGGTTTTACAACTAATTTGATGGAATATTATAGTTTCACTTTAAACTGCAAAGGGCTCAAAGCATTAAAGAACTTTCACAGAGGGACACAGAGGATTCACCGAGTTCCACCGAGGATCTTTTTAAGATAACTCTGTGTTTCTCTGTGCCTTCTCAGTGGATCTCTGAGTAAGTTTTTAAATTTGATTAATTGATTTCATTTTGGCCTCCATAAGGAATAATAGCAAAGTTTTTCTAATTTCGCACCGCAATTAACAACAATATATTTAGCTAAGATGGATTACAATTTCCATGAGATCGAAAAGAAATGGCAGAAATACTGGGAGGAAAATAAGACATTCAAAACTCCAGTGGACCTGACGAATCCAAAAAAATGTTACATCCTTGATATGTTCCCCTACCCTTCAGGTGCCGGACTGCATGTAGGTCATCCTGAAGGATATACAGCAACTGATATCTATACAAGGTTTAAAAGGATGATGGGATTCAATGTCCTTCACCCAATGGGATGGGATGCATTCGGTCTCCCCGCCGAACAATATGCGATCCAGACCGGAACACATCCTTCTGTTACTACAAGAAACAATTGCGACACCTTCAGGCGACAGATAAAAGGGCTCGGTCTAAGCTATGACTGGGAAAAAGAAATAAACACTACAGATCCAAAATATTTCAGATGGACTCAGTGGATCTTCATCCAGCTTTATAATACCTGGTTTGACGAAAAACTCCAGAAAGGGAGACCAATATCTGAACTTGAAATCCCTGAAGGTATTTCAGGTTCAGGAAATAAGGAAATAAGGAAATACGTTGATTCAAAGAGGCTTGCATACTATGATAATGCCCAGGTTTGGTGGTGCCCAAGCTGCCGGATAGTATGTGCCAACGAGGAGGTACTTAACGACGGAACACATGAAAAATGCGGGAATCCTGTCGAGAAAAAGAACCTGAAACAGTGGATGCTTAGGATCCCGCTTTATGCTGAGAGGCTTTTAAAAGGCATTGACGAGCTGATCTGGCCTGAAGGCATCAAGGATATGCAGCGCAACTGGATCGGGAGGTCAACGGGCGCTGAAGTCGATTTTAAAATAGACGCACTTGATGAGAACCTGACTGTATTCACTACAAGGCCTGATACTCTTTTCGGAGCTACCTACATGGTCATAGCTCCTGAACATCAGATTGTTAATAAAATAACAACAGAAGAATGCCGGAAAAAGGTAAATGAATATATAAAGTTATCAACCCTTAAGTCGGATCTCGACAGAACTGACCTTGCGAAAGAGAAAACAGGGGTATTCACCGGAAGATATGCAATTAATCCTGTAAACAATAAAAAGATCCCAATCTGGGTCGCTGACTATGTTCTGACCGGATATGGAACCGGAGCCATTATGGCAGTACCTGCTCACGATACAAGGGACTTTGAGTTCGCTCAAAAATTCAATCTGCCAATTGTCTGTATCCAGGATCCTGATGTAGAGGATCCCTTACAAAGACAAAGGATAATCAACGGTATCGAGTGCTGGACCGAAGATGGCAAATACATAAATTCATCAGACGAGAATACAGGTATCGATATCAACGGACTAAATAAGGAAGCAGGAATAAATAAGATAACTGAATGGCTCGAATCAGGCCAGCTTGGCAGGGCAAAAGTAAATTACAAACTTCGAGACTGGCTTTTCAGCAGGCAGCGCTACTGGGGAGAGCCATTCCCGGTTATTCACTGGGAGGATGGGGAGATTACAGTTATTGATGAAAAGGAATTACCTCTCGAGCTGCCTCCGCTTGAAAAATATCTTCCAGGCGAATCCGGTGAATCACCTCTCGCCAATGCCGGCAGGTGGCTGAATGTGGTTGACAAAAACGGTCGCAAGGGAAGAAGAGAGACCAACACTATGCCTCAATGGGCCGGGTCGTGCTGGTACTATTTGAGATTTATCGATCCCGGGAATGACAATGTAATATTCGATAAAAAGAAGGAAAACTACTGGATGCCTGTCGATCTCTATATCGGTGGTGCAGAACATGCAGTACTTCATCTTCTTTACAGTCGTTTCTGGCACAAGGTGCTGTTTGATCTGGGAATTGTCTCCACTGATGAACCATATCGGAGACTATTTAACCAGGGAATGATCCTGGCTTTCGCTTATGAAAATGAATCCGGAGCAAAGGTACCTGCAGATCAGATAGAGGAAAAAGACGGAAAATTCTATATCAAAGAAAGTGGCACGGAAGTCAGGCAGATAGTGGCAAAGATGTCAAAGTCTCTTAAAAATGTCGTAAATCCTGACGATGTTACAGAAAAATACGGGGCTGATTCATTAAGGCTGTATGAAATGTTCATGGGTCCTCTCGACATAATGAAACCATGGGATGACAGGAATGTCAAGGGCGTTTTCAATTTTATCGGAAGATCCTTCAGATTCTTTTCTAATCCCGACAATATAACCGATGGACCGGAGGATATTGAGCTCCTTAAAGGTCTTCACAAGACCATTAAAAAAGTGGAGGATGATATTGAGACTCTCAAGTTCAACACTGCGATCTCAGAAATGATGATCTTCCTGAATCTTGTATATAAAAAAGGGAAGGTTTCAAGAGACACTGCATGCAGTTTCACTTTGATCCTGTCGCCTTTTGCTCCGCATCTGGCTGAAGAATTATGGCAATTGCTGGGACATGACAAAACCCTTGCCTATGAACCATGGCCTGAGGTTATTGATGAATATCTGAGAGTTGATGTTTTTGATTATCCTGTATCTTTCAACGGCAAAATGAGGTTTAAGATCGAGCTTCCTGCAGATATGGACAGGGAGGAAATAATCAAGGCAGTCATGAAAGATGATAGATCAGCCAAATGGATAGGATCATCAATACCTTCGAATATAATTGTAGTGCCAAATAAAATTGTTAATGTTGTAATTAAATAATATTAAAATTATGCCCCCTTTCCAAGGAGCGGTTGAAAAAGTCCTTCACTCTTGGTTTGCCCCTAAATCCCCTAAAGGGGACTTATTGATAAAGAGGCCTTTACAAAACCCCTTTAGGGTGTAGGGGGCAAAAAAATGCAAGAAAAAAGGCAGGATTCGACTTTTTCAACAACCCCAGTTTTAAGCATTTTCCCCCTTGGGGGAAACAGGAAAGGGGGTTATTAGATAAAAACTATTGATCTTTTTTATATAGGAAAATAAATGCTCTCCCAATTAAAGGTATTGACTATATGTTCATTAGCTCTCTTGCTATTTTCTTGTAAAAATTCAGTCAGGGAAACTCCTGCAACTATTTCTGAATTAGCAGACAGCACATCTGTCATCAAACCTGACACAACGGTCTTTATGTATGGAATACCTTCCGATTCTTTTAATCTGCTTACGGGCCATATTAAAAGAAACGGATTTCTTTCATCAATCCTTCTTGAATATGGCATTACAATGGAGGAGATCGATAAGGTCATAAGAAACTCAGTTTCGGTATTTGATGTCAGGAAAATCAGGTCGGGCAATAATTATACACTTTTTTGCAAAAAAGACAGCACTGCCCGTGCCAGCTATCTGGTTTACGAGCATGATCCCACAACCTGTTATGTCTTCAGTTTCAACGATTCCCTTAATATTACTCCCTACAGGAAGGAGATCAAAAGAGTTATCAAATATGTTTCAGCGACAATTGAAACTTCACTCTGGGACGCAATGCTTGCAGGAGGAATGCAGCCATGGCTTGTTTCGGAATTATCTGACATTTTTGCCTGGAGCATCGATTTCTTTGGATTGCAAAAGGGCGATAGCTTCAAAGTTATTTATGAAGAGATGTCGATTGATGACAAGCCCCTTGGTGTCGGGAAAATATATGGTGCACAATTCTCGGGTTCAGGTTCCTTAATATATGCAGTACCTCTCATCCAGGACGGCAAGGAGAGCTTCTTTGATGGAGAAGGAAATTCTCTGCAGAAGGCATTTCTTAAGGCTCCCCTGAAGTATTCAAGGGTTTCCTCCCGTTTTTCTGGAAGCAGGATGCACCCGATCCTCAGGATCCGCAGACCACATTATGGTGTTGATTATGCAGCCCCTGTTGGTACACCTGTTCTGGCTATAGGCGATGGACGTGTTACCCAGGCAAGAATAGAAAGCGGATCAGGAAGAGTGGTAAGGATTGTACATAACAGCATTTACTCCACGGCTTACCTGCATTTGAGCAGGTTTGGTGAAAAGATTGCTCCCGGGGCAATTGTAAAGCAGGGGGATATTATCGGGTATGTCGGAAGCAGCGGCCTCTCAACCGGTCCTCATCTTGATTTCAGATTCTACAAGGGAGGTTCGCCTGTTGATCCTCTGAAGGTTGAAGCTCCGCCAGTGGAGCCGGTTTCTGAAGCAAATAAAGAAAAATTTGAAAAATCGAAAACCGTGGTTCTCAGTCTGCTTAAAACATTTTAAGGTAAATCAGTCAGCTTCAAAACCAATTTCTCAATTACCTCCGGGAAATGCTTGTATTCAAGAGCGTGCACTTTTGAAGCAAGAGTGTCCGGCGTGTCATCACGGGTGACAGCACATCGTGCCTGAAAAATAATATCACCTTCATCGTACCGGTTGTTTACATAATGAATAGTGATCCCGGATTCTTTTTCATGCTTTGCAATTACAGCTTCATGAACCTTCTCCCCGTACATTCCCTTCCCTCCATGCTTTGGCAATAACGCGGGATGAATGTTTATTATCCTCTTTTCATAAATGTTCAGGATATTTTCAGGAATCAGCCATAAAAACCCGGCCAGAACTATAAAATCAATCTTATACATTGTGAGGTACCTGGCGACTTTTTCTTTCTCATATAAATCCTTGCGGTCGAAAAAAACTGATCTCACGTTAAGTGAAGCAGCACGCTTTAAAACGTAAGCTTCACGTCGGTTTGACAGAACAAGACTTACTTCAGCCAATTTACTGTTCGAAAAGTATCTGATAATATTTTCAGCATTTGTTCCTGAACCCGAAGCAAATATAGCTATATTTCTCATTTTGTGATAATTAGATTTTTATTTTCAAATTTGACCCTGCTGTCTCTCCATAAGATTATTGCTCTAATTATCAATATATTAACCTTCATGATAAAGAAAAAACATGAAATCATTTGAAAAATATAGTACAAATATATTTCTTTGCATGGTTTTCTGATATTATTAATTAAAATTTAAAATCATGGCAGACATTGCTACAAGAGTAAAAGAGATAATAGTTGATAAACTTGGAGTTGACGAATCTGAAGTGACTCCTGAAGCCAGTTTCACAAATGACCTTGGAGCTGACTCTCTCGATACTGTTGAACTAATCATGGAGTTTGAAAAAGAATTTAACATAGGGATTCCTGACGATCAGGCTGAAAGCATCAGCACGGTAGGTGATGCTATCAAGTATATCGAGGAAAATGCAAAATAGTTTTGCATTTATAATAATCCATTTATGAGAAGAGTCGTAGTTACCGGGCTCGGAGCAATAACTCCAGTCGGAAATAATTTGCATGAATATTGGGAAGGTTTGAAGAACGGCATAAGCGGATCAGCAATGATCACACGCTTCAACACCGAAAAATTCAAGACCAAATTTGCATGTGAAATTAAAAACTATGACTCATCAAAGTACTTCGACAGAAAAGAAGCTAACAAGCTTGATCTCTTTGCTCAGTATGCTCATATTGCATCGGACGAAGCTATTGCCGATTCAGGGTTGATCCTGGACAAGATAAATAAAGAGAGAGTTGGTGTAATATGGGCATCAGGGATAGGAGGAATTGAAACCTTCTACCTTACAATCAAATCTTATATTGAAGGGGGCAGTATACCCAGGTTCAGTCCCTTCTTTATTCCCAAAATGATCGGTGATATAGCTGCCGGTTCGATCTCAATTAAATACGGGTTCAGCGGACCCAACTTCAGCACTGTATCTGCATGCGCCTCTTCGACCAATGCGATAATCGACGCTTACAACTACATCCGGTGGGGCAAAGCTGATGTTTTTGTGACCGGGGGCTCCGAAGCTGCAATAAATGAACCCGGGATCGGTGGTTTTAATTCCATGCAGGCTCTCTCAACTAACAATGAGGAGTATATAACAGCATCACGACCATTTGACAAGACACGTGACGGATTTGTTATGGGTGAAGGTGGCGGAGGATTGATCATCGAAGAATATGAACACGCAGTATCAAGAGGGGCAAAAATCTACGCTGAAATAATCGGCACGGGGATGACTGCTGACGCATTCCACCTTACAGCACCTCATCCTGAGGGGCTCGGGGCATGCAATGTTATGAAACTTGCTATAGCTGATGCCTGTCTTAACCCGGAAGATATTGATTACATCAATGTACATGGAACCTCTACCCCACTTGGCGACATCTCCGAATCTAAAGCAATTGTAAATGTATTTGGTGAACATTCATACAAATTAAATATCAGTTCAACCAAATCGATGACCGGGCATCTTCTGGGTGCCGCAGGTGCAATTGAAGCAATAGCAGCTATTATGGCTGTGGTAAATGACATTGTTCCTCCAACAATAAATTTCAAAGTCCCCGATCCTGCCATTGACCAGAATCTGAATCTTACCGCTAATACAGCACAAAAAAGGAAAGTGAACACTGCACTCAGCAACACTTTCGGTTTCGGGGGTCACAACGCTTCCATTGTTATTAAAAAAGCCGGGATTTAGTGTCCATATTCTCATCAAGAAATAATGGAACTTACCTTGTAAATAAGCAGGAATTTGCTTCCCGCCTGAGAAAAATAATCGGTTTCCGTACAACCAATCTGCGGATCTATGAAGCTGCATTCATACACCGGTCAGCGTCGTTCACTCTTCCTGACGGACAGAGGATAAACAACGAAAGGCTTGAATTCCTCGGAGATGCCGTATTGGACACAATCCTTTCTGATTACCTTTTTGAGAAGTTCCCTGATGCAAATGAAGGATTCATGACAAAGATCCGTTCAAGGATCGTTAACAAAGAAATACTTAATCAGCTTGCTGTTTCCATGGGAATCGACAAGATCCTTGTAAGCAATGTGAGTTCAAACAGTTCAACAAGGAACCTTTACGGAGACGCTCTTGAGGCATTGATAGGTGCGTTATTTGTCGATAAGGGATTTAAAAAGACAAAAAATCTCTTTATTAAGAGGGTATTCAACAAGTATCTCGACCTCAGTCAAATTGTTGATACCGATACCGATTATAAAAGTCTTGTATTTGAATGGATACAGAAACATAAAACAAATCTTACCTTCGAATATAAGGAAGAGTATGATTTCAAGCTGAAAAAATCGGTTTTCTCAGCAACCCTTGTTATAAATAAGGAAGAATTCGGAACAGGTCAGGGGGCTTCAAAGAAAGAGGCAGAGCAGGAAGCAGCAGGTAAGGCATGGGCTAAACTGAAAGAAATTACTGCATATCAGGTTTAGCAACACACTCTTTTCGTAACTTTATACTTCAAGTATAAGCTATGCGGAACGCACAAAGGATAACTAAAATTCATCTATCTGTTAATGAACAGGATATTCCAATTGTAATCGGAATAGTATCCGCTGATCCCGATTACAGGCTTTCGCTTACATTGAACAAGAACCTCTCTATATCATTAAGAAATACGGATGCAATTGAATATCACGACGAAAAAGCCAATAAATTACATTTCAGCCGTTTCTCCGATTCTTCAGGTCCTGACTGGCGTTTTCAGCTGGTATCCAACAGGTCAGAAAAGGAATTCTTGCTGAAAAAACTAAAAAATATTGATTATCTGCTGCTTTTACAGAAACCAGCTAAGGATTTCAGCCCTGACAGGATTTTATCACAACTCAGAGAAATTGATTCAATAACAGGGGTTTTCAATATTGAAATCAGGACTCTTAATGATAAGAACCTTAAGTACCTGATTTAAGATCTCCGAATTGATTTAAAATAGAAGAGCCGTCCCGGGCGGGACGGCTCACTTCTTGATAACCCTAAAACTAACCTAACCTATGAAAAAAACCTCTATATCTTGTAAAACAAATATCATGCCAAATCCTTTACAAAGATATACAGGCTATTTCAAATAAAAAAATGTTTTTATCCCTCAGGATCACAATTAACAATACTTTAATTAATTGTTAAATTTCTTAACCTTTGGATAATTACCCCGGTGTTAAAGAACGTTAAAGAAATGTATTAATAAAATATATACAAGTACTTTTGTAACTGTATGAAGCGGAAAACAATAGTATTACTGGCTATATTTTTCTTCCTGGTTATCTCAGGTCTGATCCTGATACAGCTATACTGGATAAGAAATGCAATTTCAATTACCGATCAGCAATTCCGTTACAATGCAAACAAAGCCCTTGAATCGGTTGTTCTGGACCTGGAAGCACAGGAGCTTATTGATTACATTGTCCATGAGATCGACCCAGAATCATCCGATTCAGTTACTGCTATAATACCTTCCAATTCACCACTTGCCGACAGATTGAGAGGATATGGGTCCGACTCGAATCTGCCGGAGCTTTATGGTCTGGTCAACCCTGAAAAGCAATTTATTATTACTAACGCAGGTCAGAAAATATATATCTCAGCAAAGGATATATCTCCAATACCCGAGGAGGAAATCACAGAACCTTCAGCGCAGGCTATAAGCGCAGGCTTATCTAAGCGGGTAAGCAATAAAATTGTTTATCTGGAAAGCATAATGGAGAAAATTCTCCGGACAACACCTGATATAAGGGAACGGATAGATCCCACAAAGATAAATGAACAGCTGAGAAAGTCCCTGAACAATGTCGGGATACATCTCGATTTTGAATTTTCAATAAGATCCGGAAGGCTTGGCACAATCTGGAGTACACCTGGATTTACTGATAAACCAGGAACCAACAAATTTATAATCCAGTTGTTCCCAAACGATCCTGTGCCCAGTCAGAATCAGATTGTTCTCTACTGCCTTCAGGAGAAACATTATAAATTCCAGCAGATCGGCCTCCTTGGTATTTATTCCCTGATATTCACTCTTCTCCTGCTGGTACTCGCCACCAGTACATTTATAGTGATTTTCCGTCAGAAGAAGATTTCGGAAATAAGAAATGACTTTATAAATAATATGACCCATGAGCTTAAGACGCCGATATCAACAATTTCACTTGCTTCGCAGATGATATCGGATAAAACGATTCCCGACAAGGATAAGAATATAGGTAACCTTGCCAGAATAATATCCGATGAAAGCCTAAGGCTGAAATTCCAGGTTGAAAAGGTTCTGCAAATGGCCATTTTCGAAAGAATGAAAACAAAGCTCTCTTTTTCAAGCATGGATATTCATAAAATCATAACCAGGGCAGCTGACAATTTCACTCTTCAGATAGAAGCACGAAATGGAAAAATAAGAAAAGACTTCCAGGCTTCCGATCCGGGTGCCATGATCGATGAGATCCACTTTCTTAACGCAATTTCAAATCTGATAGACAATGCAATCAAATACAGTGTTGGCAAGCCTGAAATAGTTTTATCCACACGACAGAACAGAAAAGGAATAATCATATCCGTTGAAGACAATGGCATAGGTATCAGCAAAGAAAATATCAGGAGGATATTCGATAAGTTCTATCGCGTCCATTCAGGTAATGTTCATAATGTAAAAGGATTCGGTCTGGGGTTAAGCTATGTAAAAAAAATTACCGAGGAACATAACGGAACTATTAAAGTAGAAAGCCAGATCGGTAAAGGATCAAAATTTGTAATATTCATCCCACAAAACGGACTGAAATGAATAAAAAAATTCTGCTAGCGGAAGATGACACCAATTTTGGCTCACTTTTAAGAAATTATCTTGATGCCAAAAATTATGAGACAACACTGTTTATGACAGGGCGATCAGCCCTTGAAGCATTCTCAGCAGGTCTCTTCGACCTTTGCATTCTCGACATTATGATGCCTGAAATGGACGGTCTTGCACTGGCAAAGGCTGTACGAAACCTTGACCCTGCTATACCAATAATATTTCTGACAGCTAAAAATCAGGAAGATGATATCATCGAAGGATTTAAAACCGGGGCGGATGATTATATCACAAAACCCTTTAACATGGAGGAGCTTCTTTACAGGATTGAAGCCATATTCAGGAGAACAACAAGCCAGAGTAAAGTGAAGGTAGAAGAACTAAATCGTATCGGCGAATATGTTTTTGATAACAAAAGACAGCTGCTCACATTCAGGGAACAGCAGATAAGCCTTACAACAAAGGAATCAGAGCTTCTTGATCTCCTTTTCCGGCATAAAAACGAAATACTTGAGCGCAATTATGCTCTTAAGAGCATCTGGATAGATGATAACTACTTCAACGCCAGAAGTATGGATGTTTATATTACCAGACTAAGAAAATACCTGAAAAAAGATCCTGGCGTCAAAATACTGAATATTCACGGCAGAGGTTACCGGCTTATATGCTAAAGACATTGCTTCTCTTCCGGAATTCAATCAAGCTTTAATACTGCCAGAAATGCCTGCTGCGGGACCTCAACATTTCCGATCTGTCGCATGCGCTTCTTTCCTTTCTTCTGTTTTTCAAGCAGCTTTCTTTTCCTGGTGATATCACCTCCGTAGCATTTAGCGGTAACGTCTTTTCTTACGGCTTTTACAGTTTCCCTTGAGATTATTTTTGCACCGATAGCGGCCTGGATTGCTATATCGAATTGCTGACGAGGTATCAATTCCTTAAGCTTAACGCACATTTTCCGTCCGAAATCATAAGCATGTCCCCTGTAAATCAGAGTTGAAAGAGCATCAACCATTTCCCCGTTAAGAAGTATATCGAGCCTCACAAGATCGGCTTTTTGATAAGTTGTATAATAATAGTCAAATGAGGCATATCCCTTTGAAATGCTCTTCAGTTTGTCGTAGAAATCAAAAACAATTTCCGAAAGAGGCATTTCAAATGTTAGTTCAACCCTGTCGCGCGTGAGATAGATCTGGTTTTTCAAAGTTCCTCTTTTGTCGATGCATAGCTTCATTATCGATCCTACATAATCAGACAAAGTGATCACCTGGGCAACAATATAGGGTTCTTCAATCCTTTCAATATAATTTACGGCCGGTAGTCCCGAAGGATTATGAACATCAATAGATTCCCCCTTTGTTGTGTAAACTTTAAATGAAACGTTTGGGACGGTTGTAATGACATCCATATCAAATTCACGGTCGAGTCTTTCCTGGATTATCTCCATATGTAGCAGACCCAGGAATCCGCATCTGAACCCAAATCCGAGGGCTGCTGACGACTCTGGTATGAATGTAAGTGAAGCATCATTCAGCTGAAGCTTCTCAATTGAAATCCTCAGGTCCTCATATTCATCAGCGTCAACCGGATACATTCCTGCAAAAACCATCGGCTTTACATCTTCAAATCCGGAAATGGCTTTATCGCATGGATTCCTGACAGTTGTTATAGTATCGCCGACCTTGACTTCTGAAGATATCTTTATACCTGAAATAATATAACCCACATCTCCTGCTCCCAACTCATCACGCGGATCCTGCTTCAGTTTCAATACACCTATTTCATCGGCATTGTACTCATGACCTGTGCTTACAAACTTGACCCGGTCGCTTTTCCTTATCGTGCCGTTCATAATTTTGAAGTATGCTATGATGCCACGGAACGAATTGAAAATCGAATCAAAGATCAGTGCCTGCAATGGAGCTTCGGGGTTTCCGGCTGGTGGTGGTATGCGATTTACTATTTCATTGAGGATCCTTTCGATGCCCATTCCAGTTTTCGCACTTGCCTCTATTATTTCTTCACGGCTGCAACCCACAAGATCAACTATTTGATCTTTAACCTCTTCAGGCATTGCGTTCGTCATATCCATTTTATTGAGCACCGGGATAATCACGAGATTATGGTCGATTGCCATATAGAGGTTTGAAATTGTCTGCGCCTGGATCCCCTGTGTGGCATCAATAACTAGGAGTGCTCCCTCGCATGCAGCAATTGATCTGGATACCTCATATGAGAAATCAACATGGCCCGGAGTATCAATAAGGTTCAGGTAATATCTTTCACCATCCTGATCATATTCCATCTGGATTGCATGGCTTTTGATCGTAATGCCTCTTTCCCTTTCAAGGTCCATATCGTCGAGGATCTGATCCTGATATTCCCTTTCCGTTATAGTGTTGGTTATTTCAAGCAGACGGTCAGCCAGGGTACTTTTACCGTGGTCAATGTGAGCTATGATACAGAAATTACGGATCCGGTGCATCAAAAAGAAATCTGGAAACAGGTGCAAATATATAAAAATAAAAACATGTAGAGCCAGGTCTAAGACCTGGCTCTACATTATAAAACATTATATTGTTCCTTATTAATAAGGCATTCCGCCACCCATTCCCTGAGGAGGCATAGGAGGCTGTTTTTCTTCTTTTTCGTCAACAATTACGGCTTCAGTGGTCAGGAACATTCCGGCAACCGAGGCAGCATTTTCGAGAGCGACCCTGACAACCTTAACCGGGTCAATCACTCCGCAATCATAGAGTTTTTCGAATTTATCAGTCTGGGCATTGTAACCATAATCACCCTTGCCAGCTTTTACAGCATTGGCAACTACAGCGCCTTCTTTTCCGGAATTGACAGCTATCTGGCGAAGAGGTTCCTCAATTGCACGCTTGATTATTTCGATACCGGTATTTTGATCCTCATTTTCTCCCTTTAGTTTTTCAAGTGAAGCAATTGCACGTATATATGCAACACCACCACCCGGAACAATACCTTCCTCAATTGCAGCGCGGGTAGCATGGAGAGAGTCATCAACACGGTCCTTTTTGTTCTTCATTTCAACCTCCGAAGCAGCTCCGATATAGAGAACTGCAACACCGCCTGACAATTTTGCAAGACGTTCCTGAAGTTTTTCCTTGTCATAGTCGGAAGTGGTTGTTGTCATCTGCTGTTTAATCTGTGCCACTCTGGCCTTGATCATATCTTTGTCGCCAAAACCATTAACGATGGTTGTATTTTCCTTGTTGACAGTAACTTTTTCTGAAGTTCCGAGCATGTCGAGGGTAGTGTGCTCAAGCTTAAGGCCTTTTTCTTCAGAGATCACAGTACCGCCTGTCAGAATGGCAATATCTTCAAGCATTTCTTTTCTTCTGTCACCGAATCCTGGAGCTTTCACTGCACATACCTTTAAGGAACCACGAAGCCTGTTTACAACAAGCGTTGCCAGAGCCTCACCTTCAACGTCTTCTGATATGATCAGCAGCGGACGGCCATTCTGGGCTGTTGCTTCGAGAATAGGAAGCATATCTTTCATCGAAGATATTTTCTTATCGTAGATGAGAATATAAGGATTTTCAAGATCAGCTTCCATCTTTTCTGCATTTGTAACAAAATATGCTGATATATAGCCGCGGTCGAACTGCATTCCCTCAACAACCTCAACTGATGTGGTTGTGCCCTTTGATTCCTCAACAGTTATAACACCTTCTTTATGAACCTTATCCATTGCTTCAGCAATCAGCTTGCCAATTTCTTCATCATCGTTCGCTGAAATTCTTGCCACCTGCTCGATTTTAGCCAGATCATTCCCAATGACCTGTGCCTGCGATTTAAGATGCTTGATAACTTTATCAACAGCCAGGTCAATACCTCTTTTTACATCCATTGGATTGGCCCCTGCAGTAATGTTTTTCAGACCTACATTTATTATAGACTGGGCAAGAACAGTTGCCGTTGTTGTACCGTCACCAGCTATATCACCGGTTTTAGAAGCAACTTCCTTAACCATCTGTGCACCCATATTCTTATAAGGGTCAGATAATTCTATATCTTTTGCCACTGTAACACCATCTTTTGTAATATGAGGAGATCCAAATTTCTTCTCCAGAACAACATTACGTCCTTTCGGGCCCAGTGTAACTTTTACTGCATCGGCCAACATGTCAACGCCTTCCTTAAGCAAAGAGCGTGCATCGATATTGTATTTAATTTCTTTTGCCATATTATTTAAAATTTATTGGTTTGCATTAATTATGAAATGAAAAGAATATCTGACTGAGATATAAGAAGATAATCATCGCTGTCAATTGTCAGTTCCTGACCAGAATATTTTCCATAAAGGACAACGTCTCCTTTTTTCACTTCCATTTCCTCATCTTTCTTAGGTGCGCCAACAAGAATCACGGTGCCCTGACGAGGTTTTTCCTTTGCCGAATCAGGAATTATTATTCCGCTTGCAGTTTTTGCTTCAGCTTCGTGAGGTTTTACCAAAACCTTTCCAGCCAGTACTTTTCCTTTTAATTGTGCCATTTTATTTAGTTTTAAAGTTAATGATTATTTTCTGCCTCTTCTTTAAGCATAATTTATGCCAAACGGAAAATTTGTGACGCAAGGGACAATAAGGCGACATTTTATCGGTCAGATTCTGACATTTTCCGTATGATTTCTGGTTCCAATTAATCTATATAATTATGAATGAATGTGTTAGTAATTAAAAAGTGAAGTGTCAGTTTATGACAAACTGACACTTCACATATATTTTTAAATTTAACCGGTTTAATTCTGAGGTTGCTGCTGATTTCCTGATGGAGGAGCAGGGGTCTCGGTAGGAACCGCAGTTGGAAGAGTCGGAATTGCACTCGGATCAACTGCATTCTGGATAGAATTTTCAATTCTTGAACGTTCGGTTGTTGCTCCGCGTGGTATAGTAGCCGTAGCTACAACACACAGTATAAGGATTGCAGCTGCAAGAGTCCATGTAGATTTTTCCAGAAAATCAGCAGTCTTTCGTATACCCATCGACTGTCCTGCTGATGTAAAATTGGCTGCAAGCCCTCCTCCTTTTGAATTCTGAACGAGGACTATCATAACCTGAATAACGCAGGCTATTATAATAATTACCGAAACAAAAATATATATTCCCATTTGTCAGCTATTTAATGATCGCCTTTATTTTTTCAATTTGAGTCGCAAAGTAACCACTTTTTTCCGGAAATTTCAAACTTAATTTTTCATAAATTTCTATCGCCTTTGAATAATATCCCTGATTCACATAAATCCTTGCCAGAGTCTCTGTAACAAGACCCCCCTTTTCTTCGAGATATGGAGTGGATAAATCAACAACAGGATGTTCGGTTTTATCTGTCCTGGGCTCTATCCTTGGATTTAGTGAAATGAACTTATCAATCAGATCTGCCTGAGCCTTTTTGTTAAGATTATTAACTGGCTGAACCACCTCAACAGGAGTCGTAGTTGCATCAGGTAAAAGCTTTTCTTCTCCTACCGGAACAGAAAAGCCAGGATCCATATAGAAGACTTTTTCTTCAGGTTCATCGGAAGTATCATCAATTATTAAAGTGCCAGCCACAGGTACATCAATATCAGGTTCTTCAATTTCCTGCTCCATTGATCCCATTATGGTACGCTCCAATAACTTATAAGTACTTTCTGACTGGTCTTCATCAGGCTTTTGCTCCAGATCCTTTTCAATTTCCATTATAAGATCCTCGCTGTTCCTTGCTGATTCGATAACAGTCTGTTCGGTATCTCCACCAACAAACGTTGATTCCATAACCGGCTCCTCTTTCCCAGGTTCTTCCATAACCGCCTCTTCCCTTAAAGGCTCTTCCATTACGGGTACTTCAATTAATGTTACTTCATTCTGATGTTCTTCAATCACCGTTCCTGCATCCTGTGGTTCAGTTAAAACAGGTTTTTCCGTCTTTCGTTCAATCACTACCGGTTCTTCCTCTTGTCTCTCAACAATCTCATTTTCAAACCGGATCGGAGCTATTTTAAGGAGATTAAACAAAACCTCCCTGTCAGCTATATGAATAGCAGAATTCCTCAGCTGATTTTCAAATCTTATGTCAGAATTATCCTTTAGCCCTTTAAGAAGAAGAAGATGGGCAGTCTGAAAATAGGGAAATATATTGATGAGCTCGTTTAATTCTGCGAGGACCTGCCTGTCGACAGGTTTACTGCTTCCTATCAGACTTAAAAAGTCGTTCTTATTCATTGCCGGTCACCAGTTAACAAATGCCCTGTTAAAGATATCCTCCACAATCATCTCAATTATTTTTTCGGAGAGTTCCGCTTCCACATCAGTAAGGTTTTTGGTACTAGGGTAATCCTCATATCGGGAAAATGATTCTTCAAAGCTCTTTTCCGGGTCGACAGAATTTGTGAATTTAACCTTTACTGTAATATTAAACCTGTTCATAGCAGCAGTGGCATCAGCTGAAACTGTAAGAGGTCTGGTACTGTAGTCAGATATTTCACCGTCAAAATTAGCATCACCAAGGCCATTGATTATATTCAGACTGGTCTGGGCCTTACACTTGTCACCAAGAGCATCGGTAAGTGTCTGGCTTAATCCGGGTTGAACAACGCTGGCCCTGTTTTGAAAATATTGAACACTGACCGATTTCAATCCTTCAGTGCTTGCACCTGAAAATGAATAGATGCCGCATCCGCCATTTACGACTAATATAATTCCGAAAAAAGACATGAGAATCCTCTTCATAGACTCCGGAAAACCCATTTTACATTTCAATTTCATACTCTTTTATTTTTCTGTAAAGAGTCCGTTCCGATATTCCTAGCTCATTTGCAGCCATCTTTCTCTTTCCATTGTATTTTTCCAGAGCTTTCTTTATCATCTCAATTTCCTTGCCGGCAAGAGAAAGCGATTCTTCCACAACTTCCTCGGTATCCTGGATACTGCCTCTGCCGCGAACAACTGTGAAATCAGCCGGATGTGCCTCGGAGGCTGATTCGATTGGCTCCTGCCGGCCGGCATCCCTTATCAGATTCTTAATGACTCCCGAGTTATTCTCATGGAAATTAATATCAATTTCCCCTGTTTTAATAAGATCCAGCACCAGCTTTTTAAGGTCGTTCATATCACTCTTCATGTCAAAGAGGATTTTGTACAATATCTCACGCTCTGAAGAAAATGATTTGTCTTCATCTCTTCTTATTACGGCAGGAAGCTTAACTCCTGTGTAATCAGGAAGATATGTCTGTAGTACTTCGGCACTGATTTCTCTCTCCTTTTCAATAATAGAAATCTGCTCTGTTATGTTCTTAAGCTGTCGCACATTGCCAGGCCATGAATAATTTATCAGGATATTCTTGGCATCGTTGCTCAGCCTGATTGAAGGCATCCTGTATCTCTCAGCGAAGTCAACCGCAAATTTCCTGAAAAGCAAAAATATATCCTCGCCCCTCTCCTTCAAAGGCGGGATTTTTATCGGAACCGTATTCAATCGATAGAAAAGGTCTTCCCTGAACTTGTCATGATTGATCGCTGTGACTACATCGACATTGCTGGCTGCAATGACTCGGACGTTTGTTTTCTGGACTTTCGAAGAACCCACTCTTATAAATTCACCTGTTTCAAGTACCCGGAGCAGGCGAACCTGTGTCGAAAGAGGCAGTTCTGCAACCTCATCAAGAAATATAGTACCGCCGTCGGCAACTTCAAAATAGCCTTTTCTGCTTTCAGTTGCTCCCGTGAATGACCCCTTTTCGTGACCAAAAAGCTCCGAATCTATAGTTCCTTCAGGTATAGCGCCGCAGTTGACAGCTATATACTGGCCGTGCTTACGTGCGCTGAAATTATGTATCACCTGGGGAAATACTTCTTTGCCTGTTCCGCTTTCACCTGTGATCAGAACAGATAGATCGGTAGGGGCAACCTGTACGGCAATATCTATAGCATGATTTAGCCCTCCGTGATTACCTATAATTCCGAATCTCTGTTTAATACCCTGAAGATCTTTCATAGCTGTTTTTCGCTGGTGCGAATTTAAGATATTTTTAAAACATTGGGAAATCCAATTTTCGTAAATTCGCAACATGAAAACATTTAACGGATATCATTTCACCGGCATTATTCCTGCACGATATGCTTCGACGCGGTTTCCGGGGAAACCACTCGCAATAATCAAAGGCAAACCAATGATTCAAAGGGTGTATGAACAGGCCTCCCTGACGCTTGACGAGTTGTATGTTGCAACTGATGATCCCAGGATCCATAACGCAGTTTTGAGTTTCGGGGGGAGAGCCGTAATGACTTCAGCTGAACATCAAAGCGGAACCGACCGTTGTGCTGAAGCCGCTGCAAAAATCGGATCAATGAAGGATTTAAAAACTGAGGTGGTTATAAATATACAGGGCGATGAACCTTTTATCAGAACGGAGCAGATCGAGCTACTTATTTCATGCTTTGCTGATGATTCGGTTGAGATAGCAACACTTGTCCGGAAAGCTGAACCAGGGGAGGATATCATCAATCCTAATCACCCGAAAGTTGTGCTCGATTCTTTAGGAAATGCGATCTATTTCAGCAGGTCTGTTATACCATATATACGTGATGCAGAAATAAGTGAATGGACAATGTTGCATCCCTATTACAAACATATTGGCCTCTATGCATACAAAACAGGAACACTAAGCAGAATCACTTTATTATCAAGGAGTTCTCTTGAAAAAGCTGAATCTCTCGAGCAGAACAGGTGGCTGGAAAACGGCTATAAAATCAGAACCGCTGTAACAAAGTGGGAAAGCGTTTGTATCGACACCCCGGGAGACCTGGAAAAAGCAAAAACTTTCTTTGACCAATTTAAATAAAATGCGTACCTTTAGCACAGTTTTTGCATGAGGTTAAGAAAAGGGTGCTTATGAAGCATAATCTACTCCTGATTTTATTTATTTTTATTCCCATATGCCTTCATTCCCAGAAGGATACAACCAGTATTGTCAGAAATTACCCTCAGAAAACCTTTGCCAGGGAAGTCACTGCTTCTAACATCAATATTTACCCGGTTCCTGTCAGAGAAAACAGCTTTACCATAAAAACTGACAGGGATATGACCTCAGTTAAGGTAACGAATATGATCGGTCAGGATATTTTCAGAGCTCAATATAGTAATCCGGTACCGGTAACAAAAGTGCTTCTTAAGAAGCCGACAAGGGGTATGTATCTGGTTACTATTGCCTTTACTGATGGAACCAGGATCGTCAGAAAAGTTATGATTGAGAATCCTGAATAAAGTAGGTCCTTAAACTGGTATTTACGGACTAAAGGGGAAAATTCTTTACACCTGTAACAATTTATTATTTCAGAATTAATGGAACAATCTGTTTTTTTGATTGTTTAATATTGGGGCTATTTGAAATAGTTAAATCTGAATTATTGTGACAGCCATGGAAGAAGCAATAAATGTGTTCTCGATAAAAGATCTTGAAAATTTCTCAGGAATAAAAGCTCATACAATAAGGATCTGGGAAAAAAGGTACAAGGTACTTGAACCGGACAGAACCGATTCAAATATAAGGACTTATAGCGAAATTGAACTAAAAAAGATACTCAATGTCGCCTACCTTAACAGGAATGGACTGAAAATATCAAGGATTGCAAGCCTTGGAGAAGATGAGCTTACACAAAAGGTTATGACAGTTAGCAGTCAGCCTGAAAGTCCTGACAAAAGTTTCCAGCCAGGCAAGATCCTTATGACCGCTATCAGGTTCAACGAATTTCACTTCAATGAGGCTCTTAAACCATTTATAAGGTATCAAGGCATAGAAGATGCCTATATCAGGTTTTTTCATCCCCTTCTTGAGAAGTCCAGGATCCTCTGGCAGACCGGAAGCATGTCACGGGCACAGGAACAATTTGTCAGAAATGCAATAAGACAGATAATGATGGTCGAGGACTATAACCTCAAAACATCTGCCAGAAAAACAAAAGCTTCATTTGCAATGATTAACACTTCTGACAACCTGTCAGACAATAATTTCCTTTTTTACAAATATGTTCTGAAGAAAAGAGGCTATAACGTTATTTTCACAGGAGGTGTCCTTCCGGCTTCGGAGGTAATTGAAATTCACAAAATAAAACCTTTTGATTATCTGGTTGTCAATTCCGGTTCATTTGATTTTGCCAGAAAAAAGATTGGTTATTTCAGCAGTATTGGCAAATCACTTCTTATAAAAAAAATAATACTGACAGATTATCCTGAGTCTCATGAGAAAAGGATACCGGAAAATATATTGATAACAAGAAGTCCTGAAGAATTCAGGAAGACAATTGCCAACCTGAAATAGTTATTTATATTTGTGTGTTGAAGGTGATGATTTTAGTGTGTGAAAGGAGGATCAGTTATTTTTGTTGAAGATTCCGACACTTATTGATGGATACATTTTAAAAGGCACCAATTCTTAACCAATTTGTTTATTGAATATAAGATCCCTCACTTTGTTCGGGATGACAAAGTTTTTATTTAATCGGTGAGTGAATGAGGGGCGTTTCGAACTCAACGAAACGCCCCTCATTCACTCCCAACAATTATTAAAGTTCCTGTCATTCCGAGCGAAAGCGAGGAACCTCAATCTTGAAAATTTATTGTTTTAAGTTCTAATTAATTTCCAATAGCCCAAGAAAATACTCCCTTTCCTTTTCCAGTCTGATAAATGGATTTTTTTCAGTTATGAGATCTATCCTGGACAGAATATTTTCAGCGAATTTTCTCACCTGATCTTTGTTCCCGGTCTGTATTCTGTGGGAAACGGCTTTTGAAATTTTAGCAACCTCATTCCATAAACCAGCTGTTGTTTTGTCAAGATAACAGCCGCTGAATGCTTCCCATATATAATCAACTGCCATTTCTGAAACATGAAGCATATCTTCTTTATAAAACCTGTAATCACGCAGATCATCCATCACAAGCTCATAGGCAGGAAAATACGCAGGTTTTGACGGATGCTCAAGCAGCTTTTCGACTGCAAGGAACAAAACTGATTTGCTCACCTGGTTGCCATGGGCGCCATCCTTCATGTGACGAACCGGGCTTATTGTAAATACAACTTTTAAATCAGGAAAAAGTGATTTAAGCATATCAAGCTGCTCTAACCATAAAGAAGCGATGAAGTCAGGTGATAAGAGCTCATGAGTGAACCTGGCAGAAGGAATTTTATGACAGTTCGATACAATCTTACCCGATTCAATCCATCTGAAGACCCTTGACGTTCCAAAAGTGATAAAAAGAAATTTTGCGCCTGTAATGAATTTAAGAGCCTCGGCCGATTTACTGTTAATTTTGTCAAGGATCTCTTCAGGGATGGAAGATGAGAAATCGGTGTAATGATCAAAGCTGATCCATCTGTCTTCATATTTAAACAGATCGGCATGATCATATTTCTTTTTGCCTGTAATTGTGTTTATTGTGTTGCTGACCGATACAGGATTATAAACCGTTCCTGCAGGATTTATCATGACAGGCATACGGCCAAGCTCAAGCTGGTTTCCGATTGATGTTGCAAAACATGACCCAATAAATATAACCGGATCTGTGTAGGTTATTTTCTTTGGTGAAGGCTCAATGGTAAATGTTGTTCTCAGTTCCATACTGATAATAAGATTTTGTCATGCAAGCCTCGAGTTAATCCAGCCAATAATGTAATTGAACATCTCATGCCTGTAGAGGTCATTATGAAGCTCATGATATCCGCCTTCCCATAATTTTAGTTCAACCGAATTTGCCATGGAGGCAAACTCGCGACTCCCTTCAGGGGAGCAGATATGATCATCAGTTCCATGCATAAGGAGCAATGGTTTTTTAAGACTCGCGGCATTCTTCAGGGCACTTGCAGCCGCCGTCATTGCAGAATAGAACAAGCTTACTGAGACCTTGTCATGGATCAACGGATCATTCCTATAAGCATCTACAACCTTCTGATCGTGTGAAATATGATCGACTATCAGTCCTGAATGCTGGATCATTCCCGGAAAAATATTCTTTATTATTCTTGCCAGTTTTACCCTTGATGCATTAGGCTCAAATGACAGTTTGAGCCATGGTGATGTAACAATCGCTCCCTTTATTTTGGGATCCTTGCGAATAAGATAATCAAGCACGATACCGCCTCCCAGGCTGTGGCCATAAAGGAAAAGAGGAATCCCCGGAAAAGTTTTGCGGCATTCATTAAGCAGGATATCGATCATCTCATCCGTCTGTTTATAATTCTTTATATGACCTCTCTTGCCGGCTGATCGTCCATGACCCGGAAGGTCAACACCTGCAAATCCTATCATAGTCTCGTTAAATAAACCTGCCCAATTGCTGTATCGCTGAATATGTTCTCCAAGCCCATGAACAAGAATCACGACTGCACGAAGGTTTTCGCCGGGACTTTTGATATACCCCCTGAGAATTTGGCCATTACTTAGTTTTATATTAAAATCCATTTTCTTTTTTCTTTAAAATTACAAAAGTTGAGCAAAATAATATGTTTCCGAACAATTAAACTGCTTTTTCTTTTTGGTTTCTCCTCCTATTTGAGGAGGAGTACCCCTGACTTTTACTGCCATGGGTGAGGTGGTGGACTAATGATACAGCTTCTTAAATACGAAGCACTGATAAAGTCACTCTCTTTCAGTAGAGGGATAAGGGTGCGGTTAATTCCAGGGAAGTAATTGAATTAAGCTCTTTTTCATCCGATGCAATTTATTCGAAATTTAGAACAACCTCCGCATTTTCGTCATATATATCTGATATTCTAATATTTGATAATGGTACATTATTTAGAATACTGATCGATTTAATAGATATTCAGATATTAAGATTTGTTTATCTTATATTTTGTTTATATATTTGTTCCACAATCAAAAATTAAAGACCATGACAGCATATGAATTTAACAATAGTCTGATCGAGATGAAAAGCAATCTTCAAAGGTTTGCCATGAGTCTTACTTCAGACAGAGATACTGCCCTGGATCTTGTTCAGGACACTTATCTCAAGGCAATAACTTATAAAGATAAATTTGTCGATTATACGAATCTCAAAGCCTGGGTTTTTACAATAATGAAAAACACCTTCATTAATAATTACAGACGAAATATAAAAGAAAATACGATAATGGATGGAACACAGGATCTCTATTATTTAAATATGCCTCATGACAAAGGTTTCATCTCACCTGAATCAAAATATGCCCAGGGTGAAATAGATAAAGCGATCGATTCATTAAGTGCTGAATTCAGAGTACCATTCAGGATGCATATTGATGGTTTTAAGTATCATGAGATTGCAGATAAGCTTGGTTTAAAAATAGGAACAGTAAAAAGCAGGATATTCTTTACAAGACAGAAACTGATGCTGATCCTGAAGGATTATGGAAGTTAGTGTTAGATAATAATAGATTGGATTATTAGGTTAGGTAAAAAGGCTGAGTTTCTCAGCCTTTTCTCTTTTTTCTTAAGATGATACCTGTACACACGAACAGCAGGAACAAACCTGAAACAATCCATGCCCACAAGTTGGGGATCTTTGATTCGGCATGCATTTTATATTGCTCTGTCAGGAAATAGTCGGAATCAACAGGCCACAACAAAACTCCTGCTGAATCAATATATCCGTTTGTACCTGTTAACCTTCCAGGCATAATAGTCTTTACCGTGTAAGGTTTAAAAGATACCCAGAATCGTTCGGTGGCAATAATTGCTGCTGAGTCGGCTTCAGCTTTATATCTTAGCGCATTGGCCTCTCCCATGAATTCCCTTAGCAGTGTTCCCTCTGACCAGAGACTGTCAAAATGTTCTATGTCCTTTCCCACAATTCTTACAAATTCGTTTTCACGCTGTTTCAATGCTTCCCTGGCCATGTTGCTATTTGATATCGCTTCTGTGAGCAGAGCAAATTCACCTATCCATTCTGATACAATATTTTTCAAATACCATCTCTCAAGCTTTTTATCCACAGTATCGCTGAATGCCCTGTATTTTAAGCTATCAGAACCATTCTTCTTTTCCGTATTAAGGTTATCAGGAGTATAAAACCACTGAAGTTCATCCTGGTTCAGAAAATCAGAGACAGGGTAGCCATATTTCATTTTCTTATCAATAATTTCCGTGAAATTATATTCAGTATTGAACCATTTGAATTTTCTTTCGAATTCCGCATGCCTTAAAACATCCTTATTCGCTCCGCTATCGGCTGCATATTCACGGTTTATATCCTCCACACTTTGAAATAGTTTTTCCGCTCGCTTCACCCAGGTAGTATCCCCCTTTTCTGAGATCTCCAGTGAATCCCTGATTCCCCATGTGCTGTCGAATGGTACCTGTAGATTAGAAAGCTCAAATTTGTTCTCAAGATTTCTCATTTCTATCCTCCTCGTTACTGATCCGTCGGGATGGACAATATTGGTAACAATGGTTTCCGGTTCATCGCATGAGGCTGCAATAACAAGAACCAGAGAAATGATGAGTTTTAATCTTCTGTTTTTCATTTTCTTAAATATCAGGTTTATATTTCTTTTCCTGTTCAAGCTTATTTTCAATATAGTTCTTTAGTTCAGGATCCTCCTCAATTACCCTGAGTAGATCCTTGTATTTTAACTGCAGATCGTTATAAGAATCAAGAAATTTTTCCAGCTGTCTTCCGGATATTTCAATCTCCTCTCCCCGGGTAAAACGATTTGACATTTTATAAAGCGTCAACCTCTTTTCGAGATCTGACGAAGATATCTTAGCGGTCTCACTTCCTGTTATTACAACCAGTCTGCTGATATTTTTTACCTGCCTGAATATGTATGCCTGCTGATACACAAATAATGCAACCAGAATTACCGCTGCTCCAACAAGGCTCCTTCTCACCCATCCGATATATACCCATCCGAAAAGAGATTCGATGAAATCTGACGCCCTGCCTGTATTTCGATTTTCATGCTGTATCCTTCTTATAACCTCTTTTTCAAGTTCTCCAGGCATAACCATATCAGGTTTGGATTTCCTGAGAATCTCTACCAGTTTTTTATACCTGTCATTTTCAGTTGTCATCTTTTTAAGTATTTCTGCAAAAGTGATTCAATATTCTTCCTTGCATAATAAAGGTTTGCTTTAACCACCGACTTGCTCAATCCCGTTATCTCGGCAATTTCACCCGCCGGGATCTCCTCCAGCTCTGAAAGGATAAATACAGCTTTCTGCTTAGGGCTTAATTTATTTGTTAATAGATTTATGATCATAGCATTCTCCTCATTCTCAAGTTCGGTGATCCCATCTTCCGACAAATGATTTGAAATCAAAGCCCATGACTGATCATCGTACCTGCTTTCATTTCGCCGTTTCTGTTTTCTCAGCTGGTCATAGCATTTATTCACAGCAATCCTGTAAACCCATGTTTTGTAACTTCCGGCGGTGTTGAACTTACCCAGCTTCTGCCATATAGTCACCATTGTTTCCTGAACAATATCGCGTGCTGCATCTTCGTCCCCAAGCATCCTGAAAGCAACCGAGAAAACCATTGGTGAAGTTTTTTCAACGACTTTTCTGAAATTATGCAGGTTCCCTTTCCTGCACTCCTCTATAAGTTCCGGTTCAACCAAAGTATATGAACTGTTTAGATATAAGACGTGATTTTAGCAGAAAGGTAAAAATAAACTCCGGAAATATTATTGAATGGCTTTTTTGTAAGGATGTTACCCCCTTTCCTGTTTCCCCCAAGTGGGAAAGGCTGGGAAGGGGGTTGACTGTAAAATGAATTGTAAGTTGGTGTTGAGTGATAATTCGTAAAATCAACTGCCTGATTTTAAAGCAGCCTCAATATTACTCATCAGTTTTTCATACTTCACCCTGCCCATTGAAGTTTTGCTGAAAAGTCTTGTAAATCTTTCCCTCGAAAGACTCTGCCAGTCGCTGAGACTCATATCAGCAATCTCTTCATTTATGATAAACTCGGGAGTTTTATTTTGTTCAATCAGTTTATTCCATGGACATACTTCCTGACACCTGTCACAGGCATAAACCCTATTGCCAAGGTATGGTATGATCTCCTCTGGTATTGGTCCCCTGTTCTCAATTGTCAGATTTGAAATGCATTTTCTGGTATCAATTGTCCGGTTGTCATTGATTGCTCCTGTAGGACATTTATCGATGCATATTCTGCAGTCACCGCAAAAATCCTTGTTAAAAGGGGTATCGTAATCAAGATCTATATTAAGGACCAGTATCCCGATAAAGAAGAATGATCCTATCTTCTTATTTATTATTATAGAATGGCGTCCCTGCCATCCTAGACCTGCCTCCCTGGCCCAAGCTTTTTCAAGGAGAGAGGCAGTATCTACGACAATTCGTCCTTCTGTTCCGGGTACCGAGCTTTTAATCCATAAAAGAAGCTTTTCAAGCTTTTCAGTGATTACCTCATGATAATCGATCCCATAAGTATAGCGTGAAAGAACAGGAGCCTCCGGATCTTTCTGCTTATTCTCAGAGTAATAACTCAAACCTGTAACGATCAGTGATTTTGATTCAGGAAAAAGGTTTTCAGGATTAAGGCGTTTATTGATGTCTCTGGCAAGATACCCCATTTTATCATGCATTCCGGCTTCCACCCAGGCTTCCAGGTAAGGGCCATATTCATCAAGAGATCGTGATTTAGCAATTCCCCAGATATCGAATCCGAGTTCAGTCAATTTTTCCCTGATCTTTACCGGGAGATTATTCTCAACAGAGTCTGCCATAACTTAATTCTACAGAAATCCAAGTTCAAGTTTTGCCTCATCGCTCAGCATGCTTTTATCCCATGGGGGATTGAAAGTCAGCTTGAGATCACAATCCTTAACACCTTTTGTCCCGGCAACCTTATATTTTACCTCTTCAATAAGGTCTTCGGCCATCGGGCAATTTGGAGCAGTAAGTGTCATTGTGACATGAGCAATATGATCATCGCCAATTTCGACGTTGTATATAAGTCCCAGATCATAAATATTAACAGGAATCTCAGGATCATAAATGCTCTTGAGAACTCCTGCAATCCTGCTTTCTATTTCAAGTTGTTCTGTTGGATCCATAATTCATGTAGTATTTACAGTCATTGCGACCCCGCGAAGCGTGGGAAGCAATCTTTTTCCTTTAATTCTTTCAATCAAATAACCCACCCCCTCCCCCTCCCGGGAGGGGAGCTTAAAGAATCCCCTGTGCCCTGTGCCCTGTGCCCTGCGCTTTATATGCCATTGCATATAATTTCATTTGTCTGACCATAGCCAGCAATCCGTTCGACCTGGTTGGTGATAGGTTCTGTCTGAGTCCGATCCTGTCGATAAAATAGAGCTCTGTTTTAATAATCTCATCAGGTGTTCTACCTGAAAGAACTTTTATAAGCAGGGCGACTATTCCACGCGTTATTATTGCGTCGCTGTCGGCTTTGAAAGAGATCAGCCGGCCGTCATAATCGGGATGAAGCCATACCTTCGACTGGCATCCCTCGATCAAATAATCCTTTACTTTGAACTTCGGATCGATGACAGGCAATTCTTTTCCCATATCGATGAGAACATTGTATTTATCCATCCAGTCATCGAACAGAGAAAACTCCTCAATTATATTGTTCTGGACCTCGTTAATTGTCATGGCCTTTTTTTTGAAAACATGCTGATCACTTTTTCAATTCCCGTGCCAAGGATGTCAATCTCCTCAGTTGTGTTGTAAAAACACATTGAAACCCTTACGGTTCCTTCAATTCCAAAGCGGTCCATTACCGGTTGCGCACAATGGGTACCAGTCCTGACAGCAATTCCCAGTTTGTCGAGTATCATTCCGGTGTCATACTGATGAATGCCGTCGAGAAGAAATGAGATAGTAGATATTTTATTCGCTGATTCACCAAATAATCTGAGTCCTCCAATAGCAGATAATCTAAGGGTTGCATAATCAAGAAGCATTTTTTCCCGGGTGGCGATCTCTTCCCTCCCCAGATCTGAAACATAATCCAGAGCCATGCCAAGACCAATAGCTCCGGCATAATTCATTGTTCCGGCTTCAAATTTAAAGGGAAGTTCGTTATACGTTGTCTTTTCAAAAGTCACTCTCTCGACCATATCGCCACCGCCCTGATAAGGAGGCAGTTCGGAGAGCCATTTCTCTTTTCCGTACAAAACACCAATACCTGTCGGTCCATAAATCTTATGACCTGAGAAAGCATAAAAATCACAATCAAGCGATTTCATATCAACAATCCCGTGCTGGATCCCCTGCGCCCCATCGATAAGTACAGGAATATCTTCTGAATGGGCTGCCTTAATCATCTCCTTAATCGGAAGTACAGTTCCAAGTGCGTTTGAAGCCTGTGTTATTGCGACAATTCTTGTTTTTTTCGAAAACAGCTTAATGTACTCATCAAAAAGTATCTCTCCGTTATCATTGACCGGGATAACCTTCAGAATTGCACCCTTCCTTTCGCACATCATCTGCCAGGGAATTATATTTGCATGATGCTCCAGATGGCTTAAGATTATCTCGTCGCCGGGTTTTATATATCTCTCGCCAAAAGAAAAGGCAATACAGTTAATAGAACCTGTTGTTCCTGAAGTGAAAACAACTTCTTCACGTTTACCTGCATTAATAAATGACCTTACTTTTTCCCTTGCATTTTCAAAAGCTTCTGAAGTAAGATCGCTCATTGCATGAACACCCCTGTGGACATTCCCGTTGTATGTTGTGTAAACTTCCCTTACTTTATCGAGTACACATAAGGGTTTCTGTGTTGTGGCACCATTATCAAAATAGATAAGCGGCTTATCATAAACTCTCCTATGAAGCAACGGAAAATCGGCTCTTATTTCTGAGATATCCTTCAACTGAATAATATTTAACCGCATTTAACCATACAGCTCGCGCATCGCGACAACTCACCCTTAAGTCTCTGCATCACCAGGTTATCCATTCTTTCGCGAAGAGCCTCAACTTTTATATTTTGTATCACCTCATGGGCAAAACCAAACATAAGCATTAGTCTTGCCTGGCGTTTATCAATCCCCCTCGACTGTAAATAGAACAGTGCATTATCATCAAGCTGGCCAACTGTAGCTCCATGGCTGCATTTTACATCATCGGCAAATATTTCGAGCTGTGGTTTAGTATCCATTTTGGCATCATCTGTCAGAAGGATATTGTTATTCTTCTGGTAAGCCAGTGTTCCCTGTGCATTGGGAGCAACATAAATTCGTCCATTGAATGCACCAGTCGACATTTCGTCGAGAACTCCCTTGAAAAGCTGGTTGCTAGTACAATTCGGGAATGAGTGATCAACATTCACAAAGTTATCGATATGCTGCCATTTATCTGCGAGGAATAACCCATATGAATTGCATTCTGCACCCTCACCTCCAAGGAAATGATAAGTGCTGTTCCGTACAAGTCCGCCATGTAGTGTAATGTTATTTGAAGAAGCATGACTGTTCTTCTCCTGGAATATGAATGTATGCGTTAATTTGCATGCATTGTTGTGTTCATTCTGAACCCTGATAATATCAAAATGTGAATTCTCTCCGATATGGATCTCAGAGACCGCATTGGTAAGAAACTTCCGGGGAGAGAGTGTGTGATCGCATATGATCAATGTAAATTCTGCATTCTCCTCAACAATTATAAGGTTACGGTGCTGATTGAAAGTGTCTTCCTTTGAATCAACAAGGTTTACTACCTGAACCGGTTTCTTGAGCACGGTTCCCCGGGGCACATGTATAAAAACACCATCGGAAGCCATTGCAGTGTTAAGATGTATCAAACCATCTGTATCGCTTTTTGCATATTTACCGTAATGCTTTTCAACAAGGTCTGGGAATCTTTTAGAAGCTTCATTCAGGCTTCCTATTATAATGCCCCCCGGCAGTTCGCGAAGTTTTCCGTTTATTGTGGGGTAAAAGCCATTCATCAGTACTACCCCGTGAGCATCAAGGTCGGTCACATCACATCTGAAGTCCTCAGCCTTTTGAAAATCTGATTCGTCGGGTATGAAATAGCTTTTATAGTTGTGCTTGAAAAAAAGATCGAGATTTGTGTATTTGTAACTTTCATTTTTCTTTGTTGGCACTCCAAGCTGGCTGAATTTTTCAAATGCATCTTTCCTGAATGAATTAATAAAAGGAGATGAGTCCTCTATAATCTTCACAATGTTTTCAGTGTAGAGCCCTGAATAAAATTCCGATACTTCAGATTTTCCGTTCATTTCAGTTTTGATTTTCAACCTCTTTTTTAATCCAGTCGTAACCCTTTTCTTCAAGCTCAAAGGCCAGTTCTTTTCCCGCTGTCTTTACAATCCGGCCATCGTAAAGAACATGAACCACATCGGGAACTATGTAATCGAGAAGTCGCTGGTAATGAGTAATTACAATAGCAGAATTATCAGGTCGTTTAAGCTTATTAACACCGTTTGCTACTATCCTTAGAGCGTCTATATCAAGTCCCGAGTCGGTTTCATCAAGAATTGATAGTTTCGGCTCAAGCATAGCCATCTGGAAGATCTCATTCTTCTTTTTTTCTCCCCCAGAAAACCCTTCATTTACAGATCTGTTTGCAAGCTTGGAATCAATTTCGACAAGTTCCTTTTTTTCGCGCATAAGCTTGAGAAAGTCGGAGGAAGAAAGAGGCTCGAGGCCTTTATGCTTTCTGTGTTCATTTACTGCTGTCTTCATGAAATTGACCATGCTGACCCCTGGTATCTCAATGGGGTACTGAAACCCAAGGAAAATACCCTCCTTGGAACGATCCTCCGGAGACATTTCCAGAAGATTCTTTCCAAAATATGTTACAGTCCCTTCAGTCACTTCTACAAATTCCCTGCCGGCAAGAACAGCAGCAAGAGTGCTCTTACCTGACCCGTTAGGTCCCATTATGGCGTGGATCTCACCCGGTTTCACTTCCAGGCTTATCCCTTTCAGTATCATCTTTCCGTCGATGCCGGCTTTTAAATTTTTAATACTAAGCATGATAAAATATAGTCATTTATTAAGTTCTAACCTACACTGCCTTCGAGACTTATCTGAAGAAGTTTCTGGGCCTCAACAGCAAACTCCATAGGAAGCTTATTTATAACCTCTCTTGCATATCCGTTAACAATTAGTGCTATGGCATCTTCAGTTGAAATGCCTCTCTGGTTGCAATAAAATATCTGGTCCTCCCCTATCTTTGAAGTTGTTGCTTCGTGTTCCACTATGGCGGTCTGATTGTCGACTTCAATATATGGGAATGTGTGCGCTCCGCATTTATCACCCAGAAGCAATGAATCGCACTGAGAGAAATTACGCGCATTTGAGGCATTCCTTAACACCTTTACAAGTCCCCTGTAACTATTCTGACCGAACCCTGCTGAAATGCCCTTCGAAACAATGGTGCTCTTTGTATTTTTCCCAATATGGATCATTTTTGTTCCGGTATCAGCCTGCTGATGATTGTTTGTTACTGCAACGGAATAAAATTCCCCGACCGAATTATCTCCTCTAAGGATACATGACGGGTATTTCCAGGTTATTGCCGATCCGGTTTCGATCTGGGTCCAGGAGATCTTGGAATTCTCTCCCCTGCATAATCCTCTCTTTGTGACAAAATTGAATATCCCGCCTTTGCCTTCCTTGTCGCCCGGATACCAGTTCTGGACTGTCGAATACTTGACTTCAGCATTATTTTCCGCTATAATTTCCACAATAGCAGCATGAAGCTGATTCTCATCCCTCATCGGTGCGGTACAACCCTCTAGATAACTTACATAGGCTTCCTCGTCAGCTACAAGCAGGGTACGCTCGAACTGACCAGTATTCGCTGAGTTGATCCTGAAATATGTTGAGAGTTCCATCGGGCATCTCACTCCTTTTGGAATATAGCAGAACGAACCGTCGCTGAACACAGCTGAATTAAGTGATGCAAAAAAGTTATCGGTGTATGGGACGACGGTTCCCATATATCTTTTGACAAGATCGGGGTACTCTTTTACGGCTTCGCTGAAAGAGCAGAAAATTATTCCGAGCTCTGCAAGAGTCTCCTTAAAAGTTGTTTTCACCGAAACACTATCCATAACGGCATCGACAGCAACACCAGAAAGATGTTTCTGCTCTTCAAGAGGAATTCCAAGCCTGTCAAAAGTCCTCTTCAGTTCAGGATCAATATCATCAATACTATCAAGGGAGGCTTTTTGCTTGGGGGCAGCATAAAATATAATGTCCTGGTAGTTGATTACCGGGATCTTCAGGTTTGCCCATGCCGGCATTTTCATTGTCAGCCAATGACGGTAAGATTTAAGCCTGAATTCAAGGAGCCATTCGGGTTCATTTTTCTTTTTCGAAATAAGCCGCACAACATCTTCATTCAATCCCTTAGGAATTTTCTCCGTTTCGATATCCGAATGAAAGCCATACTTATATTCACCCGTAGTTACGTCACTTATTATTTTATCCTGGTCTTTTTCCATTTGATCGGTTTAAATCTTTCAAGCCTTATACAATTAACAAGCTTAATCATTAAATGTTAATTTTTAAATAGATTTTCTTAATTAATAATTTTATAGTAAACAGTTTAAATCCCTCCATTCGCAGTTTGCCCCTAAATCCCTGCCTGCCGGCAGGCAAGCCCTAAAGGGGACTTTTTAAACATTAATTTTTTTTTACCCCCTTTAGAGGGAAGGGGGCAAAAACGCATTTTGAAAATGACCCCATTCATTTCCCCCCTGGGAGAAACAGGAAAGGAGTAATTTTCCTTAATTATATTTAATCTAAATAAACACGCAAAAATATCAAAAAAACAGGATTCCATAAAGATTTCTTATTGAAAAATATTCCTAATTTGGCGGCTTGTTAAATAATTAACAATAGTCTTCCTAAAACCTGATATATGAACAGCGATACACTGTCTTTCTTCTCAAAAAATCTTAAAAGACTTTTGCTTCTGTTATTTGTCCTTCTTACACCTTTGTGCGCATTTGCTGCCGGAGGCAAGGTTCCGTCTATTGGTCCTGTACGTGTCGAATTTATTATATTCGGACTCATCCTTCTCGGGGTAGCTCTGTTTCACAAACATACATTCTGGGTAGCAGTGATCGGATTAGCTGTTCTTCTGACATTTAAGCTGACTCTTGATCCCGGATTTCACCTGTTTGAACATTTCTTCGGTACAACTCCTTTTGGAGAACAGATTATGGATAAGGAGTTACGCCAGGGTGAATGGGGAATAATTTTGAACTTGCTGGGATTACTTCTTGGATTTGCAGTTCTTTCAAAAATATTCGAAGAATCCAGAGTTCCGGAAATGCTCCCAAAGTATCTTCCTGATGACTGGAAAGGACCGTTCTTACTTCTTATTTTTGTATTTGTTTTATCATCATTTCTCGATAATATAGCCGCAGCGCTTATCGGAGGTACAATAGCCCTTGTCGTATTCAAAAACAGAGTACACATTGGCTATATAGCTGCACTTGTAGCGGCAAGCAATGCCGGTGGATCGGGAAGTGTTGTGGGTGACACTACAACAACAATGATGTGGATAGATGGTGTTGCGGCATTCGATGTATTACATGCATATGTTGCGGCAGGAATAGCTCTAATCTTTTTTGCCTGGTTTGCAGCTCATCAGCAGGATAAATACCAGCCTATCCAGAAGGATGCAGATCCGAACATAAGGATCGATTGGGTAAAAATATTTAATGTAGCCCTTATCCTGGCGGGAGCAATTACCTCAAATATCCTGTATGATATGCCTGCCCTTGGTGTATGGATTGCAATAGTAATCGGAGCACTACTTAGGAAGGTTCCATGGAAAGAGGTTCCCGGAGCAATTAAAGGTACTATCTTTCTTCTATGTCTGGTTACTTGTGCTTCAATGATGCCTGTCGAAGAGCTTCCGAATGCATCATGGATAACTGCATTTGCTTTGGGATTCCTCTCAGCAGTATTCGATAATATCCCGTTAACAAAGCTCTGTCTCGATCAGGGTCATTACGACTGGGGGATGCTCGCTTATACAGTTGGATTTGGAGGATCAATGATATGGTTTGGATCATCTGCAGGCGTGGCAATAACAAACAAATTTCCAGAGGGCCGTAATGTTGTCGAATGGGTTAAAAAAGGCTGGCACGTCGCCCTTGCATATGTTATAGGCTTTTTTGCCCTCTACCTGTTACTTGGATGGGAGCCAGCTGATAACAACGAGCATAAGATAATCAACTGCCCGGTACCTGGCTGCCCGATGGCAGGACATGGACCTGAAGAGGCGGAGAATGGATTTGTTGGGTATTTTGAGCTTGTTAAATAACCTCACCCTAGATCCCTCTCCTGAAGCAAAGGGACTTTTACAATAAAATAATCCCCTTCTCTTTCAGGAGAAGGGGATTGGGGATGAAGTCTATCTACTTTCTCTGTATTCTTTCAGTAACGATTGGAAAACCTCTTTTACTGAAGAGATCTTTGTTGCCCTGAAGGCATTTGCCCCTGCAAAGGCATAGCCACTTTCAAAATTTCCCTTCAGCGCATTTATAAGTGCAATGATAATGCAGTATGGACTCTTGCTTATATCGCATGTTTTAATGCACTTGAAAGGACATGTTTTCGGCTGCTTCTTACCCGCTTTAACTTTTGTAATAAAGTTGCTTACAATTGCACGTCCCGGCATACCGACCGGACTCTTTATTATCTCAATATCTTTTTCGCTCGCATTAATATATGATTGCTTGAAAGCATCTGATGCATCGCACTCATCAGTTGTGACAAATATTGTCCCCAGCTGAACTCCTGATGCACCAAGCTTCATAATATCATTAATATCCTGGCCAGTATAGATCCCTCCTGCAGCGATCAGTGGAATAGGCTGGTTAAATTTATCTTCGAAGAGCTTTAATTCAGTAACTATTTCCGGAACCAGCTTTTCAAGCTTGTAATCTTTATCTGTTATCTGTTCCTCCTTAAACCCTAGATGGCCCCCGGCTTTAGGTCCTTCAACAATTACAGCATCAGGAAGATAATCATAGTTTGTCTTCCACTTTTCACAGATTATTTTAGCCGCTCTTGCCGATGATACAATCGGAATAAGCTTTGTCAGCGAATCTTTTTTCAGAAAAGAAGGAAGATCAAGAGGAAGCCCTGCTCCTGCTATTATGACATCAACTTTCTCAGAAATGGATGTTTTTATCATGTCGGCAAAGTTTGACATTGCAACCATGACATTAACACCAATCACCCCAAGTGTTTTTTCCCTCGCTTTTCGTATCTCCTCTTTCAGTCCATGAATACTTGCTTCAAGGAAATTCCCCGGGAAATCGTGGTATAGAAGTCCCAGTCCTGCACTTGAAATAACTCCAACCCCTCCTTCATTGGCAACAGCCGCTGCCAGTCCTGACAATGAAATTCCAACACCCATCCCACCCTGCACGATCGGAACAGCCACTGTCAGATTACCTATCTTCAATACATTCATCTTTTAAAAATTTGGTCAAAGGTACGTTTTAAACAGTATCATCACCTGAAAAACACATAATTAACATATTTTAAGACAAATTATCGGCCCCAAATTTGCTGGCTTATAGTCTTTCAGAAAATCTTATCTTTATAGTTTTAAATTCAGCTTATATGAAAAATCTAATTTTAATTTCAATATTGATTTTGACCGGATCATTTAATCTTTCAGCTGATACCGAAAAAGAGATAAAAGCCGGTATCAAACATGTTACTGTCTACCCCGACAGGGCCCAGGTCAGCCATGAGACTACAACCGATCTGCCGGCTGGAAATACCATCCTGAAGCTCACAGGTCTTTCACCCTATATTGATGCCCAGAGCATCCAGGTCAAGGGTTATGGCGATTTCATAATACTATCGGTAAATCAGCGTAATAACTATCTCGAGAATCTTGAGGATCTGCCTGAGGTAAAAAGTATCAGAATCCAGATTGAAGCACTTCAGCTGAAAGTTGAGGATGAGACGGCTGCAATAACTGTTTTTAAGGAGAAGGAGGCTTTCCTTGTTGCCAACAGGGGGATCCTCGTGAAGGAAACCACCTTTTCTGTTGAACAGCTGAAAAACGTAATGGAGCTATATACAAACAATATGGATCAGGTTACCAATTCCATACTGAAAAAAAACCGACTCATCAAGGATTATCAGAAGCAGATCGCAGCTTTGCAGAAACAGATTTCGGATAAGTTTGGGAAACAACAGCTCCCCTCAGGGGAAATATTGGTTTCAGTAAGTTGTGAAAAACCTGGTTCAGGTAAACTGACGTTCAGCTATGTTGTGAGCAATGCGGGCTGGTACCCATCATATGATATCAGGGTGGATAATATCACAAAACCTGTCACAATATTTTATAAGGCAAATGTATTTCAGAATACAGGTGTTACCTGGAAAGATGTTAAACTGAGCTTTTCAAATGCCACTCCATGGGTTGCTGGAGATGTTCCGGAACTCAATCCATGGTTCGTAGACTATTACTATCCTGAGCCACCCTTAATGATAAGGGGGATCGCTTCCGGTGTAAAACGGGCAAACAAGGTAGAGGTCTCTGAAATGGCTGTCTCTGATGCTGCTATTGAAGAAAAGGTAATGGAAGCAGCCCCGGTAGCGGTGGAAAAACAGATCGGGGAAACAACCGTGACATTTGATATTACAACTCCTTATACGATTGCTTCTGATGGTAAAGTCCAGACCATTGAAATACAGCGTACCACTACTCCAGCCGATTACAAATATGTCACCGTTCCAAAATTATCACCCATGGCCTACCTGACAGGTAATATAACCGACTGGGCAGAACAGAACCTTATTGGCGGCGAAGCAACACTTTATTTTGAAAATACATTTGTCGGCAAATCATACCTTAATGTAAATCAGTTGAAAGACACTCTCACTGTCTCCCTGGGTACCGACAACAGCATACTTGTTAAAAGAGAAAAAAGGCAGGATTTTACAAGCCGAAGAGTCCTTGGATCAAATAAGACTGAAACTTATTCATTCCTTATAACCATCAGGAACAATAAGCCAAATCCTGTAAAGATCACAGTCAATGACCAGATCCCTATCTCATCAAACAGCGGGATAGAGGTCAATGCAGTTGAGTTGTCAGGTGGCAAACACGATTCACAAACGGGAGGGATCAAGTGGGATCTTGAAATAAAACCGCAGGAAACCAGGCAACTGATCCTGACTTATTCTGTAAAATATCCGAAAGATAAAACCATTATTCTCGAGTAAACTACCATAATTTATGAAAATCCTTGGTAACCTTATATGGCTGATATTCGGAGGTATCATTATAGCGGTTGAGTACTTTATTGGAAGCCTTATTCTGATGATAACCATTGTTGGGATCCCTTTTGGTCTCCAGACACTGAAGATGGGCTGGCTTGCTCTCTGGCCTTTCGGACGTACAAGCAGAGTAGAACCCAGGGCCTCAGGCTGCCTGTACATTTTCATGAATGTCCTGTGGCTTTTATGCGGTGGGATCTGGATCGCAATAACACATGCATTTTTTGGTGTTATTCTATACATAACAATTATTGGTATCCCCTTCGGAAATCAGCATTTCAAACTTACTGAAACAGCTATCAATCCCTTCGGGAGAAGGATTATGCATACTTAAGGTGTGTGTTATGGGGTACGGGGTTTGGAGGTTGGGTTGAGGAACTAAACATTATATGATCTGCGACAATCTGCGTTATCTGCGGGAGAAAAAGTAAAATTTCCCGCTGATCTCGCTGATTTATGCAGATAAAAATATAGAAGATGAGCGAGTTTGAAAACAATAAAACACCCATCAGCAGCTTCGGGAAATTTGGACTGATCAGCCATTTAACAGAGAAAGCTGTTTTGCTGAATAAAAGCACTGTCAAAGGTATTGGAGATGATTCGGCAATAATTGATTCCGGGAAAAACATTACACTGGTTTCAACTGATCTTCTACTTGAAGGTATTCATTTTAATCTAATTTATACTCCCTTAAAACATCTGGGTTATAAGGCAGTGATCAGGGCTATTTCAGATATTTATGCAATGAATGGGATCCCCGGCCAGATACTTATTGCTTTGGGTATAAGTTCGAGATTTTCTGTCGAACAGATTGACGAGCTTTATGAAGGAATAAATCTTGCCTGTTCAAAATACAAGGTCGATCTAGCGGGTGGCGATATTACCAGTTCTCTTACTGGACTTACAATAGGCGTGACTGGTATCGGAATGACTGAAAAGGAAAATATTGTTAAAAGGGATGGTGCAAAACCAAACGACCTGATTTGCGTTACAGGGAATTTCGGTGCTTCGTTTATGGGGCTACAGGTACTTGAGAGGGAAAGAAAACTCTTTGATAAAGACAAAGCCTTCAAGCCCGATCTGTCAGGTTATGAGTATATAATCGAAAGACAGCTGAAACCTGAGTTACCCGGAGCTGTGCTTGCCAGCCTTAAAGATATTAATATAATCCCTTCATCGATGATAGATGTTTCTGACGGTCTGGCATCAGATCTTCTTCATTTATGCAAGCTGTCGAGGACGGGATGCAGGATTTATAGCGGTAAGATCCCTGTGGATTCAGAAACCTGCAAAGCGGCTGACGAGTTTAATATTGATCCGATTATTCCTGCTCTCAACGGAGGGGAAGATTATGAGCTTTTATTTACGGTAGCCCTCGAAAATGCTGAAAAGATCAGGAGCATTCCTGATGTTACCCTTATTGGTCACATGACAACGTCTGAACAGGGGAATTATATGGTAAGTGAAGAGGGGACCGAAATTGAGCTTAAGGCACAGGGATGGGAAAAAACCTGAAGCTCATCTTGGTCCGCGGATTATCCCTCTTTCTGATTTTTGAATGAACTCAAGAATATAATCCCTGTCGGGTGATGGACATATTTCTTTCTCAATAAAATCGAGAGCCTGTGAAATATTCATTCCATTCTGATAGATCGCCCTGTAAATATTATGAATGGAGGCTATACGTTCTTTTTCAAAACCTCGTCTGGTAAGTCCCACATTATTGAGGCCCAGATAAGTCAGCGGATCCCTGTCGGCTTTAATAAACGGAGGAACATCTGTTCTGACTTTTGATCCTCCACCGATCATAACATGTCCCCCGATCCTTGAAAACTGATGTACCAGGGTACCTGCGCTCAGGATGGCCCAGTCGTCAATCTTGACTTCTCCAGCAAGACCTATTCCATTTCCAAGAATGCAGTTATTGCCAATGAGGCAATCGTGCCCTACATGAGCATATGCCATAATCAGGCAGTTCTTACCGATAATTGTTTTCCCCGCGGAAGCTGTTCCCCTGTTAATAGTGACGCCTTCACGGATCGTGGTGCCATCGCCAATCTCAGCGGTTGTTTCCTCACCCCTGAATTTAAGATCCTGTGGTATGCCCGAAATTACTGCCGAAGGGAATATTTTGCAATTTTTTCCAATCCTTGCTCCAGGCAGTATAGTCGAATGAGGAGCCACCCAGGTTCCTTCGCCGATTTCAACATTTTCAGCAATATAGGCGAAAGGTTCAACTGTTACGCTCTCTGCCAGAATGGCATTGGGATGAACATATGCTAAATTCGAGATCATATGTCAGTTATTTATTTTTGATTACCTGTGCAGTCATCTCTCCTTCAGCAACAAGATGATTTCCGACAAAAGCCTGTCCGAACATCATGACAATTCCCCTTCTCATTGGTTCAACGAGTTCCATCCTAAGGATTACTGTATCTCCGGGGACAACTTTGTGCTTGAATTTAAGCTTATCGATCTTTAGAAAATATGTTGAATATTTCTCAGGCTCATCGATTGTGCTCAGAATAAGAAGTCCACCGCACTGTGCAAGCGACTCCACAAGCAGTACACCCGGCATAATTGGTTCATCAGGGAAGTGACCCTGAAAGAAAGGTTCATCGAATGTAACGTTTTTAATGCCCACCACGGTTGTCTCATCCAATGAGATAATTTTATCGACCATCAGAAAAGGATATCTGTGCGGCAGTAGCTTTTTTATATCCTCCAGATAATATACAGGTGGTTCCGAGGGATCATAAGCAGGAATATTTACTTTGGAATGCGCCTTTTTGATCTCCTGTCTTACGAGCTTTGCAAGCCGTGTATTGGCAAAGTGTCCGGGACGGGTGGCAACTACTTTTCCCTTTATCGGCTGCCCTACAAGAGCAAGATCTCCCATAAGATCAAGAAGTTTATGTCTCGCGGGTTCATTCGGATATCTTAATTCTGTATTATTAAGGATCCCTGCAGTATGTTTGGTAATACCGGGTCGGTTGAAAAGAGTGGCAATCCTGTCTATCTCTTCCTGTTCAACCTCTTTTTCAAGAATTACAACTGCATTATCAAGATCCCCTCCCTTAATAAGTCCCATTCGGTGCAGGGGTTCAAGCTCATGAAAAAATACGAAGGTCCGGCTTTTGCATATCTCCTTTTCAAAATTGTCGATTGAATCCAGAATTGCATACTGATTTCCAAGTATCCTTGAATTATAGTCTATAAGAACATTAATGCTGAGATGGTCATCGGGATAAACAATGAGGTCAACACCATGCTCTTCATCAGAAAATACAATCTTCTGCTTTACCACGAAATAGTTACGGTCTTCTTTTTGTTCGATGAATCCGGCCTGATTGATAGCTTCGGTAAATTTCCATGCAGCTCCTCCCATAATTGGCGCTTCAGGTCCGTCAAGCTCTATAAATGCATTGTCAACCCTTAATCCGTGCAAGGCAGCAAGAGCATGCTCGATTGTTGATACTGAAGCGCCGTTCTGCGAAAGCGTCGTGCCCCTTGAAGTATCAGAAACATTTTCTGCTAAAGCATCAATGACCGGTTTTCCCGGAAGATCCGTCCTGCAGAACTTGTATCCGTGGTTGGCCGGGGCAGGCTTAAATGTGATTTTAACATCTATCCCGGTATGTAATCCTTTTCCGTTCAGGCTAACATCTTTTGCAAGTGTTCTTTGTTTCTCACTCATCGGTCGTAAAGCAATAATTTTCAAATCGGTTACAAAAAAATCAAAAAAAACCGAACATTCAAAGAATTAAACGCTGAGGTTACAATGTTTCAGTGCAAATTAGCAGCTAATTTATGCTTTTTTAAGTAGTTCAACCTGTTTTTCAAGTTCATCTACCTTTGTTTTCAGATCAGGCAGATTCCTGAAGACCACAGAAGATCTGAGATAATCCCTGTGATCTATTGCAGGAGTTCCAAGCAGAGTAGTGTTTTCTTTCTTAACATCACCCGGCAAACCTGACTGAGCACCGATTTTAGTGCCGTCAGCAATTCGTAAATGTCCCACAATACCTACCTGCCCGCCTATCATACAGTTCTTTCCAACCTTTGCTGATCCGGCAACACCTGTCTGTCCGGCCATAACTGTGTTCTCACCGATTTCGACATTATGCCCGATCTGGATCAGGTTATCGAGCTTAACACCTTTCCTTATAATCGTTGAACCCATTGTTGCACGGTCGATTGCAACATTCGCTCCGATTTCAACATTATCTTCAATAATCACATTCCCTATCTGGGGGATCTTCATAAACTCACTGTCCGACTGGGGTGCAAACCCAAAACCGTCACTCCCAATAACTGTTCCTGCATGGATAACACAATTATCACCCAGAATACAATCGTGATAAATCTTGACTCCAGGATTCAGAGTACATTTTCTTCCGAGCCTTGTATTGTCGCCAAGATATACATTCGGATATAGTGAACAATCATCCCCGATAAAACAATTCTCACCGATATATACATATGGCCCGATGTAGACATCCTTACCGACAACAGCAGTCTTTTCAATGATTGCAGAAGGATGAATCCCTTTTTTACGGGGTCTTGCCTGATCAACCATCTGAAGGAGTGATGCGAAGGATTCATAGGCATTTTCAACCCTTATAAGTGTTGCTTCAACTTTTGCTGTTGGTATAAAACTCCTGTTTACAAGAACTACCGATGATTTTGTTGTATATAAATAGTGCTCATATTTAGGGTTGGCCAGAAATGATAGAGCACCGGGGTATCCTTCCTCAATCTTAGCTATATTATTAACTATTATTTCAGGATCCCCGACTATTTCACCCTTCAGGAATCCGGCAATTGCAGCAGCATTAAATTCCATAATTTATTTTGTTTATTATCTTATTTCCTTGGGATAGCATATAAAGTATTTTGTAACCCGTTCTGATAGCAGCCTGTGTTCAAACATATCCGAAACCTCAGTAATATCCGCAATTGTCCCGTTTTTCAGCAGTATCCTTACTTCAGGGGCCGCGGGGGTATATGTCAGATTTGAGATGCTGTCGGTATAGACATAGTAATCAATTAGTTCACGGTTGATCCTCATCTCTTCTACTGCCCTGTCCCTTAGTTCTTTAAGCCTGCTTTCAGAGAAAGGCTCATTCTGCAGTTCAACAGAAAGAAGATTCCTGTTTATCAGCCTGGCTGACAGATCAGAAAGAACAGGGTCGGAATTATCAGCCCAGTATTTGGCCGAAGCAAGGATATCTGTATCATCAAGACGGGTAAAATTAGCTGCGATCAGCCCGGGGGTAAACAAACCGGAAGGACCGATATCGTTTGGACCTATATTATTATAAAGAAAGAATCTGAGGGCTGGAGTAGCGAAAAGGTCAGTCCCCTGAAGGGCAAGTTCTTTTGCCCGTTTCAGCACATTAACAAGGAGACTTTCAGATGAAAGCACCGTCTTGTGCATGTAAACCTGCCAGTACATGAGCCTTCGGGCTATGAGAAATTTCTCAAGCGAATAGATCCCTTTCTCATCCATAACCAGGATGTCATTAACTACATTAAGCATCCGTATGATCCTGTCAGAACCTACGGATCCCTCAATAACACCAGTAAAAAATGAATCTCTCCTGAGATAATCAAGCCTGTCCATATCCATCTGACCTGCAATAAGATCGTGAAGGAATTGCCTTCCGTATGTCCCTTTGAATACCTCTATTGCCAGATTCAATCTGCCTGCAAAGGTTTCATTAAGCTTTTGCATAAGGAGAAGAGAGAGATCTTCATGTGTTATTCCGGTAATTAATGAATTTTCCAGTGCATGAGAAAACGGGCCGTGACCGATATCATGAAGAAGTATGGCAATCATTGCTGCTTCTTCCTCCTGCGGTGAGATTCTGACGTCTTTACTTTTAAGGGTATGAAGAGCAGATTCCATAAGATGCAGTGCTCCGAGGCAATGCTGAAATCTGCTGTGGGTCGCACCTGGATAAACAAAGCTTGTAAGCCCGAGTTGTTTTATATTTCTTAGTCGCTGAAACCAGGAGTGTTCAATAATATCATAAATAAGATCGCCGGGAATGCTTATGAACCCATATACCGGATCATTTATAATTTTTCTTTTATTGGTTTTGTATGCCACCCCAAAATTGTTAAGCTACAAAATTATGAATTTGTTTTAATTGCATTGAAAGATTAACAATTAGTGTTATTGCTGCGAATTCTTAAATTTACAGTTAAGAACTGAAGAAATAGATCTTTAGTGTTAATTAAGTAGTAATATAGCTAAAGGTGACAGACTGCTGGCTGAAGAAAATCTATCATGATCCCCTCCTTGGAGGGGTGAGGGGTGGGTAAATTCTAATTCTTACAACAAAAGAAATGATTGATAAACTAAAACATACAAAGTTAAAAATGTTAAAGAACATATTTTTAAAATGCCACATTTGAAATTTTTACCGTCTTTATATCGTCAAAACCCTATTGAGACAGCCTAACTCCATTCGTAAGTATGAAGATTGAAATTCAAGGCCTGAATATGATTTATCCTAATGGCAATCATGCGCTGAAGGATATAAACCTTGAATTCGGTACGGGTATGTTCGGGCTTCTGGGACCCAATGGAGCAGGTAAATCAAGTCTGATGCGTATACTTGTCACTCTCATGAAGCCAACTTCAGGAATTGTGCTTGTCGATGGCAAGGATATTCAAAAACACCGGAAAGAATTACGAAGCCTGCTTGGCTACCTGCCACAGGATTTCCGCTTTTTCACATCTTTAAAAACCTGGGAATTCCTTGATTATTCCGGGTCGCTTGCCGGAATGAAAAACAAAAAGAAGAGAATAGCCGAGGTCGACAGGCTGCTTGATCAGGTCGGACTGCTCGAGGTGCGCGACCGCCAGGCAAACAGGCTTTCAGGAGGAATGAAAAGACGACTTGGAATTGCCCAGGCCCTCATAGGTAATCCCAGGATCATTGTTGTTGACGAGCCGACAACAGGGCTTGATCCTGATGAAAGGATAAGGTTCAGGAACATCCTCTCCCAGCTGAGCCAGCATGAGGTTACCATAATTCTTTCAACTCATATTGTGGGTGACATATCATCAACCTGCCAGGGGATGGCATTACTGAACCGTGGCGAACTGGTATTTACCGGGGCACCTGAGAATCTTGTTAAACAGGCTGAAGGCCATGTGTTTAAGTTGAATTTAACTCCAGTTGAATATGAAATTGTCAAGGAACGTTACAATGTAATTTCCACAATTCCTGTTGAGGATGGCTGGGAAGTGCAGATAGTTACCGATGATGTCCCGGAATACAATTACTCTCAAATAATCCCAAATATCGAGGATGCTTATGTATATTATATGGAGCATAAACTGCAAGCTGACATTAGTGAATAAATAATGATAGACTTATGGCATTAATGCATAACATAAGAACTGTCGCCAAATATGAAGCTAAAACCCTCAGGAGGAGCTGGTTCTTCAGGTTATTTTCAATCGGCGCTCTTTTCATATTTACTTTTTTAAATATCGGCTTTTTTTCCCCGGTTGGTGATCAGCCATGGTCTTTCATCTCAATTCCATCATCAATTCCACTTTTTAACCTTTATCTTCTGAATATCGGACAGGCAATAGTGGTCATTTTTCTGGCTTCCGATTTCCTTAAAAGAGACAAGAAGGTTGATACAAATGAAGTCCTTTATACCAGGTCGATGTCAAACTTTGAGTACATAATAGGCAAGACCTGGGGTATTCTTAAGCTATTTCTCGGACTTGATATTTTAATCCTGTGCATTGGTCTTCTGATGAATATCATCGTAAAAGAAATGAAGGTCGACATTTTGTCATACTTCTGGTACCTGCTGATAATTTGCGTACCGACTATCATTTTCAGCCTAGGGCTGGCATTCATGCTTATGTCCGTTATCGGGAACCAGGCAATAACCTTCCTTTTTCTCCTCGGCATTGCTGCTCTTAATATGTTCTGGCTCTGGTACCGGGCGGGATCAATTTTCGATTACATGGCATTTGGATTGCCTGTTTTCAAATCGGGAATAACCGGATTCGGTAATATCATCCAGATACTAAATCAACGCCTCATATATTTCTTCTCCGGATTATCATTTATTCTGGCTACCATATTATTATTCAAACGGTTGCCCCAATCAAAAATACATATGGGAATTTCGGTGGTATTCATGTTCATTTTCCTTGCCGGAACAGTAATTTGTGCATTTAATACCTGGTCATTTTACAAAAATGATCTTCATGAAAAAAAACAGATTATTGAGGTCAACCGGCAGTATGAGAATAGCGATTTTGCCTATATGACTGATGCATCAATTGATTTCTCGCATAATAAAAACTCTTTTAAGGCAGCCGCTGAATTGAAATTCATTAATCTTAATAATAAAAGCCTTGACAGGTATTTGTTTTCATTAAATCCGGGCCTGGAAGTAACCTCAGTATTGTCAGGCGGGACGGGCCTCAGTTTCAAAAGAATTCATCATATTATCGAAATAGACCCGGGCAGATCTCTTGATCCAGGACAAAGTGATTCTCTTGTGATTTCATATTCCGGCATGATAAATGAATCATTCTGCTATCCCAATTATTCTGATAACCTTAAGGAGACTCCATACCGGGTCGAGATGCTGAATGTGAACAAAAGGAGGGCATTCCTGACAGATAAATTTGTTTTGCTGACTCCTGAAACACATTGGTATCCTGTACCGGGACTCAATTACTACCCCTCAAATCCCGCAAGGATAAAAGTCGATTTTACCCGTTTCAATATCAGGGTAAAGACTGAAAACGGTCTATATGCAGTATCACAGGGAACATTGAAATCTGAAAATGGCTCCTCATTTTTCACAAGTGAATCTCCCTTGACAGGACTTACTTTAGCAATAGGAAATTATCTGTCAGATACCTTGAAGGTCGATTCAATTAAATATATAAGTTACTACTTCCCTGGTCACGATTCCTATAAAAAAGATCTTTCAGAATTGAAGGATACGCTCCCGCTGCTTGTCTCAGGTATAATGAGAGACCTGGAGACAAATTTCTCGACAAAGTACCCGTTTAAAACACTGAGCCTCCTTGAGGTACCGGTTCAGTTTTACTCTTACCCGAGAATGAGCACCCAGACAAGGGCTGAATTGCAGCCATCAATGGTGCTTATGCCAGAAAAATTGTCTACCCTTCTTTCCAGAAGTTTTCTAAAACAATTTACCAGGCAAAAGAAAAGGATGGCCAGGAATAATGAAGTAATCACTGATAAAGAATTACAGGTCAGGCTGTTCAATAATTTTGTCACTAGTACTTTCATCAGTGGTACTGACTACAGATATATCAACGGGGTCGAAGTCAACGAGCCAAAACGGTATCGGCTTGGCCCAAGTTTCTATTTTTTTAAGAATAATTTCTATTCATCCGAATATCCTGTAATTAATGCTGTGTTTGAATCTCATCTTCAGAAACAGGTCTCATCTCAGAATCCCTTCATAGAAATGTCCGGTGGGCTTTCGGAAAATGATAAAGGAAATCTTATCCTGAGAGAAAATAGTTTTAAGGAAATCCTGGCCAATAATCCGGGAAGCGATACAATAAGAGCTATTTTAACTCTGAAGGCCGATTATTTTTTTAATCTGTTACGATCGAAAGCCGGAATTACTGAATTTAAAGACTGGTTCTCAAAATATATTGATGACCATAAATTTAAATGTGTTGATATTATTACCTTTAATAAGGATGTGAAAGAGAAATTCGGCTTTGAGTTTTATCCTTACCTGAGTGACTGGTTCAACAGAAAAGAACAACCCGGATTTCTCTTCACTGATCTGCAGGCAAATGAGATTGTTGTTGGCGACAGGGTGAGATATCTTATCACATTTACTGCTTCAAATCCTGAAATGGTTGCAGGTATATTTAATATCTCCTTCAGGACAGGAGCAGAAGGCCAGGGACAACAGATGACAAGTGTATTTCAGAGAGGGCCGGGAGGCGGCGGAAGTTTCTCAATATCAATGCAGGGGCGTGGAATGGAAGCTTCCGATATCAATAAAATCATTATTCTGGGCCCTGCCGAAGCAAAGAAGATCCGGATAATTCTGGATGCACAGCCAAGGGCAATGATGGTCAATACCCTTTTTGCCAGAAATATACCAGGGGAGATTAACCTGCCAATTGATGAAATCAAAAAAAACAGAACGCATGTAACTGAAACTGAAGGAGAAGAAGTACTTTCTTCTTTGCCAGCATTTTTTTATCCTGGAGAATTGATTGTTGATAATGAAGATCCTGGTTTTAATGGAGGCAACCATATTGTTCAAAGCCCTTTGAAGAATCTGCTTGGAATAAAAAACAGAAGGGGAAATGATTATCAGCAAATAAGTATATACTGGGCTCCGGAGTACTGGCAGCCGGTTGTAATGTCATCTTATTACGGGAAATATATCCGGTCATCAGTATATACCCGCAGCGGTAAGGATGACAGATCCGTAGCATGGAAAACCAAAATCGACGGTCCCGGCTATTATGATATCTATTGCTATGTCGGAAAGACAGGCGACAGGATGGTTGTGCGAACTGGTTCGTCTGCAGTTGCGCCACCTCCTCCAGGAAATGAATCAGGGGGAGAAAACGTATATAAAGACATGCATTACAAAATATATCATGATGAAGGAGTTGAGGAGATAACCGTTGATTTTGAAAATGCAGAGGCAGGGTGGAATATGCTTGGCCGTTATTACCTCTCCTCCGACAGCGTAAAGGTGGAGCTTACAAATCAGTCTTCTGGAAGAATGGTGATCGGGGATGCGGTCAAGTGGGTAAAAGCGAATTAGCCGGTATGAGGTATGAGGTGCGAGGTAATCCTTAAAGCTCCCCTCCTGGGGGGCCGACCGTAAAGAAATTAGCCAGTGGCTAATTTTAGGGAGGAGCCTGATTGCAGGGGAGATTTGTGGTGGAGGGGCAGGGGTGGGTTAAATAAGAATGCAGAACAAATGAAATATGAATTAAGAAATAATAAGTAGAATATGAGACACCTTAACATAAAAACCCGATCATTTATCTTAATGTTTCTGATCAGCTCTGCATCAGGTTTTTCCCAACAGGGCCTTACACTTGAACAGGCACTCAGCATTGCTGAATCGAACAGTCCGACAATGAAAAAGACCAGACTGAATCTTATCAGGAGCCAGGAGAATCTGAATGCCCAGAATGCGGCACTTAAGTCACAATTCTCCCTGTCCATTAATCCAATAGGCTATAGCCAGAACAGGTCATTCAACGACCTCATATCCAAATGGAATTCTGTAAGAACCACTGAAAGCTATGGATTATTCACTGTTTCTCAGCCAATAGTCCTCACTGACGCGAGGGTCTCATTAATAAACAGGTTCGGCTACAGGGATTCTTACAGTGAATACACGAATTCCACTACCAAAGGATTCAGCAACAATCTGTCACTTAACTTTGATCAGCCTCTGTTTACCTACAACCGGACAAAACTTCAGCTGAAGGAACTTGAACTGGCTCTTGAAAATTCAAAGATCAGCTATGCAATACAGCTGCTATCGCTTGAAAAAGGTGTAACCCAGGCCTTCTATTATGTCTATCAGCAGCAGCAGAGCCTCGATATCTCCAAGCAGGCTTTTGAGAATATGCAGAAAAGTTACGAAGTATCTAAAAATAAAGTGGATGCGGGGATATCTGCACGTGAAGAGATGTTCCAGGCAGAGCTTAACCTGGCAACTACGAAATCGGACTATGAAAACAAACAGGTCGAGCTTGAAAATGCAAAGGATGAGTTCAAGATCCTGATCGGAATGAGCCTTTATGATGATCTGTTAGTCCTGCCCAACATTGCAGTAGATACTGTTCAGGTTGATATTGCTCTTGCAATCGACCAGGGACTTGCCAACCGGATGGAGCTCAGACAGCGTGAAATTGACATTGAATCGTCGCAGTTTGACCTGATCCAAACAAAGGCGCTTAATGAGTTCAAAGGAAGCCTCGGTCTTTCAATCGGGCTTTTCGGAGACAATGAAAAATTTCAGGATGTCTATGCAAACCCGACTGATAACGAGGATGTTTCTCTGTCACTTACAATTCCTTTGTGGGACTGGGGCGAGAGAAAATCAAGGATCAAAGCCACTGAAGCTACTATCGAGTCGGCAAATATATCACTTGAAGAAGAAAGGAATGATATCATCCTTGGCATTCGAAAAGTTTTCAGAAATCTCCTTAATCTCCAGAACCAGATCGGAATAGCCCGGCAGAATGTCACAAATGCCCGGCTGACCTACGACCTGAATCTCGAAAGATATAAGAACGGTGATCTGACAGGAATGGATCTGAATTTGTACCAGGAGCAACTCTCACAGAAACAACTTACATTCACTAATTCCCTTATATCATATAAACTTGAGCTGTTGAACCTTAAAATTCAGACTCTGTATGATTTTGAAAAGAAACTGCAAGTCTCCCCGGTAATGTCATTGGAAAAATAAAACAATCACAATAAAATGAAAAAAATCATAATCTTATTCGCAGCTGCACTTCTCTTAATATCCGGATGCAGGAACCAGGACCAGACCCTGACTGCAGATGTCGAAATTCCCGTTTCGGTTGAGGAACTTAAGCTCAAACCAATCGAAGAATTCGTTAATACAACTGGAACAGCATTTCCAAAAGGTGAGATTGAGGTGAAATCAAAAATAGGTGCAGCATATTTCCTGGAAAAGAATCCGCAGACCGGAAGATTATGGCAGCTTGGAGATAAGGTTAAAGCCGGAGCCATTATTGCAAGGCTTGAGGATCAGGAATATGTCAATTCGGTCAAGATGGAGACAAACCAGCTTAACATGGAGCTAATGGAAAGCGAGCTCAGAAAACAGGAATCGCTGTATGAAAAGGGTGGGGTAACCCTTAAGGAACTCAAGACTGCAGGCATAAACTATGAAAATGCCAGAACAACAGTTGTCAGTTCAAAGCTTCAGCTTGAAAAGACTAAGATCGTTGCTCCCATTGACGGGGTAATTGTCGACCTCCCGTATCATACACAGGGAACACAGATTGAAACCGGTGTCACAATCGTTAAGATCATGGACTACAGAACAATGTATATGGATGTCCAGCTGCCTGAAAAATATATTTCAATGATCAGACCTGGCCAGATTGTCAAAATGACAAATTATACATTACCTGATGACACGATTGTAGGTAATGTGACACAACTTTCGCCAGCTATAAATGCCGACACAAGGACATTTAAAGGCACTGTGTCAATAAACAACCCTGATCTTCTTCTCCGCCCCGGTATGTTTGTCAAGGCTGACATCGTTACAAATCATAAGGATTCAGCAATTGTTATATCCAAGAATATTATCCTGTCACGGCAAAAAGGCAAAACAGTTTTTATTGTTGACAGAGGTGTCGCTGCAGAAAGAATAATTGAAACCGGACTTGAAAACTTAACCGATGTCGAGGTCACCAGGGGCCTTTCAAAAAATGAACGGATTGTGACAGGCGGGTTTGAGACTCTAAGCAACAGATCGAAGGTTAAAATCATCAAATAACCATTATGAACGCTATTGCCCGATTTGCTGTAAAATACCCTATAACAGTACTTATGCTGGTTCTGGGTATCATTCTGCTGGGATTTATTTCCTTCGGTAAGCTTGGAACTGATCTGTTCCCCGATCTCAACACACCAAAAATATATATAGAGATAAAGGCTGGAGAGAAACCTCCCGAAGAAATAGAGAAAAATTATGTCGATCAGATCGAATCGCTGGCGATGCGGCAGAGTGATGTGGTTCAGGTGTCGTCGGTTTCGAGGGGCGGAACTGCAGTCATTACGGTCGAATATAACTGGAACAAGGATATGGATGAAGCATTTCTGGATCTCCAGAAAGAGCTAAATTCATTCAGTCAGAACTCTGATCTTGAAGATTTTACAATTTCCCAATATGATCCGAATGCATCCCCGGTGATGATCGTCGGCCTGAAGAATGTTCGTATTGACAATATGGATGAGCTGAGGAAAGTAGCTGAGAACTATATCAGGAACGAGCTAGTAAGGATTGAAGGTGTAGCCGATGTTAAACTTATTGGAAAAGAAGAGAGTGAAGTAGTAATTGAGACAAACAAATATATTCTGGAATCATTCGGACTAACATCCGACGGTATTGCAGCCCAGATCCAAAACTACAACAGGAACGTTTCAGGAGGATCAATAGTCGATATGGGTACGAAATATGTCGTGAAAGGGGTAAGTGTGCTGGAAGATCTTGAGGATCTTCAGAATATAATAGTCGGTTTTAAACAATCTGCATCGGCTTCATCACCTTCTGCAGCTCTTAATCAGGGATCTTCAGCTGCTTCTTCAAGCGAAAGGGTCCCGGTCTATCTGAGAGATATTGCAAAAATTGAATTCGCAAACAAGGACCCTGAAAATATAGTCACAATTAATGGTGAGAGATGCATAGGGCTTTCGATCTACAAAGAACCTAAATTCAATACTGTCGATGCCGTGAAAAGTCTCGACAAGGCTTTTGCTGACCTGGGAAGAGCTCTGCCGGGTTATGAGTTCATAAAGGTCCTGGATCAGGGAACATATATAAACAGTGCCATCGGTGAAGTAAAGAATACACTGATAATAGGGATCATATTGGCTGTTGTCATTCTTTATGTCTTTCTGAGAAGGATAGGCACAACCCTGGTGATAAGCATAGCAATCCCCATTTCTATCATTGCAACCTTTAATCTTATGTATTTCAGCCATCTGACTCTGAATATAATGACTCTTGGAGGATTGGCGCTTGGTGCAGGGATGCTTGTCGATAATGCTATTGTGGTACTCGAAAATATAACCAGGAACAGGGAGGAGGGTATGCCTTTGCATGAAGCCGTAATAACAGGCACAGGACAGGTCGGAGGAGCAATCACAGCCTCAACTGTTACAACTATAGTAGTTTTCCTTCCGATAGTATACCTCCAAGGTGCATCGAGTGAGATGTTCCGAGATCAGGCCTGGACAGTAGCTTTTGCATTGCTATCTTCTCTGTTGGTTGCAATGCTGGTTATCCCGATGCTTGTATCAACTCTTTTCCCCGAAAAAAGTAAAAAAAACATTACTACAACAGCATTGCAATTCAGATGGTACAAGGGGTTACTTGGGAAAATCCTTGAAAAACGCAGTCTTGTGATACTGATTTCTGTTATTATTTTAACAATTGCAGGATTACTGGTCCCAAAGCTTGGAAGCGAGTTCATGCCACGATCAGAATCGGCACAATTTACTGTCGGACTAAAGCTTCCGGAGGGTACAAGTCTTGAAAGGACAAACAGTACCGCCGTAAAAACGGAAGAAATAATAAAAGAGCTTCTGGGTGAAAAACTTAAATTGATATATACCCAGTCTGGTGAAGACAATACTTCAACTTTAAGTCAGACTTCAAACGTAAAGGGTGAAAATACTGCTTCACTTAAAGTTATCCTTTCAGATAAATTTGCATCAGAAACCGAAAATGCAATAAGCCTCGTGGAAAATTACCTTAAAACGGTTCCTGACCTTGAGGCAACTTTTACACGTGAAGAGACCGCACTTCAGTCAGCTCTTGGAACATCAGAGGCGCCTTTTGCTCTTGAAATATCGGGGAAGGAATACATCGAACTTGAAAGAATTCTTAAAGAGTCGAAATTAATTCTTGAGCAGAATAAAGGGCTCTTTAATATTACCACTTCAATGGATGAAGGTACCCCTGAGGTTGAAGTGGCAATTGACCGGTTTAAGACCAGCTATTACAATGTTACGGTTGAGAGTGTCACAAACCAGATCAGGAACTATCTTGAAGGCTCTTCTGCAGGAACCTTTGAAAAGGATGGTGAACTTAAGGATATAACTATCAGGCTGGGGAAAATATCTCTTAACCAGCTTAAGGATCTGATCATAACTGCGGGAAGTGTTAAGGTGCCTTTAAGCGAACTTGCTGAAATCAGGACAATAAATAGTCCGCGGGAAATAACCCGACGCAACCAGGCAAGGACATGTTATGTATATGCAATGGCGAAAGGCGATCAGCCATTTGACAAGGTTGTAAGAGAGGCAGAGTCTTCCCTCAGATCAATCGCTCTCCCGGTTGACTATAAGATGGAATTCACGGGAGAGGAGCTTAAAAGGAAGGAGTCAATGTCGAACCTGACCTTTGCGCTTATCCTTTCTCTCGTACTTGTTTTTATGGTTCTTGCCGCACAATTTGAATCGATAATTCAGCCTTTAGTCATAATGCTGACAATCCCACTTGCAGGTGTGGGAACAGTCTTCGCTTTTATTCTCCTTGGTAAACCATTGAATATGATGGCATATATCGGGATCATTATGCTTGGTGGTATTGCGGTAAACAACGCAATTATACTTATCGACCGCATAAATCAGCTCAGGGAGAGCGGAATAAACAAAAGAGAAGCAATATTACTTGCCGGATCACAGCGAATAAGACCGATCCTTATGACAAGCCTCACCACGATACTTGCCCTTCTTCCCCTGACGATTGGGATAGGCGATAGTGCATCGCTGAGATCACCAATGGCTCTGGCCGTTATCGGCGGATTGATATCCTCCACGCTGCTCACACTGATAGTGATACCGTGTGTTTATTGGGTATTCGACAGCTTTGGCAATTTTGTAAGAGGAAAGAAAAAGAGCTCACCCGATCCTGTAACTATTTTATAAGGAAGCAGATGGATTTTATACTTAAAAGAAGAATCCTCATCAGTATGCTATTCCTCGGGCTGACACTGCTCGGGTATGTTTCCTATAAAAAGCTTGCTGTCGAGCTGATCCCCAATGCTGAATTTCCAACTCTTTTTGTTCAGGTAGGTTCACCGCTTGAGGTTGACCCTTCATATATTGAGAGCCAGGCAATCATTCCTATCGAAGGAGTAATCGGGACACTTGAGGGGGTAGAAAAAATAGAATCAAATATCACTTCAAGATACGGGACAATTATAGTCTATTATGTCAAAAATTCTGACCTTAAATATGCTAATCTAAAGCTCCAGGAGAAAATCGACCTGATAAAAAGCTCAATCCCTGAAGAGTTTATTATTAATGTGATAAAACTCGATCTTGAACAGCTCACAAATCAGTTTATGTCGCTCCAGGTGAGAGGAGAAGGAGGTGTCGACAGGATCAGAAACATTACTGACAGAGAGATCAAGCCTGAATTTGAAAATATAGACGGTATTGCCGGTGTCCAGGTTTACGGGGGAAAGGAAAGTTCAATTGAGGTTAGACTGAATAAAAAAGCATGCAAGTCTCTTGGCATAACAATGAACCAGGTAAGCGCCCTGCTGAACAATAATGGAAAGGACAAGACCTTTGCCGGTAAGGTTTATGACGGCAATAATGAAGTTTATGTCAATATAACATCCAACTATACCGATGTCAGGGATATAGGAAATATTATTGTGAGGCAGAACGGGCCGGTTCTTCTCAGAGATATAGCTGAGATTTTTTATGGAGTCAAAGAACCAAGTTCTTACAGCAGGGTTAACGGGATGGATGAGGTAACCATCAATCTTGTAAATGACAAACAGGCCAACCTTATTGGACTTTCGCATACAGCTACTGACCAGGTAAGGAAGCTTAACAGGGACCTGGCTGCCTCCGGAATCGAAATTGTTGTTCAGAACAACAGTGCCGAGACTATGGAAAAGAATATAAACCAGATAATCAACCTGGCAATTACAGGGGGCTTGCTTGCGATACTAATCCTATGGTTCTTCCTGAGGAATATCAGGCTCGTAACTGTGATTGCAATTTCAATACCGGTTTCAGTTTATACAGCATTTAATTTCTTCTATGCTTTCAACATCACAATCAACAGCCTTACCCTTGTCGGAATAGCCCTTGCCATTGGGATGCTTGTCGATAACTCGGTGGTGGTCCTCGAAAATATTTACAGGCTGGCCGGATCAGGCAAAGATCCGACAACTGCTGTAAAACAAGGTACAAAAGAGGTTATCCGTGCAATTTTTGCATCAACCCTTACTACTGTGATCGTCTTTTTCCCGTTTATCTTTACCACCAACTTTTTTATCAGATTAATCGGGAAGAACATAAGCGTCTCCATTGTTTCAACCCTTCTGGTTTCGCTTTCAGTTGCCATGCTTATCATTCCGATGGCAACATTTTATATTCTGTCGGGTCCCTCCGAGGGTAAATCAGAAGTTTTCAAAAAGCTCTCCATACACGACAGGCTTATACAGGCATATCACCTCGTGCTTAAGGCGAGCATGAGAACACCAGCTTCGACAATTATCGGGACACTGGTAGTGTTCTTTGCAGCTCTTCTGATAAGCCTCACACTGAGCCTTACAGCAAACACTGAAATAGAGACACCCGAGTTCCGGCTTAGTGTTACCATGCCTGCTGGATCAACACTTTCGAAAACCGATGCCCTGGTCTCAGAAATTGAATCGAGGCTCGCTTCAATCCCTGAAAAGGAAGATCTGGTGAGCCGGATTGAAGAGGATAAGGCTACGGTAACAATCAATCTGTTTAAAGATTGGGACAAAACCAGTAAAAGGAGCCTGCCCGAGATAAAAAATGATATCTCGGAAAAGACCAAGAATATCTCCTCTGCCGAGATCAGCATGGACGAAATTTCAGCAAGCGGAGGTTTTACAGGTGGAGAGGGCGGAGCAGGAGGTGCAAACCCCGGAGCTGATTTTGGCGTCCTCCTTGGAATAGGTTCACAACCTGAAAGCGTGATAATCAAGGGCCAGAATTTTGAACAGATGAAGAACCTTGCAGATGATATCAGATCGTACATTGATGACCTTGAGACAATTAATAACGTAAATATAAATGTGCAGGATAATACTCCAGAGGTACGGCTGAATTTTGATATGGATTTCTTAGGCAGGAATAATTTCACCCTGGCAAATCTGGGGGCTGCCCTTTCAACATTCGGAAGGGAGTACTCTTCAGGAGCCACCTTCAAGCAGGGGACGGAAAGTTATGATATAATGATCAAATATTCGGAAGAGGATACCCTTGCAAGCCTGAACAGGGATAAAACAATTGATGACCTTAAGCGCCTTGAGGTGACAAGCGCCACCGGGGCGGTGATGGAAATGGAAGAGCTCGCAAATATCATTTTCTCATACGGGATGGGGAATATTCACAGGGAAAACCAGGAAAAAAGAGTAACTGTTACCTACAATTTCAAGGATGAAATAAAATCATCGAAAGATCTGCTTGAAGGTGCCCGTGCTGAAATAGAGTCGGTTGTATCACGATTGAATATCCCTTCAGGGATTGCGGTCGAAGTAGTCCATGAGGAGAACCAGCTAAAGGAATTCTACAATCTGATCGGGATTGCTTTCCTTCTGATATTCATGATCCTGGCGGCTGTTTTCGAATCGCTTTCGGTACCCTTTGTACTGCTGTTCAGCATTCCTCTGGCGGCTCTTGGATCACTTATTGCTCTTATCATCACCGGAAACACACTCCTGAGTGCCAACACACTTACAGGATTTCTTATTCTTTTGGGAGTTGTCGTAAATAATGGCATAATACTGATTGACTATACAAACATACTTCGTAAACGGGGTTACAGGCGTTCAAGAGCTTTGATGACAGCCGGCATGGCAAGAATAAGGCCTATACTTATTACAGCATCAACAACGGTTATTGCTATGTTCCCGCTGGCGATGGGGAAGGCAGAGTTTGTATCAGTCATCGGAGCTTCATTTGCCATAACTGTGATCGGGGGACTGACCCTCAGTACACTCCTGACACTGATATTCATTCCGACATTTTATTCAGGACTTGAGAATTCTCTCGATTGGTTAAGATCCCTCAACTGGAAGAACAAAGCTGTTCAACTCATCATTTTCGGCTTGCTTATATTTCTGATCTACAATCATATTGATAAATTCCTCTGGAAACTGATTACCACTATCCTTGCAGTAATTCTTGTGCCTGCATCGACATGGTTCGTTATGAACAGCCTCAGAAAAGCAAGAGAAACAGTAATCCCTCCTGATGATCCAATTAACATTTATGTACAGAGCCTTGTCAAGATTTACGAGAGAGAAAACCGGTGGTCACGGGAATGGAAAGCTGGCGCAAGAATCAGGGAGAGGCTTGGGCTCGAAAAGCATTTCAGGAAATGGAAAGATATGACCCAGGTATCATGGCAGTTCCCGCTTATTGTATTTATGATCTATTTTACATATTTCTATCTTCATAAAGGATTCTGGATATTTCTGTTCAGCCTGGGAACCTGGTTTATGCTTTCAGCAGTCTGGAACCAGTTCAGGGAACTCTTTACAAACCTTTCCTTAATTAGAAACAGAAAAGTCCTTAAAAGGCTTATTCCGGTTATTGATTTCATTGTCTTCTGGATAATCCCCTTGCTGAACCTTATAATGTTCCAGCTGAAATGGGACAATATTGCTGTGGTGCTGATACTAGGTTTTCTGTGGTTTACCGGGCTGTTTATTTACAAAACCGGTATCAAGCTTACCGAAGAAAACATTGATATCTACAGGCTTGAAGGAAAGTTCAGGGAGATAAGAAAAACTATATACAAGGTGGTTGCATCTGTGCCTCTTATCGGGAAGAAGAAGAAACCATTTAAAGCACTGAGCTGTGTCTCCCTCAATATCGGCAATGGTATGTTTGGTCTGCTTGGACCGAACGGAGCAGGAAAAACCACGCTTATGAGGATCATCTGCGGAATCCTTGAGCAGAGCTACGGAAAAGTCTGGATAAATGGGCTTGATACCCAGAAAAAACGCGAAGAGCTGCAGGGACTAATTGGTTATCTTCCTCAGGAATTCGGAAGCTATGAAAACATGACCGCGCATGAGTATCTCCAATACCAGGCTATGCTTAAGAATATTATTGACGCCCGATCAAGGGATGAGAGGGTTACATATGTTCTGAAAGCGGTTCATATGGAGGAGAGGCGGCATGAAAAGATCGGGTCATACTCAGGCGGTATGAAACAGAGAATGGGAATCGCCCTGATCCTTCTGCATCTGCCAAGGATCCTGGTGGTTGATGAACCTACCGCAGGACTCGATCCAAGAGAAAGAATAAGATTCAGGAACCTGCTTGTTGAGCTGAGCCGCGAACGTATTGTGATCTTCTCGACACATATTATTGAGGATATATCAAGCTCGTGCAATCAGGTTGCAGTTCTGAACAAGGGAAAGCTGAGATACCTGGGCAAGCCATCGGAAATGACAAAAGAGGCCGAGGGACATGTATGGCAGTTAAAAATACCTGCCGGTGAATTCGGTAAGTTTGTTGAAGAGCATCTCGTGGTTCATCATATGTCGGAAGGCGAAAATGTGAGAATGAGAGTAATTTCAGAATTAAAACCAAGGGAAAACGCTGTAAATGCAACTCCGAATCTTGAAGATGCATATTTGTGGCTTTTAAGAAGAAAAGACAATAAGAAGGTTTATTAAAAACCAATTTAAATAACTACAGAGTTTTACGGAGTTTTGCCCCCACCCCCTAAAGGGGGCTTTTTCTCTGTATGTATTTAGCCCCCCTTCAGGGGTGATGGGGGGCGAATTTAACGGTTTTTGCACGGAGTATTAGTTGACGTAACTTCTAACTATATGTAATTACATATTATTATAATCAGTGTAAATCCGTGAAATCCGTGGTAAAAATAATATTATGAGAACAGGAACATTATTTAATTACTTCACCTTGGTTCAGAAGATGATACTCTATAATCTTAGAATCATTTTCGCCAATAAGTTTATCTGGTTTCTCACCGGATCACTTGTATTCTACCTGGGACTTTCGGTAATATATGTTTTTTCAAATGAAGTTTCAAGGATGTCTGATCTTTATGGCGTTTTCCTCTTTTCCGGGATCCTGCTGGTATTTTACCCGTCTGTATTCGGAATTCAGAACGACCAGGATGCAAGGACCATCGAAATACTGTTCGGCATTCCAAACTACAGGTACAAAGTATGGCTGGTCAGGATAATACTTATTTTTGTAATTGCATTCCTTATTATGCTGGTATTCACATTCCTTTCCTCTGTTCTGATTGTCAAATTCCAGTTTTTCAGGGTAACAGTTCAGGTTATGATACCGGTCCTTTTACTGGGGATGATGTCTTTCATGCTCTCAACTGTAATCAGAAACGGAAATGGGACAGCGGTGATAATGATAATATTTGGCATCTTTTTTCTGATCCTTGAGGATCCTTTGCGTAAAAGTCAGTGGAATGTTTTTCTGAATCCATTCGACCCGGCTTACGATGTTAATGAGACAACATGGGCTATAATAACGCTGAAGAACAGGATAATAATGATAACAGGAACAATATTGTTTCTGCTTGCCGCACTTTTCAATCTGCAGAAAAGGGAGAAATTCATGTAAGAATAAAAGTCGTGCGGTTTTGCTGTCTTGCGGTCAAGACTTTATCTAGCCCCCCTTTAGGGGGGTTGGGGGGCCATTTACTCAAATGGATGTTTTCTCCTGAAATCAGGCCTGTAGTTCCGGTAGCTATCCATATCCTGTATCCATCCGTTACGAAATCCAAGACCTTCCATTGCATTGACAGCTGCTTCATATTCTGCCTTATACAGGGTTCTTTTCAGATTGACATTGTCACCGACATAAGGAGTAGGATGGTATTGCGACATAAGAGAAAGGCTCACTCCTGGCGAAAGCTCTTCAGCAAGAATCTTCAGCACTTTTTTACTCTCTCCTGAATGTCCTGGAAGAACAAGGTGCCTTATCATTATCCCGTTTTCTGCCCTGCCAACTTTATCCAGGGGAAGAGTTGATCCTTTCTGATAATACATTCTTTTGAGCGCCCTGAGCGCTACCTGGGGATAATCAAAAGCATCTGAAAGTTCCTGTGCCAGGGAGGCAGTAACATACTTATAATCGGGTAGATACACATCAATAATCCCGTTAAGGCTATCGATCACCTCAGGCTTATCATAACTATTTGTATTATAGACTGTGACTGGGTTCAATCCTCTTTCATTTAATCCTCTAATGATGGCTTTTACCTGAGGTACAACATGGGAAGGCGAGACAAATCCAACCGCCCTTATATCATCGGAAAGGATCCCCTCTATTAGATCCAGTGTTTCAGTCAGACTGGGGACACTACTTCTGCACAGCACTCCAGACCTGCTTATATCATGGTTCTGGCAATAGATGCATCGGAGGTTGCATCCCGAAAAGAAGACATTGCAGATTCCATCTGGTCCGCTTATGGCAGGTTCCTCGCCCCGGTGAATGCAGATCGAAGCAATATTCATACCGGCATCGGCCATGCAGTATCCTGTGCCTCCCTCAAACCTGTTTACCCTGCATTCACGGGGACAAAGGGTGCAGTTTGATAGAAGGGTGATCTCCGCTTCTGTATAAATATCCATTATCATCCGTAAGTCATTAATAATTAGCTTGATACATTGAATTATTAAAAAACTGTCAGTTGCCAGCTAACATCTTTTTACAATCAAGGTTCACGAAGAAAGTCACAAAGGTAAACAAAGAGGCGCTTATAATGAAAAACCTTAGTGTTACTTGGTGATTACCTTAGTGTTACTTAGGTGCAAAATAAAAAAGATTGCTTTTGCATATTGCTTATATTAAAACATTAATTATCTTTGCATCCGAATTGAGGGGCAATTGATACCTAGGGGACCAGAGTCCCCTATTTTATTATCAGTTTTCAGGGAATGATCGACAGGACAAAGATAGAGGAATCAGTAAAGGAGTACATCCACGGTACGGACCTGTTTCTTGTTGCTGTGAAGGTAAGCAGTTCAAATAAAATAACTGTTCTTGCTGATACCAGAAAAGGAATAACTATCGATGAATGCGCTTTGCTTCACCGTCATATTGAGAAGGTATTCGACCGCGAAGTTGAGGATTTTGAACTCCAGGTCTCTTCTCCTGGTCTGGATATGCCATTTGGAGTCATTGAGCAGTACTACAAGAATGAAGGTAAGAAAGTCTCTGTTGTTGACGAAGAAGGATTAAAGTACACAGGGATCCTTAGAAACATCACAAAGGGAGGTTTTGAACTGGAAACTGAGGTTAAAGTCAAGGGAAAAGCAAAAGAGATTAAGGATGTTTCCTTCAATTTTGACCAGATCAAATCGACAAAAATTGTACTAACTATAACATAATATATAGAAGAACTTAGCAGATGGAAAATATTAATTTGATCGATACCTTTTCAGAGTTCAAAGAGCTTAAGAATATTGACCGTCCAACAATGATGAGTGTGCTGGAGGACGTATTCAGGAGCATGCTGGCAAAAAAATATGGTTCAGCTGACAATTTCGACATAATTGTCAACATCGACAAAGGCGACTTTGAAATTTGGAGAAACAGGGTTGTGGTGGAGGATGATGAACTGGTTGATCCCAACCTGCAGATACCCCTTTCAAAAGCCAAGGAGATTGATGAAGATTATGAGGCCGGTGAAGAAGTTTCGGATGAGGTGAAATTCCTAGATTTCGGAAGAAGGGCAATTCTTTCGCTCAGACAGAACCTTACTGCAAGAATTCTTGATCTTGAAAAGAACAACATCTACATTAAATACAAGGACAGGATCGGGGAGATAGTAACCGGAGAGGTATACCAGGTTTGGAAAAGGGAAATACTCGTGCTCGACGATGATGGCAATGAGCTTATTATACCTAAAAGCGAACAGATACCGTCAGATCACTTCCGCAAGGGTGATTCGATTAGAGCAGTAGTAATTAAGGTGGAAATGAGGAACAATACCCCGTTCATTATCCTCAGCCGTACTTCACCTGTATTCCTTGAAAGGCTCTTCGAACTTGAGGTTCCCGAGATCTTTGATGGCCTGATTACTATTAAGAAGATTGTAAGGGTTCCCGGAGAGCGCGCCAAAGTGGCAGTGGAATCATATGATGAAAGGATCGATCCTGTCGGAGCATGCGTGGGCATGAAAGGATCAAGGATACATGGAATTGTAAGGGAGCTTCGCAACGAGAATATCGATGTCATCAATTATACATCCAATAATCAGCTGTTCATTCAGAGAGCACTTAGTCCGGCGAAGATAACTTCAATAAAGCTAGTAGAAGAGACAAAAAGGGCAGAGATATACTTAAAACCCAATGAAGTATCTTTGGCCATTGGAAAAGGCGGGCTTAACATAAAGCTTGCCAGTCAGCTTACCGGATATGAGATCGATGTTTACAGGGAACCGGGAGGGGAAGATGAAGAGGATGTCAATCTTGAGGAGTTTGTTGATGAAATTGAAGACTGGATAATCGAGGAACTTAAAGCTATCGGTTGCGATACTGCCAGGAGCGTTTTGAACCTTTCAATAAGCGATCTTGTTAAACGAACCGACCTGGAAGAAGAAACAGTGAAGGAAGTTGTGAATATACTCAAAGCTGAATTTGAATAATATTTATCACAGTAAACCCGGTTAAGATTTAAGTAAGAATAAGGACATATCTATGACTGAAGATATTAAGGCAACAAGATTAAGCAAAGCAGCCCGTGAATTCAATGTAGGGATCTCAACCATCGTGGAATTCCTGCACAGGAAGGGCTTTGATCTTGATCCAAATCCAAATACCAAATTACCTCCCGAAGCATATATTCTTCTTCTGAAAGAATACAGTAGCGACCTTAATGTCAAAAAGGAATCTGAAAAGCTAATTCTGAAAGATTTGCACAGGAAAAAAGAGTCTGTTTCAATTGACGATGTTTCTGAAAGCAGCAAGGGTGATGATCAGGAAAAAGATGAGGAAGTACTGATTAAAGATACTTCACTTACCAAAACAGTAGATATAAAGACTGAGATCAGAAAACCTGACATCAAACTTGTCGGGAAGATTGATCTTGAAAAGACCCTTAAGCCAAAAGTTACTAAACCTGAACCTCCAAAGCCTGTCGAGGAAAAGAGAGCCCAGAAAGAGGCTCCTGAAGTGAAGGAGGCAGAAAAGAAAAAACCAGCTGAAGAAAAGACAAAGCAGCCTATATCTGAAGATATAAGCGATAAAAAGGCAAAATCACCGATAGATATCCATATTGTCGGGAAAATTGACCTGGAACCAGTAACCAGGGAGACCAAAGCACCAAAGAAAGAGGAGAAGCCAAAGGAAAAGCCGGTAGAAAAAGTTGATTTACCCAAGGAGGAGAAAAAGGGTACCGCCAGGAAAGAAAAAGTGGCCGCAGAAGAAAATATTTCAGAAATTATTATCCCTGAAGTAACTGCTGATGAAGATATTAGAGAAGAGATCCTTCTGGAAAAGGAGGAAGATATTGTTGAATTATTCAAACCACCTATTGAGAAATTATCAGGATTGACGGTTGTTGGGAAAATTGATCTTCCTGCCGGTGACAGGAAAAAGCCTGTTTCATATCAGCAGGTCAACATTGATGGAGAATCTGATTACCGGAGAAAAAAGAAAAGAAAAAGGATTTCCAAGGAAAAAGACCAGGTACCAGTTGTCAAACCGGTAACTTCAGACAAGAAGGATAATAAACCTGTCAAGAGAGTCATAAAGAAAAGATCTGTCCGAACCGAAGTTGATGAAGAAGCGGTTCAGAAGCAGATAAAGGAAACTCTTGCCCGTCTGACCACAAAGGGAAAATCGAAAGGTTCAAGGTATCGTCGTGAGAAAAGAGAGGCAATAAGCCAGAAGCATCGTGAGGATGAAGACAGGATTGAACTTGAAAAGAATATCCTGAAGGTCACCGAGTTTGTTTCAGTTAACGAGCTCGCTTCGATGATGAATACGCCGGTAACGGAAATTATCTCGACATGCATGAACCTTGGCCTCTTTGTATCGATAAATCAGCGCCTTGATGCTGAAACACTTGCCCTGCTTGCAGATGAATTCGGTTACAAGGTCGAATTTGTAAGCGCTGAATTACAGGAAACAGTCAGGGAGGTTGAAGACAATGAAGAAGATCTCATCCCGCGTCCCCCGATAGTAACTGTGATGGGTCATGTTGACCATGGAAAGACAAAACTCCTCGATTACATCCGGCGGACGAACGTTATTGCCGGTGAGGCAGGAGGAATAACACAGCATATAGGAGCTTACGGAGTCATTCTTGACGACGGGCGACAGATAACTTTCCTTGACACACCTGGTCATGAAGCTTTTACCGCAATGCGTGCCAGAGGAGCCCAGATAACAGATATCGCTATTATTGTGGTAGCCGCCGATGACGGTGTTATGCCGCAGACCACCGAAGCTATCAACCATGCATCAGCAGCAGGTGTTCCTATAGTTTTTGCAATAAACAAGATTGACAAGCCTACTTCAAATCCGGAAAAGATAAAGGAGGCATTAGCGAATATGAACTACCTCGTAGAGGACTGGGGAGGCAAATACCAATCACAGGAGATCTCTGCGAAAACCGGGCTCAACATCGAACTTCTTCTTGAAAAGGTTTTGCTCGAAGCTGAAATGCTTGATCTTAAAGCCAATCCCGACAAACCAGCAATCGGAACAATTATTGAATCTTCCCTCGATAAGGGACGTGGATATACAGCTACCGTACTTGTTAAAGCCGGTACACTCCGGGTGGGAGATATCATGATTGCCGGTGCCAGCTTCGGTCATATAAAGGCAATGTACAATGAGAGAGGCGCCAAGGTTGATGAAGTTGGTCCTGCAACCCCTGCTCTTATTCTGGGTTTGAACGGCGCCCCTCAGGCCGGAGACAAATTCAATGTAATGGATAATGACCGGGAAGCCAAGGATATTGCAACAAAAAGAGCACAGCTGCAGAGAGAACAGGGCCTCCGTACCCAGAAGCATATTACCCTCGATGAAATAGGAAGACGAATTGCAATAGGCAACTTCCAGGAACTAAATATAATAGTGAAAGGTGATGTTGACGGATCGGTTGAAGCATTAAGCGATTCGCTTATTAAGCTATCAACTCCTGAAATACAGCTGAATATTATACATAAAGCTGTCGGACAGATATCTGAATCGGATGTTCTGCTTGCAGCTGCCTCAAATGCTATTATTGTTGGATTCCAGGTTCGGCCTTCACTCAGCGCCCGCAAACTTGCTGAAAAGGAGGAAATTGATGTCAGGCTCTATTCGATTATCTATGATGCCATTGAGGAGATCAGAGCGGCTATGGAGGGTATGCTTTCACCTGAAATGAAAGAAGAGATAATTGCAACACTTGAAATCCGCGACATATTCAAGGTTACAAAGGTGGGAACAGTTGCCGGCTGTTATGTCAAGGAGGGGAAAATCACCAGGAATACAAAAATCAGGGTAATACGCGACGGTATAGTCATTTATACCGGTGAGCTCGGTTCTCTGAAACGGTTCAAGGACGACGTTAAAGAGGTTGTCGGTGGTTATGAATGCGGACTCAACATCAACAACTTCAACGATATTAAAGTGGGCGACATTGTTGAGGGCTACCAGCAGGTGGAAGTAAAAAAGACCTTATAAAAGCTCCCGATACTTTTCGGCCGAAAGAAGGTCTTTTAATTCTGAAGGATCAGCAATCTTTATCTTGATCATCCATCCCTTCCCGTATGGATCCTTATTGACAAAATCGGGAGATTCCTCGAGCACCGGATTTACTTCAAGTATCTCACCTCCGACCGGCATGAACATATCAGATACAGTTTTCACTGCCTCTATGGTTCCGAATACCTCTTCCTTTTTAAGGGTCTCTCCCATTGTTTCAATCTCAAGAAAAACTATATCCCCAAGCTCTCCCTGGGCAAAATCAGTTACTCCGACAAAACCGAAATCACCTTCAATACGAAGCCATTCATGGTCTTTTGTGTAAAGCAAATCTGCAGGTACATTCATATCCAATTGTATTATTGAATTTATATTGAAACATTATCACTTTGATCGATCCAAAAATAAAGATTTTTTATTAAACCCTTCTGAGTTGGAGAGAATAGTAATATTTTATTTTGTCGAATCCTACCGAAGTAAGGGTTGGATCGGTAAGGTCTGATACCATACCGCTCGTATATCCGGTTTTCAAATATATAATATCTGATTTATTCTTTAATTTTGGCATTAGTAAGAACAACCTTATGAACATAATTGAAACAGTCCTACAATCTTTAACACTGGGTGTAAATGAGAAAAAAACATTTTATAATACTCTGGTACTTCTTGTCTGCACTTGCAGTGTCAGCTCAAATGGTTACAACCGATCCGGCACTGCCCACAATGGGCAAACTTATAAAGATCTACTATGACTCATCAAAAGATGCAGGAGACCTTCACAATTTCACAGGGGATCTTTATGCCCACACAGGTGTGACTATCAATGGAGCAAACTGGCAGAATGTCATCGGGACCTGGGCCGTAAACTCTACCCAGCCCAGACTTACTTACCTTGGAAACTATATTTATGAACTTGACATTAAACCGGATATTAAAACATTCTATTCACTTCCTGTCTCAACCGTTGCAACCAAAATATGCCTTGTTTTCAGGAATTCAACCGGATCGCTTCAGACAAGACCCGATACTTTCATAGATGTATTTGAATCAGGTCTTAAAGCCATATTTACCCTTCCTGAAAAATCCTCACTGATAGCAGAGCTGAATGAGACTATTCCTGTTAAAGCTGCTGCCACGGGTGCTGACTCAATAACATTATACGTAAATAACAAATTTCTTATAAGTGGAACGAGCCCTGACCAGCTCACCTATTCATTTACTGCTGGTCAATACGGCGAATTCTGGGTAAAAGCAGTTGCATGGGATAAACCTTCTTTTTCAGCAGACTCATTTTTTGTGTATGTAAGAAGGCCTGTTTTTACCGAATCGCTTCCTGCAGGCATGAAGGATGGCATTAATTATAACAGCAGCAGCTCGGTTACTCTTGTGCTGCATGCCCCGTACAAAAACTATGTTTTCACCACAGGTGATTTTACCGGCTGGCATATCAGCGATAAAGGTTATATGAAAAGAACTCCAGATGGTGAAAGATACTGGATCAGGATTGACGGACTCGAATCGGGGAAAGAGTACAGGTTTCAATATCTTGTTAACAATGAGATTTATATTGCCGATCCATATGCAGATAAAATACTGGACCCCTGGAATGATTCTTTTATAACAAATGTGACTTATCCCGGACTGATCCCATATCCAAAAGACACAGCATCGGGTATTGTCTCGATTCTTCAGACTTCTCAGGTTCCCTATACATGGAAAACTACAGGTTATACTCCTCCCGAAAAATCGAAACTAACAATCTACGAGCTTCTGATAAGGGATTTTGTTGCAAAACACGATTTCAGGACACTCACAGACACCCTGTGTTATCTTGATGACCTTGGGGTAAATGCAATTGAACTTATGCCGGTTTCAGAATTTGAAGGAAATCTCAGCTGGGGATACAATCCATCGTTTTATTTTGCCCCCGATAAATATTACGGCCTAAAGAATGACATGAAGGCATTTGTTGACAGCTGTCATAAGAGGGGTATAGCAGTTATTATGGACGTTGTATTGAATCATTGCATGGGTCAGTCTCCTTTAGTTCAGCTCTACCTGGATCATTATGGTACTGATCAGATTTTTATTCAGCCCCTTAATCCATGGTTCAACGGAAGTTCTCCAAACACTCTCTACAAGTGGGGAGCGGATTTTAACCATGAAAAGCCCGCAACACAGCAGCTTGTGGACAGGATAAATGCTTACTGGCTTACTGAATATAAAATTGATGGATTCAGGTTTGATTTTACAAAGGGTTTTACAAACACTCCGGGTGATGGTTCGGCTTATGATGCATCAAGAATAGCAATTCTGAAAAGGATGGCGGATAAAATATGGTCAGTCAATCCCGATGCTTATGTGATCCTGGAACATTTTGCTCCTGATACCGAAGAAAAGGAACTTGCAGACTATGGCATGATGCTCTGGGGAAATGAAAACCACGATTATAGCGAAGCTGCAATGGGATATAGTTCTGATCTGACCACAGCTTCATCACTGGGTAGAGGATGGACAGTTCCTCGACTTGTAACTTATATGGAGAGCCACGATGAGGAGCGGCTTATGTTCAAGAATGTCACTTTTGGAGATGCCACCGGTGACTATGATACCCGTAACCGAAAGGTTGCCTTAAAGAGAATGCAGATGAATGCACTTTTTTTTCTATCAATACCTGGTCCGAAAATGATCTGGCAGTTTGGCGAACTGGGTTATGATGTTTCAATAGATGCAAATGGAAGGACCGGTGAGAAGCCTATAAAATGGGATTACTATAATGACGAAGACAGGCATCAGCTTTACCTCACATATAAGTTCCTCAATAATCTCAGGAATAGTCAGCCGGCTTTCAATCCTACAAGTTATTCTTATTCCCTTTCAACACCTGCAAAACGGATCACACTGACCGGTGAGACAATGAAAGTAAACATCCTTGGCAACTTCGGCATGGCATCATCAACCATCAATCCTGCTTTCCCCCAAACAGGTAAATGGTATGAATATTTTACCCGCGATTCGATCACAGTCACAAATACTAACAGTCTCTTTACATTTAAACCAGGAGAATTCAGGCTTTACACCACACAGAAACTTGAACCTTCAGAACTGGCAACCGGTGTTGATGACAAGATATCAGAGATTGATGAAAAGAAGATATTTGTTTATCCAAATCCATTTGATAAAAAGACAACTGTAAGCTTTTCGGGAGGAGTGGTCTCCGGTTCGTCTAGAATTGAAATTTTTTCTACTTATGGAACTCCTGTCAGGACAATTAATGTTCCTTCTGGAGCGAGAGAGGTTACCTGGGACGGAAAAACATCAGGTGGTAAAGATGCAGTAAAGGGATTGTATATTTTAAGGGTAAGTCCAGGTCAGAAATATGCTGTTCAAAAGGTAATCAGGAAATGATAGTGGTTGTATTTTAAGAACACCACCTCCCCCCACCTGCGTCGGGGTACTCCTCCTCAGAGAGGAGGAGAAAGATATATTGTTGTATATCAACAATTTCCCCTCCTTTTCAAGGAGGGGTGTCATGCCCGAAGGGTCATGACTGGGTGGTTCAAGTTACTTCTGATCCAGCATCTCAAAATTACTTCAACTCAATTATCATTGCCGTTTTAGGTGCGATCTTAAATGATGTGAGATCATTTATTTCACTCCCTGTAATAATATCTGCACCGTGAGTGAAACCATTCAATGCTTCAGCATATCTTTCCCTGGTAATAGTACGGGTCTCCTTGTCGCTGTTATTAAGAACTACCATTACGGATTCTTTGTCATTATACCTGAAATAGACATAAAGATTATTTTCGGGAATAAATTGTTTTAGTTTTCCCGAATGAATTACATCCTTTTCTTTTCTCCAGTTCAGTAGCTTCTTTGTAAAAGTATAGGCATCCTTCTCTGAAGGAGTTAAGTTCTGGGCAATAAAAGCGTTTTTGGAATCCCCGCTCCATCCACCCGGGAAATCTTCCCGAAGGAAACCGTCACCCCGGTTTTTATCGCCTTGCATAACTATCTCAGTACCATAATAGAACTGCGGGATACCTCTTGTCGTAAGGATAAATGAAAGGGCCATTTTGTAAATTTCAAGTTTCATTCCAGTCTGTGTAAAGAACCTGGGCAGGTCATGGTTATCAAGGAATATCACATTGTTGAAAGGATGGGGATAGATGAAATCCTGAGAAAGAGTCAGGTAGAATCTTGCCAGTCCGTCGGTCCAGCTATCGGGTTCAGTGAAAGCTCTTTGGGTCGCAAGTGACAGAGGAAAATCCGTTACCGACGGAAGGTTCGATTGATAACCATCTTCATTGACCTTATCAAGCGACCAGTAAGCCGTAAGCGCCTCCTGCTGGTACCAGACTTCTCCCACGATGAAAAACCCGGGAAACTCATCAGTAATCCTTTTGGCCCACCTCGACATCATATTTTTTTCAGGGTATGGATAGGTATCCATTCTTATTCCGTCAATATTGAAGTATGCGATCCACCACAGGCTGTTCTGGGTCAGGTATGCCTCAACAAGCGGGTTGCTCTGGTTGAGGTCTGGCATTGTCCTGTCAAACCATCCCTTTTCCATCGACTCCTCGTCGCTTTTTGCGACGTATGGATCCATATAGGTAGAAGCTCTGTAATTTGTACGCGTGAACTCATTGAACTGATGAACCCAGTCTGCCGAGGGCAGATCCTTCATCCACAAGTGTCCTGATCCTATATGATTGAATATCATGTCCATCACTAATTTCAGCCCCATATTATGTGCTTTCGAAACCAGGTTTTTAAAATCCTCATTGTTCCCATAACGCGGATCGACACGGTAAAGATCAGTGATCGAATATCCATGGTAGGAGAAAGCTTGCTGATTATTCTCAAGGAATGGATTCAGCCAGATACCCGTTGCACCAAGGTCTTTAATGTAATCGAGATGGTCTGATATTCCTTTGAGGTCTCCGCCGTGCCTTCCGTTTGGATTACTCCTGTTTGCCTGCTCAAGCATACCAATTACATTGTCGTTAGCCGGATCACCATTTGCGAACCGGTCGGGCATAAGCAGGTAGATAACATCAGAAGCATCGAAGCCCCTGGCAGATCCAGAAGGATGTGCAAGAAGAGGATAATTATGTATCAGCTTCAGCTTGCCCCGGGAGAAAGTCAGCCTGATGTCGCCCGGAACTGTCTGCTTGCTGATATCAAGATTGACGAAGAGGTAATTCGGATTTTCGGTCTTGACAAGTGTGGTGACCTTAACACCGGGATAGTCAGCAGTTACATTGAACGATCCAATCTCTTTGCCATAAACCATTAGCTGCAATGCGGTCTCTTTCATTCCGGTAAACCAGGAAGGTGGTTCAATACGGTCGATATTCTGAGCTGAAACAACTCTGCTGATGCAAGCTATCAGCAGGATAAGTGCAGGAAATCTGAGTGATTTTGTCATGTCTTATATATTAGTTCTTCCTTAACCCTAATTCATCGACCTCTCCCCCTGCCTACCGGCAGGCAGGCAACCCCTCCCCTTAAGCGGGCTGGGCTTTAAAAGTTGCAATATTTAGTCCCCCTCTCTTTTAGGAGAGGGGGATTGCCTTCGGCGAGCTCGTCCCAATAAATCGGGACTCGGTTTAGGGGGTGAGGCTGATTCTACTTAACAAAAACCTTATACCCCCATGGATCAAGTGTAAGGTTAAAACTTTTACTTAATTCTGCTTTCTGATCTGTGAAATACTCCGTGTATTCACCCTCAATACCTTGCAGCACAGGCTTGAATGATACAGGCTTTTTAGTAAGATTTAAAAATGCAACAACTCTGTTCTCACCTTTTTCCCTGAAGAAAGCAAAGATCTTCTTATCCTTATTGGTTTTGACACTGATCATTTTACCTCCGAAATCACCATTCCAGAGTGCAGGATTCTTTTTCTTCAGTTTTATCAGGTCTGAATAGAACCCTGTCATGGTGCATGTATCCCATTCAATTGGATCCCGGAAAAAGAATTTCAGTCTTTTATCAAGACATGCTTCCTGTCCGCTATAGATGAGAGGCATTCCATGAGCAGTAAATATAAGTGTAGCGAATGCTTTCTGTGAATCACCCATCAATGAATCGATTGTACCGGCCCAGGAATTCTCATCATGGTTTGTAAGGAACATCATACGGTATGCATTATCCGGATAGACTGCCCACTCTTTGCGGAAATACTTCAGCAATGCACCTGCACTATCCTTCCCCTGAGCAATACTGTTCATAAGGTGGTGCATCTCCCAGGCATAATCCATATCGAAACCCTTCTCGGTAAATCCTTTGTCTCCCTCATATTCAGCAAGCATAAATACAGGTTTTATTTTATCCAGCTCGGTTCTTGCCCTTTCCCAGAACTCTTTAGGCGTATTGTGCGGATGGTCGACCCGGAAACCGTCTGCTCCCAGATTGATCCAGAATTTAAAAGCATCTATCATATAATCCTGAAGCCCCATTTGTGACCAGTCAAGCTGTATGACATCGGTCCAGTCAGTTCCAATGGGAGGAATAAATTTACCCGTCGAATCTTTTACATACCACTCCGGATGCTCGGTTGTAAGAGGATTATCCCATGAGGTATGATTAGGCACCCAGTCGATAATAACATGCATTCCCAGTCCATGAGCCTTTTCAATAATCCTTTTAAAATCCTCAATCGTTCCGAATTCAGGATTAACACCCAAATAATCGGCAACTGAATAATAACTTCCCAGCTCACCTTTACGGTTTGGAAAGCCTATCGGGTGTAAAGGCATGAACCAGAGAATGTCGATACCCATTTCCCTCAGTCTCGGAAGATGTTTCTCAAACGCTTTGAATGTTCCGGAATCGGTATATTGCCTGACATTCACTTCATAAATGACGGCATTTTTAGACCATTCAGGATGTACAACTTCTGAAATAAAAGGCTTTGGCTCTTTCTTCTTACCGAACAGAGAACAGCCGGCTATCAGAATAGAAATTACAAATGCCAGTATCAGCAGATTTACAGGTAGTTTTTCCATTATTTATCTTTTTAGTTTTGTCTTTTTTCTCTTTTAAATTCTTTTCACCACGGATTTCACGGGTTTTCACGGATTTGCTTTTGATTTAACTCCGTATTTGCTTCATGGGACTCTGTGTCACTCCGTGGTTATTGGATTTCATTTCTTAATATTAAACCCACCCCCAGCCCCTCCAAGGAGGGGAGCTTTAAGAGTCACCCACCCCCTCCAAGGAGGGGAGCTTTAAGAGTCACCCAGCCCCTCCAAGGAGGGGAGCTTTAAGAGTCACCCAGCCCCTCCAAGGAGGGGACCTTTAAGAGTCACCCACCCCCTCCAAGGAGGGGAGTTCTAAGAATCACCCACCCCCAGCCCCCCTATAGAGGGGATCTTACCAAGGTACACCGTCATTGCTAGTCTACCGTCTATGCGGTAGATGAAGCAATCTTATTCATGATTACCCAAAACCCTCTTCGAAGGGGTAATCAAATCAACAGACTTAATCTCTGATCCTTCTAAAAGGTATTCAGTTCCATGAACAACCATTATCAGATTCTTCTCCGACAAATTATTAATAATTATTTCTTTATGATTCACCTTCACTTCAAAAAGGCTTCCCCTGAACCTGGCATGGAAAGAATACGATTTCCATTGCCCGGGGATAAGCGGATTTATATGAACCTTGCCGTCAGGTATCCTCATTCCGCCGAAACCTTCCACAATTGCCAGCCAGGTTCCTGCCATGCTTGTTATGTGCAGGCCGTCTCCGACTTCATTGTTGTAATCGTCGAGATCGAGTCGTGCTGTTCTGAGATAGAGTTCATAAGCCTTTTCAATATAACCTAGCCTGGAAGCCAGAATGGAATGTATGCAGGCGGATAATGAAGATTCATGTACTGTCATCGGTTCATAAAAATCGAAATTCCGCCTTATGGTTTCCGTATCATATTTATCTTCAAACACGTAAAGGCTTTGAAGCACGTCAGCCTGTTTAATAAAGCACGACCTTAATATCCTGTCCCACGACCAGTGCTGGTTTATCGGTCGTTCACCTGATGGGATCTTTTCAGCAGGCATTAGTTCCTTATCCAGAAAGCCATCCTGCTGAAGAAAAACATTTCTACTGCTGTCAAACGGCATGTGAAGGTTATCAATTATCTTCTTCCAGTGACTGGTCTCACCTGAAAAGTCAAAGCCTGTTTTATTTATAAGTTCATTGTATTTTATCGGTGCCTCCTTGTGCACTTTCAGCAGACCTTCAATGGTATATGATAAGGTCCATGAAGCCATTGAATTTGTATGCCAGTTATTGCTGACATTGTTTTCATACTCATTTGGTCCTGTAACTCCCAATATGACATACTTTTTCAGGTTTTCCGACCAGGTTGCCCTCTGGCTCCAGAACCTCGAAATTCCTATCAGAACCTCGAGCCCGTAATCGGCAAGATAGTCATCATCTCCTGTATGCTTTATATAGTTGCAGATGGCAAATGCTATAGCACCATTTCTGTGGATCTCCTCAAAAGTTATTTCCCATTCATTATGGCACTCTTCACCATTCATGGTCACCATAGGGTAAAGGGCAGCCCCATTTTTAAAACCAAGTTTAGACGCGTTTTTGATACTGGCTCCCAGGTGTTTATACCTGTAAAGCACCAGGTTCCTTCCAACCTTTGGATCAGCTGTCTTTAGAAAAAATGGCAGGACAAAAGCCTCTGTATCCCAATAGGTACTTCCCCCATATTTTTCGCCGGTAAAACCTTTCGGACCGATATTAAGCCTTTCATCCTTACCGGTGTAGGTCTGGTTAAGCTGGAAAATATTGAACCTGATCGCCTGCTGGGCTGCAATATCGCCTTCAATAACAATATCCGAAGCCTTCCATATCTTTTCCCACTCCTTCCTGTGAGCAGAAAAAAGCATGTCTAATCCTTTGGACGATACCTCCTTAAGACGCTTTTTGATGTTCCACATGAGATCACCCTCAGGATAATTAAGAGAAGAGAGGACTGATACAAACTTGACCAGTGTCAGTTCATCACCGGGTTTTATTTTTTCAGAAAAAGCATTACCAACATATTTATCGCGGTCAATCAGACTGGAGTGTACATCGATTCCTTTCCCGTTTTTTAAAAGGTTAAAACACATTCCTGTCGCAACATGGAAATCAGTTTTCAGCGTTCGTGCAATAATGATCCCCTGCTCCGGATTTATTTCCCTCGAGATCTCTCTCCAGAATTTCTTTCCATAATTTGCATCTTCATTCCTTACATCGGCATCGAGGTATACAGTAAAATCAATTATGCCTTCAAAGTCAACCGAACGGATTGAATACTTTATAACTCCCGTATCGGGTTCGGCCATACTCAAAAACCTCCTGGTGTTGAATTCAAGAGTTTTGTTCCTGGCAACTGCAATTGTGAATTTCCTGTCAAGATATCCCTCCTTCATATTCAGGGTACGGGTGAAGGAGGTGATCTTCGCTGAAGAAAGATCGACAGGTTTATTATTAATACAAATATCTATACCTATCCACTTCGGAGCATTCAGGACCTTTGCAAAGTATTCAGGATAGCCGTTTTTCCACCATCCCACCCTGGTCTTATCAGGGTAATACACACCGGCAATATAGCTCCCGGTCAGGGAATCACCTGAATAGTGCTCTTCGAAATTTGCTCTCTGACCCATATAGCCGTTCCCGATTGAAAAGATGCTTTCCGACTCCCTGTTAAATCCGGGGTGAAATCCCTCCTCAATTATGAGCCATTCATCCAGCTTATAACAACTGTTCATACTATAATTGTTTTGCAAATACTTTTAGCTTTTTAAGATTCATCTTATCCAATCCCGAAACCACAAAATGGGCATCTTTCAGAGTTTTTTCCGAACCTATTCCCACACAATGCATCCCTGCATTTAGTGCAGCCTCAACTCCTGCCACAGCATCCTCGAACACTATGCACTCTTCAGGTGGCACTCCAACCAACTTTGCTGCAGTAATAAATACTTCCGGATCAGGTTTTGCCTTGCTGACATTATTGCCATCGGCTACTCCGTCAAACAGTCTTCCAATACCCAGCCTTTCGAGGATCAATGGCGTGTTCCTGCTTGCTGATCCCAATGCCACTTTTATCCCGGAATTTTTAAGTTCAGAAATGAATTCAAGGCTTCCGGGAAGGATCTCATCGGGCATCATACGGTTTATATAATCGAGATACCATTTATTCTTGAGAGAGGCATATTCTTCTTTCGTTTTGTCATCAACAACCCTGTTCCCGATCTCAAGGATTATATCAAGCGATGCCATTCTGCTGACACCCTTCAGCCGTTCATTATCCTCTTCTGAAAAATCGATGTTCAGCAACGTGGTAAGTTTTTTCCATGCCAGATAATGGTATTTGGCAGTATCGACAATTACACCGTCAAGATCAAAAATGCATCCTTTGATTCTCATTTGTTCCTCCTGTCATCAACGTCTTTTACAAATCTGACCATCATGGCGGCAATCATCATCGAAACACCGCCTGCGATGAGGGCATTCATTGTATTTCCGCTGAACATGTGTTTCACCATGCTTCCAAGGATGCTTGCAGCCAGTATCTGAGGAATGACGATGAAGAAATTGAAGATGCCCATATATATTCCCATCTTGTTCTGAGGCAGTGCACCAGTTAGTATTGCATAAGGCATTGAAAGTATACTGGCCCATGCAATACCTATGCCGGCCATCGGAAATACGAGTTGCCATGGAGCACTTACAAGGTTAATCGAAATCAGACTGATACCCCCGATGACAAGACATGCAGAATGTGTTATTTTCCTGCTTGTTGCTTTTGCCATAACTGGCAGCAGAAAAGCTACTAAAGCGGCGCATCCGTTATATATTCCAAAAAGTACACCTACCCAGTTGGCTCCTTCATTATATGCCAGGGATGTAGTATCGGTGGTACCATACAGACGTGAGGTGACTGCTGAGGTTGTATATATCCACATTGAAAAGAGAGCAAACCATGTAAAAAACTGGACTACTGCCAGCTGCCCCATAGTTGTGGGCATATGTCTCAGGTCGGTGAGAATTGAGTTAAGGCCATTCTCCCCTTTACCGGTAGATTGTAGCGCACCGGCAATAATTTGAAGCAGACCGAACAGAGATATACCTCCCGTGATTACGTAAAGCTCTTTTTCAAGATTAACCCTTGACAATATAAGAGTTAATATCAATCCTATTCCAAGCCAAATCAATCCAGGCAAATAAAAATTCAGTCTTCTTTCACCTACCTTCACCTCGCTCCCAGCTATCTGTATTTTGTCCTCCTGAGCTTCTGCTTCTGCAAACTCCTTAAGTTCTTCCGGCGAGTATTCCCTGGTTCGCAGAACGGTCCATAATACTGCCAAAAAGAAAATACCAGCTCCAAGATAGAATGAAAGTTTCAGATTAAGGGGAATCAGCTTACCCGGCGCAGGTAGCTCAGGAACATTAAACCAGTTGACGAGAACCCAAGGGAGAAATGATCCAATTACTGCTCCGAGGCCAATAAAAAAACTTTGCATCGCAAACCCTGTTGTGCGCTGCTCTGATACAAGCATATCTCCTACAAAAGCTCGGAAAGGTTCCATTGATACATTAATAGAAGCATCCATTATCCAGAGTATCCCGGCTGCAAACAGCCATGTCGGAGAATTTGTAATGATGCATAAAGCAATTGAAGCCAGAAGGGCACCAATAAGGAAATAAGGACGCCGCCTTCCCAGACGGTTCCATGTCCTGTCACTCATGTGACCAATGATTGGCTGAATAATAAGACCCGTAACCGGGGCTGCTACCCAGAGAATTGGAATATCGTCAACTTTTGCACCCAGGGTTTCGAAGATCCGGCTGACATTTGCATTCTGAAGGGCAAATCCGATCTGGATCCCTAAGAAACCGAAGCTCATGTTCCATATTTGCCAGAAAGACAATCGTGGTTTTGATTTTTTCATTTTGACTGATTTAGTTCGAAGAGAATTGGTCAGAAGCATAAGTAAAGCAATCAAAAATAAAAAAAAGGATTGGAATTTTATCTTCTGTATGTCATTTATTTCCACATAGATTCATTGATCTAAATTCAGGAAATTATTATGACTTTGTTTCAAACGTTTTCTGAATTGAATTTGCCACTTTCGTGTTGAATAATAAGCTAACCACCTCCCCCTGATACTTCGGTCAGGGTAGAGGCTGTCTAAAAAGTAAAAATCCATTAACCGCAAAGGCCACCAAGGATTTACGCAAAGTTCGCAAAGAACAGTAATAAATGGGCTTGACTTTGCGTGCTTTGCTCTAACTTAGCGTGCTTTGAGTCTATAAAAGACTCATTCAATATCCCCAAATATTTACTGCGCCAGTGTAAATTTAAGGCTGAATCCAAAATTTGTGTTGGATGTTGGGAAGGTATTGGCAACAAACGGATTATTCATTGTATGATCTGCAAAGATCTGAAGGTTGAACCTGTCGCTCAGGACATAATCGGCCGTTGCTCCGACTGTAAACACCTTAATACCTGCAACAGGCTGGTTTACATCTTCAATAAGTTTCCTGGCAACAGTTTTATTGTCCCTGATTGATAGATCAAGTCTTAAATTCAGGTCGCTTTTAAGGGCCCTTTGTGCACCGCCTGTTCTCAAAATAATCTGGACATCATCAAACCTGTAACCTGCTCCTACCACAAGCTCGTTGATACGGTTGTCAGTCACCTGGTTACCGGTGAGGTTGAGTGAGATTGTCCGTGATTTTCTCCATTCAAACCGGGATGTAAGGTTGCTTTTCCAGTTCATATCGATATTGATCAAGGGACTGAACTGCTCACTGACAGTTATAGTATTAATTTCGTACTGCTGAATGTAGTTCTTCTGCAGATCCCTTATATTGTTCACTCCATTGCCGTCGACAAAATAATTCAGATTTGTTGTATAGGAGCCGATCTGGTAAACGCTTCGGTACTGATGCGTGATATTCACGGACCGGAATACTTTCTTCACAAATTCAAATTTTGAAAATCCGTCAAAGCTGATTCTCCAGTTTGGCATCATCCTGAATGCTGACGGGAAAGTGGCCAGATCAACTTTGTGCGGGTCCGTTTTGGTGTACGCAGCATAAAAGGCCGGAATAAGGACTTCGCGCGATGATTGGCCATATCCGCTCTTATAATCACCTGTAAGTGGCAGACCAGTGTCAGGATCCAGATCAGGATCATATCCCGGGTCCAGTTGCCTTCGTGCCTCAGCTCTTCTGCCGGATATTATAACCGCATTTTTCTTGAAATTTTCAAAAGTGTTTGAGATATAATTGTTCTTTTTTGAAACCTTTTCAAATGCTGTACCCCATGAAATTATTGAAATAGAAAAGTTTCCGGTAATTACCCTGTTCCTGGTGCTGTCAGGAAAATTCCCGTTGAAATCGGCAGTATAATAAGAGCTTTCATTTTCAAGGAATCTTCTGTCGGCATTTATGTCAATTTTAAGACCAGGGAAAGGTTCCACCACACCTCTCAGGGAAAGGTCAATTTTATTATTGTAAATTGCAGGAGTGTTCAGGAGAGTGTCGGTAGTCAGCCATCCATTAGCAGCAGCTTTATCAAAGAACTTCCTGTTGCTGTAGCCCAGGATAAATGGCAGACCGGGAGCCATAACATTATTTGTCCTTGACATTCCCAGAAATCTTGCTTCAGGGGTGAATCCGGGCAGGTACTGTCCCTGTGCCGAGGTATAAGTAAGACTTACTGACCTGACACCCATTAATGCTCTCAAAAAATATTCGCCCGTGACAGTAAGCGGATTCCGCTTTTTAGGAACCCTGCCTTCGATTGTCACCTGTGTTCCGTCAGCAGCCTCTGCCGAAGTGAAATTTATTCTGTTCTCACTTATAATTTCCAATTTGCCCTTAAGCTCCGTTCCATCTTTCTTCACGATCTTTACCTTTACATCCTTTGTTCTCAGGTTATGGACAAGCGGTCTCATAATATCGACCCTGAAATTGACATTATTCCTTGTAAATGTCTCGGTCTTGTATTCAGTCTTCATCCTCTGAACTGCATCCGGCCGGGTATTGTTTTCAATGTTCTTAAGGAATTTCGACTTGCTGTAAAGGGATGACAGGTTAGCGGTTCCTGAAAATGTTAGCTCAGCATGATTCTTGATCGAATTCCCGAGATTGATGTTCATAGAATCGGGATAGAGGGCGCCGGCCATCCAGGAATAATCCGATCCAAGTCTTGCATTTGCTGTGATCCACGAAAGTAGGGGAAGCTTGTTTATTGGAAGATTGTAAGTGACATTGAAGAAATGATTGTATGATGTAGTCCTCCCCAGTTGTTTTATATTCGTCATCACCGAATCACGCCAGTTTTCATAATCACTCCTGTACCTTTTACGGTCGGCAGCTCCTTCAGGTTCATCAATCCTTGCAATGTTGGTAGAAGTGAAGTCGATTTTCAGCTGACGTGTAAGATCATATTTTACATCAAAGATCCTGGTCCATTCGAAGTCCTTCCTGAAAGTAGGTGATATCAGGAGATTAGGATTGTTAATATTCCTTGTTTTTACCTCATTGTAATATCGGGATACATCTGTCCTGAACGAAATACTTCTCGGGAAAGGATAGAAATTAAAATCCTTTATTATTCTGAAAATTGGAGAGTTCAGAAACTTTACATCCTTAAAAGGTGCAATGTTCTTAGGCTGTGCCTCATAGTTATAATTGATGCCGCCCCTGTAATTCCTCTCAAGATCTATCTCAGTCCTGGTATTGCTCCTGTAAGTTTCGTTAAAAGTATAGTTGACACTGAAGTTGGCGAGATCCCATGCATGGGATTTTTCACCGCGTTTCGTGATGCCTGCATTGTTAATTGATATTGTTTTTCGTCTTGAATAATCCTCCGAAATTGATCTTATCGAGTCCCTTGCTTCCTTACTTTTTGCTTCGTTCAGTGCATCCCTGAGTTTGATGTCGGGATCAAGAGGGTTGTACTGCGGTTTGATGCGTGTCTCAGAATAACCTGCATATACCGGAAGGCGGACTCCGGACTCCTCCGGGAAGAATTTTCCCAGTTCCATTGTTGTGGAAAGATCATACTTCAGGATCTCTTCCTTGCTTCTTTCATTAACTTTCTTGTCGATGCTTCCCCATCCAGGAGTACTTGCCTGACCAACAACATCAATAGTCCCCAGGTCAGCCAGCCGGGCCTGCAAATGGGTATTTGCCGCCCAACCTCCATTTTCAACGAAGTCGCTGAGCCTTAATTCATTCACCCATACCTCTCCTGACCTGCTTTCACCGTTGTCGACATCGGGATTTCTTGTTTTTATAGGGTTCCTGATACCCACCATTATGACCTTTACATTGCTCAGGTTGGGATTTCCGCAAACATAAACCCTGTTTGAATCATCCTTAAAGGCAAAGACATCTGAAATGCTAAGTGATGATCCGGCTGCCTGCATCTGTCTGTTTCGCTCCTTTTTGGCTTCCTGAAGAACCGAAAGATCAATATTGAACTGGTTATCCTTAGGCCAAACAATCGTTCTGTCTTCCTCTGAATCGTTACTATACTTATCGCTGGGAGGGGTGAGTTTCAGAGGAACTTCATACTCATAGAAATTTGATTTATAATCCGACCCTATCCTTATGAAAGCCGTCAGTTCGTTATCGTATAAAGGCTGACCAATCAATGCCTCGGCATGGACTTCCATCCTCAGCCGCCGGTATTGCCGGACATCAAGATTAACATTCCTGTAAGCAGCACGTGCATCCCCATCAACCAGATCCTGCACTTTCAGGACCATAGACTGTTCATCGAGCTGGCGCAGCTGTGGATTCTGAGGATCAACAACTCTGTCAAATCCAGGAGGCAGTACATAATTGACAGGTTTTTTGCCTGCATTGTCCTCAATACTTACCGAGCTTATTTCGAAGGTCCCATCTTCAGGTTCGGGGATTGTTATCCTCTCTCCTCCCTCCATAAAAGTGATATTGTATTTTCTCCATTCCGCCCTGACAAGATTAAGTTCTGCAAGACGCATGATTACTGGCTTGTTGAAATTCTTAAGGAACATTCTCATGAACCGTATCGACTTAAAATCGCTGATCACACCTACTGTCCGCTGATATTCGGTTACAGGTATCTTGAACTGATACCATTTAACCTTCGATTCATTGCCATTAGCAAATTTAACAGTAGGCTCAATCTCATCAACTATATAGTTCGATCCGACTTTCATGTTCTCCGGTCTCAGACTGACCTTATACTGGTAATAACTTTCCGTCTCGCTCAGGGTGTTGTCGCGGTTGATATCCTCCATATCGGGCAGTGTTGAACCGGTTGTCGGGTATGATTCAGTTGACATTTCCGAGGTTGGTGAATTACCGTCCTGCCCATTATATCTCTTATACCTGTCAAGAATGCTGAGCTGGTCCAAATCATATTTTGAACCTCTGAAATAATGAAAATCATCATTCGACGGGTCCTTGAGTATTTCGGTGTACACGTCAGGATTTGTTATAGCCTGAGATCTCTGAAGGTAATCTATAAAAAATGCCTGCTCATCCTGGTCTCTCAGACCATCCAGACCCACATCCTGGTATGTTCGCGATTCGGAGCTGTTGTCGAATGCATGCACAACCGACTGGACCGTAGGAACCCTGCCCCATGATGTTGTATCAATATTCTGAAGAATTGGTGAACCAGGCAGACCATTTTCGAAGCTTTTACGTGAGTCCCTTAAAATATCCTCCGAGACATTTCCAAGGTTAAAATAAAGATCGCCACCCTGATGTGTCGGATCTTCAACAAAGGGATCCATCAGCCAGAATTCGATATACTGGATATTGGCTGTCTCAAAATCGCTTGTCAGAACCTCTCTCATTATTCCGCCCCACCTCGATTGAGGATCATTAAGCTTTCCATTTGAATTCATTCCCCTTGATAATGAATTGGGATCGGCGTCGTAATTATATGGTCCTTTCTCTTCTGGATAGTAAGCTACATTAAGCACTGAGATAGTCGTTGGGATCCCGCTTGTGCTCTCTCTATTCGGAAAGATCTCATTTTCATATATTTCCCTGACAAAGTGGCTTGATTGGGTATTAGCATCCTGCTTAATATGCCCAGGTGTTGAAGAACCGTTTCTCAGGAAAAGAGGATCGATGACATACCAGGCTATTTTAGCCCTGTTGAATCCGGTTGTCAGATTGTTGTTCATTAATGCTTCAGGAAAAAGCTGATCCTGGCCTTGCGGGATGCTTGATATTGACCAGGCATTGAACGATTTGAGGTCAAGAGGGATTTCACTCGATTCAAAATCGTCAATATAGGAATTGCCTGCATTAGAAATTGCGCGTGAGTGGCCCGGGATCAGCTCTGCAAACTCCCCGTTGAATGAGATGCTTGAGGGGGTTTTGGTTTCGAGAAGGGGGATCTTGTCAATAAGTTTAGTTAAAAGCTGTGATTCTCCCCTGTATGATGTATTAAGTCCCCAGATAGTATTTGATATCGGTTCCTCACCGAAATTAACTTTCTGGGTATATGGTCTTTCATTCAGATGTAAAAGAGTGCCTCCGATATTGAAATTATCTGAAAACCTGTAATCGAGATGGGTGCCAATGAGTGTCTTGGTCTGGAATCCGAAAAACTGGTTGCTCTCAAGCGATACCTGAATTGGTGTCTGTGATTCTATAAGGGCTGAGTTTATTATCGTTACAACACCCATGTTATAATCAACAGTGTAATCGGTGTTTTCAGTCAGTGTTACTCCTCCCGCGGTAACTTTTATGGATCCTGCAGGGATATTTGTTGCATTGAGCCTGATCTCTGAACCTGACTCCGAAGTGTACTGGCCGGTCATTTTGAACTTGTTCCTCTCAGCCATCTGCCTGGCAACAGTCTGGGTTGAATCATAAAGCTCCTGGAAGACATATTTTTCAGATATCAGGTTGTCGCCGATCTGGCTTCTCAGGTAACTTCCGAAGGGCTCAATTACCGGAAATATTATTTTCCCCCTGCTAACATTTATTGTAACCCCGTCAATAAAGTCAAAATAACCATCTGGTACACGATCATGCTGAGAATTAAGATTATCAAGACCAAGAACCTGCAGGAGGATCTTGTTTGCAATTTTACCTTCGGGAAGGTAATTTATTGAATTTCCGGTTTTATCATCTTCATAGAGAATATTGAGCTGAAAATCGCCGCTTTCAAGTCTTCCTGACCCGAGTGAATAAATGTTTTTCATCATCAGGTTCCATGTCGGGTATCTTGGGCTCAGGGTGGTCCCCTTGATAAGCTTGAGGATCAGGGCCTGGGGAGCTGAAATACCGTCAGTTGAAAATTCTCCCACTTTGTAAACCTGCCCGTTCAGGGTATATTCATATGCGATGGCCAGCACCTCATCATTATTCAGAGCAGTGTTAAGAGAGATATATCCCAGCTGGCTGTTAAGAGTATATTCCCTGTCATTTAACTTCCTCGCATTTTCGATTTTTTCAAAATCACGTCCTATCTGGAACCCAGGGTATAATGAATTGAAGGCAGTCGTGACCTGGTCGACATCCCTCAACGAGGTATAATTGGAAAGCAGCTGTTCATAAAGGTGGTTGGCCTCATTATCAGGGAATCTGACTGCTCCCGGTGATGCCTGGAAAGCAGGGACCTTGTTATAAATATGACTGCTGTTTTCGGCCAGGTCGGCAAAGGCAACTATATTCCTTGTCTCGTCATAACTGCTTGTCTTGTTTGTTATCCATACTTCAATGCGGGTGATATTGAGTCCGGTACTGACTGCCGGAAGGTTTTTCAGTGCATCATTGTAAATATCCCTGAAATGATTTGAAAGAAAGAAATGTCGGTTTGCCTCGTAATCATCAGCATAGACCTCAAATTCGCTTATCTGGGCTCCTCCTTTTACTTCAATAGTTGAAGTTTCGCCTTTTTGCTGCGACAGAACAGTTGTAAGATTTAATTTCCCGAACTGCATCTCGGTCTTGAGCCCGAAAAGACTGTAGCTTCCGGTGATCAGGGTACCCGGAAGAGGAAGTGTAACATCTCCAACCTCAATTTTTTTGATTATCTCATCTTCCTTCCCTGCATACTGAAGCTTTGTCCTGTTCTCAAACTCGAACATGGCGTCTGTGTTATAATTCACTCCAAGCTGCATTTTATCACCAATTGTCCCGGTAACATTCATCTGGATCTTTTCCTTGAAGTCGAATGTGGGGATTGTCCTTAGTTTTTCCGACAGTGTGGGATTCTCGGTGCGTGAAATGTTAATGCCAAACACCAGTTCTGCCGATCCCTGGGGAACGATATTAATCACATTGCTGCCGAATACTTTATCAAATGTGGCACCCCCTATTTCAATCTGGGGAATGAGGTTCGATTTAAATCCTCCTGCTTCGCCAGAGATCCTTGATTGCCAGTAATCACGCATCTCCTTGTTAAACTGATATTTACGAAACTCCTCGGGTGACATATGCACAGGTGTTCGGTAATCAAAAGTTCCGACTTTCTGATAAATCACATATTCATTCTTTTCCGGATTGTAGATAACAGTGGAGGTGATATTTGAAGGATTATTCAGGTATAACGGGGCCTTCTGGACCGGCTCCCAGGGATTTCCAGAAACATCTTTAAGTTTAAATGGGGATTTTCTAATTGTATCTGCTGCCCCAGCCGGGACAGGGATCTGACTATTTGCTTCTGCAGAAATGAGTACAAGAGAAGCGAATAGTACAAAATATGAAAATTTCAGCAGATTTTTATATGATATCCCTGATCCCAAATGAAATTATATGTATTTACAGGCTTTTAAGGGCTTTCTTAATAAGGTCCTCGACAGTCAGATTTTTCTCCTCTCTGATTATCTTCTCAAGAACTTTTAAGACAGCACTTTTGCCAAACCCAAGCATCACTAAAGCTGATAACGCCTCTTCACGCTTAGTATTGTCTGTAAATGCAAATATTTCGCCGGTTCCGGATTGTTTTCCAAGTTTGTCTTTCAGGTCAACAATGATCCTCTGTGCGCTCTTTAAACCTATCCCTTTAATACTCTTTAAAGTATTAACGTCTGATTCAAGGATTGCCTTCTCAATTTCGTCATGAGTAAGTGAGGAGAGCATCATTCTGGCTGTGCTCGCTCCAACTCCCGACACAGATATAAGCAACCTGAATATATCACGTTCCTCCTTATCTGCAAATCCAAAGAGCTGATGGCTGTCTTCCCTGATAACTTCATGCACGAGTATCCTGCATTCCGTTTTACCTTCAAGCTTTGTAAATGTTGAAAGAGAAATGCTGACAAAATAGCCTACCCCTCCATTTTCAATAACTATAAATGCAGGGGTCAGTTCTGCCAGCTTCCCTTTTATATAATCGATCATATATGCTGTTCTGAGTTAGGAATTTCAGGTGGAAGTTCATCAACCCGTTCATTATAAATTTCAATATCCTGATGCTTAAGGGGATTATGGGCTATTTCAGAATACATCTGCCTGTTCCTGAAAATATCGCAGGCAAGGTAAATTGCCTGGCGGAAGGAGCTTTCCGAAGCTTCTCCCTTTCCCGCTATCTGGAAAGCAGTGCCATGAACAGGGGATGTTCTGATGAATGGAAGTCCTGCTGTAAAATTGACCCCGGTGTCGAATGATAATGCCTTAAAAGGTGCAAGACCCTGGTCGTGGTACATTGCCAGTATCCCGTCAAATTTGGTAAATGATCCTGCCCCGAAAAATCCATCAGCCGGGAATGGTCCGAATATCAGCATGTTTTCCTTGATCGCCTGCTGTATTGCAGGAGAAATAATTTCAGACTCCTCTTTTCCCAGGAGAGAGTTATCTCCCGCATGAGGATTAAGTCCAAGAACTGCTATTCTCGGACGGCGTATCCCGAAATCAAGGATAAGGGATTGATTCATCAGACGGAATTTCTTAAGAAGAAGATCTGTTGTTATGAGATCCGGAACCTTTCTTAATGGTACATGACCGGTTGCAACTCCAATCTTTACGCTTTCACTTATCATGAACATGAGAACATCTTCGGCTCCGGCCACTGATTTAAGATATTCCGTATGACCGCTGAACCTGAATTTGTCCGACTGAATATTCTGCTTGTCAATAGGGGCTGTAATAAGAACATCTATTTTACCGCTTTTCAGATCTGCGACAGCTTTTTCAAGTGAAGCAAAGGCAGCCTCACCACCCTGAGGTGTTGATTTTCCAAGTTCAACCCTTATATTATCATCAAGACAGTTTATAAGGTTTACTTTTTTATTATTGGCTTCTTCTGCCGAACGTATATTATTAAAGCTGAAATTATTAATATTCAAGGCCTTACGATGGTATGCTGCTACTTTGGGCGAGCCGTAGACCACCGGAACGCAGATATCGTTAATTTCATCTTCCAAGAGGGCTTTTATTATAACCTCATATCCAATGCCATTTATGTCGCCCTGTGTGATTCCCGCAATTATTGTTTTCTTCTCCATGATAATGTCATTACTTAGCCATAAGGCTTGCTGCGTACTTTTTCAGAAATGTTGAAAGCAATCTCACTCCGGAGCCCGGCCCATCCTTTAACCTGTAAAAATCATCTTTTTTAAGTGCCCCTGTTCCGGCAATATCCATGTGAATCATTGGATATTCGGCAAATTTCTCAAGGAATTTACCTGCTGTAATGGCACCTGCTTCCCTTCCGCCAACATTCTTAATATCAGCTATATCAGATTTTATAAGTTCCCCGTACTCCTCCCAGAATGGCAGTTCGGCTGTCCTTTCATAGACCTCGTTGCCGCACTCCTCCAGCAGTTTGAAATACTTCCTGTCAGCATTGCCCATGACCGCAATGGCCTGAACACCAAAAGTCATGGCTGCTGAACCTGTCAGTGTTGCAATGTCTATAATAAGCTCAGGCTTGAATTTTGAAGCATAGCTTATCGCATCGGCCAGTATCAACCTTCCCTCGGCATCGGTATTGCCAACTTCAACATTCATCTTGTTGTACATTGTGATAATATCTCCCTGGGTGTAGGCATTTCCACCGGGCCGGTTGTCTGTGGCTGGGATAAGACCGATAACATGAAGCGGGATACCGGTCCTGGCTATAGTGGACAGGACACCTGTAACTGCCGCTGCACCAGCCATATCTGCTTTCATATTATCCATATAATCGCCGGTCTTGATATTCAGTCCTCCGGTATCATATACAATCCCTTTGCCAACGAGGATTAGTGGACTGGCATTAAGGGCATTTTCAGGCTTCCACTCAAGTATGCAGAATACCGGTGGATCGACACTTCCCTTATTAACTGCCAGCAATCCGCCCATCTTCAGGGTTTCTATCTTTCCCTTATTAAGCACCTCAACCCTGAATCCGGAAGAGTTGCCGATCTTTTTTATCTCCTCTGCCAGCGCAGGAGCGTTCAGATGGTTAACAGGCTCATTGATAAGGTCGCGCACGAAATACACTGAATCAGTAAGGTCGGTCATCCACTTTAGATCTTCATCATCCGGCCACTGGTACAACAGAAGCTTTGACGGGTAATTCTTTTTCTCCCCACTATCTTTTTTTGTTTTGTATTTATCGAATGTATAGAAGCTTAAAAGTAATCCTTCTGTAAAAGCCTCAACCGCTCCCTTAAATACCTTAAATGAACCTATTACAAGTTCAGTGTGGTTATTCGATCTGATAATTTTACGGAGATTGAAAGCTGTCTTTCTCAGTTCCTCCTTTAACTTATATTCGGAACCGGTTTCATTTATCCGTACAATGTAAGTGTTTTTGTAGTATGAGTTGATTATTGCATACTCTTCCTTAGCCGTCAACTGTTTTAAAGCAAATTCCTTTTCTGATTTGGCAAGCTTGAGCCATTCGGGAATCTCATCCTTGCCCAGAATACATATAACAGACTGATCGGGAAGTATTTGTGATATTTTAAGTATCTCGGGTTTCATAGATTTTATCCGGATTTTTAAAGATTGTAAAGTTAATTAAATTATTGATTGTTTAGTTTCTAAAGAGTTACCTTTGTTCTGGGAATTTGCCCCCCATCCCCCCTAAAGGGGGGTTTTAAGCAGACACATTAACGGCTCCCCTCCAGGGAGGGGAGGGGGGTGGGTTAAAGCAATATATAAATTAAGTTATCTACTTTGCATTATTATATGGAATTGAAAGATCTATATAAAAAAGCCCTCGACCTGGTACCGCTTACTGCGGAGGAGGGAACTGCACTGTATCACGAAGCCCCTCTTGAGGAGCTGATGTTTTTAGGTGATAAAATCAGGCAGATTCATGTACCAGGTAAGAATGCCGGCTGGATGATCGACAGAAATGTAAACATAACCAATATATGTTTTTCCCAGTGCAAATTCTGTAATTTCTGCCGCAAGAAGGATTCGCCTGATGCATACGTGACATCCATCGGTGATTATATTAAAAAGATAGATGAGCTCATTGCTCTCGGAGGTGATCAGCTTCTTCTTCAGGGTGGGATGAATCCCGATCTCGGACTTGAATTCTATACCGGGCTTTTCAGGAAAATCAAGGAATTATATCCTGCCTTAAAACTTCATGCCCTTGGTCCTCCTGAAGTTGTCTTCCTTGCAAAAAAAGAGAGACTCCAGTATAGCGAAATACTCAGCAGGCTAATAGATGCTGGTCTTGACAGTTTTCCCGGTGCCGGTGCAGAGATCCTTGTCGACAGGGT
>CAVPBE010000004.1:0-217321 GCA_963701745.1 uncultured Bacteroidales bacterium | reverse complement strand
GATCAAATTCCTGTTTTTGCTCCGGCTTTCTATTGACCGGTTTTGGACAATGCTCTTAAGCCATGCGCTAAAAGTTACATTTCCTGAGTATGTATCAATCTGTTCAAAAGCAACAAGAAATGATTCCTGCATGATGTCTTCAGCCTCCATGGGATCATTTACAATTCCGAGACTTGTGTTATACATTGCTTTATAATATAATTTGTAAATCTGAAATTGCGCCTTCTGATCCATTCTTTTACAATCTTCAATAAGGATCTGGTGAATGTTTTTTGATGCTTCCCGATTTGCTGTAATAGTTGTCATGATATTCAGTTTTACTATCATATTCTAGGTGGTAACAGTTTATAAATCACAGGAGTAATAATTCTTGATAATAAAGTTGAACTTATCAATCCACCGATTATAACAATAGCCAATGGGGAGAGCATAGGATTTGTGGAAACTGCTATTGGCATCAACCCTCCGATAGCTGTAAGTGAAGTTAAAATAATAGGGAGGAATCGTATTTCACCAGCTTCCCGGATAGCTTCTTCCAACGGTTTTCCATCTTTACGCAACTGATTTGTGAAATCCACCAGCAGGATTGAATTCTTTACCTCTATTCCTGCCAGAGCTATTAATCCAATAAATGCAACAAACGATAAGGAATTCCCGGTAATCCAGAGTGCAATCAAAGCACCTACCAGACCTACCGGTATGACAGATAAAACAATTAAAGTGCTTTTAAATGTTTTAAACTCAAGGATCAAAATTGCGATGAACAAAAATAAGGTGATAATAAGGATGGTGCCAAATCCATCGAATGTTTCCTGCCGCGATTCAAATTCGCCCCCCATCTTGTATGAATATCCCTGAGGCATATTGAGATTATCCATTTGACTGATAACATCGTTTATCACATTATTAGCTAAATATCCACTCATTACAAAGGAACTCACCGATACTGTTCTGATTTTGTTATAATGATTGATGATAAGAGGAGAGGATTCTAATTTTAAAGCAGCCAGTTGTGTCAGAGGAATAGCAAAACCCTGAATATTGTTTACAAACAAATTGTCAAAAATATCAAGTGTTGCCCTTTCATATTTAGGTGACGTTAATAATATGTCGAAGTCATTACTGTTTTCATCGGAAAAATTTCCCAGCTTAAATCCTGCAACTGCCAGATGAACCAGTTGATCAATATTCACGGTTGGGATCCCTAAACTATTTGCTTTTTCTTTATCAATATCCAGCTTAATATCACTTTTAAGATTCATTACGGGGTTCTTTACATACATGGTACCCTGTGTTTTGATCAGCAGGTTTTCTACCCTTTGAGCTATCAAACGCAATGTATCAAGATTTTCTCCTTCAAGCCTGACCTCCACCGGAGCTATTAAATGTGCACCCTGCTCAAAGTTTTTAACTTCAATCCGGGCACCCGGATATCCGATAAAAATATGTCTTATCTTTTCAATTAATTCCAGTTTTTCGACTGAAGTAGTTTTTGGATCCAGCTGAACAAAAATTTGTGCATAATCACTTTTTTCATTTTCAGGCGTTTCACTATAATAAATCCACGGGTTACCTTTACCAACATTACTTGTGAAATACTCTATTTCCTGAAATCTGGCCAGTTCACTCTCAACATATCTTGTTACACTGTCTGTTTTATAAATGTTGGTTTGCAAAGGTGCATTTATGTTAATAAGAAACTGCGGTTTTTCAGAAGGCGGGAACAAACTAATACCAATAACATGTATCAGCTGCAGAGATCCAATAAAAATTAAAACAGCAACTGATATTGTTATTACGGGGTGTTTCAAAGCTCTGTGCAATATGGGACCATATATTTTATGAATACCGGTTTGAAAAGCCCGCAGGAATAAATTGCCTTTATTTTGCCCTTTGTGTTCTTTTAATATTCGACTTGCTAATAACGGGACAATGGTCAATGACAAAATCATCGATGCAAGCACGCAGCTTACGACTGCCATTGGTAAACCTCGAATAAAATCTCCGATGGCACCAGGTATAAATATCAATGGTAAAAAGGCAATGATCAGGGTAACCGTACATCCAATAACAGCAAATCCTATTTGTCTGGTAGCTTTAAGGGTGGCTTCTATTCTGGAGTATCCCTCCCGGAGCCATCTCTCAATATTCTCCACAACAACAATAGCGTCGTCCACTAACAGCCCCAGTGCTACTACCAGGCCAACAATACTCACCTGAGTCAAACTAAATCCAAGTAAATTCAGAATTACCAGTCCAATTGAAACCGATAATGGAATTGATATCATTACAATAGAAGCGGCTCTTCCACCTAATGGTAAAAGTGTAATTGCTATGATAAAAATAGCAATCATAAAATCCTTTCCTAAACCACCTAAACGTTCATTCACATTTGCTGCCTGATCAAAGTAATCGACCAGTTCGATATTCGGAGGTAACGTCTTTTTAAATTTTTCAATAACCGGTAAATACAACTTTTGTGTATGAGAAATATTGGATCCTTTTTTTTGACCGGCATTTACCAAAACACACCTGTGTCCGTTTAAACGGGTAATATGTTTGGCCTCTTCATAATCAAAATGCACATCGGCGACATCTTTTAAACGAATATTTTTTCTGTCAACACTATATACAATAGTGTTCTCTATTTCTGCAATTGACTTATAATTGCCACTTGTTTTAATATTGAATGTTTTACTTCCTGCATGTACAGTTCCTCCCGGAATATTGGCAATCTCGCTCTGGATACCTGCAATAATAGCATTCAGAGGAATATGCATTTGAGCCAGTTTGTCCAACTGCAGATCCACCCTCAAAATTTGTTTTGGCAACCCGCTGATCTCGACTTTCTGTAAAGTATTGATCTTCTCCAGCTCATCCTGTAAATTCTCAGCCTGTTTTTTCAATAGTTCTCTTGGAGCATTTTCTGAAACCAGAGCCATTTGTAAGATATTCACATCTGTTGGTGACGGCTTGGTGACATCAATGCTTAATATACCCTCAGGCAATATTCCACGCATATTGTTTACTTCGCGGACAACTTCCTGATATTGTTCGTTCACATTACCACCGTATTTATATTCTACTTCGATCATAGCAATGTCATCTTTAATAGTAGTTCTTATGCGCCTGATGTCCTCAAGTTCAGATAATTTTTTCTCGATGGGATCAACAACCTGTTCTTCCATATCATTAGGTGAAGTGCCGGGATAAACCACAATCACAGGGAAGTAGGGTATTATAAGTTCAGGATCCTCTGACCGGGGCATATTAAATAATGTAGTTAACCCCACAACAATGGCCATTACAAGAATAACCAGTGTAAACTGATAGTTTTTTACGGCAAATTCTGAGATTTTCATTACGGGTCTATTTATTATTTGCTAAAAAATTATTTGTCACCTTTATAACTGATTTGTCTTTCAGATAAGCACTTCCCGAGACAATCAGTGATTTGTATTCGTCAAGTCCTTTTGAGACAAGAATGTTTTTTCCATCAATTGCATCAATCGTTACAGGTACTTTAAATGCATTTGTATTGTCATTAGTTACAAAGACGAATCCCTGATTAGCATTACCATCCAGCAATGCATCATAAGGTATTTGCCATACAAAATTCTTTTCCGATAATATAATCTCAGCTTTCCCAAACATACCCGATGCGATATTTAATTTTCGAGCATTATTCAGTTTCAGGTCAATTGAGAAGCAACCTGTCATCTGATCAGCATTCTCTGCTTTAGAACTGACATATGCCTGCATATCGTTGATATTGAGGGCTTCTATTTGCACATTGGCTTTGTCACTTAATCTTATTTTAGCCCATTCTTTGTCACTGACTGCTACCCGGAGGATCCAGTCAGTCAAACCCTTGCTGCTGGTTTGTAATACTGGTGTCCCTGGTCCGGTCATTTGTCCTTCATTTGCAAGTTTTCTTAAAATTACGCCATCATGAGATGCTCTTATCTCAGAGTATTTCAAATTGAATTTCGCAGCAGCCAATTGCTGTTTGGCCAATTCTAAACCCGTTTTTGAGTTTTGCAGCTGCTCAAGTGTGGCTACACTGTCTTTCCGGAGGATTTCGAACCTGTCATAATCTCTGGCAGCCTTTTCGAATGCAATCCGGGTTTGATTCACCTGTGAAGATATTTCAGTCAGATCGAGTATTGCAAGCAACTGACCTTTTCTTATCCTGTCTCCCTCTTTTACATAGATTCTGTCAACTATGCCACCGGTTTTAAACGAAAGCATAGTTTCATCATCTGTAGTAAACTGTCCGGATGAATGAACACTTCCTGTCACTTCAGCCTGGTTCAAAAAAATTATCTTAACAGGAATAGCTTCAACTGACTTTGGAAGAGCAAGGTTTTCTGATTCTTTAACGCAACCAGACAATAGCAGCATAATTAATGTGCTAATAATTAGGATGTAATAGCTGTTTTTCATTTTATTTTTGTATTAGTTTTATTTATTAATTTCTCTTTCGTAAGTGGCCAGTGCTGCCAGTAGCTCATATTTGTCAATGACCAGCTGGAGTGATGCTGTAGTTAGCTGATTCCTTGCATCAATAGTTTCGATAAATGTATTGATCCCCTCCTTATAACCTTTTTCAATCAGTTTGTTATAAGCCGTGGCTGCATCTAATTGCTTAATGCCGGCTGCATAATTCCTGTTAGATGCCATCAGGCTATTCCTGGCAATGTCGGCTGATAACTGGATCTGGTTTCGGGTATAGGTATTATTTATCAATTCATTTTTCAGAGCCAGTTCAGATTGTTTTATCCTCATCCTGTTTTTTCCGGCAGAAAAGAGCGGGAAATCCAGTTGGAATCCAATGAAGTAATATTTTGATTTATTATTAAATTTCCAGTCACTTGCCTGTGAGCCAAGATCCAGAAAACCATTAAGTTTAGGGACCCAGTATGCTTTGTTCATTTTTAAAACATTCTGGTAGATAGATGATGATTGATCCAGAGCCTTTAATTCAGTCCTGTTACTAATTGAGGCCTCATTTAAAAGATATTGATCTATAAGGTTTTGATCGATAGACACTACATAGGCGGTGTCAATAGCCTCATCCGGGTTGGTATTAAGTATAAAATTAAAATACATCCGGGCATTTTTCAATTGCTGCAGTGCTGACGTTCTTTTTGCTTCGAGGGTCTGTATCTCACTTTCCGATCTTAATACATATGCTTTGAGGGACTTCCCGTTATCAAGAAGGCTCTGGTTAATTCTCCTGGCCTCCTGTGCCAGACTTAACATGCCATCATAAATTGCAATAGATTTTGCAGCACTTAAATAATTGTAATAAGCTACCAGAATATTCCGGGTTAATTCCCTTTTATAGATCTCCACATCATACTCCTGCATCGTTATTTGCTGTTTCCGGATTGTACGGTTATAAATAAGATCACTGTTAATTATTGGCAGGGATGTTCTGACTTTAAAGTCGTAAAAGTTTTGTGGAAAGAAATTTGTTTCAACATTGCTTATATCCGAAAATGCATTTTCCGAAGTCAATTGATTCAAAGTTCTGTAAACCGGGTTTAACATATCACCGACCGGAATTGAAATGCTTCTTCCTCCGTCTCCCGACTGGTAATCGCCTTTTAAATTAATTGAAGGGAAAAACAACCTGTCAGCTGTTTTAAGTGCATTCAAGGCACTTTCGAGGCTTATATTCTTCTCTTGCATTACCAGGTTATTTTTTAGTCCGGTTTCAATGTATTTCTCAAGAATTCCCTGGGCATTGACCATAATACTCATCAAAAAAAAATAGATGACTGGTAAAGATCTTTTTCTGAATTTTGAATTTGTAACCATCATAGTTTTAATAGATTTTGTTTTAACTCTGCTTTTACTTAATTTTACTTATTATAATAAGATAATATAAAATTGAACCTTACACTTACAAAGGTATAGGTGTATACAGGGCTGTTTCAATAGTGATATCTCATCAATTTTTATGGACCCAAATTCGCCTTTAAACACATTAGATAAAATTTTTTCATACCAGGAATTTGAGGTAGATTCTGATGATTACACTGAATTCTATAAGAAAGCTTCCTTATTAAAAAGATTGACTGAAGTTGAGAACAGTTCAATTTCAGTTGTCGATTTATACAAGAAGAAATATATATTTTTAGGTTCCAGGTATCTTGAGCCTTTTGAAAATACTCTTGGAGAATACGAACCTCAGGATGCTTTCTATTTTGTTCAGTTGTTCCATCCTGATGACCTGCCAATAGTTATGGATTCCTATTTAAAATTCTTAAAATTCTCTTTAAATCTGCCAATAGAAGAAAGAAAGGACTATAAATTGATCCTGAATTACCGACAGCGCGACAAATATGGTAAATACTTAAATCTTATTGTACAATTGGTTGTCCTTGAGCTTGATAAGAAGGGCAATGTCTGGCTGGTATTAATACTTGATGATCTGTTACCAGATAAAATATCATTTGAAGGAGTTAATCGCAGACTGATTAACATAAAGAGTGGTAAAATATGTTTGTTTAAAAATGAATTAGAGTCGAATAAGAAAACTATTCTGTCAACAAGAGAAGTTGAAGTGCTCGGTTTGGTTTCCAAAGGTTTTGCCAGTAAAGAAATTGCGGATAAACTTTTTCTTAGTGTAAATACGGTTAATAATCACCGGCAGAATATTCTTGAAAAGGTTAGAGCTGTAAATACAACCGAAGCAGTCACATACGCAAGAAATCTTGGGTTACTCTAAGGACTAAACAAAAAAATTGATTTTAGTCCTCTATATTGCTGATAAGTCGCTTAAACAGCGAATCGGATTGGAAAATCATCTCTCTTTATCATTGGTAGAAAACCTTAGTATTCTTATTGATATTGAGGATTAAGGAACTAAAAGCAGGTTAATTTTAATCCCAGATGAAAAGATGTCCCTGAAAAATTCCGGGCAGAATTTGGTATGGTTTTTAACTCGGAACCCATAACAAACCGATAACTCGCACCTAAATCCAGGTTCATCCAGGACAGCATTTCAAGTTCAATATTTACACCTGGTTCAATAACGGATAAATAGCACTTTTCTACAGTTGCCCAATATGTTTTCTCAATCCCCTCTGAACCCGGAAAGGAAAGTTGATTAAGTGGTACTTCTTGCTTTATTGTAGCCTTGCCCCCTGCCAAAAAGACTGGAATTGTTATGTGAATGAGGGCATCTGGTAAAATGACATACTCAAAAAAAGGTCCGAAATATTCAAATTCATTATTGAAATGATATTCTTTTTTGTCTCCCAAAGGATTCAAGTATTCGAACATGTTTTTGCCTCTCAGGGAGTATCCCCCTAATCCTATCCTCATTCGTTGCTTAATTACTGTTCCGAATGCACCCCCATAAAATTCAGCATTGTTTCCATTTAAGGAAGTGATTTTGCTGTCGAATGATAAGAATCCGCAAATATATTTCTGACTTTTCGATTCATCGTTTTTTTTGAAAATTGAATTTTGGGAAAAACTGTTTAGAGACATGATGAATATAAACCCTGTCATTAAATAAACTGATTTCATGTTTATAGATTATTAAATGGTTAATAAATTATGTTGTAAATTGTTTTTTAAGTTTGCTGAACCACCTGTGGATCATAGGCATAATTAGAAATCCTGGTGCTATTAAAGTTCCAGTGATTACAAGCCAAAAAATCTGCACTACTTCACTATTAAGGGAAAAAGTGAGAAGAAATACGGAAATAAAAATGAGGCCTGGCAAGAACATAAACCAAATGATTAATATCTTTTGTATAAAACGATAATCTTATCTTCTTGCCAGCCTTCCCTGAAGTTATTAATGTAAATGAAAAGAACAGCGTTTTTAAGCAACACGGGATTATGGGTATAAATGATTAATGCTATCATGGTTATTCTATTAATAGATTTTGTATTAACACTATTCTTAATTAGTTTTACTATGAATTATAAGATCAAATAAAATTGAATCTTACACTTACAAAGATAGAGGCGCATACAGGGCTGTTTCAATAGTGAGTTATCATCAATTTTTATGGAACCTGATTCTTCTCTGAACCCATTAAATCAAATTTATTTATACCAGAAATTTGAGGTAGATAATGCTGATTATCTTGAATTTGAGAAGAAAGTATACTTTTTGGAAAGATTATCTGAGGTTGAGAACAGTTCGGTTACAGTTTTGGATTTATACCAGAAGAAATACATTTTTTTACGATCCAGGTATCTTGAGCCTTTTGATAATCCACTTATAGACCACGATCCTCAGGATCCTTTTTACTATGGTCAGTTTATTCATCCGGATGACCTGTCACTAGTTATGGATTCCTATAATAAATCCTTCAAATTCTTTTTAAATCTACCCGAAGAAGAAAGAAAGGACTATAAATTGATCCTGAATTTCCGACAGCGAGATAAATACGGTAAATACTTAAATATTATTTTGCAATTAGTTGTCCTTGAACTTGATAAGAAGGGCAATATCTGGCTTATATTAATACTTGATGATCTGTTGCCTGATAAAATATCATTTGAAGGAGTTAATCGAAGACTAATTCACATAAAGAGTGGCAAAATATGTTTGTTTAAAAATGAATTGGAACCTAATAAAAAAACTATTCTGTCGACAAGAGAAGTTGAAGTGCTCGGTTTGGTTTCCAAAGGTTTTGCCAGTAAAGAAATTGCAGATAGACTTTTTCTAAGTATAAATACAGTTAATAATCACCGACAGAATATTCTTGAAAAGGTTGGAGCTGTAAATACAACCGAAGCAGTCACATATGCAAGAAATCTGGGTATACTTTAAGAATTAAGCTGATAGCTGAGGGCCATCAGGCGATGTCAAGGCGTGACGGCATAACGGCATAACGGTATAACGGCATGAAGGCAAAACGGCGTAAAGGAGTGAAGGTTATTATTACAGTTTTGCAGTTCTGCTGTTGTGCAGGTATGCGGTTATGTCCCGTTCCGCCCTTGCGGAACGAGGATGCTCGACACGTATCACGTGACGGCATAGTTCCGCGTTTTTGAACCCAAGACTGCAAGACAATGAATTATTTTTTACAGACGATGGGAAGGCCGAGGTTTAAGGTAAATCCACGAAACTTCGCAATCCCAAATATTCGGGAATGTGTAACTTCCCGGGAGCTTTCATCATTTGCCAATCAGAGGTAAAAGTTCGCGAATATTCTGCATATCGAAAAGTTCTAAAAAAGAATATAAATGATAAGAGCTGTCTTTTATCTTACGCTCTTCTTTTAATTTCCTGTAATATTCCTTATTCGGTACCGACCTGAAATAAATGAACTGAATGGCTGATTTTGGAAGGCTCCGGTCCCAGTATTCCGGATTGATACGTAATAAAGGAGGGTATTCATTTTCGGGATTAATTACAGAAAGAGGAAAGATACCGCTTGCCGGATTATTAATCTCCGATTCAGGAATTTTAGAGTATTCCTTATCGATCATTTGCAGCATAGGTTCAGAAGCAACTTTATCAGTATGATCTTCCCATGTTTTCCTCAAAGCATCGTATGCTTCTTTCACTGTAACAGGCAACCAGTAAGGCGGGCGATCGGGATTGTAAAGTACATAACACTCGTCACCATACACATCAATCCCTCTTTCAATTGTCTCTTTTTTGAAGGGAACAGAGAAGTAGCCACCGGAGAAGCTGCTTTCCGAAAACTGGTTGCCGGTATTTGGTTTTAATCTGTTTATAATAAGTGACCATTCCGGAGGCTCGATGGTTCCCAGTGCCTCCCTGCCATCGTTCGTAAGGTACCAGGTGCAGAATTCAAAACTAATCCTCGATGGTACCCCGTAACCGCCCGACTCGGTACACAATAGCGTATTGTAAATTCTGGCCCTGCCTTCAAAACCCACGATGTCGCTCAAAACAGGGTTTTTGCGTACTGCCTTGACCACATCTGCGATTTTTTGAAGATTGGCAGTCATATCAGCTTTAGTGAAGCCGCATTCCGGCAAAGTGTAATTAGTCCTGTTAAGTATGGTGAAAGTACCGGGTTTATCGAATCTTGGCGGCTGTTTCTGGGTAAATACTACGATAGGGCAAAGGATAAAAAGGATAAGTATTGATACTGACTTTTTCATATTTTATGTGATTAAGGATTTAATCTTTTAAAAAAATGAAACAACAATTTACCGTGGTCTCCTCCAGGATATTATTCACTTTATTTGCCTGTACCAGATTATGTATAAACTAAAGGTAAGAATATTTTGCCAGAAGAGGGTTTTAAGGCAACGTAATATTTAATACAGGCGATGGGTAATGTCAAGGCGTAATGGTATGACGGAGTCAAGGCGTGACGGCATCAAGGCATTAAGGCGGTTCTGATGTTGTTCAGTTAGGCGGTTATGCGGTTATGCAGTTTTGACAGCATGATTGCAAGTTGAGGCATAGCCGAAATCCCGAGAGCGAAGTGACTCGGGAACCGCACGACAATTTATTTTAGGCGTAAGGAAAATCCATCAAGGTATTGATCTTGTGGAATTTACATTCTTTAGATATTACTGCTTAACTAATTCTACCCGGCGGTTAAGAGCTTTTCCTTCCTCAGTATCATTACTGGCCACAGGAGCTGTTGGTCCGTTACCGCAGGCTTTCAGACGTACAGCATTTACAGAAAATTGTGAAATCAGTGAATTGACAACTGCTGCTGCCCTGTCCATCGAAAGTTTCATATTTGCATCAAACAGGCCCGTATTATCAGTATGCCCCACCACATAAAGTTTAATAGAAGGATCAGCCTTCAATAACTTCGAAATCTCCTGCAAAGCAGACTGAGATTCCGGCTTCAAAGTTGATTTTCCGGTGTCAAAATAAATACCATATACTGCAACTTTGCCTGATTCCTTTATACTTTTTGCCATACTGCTGGCATCGGCAATTACATCCTGCTTCATTGTTTGCATTTCTATAATATCGATAGAATACATTCCATTCCCTGCTGATTCAACATATGCCCATGTCTCCATCCCGTTCTTTACCAGCTTCATTACCGAACATTGATATCCGCCATCCTCCCACTCATAGATAATTTGTCCACCCACCTTCTTTATTGCATTGGTATAGTTCCTAACCACTTGCAATCCGCTTACACCAGGTGCATTTTCATTTATGCTATAATTGATCCTTAAAAGATGACCTTCAACTACCTGGGTTTTATTTGCACCTGTTTTGAACTCGTACTTGTCAAACTGATTATCGGTAAAACCAGTAATATGATGATTTGGCATTCGTGAAAACATTGCAGGGTCCTTGCTTCCTGCATAATCTTCCTGGGCGATTAAGGGTGTAAAGCCAGTAAGTGTTAATAGAAACAAACCAATTAAGCTTTTCATAATTATAGATATTAATGATTTACGACCGTTTGTGGTAGCCACGACATGAAATGTTATCGACAATGATTATTTAGTATAAATTTAAAAATATTTAAGAGAACATATGATCATTCCTGATAATTTCACACGCCGTTGATCTTTCTGGCGTCAGGCGAGGGGCGATGTAAAGGCGTAACGGCGTGACGGCATCAAGGCGCAACGGCAACAAGGCGATTCTGCAGGTTTTGACAGAATGACAGCTTATCCTCGCTAATTGACCTGCACCCTTTTTTCTCCCCGGTAACTCCTTATATTCTGAATTCTCTTCAGATAGGCGATTGTGGCATCAGCGGTTGATATAAACAGCGATTGTCCCGGATCACTGTGATTGTATTTGTAAACCTGCGTCATATAGTTGTTCATGGCAACAGTGTAGGTTTTGTTCATATCAAGAGGGGAGCCGCTTTCAGTAAGAAGAGTGACATCTGCAAGATTACGATCAGAACTCACTTTCAGCATTGTCCTGATCCCGGAAGGATAAACAGAAAGCCTGTCATCGACGGGAAAGGCTGCAATCAACAGATCATGGATTTCATTGCCTGTAAGTTTTGTTACTACAAGTTCGTTTCCAAACGGATCGAACTGGTAAACATTCATGATCGCTATTGGACCTTTTGCCAGATGATCGAGACGAACTCCTCCCGGATTAACGAGTGCAATATCGGCTCCGGCAGCATCGCGCTGTGCATCGGCCATGAGGTACCCAACCTCTTCATACGATGAAAAATCGTCAGAAGCTGTTGCGATAACCTGTTTCAGCACCGGATTGTCGTTGTATTTATCGACCATGGCACGGATTGGAGCTTTTTCATTCTTCGAGTTCCTGATATCGATGAGTTCCATTTTTCGCTGAAGCGATCCATCGCTTTTAACTGTCAATGTTATAAGGGTCCCGTATTTCAGCTTATTTTCAGCCTGTGTGATCATAACCCCGTTGAATACCTGCTCTTTGGCGACTTTCGTATGCGAATGTCCTCCAATGATCAGATCGATACCGGCCGGCATGGTCTCGGCTAGCTTTACGTCGTTTTCAAAGCCAAAGTGAGTCAGGAGAATAAAAATATCGCTTTGATCCTTCAGATAGAGATATTCAGGAGCCGTCTCAAATGGTGAGCGGAAGGTGAATCCTTTTGTATTGTCGGGATGAGAATCGGGTATGCCGTTTTGATTGATATGAAGAAGTCCGAGAAACGCCAGTTTAAGTCCGTTGCGCAATGTGATTATTTTATATGGGCTGAATCTGATATTGAGCGAATCATTGGCTGATATATTGGCACATATAAAACTGAAGTCTGCTTTGTGAGTCAGATTACTGAATCCTCCGGGACGGGAGTCGAATTCATGGTTTCCTACAGCGCTCAGATTAAAGCCAACTGCATTCATAAGTTCGATCATTGGTAATCCTTTTTCGGGATACTGATCGTTCACCGGATTTCCTGTCTGGTTGTCGCCTGCAGCAACGAGAAGCATGTCGGGATAGATGGCCCGCAGACTATCGGCGATGTAAGCAAGTTTCGGGAAATTATCGATTGTTGCATGCATGTCGTTTACCGAAAAGATGGTAGCTTGTTTTTCACCCTGACTGAGTGAAACTGCTTTCTTTCCGGTACCACAGGCTGAAAGAAGTCCGATTGCAAGCAGAGCAAAGATTACAGTGTGAAATGCAGATCTCTTTTCGTTTTTTGTTTTAATAACAAGGATGTTGCCATCAGTCAGCTCTCCATCGGGTGCAACTTCATTTCCATAACGATCTTCGACAGGAGGGAGCTGTTTAGGGATTTTTTTGCCATGGTGTGAGAAATATTTCAGGATTGCATCCTTTACTTTGGCTCCGTTATGGATCTCCAGGGGAATATTATTTACCGTGATTTTCATTTACCGGATTTTGGTGTTTAATCAGAAATCTAAAATAAGGTTTTTCCAGCTGCCATATATGGTGCCGTTGTGCTTTTTATCTCTTCCCTTCCAGATCCTTTCCACCCTGGTGAAGAATTACCTTATTGTATTTTCCTGATTCATCAGCTACGAAATCGAGAGTGGCATCAACAACCTTCAGGAAGAATTTTGTCTCGGATTCAGGATAGATCTCAACCTTGCTCTGCCCCGTAGCCTGGGTAAAAATCCTTTCACCTTCGACTGTAACCGCCAGAACGAAACCAGGCATCAGCTGATAATCGCCCACATAGCGGTTTAAAATTTCGGGCGATAACCTGATCTCAACGTGAGCCGGCAGAGGCTTGTTTGTCTTTTTATAGGTCTGCAATGCTCCCCTGTCATCAAGGACAGCTTCAATAACATTGCCTGCCGCATCCCGGTTAAAAGTCAATGTTGAAAAAGAGTCATCGAAGAAAAATTTGTCGGGTGCAAATGATTTTATCTGGTATTTCGAACCGCCGCTGCGCTGTGACCAGAGCTTTGCTTCATCCTTTGTTATCATCCTCTGGTTCCCGTTCTCATCTTCATAGACTCCGATATACTGATCCAACATATTTTCCGGTACCTGTATCTCGTTATAATTTAATGGCTTTCCTATTGCAACTGCTGCTATTTTCATTGAGACATTATCTGGTGATTTCCCGTTGCTGTTGGAAAAGACTGCGACGAAAACATCCTCCTTCGGCAGATACAGTGAATTACAGAGATACCCGTTTATCGCTCCTCCATGTTCGATTGTCGGACTACCCTGCAGCTGTCGCAGGAACCACCCATAACCATAGTGGGTCCCTTTCCCATCCGACAACTTATATTCGGTCCAGGCCTTTTCAAGAGTCTCCTTCTTCAACAGTTTGCAAGCCAGAAGTGCCCTGTTCCATTTATAGAGATCCTCAACAGTCGACATGACAGAACCGGCTGAATAGGGCAGGAGCATGCTCAGGTAATCGGCATTGACTGTCTTGTCACCATCGGGCTGATACCCATACGCCCTGTTCTTTACAATCTTCCTGTCGCTCCCGTACAGTGAATTTGTCATTCCTGCAGGCTTAAAAAGATTCTCTTCTATATATTCCTGGTAAGTCTTGCCTGAAGCTTTCTCGATGATATATCCGAGAAGGAAAAATCCTGAATTATTGTAGTTCCATTTTGTCCCCGGGGCGAATTCCATCGGGAGGTTCTTGAATTTATCAATTGCCTCGGCCGGTTTCAGATCTTCCTTCACATAACTCTGAAATTCAGGCACATTTGTATAGCTTGTTGTACCGGATGTATGTGTAAGAAGGTGTTCAATTGTAATTTTATATGCCTGTGTCGGGTAATCGGAGATGTACTTTGTAATTTCATCCTGCAGTGATAGCTTCCCCTGTTCCATCAGCTGGAGTATTGCAATGGCTGTAAACTGTTTGGTTATCGATCCCACCCTGAAAACCATATCGGGCTGCATCGGAACGTTCAGCTCGAGGTTCGCCATTCCGAACGATTTCTTATAGACTATCTGACCCTTTATTGCAACAAGGGCAGCGCAGCCGGTTTCACCCGGTTTGAACTGGGCTGACAGCAACTTGTCGAATTCCATGGTCATCATTTTCGGACCGGGTGACTGAGCGTCAGCGGATAATGAGATAAGAACCGCCATAATGGCGACTAAAAATTGTCTGGTACTGACTTTCATAATAAATTAGTATTTAAAAGTTGTCTGGTTAAATTTAATGGATTATAAATTACTGGCAAATGACGATAATTGTCAATTATTGTTGCATGATAAAATGCATATTATCCTCACAAGCAGCCGAACCTGCCGGATCTTACACTACACAATCAGGGAATATTGGATTTTTGAAGTAGAGTCTTACTGATTCAGTGAATCAATAGCTTCCTTCAGTACTGCTGCTGAATGCTGAAGTAATTCTTTCTCCTCTGCCGAAAGAGGCCCATCGATGATCCTAACTATACCTGTGTCAGATACAACAGCAGGAAGACTCAGGCATACATCGTTTATGCCGTATTCACCCGAGAGCTTTACCGAAACAGAAAGCACCGAGTTCTGTCTTCGTAAAATTGATGATGTGATCTTAACAAGAGCCAGTCCGACAGCAAAGTGTGTCGAGCCCTTTGCATTGATGATATGATAAGCCGACTCGCGAACCTGTTGTTCAATTTTCTTTCTTTCATGCTTCCACCCCTCGCATCCACCACATAGAGGACAATAATGGTCGATTGGAATCCCCCCGATATTTGTCATCGACCATGCGGCTACCTCACTGTCGCCATGTTCACCGAGGATATATGCATGAACGTTATGAACGTCGACCTCGCAATGCTGTGCGATAAAATGACGGAAGCGGGCGCTGTCTAGAACAGTCCCGGAACCGATAACGCGGTTATTTGTCAAGCCTGATCGTTTAATGGCGACCCAGGTAAGTACGTCGACCGGATTACTGACGATCAGCATCACACCCCTTGATTTTTTTGATGCGACCTCTTCGGCAATTCCGCCGACGATTGCTGCGTTCCTTTTCAGCAGGTCGAGACGTGTCTCGCCAGGTTTCTGGGCCGATCCGGCGGTTATCACAATAAGGTTCGCATCGGTAAAGTCATCGGATACTCCCTGACGGATGTCTACTGTAGGGAAGAAGGGTTGTCCGTGTACGAGATCGGAGACCTGGCCTGCTGCCAGGTCGGTGTTTTTATCAATTATTACTATTTCATCAGCCAGACCTGACTGAGCTAGAGAGTAGCAGTATGTTGCTCCAACTGCACCTGCGCCGACTACAACAACCTTTCTGCTTCCGGAGTTAATAGCATGAACCATTTACGAATTATTTGTTTACTGTTAGTTAACTAACAACCGTAGTGGAGGGGATGTTCAATTTTTGTATGATTTCGGCACGGTTCCTCTCCGCCAGCAGGCGGATCCTAAGCCTGCACGATCAGTCCTCTGTAACGCAGGGATTAACAGTCATTGTTAATAATTTTACACATACTTTAAACTCCGGAGGTTGATGGTTAACAGAAAGAAAGTCTATTTTTGGTAACAAAATAATCCAAAAACAGTAGTAAAAAAAATGGCGCAGCAATATTTAGATCATTCAAAAGCAATCTTAACATCCAATCGTTCAAATTTTAAAGGAGGAAGCAAGGGCTCAGGGATCATCTCATTATTCGGGTATCAGGACGAATATGATCTCAGAGAAGGGTATCCATTATTGACTACTAAAAAGATGGCTACAAAATCTATGTTTCATGAAACAATATGGTTCTTAAGAGGGGATACAAATATTAAATATCTTGAAGACAATAACGCCCCTATTTGGCGACCTGATGCTTTTCAGGGCAATCTTCCCGGGATGCAAAAAGAAGGGATTTTTCCTGAAAGTATTGAAAAGTACTCTCCTGACTGGGACAAAGCTATGGAAGAATATGGTCAGAGAATAAAGGAAGATCCAGCGTTTGCAGAAAGATGGGGCGATGCCGGTCCAATTTATGGGAAACAATGGAGAAGATGGGAATATTATGATCATGACAAAGAGAAGTTTGTTGAAATAGATCAGCTGGGAAAATTGATAAGTGGTCTGAGAAAAAATCCAACCGGAAAAAAACATATTGTTGATTCATGGAATCCCGGAGACACTCCAAAAATGTCATTACCTCCATGTCATGTTTTATACCAGGTAACGGCTAATGAAGAAGGCGAATTGGAATTACAGCTTTACCAGAGAAGTTGTGATCAGTTTCTGGGTGTTCCTTTTAATATTGCAAGTTATGCTGCTCTTACCCAGGTAATTGCTCAGGAAGCAGGGATGGTCCCAAAAACATTTATCCATACTTTTGGAGATTCGCATTTCTATGCCGGTATCGGGAAGAGAACTCAATGGCACAGAGATAATTTCAGGGAACTGCAAAAAAGAATAAGAAATGTTTCTGCAAGAGAAGAATATTTAGAAGTCGTCGATTGGATTAATAAAAATGCTCCCAGTGACGGCAATGAAGAAAAATATGATCATGTGACAGCAATTCTTGAACAAATGTCAAGAGAACCCAAACCTTTACCTAAATTACATATTACAAAAAAACCATTTGCCCAGCTGACTATTGATGATTTTGTTGTGGAAGATTATAATCCTCATCCTCAAATCAGAAGGAGCATGGCTGTTTAAAAGGGTCTTGTAGTCCTGCAGTCCCGCCGTCGTGCAGTCTTTAATTGCCTATAAACCGTTATGCCTTGATGCCTTAACGCCTTTTTTATAAAAAAATGACATGGAGGAGTTAGTATTTGCTTTTCCGACAGACGAGCTTTGGAAATTAATGACTTACAAAAAAAAAGGTCTTATAAGGGAAAATAGTGAAGTATTGCAAATGATTGTTCAGAAAGGTCTGTTTCTTAGAAGAAGTGAATTAGAAGAAGACCCTTCCTTTAAACAGATTATTTCATATGCAATTATTTCTAACAAGGAATCATTTTATTTATTCAAGAGGACATCCGGGCAGGCAGAAAAAAGATTACACAATAAATTCTCTTTAGGAGTAGGAGGTCATATGAATCCTGACGACTCCATTGAATCGAAAGAACAATATTTAAATGATGAATTAAAAAGAGAATTATATGAAGAAGTGAAATTTTTAAATGGATGTTTGATAGAGGATATTGAATTTATTGGCTTTATAAATGATGATACAATTCCGGTTGGCAGGGTTCATATCGGACTTTTATATAACATCCATGTATCAAATAAAGAGGTATATGTTAATGAAACGGATAAGATGACTGCAGACTGGATAGATAGGTCCGATTTGGCTGCATTTTATGATGGAATGGAAACATGGTCTAAAATAGCATTTGATTTCTATATTAAATGACACTATTAAACGAATAATTATTTACAGGAATATTTTAAAATTGATAATATCTTTATAATTATGAAAAACGGAATTATCAAATTCAGTGCCCTGATGATGTTGGATATTCTTTTCGGATGTTCATCAGGTGTTCAATCGCCTCAGATGGAAGAGAAACCGGCAAAAAGCGAATATTATGTAGCGGCCTATATCTGGCCGTCGTGCCACGACGATTCGTTGGGCAGGGTGAAGCTTTGGCCGGAAGGCACCGGCGAATGGGAGGTGATTAAAAAGGGCAATCCCCGTTTTGATGGACATTACCAGCCCCGTCAGCCGCTTTGGGGTTACGAATTGGACAACGACCCGAAAGTGGTTGAAAAATGGATTGATGTAGCCACTGACCACGGGGTCAATGTATTTGTTTACGACTGGTACTGGTACGATGGTGCCCCGTTTCTGGAAAGCGCGCTTAACGACGGTTTCCTGAAAGCAAGGAACAACGAAAAAATGCAGTTCTATATCATGTGGGCTAACCACGATGTGAAATACAATTACTGGAATGTTCACCGCTACAAGGACAATGCCGAAATCCTGTGGGACGCCAAAGTGGATTGGAAAAACTATCAAATCATCGTGGAGAGGGTCATCAACCAGTATTTCAAGAGACCAAACTATTTTAAAATCGACGGCGAGCCGGTATTTTCCATCTTCAGTGTGAACAAACTTCTGGAAAGCTTTGGCAACAGTGTTGAAGAAGCCGGTAAAGCGCTGAATTATTTCAGGGATAAAGTGAAAGAGGCCGGTTTCCCCGGGTTGCATATCCAGTGGAACCAGGGCGGCGGCTCACTAATGTCGGAAGCGGCAGCCGGGCAGTTTGCCAACAACGTGAAAGCTATGGGTTTCAACAGTATTGCCATGTACAATATGGGCGGACGAGTTGAAGATTATATTGCCTACGGCACCAATTCTATCGGGATACGTGAACAGATGGACTCTATCCTGGATGTACCGGTCTTTCCCTGCGTGTCCATCGGATGGGACGATACGCCGCGTTTCTCCGCAAAAGGAATCCACGATGTGGTGCACTACAACAATACGCCTCAAAGTTTTGCTACCCTGCTCTCCAAAGCGAAAAAATATGCCGACAGCCACCCCGAACAGCCAAAACTGATCACCATTAACGCGTGGAACGAATGGGTGGAGGGAAGTTACCTGTTGCCCGACATGCTAAACGGGTTCGGCTATCTGGAAGCAGTGAAGGAGGTGATTATCGACGGTAATTATGACAGGTATTAAACCGGTAAAAAAAGCCTGACCTGTAACACGGATAATATAATTCGGTCTATGCCAGGAATATATTTATGAAACAACTGAACCCGGGAGTATTAAAATATCCTTTTGATCATAAAAACTGTTAGCATATTTAACCAGGATACCATGTTAAAAAACTATCTTAAATCAGCGATTCGGTTTATAAGGCATAATAAAGTATTTGCCGGAATCAATTTAACAGGTCTTTCAATTGCTCTCGCGGCCTCGTTCATTATGTTGCTTTTTGTAATTAATGAACTCAGTTTTAACAAGTCCCACAAAAACATTAAAAGGGTCTATAGAGTACTTAATTACTATGTCGATTTTAAACAGAAACAATCAGGAACCCCATATATCCTGGCAACAGCCTTAAAAGATGAATTTCCGCAAATTGAGAAATCTGTCAGAGTAAGATATTTGCGTGGGTTCAGTCTGAAGTATAAAGAAGAAATTATCACTGTGAACGATGCAATTGCGACTAATTCGGACATATTTGACATATTTTCACTTCCATTGCTCAGCGGTTCCGCGGATAAGAATCTGCTTGATGATCTGAATTCCATTGTTCTCTCGAACGATCTTGCAAAAAAAGTTTTTCCCGGACAGAATCCGGTCGGGAAAGAAATCATAGGGCTGGTTAACAACACTGAGCAGGTTTTTATAGTAAAAGGAGTATTCAAAGATTTACCCGAAAACTCAACCTTCAGGACACAGTGTCTGCTGAACAGCAAGTGGACTCTTGAACCTATAAATAAATCTTTTGGCATTACCAATGCTGAGGTGAACTGGACAATGAACTTCTGGAATACCTGGGTTCTTCTTTCAAATGATTGTGATGTCAAAACACTTGAAAAACAGTTCAGGGAATTTGAGGTTAAGAACATAAGTGAAAAGCCCGGATATCAGTATTCACTTCAGAATTTGGGCGATGTATACCTGGGTTCGGAAGATGTTGGAAATTCAGGAATTACTGGTAACAGAAACAATGTCAGACTCTTTTCAGCAATAGCATTTCTGATAATCCTTGTTGCCGCCATTAATTATATCATTCTCTCAACCGCAGTGTCAACAGGCAGAAGGTTGGAAATAGGGATCAGAAAAACTTTTGGCGCCATTAACAGGACCATAAAAAATCAACTGTTGAGCGAATCAATATTAATGGCTCTTATAGTACTGCCAATTGCTCTTGTACTGATGAGGATTGCTCTTCCATATGCCGGGAAACTATTTCAGACCAAACTGAGTATCATAAGTTCGAATATTGTAGTTTATATCAGTGTTTATCTGGCCCTGACAATAATTATCGGAGTTGTTTCTGGTTTATATGCATCATCATATTTATCGGGACTTAAGGTCATGGATATTCTTAAAAGCACCTCTCAGACCGGTAAGAAGAAGCAGGTCTTCCGTTCCATCCTTATTATTCTTCAGCTTGTTATTTTCTGTTCATTTGTTTCGGGAACACTGATAATACGTTCGCAGTATAAATATGCAATTAACAAAGATCCGGGTTACTTTAACAAGGATATTCTGTTTATTGAACTGGGGCGTGATTTCAAGGGCTATTCCTCATATATCAACAGCATTAAATCAAATCCGAATGTAATCATGGCCGGAGGGGTTATGTATGGCCTCCCGATTCAGGGATCGGCGTCGTTCATGTATCCTAATTTCGAGGATAAAACGTTGATGGTAAAGATAGAAGGACTGGCTGTCGATTATAATTTTGTTCAGACAATGGGTATCAAAGTACTCAAAGGCCGTGAATTCTCTCAGGATTTTGGAAGCGATCTCGGACAGTCTGCGATGCTCAATGAAACAGCCGTTAAACAACTGGGGATAGCCGATCCTGTTGGAAAACTGATCGGGAATCAGACAATTATCGGAATTGTAAAGGACTTTAACCTTCATTCGATACATTCCGATATTCCGCCCCTGATGATTGATATGACCGATAAGTATATACAGCAGGTTGCAGTACATTACAAACCAGAGACTCTTGCCAGTATTCTTCCGATGCTCGAATCTGAATGGAAAAAAGCTGCTCCCGACAGGCCATTCAGGTTCGAAACAATAGAAGATATGATTAAAAATATTTATTCCTCTGAAAGAAATCTGAGTACCATCGTTTCAATATTTGCTCTCTTTACTCTGCTGATTGCAGCATTAGGGTTATTTGGCCTGACACTATTTGTGGCGCGATCGAGGATAAGGGAAATAGGTATTAAAAAAGCATTTGGAAGTTCTGAACAATCAATTGTTTATTCTTTCCTGAGAAGTAATCTGATCCTGGTTCTTGTGGCTGCCCTGCTTTCTGTTCCTGTAACCCTCTATGTTATGACAAAATGGTTAAATAATTTTGCATTTAAAGCCAGTATTGGCTGGTGGGTATTTGTTATCTCTTTTTTAGTTGCCGCAGTCGTTGTCCTCCTTACAGTTTTCATACATTCTTATAAAGCATCACGTATTAATCCTGTTAAAGCTTTGAGATATGAGTGATTAACACTTTTATCATGACTTATAAATAGAGGCGATTGCAGTTATGATGATTAAGAGTTCATAGCTGATAGCCAATGGATGATAGCTTTAGGTCATGCAGCCAGTTTTAGAAGTTGCCGAAGGCATAGTTTGTTTCAAAATAATTTCTTCTCTGCACCCCGCACCTCAAACCACATTGGCGGAGTATGGTATCTCTGAATGAATATTTACATTTGTTACTCCTGGTTCTGACCGGATAGTAAGGTAATGGTAAGTTTCAGGGGGATAAATAAGATATGCCCAATATTGACTTCATAAATTCATTGTAACATAAAAGACCAAACATGAGGAATATAAAGTCTTTATCGATAATATTACTTGGATATTTAATTTCAATAAGTGTCGTTGGGCAGGAAGAGAACCCGGCCAACCGATATATTGACGCATATAAAAAATATTTAAATGCCACTTGCCCTTTAAAACCCGATAGTATCAAACATTTTGTGTATTTCGCCCGGGACAGAGAACTGATACTCGATCATCCGTTTTTAAATATTCAAAGATTTGAGGGTGCTCAGATAATGTACCCCTGGGAAAAACTGGAACCCGAAAAGGGAAAGTATGATTTTTCATTTATCCGAGAAGATTACGAATACCTTTTATCACATGGGAAAAAATTATTCATTCAGCTGCAGGATGCAACCTTTAATCGTGAATATGTGGGAATACCGCGATATCTGTTGACTGATGAATTTGATGGAGGCTCAATTCCTCAGTGTAATGAAAATGGAGAGACAGTGGGCTGGGTCGCCAAAAGATGGAACCCGAAGGTTCAGGAACGTTTTGCTCTTCTGCTTGATGCCTTAGGAAAAGAATTTGATGGTAAAACGGAAGGAATTAATTTACAGGAAAGTGCGATAGATGTTAAAAGTGAAATTGATACTACTTTTACACCTGGTCGCTATGCTGAAAGCTTAAAAATAAATATGCTGGCACTTAAAAGAGCCTTTCCACTATCAACCACAATGCAATACGCCAACTTTATGCCGGGGGAATGGCTTCCCGGACAGGATAAAGGCTATTTAAGATCGATTTATAAATACGGACAGGACATTGGAGTTGGACTGGGAGGTCCCGATCTGATGTATAAAAAAAAGGGGCAACTTAATCATACGATTGCCATGATGCATGAAGGGAAATTTACAGTTCCCCTTGGAATTGCGATACAAGATGGTAATTTTATTGGAGAAACAGGAAATAATAATGTAGTTAACGTTCGAGAAAATATTGTACCAATACTCCATGCTTTTGCCAGGGATTTTCTCAAGGTAAATTACATGTTTTGGGTATACCAGGAACCTTATTTCAGCGAGGATGTAATTCCATGTTTTACACCCAGATAACCCTGAGAGTTGAGCCGACCATGTTGCATGGCTATTATGAGTAATAAAAAACAATTAAAAATGGGAAAAGAAACTGATAATTATTTAGCCCCGCACTTCGTACAACGCAGTAACTGGCTTCGGGCAGCAGTACTTGGCGCAAATGACGGTATTTTATCAACTGCCAGCCTTGCCATAGGTATTGCAGCTGCTAGTGATACAAGAGCACCTGTTGTGCTGGCAACTGTCGCAGGACTGGTTGCCGGAGCTTTATCAATGGCTGCCGGAGAGTATGTTTCAGTCAGCTCTCAGACAGATATCGAAAAGGCGGACATTAAACGTGAAATACAGGAATTAAAAGAAATGCCGGAAAGTGAATTGGAACGATTGACTGAAATTTACCAAAAAAGAGGGCTGAAAAAAGAAACTGCATTGACAGTAGCAAAAGAACTTACCGACCATGATGCCCTGGGTGCTCATATGAGAGATGAACTGGGCTTAAATGATATATCGCAGGCTAAACCAATTCAGGCAGCTTTGGCATCTTGTGCTTCCTTTACAGCAGGCGGAGTCCTTCCACTTTTGGTGACACTCTTTCTGCCGTTGAAAAATATGGAATACTTCCTATATTGTTTTGCTATCGTTTTCCTCATTTTGCTCGGAACCTTAGCAGCTAAAACCGGCGGCTCAAATATAAAAAAAGCAATAATCAGGATTACCTTCTGGGGTACTGCAGCTATGGGATTAACAGCTCTGGTGGGATATTTATTTGGAGTTAGTTTGGGATAATTGAAAATAAATTTTACTTAACTGCATACAACCCTGACAATTTTAAGACTAAAGTCAAGGGTCCGATAGCTATCGTAACCGGCCTGTTCCTGAACCTGGAGATGATTACTTATTATGACGTAAAGTCTGTAAGAGACATTTCTCCTGCATCAGGTAAACATTACTGACTCGTGAATTGTTAATACTTCGTATTTCATAATTATATAAATCTTATGAATCGTAGCAGCTTTTTACTTACAACTCTTGCAGTTTTCCCTGCAATGATAATGACAAAAGCCAGAACAATTTTCTCTTTCAGAGCTGATAAAGGATTTAAAGTAAATGCCGGGGAGTCACGCATCGGAGAGCATTACAAGATGAAAGGAGTGACCTCAAACACACTTGATATTAAGATCTCCGCTTCTGATACCGATGGAGAATTAGCTGTCTTTGAACAAATTGGCCAAACGCCCAAAGGAGGACCTCCGTTACATATCCATACAAAACAGGATGAATGGTTTTATGTTTTAGAAGGAGAATATTTATTCCAGGTGGGAGAGGAGCGGTTTCAATTGAAAACAGGAGATACAATTTTTCTCCCCAGGAACATTCAACATGCATTTGTTCAAAAAACCGAACTAGCCCGCGTAATAGTTTCTTATCTGCCAGCCGGAAAAATGGAAGACTTTTTCAAAGTAACCAATTCATGGACATCGGCACCTTCGCCGGAAGAAATAAAGAGGGTCTTTGAAGAGCATGATATGCTGATCGCAGGACCTCCACTTAAGATTGATTAATATAAACGCTAACGTGTAACCCTGGACTAAAGGCAGGTTGTGATGAACATAGGTTTTTGAATGTAAAATATTTGTATTTTGCTTAACTTTCTGATATTATTAAACAAGTATTATGAAACCCGCATGATTGAGATCAATCATGTGTGGTTCCATCATACCATTAAAATAAACTTAATACTGATGAAAAAGCAATTTCTTATTTTGGTTTTTTGCTCCTTATCCATACTCCCTACGTTTGCGCAGGAGGGTATGTGGATGCTCAATCAACTGGAACAACTGGAACTGGCCCGGAAGGGACTTATGATCCCGGTTGATAAAATCTATAGCCCTGATAAGCCCTCTCTTGCCAGCGCTGTCATTCAACTTGATGGAGGTTCCGCATCGTTTGTATCACCTGAAGGACTTGTAGTGACCAACCATCATGTAGCCTATGCAGCACTTCAGCAGGCTTCAAGTGTTACTAACGACTATCTGACCAATGGATTCCTTGCCAGAGACCTTTCGGCCGAGATCCAGGCCAGGGGTTATGAAGCCCGGCTCATGACTATGATGAAGGATGTCACCAGTGAAGTACTGGCAGCAACCAAAAAAGTCACCGACCCTGTAGAAAAAGATAAAAAAGTGAAAGCCCGCATTGAAGAGATAACCAGGGCGGCAGATTCAAAAGGAACTGACCTTGAGTCAACAGTCGCTGCTATGTATGAGGGAAAACAGTACATTCTGTACACTTATAAAGTCTTCAAGGATATCCGGATTGTCTATTCCCCGCCATTGTCGATTGGAAATTATGGCGGAGAGACCGATAACTGGATGTGGCCAAGACATACCGGAGACTTTTCATTCATGCGGGTGTATGTCAGCCCCGAAGGGCAGGGAAGAGAGTTTAAGGCTGAAAATATTCCCTACAAACCAGCTGTGTGGTTAAAAGTTGCACAAGGTGATCTGAAAGATGGTGACTTTAATTTTATTATGGGATATCCGGGCTTTACTACGCGCTATCGTTCATCCAATTCGGTTAAATGGAATCTCGATTATACTTATCCTTTCTACATAAAGAACTTTAATGAAATTATTTCGCTGGCTGATGAACTTACTAAAAATGATCCTGCCGGAAAGCTGAAGGTGGCTTCCCTGATCAAAGGGCTGGCGAATACAATGAAGAACTATCAGGGGAAAGTCGATGGTATGAAAAAGACCAGTTTCCTGCAAAACAGGCTTGATTTTGAAAAAGAGTACCAGGTATGGGCTAACGGCACTCCTGAGCGGAAAGCTAAATATTCCGACATCCTGTCGAAAGAAAAAGTTCAATACGATGTGTTAGAAAAGACAAAAGACAGAGATAATGTGTTTGGAATTCTTCAGGGTCTCTCAGGTACCTTGCTGAATGTTGCAAGTCAGATCATCAATTTGAGAAAAGAGATGGAGAAGCCTCCGAAAGAGAGGCAGCCCGGGCTTACTGAAGAGAACCTTAAAGAGTTTGCGGAAGGGTTGACTTATACATATAACGACTACTATGAACCGGTTGACAAAGCATTGCTGAACCGCGCCCTTAAGATGGCAGCAGAACTGCCCGTCGGTCAGCGCATTTCAGGATTGGAATACATTCTGACGGGTTCAGGTAAAACCCCCGAACAATGGGTCGATGAGGCATACACCTCAACTATGTTAAAAGATCCTGAATTTGCAAAAAGCCTGATTGATAAATCATCTGCTGATATTGAAAAAACAGGTGATCCGTTCATCCGTCTGGCAATGAGCATCTACTCCATGTCGGAGGAGATCAACAAGGCTTCAGGGATATTTGCAGCAAAGGTGACCGCACTGAGGAAAGACTATGCGGATGCTCTGTACGAATGGAAGGGGACCAATATGTATCCGGATGCTAACAGTACTATCCGGTTTACCTGGGGGCCTATAAAAGGATATAAGCCTGCTGATGCCGTCTGGTATTACCCATTTACATCATTACAGGGAGTGGTAGATAAAAACACGGGAGTAGAACCCTTTAATGCTCCGGAAGGACTTGTAGCTCTTGAAGAAAAGAAAGATTTCGGTAAATGGAAAGATCCTGAATTGAATGATGTTCCGGTTGCCTTTCTTAACCAGTGCGATATTACAGGGGGGAACAGTGGCAGTCCTGTAATGAATTCAAATGGCGAGATTATTGGAATAGCCTTCGATGGAAATTATGAAGCTATGATAAGCGATTGGAAGTACGATTATTCTCTTCAGCGTTGTATTGCAGTTGATATAAGATATGTGCTTTTTATTACAGAGAAATTTGGAAATGCAGGTTTCCTTCTTGATGAAATGGGAGTGAAAAAATGATGCAATGCCAAGGGCATAAAGGCATGAAGGCGAGGCGGCACTGAAGGTTGTTTTATGGTTATGCCCAACTTATTCGTCAGCCGAAGTTTGCAATACAAATATTCAGGACTTTTACGCTTTGTTTGAATTAAATATCTAATAGAGCCGTCCGCCTGACGGAACATTCCTGTCGGGAACTATTAATATGCATTCACCTTTATCATCAGGGACACCTAACGTTAAAACTTCCGAAACTGCCGGACCAATCTGTCTGGGAGGAAAATTTACAACACACAGAACCAGTTTGCCAATCAGATCATTAATCCTGTAATTTTGAGGCAATTGCGCACATGATTTTTTTATGCCGATTTCTTCGCCGAAATTAATTTTAAGCTTGTAAGAAGGTTTTCTTGCTTCAGGGAAACTTTCAGCTTCGATAATTTTCCCAACCCGGATATCTAACTTCATGAAGTCTTCAAATGTTGCCATATAATGAATTTTTTTATCACTGGAGTCCAAAGTTAAGTGGACGAGCTCATCGAAGATAACCTTTTTCCGATCTGGCTATGATGCTGACAGCCTTATGCAGTTTCCGATTTAATTAATTCTTCATACGCGGATTTAATAACTTCTTTACCATAAATTTTTTCTAACCGTCGTATGGTGAAATGTCCTTTGGCCATATCCTGGAAATGATCAATAAATATTGTATTAATAATTGCTCCTCCTGCAGCTCCAATCGCAGGAATGGCCTGTGCAGCAGCTTTTTCTGTAACCTGAATACTGAATCGCTGAGCTATGTTGATTATGAATCTAAGTAATGCCGGAGCTCCTTCTTCAGCTAAAGATTTTGTTGCTGCAAACTCCGTCGCTTCAGCAACCGATTTTGCTAATGCTGCCCGCACTATAAAATAGCCACTTTCAGTATTATCATCCGACCTGTTTTTACCACCTAAAGCCAACACTTCCAAACAAGCTAATTTGGTGCTATAATTATTTACTGTCTCTCCTTCTGATCTGGCGATTTCTGCAATTGACCTTAACATAATTGTAGTCGACACAGGGAGTTCGATAGTCAAGGCTGGCAGACCCAAAAAACCGCCAATCCCTCCGGTTATAGCTACTCCGAATTTATGCCACCGGTTAGACGGCTCTTCTCCAGGTTTTTTTTTCATAGTGAAGATTGCCGCATCTGCTGCTTTCAATAATGCCATTTGTGTTACTTTTTCAATTTTTTCATTCCAGTTTCTGGGAAGTAATTCTAATCCTTTTTTGATAGGCAGCCCGACCAGATTTGTAATTTTAGCTGCAATACCAGGATTTTCAAGCAATAGCATTGCTGAACGTAATTCTTGTTTATGAGTTTCTTCAAGATTCATATTAATTACGTGCTAAATTCATGACAATCGAGAAATATCTGTATTTAATTGCGTGCAGTTTGGGAAATTTGAATCTACCCTTAATATGTCTACTAAAGGTAAGCAGAATATTTATTACTTATCATGTATATAGCGGTGTCAGGGTTTACCGGCGTACCGGCGTACCGGCATTAAGGCATGAAGGCGTAATGGCGTGAAGGCAGTTATGCAGTTATGCAGTTATGCAGTTTTGCAGTTATGTGGTTTTGAAAGCAAGACTGCCCCGACGCTTCGGTCGGGATCTCAGCTTCGCTTCGACATGAACGCATGACAAATGTATTATAAGATATCCTTACCTACATCGTTCTTCTTTGGCTTCCCCTTTTCCTCCTGCTCTTAGCAAGGACTCTTTGGTCTGTTGTTTCCATTGCCTGACAGAGGTTCCCTATCGGAGATGATACATACTGACCAATGACCCATCGACCCAGGCTTATTTGTGCTGATCGTAACAATCAGGTTTCCTGTAAAAAGATAATACTGTCCGGGCCGGATGCTGTATGGCGTGCCTTTCACAATAGCATCGCCGCCTCCGGCAATAGGCATAAAGAACAGACTGCTGGCCGGACCTGAATATCTGAAGTTGCTATTTGTCAATGTGTCGTTTTAAAGCGAAAATTGTATAACTACCGGTTATCTGAACTGGTTGAAAGGACTTGATTTCTTCATCAGCTTTTCAATATCGTCAGCTTTTCTGGGTGCTGACAGAGATAAATTTACAGGATTATTATCGTTAATGAGAATGTCGTCCTCTATCCTTATACCTATTCCCCACCATTTCTTATCGCATTTGCTTCCGGTTGGGATATAAATACCAGGTTCGAGCGTTATTATCATGCCATTTGTCAATGGTGAACTACGGAGAGATTTATCATGTACATCAAGTCCTATCGGATGGGATATTGAGTGAGGATAATAGATATAGACATCCTCAGTTTCCTGAATAATTCCAAGTTTTTTTAATCCTTCAGAGATTACCATTCTTGCTGGTATATTCAGCTTTGCAAATGGCATTCCCTGCTTGCAGTATGAAAAGGCAGAGTCCTGAGCTTCAAGGACTATATTATAGATGGCAAGTTGCTCGGGAGAAAACCTGCCATTTGCAGGAATCGTTCGGGTCACATCAGCGGAATATCCGCAAAACATTGCTGCTACATCCATTAGGACTAAGTTGTTGCCAACTTTTGGAGCATCATTATCCTGGTAGTGAAGTGTACATCCATTGTTCCCGGATGCAATTATTAAAGGGAAGCCTGTATCCTTCGCTCCCCTGAGTTTGTAAATAAACTCATGTATGCCCTGTATTTCCCTTTCGCTCATTTCAGGTGTAGCAGCTTTCATAACCTCCCTGTTGGCATCGCATGTTATATCAATAGCTTTTTTAATCACTGAAATTTCCTCCGGAGTTTTGATCTGCCGTAACGCGCTGGTTAAACGATTAAAAGATAAATAGTTAATACGAGCATTAGCTAGGGAATCCCTTATCAGGGTCCTCGTCAGTGAATCGGTAGAATTAAAAAATCGGATTAACAAAGGATCAACATTTACTTTAACAGCCTGGGCAGTAATATATGCTTTTGCTTCCTCCTGGAATTCTCTAAGTTGTAAATCATTCTTTAAATCAATAAGATAATTACATATCATTAAAGAAAATTCATCAGGAGAATGCTGAATCCCTGCTTTATTCCTGAAGGCACTTATAAAACCTGAGAGTGAAGATGAATTTCCCTCCCGGACATCTGACGGGAGTCTGTCGGTAATTATTACTTTGAATTTCGACAGGTCGACAGGAAATGTCTCGTATTTTGATGCCTCTACCGCAAGCTTGATACCAAGATCTTTCATTGCCTCTTCAGCTCCCATAATTTTACCGGTCCATGCAGCCTGTTCCAAATCCACCGCTGGTGTGAAAATCACCTCACTGAAAGGATTTTCAATGCCGTCTGCTTTCTGTTCTTCTTTAAAGATATACATCATTGAATTTGGCTCAGGGTACCCTGAGAAATAGAGCATATCACGATTCTGATGATAAACATAATCCACATCTGTGGAAAATGTCCTTTCTGGCGATGCAAACAGAACAAAGACTGAATTAGGGGGCATGATATTCCGGAGGGCATCACGGCGATCCTTATAAAAACCGGCAGATAGTCTGTTGCTTTCTGAACTTACAGGAACCTGGGATATTGAAATTTCGCAAACCTGCGAAATTAATAATGTGATCAGGAAATTTCTGAGTAAGATTGGTTTCATAACTTTTCTGTGAGTGACAGGTTATTAATTTCTTATGGTATTTTCGGTTTAATGAACTAATAACAAAATTACTGTATTACATATATACCACCAAACCTAAATATACTGATCACAAATACTGGTTTACAGATAGCAGAAAGTGATGATATTCCAGTATTTTAAAAGAATAACAGGTCTAAAAAAACCGGTATAGGTGTATTAAATTTTATCTGTGTTTTGTGGTCGTAGTAATTACTTATTTCATCCTATGAATAGCAAATTAATTAGTTTAAATTTATAACATGGTTTTAAAAAGGCATATTGAAGAGCTTACCGGGAAAAAATTTGACCTGATAATTATAGGTGGAGGAATTACCGGAGCTGCCGTGGCCTACATTGCAGCTGCCCGCGGACTTTCGGTTGCTTTGTTTGAAAAAGAAGATTACGGAGGAGCTACATCAGCAGCTACATCAAAGCTTATTCACGGCGGACTGAGGTATCTCGCAAATATGGAGATCAGGCTTGTACGCGAATCACTCCGCGAACGGAGGATACTGGGCAATATTGCCCCTAATTTTGTCTACCCATTGCCGTTTGTTCTTCCTAATTATAAAAAATGGAAGGGGAATATATGGAAAATGCTCGCAGGTATGTATTTGTATGACTTTCTGTCGTACGATAAGAAAGATGCCTGGGACAAGAGTAAAAGGCTTCAGAACCACAGACTGATTTCATATTCAAAAACTATCAGACTCGAGCCCAACCTTAAAATGGAGAATCTCCGGAATTCCTTCTATTTTTTCGATTACCAGAGTATTTTCCCGGAGAGACTTACCCTTGCATTTATTAAATCGGCAGCTGAATACGGCGCTAGAGTTTCTAACTACTCTCCGGTTGAAGCTTTTAAATATGATTCCGGGAACAGAATTACAGGTGTTGAGGTCAAAGATCTTTTTTCGGGTGAAACGAAAAGTGTATATGCAGATTTAATAGTTAATTGCGGCGGAACCTGGGCAGATAAGATCCTTGGAATGGCAACAAAAAAGGAGTTCCAGGTTCACAAAATTAAGCGCTCAGAAGGTATTCATATAATCACAGATAAAATTGCCGGCAACCATGTTGTCTCTCTTCAGAGAGAAGACGGGGGACACCTGATGATCATGCCCTGGCGTGATCATTCACTTATCGGTACCACCGATAAAGAATATTATGGAGACCCTGATGAATATTGCGTTTCAAGGGAAAGTATAAACGACGTTATACAGGCAGTAAATGAAAATTTCGGGAAGAAGATATCTTTTAAGGACATAAGGCACGCCTACGGTGGACTGCGGCCTCTGGTTGATGACCAGACAAAAGGCTCTTACGAGACATCAAGAAGGTATGAAGTTTATGATGACGCAGTTGATGGAATAGAGGGAATGATTACTGTAGAGGGAGGAAAATTTACAACAAGCAGAAGCCTTGCCAGGGAGGTATTAAACATGGTAGCCATGAAACTTAACAAGACTCTTTCAGATCCTGTTTCTGACAATCTTTATCTTTCCGGTTGTGAGATAAGGGATATTAAACAGTTTATGATCAGGCAGCACCTAAATTATACCGATTTCAGCAAGCAGACAATTGAATACGTCAGCAGAAACTACGGCACCGACAGTAATGTCATATTTCAGATTGCAAGGGATGATCCGCGATATGCTGAAGTCGTCAGTCATGACGGCGAAATTCTTGCAGAAATTGTGTACGCTATAAAATATGAAAGTGCTAAGACCCTGAAAGATATTATGTTAAGAAGAACAGGAACCGGAACACTTGGAAATCCGGGTAAAGATATTATTGATAAAATAACAGCTGTGGCAGTTGAAATGCTGAATTGGGACAACAAGAGAATTGAAGAAGAGACGGACTCATTGATGAAAGTATATCAATTATTTTAACGAGTATCAGGAATGACAACCTGTTCATTCCGGGCGTTAGCGAGGAATCTCAAAACTCTGTTTAGTATTTGTTAATGATAACCGATACTCATAATTTTTTCAATAATGGATTATACTTACCGCCAAATTCTGAAATGGGGAGATAAAAGGGAAGAGAAAGTTGACCCTTTGATGATTAAAATTATAAAAGAGAAATTTGATCTGAAAGATTCTGATTTTGAGCAAAAACACCTTTCCGGATCACAAGCTGTTAAACTTGAGAATCCTTCGTCGCTAAAACCCGGACAACTGGATTTTTTCAAAAGTCTGGCCGGTAACGAAAATGTACAGTCAGATGATTTCTCCCGTGCAAAATTTTCCTGCGGAAAATTTTATGCCGAACTGCTTGATATGAGGTTGAACCTGGTACCAAATCCGCCGGATGCTGTTGTTTCACCAAAGAGCTTTGATGAACTTGTAAAAATAGTTAAATACTGCAATCAGGAAAGAATTCCTTTAATTCCGGTGGGCGGGCAATCATCTGTCACAGGGGCATTACAGGCTCCACAAGGGGGAATAGCACTGGATATGATAAAGCATCTTAATAAAATTGAAAGAATAAACACGGTAAACAAAACGGTGACTGTTCAGGCCGGGATCAGCGGTCCGGCACTTGAAGAGGAGCTGAACAGACACGGATTCACATGCGGTCATTTTCCGCAATCCTTTGAGTATTCAACAGTAGGCGGATGGATCGCAGCAAAGGGTGCAGGACAGGCTTCTACCGGTTATGGAAAGATCGAAGACATGGTTGTAGCCCTGAAGGTCGTTACTCCTGCCGGTATCATTGAAACAAAAGAGTATCCCCGGACAGCACAGGGATGGGATATCTTCAGGCTTTTTATAGGCGCTGAGGGTACTCTGGGAATAATTGCTGAAGCCACTCTTAATATTCATAATTACAGGCCTCAAAATACAAGTTACGCATCTTTCATTTTTAAATCTTTTGAACAGGCTGTTGCAGCAATGCAAAAAATTATTCAGAGCGAGTACGGCAGACCTCATTTATTCAGGGTTTCTGATCCCGATGAAACGGATATTGCATTCAAAACCAAAGGATTCGACAACAGTTTCTCTGACAAGTTGTTAAAAGTACTTGGCTTTTTACCAGGCAAGAGATCTTTGATGTTTGTTGCTGTTGATGGGGATAAGGACTTTACGAAATTCGTTCTGAACAAAATAAAGGGGACTGCAAGAAAAGGGAAAGGAATGTATATAGGTAAAAGTCCTGTAATAAAATGGCTTGATCAGAGATACTCCAGTTCATACATGCGTGACCCGCTGATGGATATGGGCATTATGTCAGATACTCTGGAGACTGCGGTAACCTGGGAAAACCTCCTGAAAGTATGGCATGCTGTGCGCATTTATGTGTACCAACGCCCGAAAACTGTTTTAATGATACATATTTCGCATGTTTATGAAAGTGGGGCAAATCTTTATTTCACATTTCTTAGTCCGATGGAAAAAGGGAATGAGAAAAATGACTTTGCAGCTTTTCACAAAGGACTGGTTGATACCATTCAGGAAAACGGAGGTTCTCTCTCTCATCATCATGGTGTAGGAAGAGTTCTGGCTCCCTGGATTGAAGGACATCTGGGAAGACCATCGATGGCGGTTCTTGGTGCAGTAAAGAAACATTTTGATCCAAACAATATTATGAATCCTGGCGGTACACTTGGATTGTAATAAAAATATGAAAACATCAGATGAGCTTATATTGGCAATTGATTGTGGGACGCAGTCTGTCAGAGCTGTTTTAATAGATCTTTCCGGAAATATTCTCCAGATCGCTAAAACCGTAATTGAACCTTATTTCTCGGTAAATCCGGGTTTAGCTGAACAATACCCTGAATACTTCCGGGATATGATGTTTGAAACATTGAAAAAACTCTTTAATGAAACAAAATTCGCGAAAGAGAGAATAAAAGCCGTCACCATTACAACGCAGAGATCGACTCTGGTTAATCTTGACAAAAACGGCAATTCACTCCGCCCGGCTATTTCATGGCTGGACCAGAGACAGAACATACTGGGAAAATATCCGGGAAAACTTATGCAGCTGGCTTTAAGGGTTGTAGGCATGCGGGAAGCTGTTATCTACTCAGTTAAAAACGGCGAATGTAACTGGCTTATGCAAAATACCCCGGATATCTGGGGAAAAACCGACAAATTCTTATTCCTTTCCGGATACCTGACTTTTGTACTGACAGGTGAGTTTACCGATTCGGTAGGATGTACGGTAGGTTATGTACCTTTTGACTACAAAAAACAAGAGTGGGCGGGTGAAGGACATATGAACTTTAAAATGTTTCCTGTTGAAAGAGAAAAGCTGCCAGGGCTGGTAAAACCTTCAGGAACACTCGGATATATTAGTAAATCAGCCTCAGAAAAGTCCGGAATTCCACAGGGATTACCGCTTGTTGCTGCTGCTGCGGATAAAGCATGTGAAGTTTTAGGCTCAGGAGTGATACTACCAGATGTTGCCTGTCTTAGTTACGGAACCACATCTACGGTACAAACGACACACAGGAAATACTTTGAAGTTATCCCGTTTTTCCCGGCATACCCCAGTGCTATTCCTGATTATTTTAACACTGAAGTTATGATTTTCAGAGGCTTCTGGATGATAAACTGGTTCAAAAAGGAGTTTGGTCTGAGGGAAATGCAGATTGCAGAAAAAACCGGAAGAACCCCTGAAGAGCTTTTTGACGATATGATTATAAATATACCTGCAGGTTCAATGGGACTTATACTTCAGCCTTACTGGTCGCCCGGCTTGAAAATCCCGGGAACTGAAGCTAAAGGTGCAATAATTGGATTTGGGGATGTACATACCCGGGCACATATATACAGGGCTATTCTTGAAGGACTGGCATTTTCGCTTAAAGAGGGCCTGATCAGAACAGTAAAAAGAACGAAAATCCCTGTAAATAAGATCATTGTTTCGGGTGGGGGTTCGCAAAGCAAACAGGCAATGCAAATAACCGCAGATGTTTTTAATATGCCTGCATATAAACCCCATACTTATGAAACTTCTTCCCTGGGAGCAGCCATAAATGCGGCCGTAGGAATGAAATATTATCAGGATTATAATGAGGCTGTTAAGTCAATGACACATCCCGGTGAACAATATCTTCCGGACAGTAAAAATGTGAATATGTATAACCAGATATTTGAAAAGGTATATTCAAAAATGTATAAGCGACTTCATCCTTTGTACGATCAGATAAGAAATATTACCGGTTACCCTAAGAAAATATGAAGCTATTTAATTATTCACATATGATCCTGAAAAGCATTAATCCCTTTACAAACGAGGTAATAGAAGAATTTGAAGAGATATCGGGTGAGATGGCGGAAAAGATGCTGACTGAATCCGGAGAAGCTTTTGAAAAGTGGAAGGGAACATGCATTGAGTACCGGGGATCTCTCATGGAAAAAGCTGCTGCACTGCTCCGGAGTAATATAAATGAGTATGCCGGATCCATCACCCTTGAAATGGGAAAACCACTTAAAGAGTCGAGGGCCGAGGTTGAAAAATGTGCACTGGTATGCGAGTATTATGCAAAAAATGCAGGACGTTTTCTCAGCCCTGAACCTGCAGAAACCGACGCCGACATCAGCTATGTGACTTTTGAACCTCTGGGAACCATCCTGGGAATCATGCCATGGAATTTTCCATTCTGGCAGGTGTTCCGTTTTGCCGTCCCTACTCTTATGGCAGGGAATACCGTACTGCTTAAACATGCTTCAAATGTTCAGATCAGCGCCCGGAATATTGAAAGCCTTTTTACAATGGCGGGATTTCCCCCCTCAGTATTCCGGAATCTTGTAATAGGATCGGGAAGGATGGATGAAATAATTAAACATGATTGTATAAAAGCTGTTTCCCTTACCGGAAGTGAATCGGCCGGACAAAAAGTAGCCGAAGCTGCAGGCAGTGTGCTGAAGAAATGTCTTCTTGAACTTGGGGGAAGCAATGCATTTATCGTTCTTGAAGATGCGAATATCCTGAAGGCTGCTGAGATAGGTATTAAGGCACGTTTTCAGAATGCGGGGCAAAGTTGTATTGCCGCAAAACGGTTCATCCTCGACAGAAGAATAAGCGATGAATTTCTGGATCGGTTCCTTGAAGGGATCAGAAAATTGAAAAGAGGCGATCCGATGGAAGAGGATACGGATATCGGACCTCTTGCCAGTATCGGACAGGCAGAAAGAGTTGAGGAACAGGTCGTCAGTTCAGTTGCAATGGGAGCAAGAGTAATCGAAGGAGGTATACGTGACAAAGCATTTTACCAGCCAACAGTTGTCGTTGATGTGACGCCCGGCATGCCTCTGTTCGATGAAGAAGTTTTCGGACCGGTAGCACCTGTGTCAATCTGTGAAAATACAGCGGAAGCGATAACGATCGCCAATAAGACAGATTTTGGTCTCGGCGTCTCTCTTTTTACAGATAACCTCGACAAAGCTTATGATCTTGCCCATGAATTTCACGATGGTGCGGTATTCATAAATGGTATGGTCAAATCCGATCCGCGATTACCCTTTGGAGGAACCAGACGTTCGGGTTTTGGAAGGGAACTGGCTATCCATGGAATAAGGGAATTTGTAAATATAAAAACTGTGTGGGCTAAAAAGCTTTGAATACAATAAAATCAGGCTACTTAAAGCAATGAGAATAATATTATAATAATGACACAACTGGTTTCTTAAGCATAATTTTATTTCGATCCTGGTATAAAGGAGATTGTCCAGGTTCCTTTCACATCGGGGTCTTCCTCTTCGTAAGGCAGTTTAATAGTAACTGGTTTACCATCCAGCAGGTCCTGCCATGGAACATCAAATTCAAGTCTGAAATCCTCAAGGCCACTTGAACCTTCCGAGGCGCCCCATGTGATTGGCATCATGCCCATCTGAGTAAAAAATACCAGTCTGGCTTTTGCTGGTGGAGACACTTTTTGTTTAGTCTTTCCGAACTGGGCTATTTGCCGAAGAAATTCAACATCTGTTGCCATTGTGAGCATGGCTCCAAACGATTCGGGTGGTTTTTTAATCCATTTAGGGTGTTCGCGATCGGTTAAAGCATCGCCATGTGTCCAGACATCGTTCAGTTCAAATTTTGTAAATGTTCCTCTGCCTTCACTTGCATCAATATCTCCAGAAACATACGGTATGGGATTTTTAGATCCTGATTCAATGAATATCTCATCGAAATCAACGTGCATCTGCAGTTTTGCAATGGACATTCTGCCATCAGGGATATAAGGAGAAGAAAGATCAAGGTCAATGGTTGCAGTGTAAGCACCTGCATTCAGATCGGCTGAGCCATGGAAAGTGGTCTCATAACCTTCTGGCTTGTATGAAGCCTCAATATGTACCGATTTATCGTTCTCACCGGCAGTGTATATCAGCTTACCAACTCCGTTTGCATCGGTCGTGACCTGATTCTGAGGATTAATCTTACCGTCTTCCATGCCTGTAACTTTAAGGTTCAGGGTTCTTCCTTTTACAGGCTCCTCCACTCCCTTGTCATCTACTTTAACAAGCCGGACATTAATATTTGTCTCTTCGCCGGGGGCAACACGGCTCTTTTCAGGATTAACATCTATACGCAGGGTTTTAGCGGTGAAGAATTCAACCTTCCTGATACGTTTTTGTTCCCTGCCGAAGACTTCCACATTTATCGATTCCCTGGATGCCACATCACCTCTTTTAAGCTGGTATTCAATTTCAACCTCTCCGTTTTTCATTGTTTTCACCCACCAGGTCTTCCCAGGGTGATTCGCCTCTTCATCATATTTACAATTGGTATTATGGATTCCTTATCTGTTTTATCAGGGAACCAGAGGTTCGTTCCCTCTCCAAACTTGTCCCTGCAATCCACTAGTTTTTACCCTTATCCTGACCTTTTGTTCATCGGGTTCGGGAGAAACAAAACCCAGGCGAAAGAACTTCTAATTCCATTCTGGCGTCCCTGAGGGCATTGAAATGGGTTAATTCGTAATGGTCAATAACCTTCTCAGGTTCACGGAACAGAGGGCTCTGATAACATGATTTATTGAAGCATACAGATCGGGATATTCATAAATTCTGAGAGCAACTATATGGCCACCAATATCTGCATCCCCTATCCATGCCAGGGACCAATATGAGGGATGCAATGATTCATCCGCTGATACCTGTTTCTTTATTACGGGTTGTTATAAGCCCAAGATTAAAGTCAAGATGATATTCACCAGCCGGATGTTCATTAAATATCGTTTTCCACTTCAGGGGTTTCCGGTTTATCGTCAATGAATATCCTTTTCTCAATGGGTATTATCTCAACATCGCCTGCACGTGCCCGGATTTCCCGTATTACATAAGATGAAATTTCATCCAGGAAGCTCGTTTCAAGATTTTTATAGTCTCTGTAATCATCATAAAGCTGTCTTTCAATACCTTCAACATAAGCGACCCTTACATAAAGCTTAGGTTTGGAGCATGGCTTGTCTGGCTGTGCAAAAGTATTGAAGATTGAAAACACCCAAAGCAGAAGTAAAGCAGACACAGACCGGAGAAGAAGCTGTCCGGGCTTAAGGCTTAAACCCAAACCATATACTTTGGGGTCGCGTTGAATTGAAGCCAAAACTGAAATTAAAGTTATAACCCTCATTTTTATAAGCATTTAGGTAATTGTTGCTTTTTAGAAGGACAATTTTTCAGATAATTCTGTATGTGGCAGTTTATCTGAAAATCATGATTTAAAACAAAGAAAAAGGTTATTTTAATTTGTTTAGTTGATTCAGGGTGAGTTCTCAGGAACCCATATTGATCAACATTATTGATCTTGAATTTCATCATTAATGAGTTGATCATTCTACTTTTGGCCTTTGAGGTAATCTACGACGAAAAGATAAGATCTTATTTCTCTGACCGCCTGTCAGATTCTTTTCTACTGAGCTGCGGCTTTCGTTATCAAATTTATACCTGTTTTAGAAGAAAGTCAATATTTTTTTTGACAATAAACAGGGTAAGGGTTCCTAGGTATGGGGAAGAACATGTTATGCAGATTGAAGAGAGAAGCGAAGACTATGAATTTAGCTGAGCAACCACCCTGAGTTTTCGAAACAGAGTTGTGTATTTATCAAAATCATTCCCTTGTGAAATGATAATTGAAACCATCTGATATATCAGCCTGTGATAATGTAAGTGATTTATTCCCGTCGAACGTAATAATCATTGGAAATTCGGTATAAAAGTTGGAATACGGGTCTTTATTGTATGATTCATCAAATCTTAGACGGAATTCATATGTATTATCTTCGGGATTTCCTGACTTTTTCTTTTCCAGGGTGTAAGATCCTCCCTGGATTGCAGAACCATCACAGAAAACAGTGTAGAAACCTGATTGCTTAAAGTATAATATATCGAAATTCCTGATCTGCTGCGAACCTGCTATAGTTCCGGATATTCCTGTTATTTTCCAGCGTCCCTGAAGATCATTATACACTTCCTGCTTTTCACAAGCTGAAACTGCTAAAACGATCAAAATTGTTATAATCACCAGTTTTCTCATATTCAGAGCCTTCAGAATAAATCTCTCAGCAAAAATCGTACCTGATTTTAAAGTTATTCGGCTGTATTCTCGTACCCTCCCTTGCCAGTGCTATTGAGCCTGGCAGCTCTGGTTAGTGATTGTTGTTCAGAAATTCTTCCCTGGTCTTAAAATCCACAGCATTCAGCGGACATGTAAAATTGATGCAGCTTTTACAGTGCAATATTCTTAGCAGGAAGAAAAAAAGTATAACAGACATTATGTATATGACCAGTAAAATCCACTTTCCCATCAGCGATATGAAAATAGCGGGATAACTCCAGATTACAATGAATCCTGAAATCATTATTCCTCTTTCCATACCGTTCATTGGTCCGGGACGATATTTCCACAATTTGGGCACCCCGAAATTTCCCCGGCATTTCAAAAAATATGATGAGTCATTATAATGCGGACAATGTGAACATTGGACCCTAATCCCGATAAGTAAAAAGTATGATCCGAATATTACAAACCAGGCAACAAAACTTGTGATGCTGAAATAATATAAGGCAAATCCCCCGATTACAAAAGATGGTATTGTAATTATGTAGAAAAGGAGAAGTTGAACCGGATCAAAATGACATGCCAGCTTCGGCTTAATTTTGCAGTCACTGCAGGATTCTTTAGGACATTTACTGACAGGTCTATTACTCATCCTTTATGTAAAATTTACCCGGACTACAAAATTTATACTAAAGGTAGAAATAATAATGTAATATGTATAATAACCAACAGGCTGCAGGCAACTGGCTTGAGGCAATATCTAGGTATAAGGCTTAACGGTGTAAAGGATTAAAGGCGGTTATGGGATCAGATTTCATTAAATCTAATGAGCATTTGCCTCTTTTCATCCCAGAGCCTCAGATTAAGGGATTCAAATGCAGTAAAGAATGTGATCGTCTTTATATCCTGAAAAAGTGGATTCTCATTGTGGCATTTTTTCAGGTTATAGTTAGGAATTTGTGGACTCAGGTGGTGAATATGATGATAGCCGATATTTCCTGTAAACCAGTTGAGAAATGCCGGCAATTTGAACAGAGAGCTCCCTTTAAGGGCTGAGGTTTTATAATCCCAGTTCTCTGTGGTTACCCATTTAACATGCCTGAACTGATGCTGGACATAAAAGAGCCAGACACCATGCGCGGATGCGATATACAGAACGGGAAGCTGGATGAGCAGAAATGCTTTCCAGCCAATGGCCAGGATCAGCAGGAATATCAATGCAAAAAGTGCAAGGTTTGTAAGGTGGACATACAGTTTTTCCTTCCCCGACATATAATTTTTTGTTAGCCGGTTCGAAATAACGAAGAGCAGCAATGGTGCAAGTCCAAAAAGAAAAAAGGGACTCCGGTAAAACCGGTATGAAAAACGCTGCGGCTTTGTCAGTTTATTATATTCGTCAACTGTTAAGGTTTTAACGTCACCTCTGCCCCGCTTATCGAGGTTACCTATAGTCTGGTGATGTATCTTATGTTCAAGATGCCATTTATGAAACGGGGTAAATACTATCAATCCAGTAATAATGCCGACGATTTTATTTAACCGGTCCGACTTAAAAAATGAACCATGTCCGCAGTCGTGGAATATTATGAATATCCTTACCAGGAATCCTCCTCCGAAAACCGACAGAGCAAGGGTAAGCCAGTAAGAAATCTTCAGTGAAAGGACCATCAGAACCCACAGTAAGATATATGACCCTACCGAGTTGATTACCTGCCACCAGCTTTTTACCGGATCAGGTTCCCTGTATTTCAGAATGATCCTCATCCATTCAGGTTTTACATCTTCAAAACGGTTCTTCTCTATCATAGATCTGAATTATAAAATAAATATGATCCATCTGGTCTTATCCATTCTGTACGCAATCGTCTCTTTTTTGCAGGTGCAATTATTCAGTAAAAATACCATTTTTGGAGAATTAAAAATCCCGCAGTCGGATAACTGCGGGATTTAGTATTTTTTTTTTGGTTATTGCCTGCGATCAGGTTTGTCAATCCTGGATCCTGATGTTGTATTCGACTCACTTCTCCTGGTCTCGACAGCCCTTGATTCAGCAGCTCTTCTCTCAGATTCCCTTGCCTCATTAGCCCTTGATTCAGCAGCTCTTCTCTCAGATTCCCTTGCCTCATTAGCCCTGGCTTCAGCTGCTCTTCTCTCAGATTCCCTTGCCTCATTAGCCCTTGATTCAGCAGCTCTTCTCTCAGATTCCCTTGCCTCATTAGCCCTGGCTTCAGCTGCTCTTCTCTCAGATTCCCTTGCCTCATTAGCCCTTGATTCAGCAGCCCTTCTTTCAGATTCCCTTGCCTCATTAGCCCTGGCTTCAGCTGCTCTTCTCTCAGATTCCCTTGCCTCATTAGCTCTTGACTCAGCAGCTCTTCTTTCAGATTCCCTTGATTCATCAGCTCTTGATTCGGCAGCTCTTCTCTCAGATTCCCTTACCTCGTTAGCCCTCGATTCAGCAGCTCTTCTCTCAGATTCCCTTGCCTCATTAGCCCTCGATTCAGCAGCTCTTCTCTCAGATTCCCTTGCCTCATTAGCCCTCGATTCAGCTGCCCTTGATTCAGATGCTCTTCTCTCAGATTCCCTTGCCTCGTTAGCCCTTGATTCTGCGCTTCTGGTCTCTACGGTTCTTCTTCCGGCATCTGGACTCACTGCTCTCCTTTGCTCTTCAGTCCTGCTTTCGGTAGCAGTCCTCCTGTTTGAGACAGACGAAGGTGTAGTTTCTCTGCTGGTAACAGTCGTGCCCGAAGGTCTTCTGCTTTCATTGACCGTAGAGGTCCGGGTCCTGTTGAAGAGTTCCGCACCTTCAACCCTCTGATCAGGCCGTGAGTAGGTTTCCCTGTAGCTGCCCTCCGAGATCCTGTGATTCACCTGTGACGATTGCTGGCGGATACCGTTAAAATAGAAGTCGTTATAGTGGTGGTACCTCGGGCGATCACAGTGATTGTAATAAGAGTAGTAATAATTGTTCCATCCTGAGTGGTATCCGTAATAGTAGTCCCAGTAGTAGGGTCTCCAGGGGTCCCAGTAACCGGGATAATAACCCCAGTACCATGATGAATGCCATCCTTTGTAATGCTGGTGGCAAATATAGACTGCTATGGGCCAGTCGTAGATGTCCCAATAGTAATTGTTGATAAAAGTTGCATTTTCGGCATAAACGGGATCTGTGTAAAGTCTCTGGCCACGTTTTTTCGTTATTACAGGTTCGATTACATAATTCCTTCCGTAAAGAGCCACATCACCTATGAGCTGTATCATCACCCTTTTCCTGCGCAGCTTCTGCACAGTGAAGACTGCTATATCCTGGTACTCGTTCCGTCCCAGAAGGGCGCGTAAAACTATCGTATGGACCTTTTTGTTGACATAATCCGAGACAGTTATATAATCAACCAAATTATCACCGTTAAGGTCGAGGTTATTAATCCTTGAATCAGGGTCGTTAAGACTTCTCTCGAAGTCTTCAAGAGTTTCGGAATTCCGGAACAGATCCATGACCGCATAGAGGTTGAAGTTATCACCCGGGAGACCCAGGTATTCCCTCGGATAGTCCTGTGTCCTGACTGTAGTCGCTGAGGCTATCAGGAGTACGAGGATCGATGTGATAATAAGCTTTTTCATCTCTTTTGTTTTTAAGAAGATCTGACTCTTCAGAGATATCAAAGCAAAGGGTGTGCCAAAACGCCACAAAAATTGCAAAACGACAATAAGCTTTTAATGGCTAAGCAAGCCAAATTCATGCTATCTTTCAATTCTTGAATTAAACATGTAATTTTAATAACTATTTATTTTAAACAAATAAACCATGACCAAACGTAACATTATAGGATTCTTTGCCGTCATTGTACTGATATCCCTGATTATTTCGGGGTGCAACAGCCGAAAGACCCGGTATGAAAGTCCAGGAAAGCTAAAGACTGAAAAGAATGATACAATACCTGTAATAAAAGAAAAAACTGCAGTGTCAGAAATAGGAAAAGTGACATTTTTTATTGAAAACTCAGGAAGCATGTTTGGATATGTAAATCAGGCAAACGAGTTTAAGAATTCACTCGTTAGCCTTGCCTACCTGCCTGAATTTGACAAAGCTTTAAAAAGCTTTTACTTTATTAACGGGACATCTAATCCATTAAGGAATTCAGGTATTCAGATCAATTATGTAGGTAATGATCCTGAAGTTTTTAAGAACCGGCTTAACCAGAAATCATTCAACATCGGAGATGTCAGATTCAGCGACCTGAACAAAATGTTTGAAATAGCTCTTGACTCAGCAAAGGGCAACCAGATCTCTGTTCTTGTTTCAGATTGTGTATATGATGTCGGAGAGGAATCCGATCCATTGACCGCATTAAGAATAGAAATTAATAAAACCCAGCAGGCTTTCCGGAAAAGGCTTGAAAAGGAAAACATTCAGACTCTGATAATAAAAGCAGGTTCAAGATTTAACGGACTATATTATTATGCCTCGAAAAAAGGTTCAAAACAGATAACCAATGATGAGAGGCCTTTTTATATCATTTTTTTTGGAAAAACTGAATTGCTGAATAAATCACTTTCTGAACAAAGCATCGGGAACAAGATTGAAGGCCAGTTCGAAACAGCCCGCTTTTTTATAAATGATGAGAAGAGTATTCCTTATCAGATTGTCCCTTCGATCGATATCAAAGGTGAGTTTAAACAGGATTTTAAAGACAAATTCAAACTGATAAATGCAAAACCGCTTAAAGGTGAGTTTCAGTTTGCCATTGCCGCTGACTTCAGCTCGTTATCTTTTTCTGACAGCTATCTGACATCAACAGATAATTATGATTGCCCTTATTCAAACTTCAAGGTTGTTAAAGTCGTAAAAATCTCAAAAAGGATCCCCGGGGTTGAAGGCACACATCTGATAACAGTTTTTACGGGCAAAAACCCTGTAGGAGACCTGGGAATTGTGCTAAAAAATGTAGCTCCCGGCTGGGTTATGGAAACCGATGCTGATAATGAGGATCTTATTGACCGTACCCATACTTTCGGCTTTAAGTTCCTGACAGATGCCATAAGCGAGGCTTATGAGTATAAAAATAATGGCAGGAATCCTGCAACTTTTAAGATATTAATCTCAAAATAGTGCAACTATGAATGAATTCTTTGGAACCATCTACGACACTGTATTTGGAATATTCGATAATCTATACTTCCTGATCTTCCAGCATCTGTATGAAAACGGCGGTTATGTTAAGCTTGGACTCTCATTTATCCTGATCCCTCTGGTTTGCTGGCTACTGTTTTATTATCTCTGGAAGTACCCTTACGGAAAATTATGGCACTGGCTGGTCTGGATAGCTGTTACAGTGCTTATAGTATTCGGCGCTACCTACGGCATCGCCAATACTGAGATACTGGGTTCTGACAACCAGGCATTGAATGAAGCAATTGCAGATGCAAGCACAGGCTACGGCGACTATGCCGATACCCTGCCTTTGAAATATGCCCTGGCTAACAGCCTGCTCGCGCTGATAATCGGCTTTATTTACAGCGTGATCATGAAACAGTTCAGTAAAATACAACTTCACTTACCATTTTAAATTCAGGGAAATCATGTCAAGGAAACTATATATTTTCGCTATCGGAGGAACAGGTTCAAGAGTCCTGAAAGCATTGACAATGCTCTTTGCATCAGGAGTGAAGATCGGGAACAATTTTGAAACTGTGATCCCGATCATTATTGATCCTGATACCAGTAACGGAGACCTGAACCGCACCAAGGATATCCTTCGTCTGTACCAGGAAATAAGAAACCAGGTTGATCAGCCTGATGATTTTTATGCACAGGAGATCAAAACAATAAATGAAATAACTGTCAATTCTCCGGTTGTGAATCCCGATTACTTCCAGTTCAAGCTGAAAGACACCGATACAAATACTTTTAATCAATATATCGGATTTGACAGCTTAAGCGAGGAAATTGCCGAAAAGGATGATAAGAACTTTGTCAGGTTATTGTATTCAGCACAGAATCTCCGGTCAAATTTAGATGTGGGATTCAAAGGCAATCCGAATATGGGATCGATCATTCTGAACCAGTTTACAAATTCAGAGGATTTTAAAAGATTTGGCCAGACATTTGATGACGATGATGCAATTTTCATTGTCAATTCAATCTTTGGCGGCACAGGGGCCGCAGGATTTCCACTTCTTCTAAAAAACTTCAGAGGCAATAAGAATATTCCCAGGCATGCCAAGATAAAGGAGGCACCGATCGGCGGGATTACATACCTGCCATATTTCTCATTGTCGAAAAATGATGAGATCAATGCAGAATCGTTCGAAGAGAAGGCAAAGATTGCAATTGATTATTATAACCGGACCATAATTTCACTGAATCAGATCAATACTCTCTATTTTATCGGGAACAGGGGAAATACGAACCAGGAGGAATATGCAGTAGGAGGGCAGGAACAGAAAAATAAAGCTCATTTCCTTGAACTGGCAGGAGCACTGGCAGTTCTGGATTTCTGTAAAAATATAAATTCAATAACACGGACAACCCAGATCAAGGAATTTGGCATTGAGCACGATGCCCAGAGTCTTACATTTGCAGACCTGAACATCGAGAATGCCAAACAGCTTTCCCCGCCTCTCACAAAGTTCAAACTGTATACTGAATACCTTGATAAAGGATTGTCAAGATCTTTAAACACTTCGCGCTGGACAAAAAGCAACATAAAGCTGACACCCGGCAACAAGCAGTCGCTTCTGGATAAAAATTACTTCAACAGTGCTGAATACAAAACTCAGATCCGCTCTTTTAACAGCTATTTTGATGAGTGGATAAAAGAAATGAAGGACAACAGGCCAGCTTTCAGCCCGTTCGAAGAGATAAGTGCTGATAATGCACTTGAAATCGTAAAAGGCCAGACTCCAAAAGGAAACAGGAGCTTTAAGGCGGTCGATATTCAGAACTGTCTGCTGACAGACAATATTTCGATCAGGAACAAGGAGAAAAAGCACACAATGCTTATCAAGATTTTCGGCAGATCGACCGATAAAGTCTTATCAAAAAGAAACTTATTAATCCGGTAAATCATGTCAAAAGTATACAGGCTACACCAGGGACAGGATGGAACAGGCTGGTTCATCAGCAGTCCGATATCAAAAAACCAGCTTGAGACCATAAAGACAGAAGGCAAGGATGTTGCAACATCAATACCAAGTCCGTTCGCCAGAATTGACCTGGTTAAATCCGCTTTCCGTTGGGTGACGGATAATGGAATAAATGGCACTTCGGCCCAGCATAAACTGGTTTCAGATGCGCTCGATGTAGCCGAGTTGTTTTTCATTTATCCCAAGCATAAAGACAAGATTAAAATTGTTTCCTGGAGTCCTGCCGATCGTTTTGAACATCTTGCGAGTGACAGCAATTCAAAACACTCCACGTTTGCTGAAACGTTGGGTGTGTACTGGGATCAGGACAGCAATGTTTATAATTTCAGCAAAGTAAAAAGGCTCTATTTTCTGCTTAATAACGCAAACCAGGTTATAGGGGGAACTTCACCTGCCACAATGTTTTTTGCGGCCCCCGATGTAAGAACAGCAGTCTCAGGTCTCAATATTGCCTGCGGTCACGACATTCTATTCGATAATGAATTTACCCCTTTATCAGGAAGGGATGATAAAACTTTTATCGAATATATTTATATACTTTCAAAACAGCCCGATTTTGCCATTCTCTTTCCTGAAGTTTATTCATATCTGACTGAAGTCTATAAAAATCTGGATCCTGAACTAAAAACCAGGATAGCTGGTCTGTCTGCTATGAATGTTTCAGACTACCCGCCATGTCCTGTTCTGGATAATGAAATGAATGGATGTGAGTTACTGGGCATCCCTTTAGGTATAAAAATGGGTGACCCTTATGACATTGAAAGAGAAAGCGGGTTTGTTATCCAAGCCGATCTGCCGGTTACAGGTTTAAAACCATTGGTCCTGCCGTATGACAGATTCGCAAATCAATGGGCATATACAACAAAGAATGTCATATGGGATCCAAACAATGTTGTTCCTTATAAAAATGATAATGTGACATCCGGCTCAAAACTACCGGTTCAGGGTGACCATTATCCCTGGCTGACTGCGGGCAATTTTCTCGAAGATAAAATTCTTGAAATGCCATATACTATCGACAGCAGCAAATTCGACACATGCGGAGCAAATAAACATTTATTGCCACTGACACCTGTTTTCTTCAAATACTTCAGGGCAGAGAACGTATCGAAGTATCTCAGACTGACAGAACTAGCCGGAGGAGGGATCGAAGCAAAACTTAATATCCCCGTTACCGGAGGAACCGTTGCCCTTAAGAAAACCTATCACAAAGAGGATATTGCACAAATGGAAATGCATGTTGCCATTTTGCCTTTTTTGCATGCTCCGGACATGGATCTGGATTATACTTTAGGATTGCAGGACAAAAGATTTGACAGACATCAGGAACTTGTTATCGAGTGTTTTGAAAAAGGGAATAAAATCAATATCACCACCCCCGTCGTAAGGAAACAGGGCGAAGGCAACACAATCAAAAGCACATACTACAAATCAAAATCATTTGATGCCGTCAGAACCGGAAGTAATTCCCTTTCAGGATTCATCGTGCCTGTAATGCAGGAGTGCAAGGGGAATCAGCAGGTTTCTTTTGCAATTGATTTTGGAACAACGAATACACATATTGAATACAAACATGGTGTGAATGCCGAAAAAGCCATCGATGTCACTTCCGATCTTCCGATGTGGCAATCGTTGATTGACAGGACAAAGGGGGAAACAAAGGAAATTGTTGATGACAACAACTTTGAGCGTGAGATTTTCCCATATCAGTTTAATCCCGGCGCAAATTACAGATTCCCGTTCAGGACTGCCTTAACGTATAACCAGAACATAAGCTTCAACGAACCTATTGATGTATTCACCCACACAAACGACTTCTTCCTTTTTGAGAAATTATTCTATCCAACTTATCTTCAACTGCAGACGAAATTAAAATGGAGCAATTATTCAAAACGTGAGGACAAAATACTGGTGGAGAGTTACATTGAGTGCCTTATGTATATTGTTCTATATAAGACTCTCCTGCTTAACGGGGATCCACAGAAAACGAAGATAACCTGGTTCTATCCGGTAAGCATGGACTCATTTGAAAAGGGTATATTCTTTGACGTCTGGCAAAAAGCCTATAAAAAAATATTCAAGTCAGATAACATAGAAAATATCCATTCAGTCCCTGAAAGTACTGCTCCTTATCTCCATTACCGGACGGCTTACCCGGGATTGAGTCTTTCAATTGATATTGGAGGAGGATCATCCGATATTGCCGTTTTCAAAAATGCCAGCAATTCGCCGGAATTTATTTCTTCGATAAAGTTTGCAGGCAACGCTATTTTTGGTGACGGATTCCCTTATGGGGCATTTGCAAATTCTTCCGACAACAACGGATTTGTAAAAGCATACAGAAAAAACATTGAAAGTACAATACAAAAAGGTTCTCAAAGGGAACAGATCCTACTGGATATTCTTGAAAGCAGAAAAGATTCTGCTGATTTCAGCAGTTTTTTGTTTTCGCTGGAAAATGAGGAAGATATAGAATTCAAATACACCGATTTTTTGAAGCAGAACAGAAAACTGAAATTGCCGATACTGATTTTTTATGGTGCTATCATTTATTATTCTGCCAATCTTTTAAAGAAGCTGGGGACCACTGAAATTCCAAAAAATATTCTGTTCAGCGGAACCGCCTCCAAAACGATCAAAATTATCGATACACAGGCCGGAAATCCAAACATTTCAAATCTTTTCAAGTATTTCTTTAAGGAGGTTATGGGCATTGATAGTGAACAGCTCAATATTGCATTGTCGGATAATCCCAAAGAAATAACGTGCAAGGGGGTGCTCAGAGCTGATATAGATGAAGACATAACTAACTGTCCTGTTGTATTCTGGATTGGCGGAAATGATAATTCCATCTGGAGCAAAGCCTTGAATAAAAGTACAGACATCCCGGATACACCTTATTATCGCGACCTCGAAGCCGGAAACAATAAGGCACTTATTGAAAATTCTGTTAATCAATTCTTTGCGCTATTGGATGGTTATTTCAGGAGTGTTAATCTTGAAGGGGATTTCGGAATAGATAATTCAGCTTATCTGAAATTTAAGCAGATGCGTTCCCTGAACATCAGGGATTTCCTGGAACAGGGACTTAAAGCATTTTATAAATCATCTGAAAAGCATATCGAAGAGACATTATTCTTTTACCCGTTGATAGGTATTCTCAACAAGCTTGCTTTTGAACTGGCAAATACTGATAATCGATGAAAGATTGGATGTGGATTGTAATTGGATTTTTGCCGGGAGTAATTGCAGGCGGTATTTTAATCTATCTCTATTCCAGATCAAGGATCTATTCAATTCTGGCAGCTGAAAAGTATAAATATCTTAATGATCTGAAAAATGACACCGGGCAGCATCTGCTTGTGAGAAAGTACTTTAAGTATATCGGAGTTGTAGCAAAACTAAAGAAAAGCAAAGATCAAAAGAAGGATATAATTGAGAACAACAACAGGGAAACAGGTTACTTAAAAAGGCTAAATGAGAAGTTAACGAAGGAAAATGAACGAATGGAGGAAATTGTTACTGAAATGAAAATTACTGCAGAAGAACAGGCATCAGCCAGGGATAGTTTTGACAGAGAACCGGGCAGATCATTCAGGAACAATAAAACGGAAATCTATTTTACCATCCCTGAAGTTGACGGAAGTTTCAAAACATTAAATGCCAGGAATGGGCAGGACATTGACTGTTTTTATAAAATTGTGCCGGACAAAAGCGGACAAAAGGGGAAGCTCTATTTTATCTCGGGCGATTATGATTTAAGAGCTTTGGACAATATTGATTATTACTTAAATCCTGTCTGCGAAATTCAGAACATTTCTGACAGGACCTACGCCCGGAAAATTTCAATGACTGATCCGGGCTCTGTTGTCAGGCAGGGCGATATCTGGATAATAGAAGAGAACAGCAAAGTAAAAATCAAACTAGTTTAATATGATCCCTCTTCAGGAAGGAATAGATTCCCTTAATGTTGTGCAACCGGGTGGACAGGGGTATGGTGTATGGTTTACAATTGAAATAGTGCTCATAATCGGGGTAATTATTTACCAGTTCTATATTTCAGGCAGGATTTATAAAAATATAAGTCAATTAAAAGAGATCTTCAGGAATCGCTTAAGCGTCATTAGCGGGTATATTGAAAGATCAAACCTGAATAAAAATGAAACTCCAATTAAGGACATTGTATTTACGGATCCGGGAAAAGATACATCTTATGATGATAAGCGACCTGACAGGAAAATGGTCAGGATCTCAATAACTGATACTTCCGGAACAGGTATTATTCAAACGATCAAAGAGTACATAAATCTTTACCTTCTGAATAATTACGGAGCTGCTGTAAACTTCAGTATCATTAAAGATATTATTGACCGTGAAGTTGATGTAAAGGATGAGGAAATATCAAATTCCCTGCCTACGCCTTTGTATCTGGGGTTGGCGGCAACAATGATCGGTATAATATTCGGACTGTTTGCGATGCCCGAATCAAATGGCCAGCATTTTGCAGAAGGTATCGATGCCCTCGTCAACGGAGTGAAGCTTGCAATGCTGGGAAGCCTCTCAGGTCTTGCATGTACAACAATTTTGTCATCATTTATCTATAAAAACGCTAAAAGGCAAATTTCAAGAGAAAAAAACGAACAAATCTCATATCTGCAGGCTACCTTACTTCCGGAACTCATTAAGTCGGAAGATACGGGTGTTTCAGGCCTAAAAGCGAGCCTTGACAGGTTTGCACGGGTGGCAACTGACATTTCGGATAACGTTCTTGTTGCTGTAAATAAATCATATGAGAATATCCTTTTACAGCAGGAGGTTATAGATAAAGTATCGAATCTGGATGTTCTGAAAATATCGGAAACAAACCTGGAACTGTTCAATCGTTTGGAGAGCAACATGAGTGCGTTCAATAAATTTTCTGAATATGTATCATTAATGAGTCAGATCTCAGATAATCTCAAGGATTTTGCATCCCGTACAAGAAACATTGACAATGTTATTAATCAGATTGATCTGACCCTTCAGGAGAACGATCGTTTATCCCGTTTTCTGACATCGCATTTTGAAAAAATTGAAACATCAGGTTTTGCTGCCTTAAAAGCTGTTGATCTCTCGGATGCACATTTCAGGGAAGCAATTGAAAAGCTGAAAGTTGAAACTGACAATTGTCTGGACCAGGCTTTCAGGGCCGTAAATGAATCGGCTTCACATTTCTCGGGAGCAATAGAAAAGCTTAAGGAGGAAATTGACAGCCGCATATCACGTTTGAATCAGGATGCTTCTGCCAGTGAGTCGAAATTAGCCGAGATCTATGACGAGATAGGTGTTAAAATGGCATCGGCTACTTCGGAACACATTAGCCAGCTTCAAGCGGCTTATTCAAATGCAGTTCCCCGGTTCGATCAGCTGAACAATTTACAGATACTCCCAAAAATTCAGGAACAGCTGTCTGATGGTATTTCTCAATTACAGAATAACACTAAACTTGTTGAAGCAATAAATCAATTGAATGCTTCTTTGATAACAAAAAAATCACGGACCAGACTAAAAACATCTCAATCAGACTTTTTCAGAAAACTGAGGAATCCGGCTTTGTTCTTCAGAAGAAAAAGAAAAACTGAATGATAATGAAGAAAAGCAATTTTTTCTGGATTGGCTACTCTGATCTGATGACAAGCATGTTCTTTATTATGCTTGTATTGTTTGTTATGGCTATCGGATACCTGCAGGTAAAAATAAGAGATAATGAGGGACTAATTGCAGAACTTGAGGAAAGCACCCAAGGATTGATAAATGAAAAAGAGAGACTTGAAAAGCTTTTAAATCTTGAAGAACAATTTAAACCTCTTATTGGAGATAACAGTTTTTATTATCTCCCTGACTGCAAAAAGTTTATTGTTAAAGATTTAACGGGAATAGAAATCTTTAGCCCCGACAAGGTGGTTATTAAAAAGGAGTATGTTCAACGGACAATCATTGCAGGGAGAAAGATTGATTCATTTTTAAGGGAATTAAGCGAACAGAATAAGGGATTTTCATATCTGCTGGTTATTGAAGGGAATATGGCAAATGATTTCAAAAAGCGAAAATCAGTTGACAGACCGGATTTCTATTTAAAAAGTTATGAAAGGGCTCTGGCAGTTTATAACATATGGCTGAGAAATGGGATTAACTTCAGGCAGCACAATGTTGAAGTAATGATTTGCGGCAGCGGATTAAACGGTTTATGCCGTGATCCGATAGAAGAGAATAACAAGCGATTTTCAATCCAGATAATTCCTAAAGTCTCTAAATGATGTCAGGAGATCAGAAAAATAGGGCCACTCCATTATTACTGATAATATTCCTTTTGATCGTTAGTCTTTTGACAAGCTGTTCCGGCTGCTCAAAATCCGGTCGCAGGATTCCGGCAGATAATGACACAGCCCTGGTTACTTTGCCGAAACAATAGTCAAAGCAGGCTGGATTGTTGTGCAGGTATAGCCAGCTTTCACTTATCAAACAATCTTAAGGTAGTTTCCACAATTCGCTTTGTGCCTGGTATTACCTGCTTTTCAAGAGAGTGTGAATAAGGAATTATGTTTTCAGTACAAACCCGGCCGAACTTAACCTGGATCGAATTTTCAAGGACCAGAGCTGCGATTTCACCGGAAAGGCCAAATTGTTTGTAATCTTCATCGATAACAAGCAGGCGGCCAGTCTTCGAAACTGAACTTAAAATCGCAGAACTGTCAAGCGGGGATACAGTTCTCAGGTCTAGAACTTCTGCCGACACACCCTGGTTTTTAAGTAATCCTGCTGCTTCTATTGCGCGATGGACACCAATGCCAAGGCTGACAATAGTTATGTCGGTACCGGACCTTTTGACCGACGCTTTTCCGAATGGAACCGGGGACCATTTGTCAGGTACCTCTCCCTTCTGTCCGTTCTTTGGTACATCATAATCGAGATCTCTTCCGCCACTTCCTAAATAATCGCGCCAATAATCTGCAAGTAATTTATGTTCAAGAAAAACAACAGGTCCATCATGCTGAATAGCTGCCAACATTAATCCTCCGGCATCTGCCGGGTCAGAGGGAACGACAACCGTTAGTCCGGGGATGTGGGCGAGCCAGCCCCAAAGGGTTTGCTCATGTTGTCCGCCATCACCATAACCACCACCGCATGAGGCACGGATCACCAGAGGGACTTTCCAGTCAGAACCTGAAAAGAACTCCGTTTTTGAGGCATGATTCAACAGGCCATCCATCGCAACGCCAATGAAATCCACAAGCATTATTTCAACGATTGGTCTTAGTCCTGCCATTGCAGCAGCAACACCCGCACCAAGGAAAGCGCTTTCACTTACAGGGGTGTTTATTACTCTTTTCTCACCAAACCGCGTAAAGAGATTCACACGAAGTATATGCACATCTTCTCCCATGATTATCACATTCGGATCTTCACTCATCGACTGAGCAATAGCATCTTCAATTGCTTGCGCAAAACTCAACGTTTTCATTCCTGATTACTCTCCATATTAATCCTTAAAACCTCCTCAACAACAGAAACCATTTCATCGTTTACATTCTTTTCAATTGCTTCTATTGCCTTTATTTCACCTTCCAGTTTTTTCCTCAGTAAGAACAAAGGGTCATATTCTTCGAAATACTTGTCTTTCCCGGTCTTAGTTATCAGGGATAACACATCTTTTATGCTTCCAACCCGGTCACTCATGGAAGCACCTCCCAATCTTGTAATTGACTTTAAAAGACCCGGTGTAATTTTTCTTAGCTCTTTAAGCGGCTTTTTGACAATTCTTAATAAGGGATCTCCAAGAAAATGACCATAAAAATGCTTGCATTTTATCAGCAAGAAAGTTGGTCCTTCGCCTGCCCGGGCTTTAGCAATTGCTTCATTAGCAGATTGCCAGATGATTTCAACATCGGTTCCGTCCAGTTCTTTTGCCGGCATATCAAATGCTTCGGCTCTCTCTTTCAGCTTGCCTGCTGTTACTTCAGATGAAACTGTAGTTATCGCCATATCGTTGTCTTTACAGACAAACAAAACAGGTAATTTCAATACTGATGCCAGATTAAAGGATTCCATCATCATCCCCTCATTGACAGCACCCTCTCCGAAAAATGACACAGCTATTTTTCCAGGCCTCAGGTGCTTAGCTGCCAATGCAAAGCCGGCAGCTGCCGGACCTGAAGAACCAACTATCCCGGATGATGCGAGAAGATGTGACCGGGAGAATATATGCATATGGCCTCCCATTCCTGAGCATAGTCCTTTTGGGTGCCCCATGAATTCCAGAAGCAGTTTTTTTGGGTCCAGTCCCCGGATTACTGAAGGAGAAGTTCCTCTGTGGTCAAGAGCTAATGCATCACCATCAATCAATTGGGTCACAATTCCGGCATTTATTGCTTCCTCGCCAATGCCGGTATGCATTTCGCCGGTTATCAGACAGTCATTCCAAATCTGAACAACATGTTCCTCGAAAACCCGGCTTCGGTACATCTGCCGGTAAATATTCAAAAGATCAATAGAATTCATATAATTTCCTGTTCTGGTTCCGGACAAGAATAATTCAAATTACCTGGTCCAAATTGTTTTACATACCGTCTCGGGCACGAATCTTTTCTCATTTACCGGGAGGTTTGAGCTATCTTATTTTTTTAACAGCAACTTCCTTAAAAAAAACTGTTGATAAAGAATCATGATTTTGCAAACCAATATACCCGGATTCAGGTCTTGGGCCTCTCTCGGGTTCAAAATCCCTCGTTTTTGGCGGAACAGTATCTCCTTCAGTAAAATCAGTTACCTTCTCCCCATTAATAAATACTAAGGTTTTTTGACCGTCGAGAGTTATCTCCATTGCATTCCATTCACCTGGTTTTTTTTGAGGATGGGCTAATGCTTTTGTAAGAGAATATAATACTCCGGAACAATGATAATCCCCGCCAACATGTCTTGTTCCATTGTCTATCTGAACTTCATACCCCTTGTTTACAGCAACCCATTCATCAGATGGCTTTTCGGGGATCCTTATAAATACTCCTGAATTGCAGTCATTATCCTTCACCATGTAGAGAACACGGATAATTACGTCATTGAATTTTTCAGCAGGATAAAGGATCATTCCCATTCCGCCGACAGTCTTCAGGAGACCATTCTCAACAACAAATTGCCCTGGTCCCACCTGTTCCCAGCCCTTTAAATCCTTACCATTAAAGAGCTGCCGCCATTTTCTGTCCTGACATGCCCATGAAACCAGAACAATAAATAATATCAGAAATAAGAGATGTTTTTTCATTTTAGTAAGAATTAGATTTAACTAATTTACGAAATTCGAGAAATACAAACAGGTTTATCAGGAATTACTTTTATTATTCCTTTCAAAAAATCAGACGATTATATCAATTCCTTCGCACATTTTTAAATAGCATGAAATTTCATTCTGATATAAAGCTGGTTTTATTAGATTTGTATTCAGTTCTTAACCTTATCTAAACTTTACCTGCAATGGCTTCAATTAAAACAAAATCTAAACTCACGCGACGCGAATTTATGAGACTTTCAGCAGCAGTTGCAGCTGGTGTTTCATTGATGCCTGCCCTTTCATGTACTTCAACCGCTATTCCTTCGCCTCTAAAACGAAGGTTCGGACGGATCAATTTCGATGTCACAACAATAGGGCTCGGTGGACAAGGTTCACTGATGTGGACTCCGGATGGCATTGAACCTGTTGACATAATATTGAAAGCTTTTGACCTGGGGATTAATTATTACGATACCTCTAATGCGTACGGCCCCAGTCAGAAAAATTATGGAAAAGCCTTCAGGAAGCTTAATCTTGTTCCCGGACAAAAAGGTTACGACCAGGAACTGAGGGATTCCATTTTCCTGACGACCAAGACAATGGTACGCTGGGCAAAAGGGGACTATCCGATGCTTGACAATGTCAGGAACAGCACCGACGGTGACCATGGGGAGGGAGCAGTGGCTGATCTGAAACGCTCTCTTTCACAGATGTTCGGGAATGATGACGGCAGTTATCCTGATGGGGCTTATGTAAACATGATACTAATACATAATATTACCAATTTCGAAGAGGTTGATGTGGTATTTAAAGGTCTTGAAACACCCCTTGATATAAATGAAAATTTTGGCGCCCTCGTTGCTCTTCGAGACTACAGGGATGGCACCAACATTACAGGACTGAATCCTAAAAATGAAAAGCTGGTTAGGCATCTGGGATTTTCAGGACATAACAATGCTCCTGCAATGATGGATATGATCCAGCGCGACAAATGGGAACTTCTCGATGGAATGCTGGTTTCGATCAATGTGAATGACCGGCGCTATCTGAATATGCAATACAATGTAATTCCTGTCGCACAGGCAAGGAACATGGGAGTGATAGGCATGAAGGTGTTTGCCGACGGAACTATGTACACCAAAGAACCCGGGTGGTCAAGCAAACCGGAAGATGTGGTAAGAGTAATAGGAACTGAATCGGTTCCAAGTAAACCCCTGATCGAATATGTACTTACGACACCTGGTATAAATACATTGATAATAGGTATTGGTGAGATTAATGATAATCCCCTTAAATGTCAGCTTGTACAGAACTACTATGCATCGCAGATCAAACCTGATGCACTGAGTGAAAATGAAAGACGTGAACTGGAAAAAATAGGAGAGCGCGCACGTAACGGGGAAACAAATTATTTTCAGCTGGCTGACAAAGGCTTAACTCCTCCGAGAAATGCTAAAATCATTAAGTCCGATGGAGTAAAACTATCATGGGATACCAGCTATGCAGGGAATGAACCCATTTCCCATTATGAAATAGTTAGCGAGGGCAAGACCGTTGGAACAGTTCCGCATCTTCCACAGGTCTCGAGAGATCCTTTTATCTATGAAATCCCTTCAGGAAAGGAGTTCAAAGTTGTAGCAGTAGATGCAATCGGCAGAAAATCGGCGACTGAGGTGCTTACAGCTTAAATTTCTATACAGCAGGGAGTTATATAAGTTTTGCAGTTTTGCAGTTATGCAGTTATGCAGTTATTGGAATTTTGACCGCACAACTGCACGACTGCATGACAAATTATTAAACGATCTATCCTGTTTATTCAACTATTACCGATCTGCTGGTCGGATATTTGACAGAATACCTGAGATCAAGAGTCTTCTTCTGTGATGGTTCTATTATCAGATCCCATGTCAATTTTCCGGTCGATTCCTCCTTCTTTGCTCCTGAATACTCAATAAGGTCAACTTTGATATCATCGGTTTTGGAAACCGGATATTGATCTTCTACTGAAATTTTAACCGGAATGGTTTTATTGTTTTTTATCGAGATTGTCCAGGCCTTTTGCTCTTTTTTTGTAGAGCCTGTTATGCTCTTGCTGGCATAATCTTTCTGAATATCCCTGCTAATAATAAGATCTTTGTCACGGCCTACTGAGATCGAAAGAGTATCACTCGAAGTTCCGGGATCAATAAATGATTCTCCCTGATAAATTCCTTTAAAGAAGATATAAGCAGTACCGCTTAAAAGGTCATAATTGATCCAATCAGGAATTTTTGCCATAAGAAAGGCATTGTCCGACAATTTAGGGACAGCGTAGTATTCATAGTCAGCTTTAATTTCATATTCAACCATATTCACATCATAAGGCTGATTATCAGAAGGTATTGAATACGGAATATCAATCTGGAATTCAGTTGTAAGCTGTCGTTTTTCTATCGCAATTGGCAGTTGTTCTTTTTTCCTGACAATATTTACTCCGGCAGCTCTTCCTGATAGTGATCCGGAGACATCGCCACTTACACCATAACCAGTCACGACAACTTCCTCAAGAGCCATTAGTTCCTGGGCCATAGCAACATTAATTGTAGTTGAACTTGCCGGTTTTTCCTGGGTTTTATAACCAATGAAAGAAAATACAAGGATATTGCTTCCCTGCGGCAATTCAATAGAATAGTTACCATTCACATCAGCCACCACACCCTTATCAGTCCCTTTGACCGTAACAGTAGTTCCAATCAACGGGTCACCTGTTTCAGCGTCAGTTATTTTGCCTGTGATTTTCCCTTTAAAAGGCTGATTCTCTGTTATCATGTTTAAAGCTTCTACTCTGTAATAGTTATCAATAGTTAAATAATAAGCAGCCAGTTCTGGCTTATTGTTACTCAGGGAAGGATTACCTGTCGACAAGGTCAGTTTGACATTATCCCAGTTTTCATCAGTGTTCTGGGTTACCTTGGCTTTATAAAAGAAATTAAGGGGCTGATCGGTTTCTTTAATTCTGATATCATATGCAGCAATCCAACTGGCATCAGGAATAAAATAACTTAACTTCAACTGCGATTTCGTTTCGGTTTCTGAGGATACAACAACCTTTACCTGACTAGTTGGCAAATCAATTTTTGAATTCAGTTCAAGTAGTTGTTTTGATACTGCAAATAGTTCATTTTTAAGATCAAAAATGTTGTTATCCAATTTATGGGTAGTAGTCTCAATTTCCGTTAGCCTTTTTCTGAAAAATGCAGCTGCCTGCTCCAGATCATCTATATTGACTCCATTATCTCCGGCAATTGATGAATTTGATAAGATCATTGTTTTCTCCTGAGTATAAACCGCCTTTAAATTATTTAAGACTTTTACACTATCCGATAATGAGCGCTGTTTCTTATGCAGATTCGTTAATTCTTTATCAGTTAATGATTTATTGAGATAATCAATACTGTTGGTTACTGAAACAATCATCACATTGTTTGTCGCGCTGACCTGAATGCTGGATGGAGTAAGTTTTGATGGCAATCCACGGAAGATCAATGTACTTTTCCCTTTTGTAATTGTTGCACTTCCTTCTCTTGAAATCTGAGCACCTTGTTGATAGACAGTCACATTTTTAATCTCTGACGATATTTCCTTTTGGGTTTCGGCATATGTGCCGATTGACATTGCAATCAGACACACTGAAAGAATTGGTTTTTTCATGGTTGTATTTTAGCAAAGGATGCAAAAGGTACCTGAATTCCATAAGTATATTAAGTTTTTTTGATGAATATTGTCACGTATCAGGAACCGGCAGGTGTCAGAAAGGGCATAACGGCTTTACGGCGTTACGGTTTAATGGTATAAATGCACGATTCGATCTATTTTTGAGGCTTTCGGCTTATAAAATAGGGTCATTGCAATATTCTTTTCGCTTGCAGCCTTTGCAGAATTTGCCCATCCACACTTCATCAAACTGGTTCATTATTTCCTTAATTATTCCTGAATCAGTTGTAATGAAGCCTGATTCAAAATTACGGGTATTTGGACTTTTAATACCTAATCCAGCTCCTGTAAGGTTTGCAGAGCCAGCATAGGCAAACTTGCCATCAACAATAATGTGTTTGAAATGAACTCTGGGGCATAGTTGCCTCTCCATATTATCCCACAGCAACGGGTATTTGTCAAAACTCTTTCTGAAGTTGACACCAGGTTCCTTTGCGTGCAAAAGACGAATGGCTACTTTCTTTTTTAATAAACTATCGAGTACATATAAAAAAGACCGAACACTCCCTTTATAATGCACATGCAAATCCTTCATATCGGCTGTACCTATCCACACAAAGTATGTGGCACTGGCTACAGGTTCTATGACCTGCTTATATAATTGCTCGTTTGTTATAAAGCTTAGACTCATGTCCCAGTGTAATGGCAGTGTATTGTAAGCATGGGTCTTATGTCATGCTTATTTACTTTGGTTTATTCCTACAAGCGTTTCTCTATCCAATTTGTCATAGTTCTTAATACATCTTCTTTCATAGGCTCATTATGCAATTCATGAAATGCATCATCCCACAAAACAAGCTTACATGTCTCTTTAAGAGAAGTAGCAAACTCGATACTGCTTGATGGAAATGCTATCGAATCAGAATTCCCATGCATCAATAAAAGTGGAATTGAAAACTCACCTGCATGTTCAAGAGTCCATTTAGTAACGTAAATCATAATTTTGCCGAAACCCAATGACATCTTATTGTGTACAAGCGGGTCGTTATAATATGATTTCGCTTCTTCCCTGTCATGACAAAGTGCATTTACATCTAATCCACTTGGGATAGTGACAGATGGAATTAAAGAACCAAGTATTTTTGCTACCATAACCTTAACCTGCTGTTCTTCCAGTGCACTATGCAATGCAGGACCGGTAGAAATGACTCCTTTAACATTCGGTTTTCGTTTCAATCCATAATATAAAACCAGAATCCCTCCCAGACTATGACCATAGAGAATCAGAGGGAGGCCTGGATAGAGATTATGTGCTTGTTCAAGAAGTAAGTCTATATCCTTAAGAACTGCTTCGATTGAAGGAAAGTGACCACGCAGGCCTCCAGACCTGCCATGCCCTCGTAAATCAGCCCCGAACAACACATATCCTTCTTTGGTAAAGACTTCGGCAACTTTTGTATAGCGTAAGGTGTGCTCTCCTATGCCATGTACAAGGCAAACCACTGCTCTGGTCGGACTTGTATCCGGGTTCCAGCCTTGTGCAAAAATATCAAGACCATCAGATGATTTCCATTTCGTTTCAAAATGTTTCATTTATCCCTCCTGTTTTACTAGTTATTATTGACCGCACTGCAACAGTTATTCTTATTTGCCAGTGCCACTGTTTAAGGAGCCTGCGTTTGCGATTACATCATTCCATACCCTAAGGAAGTTTCCGGAAAGGATCTTTTCAATATCCTTCTCTGAATAACCGCGTCTAATCAATTCGGATACAATTACAGGATATCCCGACACATCAGGCACATCTGAAGGTTTTAATGGTCCTACACCGTCAAAATCAGAACCCAGTCCCACGTGATCCGTTCCAGCCACTTCAATTATGTGTTCTATATGATCGACGAGCTGTTTTGAATCGCAAATTAACCTGTGCGTTTTCCCGAATTCTGCAATCAATTCGCTCCCCTCCTTTGAGTCATAGCTTAATTTCTTTGAATTTAAAAGATTCTGGATCTCAGCTGTATTGTTCATACAGACTGAATCGAGGAACTGTGTACAGAAATTTACCATCACTACTCCCTTTTTCTTTGCTATTGCTTTGATAAGATCGTCAGGAAGATTTCTTTCGAACCCGGGGACGAAATACCTGCACGATGAATGTGAAGCAATTATCGGAGCCTCTGATAATCTGACTGCCTGGGAAACTGTGCTGTCGGATGAATGAGAAATATCAATAATGATCCCCAGACGGTTCATCTCCTTTATTAAATCAACACCTGCCGGGCTTAATCCATTCCACCTCCGGTCGGTGTCAAAATTGGAATCGCTTATCTGATTGGTTTTGCTATGGCAAAGAGTTATATAGGCAATTCCCTGATCTTTAAGGTATTTCAAATATACCGGATCATCGCCAACGGGTGAACCGTTTTCAAGGCATGGTACCAATGAGAAAAGTTTTTTGTCAAAATTCCGTCTGACGTCTGCAGGAGTAAATGCAAGGGCGAATTTATCGGGATAGGTTTCGGGGTAATACCGGATAAGCTTTAGCATTGAATCAACCATCAGGCGTCCTTTCCCGGTATCAAATTCTGGACTGATATAAACCACAGATAAAACAGCGTTGAGTCCCCCCTTTATAGCCCTGACAAGATCAAAATCACCGTTAATTGTCTGCATTGAAATATCCTCAGGTTTGTCGAGGATAAATTCCGGCCAGTCAATATGGGAATCAAGAATCAAATTATTATCACAAATTTTCTGAGCTGTTAGTCTTATATCTTCATCAGATTGCTCTTCGTTCTTGTTTTTGCATGATGGAACCATTACAATAAGCATTATCAGGATTATTTTCAAAAGGTTTATTCTTCTTATAAGTGGTTCATTATGTACACTCTCGTAAGTTTTCATGAGTTTGGATGATTTACTGTCTGCATGTCTCAAAGTTTTATCAATATCAAAGTGATATAAATTTAGTTTCAATTTTAGTATTTTTCCGCTTATTTTAGATTAATTATGAAAGCAGTCACAGTAAAAGAAATAGGTCAGGAATTGCTTAACCTGACACCCAAAGAGCTCCGTGACCTCTGTCTCAGGCTGGCAAGATTCAAAAAGGAGAACAAAGAGCTGCTGACTTACCTGCTCTTTGAATCATCGGATGAGGCGTCGTATGTTGAAAACGTAAAAAAGGAGATTGACCTAAAGTTTGAGCAGGTTAACAGGAAGAGCTATTACTTCATTAAAAAGGGTTTGCGAAGGATCCTTCTCAATACCGCGAAGTATGCCAGGTATTCGCATAACAAGAAAACAGAAGTAGATTTGCTAATCTATTATTGTTCAAAGCTTAAAAAATTCACACCATCCATTCAGAGAAATGCTGCTCTCCGGAATCTTTATTTAAGGCAAATCGTGGCGATAAGGGAAAAGATTGGTTCGCTCCATGAGGATCTGCAATATGACTATGAGTTGGAGGTTGAGGCATTAAATGCCTGATACTAAATCCACCACTCAGTGCCAGATCGAAGTATGTGATGGAATTGATTTTTATCACTCCTATCGTAATTAAAACAAAATCTTTTAACTTTAAGTTGAGATTCCTCGCTAACGCTCGGAATGACAGTGCTTTATTTGGATTTATGGGGAGAAAGGCGAGAGCGGCGCTACCGCCGCTCTCGCCTTTCTCCCAATCAAAAAAAATGAAAGTTGTCATTCCTCATCCCGAGAATTCGGGATGAGGAATCTCCCTCTTCAGTATAATATTTGTTAGTTTTAACCGATACTAATTTTAAATAAAACTGGTTTATTAAACAATGCAATATTGAGATTTGTTATAATATTGCATAATATTTTTTTCACCTGAATCGCTGCCTGGAGCCGAATGCTTCAAATAAAACATTATGAACCAGATCCTTTATTTAATAATCAGTTTGTTATTCAGCCTGGATCGTTCAGGAGGCTACAATCAGGACGTTAATGCCGGCGATTTAATAAATGATGGGCCGTATATATATATGACCAACAATAAATTAAAGGTAAAATGGATTGAAAACAGTGTTTGCAAAGAAGATCTTGTTATCCAGGACAACTTCAATGAAATAAGAAAAAAATTCGGTCTTTCATTCAACTTCAAAGATCTGACTGATATTTACCGTGTAAAACCAGAGTGCAAGCAGACATACATCAATGTAGACAGTATAAGTGTAATCTCAGATATTCACGGGGAATATAATACCTATACAAACCTGCTCAGGGCTACCGGTATTATCGATAAGAATCTGAAATGGAGTTTTGGCAGGGGGCATCTTGTAATTCTTGGAGACATGTTTGACAGAGGTGATATGGTGACAGAAGTACTCTGGCATCTTTTTGGTCTGGAAAAACAAGCGCAACAAGCCGGGGGAATGGTGCACGTGATGCTTGGGAATCATGAATTTATGGCGCTTAGAAATGACCAGGAAGCGACGCATGAAAAATACAGGAATGTTCAAACAATTGCGGGTACGAAGTACGCTGATCTATATTCTGAAAGATCGGTATTGGGCAGATGGTTGCGTACCAAGCCGGTTATAATTACAATAAACGATCTGTTGTTTGTTCATGGAGGAATTTCAATGGAAATGGCTCACAAAAAACTCAAAATCACACAAATAAATAAAATATTTACATATGAAATAGTTGGAAAAAGTCTGCAGGAGCTTTATCAAATCGAAACCCTGAAATTTCTGAATCAAGGCTATGGTCCGATATGGTACAGGGGATATTTTAACGATGAGACTTTCTGTGAGACGAAGATTGATTCCATTCTTACTTTTTACGGGAAAAAGCATATTGTGGTAGGACATACTCCGAAACCTGAAATCACCTCAATGTTCAACAAAAAAATTCTGGGAGCTGATGCAGGAATAATGAATGATCAGCCCGGGGAGATGCTTCTCTATAAAAACGGATCATTTTATAAGTGTTTCAGTACAGGCCGAAGGGTTAAGTTATAGTTTTCTGCCTCCTGCCATTCTGATTGAACCTCTTTTTAAACCCATTTTTTCTGGATTTTGTCAGAGGGGGCCGGTGGCCCGGTCCTGAATTATGATTTTCGGCAATAAATGCCGGCAAAGGGGCATTATAAATCCTGTTCCCGATTAATTTTTCAATGCGCTGAATTTTATACATATCGGCTCTGTTAACAAGAGTTACCGCAACACCAGTTGTTTCGGCACGGGCAGTACGGCCGACACGGTGCACATAGTCCTCGGCATCTGAAGGGGCATCAAAATTTATTACTAGGTTGATATCCTTGATATCAATTCCGCGGCTTAAGACATCTGTAGCCACAAGGACCCTGGTTTTACGTGACCTGAATCTCACCAGCATATTTTCCCTCTCCTTCTGTTCCAGATCGGAAGAGATGCCTTCAACCAGATAGTTTTTTGAGCGCAGTCCCCTGACAATTTCACTTACCTTCTTCTTTGTCGAACTGAATATCAATATGCTGTGGTAATCAGGGTTGTCGGCAATAAGACTGTTAATCAGCGGTAATTTCTGATTGTCGCTCAATAAGTAGACAGCCTGTACGACACCTTCAGGCGGTTTCGACATTTCAAGTGAAATTTCAGCCGGATTCTTCATGATATGCTTCGACATTGATCTTATATCCGGAGGCATGGTTGCACTGAACATAAGAGTCTGGCGCTTTTTTGGCACATACGAAGTAATACGCATAATGTCGTCATAGAATCCTATATCGAGCATCCGGTCGGCCTCGTCAAGAACCAGCACCTCTATCTGGTTGAATTTCACATAACCCTGGTTAAGATGAGAAATCAGCCTTCCGGGAGTGGCAACTATAATATCCGCACCCTTTGAAAGGGCAGCTTTTTCCTGGTCCCATCCACTTCCATCGCCACCCCCATAAACAGCTAATGATGTTATGTTCAGGGTATAAGCCAATCCCTGAATTTGCTGGTCAATCTGCAGAGCCAGTTCACGTGTCGGAACAAGTATAAGAGTGTGAGTATGACTGGGTCGTTTCTCTGAAATATTATTCATTATTGGCAGCAGATAGGCAGCAGTTTTTCCGGTGCCTGTCTGTGCACAGGCGATCAGGTCCCTTCCCGACATGATGACCGGTATAGCCTTTTCCTGTATTGGCGTAGTCTCCCTGAAGCCCATATAATCAATTGATTCCAGCAGTTCCGGATTCAGGTCTAAATCATCGAATATCATTTATGTACAGTGAATTATAATCTTTGATGTGAATTGGCAAAGATAGTAAAAATGGCGTAACGGCGTAACGGCGTAACGGCGTAACGGCATAACCGCAAAACATATCATTCTATGATTCATATAAGCTTTCAGGGTCCGGATTAACATGAATCAAACAGCTTAGTACTTTGTTTGTCTTCTGATCAATGAAGCCAGATAACGTGATTTGAATTGCTTGCTTGCCAGAGCCTGTTTTAAAGGAGGCAATTTAAGGATCACTCCCAATACTGCTGCCATGGCTCTATGGCTGAACATGACCTGCCTGTCGAAAATAAGATTTTGAAGCTTGCCTCTCTCAATTGCCATTGTCACAACCCTGTGAACCGAATTAACCGGGGTTATAACCCTTTCACCCCGTGATCTTAGTTCCAATGCCTTGTTATTGCAGCCGGAGAGACATACACCGCACCCAAGGCAAATGTCCTCCTGCAGTTTTGCTTTCTTCTTGTTCGGCTTTCCCGGGTCATTCGACGAAACCAGGCTCATTGCTTCGACAGGACATAATGCGACGCATTTCGCGCATCCATTACAGTCTTCTTCAATAATGAACGGGATAAAGTTGGTTGTATGGACAGGATTAAGAAATCCAAATTTTCTTGCCGCAATAAGCGCTTCACAGCAGCAACCACAGCAGTTGCAGATAAAGTTCACTCTTTCCCGGACATTTTCCCCGAACTGTACAAGGTTATTATCGCGGGCTTTCTGTAAAAGATCAATTCCTTCTGAAGGTTCAACCTTACGTGCTATTCCATGACGTGTCAGTGAATCTGCACTGCCATTAAATGTCATACAGATATCCATGGGTGCATCACAGTTTTTTCCGAGATGTTCCATTTTATGTCTGCAATAACAGATCCCGATACCAATTGAAGAAGCAGTTTTTATTATTTCTGATGCTCTTTCATAATCAAGCACATGAAGTGCATTTTCATTTGAAAGAATCTCTTCATTGACAAATACTCTCCCAAGCTGTGTCTCCCCCATTGTAAAGAGACTCCTTATAAAGTCCTCCTCAACATTCATGTATTGATAAAAAAGTTCAGCAAGAGTCTTCTGATCAATATCATTTCGGTATCTCATCATTGAAAACTCAAAAAAACCAGCCATTGGAGGAGGCATAGAATAAATCACCTCATTGTTATTTACGGCGTCAATCAGTATACCTCTGTCAGCCAGATCATTCAAAACAACTATTGCCTCTGATTCTTTCATTTTCCAGATGCCTGCAGCTTTAATGGCATTAAATGGCTTTATCGGCAATGACGAAACAAGTCCTGCCTCCCTTTCCGAAAAAAGGATTTTCAATATTTCAAAAAGCAGGTCAGAAGCTACGGCTCCCTGGGGAAAGAGATTAAGTCTTTCGGAGAGCTTTTTATAATTATTGTATTTAATCGTATTATGATGGGCCATAACTCAATTATCGATTCCTGGAAAAGGCCGATCAAATTTATAATTATATTTTTATTGTTGACCAGGGAAACAGAAGATATAGGCACATTCTGAACAGGAATAAAAGGTTGCTGCACTATTAGCCCGGCCCAGGTCAAAGAATGTAGCTAGGCTTTTATTTGCAGGACCCGCTTTTTCAGCAAATTCATTCAGGATCCAGTGGAATGGCAAATTTGCCGGTATAAGGCTTAATCCGGGAGCTGTTGGCACACAACAAGGATACCGGCCTCATTCTGATTTCAGTTCTTGTGCCGTTATTTTAAGAGTTCTATCTCTATTCAATCTTTTTTACGGTTTCACCGTTAATAAGGAACCCTGTAACCTTGTTGTCTTTATCGGTCTGAAACTTAAAATAACCCCTGGACTCTTTTACGAAAAACTCACTTTCGGAGGTGAAATAAACATTCCAGAAAAGATCGCCAAATACATTTACCGACAAGCCCGTATCTGTCATTTTAAATATTACGGTTGTTCCTCCAAATTCATATTTCCCTGCATATTTTTCTAGTATTGGCCGCTCTATATAAACAACCTTTTTTATTTCAGGCAGATAATAATCCTTCCATTTGTAAACAGTCGCCACGCTGTTAGCAATCTCATCAAGGATAGATCCATTGTCTGAATTGGTCATGATAACTACACCTTCTCCCTGATCGAGACAACCAATGGAGGTACAGGTAAATCCTTCATTTCCACCGTTGTGGTTAAAATATTTTGCAGAACCTGCGACTCTGGAATTTACAAACACACCAAGTGCCGCATCTTCGAGGACAGGAGTCAGCCTTAACCTTGTCATTTCAGGGGTAAGCACCTTTGATGATTTTCCCAAATAGGAAAGCTGTGTCTCTATTATATATTTGCAGAGATCCGCAGGATTTGTCCATAGACCAGCTGCAGCCTGCTCGGGGTAGATATGGTACTTTCCAGGAACTTCTCTTCCGTCAGCTTTATAGCCGGTTGCCAGGATATTCTCCCTATCTGCAGGAGGCGGTTGTAAAAAAGTGCTGCCTTTCATTCCAAGCTGATCAAGAACATTATCCTGCATGAATTTATCATATGGCTGGTTAGTGATATCCATTACAATCATCTGGGAAATTGTAACGCCTCCGCCTGAATATATTACCTTCTTTCCCGGTTCGATTGACGACCTTACAGGTTCTGTATTTGCAGGCTTCTGACCGTCGAGAATCTGAGGCATGGTTGGAAGCGCTTCTCCTTTTGCATAACCAGGGAATCCATGAATTGTCAGTCCTCCTGTATGGCTTAACAGGTTGGCCACAGTAATTACTTTATTGTGCGACACTGTGTCGTATGGGAACTTCCATGTGACAAGGTATTTATTGATATCACTGTTCAGATCAAGTTTCTTTTCCTCCACAAGTTTCAAAACTCCAATGCTGTTCAGGGATTTACTGATCGAAGCAGCCTGGAACATTGTGGCTTCAGTCACAGGACGCTTTTCGGCAACGTCTGCGAATCCATATCCCCGTGCCCATTCAACTTTATAATTATGAATTACAGCAATACTGACACCATTGACATTGTAAACCTTCATTCTTTCAGCCAGAGACCAGGTATCATCCTCTCCTGTCTTAACCCACCCTGCAAGACTGTTCTCAACCAGCTTTATATTTTCCTCAATTTCGGGTGAGTATTTTTTATTTTGTGTACACTGAGGCAATGCACTCAGGACAGTAATTATCAAAGCAAAGAGTAAATTTTTCTTCATTACATTGTATAATTGATTATTCACTAAGATAAGAAATTCCAGGTAATTGCATTAGAATGCGTAAAGCTCTTCTCGAAAAGCCATAATGCATGGGAAGCCCATACCGACTTGTCGGGAGGGAGGTGGTTAGCTTTTTAGACATTCCCATGTTAAGGAAGTAACAAAAAATATATCCGCTGAAAGCTGAAAGCTTAATGCTGAAAGCTTATAGATAAATTGTTCTTTTTTAATCGAGTTTTTGAAACAGATACTTATCTGTATTTTCCTTAAAGAGTTTCAGCTCAATTACTTTACTATATCCGCCATTTACAAAAGTGGCAAAAGTGCTTGTCTGAACATCTTCAGCTTTTGCAACCTTTCCGCCAAAAGTCAGGTCTTTGGTGGCACAGGCTTCCTGAATAACCACACATTCAAATCCATAATCATGCGCTGCACGGACGGCCGCTTCCAAACACATTTGTGTCTGCATACCAATAATGACCAGGCGGTTAATATTGTTGATTCTGAGATATTCCTGCAGATCAGTTCCAAGGAAGCTGTTTACCTCTTCTTTAGTAATTACTTTCTCATTTGAGAGAGGTTCCACATTTTTATGGATTTCCATTCCTTTGGCTGATTTATGGCGGACATGTACAACCAGTTGTTTCTTATCTCTGAATATCTGAAGGATTTCTTTTGCAGCCAGGCTAGCCTGTTCAGCATTTACCAGTCCGGGTCCCTCTCCCGGGAAATAGAAATTCTGGATATCCACTATAAGCAAAGCAGTTTTAAGACTGTTACTGTTTTGCTGCGAATTGACAGAATATTGAAATAGTATAACTGTCAGGATTAAGGTTAAAATTCGTTTCATTTTCTTTTTCTATTTTTTAAGTCATCATTGTGTAAAGGCAGCTTTTTTATCCAGCCACTAAAGATATAAATTAACCTCAAATCCTGTGGCTATGAACGCTATTAAGAGAACATAAAATGAAAAAGAATCGGGTCCGTAAAGTTTTTAAATTATTTTGCCGGACTTTATCAAATAGTTTATAAATTACACAATTAATTATTGCTACCAGTTCACCCTAAAACTTTCACACTATGTCGTTAGAAGAACTTTTACAGAGTATTACACTTCAAGGTATTTTAATAAGGTTTTCATTCAACCTGGTCGTTCTCTTTATCCTGATCCGGCTGATTTACTACAGGTTCGTAAAGAAAGAGGAGTACGTGTTCTCTTTTTTTCTAATGGGAACTATAATCTTCCTGCTTGTTTCCCTGCTTACGACAGTTAATATTCAGCTTGGAATGGCGCTAGGTTTGTTTGCAGTTTTCGGAATTCTCCGCTTCCGGACAGTAAACTACACAGCTAAGGACATGACTTATATATTTACCATTATCGGAATATCAGTTATTAATTCACAGGCCAATATTCCTCCGCCCATCCTTGGCGGACTGGTTGTGAACGCGATTATAATTTTACTTGCTATCATTCTGGAATTATTCCTGAAGAAGAATTCATTGGCACGGGTTGTTGTACGTTACAATAATCTCAAATTACTTGATCCTGATCTCAGAAATGACTTGCTAATAGATCTTACTGCGCGTACTGGGCTGAAAGTTGAAAAGGTCAAAATCCTCAAAATTAATATCGGTAAAGGCAGAGCTGAATTGGAGGTATTTTTCAAGGATCCTGGTAGCCGCTGATTCAATGCTGTTTTTCTGGCATAATAATGGAACATTTTCTGAAGCAATTAATTGCTGATGGTGAAAACCTGCATCTTGACTTCAAATACTGCGTTTCTGACAGCAGGAAGATAGCCAGGACGCTGTCGGCCTTTGCAAACAGCGACGGAGGGAAAATTCTTATAGGGGTGAGGGATAATGGCAGTATTGCAGGGATAAAATCGGATGAAGAAGCTTATATGGTCGATACTGCTGCCCATCTTTTTTGCAGGCCGGAAATTACCTATTCAATAAAACAGCATACAACAGCTGGAAAAACAATACTTGAAGTTGATGTTCTTAAGGGAACTAAAAAGCCATATCAGGTTAAAAATGAAAATGGAAGATGGCTTTCATATTTCAGGAATAACGATCAGAATCTTGTTGCTAACAGGGTATTGCTCCAGGTATGGAGAAAAGAGGAAAAGCGGAGAGGTGTTTTGGTGAAATTCGGCAAGGCAGAAAATTCACTTATGGATTATCTGAAAGGAAACGGATCAGTCACATTATCGAAGTTCAGGAAGATAGCCCGGATCTCATCCTATAAGGCTGAAGCCATTCTGGCTAATCTCATAATCTTCAGGGTCCTTATAATGAAAGCATCAGAAAAGGGATTCACATATGAGCTGAATCCGGAAGATCCAAGTAATTTAAATCAATAGCGGGGCTCGGGGGGAAACTACTTGTAAGTATTTATTTCCCGCAGATCACGCAGATTTTCCCAGATAAGCATAATATAAACTGAAAATTTTTCTGATATTGGAGTACTGATTAAATTTTGAAATACTATTTTCCCCGGGAGCAAAATGGTGCGAGGTGCGGGGTTCAAATTTTCCCCTTTGAAGAGGGATGTAAAATAAAACCAGAAATAATGAAAACTAAAAACGTTCTTTCGATTTGCGTTGTTTTTCTTCTTTTCACAGTATCAATATTCGGACAGACCTATCAACCTGTGACCGCAGCTGTGGTTATTGAGACAATCATTAAGCAGACTGGCAGCGAACGGGTGGCAAATACTGTGGATGTCTTCAAGGCAGGGGATCCGACGACACCTGTTAAAGGTATTGTTACGACAATGTTTGCAACCATGGACGTCTTGAAAAAAGCTGTGGAATTGAATTGCAACCTTATAATAGCACATGAGCCGTTATTTTACAACCATCGGGATGAAACCACTCAGTTTCAAAACGATCCTGTCTTTCTTGAAAAGAAGAAGTTTATTGATGATAACAAGCTTGTAGTATGGCGTTTTCACGACTATATCCACCGGATTAAGCCCGATGCTATTGATTACGGGATGGCAAAAAAACTCGGGTGGCTTAAGTACACCGACACAAAAACTGTTGAACATTTTGTTATTCCGGAGACCACTTTGAAAGAGCTTCTGATCACCCTTAAAAAGGTTTTCCCGGGGAATGCTTTTAATGTGATCGGAAATGAGGATATGAAACTTACAAAAATTGCATTTTCAGCAGGTGCTCCTGGCAGTGCTGTTCATTTCAGCATGCTTGAAGACAATAATGTTGATGTACTAATGGCCGGCGAGGTTTCGCAGTGGGAAACCTATGAGTACGCAAGGGATGCAGTCAGCCAGGGCCGGAAAAAAGCAGTTATTTTTCTAGGACATGTCACATCCGAAGAGCCGGGAATGGAATACTGTGCTGAATGGCTTAAAGGATTTTTAAATATCCCGGTCTATTTTGTCAAAAGCGGACCATCTTACTGGACTTACTGATTTAGACTCTTCCAAAGGTAATTATCCGACGGGACATCTCTCGGTATCCGGGTCTTTGCTAAACTTTAACTGTCTTTGGTAAATGATTTGTTCAACTAAAAAATGTCAGTCAGGAATCAAGAAAAACTTGACTTTAAACTATAGTTGAACTAAATTGCATAAAGAAAAGCTTCCGGTGCTCAATTACCTGATATATCGACAAGTTATATGATTAAGTATAGCAAATTTTTAAGCGGAGTACTATTTTGCTGTGCTGTTGGCATTGTCATGCCAATGGAAAGCATAGGACAAACCAGCTCAGTAAGTTTCATATCTGAAAAAATTCCGCAGCTTAAGGAGTTAACTACTGAATTGAACCAGAATGTACTGCCTTTGCTGGCACTGATAAAGGAATTTGAGAAAAACGGAACATTGCCGGCATATAAGGTAGCAAGAATAATTAAACCAAATAGCACTGTAAAAGAAACAGACAACATTAATTCGCTTACCTTAACCGAGGTAAGAATTGATGAAGAGTTCCCAATAATTTCAGAGAGTGACAGGTGGTACAGGATTAAAACCAGGGACAACAGGGAAGGATGGATCCAGGAAGAAAATGTACAGGTATTAACAAAACAGCAAACAACCGAAAAAGGCACCGCTGGAAAAGTATCCGATCAGGAAACTTCCTCACTGTTGGCTCAGATGGCACGATATAAAAAGATTGTGGATGATTTATATACCTCTGCCATGACTATTATTGACAAAACCGAAAAAGAATACAATTCCCTGTCAGGAGACGATAAGAAAGCAATTGAAAAGGACCATGTTCTCTTCGTGTCATATAAAGAGAAAATCGTAAAATACTATAACTACGCCAAACAATTTCTGAGTCCTTATGAAAAGATGCTGAACATTCCGGGTGAACCCCAAAATGTTAAAATTGCAGCAGGCGGGAAATTTACAGGAAGTTTAGGTATGGATTTCGGAAGGTCAATCTATGATAATATGAATTCCAATTCGACAAATTCAAGGAATATTTCATTTAACGGAATTTATAAGATCGACAACCAGACCAGTCTGGATATAATGCTGAATCAGCAAAAAGAATTAATAAAGACGGCTTTTCTGAACAATAATGCAGAAGTTGGTATATCGCATCAGTTTGCTGACAAATTGCTGGTTGGCGGTAATCTCAATTACAGCAACTATTCTGATGATGTTTCAGATAATAATTCATTCGGACTTTTACGCGGCGGTCTGAATCTGGTATATACCCCTTCCCGCAAAACCAAAATGTTTGGGAACTTAAATTATCAGTCAAAAGTATTTGAAGGGATATCTGATAATAATTACAAGGGAATCCAATATATTTTCGGGGCAAATCTGATTCCTGACGGGAATAATAATCTGAGGTTCCAGGTGCTGGGAAACAACCAGTCGGGCAAAAGAGACTTTCTGACATTCAGCCAGATAAATCCCCAGTTGAATTATACTCATAAAAAAAGTGCTTTAAAATCTTTTGGCATTGCCATTGATTATGATCTTCTCAAATTTTCTGCTACCAGTAATTCCAGCGATTACCAGAAATATAAGGCTGAGTTTCAATGGAGAAAAAGTAAAAGCAAAGAGGCGTTGTCGAAAAATCTAAGCTTTATATATAAGCAATTTCCAAACAATGCCAGGCAGGACTATTTCAGGTTTGGTTACAGGCTTGAAAAAAGAAAAGGTTCTCTGATAGATGATAAATCATCGGTTTATTCATTGAGCTACAACCTTAATCTCATTACTCAGAGGCAGAATAATTCACTATATGATTATCTGGATGTTCGTATGGATAAATCTACAATTAATCCAAGAAGCTTTTTCAATGCAAATATTTATACAAAGTTCTGGAACAACTTCAAGGAACTGATAGCAGATACAAGCTCGTATCCTGATCATTCCATGGATTTCTACTCCGAGTTTGGTCCAAGTCTCCGGAACCTGGGTGATGGATTTCTTAAAATTAATAACATCAGACTTGGATTAATTTTCGGGGGTCACCTTTTTTTCAACTTTGATAACGAAGCCTTCAACAGGAACGGTAATTCTGCCAGAACAGGATTATCTTTAAGCAGTAATATTAAGATTTCAAAAGCAAGTCTGGTTCTTGCAGGTTCATATGAATGGTCATTTATTCTTTGTAAAAAAACCTCCTATAACCCCAATACCGGTACCATTACATATGGGGATGATCTTTTAAGAAAACCTACTTCGCTTCAGGTAAATGTCGACTTCCGTCAGCCTGTAGGAAAGAACTGGGACGTTCATATAAATTTCAGCACATATGATATCCGGACTGATGCCACATTTGAAACCAGCATAAATCCGGTTGACCGCAAATCGACTCTGAGAGTCTCCGGCGGAGTGATTTACAGGTTTTCATTATAATTTTTAAACCTAGAGAAAGCTATGAATGCTAAAAAACACTTTTTCAGATTAATCCTGGTCATTTTGGGCTTGAACCTGACAGCCCCGTTAGTTAAATGTCAGAATAGTTCTCGGGATGTAATTACCCTGGATGTTGATAGCGTAGGCGTATCTACAATGAGTTGGTTAGGCTTATTTGATAAAGTTATAATTGTAAGTGCACCCGGGATTACATGGCTGCGAATTAGCACAAATCCCCCCTCCCGCTTAGCATGGGAAACATCTACCAATGTTTTATATGATGGTGTGCCCATAACTGGAAGTATCATGATTTGTCCAAAAATACCTGACCCGAATGCATTTAATAAGCCTTTAATGTTATTGGTAAACACGGTATACGTTGCTGCGTGGGGCAATGGCTCTGTGACATTGCGCAGGATATCTCTGGCTCCCGATCCTCCCTATGCAGCTGAAGGGGAATATCTTGATAAGGGGGAACCAGTGATTGATGGTTACAGACAGGTCAATGGTATGATCACTATGAGGCCCCAATACTTTCAACCAGGTAATACAACTAATATTCAGGTTACCATTCCATGGAGAATACGTCGGCATATCACAGGTGTTATACTTAAGATTCCGGTTCCGCCTACTCCAAATATAAATACCATCACATTACCCTTTAATGCGGATGGCGTATACGATTACGCATGGACCGTGCCCACTGAACCATATGGTGATAATCAATTTACCGGAGGAGCCCATGACGTGGGTATTCAATGGGAGGCATATTCCAATAAACCTAACGAAAATGGCCAACCTTATCTTATCACCTCTGGAATAGGTTACTTTAATATAACCCAGGTACTTGCAATCCAAATGCAATTGCAGGATAGGATAGTGCCTTCCGGAAGTACCAATATATGGAACAACTTTAAGCCCCGTTCTGTTACTGCCACTTGGACCATCAAAGGACGGGGACCATATAAAGTCAGGTGGATTGTAAATGGACAGGAAATTCCGACACTTTATAACGAACTTCCATCCAGACAAATAAGTAAACTTGAAGATCAGAATGCCCTCACAAATGCTGCAACAGTTACTTGTGAGGTTACCGATGCCAATGGCAATAAAGCTTCAGGTACTATTTATGTTGGTGTTCAAACAGACATCTCTTTTCAGTTCAATGTACAGGGTGTTAAAGTTGAAAATGGTACTACAGTGAATTGGAGGGAAGAAGCCTCCAAAATAGTCACTATTAATCCTATTCATAATGGGAAAACACCTTTTTTAAGCAGGTGGTTGGTCAACGATGTTGAAGCTGCTTTACATAAACTGGAAAGCAATAGGTTTGACCAGCTCAAGGATCAGGATGTTCTGAGTAAAGCAAAGTCAATAACTTTAGAACTGACAGATGCTAACGGAGTATTGGTAAAGGGTACCATTTATATCGGGAATCCGGGGAATAAACAAGATACAGTTAAAATACCAACTGGTCCTGTAGGGCCTGCCCCAACACCCCCGCCCCTTACCGGCGACCCGAACAGGGAACCCAATCCCGATATTGACTGGAACAACAAACCCTGGCTTGACGCAAAAGTACAGGTGTGTACAAGGGAGTATTTGCAGAAAATTGTGTTGTATATGGAAAACGAAATACGAAAGTGGGAAAACAGTGGTCTGGCCGAAAGTAAGAAAAACGCCCTGTTTACTTCAATTGATGACTGGGGAAGATTGTTGAATCAATTTATTACAGCTACCGGAGGAGTAGATGGGAACTGGGATAATCCGACACATTACGTATGGTCCGCATATAATAAACCATCATCTGCATCAAGGTATGGCAGAACAGTGGAGTACTACGTTAAATATGAATGCGGCGCATCACAACCATCTCCTGATGATATTGACAACGCTATTAATAACTTGAGCAATGATAGCGAAAATACAAAATGGGACAAACAAAAAGTTAAGGCAGCACAAAATAACCTGAATAACTTACTCGACCTTGCGAGATCGTTATATAACAAGTTTCTTGTAAACTATTATAAATTTAATAAGGAGATTAATGATCAGAACAGCAATCCCCTTGAAAATGAAATTATAGCTCTTTGTATTGCATCAGCAGACGGTCAATTGAATGAACACATTATTAACAAGGATTCACTGGAAGTCACAGGAAATGCTTTGATATCCCAGTCAGCAACTAACAAGGATATCAATCTGTTTGATATTATCAAGGTGATGTCGGAGGTTCAGGTTCAGTCGGATGATATGAATAAAAAGATGGGTGAAATGAAAAACCTTCTGGCAGCAAGAGGAGGAGATATTGAGCAAATAATAACAAACGGGCAGCATCTTATAGCGCAGGGCAATATAAATCCCGAGTTTGCACAGGATGGCGGTGTGAATGTGGAATTCGCCGGAGATGGCATCGACAATATTGGGAACGGTTTGCAGGACTTCCTCTATGGTAACGTTCGGAGAGGCAATGTTCTTATCGTAATATGGGATGCAGGAAATATTATAGATGATATTTTTGAAGTATCAATTTCGGGAAGAGGTAGTATGGGAACTACTCCACCGGGAGGCAGGAGGAACTTCGATATTACACTGAATCCCGGAACTTATAGTCTTACAATCAGAGGTGTCTATACTGATCCTAATTGGCCGCCATGTACCTATGGTATAGAGGTTTATGATCAGGATAAGCTTATTTTACAGGAAGCTCTGATAAGTATTGAAGAAACACTTGCAAAAAATTATTCTATAACAATCAAATAACTTTAACAGAAAATGGTGATCTGAAATGAATAATAATTTAATCTGCTTAATGTACTCATCCCCCCTGCCCCCTTCTCTTGCAAGCAAAAGAAGGGGGAGCAAAACGGTTATCCCCTATTTGCTGAGTAGAGTAGATTTGGGGTGAGTTCATGTGATCTAAGGCTAAACTACTAATCACTTTCAATCCGTTAAAAGATAACAATGGTATGAATTTTGCGGATTTTGCTGTGCCCCAGGACCTTATACTATGAGAGAAATTTTCATTTTTATTTTGTTATCGACAACCTTTTCAGGTTGTGAAAAGCAGGAAACTGTTTCTACTGACGGATACTATCAGGGATCGTTGGTTTACCAGGGACAGCCATTTTTTTCTGCGATTTCTTTCACCGGGAATAACTATTCGGAGGTTGCCTCAGGAGGAGCATTGATTCAGAAATTTCCATGTATTACTAAAGGAATTTATAAGATAAACCACAACACAATTTCATTTTCGCCGACGGTTCTCCCCGTAATTCCTGATTGCCAGTGCGGGATGTTTACAAGTGTCAAATTTGATTGCCTGCTGAATGGAGATTATAAGTTGATTCAATCGGGAAATGATTTAAAATTTCAAAGAGGAACCGGGAACGAACTGCAAGTATATTATCTGACTTTAATAGAACCTAAGCGTTAACAATAGCATCATGAAAAAGATGACATTTATATTTTTCTTTTCCCTTCTCTTTTTTTCCTGTGAGAAAGACTTTTTAATTCCCGATAAAGAAGTTCCTGAATGGTTAAAAGCAGAGATCAGAAAAGATGAACAGGCTATGCGTGAACATCCCTCATCATGTTTATACTACGGAGCCTGGTTACGCTATACCTGGCAGGATGAATATTACTTTGAATACCATTGTTCCTGTAGTTCCTCTTCACCAAGAGCAATCTCAGCAAAGGGCGATACACTGTATATCCTGGCAAACGATGTCACTACAGATTATTACAAAGAAAAATGTTGCAGAGTGTTAGTGTGGAAAGCACCCGATTATACTGATTCACCCTGGTAGTAATTTTCAATTGCTCTTAATCTTTGATGCATCGCACAGATATGCCTTCATAGAGGCCGGTGGTACCACGAAATATCCGGGATGAATTATAATCCAACTGACGTATCCAGGCATAATCAGCTCTTTTCGAGGAGGACCAGAACCTTGCGGAAGTCCCAAGATTCCTGAAATAGCCTGCACCATCACGCCATCCTGCAGGCAGAGTACTGAAACCATTTTCATTTGTTGATCCGGTGTTTGGACTTGTCCAGTATTGTATTCCTTCATGTTTTAACTTACCACCTTCTTTCTCTCCACGCCAGTTCTCACCATCAGCATCCGACTGGCTCATCCCAAGGAACATTTCAAGCTGTTTCCATTCACTATCGCTTGGAAGGTGCCAGCCGTCGGGACATACTCCCTGAACTCTTCCAGGTTTGATATCACTCTCACTATAAATGTTCATTGCTGCCGGCCATGTGTAAAGAGCGCCATATGTAGCTCCAATTGCGCCATAATTCTCATACCAGCAGTATGCCCGGGTATATAATGAAAAGTCAAACCATGCCAGTCGCTCCTCAACACGGGGAATCGTTGATCCGTCAGAATAACGGGTTGCCTTCAGATTATCAGACATCCAGGTTTGATCACCGATTTTTACGGGATAGTAGATATTGTGGTCAACATCAATTATTAATAGTGGTAAAGTATCGGGTGTGGTAAATGATTTCTCATCACCATAATAAGTAATAGAACTGGTTTTCGCATAGGCTTTGACATAATAAGTCGTGCCTGGCAAAACATCGTACATGGTTGTACTGAAACTTCCTGTTGAGCTTCTTGCTCCTAACTTTATTAAAGTTCCGTCTGTTTCAGGATTTACTGACTCAGACCAACAGAATCCATGATCGTTGATTTCTTCGTTCCCTAGACTGACAATTGTACCTTTGAATGTATAAATTCCTTTTGAGAAGATTTCTATATCATCGGTGGTGATTGATAGTATATTTTCTGTTTCAGGTTTTTTGCACCCGTTTAACGAAATGAAAATAAAAACTATTCCGATTTCTATTTTTATTTTAACGGGATTCATCAGTCAATATCTCCCTCTTTGTGGTAAGACCGTTATACCGAAGGATGTCCCTATCGGAATTGAAATAATCCGAAGGATTTCCTTATTTCCTCTGACCAGAACTGATCCTTTTGGGCATATTTCAGCTACAATTGCTTATTAAAATAAAATTGAGGGAACTTTTTTTAAGAAATTACGTATAAAAGACTAAATGATTGATTATTTGCTAATGATACAGTGAACAGATAATCAAAATACGGCAGGATGAAAAAAATATTCATTACCATTCTTATATTGCTTGTGTTTGCCGCAGCATTTACAAGCTGCGCAACCAGCAGGAAAAGTCAGGGCGAGTTAAAAGGGCTTATGCTTCTGGATAACTTAAAGCTTCCAAGGAACAAGGCATTCTACTCAAAACACAATATGAGGACAAAGAATATGGCCTATAGAAAATACAGGAAGAATAGCAGGCTCTTGTAAAGACTTAATTAAACAAGTAACAATAGACATTTATCAGCCCACGGGATCATCTCCGTGGCTTTTTTGTTTTATAGAGTTAGAGAGAAGAAAATTTCCATCAATTCAAAAAAATAATTGACTCTTATGAAATCATTGCTTAACTTTATTATAGCTATTAAAACTATTTCCAAAATTTCTCATAATCAAAAAATGCTCTTATGAATCGCTCATTTAGAATTCTCTTAATTCACGTTCTTTTAACAGGATTAACACTATGTTTTATTTCCTGTAAACCGAAACCAACTCTGGCAGTTGTGACAACCGCAAGTGTAACTGGAATTACACAGGTTACTGCAACTTCAGGGGGAAATGTGACAGACGATGGGAACGTTGACGTTACGGCAAGAGGAGTCTGCTGGGGTACTTCGCAGAATCCGACAACCGGTTCCAGTAAGACAAGTGATGGGACAGGAACAGGTAATTTTACAAGCAGTATAACCGGATTAACACCCGGCACAACCTATTATGTCAGGGCATATGCAACTAATAGTGAAGGTATTGCATATGGCAGCGAAGTTTCATTCAGTTCAAATCCTGTACTGCTTGCAACTCTGACAACTACAACTGCTACGTCAGTTACCCAGACAACTGCTGTTTCAGGTGGTAACATTACATCAGATGGAGGGGGAGCAATCACAGCAAGAGGCTTATGCTGGAGTTCAGCAACAGCTCCCTTGGCTACCGGTTTGCATACAACTGAGACAGGAACCACAGGTACCTTTACGAGTAACCTTACCGGATTAAATGCTAATACAAAATATTATTACAGAGCCTATGCCAATAATAGTGCAGGCACCGCTTATGGAGATGAAAAATCATTTACGACAGAGCAACTTAAAGATGCTGATGGTAACCTTTATTCAACTGTAACTATTGGTACACAGGTTTGGATGGTTGAGAACCTTAAAACAACCAAATATAATGATGGTGCAGCAATACCTAATGTAACTGAATATACATGGGGTAATTTACAAACAGATGCTTATTGTTGGTTTAATAATGATATAGCAAACAAAACTCCTTATGGCGCATTATACAACTGGTTTGCAGCGAAATCAAGTAAACTATGTCCAACAGGCTGGCATGTAGCCACCCTTGAAGATTGGACCACCTTAGTCACATACCTTGGAGGCATTGATGTTGCAGGCGGCAAGCTTAAAGAAGCTGGTACTGCTCATTGGCTTGATCAAAATGTCGGCGCAACCAACGAATCTGGTTTCACAGCACTTCCCGGAGGTTACCGTGGTTCTGGGTTAGGGGATGGTACCTTCTATCTGCTTGGATATTATGGTTGGTATTGGACGTCTACGGTGTACCCTATGGATCCGGTTTTCGATCATATTGCCGGATATAATTGGCAGATGACTGGTGGTAGTAGTAATTGTCTACAAAGCAACTTATGGGATATGATGGGATTATCTGTGCGATGTATTAAGAATTGATTAGCTATTAAAAAATATACTTTATTTTCAGCCCTCGGAATCAGCCGGGGGCTTTTTTGTTGTAATCCCAAAATCTCTAAATCCAACTCTGCATTCAGGCCCCTCCCTATTCTAGCCTTGCGGGATCTTAACTGTCGGTCCGCTTTTGACTGGCAACAGCCTTTTTTGCTGCTTCGAGATGAAGGAATATATCATGATCATATATAGGTTTCAAATCCCAACTTTTATTGAGGATCTCGAGAGCTTCTTTATATTTCCCCTGTTTATATAGTCCCCAACCTTTGGTATGCAGATAACTATAATTATCAGGACTTGATTTTAAAGCATTATTAATGAGTTCCAAACCTTCATCAAAATTCCGGTTGTTATCAATCAGAAAATAAGAAAGGTTATTCAACCGAACAGAAAACTCAGGTTCCAGTAAAAGTGCCTGACGATAATAGTACTCTGATTTATCCAGGATGCCTGCCTCATGGTACATATAAGCCAGTTCGGTTGCAACATATGCATCAGAAAATGAATTTTCTTTACAGGAAGAAATGTATTTGTTAATATATTTATTTGCTTTGACTGTGTCTCTTTCGGTTAAAAACAAGATAGCTTGCCATGAATTTAGATCCGGATCATCAGGAAAATCATGCTCTGCTTTTTTATAAATCTTCTTTTCTTTTTTGTACTGGCCGGTTTCCTGATATGCGTATCCAAGTATTATATAGTTAAAAACCCACATTGGTTTTGAACCCCATCTTTTATATATGTCAAGTGCTTTCTTAAAAACAGGTATTGATTTATCATATTGGTAGAGATTGTTGTAAACACGTCCTAATTCATAATAATGAACTGGCAATTGATTATCAACTTCCAGTTCCTGCTTTAAGTACTTAATTTCTTCAAACGGTGTTTCAAAATAAAATGCATACATCCAATTCGTGTGGGCCTTTTGCATTATGGACATGTGTTCTTTTTTTTCATACACCTTGAGACACCATTTTTTAGCCTGAACATACAAACCTTGATTAGCGTAGGCGAAAGGAAGCATTGATGCTGCTAATAAAAAATTAGAATCAATAGCTATTGCTTGTGAATATAATTTCACAGCCGAGGGATAATCCCTTTTCATAAAGGCATTTTGTCCGTAAACAAAACACCTGTATGCTTCTGAAGAGTTTGTAGATATGCTGTTTCGATAGTCCGGAGAAACTTCCCTTTCCAATTTAGATATTATAAGGAAATTCTTTACCACCATAGTAAGTGAATCAATGATATGAAATATGTTCTCTTCATTAGAGGAACCTTCAATCTGAAACGATTTAAAAACCTCTTCTGTTTTTGAATCAATTAATTGTACGTTTACACGAATTAAGGTATTAGCTTGTTTTATACTGCCAAAGATTAAGACTTTTGCATTGAGTTTTTGTGAAAAAGAACTGGCTAGAGAAGGTGTTATTGATGCGTAATTAGTCAGACCTTTGCTTTTAATCAAGCCGTTTATAGATTCTGTCTGTCTGATTTTTAATTCTTCAGAGTTTGAAAGAGAATTGATTAATTCATTTTGAATCCCATCTTGCCAGATATCCCAGATTGTATCATTAGTCATGTTTTGAAACGGCATTACCACAACAGAAATCCGTTCTCCTGATGATCGTAGTTTTACCAAAGGGTCCCGTTTGAATATTTTAGGGTAGGCCAGTATTATTACAGCTATAATCAGAACAGCATTTAGAGCATAACTTGGTCTCAGTTTTCTTTTATAAGGTTTTACAACCGTTGTTTTGTCTTCTGATTCTTGAACTGATTCTGTTTTCTTTATCCCTTTTGGTGTGAAATCAAATATCCATGACAGAATAATTGCGACCGGTAATCCTGCAATAAGCAATAATATTACCGTTGTTGGAATCCAAGCCGGCAGATTTAATGGGATAGCGAGGTTGTTTGTTACTTCAATTATAATATACGCAGTCGCAGCATAAGTAGTAGCTACGCTGAAGACTTTCCGTCTTTTCAACTCTTGCCAAAACTTGATCAACTTATTGGGACTTTCTGACATTAAGGTCTAATAGTTGAGTTTGATAATAATTGTAGCATCCTCTGCACTTCAAGCCATTTCTCACTCTTGCATGCTTTTCATTGTATTTGACTTCTACTTCCCTTTGAATATAATAATTTATTGGCTATTCCTTCAAGCTTGCCCTGTAATCATCATAGGCTTTATGTCCAGTTCTCTTATATAGATCCCAGTAACGATCGTTATTTTTTAAACTTCTAAACGCAGGATCAACTTTTAACCAAGGCATTTCTGCACTTCGGTTCTTGTAAGCTCTTTCAAGCCAGTAAAAAGCTGAATCCATTTTTGCCATCCTGCTATAATACCAACCGAGAAAATAGTCCGGACTCCCGGCAGCTGTTTCTTTGCTTTTATTTATAAGCTTACCTATAATTGTCTGGGCTTCATGAGGATTTTTTGTTTTGTAATATGCAAATGCCAGACATGCTTGAAACCTTGGTACTGACATTTCCGGTACTTTAGATTTAAGCGCCGTTTCAAGGTAAAATCTTGCTGAATCATATTCTTCCATCCAAATGAAGCATTCTCCTACCCTTTGATAATCCAGATTTCGCCCTGATTTCAAATAATTTTCAATAGTATTAAAAGCCTCCCTTTTATTTCCTGATAATATTAATGTTTCTATCAGCACGGAGGTAGGATCAATTAATTCATATTCAAAAGCTTTTTTTGAGAAGAATATTGCTTTATTCAGCTGATTCATTTTTAAAAAGAACTCACCAATCGAAGAATAGTTTTGAGATTTGTTTGGCGCCAGTTCAAAGACTTTAAGGTATTCTTTTTCAGCTTTAATATAATCCCATAGACCCCATTCATTAATGTTAGCCATAGTAAAATGGGCTTGCGAATTATTTTGATCCAATTCCAAAGCTTTTTCAACGAAAGGCAAAGCCTCCATTACTGCAACCGACATCTCTTTATTCCCTGCATATGCACCCGCACTTACTGAAAATAAACCTGCCCATGCATATGCGTCTGCATAATTCACATCTAATTCAACAGCTTTCAAAGCTAAATTCTTACATTTTTCAAAGTATGAATCAGTTATCTGAACATTTGGGTCACCTAAGGCTTTGTAATGTTTAATTATTGCCTGTTGCAATAAATCGTATGATTCCTGATTGTTAGTTGGTTTTTTTAGTATGTCCTGTTTTTCAGGAACTGTCAAAAATGCATTAACATGAGAAGCAATCTGGATTGCTATATCTGATAGTATGGAAATTATTTCTTTATATGCTTCTTTATATTCATTTTGCCATATATACTTATCTGCTTTGGGTTCAATAAGGTTAGCAGTAATCTTCAATGAATCTCCGATTCTCTGATAAGTACCATCCAGAATATAATTCACATTTAGTTCATCAGCAACAAGAATGTACTTTTTATATGGTTTTTTATACGCCAGTACTGAAAGAAATGGAACAACTCTTTCAAAGGACTTAATTTTATATAGATGATTAATTATCTCATTCGTCAGAGCATCGCTCATAATTTCCTGATTCGGATCTCCACTAAAAGTACGAAATGGCAATACTGCAATAGATTTTTCTCTTTCTTTTGTTTGTTTGCTAATTCCGATGATATTAGTAAAGAACAAAACTGCAACTACAACAGTAGCAAGAAATAATATTCCTGAGAGTATAACTACCATTCTTTTATTTGGAATATGGATACTCTTTGTTAATTCTTCAGGATTTTTAATTTCATGCTTTATCTCTTCATCCGGCTTTGTTTTAGTCTCTATTCTGGTCTCCTTATATTTCAGATACCATTTTATGATTATTTCAAGATTAACAAGAACTGGTTTTACCTGTTCGGGGTCAAAGTCTTTAGGATGTGCACCATAGGTAGAAAGTTCATTCAGACCATGCATAGAAGAAATTATGTGGGAAGGGACCTTTTCCTCCTTATGCAGCTTATCAATTATACCTTTCAGAGGTTCAGTCTTTCTTGGTCTTTTTAACTCACATTCGCAAAGATCAGTAATGATAATCTCAAGGCATCTTCTTGAATAGAGCAGGATAACATTTACGTCTTCAGTTTTTATCAGATGTCCCAGTTCCTTCTCCAGTTCAGGAAACTGACCTTTGAAAGATTCATAAAGTTTCTCAATCTCTTTTATTTCCGTGGTCCAGATTGCCATCAGCTTAAAAAGAAGTTATCAGTTTATACGAGTAAAGTTATGCTATCCTGATAACAAAGTCAAGCTATCGTTAATCTTCAGCTAAATCAATGATATCAGGAGTTTTGGTAACCTTAAGAAGTCAGACTATTCAGAATGAAGATTCTAAAGTTTCTTCTTAAACAAAGTGAACGGAATGCTATCTGAATCAGGTCCTCTTGTAAGTAATAAACCTAATCTTATGGTGTCAGATGATATTGCATTTGCCATGATTGACAGATCTAGAGTCTTCTTCCCTTCCTTTTCTACTCCAAATGTATCAGCCGGTAATCCCGAAATCTCCCATTTTTCAGGCACGCCAGTAATTTCTAACTTATATAATTCCCTGTTACCTGTAACATTTGAAACTGATACGGTCAGGTTACGTTCCATAGTTTCCTGTATAAATGGTTCCTGCAAATAATCAAAAATAATTACCCAATCATTATTGTGCCTTGCTACGCGCCATGGTGATAGATTCCAGAGTTTTTCCAGTTCATCTTTATCCGGTCTGAGTAATTGTTTTTGATCAGGCAGGTTTGATTTTTCAGGGCCGATCATGACAGGTAAGCTATATTTGGACAATACTTTTTTTGTCATTTTAACTGTGCTATCGGTCAACACATCCAGAGTTGCCGGCGCTTCAAATCCGGCAATTGCGACTGTAGCGATTTTCTTCCCAATAGGTTTACGCCATATTTCCGGGATGGCTTTTGTGCCCCCGATAATGCCAAAAATTGAAGCCAGGGTCGCGCCAGTGCAATCTGTATCATCTCCACAATTTATGGCTATACAAATAGATTTCCCAAAATCATTCTCCCCATACAGCCAGCCAATTATTGTAAAAGAAACATTACGTGGTGCCTGGAACCAGCCCATATCCTCTGTATCCTTGATTACAGCCTGACGTGCTTCTTTCCAGTCCTTTCCTTCTTTTTTAGCCTGGACTGCAGTGCGTACGGCTCTGGCTACACGGCATTCAGGAGGGATCATCGCCAGACCAAAACTGATCAGGCTATCACGATCAGATTCAAGAAAAGCAGCTGATTCAATTGAGGCAGTAAATATTTCTGCATAAGTTCCTTCAGCCATACCATGATCCACGCAGGCATCCTCTCTGGCCATTTTAGCCGCCATCATTGGATTGCCCGGGAATAGACATGCCCAAATTTCTGAGCGGATCCAGGCTCCATTACTATTTTTCCACCTGGCATTATTGAATTCACCCGATACAGGAGGCTTTAGTCCTAACCGCATGTTTGTCTTTCCTATACCATATTCATTCCAGTTTACGGGCACATATTTCAGCCAATATTCTCCCAGGGTGAAGGCATCCACATGTGCTTCATTTTCCTGCATAGCTTTAAGCCATAGGATCTGAAGATCGAGATCATCATTAGCAGCGGGTTCTCCTTCTTTCAGCTTTGTAAAAAAGTTTATATCATGAATATTGGTATCACCCTCAAATGGCATTCCCAATGTACCACCTATATTTTTCCCCAGCCAGCAGGCATAGACTTTGTCGCGAAAATCATTTTCATTTATATATACTTTCTGGTCTTTAATACAGGAATGCCATATTAAGGCAAGACTAAGGATCAACAATAGGAAACCGAATTTCTTATAGTTAAAATTTTGCATAATCATGAAGGTAAAGGTTAGATTATAAAGTTAGCACTAATCAGCTGCATATAATCAGTAATTACAGCTTTTTAAAATTGTCCTGATTTCTATTGCAGATTCAATACGATAACTTCTAAACAAAGAAATATTTTAAAAAAGGAATGTTCTTTTATTGTGTAACGTCATTCAAACGTGCCATATGGAAAATATACCCCTTATATATCATCAGTATATAAGGGGTATTTTGTAGTCCCACCAGGAATCGAACCTGAATTTAAGGTTTAGGAAACCTCCGTTCTATCCATTGAACTATGGGACCGGGATTGCAAAAATACAGGTTTTTTTTGTCATTGCAAATTCTTTGATTTGTCTTGCAGTCATGCGGTCATGCAGTCGTGCAGTCAGAATACCCCCATACCCCGTACCCCACACCTCATACCATGTATTTTGTTAAGTCCCCAATCTTTCTTATTTTCATCCTCTAAATAAACCAATTATGAACTGGATCGACTTTATTATAATAATCCTCCTTGTATTCGGACTGGCACGAGGTTTTATAAACGGATTCATAAAAGAACTTGCATCACTGCTTGCACTTATATTGGGAATCTGGGGAGCAATTAAATTCTCCACTTTCACTGCCGGAAGACTCTATGATTATTTTGATATGACCGGCCAGTATGTCGGGATAATTGCTTTCCTGATAACATTTATCATCATAGTTATAGTAATACATTTCATCGGATTGATGGTCGACAAATTTGTTGATAAGATCTCCCTCGGAGTTCTGAACTCCCTTCTCGGACTTGTTTTTGGTGTGTTTAAGACTGCCCTGATCCTGAGCGTGATATTTACGGTGCTTAATGCCATCGATGCAAAGCATCATTTTCTTCCAAGAAAACAGATAGAAGATTCCAGGCTTTATAATCCGATAGCTGATATAGCTCCTGCTATATTCCCTATTATAGGGGAAGGGAGTTTTGACCATAGTTTCGACAGGCTTAAAAAGAAACCTGAAGGGACCACGATTTAACCCTCTTTGCTATATTTGCAGTTCTGAATAAAATAATGGTCTATGAATTTTGTCGAAGAACTGAAATGGAGAGGCATGATCCATGATATCATGCCTGGAACAGAAGAATTGCTCGGAAAGGAAATCACAAAAGGATATATCGGATTTGATCCGACCGCCGATTCATTGCATATAGGCCATATGGTGCAGGTAATGCTTCTCGTTCATTTCCAGAGGTCAGGACATGTTCCTGTCGCCCTTGTTGGCGGTGCCACCGGCATGATAGGAGATCCTTCAGGCAAGTCGGAAGAAAGGAATCTTCTCGATGAGGCAACCCTCAGAAAAAATGAAGAGGGCATAAAAAAACAGCTTTCGAGGTTCCTTGATTTTTCCGGAGAAAGGAAAAACAGAGCCATCATGGTGAATAATTACGACTGGATGAAGGAATACTCATTCCTGGGATTTATCCGTGATATCGGCAAACACATCACAGTGAATTACATGATGTCGAAGGATTCTGTAAAGAAAAGACTCGGGGCTGATTCGAAGGAAGGAATGTCTTTTACGGAATTTTCATACCAGCTTGTCCAGGGAACCGATTTCCTTCATCTCTATAAAGAGCTCGGATGCAAACTTCAGATGGGCGGTTCGGACCAGTGGGGCAATATTGTTACCGGCACCGAGCTGATCAGACGCAAAACAGGAGGAGAAGCCTTTGCGATGACATGCCCGCTTATAACAAAGTCGGACGGATCAAAATTTGGAAAAACAGAATCAGGCAACGTCTGGCTTGACCCTGAAAAGACATCTCCTTACCAGTTTTACCAGTTCTGGCTTAATGTCTCTGATGAGGATGCGGCCAGGTATATTAAAATTTTCACGCTTCTGGATCGCCATGAAATTGAATCGCTCATCAGGGATCATAATAAGGCTCCCCATGAGCGAGCTCTTCAGAAGCGACTGGCAGAGGAGATGACAGTGATGGTTCATTCACATGATGAGTATGAATCGGCTGTAGAGGCTTCCCAGATACTCTTCGGAAGAGGAACCACCGAATCGCTCAGAAGGATGAATGAAAATACATTCCTTTCGGTTTTTGAGGGTGTCCCGGTATTTGATATAAAGAAAGAAATAATCCGGTCAGGTGTGAATGTTACCGACATCTGCACTGAATATTCAGAGGTTTTTGCATCAAAGGGTGAGTTGAGGAGGCTGGTTCAGGGAGGGGGGCTGAGCATCAATAAAATCAAAATTGACAATCCCGAAATGATAATTGGAGCTGATTCGCTCCTCAATAATAAATACCTTCTTGTCCAGAAAGGTAAAAAGAACTATTATTTACTAAGGATAATTTGAATCTGCGTATATCAGCACGATCAGCGGGAAACATTAAAATTTATTCTCCCGCAGATTACGCAGATTAGCGCAGATCTTGTGGATCACCTTATAAAGTCGGCTGCTATTATAGATACATCATCAAAGAGATCCGGATTGTTATCAGGGATCCCGAGCCTTTTGAGCATTTCCCTGATATTACTTTCAACAGGATTCCTGTTGGTGATATGCCTTATTATCTCCCTGGTCAGAATCTCCTTCCCGTCGTCGCCCTTAAGATCTGAAAGGCCATCGGTGTAACATACAATCTTTGAATTATTGCTGATGTTGAGTGTTTCCTCTTTGATGGGAGGTATTTCATCGATCATTCCTATCCCCACGCACATCGAGTGAAGATGAATTACCTGGCCAGTTGCAATATTAAACAGAACCGGTGGATTATGTCCGGCGTTTATATATTCCAGTATTCCTCTTTTATGGTCGTAGCGGGCAACAAAAAAGGTGATGAACTTATCACCGGCAGCGTTTGCGATTATAAGATTATTGAGTTTCTGGATAAGGAGAGGCAGCTCAATGTCATAGGTGAAAAGCGCCCTGAGACTCGCCTGGAAATTCGACATCAGAATCGCCGCGGCGATCCCCTTGCCCGAAACATCAGCAATGCAGAATCCGGTTTTATCATCCGACAGTTTAATACAATCGTAATAATCCCCGCCAACTTCGTAATGAGGGTAATAGAATCCTGTGACTACAAAATTATCGTTCCTGGGCATTGTTTTGTTATCGGGAATAAGTTTTTGCTGCATCCTTGCAGCAAGCTCAAGCTCTTTCTTTAAAGCCTCCTGCCGGAGACTTTCATTGAAAAGTCTTATGTTCTCTATTGCAACGATAATTATGCTTGAAATGGTTTGTATAAATGTGAGGTGCTTGATTACAGGGCTCATTCCTTCACCCTCCTCCTCTATATCACCGATAAGAATAAAGGCAAGAGGTGAATAGTTGTTATAAACTGGTATTATGATATCGACACCCTCAATCCCGAGGTCTTCATTCCTGAATGCTGTCTCAGTAAATTTCAGAAGCTGTGATTCAACCTCGATGCCAGTCTCAAGCTCTTCAGGGAAACCACCATTCATAATGCACTCCCATTTCAATGAATGCTTAAAGATGAGTATTTTGCCTATTCCAAGGTTGTTCCTGAGAATCGATTCATATTTTGACAAAAGCTCTTCAGTAGGCAGGTTAGCATTGATCGACAGTGTTATGTCGAGAAGTGCATCCAGCTTGAATTTGGATATACGCAACCGGTCGATTGAAGATTTTTTATCGCTCATTGATTTTATGACTTGGCCCTTTCAATATAGGTCCTGTTGGCGGTATCTATCCTGATCTTATCACCGACATTTACGAACAGCGGAACCATTATTGTACCACCGGTCTCAATTTTTGCCTGTTTCAGTGCGTTGTTGGCAGTGTCTCCCCTAAGACCCGGTTCTGTATAAGTGACTTCCACAACTACAAACTGGGGAAGCTCAACCGAAAGCACGGTATCGGTATCTGCATGGATAACAACTTCCACATTCTGTCCCTCCTTCAAAAATTCAGGACTATCGATGACCTCTTTATTAACATGTATCTGCTCAAACGTTTCAAGGTGCATGAAATAATAACCCATGTCATCCCTATAAAGATACTGATAGGGACGTCTTTCGACCCTTGCCACATTAACCTTTGTACCGGATGAAAACGTATTATCAAGAACCCTCCCTGTTTTGAGGCTTTTTAGTTTTGTTCTAACAAATGCCGGCCCTTTGCCGGGCTTGACATGCTGGAACTGAACTATTACATGAAGATCACCATTGTACTCAATTACCAGTCCGTTCCTGAAATCTGCAGTGCTTGCCATATGATTTAAATTAGCTTTATTATTGGTTTGTATCTTTCTTTCTTACTTCAAGCGGGTACTTCAATCCTTCATAGCTGACTATCTCGGCAATAAAAGCCCCGACAAATATCTCAAACCGGATCCTGACCGGCAGTAAGTTCTTATCGGCAGTAAACCAGAATGTTACATCATCCTCTGTTTTAAACAGTCTTCCCACTTCTGTTACCGGATTGAACTTTAGGCATTTCATCCTTCCAACCTTTGTCTTAATATCATAGGTACCAAGGTATCTCAGCCTTATCGGATAAAGCTCATCTGTGAACCAGGTCATGACCGTTATCATATCACCTTTTTTAAGACTGGCATATTTTTGAAGATGATGATTACGCAGATAATAAAAGCATGAAAGAATATCGTGTATGCCTTTTTCAGTAATATGAACGCCTGTAAGATCGCTTGTAAGGATGGCCGAATCGGATCTTGAATAATGATCGAAGATCACTTCATTATACTTTGTATATCTTCCTTCCCTAATATTCCTTACCGAAAGAACAGGCAGTTCAGATTCCGGTTCTATATAGCTTTCATAAATATCCTTCACTTTAAATATGGCATCGGCCATTCCTGTTGTTTTTCCCAGAAGAACAGAGTGCCAGACCTCTTTGCCCTTAAAAGTGTCGGGCAAGATCTCAAGAGTTGCAATTCCTCCCTGGACAATGCCATAATTGATTGAATAATTGACCTTTTCCCCGGGCAGGTATGCCGGTTCCTGGCCGGCTGAAAACAGCGGTAATAATATGATCAACAATAAAGTTTTGAAAAACTTCATAGTTCTTTTCTTAATAAACTCTGGTTTGAACAGACAAATTACCTGCCAAGGATATTTTTTTTAGGACGCGAAGTTATGAAATCTTTAAGATAAAACGGCTCAAAGTAAGCAATATCTTCAAAATGGCGTTCTCTAAGTGATTTAAATGCAGGCTTATACATATATGCGGCAGAAATCATGAACTCATCGGCAAATACTAAATTATCCCTTTTAAGCACCTGACGGCATTTTGATGCTCCATCACCAAAGATCAGCATCCTGATACTGTCGGGAAAATCAGCGAATGATTTATCATCAATAATTTCAGCGGAGATATCTTTTACTGTCCTTCCCTCTGATGAAAGTACTGAATAGTAAACCTCCATACGCCGGGCATCAAGCATTGGCACAAACAATGAATTTTCATCCAGCCCGTATTTATTTTTCAGATCTTCACTTATCCCATAGAACATTGAAAGGGTGGTCTCAATTCCTATAAGGGGTATTGATGCAGCATACGCAATCCCCTTTGCAGTGGAGACCCCTATCCGAAGTCCGGTATATGAACCTGGTCCCTTGCTAACGGCTACTGCTTCCAGGTCGCTTGCCCTGAGACCTGCGCCGGAAAGAAGGTCTTCAATGAAAACGGAAAGCCTGGAAGCATGAGATTTATCTTCGGAGCTCTCTTGAAGAGCCACTATTCCATTGCTGTCGCAAAGCGCAACTGAACAAACAGGAGTTGAAGTCTCAAGACATATTATCATGTCAGATTATACCCGGATTTAATCGACTGAAAAGAGATCATCCTTTTTAACGATCTCTACGAGGGTGCTGTCGGACAGCTTCTTGCTGATTGCACTGAAAGGAGCTGAAATCACGCGGTCACCTTCTGAAATTCCAGAAATGATCTCGATATAGCTGTTATCCTGAATTCCTGTCTTTACATCTTTTGCCAGAGCACGCTCACCATCCGTTATAAACACAAGAGTGCGGATATCTTCATCCGAAACAGTCTTGGTAACTTTCGTGGTATCAGTACGGGTAGTCACCGACTGAATCGGAACTGATATGATCCCCGGTTTAATCTCTGTACGGATATCGACGGTAGCTGACATTCCCGGTCTGAGCGGATGTGCGTTCCCTTTGTCTGCCAGGTCTTTATAAGATTCAGGAAGAACAAGGATCTTTACATCAAAGTTGGTTACCTGGTCGGCGGATACCCCGGTCGTCTTAGCTGAGTTTGCCATTTCTGTTACGATTCCCCTGAACTTGTAATCGACATAAGCATCAACCTCTATGGTTGCGGTATCCCCCAGTTTAACACGGGGTATATCGTTTTCGTTAACTTCGACCTGAGCTTCCATCCTTGAAAGATCGGCAACCCTAAGCATTTCTGTACCTGCCATCATCCCTGTCCCGGCTACTCTTTCGCCAAGCTCAACAAGAAGCATTGATACCGTGCCGGTCATAGGAGCATAAATCGAAGTTTTGATAAGAGTTTCGTTAGCCTCTTTAAGAGATGCTTCAGCGCTTATTACAGAATATTTTGCAGCATCCACTTCAGCTTTTGCTACCGAGTAGGAAGCTTCAGACTGCTCAAATTCTGATTTTGATATTGTCTGCTCATCGAAGAGCTGTTTTGTCCTTTTATAAGAGAGTTCAGCCTGTATATACTGGGCTTCGGCCTGGGCAAGCCTGGCACGTGCAGAACTTATGGCAGCCATCGACCTGTCTTTTTGAGAGATATAGATATCGGGTTTGATCCTAAGCAGCAACTGCCCCTTTTCAACATGGTCGCCTTCCCTGACAGTCAGCTCAACAATTTCGCCTGATACGTCAGGAGTTATCTTTACCTCTTTTTCAGGCTGGATCTTTCCGTTCGCAGTTATAGTTTCAACTATTGTCCGCTTTTCCGCATTCTCAACAGCTACTTTTACTGTGGCGGCTTTCCCGAACCAGCCGGCTTTTTTCCCAACAACTGCAAAGATGAGTAGAATAATGACGGCAGGGACGAGGATCTTAAGTATTTTCTTGTTTTTCATGATTATAGACCTTGTTTTAGGATTTATTTATTCAGGTTAAGGGGTAATCCTTTATAGAAATCGAGAACTTTTGTTTTAAATATGAATTCATATTTTGCCTGCGACATGTCAGACTGTGCATTCAGAAGCTGTGTTTTTGATACGTTGTAATCGACAGGAGTTATCATTCCAACACTGAATTTCTGTTCGGTGTATCTGAATGATTCCTCAGTCGAGCTGACTGCCTTGGAGCTGGCGTTGTATTTTTTCAGAGCTGCAACAGCATCGGTGTATGCCTGCTGGATGTTCTTGTAAAGCTCTTTTTTTGATCCTTCAAGAGTGTACTGGCTGCTTTCAACCGACAGCTTTGAATTTGAGATATTCTTATTCACCTGCCATCCGTTCAGGAGAGGGATGCTCATCGATACGCCAAGCCCGTAGTTCTTGTTGTTCTTCAGCTGATCCTGAAATGACTGAAACCCCGGAATATCTTTAATAAATGAATATCTGGTTCCGAAAGTATGACTGAGAGAAATGCTTGGGCTTCTGGCTCCTTTCGCGATCTTCAGTGCATACTCGCTGGCTGTCAGCTTAAGTTCGGAGCTCTTTATTTCAGGTCGCGATTGCGCTGCAAGGTTATAAATTTCATCAATATTGCCAGTTACAACAGAATTCTCTTCAACAGTGATTTCGGGAACCACAATTTCAAATCCTGCAGGAGATTCGAGCTCGAGCAGCTGGGTAAGGTTAAGGTATGATGTCTCAAGCTGGTTTGCCATGGTTATGAGGCTGAGCTCTTCCTGCGCGGCTTGTGCTTCTATCTGAAGGAGGTTTCCGCGGGCTACACTGCCTGCATCAACGAGCTTTTTTGTCTTTTCGATCTGCTGCAATGTGATGTTAAGCTGGTTTTCATTGGCCGTCACAAGCTCCTTGTTGAGAAGGATCTGGAGGTAAGCAAGGGCAACACTAAGAGCTACATTGTCGCGGATCCTTTGCAGATCCTGTTCGCCAGCCAGCAGCTCATATTTGTTTTTCTGTATCGTATTGAGGTTCTGGAGACCGTTAAACAGGTCCGTTCTTCCGCCCAGGTAGAAATAATCCTGGAGAACAGTCTGATTGTAAAAAGTATAAGTGTTCTGGTCAAGAGCCCTTCCAAATGAATAATCATGAGATGCCTGGCCATTGATTGTCGGAAGGAGATTGAGCTTTGACTGTTCCAGAGAATTCTTCTGGACTTTTGTCTGGATTGTCTGCTGTTTGATCTGTATATTATGATCAATGGCATATTTGATGCAATCCTCAAGCGACCATACCTGTTTTTGGGCAAAACCATTTACCTGCATTAGAATCAGACAGGTAATAAAAGTTACCAAAGACTTTTTCATTTTAAAAATTTAAGGTTACGAAGATAAGAAATTAGGATATATTTTGGCTGCGATTGGCAAAATAATTATCTTTCACCGATCATTTAAAAACATTTAATCATGCTTCATTATACGGAATTAGGGTTAGTGAATTCGAGAGAATTGTTTAAAAAGGCTATTGGGGGCAAATATGCCGTTCCTGCTTTTAATTTCAACAATCTTGAGCAGATGCAGGCAATCATAAGTGCCTGTGTGGAGACGAAATCTCCTGTAATACTTCAGGTATCCAAAGGTGCACGCAAATATGCAAACCAGACATTGCTCCAGTATCTTGCAAAGGGAGCTGTGGAATATGCAAAGGAGCTTGGTTGTGCAATTCCAATCGTTTTGCATCTTGATCACGGCGATTCATTTGAGACTTGCAAGTCGTGCATTGAAACAGGCTTTTCTTCGGTGATGATCGATGGATCGCATTTTCCTTATGAAGAAAACATAAGACTGACAAAGCAGGTTGTTGAATTTGCACATCAGTTCGATGTTACTGTAGAGGGCGAGCTGGGAGTTCTGGCAGGTATCGAGGATGAAGTCTCAGCCGAGCATTCATCATATACAAGGCCGGAAGAGGTTGAGGATTTTGTGAAGAAAACAGGGGTTGACTCTCTTGCAATTTCGATAGGAACATCACATGGTGCTTTCAAATTCAAAGTAAAGCCTGGTGAGCTTCCTCCGCCCCTGCGTTTTGACATCCTTGAAGAATGTGAAAGACGTATTCCGGGTTTTCCAATCGTTCTTCATGGCGCCTCCTCAGTGCCTCAGGATATCGTTGCAGAGATCAACAAATATGGAGGGAAAATGGAGAACACAGCCGGAGTATCTGAAGACCAGCTCAGGAGAGCTGCAGCCTCAGCCGTCTGCAAGATAAATATCGACAGCGACGGACGTCTGGCGATGACAGCTGCAATCCGCAAGGTTTTCGTTGAGAAACCGGGGGAGTTCGATCCGCGTAATTACCTCGGCCCAGCCCGCGACAAGCTTAAAGAGCTCTATAAGCACAAGGTTGTGAATGTGCTTGGAAGTGCGGATAAGGCATAACGGCGTAACGGCGTTAAGGCTCCCCTCCCTGGAGAGCCTGCCACGCCTTGCATGGGGCTGGGGGTGAGTTAGTTTTAAAGCTCCCCTCCTTGGAGAGCCTGCCACGCCTTGCGTGGGGCTGGGGGTGGGTTAAATAGAAAGTTGTTAATATTATAACAGTCATAAAGCCAGTCGTTTATCGGCTGGCTTTCTTCTTTCTGTTAAAAACTAACCAAATCAAAAATTTAAGCTGGTCCCTCTTTTTCTAATTTAGGTGTCAAATTCATGAAATCGCGATTTGAGGCGCAGCTTAAATAAGGAGGACCGTTTAAAAAGGAACAACAGGCTTTCTCTGATGCTTAATAACAGGGAAGCGAGGGCCCTTGGGATCTACTGCAGCCGCTATCGTGTCAGGAATAAATCGGAATTCCTGAGAGAAACTATAATGAAAGCCATTCTGAAAAGGTTCGACGATGAACATCCTACACTGTGGGAGGGACCTGAACCCACCCTGTTCAGTCAGGATAAAAGCTAACTTTTACTATTTCGGATTTTTGATTTCAGATTTGATCATAAATCTGCATCTGTCAATCCGCAATTCTAGGTCTGGTACAGAATAAATCCAGCCTGTATCCGTTTGTACATGGAATGAAAGGATTGAAAAGATATACAGCTGAACCCACAAGAAGGACTCCGCGGATAGTTCTTGAGACAGGCAGGATTTTCATAGTCGGACGATCCATCCCTGAGAATCCCGGTGAATTTTATCGTCCGGTTTATGAATGGATAAACCAGTATGTTCAGATAAACGGGCACAAGACCAGTATCGAGCTTGGGTTTGAATATATTAATACAAGTTCCACGAAGTGGATTTACAATATCATCAAGGAGATTGCAGAGATGAAGAATCTCGCTGAGAACGTGAGGATCATATGGTATTACGATCCTGGTGATGAGGATATGTGCGAGCTTGGATTCATTCTTAAATCCCTTGTTGAATGCCCTTTCTTTGTTGTCGAATCGGAAGGAGTTGACCGGACCCCCGATGATCCTGTCGTTTTTGATACATTGTAACCGTACCCGGCTCCTTTATCTCAAAAATTTTCTAATTTTGCAGCACCATTAATGGATTAATGACCCATGGTGTAATTGGCAACACGTCGGATTTTGGTTCCGCAGAGTCCTGGTTCGAGCCCAGGTGGGTCAACAAAAAGAGTGAGATCGTGAGCGGGAGCGAGTGCAATTTTCCTGACAGTTTAAACCGGGAAGCTGTAATTCCTGTCTCTGGATCTTTTAGCATTTTTATTTGACATCGAAGACTTTTTGTTTACCTTATTAATAACAGGATAACTGAAACGAGTCTGTTTAAACCTGCACCCGCTCTTTTTGTTTTTTTCTGAGCCTGTTGAAGCATACGCTGGCGAAACAATCATTAGCAGAAATATTGCAAGAAAAATAGTCATAATTTGCTTCAACAACCATGAGCACAAACCTTTAATAGAATTTCTGTTTTTCAGGATCTTGTTGCCTGTTTCTGCTGAGGTATTTCTATAAATTGGTTTCATGACTTTTTCCTCCTATATTTAATTTGTACTTAATTAATGCTGGTAACTCTGTCTGGTCTTTTTATTCTTTAACGAGTATTTAAATTTTATTCCGCGATCCCTTTTATGAGGATTATGCTGAAAAAATAAACTGACAGATTATAAATTTGTGTATCACTTAGATTATCAGAGTAATAAGAAAGAGTTGCATAAATTTAAACTAAGATACCTGTATTTGACAAACAGCCTGAAAATTTAGACTAATGTTTGTTTATTCAGGATAATTGCAGGATTTTAATCACTAGTGTCCGACTAGTAGTGTGGGGGCTGTCTCAAAAGTAGTTTTTAACCGTAAAGAACGTAAATTCAGCGCAAAGTCTACAAAGTCAAATTATTATAAATTAGATTTTTTAATAAAAACCTGGCTGAAGCTTTGTTAAACATGAAGCCCCCGACCCGAAAGTCAAAAAACACAGAATTTCAGGCTCCTTTATGTTGCAGAGTTATTTCAGCTGAAAATAAATTGGAATGGTGTACCATACCGGTACCGGTTTTCCCCCCTGTTTTCCCGGTTTGAATTTAGGAAGTGTTTTTACCACCCTTATAACTTCAGCATCGAGTTCGGGATCAACACCTTTTAGAACACTGACCTGATCGACTCCGCCTTTTGGAGTTACACAAAACTTGACAATCACTCTGCCCTGTATATTATTTTCCTTTGCAATCTCCGGATATACAACATTATCCCCAATATACTTCTGTATCGCTGCATCACCGCCCGGGAAAAGTGGCATCTCTTCGACTACATAGAAAGGTTCGGCTTCATCCGTATTTTCCTGGACCTCTTCAGCAATAAGTGCTACTTCTTCAACCACCTCTTCGTTTTGGACTTCTACCTGAGCCTGATCTGCACTCATTAGCTCAGCGGCTTCTTCAGGTTTAACCGAGTCAACAACTACAGGTGGAACATATCTTGCCTGCTGTACAACGTCCTGTGGAGGAGGTGGTGGGGGTGGAGGAGGAGCAACAAGTTCATCTGGCTGATCCAGATTTTCCATCTTAATCTCAACCTGCCTTTCAGCTTTTTTTGCCTTGCTTTCGGCAGCTTTAGCATTAAGGTAGGGAGTAATTACAGCAGTCCCTAATATTATTATACTTATTACTAGTGCAATAAGTACATTACGATCGTACTTCTTACGAAGTTTGTAAGCACCATACTCCTTGTTCCTGTTCTCAAAAACAATGTCATCGAAACTTGGTATTCTATTCACATCTTTTTCCATGTCATTATTTATTAAAGTCTGATGAATATACTGCCTCCCATTTCTTATGGGTAGAGAGTTCTGATTCTTATAAAATTCAACAAATCGATATGTTTGTTCTACAATAAACCTTTCTTCCTTTAACTGATCGTTCAAATTGTCTGCCAGGCCCTGTCCTTGGTATATCTTATCAAAGATATAACGAAATAATTAGTTGTACAACTAAAAAAGTAATTTATTTAATTAATTGTTATAGAATTTTTCTGGAAGTAATAGAGCAAACAGGGAGAAAAGTATTCTGTAGTTATACCAGGGTCAGGTGACAGAATGATGTCATGTAGAAAATTGTATCAAATCACCTCTTTTTCACGATTAAAAGAAAGTTCAGTTAGTACATTATTATTCTTTAAATATTTAAAAATGATTAAATCCGGGGATTTGAATTCAAAATTAAATTTTATAACTGCGTTTTCCGGACTTATGATATCCTTTTGAAGTACTCCATCCACATTATTTTCGGACGTGAACCACAATATATCAATCTCCATATTTGGTGTATTATCAAAAATCTCAGCAAGCACTATTTTATCATTTGTATTATCATATCCCCACAGATATTTATTTGAATCAAAAGCTGTGTCTTTAGAAATAAATTTTGTATTACCAACCATTGCAGACCCAAAAGGTTTGACTTCCATAATCATAGCCTCTTCTTCGGGCAGTTCGATCTTCCAACTGCCTATAAACTTCTTCATCAACTCAACCTGATTGAGTTTTGTTTGGCCAGACTGTGCAAGTATTCCATTAGACATAATAAGAAGGAATACACAAATTACCGCGGTTAAAAATGCTTTATTCATTACCTTTAGATTAATATACAGTTAACCCCCCATAAAAATAGCAAAACTACACCAGCACAAAGCCAAAGTCAATTTTATTTTAAAACACAGTCGGAATTGGGAATATTCCCAGGTGGATCAATGCTGGTGATTGGACAAAAAAAAGCAACCGGATTCGATCCGAGAGCCTCTTTTAATTTCTATAACCATAACAAACACTGACATTGTTTTTGTTGTATATTGCCCGGATAAAAATCCTGGGGATTTTATGAAAAATGCAGGGTACAAAGTTTATGGTTACCGCTGGATAATTCTCAGCGTTTATATGATTATTATTGCTGTAAATCAGGTTCTTTGGATAACTTTTGCACCTGTTACAAGCGAAGCAGTACACTATTATGGGGTTTCGGATCTGAAAATTGGCATTCTCTCAATGTGTTTTATGATTGTTTACCTTGTTGTATCAATACCTGCATCATGGATCATTGACACTTATGGCATCAGGGTCGGAGTCGGTACAGGAGCTGTTTTTACCGGATTATTTGGATTGCTGCGTGGTTTGGTTCCTTCGAATTATAATCTTTTACTTTTGACTCAGGTCGGGATTGCCATAGGCCAGCCATTCCTCCTGAATGCTATAACAAAAGTGGCTGCGCGATGGTTTCCAATTGAAGAAAGAGCTACAGCTTCAGGACTCGGAACACTTTCGAGTTATCTCGGCATACTTACAGGCATGATCCTTACTCCATGGCTTGTAAATGGGTCAGGTATTGCCAGGATGCTTCACATATATGGGATTTTTGCGATTATTTCAGCAGTCATTTTTCTCGTATTCGTCAGGGAACGGCCTCCTGTGGCTCCTTGCAGACCCGATCAGGAGGAGCGCGCTCTTGCTCTTGATGGATTAAAACTTATATTTAAAAACAAAAGTTTTAACTGGCTATTGTTTATCTTTTTTATCGGACTTGGAGTTTTCAACGCTGTCACAACCTGGATTGAGAACATTCTCAACCCCCGGGGATTTACCTCAGTGCAGGCTGGAATGACTGGCGGCCTGATGATTGCTGGCGGAATTCTGGGCGCCATTATTCTTCCTGTTTTATCGGACCATTACAGGAAAAGAATCCCATTCTTTATTATTGCTCTTGCAGGGGCCACTATAAGCCTGATTGGAATTACTATTTCAACCAGCTATATAATGGTCCTTATTTCAGGGATGGCTTTTGGATTCTTTCTGCTAAGCTCCGGTCCTATCGGTTTCCAGTACGGAGCTGAAATAACTTATCCTGTTTCAGAGGGTACCTCCAATGGTTTTCTATTGCTTGCAGGACAGATTTCAGGGATATTATTCATCTTCGGGATGAATAGTTACAAATCATCATCAACAGGATCAATGACCAGGCCTTTGGTAGCCATGATTATCCTGATGTCAGTCAGTTTTCTGGTTACAACAAAGCTCAGGGAATCAACACTGATCAGTGAAGTAAAACAAACTGATAAAGACTGATGAAGCTCCTTTTACCACCTGGTTATTCGAAATAATGCAGACGCACAGACAATTCCCATGAAAGAAGGGAAGAGCATGTAAGGTCAATTTGGAATGTTAAACCTTTTTAAGCACTTTGTATAAGTCCTGGATTTCGTTTACCAGATTAATTAATAAACGATGATTCTGATCAGCAAAGCGTGCTGTTACATATTGAGCATAAAGTGCCATATTATCCTCAACACTCTTTAATCCTGTATCTTTTAAGAAATCATCTCTGAATTCATTAAATCTGTTATGAGACCCGATAAATGGCATGATTTTTTATTTTAATTACTACTTAATTTTTATATTGTCTCTTTTGTTATGCCAAATTTAGAAATTTTTCCGTCTCCCGGGGGTACCTGCCCCGGAACATATTACCTTGATTCTGATTCCTGAGTGCGGTTTAATTATTTTTATTCCCGGCAACAGAATTTAATCAATTAATTGACATCATTAATGTAAGCAAGGAAGCCTGTCATCAAATCAACGGGTCTTTATACAAAAGGTATCAGTGATATAGACTATTTTGGTGCTATAAATGAACTTAAAGATGGACGAAGAAAGCATCAAATGTATCTTCCCTTTCTGGGAACTGGAAACAGGACAAATAATCAATGATCCCACCAGGCTGTTTGAGTTTTTCCCTAACTGAAAAAAGCTTAAACGTCAGATTAATTAAAAGTCGTGAGATAAACGGATCAACAAAAGAAGCTTTTTTTATTTTGCTTTGTACAGAATTTGAATCTCATCTTTGGTCAGTCCCCTGTTATAGATTCTCAGTTCGTCAAGAACCCCGTTGAAATGATTATTTGTGCCGCCGCCAAGAGCTAAATTATTTCCAATATATACTGGTTCTTCCGGGCTGTCAAAATAAGTATCATATTCCCTTTGTTTTTTTGTACATAAAACACCATTGAGCCAGGCTTCAATTGTGGTTTCGGTTACGTTAACAACACAGTGAGTCCAGTTTCCGATTAAAAGCCTTTTTGGATTCAGGATGGTCCAAAGTGCTGGATCTGACGGGAACACTGTCAGCTCCCCTGGTTCCAGATATGATTTTACATTGTCATGAACTCCGGATGAATAACCATATTTGTAAAATGCCGCCGCGAGGCGGTTGTCATTTCTTGTGTCACCTCCACCAAATGAATATACAAGGAAGCTTCTATAATTAGCTGTCATATTATATTTTCCGATAATAACACCATTGTTATCGGTACCGGCAGCACCTCTTGATTTTACCCAGAAGGAAAAGCTAAGGCCATTTGCAGAATTTAAGGTATTTGTTAATTCAATATAGTCTGAAGTCCCGTTGAAATCGAGTGCTTGCCCCTTTTTTCCTGAAACATATTTATTTGAAGTATTATTTATACCATTATTGTTGTTCCCGCTTGCATCGTTTGTATTTCCATTAAAACTATAATACAAGATCAGACCACTTGTGGGAGGGTCCTCCTTTTTTGTACAGGAAGTCACAATAAAACAGGCTAATAAAAGGAAAATTACCGTAAAAGGATTTGATTTCATAATTTGAATTAATTAAAGATTTTAAGTTACAATAATTCCGGGTATAGTTTGAAAAGTTAAAAAGTCCACGTAAGAGAGTTAAATATCATAAAATAGAAAACCCCGGAATTGAACCAGGAGTTTCATATAAACTAATATTTATAGTATTAAATTGTACCTTAAGACAAATAAGACCGGATCATGCTAAAATATAGATTAACCTTCTTTGTCTTGCCTTAATTTCTTTCTGACGGAACAAATAAAAGCGCCTGTAATGCCAACCAGGATCCCGGGCATACAAATCAGGAATGCTACTCCCATTGCAATTGCCTCATTGATATATTCAGTTTTGTTCAACCTGTCAAGAACGGTAATCCCTAGCCATTCCAGAATTAGGATCAAAATAGATACTAAGAGAAGTGTCCAATAATTTGTCGGGTTTTTCCAAGGATGTAACACTGCAAAGAAGAGAGAGACTATTCCCCCGTAGAGCAATGCAATCCCCTTCGGATTATCGCTAATACCAACTAAATTGGCTGTAATGATGAGCAATAATGCAATAGCAAATAGGGAAATTGTCCATTTCAGGTGAGCTGGATCAAAAAGAGAAATGAAATGTTTTTTCATCAGTATATAATTTATTTTAAAGATCTGATATAACATTATTTTTATTAAAGATATATCAGTACAACGTCAATGTCAAATTTAGCTTTGCTTTAGCTGCTGCCGACAGTGGGATAACATTCGGGAATTGTCGAACCTGATCGGCATCTGACTCTGAAATCAGAACATCTTGACAGGGATTAAATGCATATCGTTACAGGTAAATAAATTATCGTAATACATAAAATATATGTTGTAAATCAATATGAAATTAATGTCACATCAATATGCCACTGTTTTAGTCCTATAATTGTAAACAATGAATAAGTAAGGGGGAACCTCTGTTTATTTGATCCTTGAGAATGCAGGATCGGTCCATACTATATCCGATTTGCTGTTCGATAACCATATCACAAGGTCGCTGAAATAGCTGATCAATTCTGCCATATTATCAAAGTCAAAAAGCTCTGCTTCGTCAGTGACATTATGGAGATAGCCGGGAGTGGCAGAAGTGGCAAAAGTGCCGCTTGGTATACCAAGCGTGATGCCATCAGCAGCGGAAATCCTCGAGAAAGCTATATTATCTGAAGAATTGAAAAGCATATTTGCAATCGGGATGGAATCAATAAGCTGAAAACTGGTTCCTTTATTAAAATTTGCTATAATATCATCAAGATTTGAGTACTGGCATCCTGTCATATAATATTTATTCTTTCCCAGGTATTCGGAATGACCTGTCATCTCAAAGTTCAGGTCAGCATAGATTTTTCTCAGGGGAACCTGCGGATTGGAAACAAAATATCGCGAGCCTCTCATTCCGTATTCTTCTCCGCTGAATGCGGCCAGCAAAATTGTTCTTCCGGGCTTTTTCCCTGATAATTTAATTGTTTTGGCAATTCCGATTAAAGTGCAGGTTCCTGCAGCATTGTCATCCGCACCGTTACGTATTGAATCGGGTTTCAGTCCTGGTCTTATTCCCGTATGATCAAAATGAGCGCTGAGAACAATATACTGATCTTTTAATGATGGGTCAGTGCCCTCAATAATGCCGATAATATTCCTCTCCTTTATTGTTTGCTGACGCGAGGTGAAAGTATAATTCTGTATAAAACCGCTGTCCGGAATTACTGGCTTAACACCATTTTCACCGAATTTTTGCGCTATCCAATATGCAGCAGTTTTCATTTCCGGGGAACCGTTTGCCCGTCCTTTCATCTCATCTGAAGCAAGATATGTGATCCATTGCTTTAATTGCGGAGCAGTTACAATGTGCTCCTTTTTTACCTGTGCACTACTATTTGTTATTGACAAAATGATAAAAACAGAAAAAATGACCTTCTTCATTGTTTATTTAAGAAGTTTTTGTTTGTAATGAATTACATTAAAATAATATCGAGTTTCTTTCCTTCGGCCATTTCATAAAGCTGCTTTGCCTTTTGAGCTTTTTCATAACCCCATGCGGTATCAATCAGGTGAGCCTTCATATATGATTCGTAAGCTTTTTTATATTCTTTGATATTGATAAAAAAATCTCCTTTTGAATCGTAAACGTTAGGATTTTTCGGATCCAGCTCAATATACTTGTCAAATGCAGTTTCTGCTTTTTCATTCTGTTTCAACTGCATATAAACATAACCAAGTTGATTATACAATGAAGGTTGATTCTGATCGACTTTCAAAGCCTGATTCAGTGTCACAAGCTGCCCTTCAGTATCATTGATGAAGGATTGGAAATAGATTAGATTGTTATAAGCATTTATGTCACCAGGGTACATATCAACAAGCTTTTTTCCGGTTTCAGTGACGTCAGTCTGAGGATTTGTCCTTAGTTTGTTAATAGCGCTTCTGAGTAGCTCTTCAGCCTGACTTAACCCGGCTTTACAATTAACAGCATTTTTGGCGTATTCACTGAATCTTTCAAAATTATCAGTCCAGCTGTAATAGAGTGCCATTTGATAGTTTGCCATGAAGAAATCCGGATCCTCGTCAAGGGCTTTTATTAGCTGATCACGGCCCTGGTTAAGATCAACCCTATCAAACCATTTCAAAGCTTCAGTATATAATCCCCGGCCTGCTCCGGAAGCTGTTGTAACAGGCATCTTTCCTTCTTTTGCTGACTGCTGCGACCAGGATATTAATGCAAGTCCTGAAAGCAATAGAAGGACAAATACTTTTTTCATATTTTAATATTTAGTTGATTGATTTCCATATTTCCAGCAAAAGTACTTCATAAATTTGATAAATCATTTCCTTTACCAAACATCCGGCAATAACTAAGGAGCGCCAGGTTTTCCATCACTTTTTACATATCCATGTCAATCGGTCAATGATATCGCCGGAATTCATATACTTATACTATATTTGATAAGTAACATTCAACTACTTCTGATTAATAGAAATCAAGGTAAGTGTTGTATAGAATTGTGTTAATGTTATGAATGAATCAGTTATTGATATTACGGATCTTACTAAATTCTACGGCAAATCCAGAGGTATTGAAAATGTAAATCTGGAGGTAGGAAGGGGAGAAGTATTCGGATTCATCGGACCTAACGGTGCCGGGAAATCCACAACTATAAGGATACTGATGAACCTGATCTTTCCGACTGGGGGAAGTGCAAGAATATTGGGAATGGATGTTGTAAGTAAAACAAAGGAGATAAAACGTAAAACAGGTTACATACCTTCCGATGCGAACGCTTATTCCTATATGGAGGTGGAAGAATTCCTGAATTATTTCGCAAGGTTCTACAATATAAAGGATGGGCCCGCCAGAATAAAAGAACTCACAAGCCTTTTTGAGCTTGATCTCAGAAGGAAGATTTCTGACCTGTCGACAGGAAACAGGAAAAAGGTATCCATTGTTCAGAGTCTTGTTCACAGGCCGGTATTGCTTATAATGGATGAACCGACAACCGGACTTGATCCACTTATGCAATCATTATTCTTTGATCTTTTACGTAAGGAGAACCAGAGAGGAATGACAATTTTCTTCTCCTCTCACATACTTGGTGAAGTACAGATGTTTTGCAGGAGAGTAGCAATTATAAAAGAAGGGAAGATCATCCAGCTTGAAGATATTGATACCCTTAGGAAAAAGCAGCTGAAAAAGGTAACGATTGAATTTGATGAACAGGTTAAACCGGAGAACTTAAGCTTTCCGGGCGTAGTAAACCTGATCACAGGTCCGGGAAACAGTTTATCCTTCATGTTTTCAGGTAACATCAATGGACTTGTAAGTTTTCTGTCGGGAAGTGTGATCAATAACCTGATGATCGAAGAGCCATCGCTTGATGAAATTTTCATGCATTATTACCAGATTTAACTGAAAGGCAAATGAATCATAACCTTTTTGCCAGAGAATTCAAACGGAACGCATTCAGTCTTTTCATTTGGACGATCATTCTGACTGTGCTGATAGCAGTTACAATGTCAGTTTACCCGACATTCCTAGGCAATCAGTCAAAGATAATGGGAATGCTAAGCCTTATCCCGAAGGAAGCTCTGCAGTTCAAGGGTATCTCTAATTTCGGCGATCTGCTTTCGGTACTTGGATTTTATGCCGTCAATAATATAATTTATATGCTCGTGATCGGCAGTGTTTATTCAATAGTATTGTCCTCCAATATCCTGCTAAAGGAGGAGTATAATAAAACAGCAGAATACCTTATGGCAAGGCCACTTACCCGCAGTGAGATATTCCTGAGCAAGCTGGCTGTTATTTCAATAAATGTATTTGTACTGAACCTGGTAACCTCCCTGGTTGGATTAATTTTCATTGAACTGGTTAAGAAAGGATCCTTTAGTGTCAGTGCGTTTTTGATCCTGTCACTTTATACCTTGTTGTTGAATTTCCTGTTTGCTTCAACCGGGCTTTTTCTGTCAACCCTTGTAAAAAGACCGAAGCCAATTACAACCTTTTGCATAGGGCTTGTCATAATCCTGTATTTTGTTTTTACTATCTCCAAGATCACTGAGAGCGTGGCAAAAATCGGGTATCTTACACCTTTTAAATACGTTGATACGAATGTTATTGGTCCTGGTTATAGAATGGATCCTGTGAGCCTGGTTTATTTTATCGGGGTATCTATGACGCTCCTGATACTTTCATACAGGATTTATCTGCGGAAGGATATTTATACCTGAAAGATATTTCCTGATTTACAATATATTCAATCATTTAGCAGGGGGACATGCTCGTTTACCTGTTCGAAATTGGCCATTGCAACCGCTGCCGAACTTATAAAAGAATGCCGGATAACCCATCTTACTGCTTCGGGGTAACCTGGTTCAACATCGGGTGAGGGTGAGTATTTTCCTCCTGAACAGGTTTTCATCGCAATGACACCTATCCCCTTTCTTCCGGCTTCTGTGAGAGCAGAGATCAGTCTGCTCTGATCCCATTCTGCAAAATTCCCTGTAACAGAATGGACAAATGAACCTTTATGGTTAAAAGGGATCATAATAACATCATAGAAAAGCTCAATGTTATTCCTTTCATGGAGGTTCATCAGATCATTATGGGTTGAGAATCCGCAGGCCTTAATCACTCCCGAGCTTTTCAGATCGGCAAAGAACCTCATAACTTCAGTATGGAAAAGCAGGTTTTCCATTGAAGCATCATGATACAGAAGGATGTCAATGTAGTCCGACCCAAGAGCCATGAGACTGGCTTCCAGCTTTGAATTAAGGGCAATTCTAATCTCTTCGGCGCCTTTTTTGCCTTTCCCTTCCGCCGGAAGCTCATTCGGATCAAGCCGGAGCTTTGACTGGATCACTACCTTATTCCTGATCCCTGAAACAGCCCTGCCAACAAGTCTCTCATTATTCCCGTTGGCATAGGAGCGACCGGTATCGATAAAGGTGAATCCCTTATCGATGGCATATTTTATCAATGATTCATCGTTTGTCCGTGTTGCTCCGAAGCAGACAGGAGATGCCATTATCCCTGTTTTTCCTATTGAACGGTAACGTGGAATCTCTTCCACTTTGCCACTACGGAAATGGGGAATAATATTAATTCCTGCAAGTCCGGCAACAGCCGTTGAAATGAACTTCTTACGGGTAAATATTTTATTGGTCATTATTCAGGATATATCTCTCAAAGATAAGAGATTCTCCTTTTAAAACACCGGAGTCATTTCGTCATTGTATGACTCTGTTTTTCAGCATGTAATTGGAGCTTTGATCTTAACCTTTGTGTTATTTTTCAGGGGCAGATAACACTTTTATATAAACAACAGGCTTTGAGATTTTCATTTCAGCTTTACATATCTTTCAATCCAATGTGTTGAAGCAGGTACACCCTGATCATTAACCGGGAAAATGTGAAGAAGAGTGTCATTCTTTATTTTCAGCCAGATTTTATTTTTGTGGCCTTCATAGGATTTATCGAAATGATAAAGAATATCCTCTTCATAATTTTTTGAATTTGTTCGTAATATGGCACATTCCCAGGACGGACACTTTTTCTGATATGACAGATTTCTGACGCAATAACAGACTAAACTGATTTATTTGCTAAAAAGTCGGCATCAGTCTTAAATTATAACCTATTTTGTTATTTTTGAAATACTTACAAATACACCCCTTATTTTACAAAAAATAAAAATACTGAAATTTTTACTTGAGAGCTTAATATTTACTGCAATTACATTAAAATGTTGTAAATTACTTAGAAATTATAACCATCAAAATCTTGATATATGAAAAGTAAGTGTATCTCTTTATTGTTTTTATTAACGGTGTTGATTTTAACATCATGCCGGGATTCTTTAAAGATCGGCTATAGCATAGGAGAGATTTCTTCTGACCGTATGAGTCAGGAGGCTTCTATCTTTGAAGAAAAGGTCAAGTCGCTGGGAGCGACTCCCTTGATGCAATATGGGTATGGAGGTCCGGACGAACAATTAAAACAAGCTCAAACCCTTATTGATGCAGGAGTTGATGTCCTGGTGGTTTTTCCAACCGACAGCTATAAATGGGACAAAGTTATTGAAGCGGCACATAAGAAGAATATTAAGGTAATTGCTTATGAACGCCTTCTTCATATTACTGATGTAGATTACTATTTCTCATTTTACAATCAAAAGGTTGGCAGCCAGCAGGCTGAATATGCAGTTGCGCAGCGCCCGAAGGGGAATTACATCCTGTTAGGTGGTCCCGTATACGATTACAACTCAATACTTTTCATGCATGGGCAAAAAACCACTCTGGCCCCTTACATCGAACGAGGCGATATAAAAATAGTAATGGAAAAGTATCTAAATACATGGAATCCCATTGACGCATATATAGAAATCCAGGGATTCCTCGAAAAGAACAAAAACCTACAAATCGATGCCATCTTAGCTGGCAATGACGGACTTGCCGGAGGATGCATTATGGCACTCGATAAGATGCTAGGAATCTGGGATATTGTAATAACTGGTACAGATGCTTCTGTTGGAGGACTTCAGAATATTCTCGACGGGAAACAAAGCATGACTGTTTATAAACCCTTCAAAGACCTGGCTACCATTGCAGCTGAGCAGGCGGTAAAGCTTGCAAAAGGAGAAAAGATTGAAGCTGTAAATAGTTCAATAAATAACGGATTTAAAGATGTTCCATCTGTATTTCTTGAAACAATTGTCGTTGATAAGAACAATATCCGGGAAACTGTAGTTGCCAGTGGGTTTGTAAGTGTTGACCGGCTTACTTTTCCGAAAAAATAAAAACTGTAGTTATTACATCAGTTGATAGTATCCGGCGGGTATATCTTGAATCAGTCAAACCCAGGATATTCGCTTTATATTGACAAATCGTGCGACCTGTCAAGGTTTTTGCACCCGCCGAGGGGAGATTTACATTCGGTGAGCTCCCTTCAATCGGTTGACTAAGTCGAGATTACCGGAGTTTATTCCGCAAAGCGGAAGCTTGGTTCGTCGCGGAGTTTACCTCGTAAAGAGGGGCTCCCCACTGTAATCTGGCACCTTCTTCTATAAAATTGCCCACTATCTTTTGCTCAAACTGGTTCCCCGCTATTGCGGGGCAGGCTCTCCCTACCAACTCTGCATTCTTGCTCTTCACTAAAAAGAACATGTTTTGGGAAAAAAACATTATATGATCCTGATGAAAACAATTTCTGATCCGGTTTGTTAATAGTTGTATTATCCGCCAGAATTAACCATAATTAATACCAACAGGATGAATTTCATTGAAAACGAAGGAAGTAAAATGAAAACAGAGCCTGTTCAAACAACTATTCACTCACATTTAACAGGAGCCTCTTTTCATAACGAAATATCATTCCGGAAGGCAATTGAGAGTTCCATTCCAAGCGGTATTGCCGTGATTGATGAAAAGGGAAGACAGGTATTTGTCAACCAGTCTTTCTGTAAAATGTTTGGCTGGGAAGAAGATGAACTTCTTGGAAAAGAACCGCCATACTTATACTGGCCGCCGGAGGAAATTAAAAACATAATGAATACTTTCGAGCAAACCCTTAACAATAATGCTCCCAGCGAAGGGTTTGATCTTGTTTTTCGTCACAAAAACGGGAATAGTATTCCTGTAAATATTATTATTTCGACTTTCACCCAGGAAGATAACCGGACCTTTTACCTTGCAAATGTCAATGACATTACCGAAAGAAAGAAGACTGAGGAGGCACTTATGAAATCGAAGGTGCTTCTTATATCAAGCATTGAAAGCCACAAGGAAACGAATATTTTTTCTACTGATCGGAATTACCGGTATATGTATTTTAATAAAGCCCACTATGAGGCAATGAAATTTGCATATGGCAGCGACATAAAGACGGGAATGAATCTGCTGGATTTCATTACTTCAGAGAGTGACAGAAAAGTGATCAGGGAAATTATTGATTTTGCTTTAAGAGGTGAGTCCAAATCGCATATACAGACCTTCGGCGAGGTCAACCTTGCATATTATGAAACTTTTTTCAATCCTATAATTGATGATAAGAAAGAAATTATAGGGTGTACCGGTTTAGCAAGAAATATAACAGACCGGATAAATGCAGAGAAGGCTCTCAAAGACAGTGAGATAAAATTCAGGGAAATAATCAATCAGATCAACGATACTATTATTGTTTTTGATGAGCAGGGGAAAATAATTATCTGGAACAGAGGTGCTGAAATGCTGAGCGGATTGAAAACCGAAGAAGTCCTTAAAAAAAGCATCGTTGATATTCAGGTTCAGCTTACACCTCCGCCAGATAATAACAGGGAAGCTATTGAAAAACTCATAAATGGCATTTTAAAGAATGAAACACCCGAGATACTAAATCAAATCATTGAAAGTAAAATCTTAATTCCTGGTTCCGGTAAAATTCGAAATATCCAGAGCATTGTATTTCCGATTATTCTGGACGGCGAAAACCTGTTTTGTACTGTAATAAGGGATACGACTGAGATCAGGAGGTATGAAAAAGAATTACTGAGGGTGAGTGCGGAAAAGGATAAATTCTATTCAATCATTGCCCAGTATCTTTATACTCCATTCAATGTGTTCAATAACTTTTCAAAGCTGATGGCTGAGGAACTGGATAATCTGCCAATCAAGGAAATTCAAAAAATGGCTGGTATGATGAGTAAATCAGCCACTAACCTTTATAGTGTTCTTGATAACCTGCTTCAGTGGACAAAAATGAACCAGGGTAAGATCACTTTTGAACCGCAAAAGCTGAATTTAAGGAGTATATGCCTGGATGCTGTCTCAATCCTTAAGGCTAATCTGGATTCAAGAAACATCAAGATTAATAATTTTGCTGAAAATGAAATATATGTTTCGGCAGACAGCTTTATGCTGAAAACAATATTGAGGAATCTTATTTCCTATGCAATAAATCTTGCTGGCAATGACGGGCAAATTGATATTAATGCCCGGAAATCAGATTCAAATGTGATGGTTTCAGTCTGGTTCGGTGGTCCAGGGCTTGTCTCTTCTCACATTACAAGACTGTTTGATATCTCACAAATTGATTCATCGTTAAGTTCTGCTGAGGAAAAGGGGTCAACTTTAGGATTGTTACTCTGCAAAGAATTCGTGGAAAAGCATAACGGAAAAATCTGGGCAGAGAACACGAACGGAAAGAGTGATGAATTTAAATTCACGTTGCCGTCAAGTATGTGATACAACCCTGATACTATTTACTAAACTCCAGGATATGCAGGGCATCCTTTGAAGTTCCCTCAACAGTTATCACTTCAGGCTTTGGAAGCTTAGGATCAAGATTCAGGTACTGCATTCTGACTTTGACAGGGGTGTCGATTTTATAAGGTTTGCATTTCGAAATAACACTTACAGCCTTTTTTGCTCCTTCGTATAATGCTTGCCGGGTCTCTTCAAAAGGATAGAGAATTGCTGCCTCCCGTGTGAATCCTTTTTTTACAGGTACAGTTATGATATTATTACCAAAGAATTTCCTTGCCTCCCTGGCAGTAGCTTCATCTCCTGTAACCATTATTACCGGCACGCCGTAATACCCTGCAATAATGGCATTCTGTACCATCTCACCCGATTCCACCCCGTTATACCAGTACCTGTTTTCTGTCATTGAGCTCTGAGTGTGGTTAAGTACTCCGTCGGGTGTTCCCATCATTGCGTGGAAACCAAGCAGTACCATCCCTGCAAATGAGCTGTCTAGTGCAGACAAATTTCCCGCACCGGGTCTTGGTTTGCCAGTGATGTACTTTGCTCCAGGTTCCATGAGATGTGGTATCACAGCCTGTGATCCGTGACCGTCAAGAACAACTATTTCGGTAGCTCCGCCATCCCTCAGACCCCGAACAACGGCAGCCACATCGCCCATAAAATATTCACACGCCTGAATATTTAAAGGAGTATCTTTTTCCCGTGTTTGGTCAAATTTAAATACTCCGCTTATCCCTTCAAGGTCGGTGTTGACATAGATCTTCATCTGCGCTGAGGAGATGTTGGGAAATAAGACAGAAATAAATAGTAATATTGAAGCATATCGCAAAAAACCTCCGGACACAGCTTTATATTTTTCCATTTTCATTGGTATTTAAGTACTGTTTATTGAGTGAATAATTTCAGATAAATCAAAGGTACAGAATTTGTGATTTTTGGAACTAAAAAAGCAGTTTCTAAGGAGTTTAATATTGTCAAATGATTGATGAACACCTCCGGTGTTCATCAACAAATATGTTCCATACAACCTAGCATTAATGGAACCACTCCGCGGTTCCATTTATTAGTACCTATTTGCTCTGACTAGAATATTATATCGCGGAGCGATTCCATCAATGTTAGCACTGAAGAATTAAGTTTGTAATGAACCACGGAGGATGGAACACCTCCGGTGTTCACCAACAAATATGTTCCATACAACCTAGCATTAATGGAACCACTCCGACGGTTCCATTTAAGTAATGGCTAATTGACTCTGACAAGATTATTGTATCGCGGAGCGATTCCATCAATATTAGAGCTTAAGAATTAAGTTTGTAATGAACCACAGAGTGGTTCCATAAAGAATCTCCTTGTATCATTTCTTCAAATAGTAAAGTTAAATTATCTTAATTCATTTCACTTTCTTGTTTTTCCTCAAAAGTTAACCAGGATTATTTATATATTTAATGGAATTTATCATTACTAAGAGAAAGGAGTATCCCATGATCAAACTTAACCCCGAAAAAAACAAAAAATCAAAAGAACTTTCCAGAAGGAAATTTTTGGGTACTGTGAGCGCTGCAACAGCAGGGTTTACGATTATTCCCCGCCATGTAATGCCGGGAAAAGGGTATCAGCAGCCAAGTGATACCGTAAATGTTGCAGGAATAGGTATCGGAGCCCGCGGAGCAGCAGATATAAGAGGTTTATGCGATCCGGATGTGCCGATTATCAATCCTCAGCGCACAAGCACAGGCCAGCCATTCAGCAAAGAAGAGATTGCTGCCAGGGAAGCCAGAATGGGAAACCGGCCGGCCCAGGGCGGCCAGCAGCCTCAACAGGGACAACAGCCGCCTCAGGGTGGTCAGCAGCCTCCACAGGGGCAACAAGCTCAGCAGGGGGCACAGCAGAATCGTACGCCCATTAAGCTGGCAAATATTTATGCACTCTGTGACGTCGATACTGCTTTCGCTGCACATATATTTAAAGGCTATCCGAAAGCAAAGGTTTATACTGACTGGCGCCGGATGCTTGAAAAGGAAAAATCGATTGATGCAGTTGTGATTGGAACACCCGACCATAACCATGCGCCGATAGCAGCAGCATTCATGAGGCAGAAAAAGCATGTATATGTTGAAAAACCATTGTGCAAAACTATTTATGAATGCAGGAAGCTTGCAGAAATCGCAAAAGAATATAATGTTGTTACTCAGATGGGCAACCAGGGGCATGCCAGCGAAGGGGCCAGGTTAATAAATGAATGGATACAAAGCGGGGCCATAGGGCTTGTCCGTGAAGTTCATCTCTCCACCAACAGACCGATCTGGCCGCAGGGAAATATTACAAGACCTGCCGGAATTGAAATACCAAAATCACTTGACTGGGATGTTTGGCTCGGTCCGGCTCCAAAAAAAGACTATCATCCTGATATCTGTCATTTCAACTGGCGCGGACTTCGTGATTATGGCACAGGTGCTCTTGGCGACATGGGAGCTCATATCTACGACCATGCCTTCTGGTCATTGAATCTTGGGATACCGACCAGGGTGCAGGCAAGTTCATCAGTCTATAACAATGAATTCTGGCCCCTTGCCGAAATGATAACCTATGAATTCCCGGCCCGTGGATATATGCCACCTGTTACAATTACCTGGGTCGATGGCGGATTGCGTGCACCGCGTCCGATTGAAATAGATCCTGGAACCCGTGTTAATTCCGCACTCTATATCGGGGACAAAGGAGTACTTATGCACGGAGACTATGGAAGCAATCCTCAGCTTCTGCCCAAAAAGGTAATGGAACAATTTATACCGCCAAAACCATGGCTGCCAAGGTCACCGGGAATTTATGCAGAATGGATTGATGCAATTAAGAATAATACAAAATCCTCAACGGACTTCTCATATGCAAGCAGGCTTGTTGAGACCATGATGCTGGGAAATATAGCAGTGCTTATGGCAAATAAAAATATTACCCTGGAATATAATCCCGATAAAATGGAGTTCACAAATCTTCCTGAGGCCAATGAACTGCTTCACTACAAATACAGAGACGGGTGGACTTTATAATTAGAAATACTTAGCCACTGATTCTCACGGAGTGAATACTGAGTTAAACTGTCTTTAACTTCGAGAAGCCGCGATAAAAAATGAGAAATTCAGTTTAATTCCGCAGATCTGGCTTAAAGAATTACTAATGCTTCAGAACAGAAATATTCTTTCTGCCGCCTTTCTTTACCTGTCTTGCATCATAGAAAAACAGACAGTATCCTATAACAAGGAATAATTCGACAAGCCAGATATTGATGACCGTATTGATCCGTTCAGGTATGAGTTTTGACGCAAGAAGAACCATCAGAACTACCGTGCTAACGGAGAATACGTACATCAGAACCTTTCCGAAATTGGATTTCCTTAGGTTTTTCATACAAGCGTAGATTTCAATTCATACTCAAATCTTTTAAGTTATATATTAAGTCCAGACCGATAATTAAGCTCTCAATCTGGCAGGTTTGCTGACATTCTGAGAACAGAAATATGTAAGCCCGTTCATTTCGGTCATATTGATAATTTTAAAGCCATATGATTCCAGGATTTCCGAGACTTTGTTTTTATTCATAGTCTTTTCACCAAGGAAATCAAGTCTGTTTACTTTCTGTTTTAAAAGCCTTATCGGATGAAATAATGAAGAATCATTATTCCCGGAGGAACTTGAATCGCTGAAGCATCCAAGGAATTTGGTATCGGGAGGCAACACCTGGATAAGTGTGAATAAAAACTCATCAAGATATTTTATAAGATTGAGTTTTCTCAGATTTATCAGTGTTCTGACATTCTTCATCTCAACTTCATCGTAAAAATAATGATGCTTTGAAGAGAGGACCACAAGATTATTTTCTCTTGAAAGGCCAAGATCTTTTAAATAATTAAAGAAACTTCCGCCATCCTCTGCGATCATGTTTACTATTGCAGGAAAGAAACCGGAAATACCATGGGTGCTTTTGTCCCTGTCCGGATGATTTATGACCGATTCATTAATTGTCTGTTCTTTGCCGGGGTTTGAAATTGTTGCCATTACTTTTTAGTTTTACAATGAGATAAAAGTAATGCGGATACCACTTCCCTGCAAGTAGCTAAAGCTGAACTAGTGGGGAAATGAGAGTGATTGCAGTTTCGTTTGTCATATGATTTCAGGGCATTGTTTATTATTGACGGGCCCTCATGACAGGCTAGGGTATATTCGTCAAAACGTGACTGATATTTACATAAAAACACGAGTTTTCTTTTGATTGTACATCATTTGTGACTACAGAACATTGATGATCAGTGAAATACAAAATAATTTCAGATTTTTATCAGAATAAGTGTTTTTTGACGAACCGTTAATTTCTTTTGATCAGGATTAAGGTATTTTACGCCATTTAAAGGTGGACCACATATTAAGAACCGGTTTATTTCCTTAATTTTATATCTCTGAACAGTTTTATTTGATTGATAAATCAACAGGAAGTCCTTAAGGCCGGGTAATTAATAACAAAATGAAAAAGCCTGGATTCTTATTTTTTTTGCTTATTCTAATATCCTGCGCATCCGTGAATAAATCGGGACTGCTTCCGGAGGATGAGCTTTTTGTCACCCGGAAATTTGTTGGTAATTTTATAGAAGGAGTGATAACACCTCCTGAACATTTCGGGAATCCGCCACTTCTTTCAATCACCACAACACTTGACTCTCTTTATGGAAAGATTTCGGTCTATTCCAAAAAATGTGATTTTCTTCCAGGTGACAGACTATATGTAAGACGGGTATACCAGGCGACCGGTGTTTTTGGTTCCTGGGTATATCAGATTGAGAATGAAAATCCTGAAAGAGTTACATATCAGGTAAGCGGATTCCAGAGCGGAAGAAAAGTCCTGGCGCAAAGCTGGTTTTGATTTTAACTATAAAACTGGGGGTAAAATATGGGAATAATTTCCTGGATCGTAATGGGCCTGATCATTGGTTTGCTTGCAAAATTTGTAATGCCAGGCAAGGATCCACAAGGATGTTTTGTTACAATTCTTCTGGGTATTGGAGGAGGATTGCTTGGCGGTTATCTTGGTACAACTCTTGGTCTTGGATCAGTAACAGGTTTTGATTTGAGAAGCATACTTATTGCTACCGGCGGTGCTGTAATAATTCTGGTACTGTACAGAATGGTTAGGAGGAAATAGGGAAATAAGGAAATAGGGAAAATAAAGATCAGTTAAGAGATATTACTTTTTAATGATCTTTATTGATTTCCGTAAAGTGTCGTTATAAATAGTGGCTAAATAGATTCCCGGAGGGAGATCGCTGATGTTCAAAATTGTCTGATACTGGCAGTTCTCTTTTACCTTTAAGAGCCTTCCCATAGTATTATGCAGCAGTATAGTGTAGATCTTGTCATTACTCAGAGCCACATTGAATTGTTCATTCACCATGGTTGGCCATACAAACAGTTCAGGTTCGCCTGAATAGTCTTCTTTTTTTACATAAACATAAACTTTATTGCTTAGTTGAGTTCCGCATGTTCCCGATACGGTTGTCCGATAAAGGCCAATATCATTTGCATTAACATTTTGCAGCACCAGATCTGAAGAATTTCCCTGTTCAATTGTATTATTATCTTTTTGCCACTGATATGTAAGGTTATGGCCTTCAGTGGTTACATCAAGGGTCAGATCTTCTCCAAACGAAACTTCAGTGTCGGGAGAAATAGTGTTTATCCTTGTAACAGGCAGAACAGTTAGGTTGCTGATCCTTGAAACAACACTGCCGCACGACCCATTTATTTCGCAAAAATACTGACCGGAATCATCTGTCATGGCACTCAGGATGCTTACTACTCCTGACGGACCGGAACGCAAAAGATTCCTGTTTTTGAACCAGGAGTAATTCAGATTATATCCTTCTGCCTCGATGGTAAGGGCAATAGGCTTTTCAGCACACATAACACTGTCAGCTGGCTCACTGATAATCTTCGTAAACTTTGCAACATTAACCCTCAGTGTCGATATATCAGATAATTCCCCATTACGGGTAATCTGAAGGTTGACTTTTGCGGATCCTTTAAAACCGGGATTCCATTCAACGATTGCAGTTCCGGTATTGCCAAAAATAGATCCGGCGCTCAGGGGTATCAGGGACCAGTTGTAGGCAGAGGCACCTGCCACTGGTGCTGCAATGTATTCGCTGTTTGATGTTCCGTAGCAAACAATAGAATCTCCACTGGGTACGGGGGCAACAAAGGTGATTTCTATACCGGTCTTCCGGGTGATCCACGATTCAAACAATGATAAACGGGTATATGCCCCATAGGTATTGCAATTGCTGCTTCCCCAGCTGACCAGGCCGGCAAGTTTATTTTCTCCATTGACGGATACCACCATTGGGCCACCGCTGTCGCCGCTGCAGGCATCCTTGTTTCCGTCGCGATAACCGGCCATTATATCTGTTGCCGCTATTTGTCCATTCCATACTAAAGATGCCTGAGCGTTTGAGACTATTGGCAGCTGAACCTTTTGAAGCGTTGAAGGGTAGATCACCGGGTTGACGCTGGTGTATCCATATCCGGTAACCCACGACATAACACCAGGATCTGTAGCTCCTGCAGCTGCATCCTTTGCCGAAATAAGCTTGATAGGTACTGCATTCGGATAATTGATGGGCTCCGTTAATTTAAGCAAAGCAATATCATTTTCAAGTGTAGAGACATCAAAAGCCTCATGTTGTATTACTTCGCTTACCAAATATTTTTTTCCCTGTTGTGAATTTCTCGGATTATTGGCACCAACAATTACATCCATTGCTGATGCCGGAATTCTTACATTATACTCATCCCTTGTGCAATGAGCAGCAGTAATTATCCACTGATTGCTGATAATTGAACCTCCGCATGTGAATACATCTGCTTCAAGAAAAACCTGCCAGGGAAAGTCAGATATTGAGGCGTTTGATCCACCTGTGATCTTTGCTTCAGCATCGGTTTTTACTCCGGTGAAGAACGGAAAGAAATGATCGCCCGTTCCGGTATCTGAATTAATAAGCAAGATTAAGTTATTGTCAAGCAGAAGAGAATAAAGACAAGTGTCAGTAATATTAATCCGGGAGATTGAAATCAGAAAAAAATACCTTTTTCCGGCTTCTAATGAAAAATAAATAGTGTCTTCAACAGGATATTCACTTTCTTTAAGTACCGGCATATATTTTTCATCAAGGATCTGCCACTCGGAAACTGAAGCATTCCTTAACCTGGTCAGCTGTACTTCCACCTTCTGCGACAGAACTGATACCGATACAATCAAAGCGATCGTAAAAAGGAGTATCCTTTTCATACATAAAGATAAAGTTCAAAAGTAATACAAAAAAGTAAGTACTTTACTCTGGTTAAATCATGCGCTTCTTTGCTTCAATATACCAGAGAAGTTCGTTTATCACTGCTGTGGCTCTTTTATTGGTTTCTGCTTTATCGGCAGGAATTCCTGCTTCATCAAATGTGGTTTCAATATTTGGCAGGCGCAGAGTTGCGGGAACAGTCATCGTACCTAATTTCCAAAGAGCGAACTGAATGGAAGTAATCACCTGTGTGCCTGCAAAATTTCCGTTTGAAACCGTGACAAAAACAACTGGTTTTCGCCTCCATTCATCAGTGAGCAGGTCTATAGCATTTTTCAAGCTGGCGGGATAGCCCCCGTTATATTCAGGCGTTATTATAATTACTCCATCTGCAGATTTGATCTTTTCTGAAAAACTGATCATCCCGCTGGTAGGTGATTTAAAGTATTTTAGCCTTTCATTGAAAATCGGGAAATTGTATTCAAGAAGGTCAAGAATTTCATTTTCATTGATATCCATTTCTGTCAGAAGGTTTCTGAAATACAGCGCAATCCTGTGGCTTTTACGGCCATTTCTGACGCTGGGAGAAATAATGGCTATTTTCGGCATAAGGGGTGGTATTTTAATTTGAAAATCAATCAAAATTAAACAAATAATTGAGTAGAGGCTGAATTATAAGTCAACCACCTTCCCCTGATGCTTCGGTCGGGACGGGGTGGTTCAAAGAAGTAGCCGGACAGGATTATTTCTGCCTTTGATAATTCGGAAGTAGTGTAACACGCGGATAGCCTATACCTGCAAGCTCAGGATAATATTGGAAAGTCTCTTCCCGGGAATAGAATCCTGTAACGATTACATGGTAATAATCAAATTGTTTCACTATTTCGACCGGCAGGTTTAGTTTCATCATTATTCTTTTCTGTGCACGTAATGCCTGAGATTCCTTAATAAAGATTGCAACCTGCAGAGCTACGGATGGTTCTCCGGTTACAGGTTTTTCTGCCATTGAAAGCCGGCCTGGTTTAACTTCAGATATTCTTAAGGAAGCATCAGGTCTTACAAATGCCTTCTGAATTATCACTGGTTCTCTTTCGGCAGGCTCCACAAAAGGTTGCACAACCACAGGCGCCTGCCATGTATCTTTAACATCAAGCTGTCCATAGGAAGGCATTAGTTTTTGTATAGCTTCAAGAACCGTCGGGTCCAGAATTGGCTGTTCAGGGATTTCAAGCCTGTAATAATTGCCCTTATTGTCAATTGTAACCTTTTCACTTATCGGAGCTGAGATCTGTTTCCTTAGTCCGATTGCATCGGATCTCAGGCGGAATGCATCTAATTGCAACTGATCTCTTTCAGCTGGCGTCAATTGTACCTCTCTCCCAATAAGAGTCTCCTTTATTCTTGCAAGAGAGTCTTCCCTCGTGATAAGCACCCTTTGTTGCTGTCTGGCCAGCAGATGGATTATCCAGAGTTCCTTGAATCCCAGTTTATTAAGTTTTATAATGTTTCTATCGACCTCTTCACGGGTAGGCAGGTCAAGAATACGAACCCTGTAATATTCCCCCTCAATTGTTATCCGAACATCCTTTCCAAGTTCTCTCTTAAGCATTCTCTGGAAGCCTTCAGCATATGGTTTGCTCTTGAACGCTCCGATCTGGATGGCCCAGCTGTCCTCAGTAATTGTATATACCTCCTCGGACATTTCGTGAAGGATCATGTAAGTCGTATCCCTTTTAATAGCAGGCACCCCGGGTATAACTTGCAACTCGGGAGCAACTGGGCTCACCTTAGTGGTGTCACCCGGAACCAGTTTTAATGCGAAATCCAGGCCGTCAGCTATATCTCCGTCAAGCCCTCCAGCGATAGTGAATTGCCGGGACTCAGGATCTGAAATCATTTTGAGTTTCCGCAACTGGGAGGTATCAATGCTGACCGTATATGTCCCTGATGTAAGGCCAAAATAGCTGAAATATCCATCATCTTCAGTAATTGTCTTTCCTGCAGGTTTAAGGCTGTTGTCAAAGAATCTTATTACAATACGACCCTGGCCTCTCTTTTCCCCATCACTTTCAAGGGAAACAAAGCCAGTCGCTTCACCTGCAATAATAACAGGTACTTCAATACTCTTCAATATATCAGGATCAACAGCAACATTGTAAGTCTCTTTGGTTAATCTCCATGAGATATTATCGAAACTGTTGGGATCAAGGTCGATGAAGCAGCTTGTATAAGGTTCCAGTCCAAGTATCCTTATGGTAGTGTCCCGGTCGTTTTTAACAACACGTCCTCCGTTTGAATGCAGGTTAAGGCCCTGGGCTTTAGGTTCGCCGGGATCCTTTTTACCGTTGGCATTCAGGTCGAGGAACGGAATCACTGTTATCCCACCTTTTCCTACATTGGGCCGGTTATCAGTTCCAAGATATTTTGTTTTTCTGTCATTAATCAGACTTCCCCTTGCATATTCGATAAGGCTTGTTTTATTATTGTACTGTCTGACTGCAGCACCAGCCTGAGCAAATGAGAAGTCATAGCGAAATCCTGCTTCTGCAAGCCTGAGGTTATTTCTGAAATTCTGTTCATACGACAGATTCATGAACCCGTTTTTTATAACACGTTTTTCGAGCCTGGCCTTTGCCGAGAACAATTTGTTCTCTGTAAAACCATACTGGGCCTGGGGCATGAGAATAAATCCTCCAGGAAGTCTCAAAGCCAGGGCCAGATTGCTATAGAGGTAAGGTTTTACATTTTCAACGAAAAGTGCATAAGTGGTAAGGTTTGTGCTCACTCCAAAAACAGATCCTGAGATAAGCCATTCAGCTGTGGTATATTTTGAGGCAGGGAGAACGATCTGATTAAATGAGAATCGCTGAAATGATGAAAATTTGCCAATTTTAAGAGGCATTGACAATGTAGCTTTTCTCTCTTCCAAGTAGTTATAAAATATAGCCTTCTGGTCCTTATCGTATAATGTATAATAGGCGTCGAACTGAAGGTTTGACGGGAGTCTGTAGGAAAGGGTGCCCCTTGTTCTTACCCCTGGTGCATATTCGCCAGAAAGTATTAGATTGCTGGTTACCCTGAGAGATGCATTAACATACGGCATGAATGGTTGGGACGTCACAGATGAAAGATATTCAGCTCCTCCTCCGAGAGTCAGACTTTTGGTAGCCCCGTAATTAACGCTGGCCCGTGAGAACCTGCTTGCTGAAGTGTCCTCAACTATTCCGGCGCTGAATGTGTACTCAAGAGTCTTTTCGGGGAGAAAATTATATGGTATTGAAATGTTCTGTTCTCTGCTACGTTCCTCACCCCATGGGCCAAAGAACTTAAGTTTAACAATTGAGTTGCCGTATACAAGGGGGACCTGAAAACTGAAAAAGCCGGAAGCATCGGCTTTGATATAATCTACGAGAACACTATTCACATATAGTTCAACGATCCAGCCTGGTTCCGTTTTATCACTAAGGGTATAAGTGCCGAATGATCTCCTGTAGGTTGTAGGAGTATTAGTAAGCTGGATCCCTACAACAGGATTATAGATTGAGGAAATGGCATTCGTCCGGATCTTACCTGCCATCACCTGCCTTAACGGGGCAAAATCGTTATTGACATAACGCCAGAGGTAGTACTGCTGTTTTTCTGTAAAGGGATCTGTGCTGTTATAGTATAATGAAGCTGTTGCTTCACCTCCCGCTATCATTGATCCGAGAGCCAGGTTTAGCCTGGTATCGGATTTGCCGTTTATCTCCTGCTCTGATGTAACTGCCCAATCGGCCATTCCGAACTTGAAAAGCGGATATGTCCGGCCGATAGTTGTATCAGCCTGTACATCACCTTTAAGACGGGCAATATTGCGCCTCATCTCTTCCTGCTTCATTTCACGGATCAACGGCAATTCAAGCTTGCTTGTAATGTTCACCGAAAGAGCCCGGAAGGAGAATTTGCAGTCGAGGCCAAACACTTTCCCGTAATACAATGATTTCAGGTAAAGACTTGTTTCAGTCCTTATAAGGTCGCCTGCTTCAAGATTGAATGTGTTATCCTGATAAATAATCTGGTTATTTGTCCTGTCTATTATGTATTTTGCTTCAGGATTTACAAAAAATCCTGAGATGATCTCCAGTCCGGTTGAGGGGACATTTCTTATCTTAAGAAAATCAAACAGATCTGTAACCGGCAGATATAACTCCTCTCCCTTTATAAGAGCGTTGATCTCTCCCCCTCCAATGCCGGGGATCTCAAGGAAAACAGAAATCTCATCGTATTCCGGAAGATCCTGTGAATAGAGCCTCTCCATTCCGTGAAAGAACAAAAGGATTAATAAAAGGGCTGAATAACGGTTCATAATGAAACGCACACATCCTGAAAGAGAATCTTTGGAGTATGCTTTTATAACCGTCATTTTGTTTTTTCACTTAATTTAATAATCCTGTTTATTCCCTCACGATAGTTACGTCGAAAGTTCCTGTGTAGCTGCCAGGCGGATTGGCAGCGGAATTTCCAACTGTAAGAATCCCTCCGATATAAAGCGGTATTGCGACATTGAAATTAACAGTCGAGACAAATGGCGATGATGGATTGGAGCTCCCGATATGAAGCGTCATTGTTCCTGACGGAGTACCAGAGAGAATCGTATCCGGACCATTAAGAATAGATATCACTGTTCCGCGGTGTGCATGTACTTGAAATAGTGCAGCGGAGAAAGGGATCCCGAGAGAAAGGAGAACAACATCACCGGTTGAAGAACGGGCACCTGCCGGAGTAATCACGACGGTACCACCGCTGGCACCGTGATAAAATGCACCGAAGCTTAGACCCTGGGCGGTTGCATTTATTCTGATCGGACGTGGTGGCGGTTCCTGCGCTTTTAACACAGGGGATAGTGGATACATCAAAACCAGCAGTACTATAAAAATAATGCGGAGCCACCAGTCACTTATTTTGGATGATATCATCTGTTCTCTATAAATATTTTTCTAGAATCTATATATATTTTTGAAACAAATCTGACGATATAGATACCATCTTTGAACCCGGGATTGAACTCATAATAACCCGAATCTGAAATTCTTTTAGTAAACAAAACCTGACCTGTCAGATTATAGATTGAAAGCACACCCAAACCAATAATGTCAGTATTAATATAAGCTTTTACAACTCCATGTGTGCTGTAAACAGTAAAAGGTTCATTATTTGTGCTGGTATCGGGAGGTTCAACTGCTTTTCTCATAAGGTTAAGGAAGAATCTGTTCTTATATTCACCAGCTTCCAGATTAACCCTGTATTCTTTATTATTGAGAAGGTCATTTTCAGATCCAGACGTCATGTCAGTTAAGTAAATTTTGTCCCAGGGAAGATCCTCTACCAGATCAATTATCCTGAAAACAATGGTACCATCTATATTAGTCTTCATGCCAAGCGGTATACTGTAAATTGAATCCTGGCTTTCAGGCAGCGCGTCGATGGATAATTTTATTCCGTCAGTACCCAAAGCGTATAGATTTGGAACATAGTAATCAGTATTCATAAGCTTTCTTGCATCAAGGTAAGTGTCGAACCCTGTTTGTGCTTTTTCATCAAAATAGATTACCATCGGATCTGTAGAGGCAGTATCGTCAGCAAAAGTTGCTCCTAAACGGATCAGCGGTATTGAGCTCTTTCCTTCCGATTTCACAAAAGGATGTGTAAGATCAGTGACCCTCACACTGTTGTTTAAACCTAATGTCCCTGTCACCGGATATGAACCGTCAGAAACATGTATAAAAAATCCCTGCATTGAAGGAATTATGGCTGTAGCAAGACCGTCACTCGAGATTCCGTTAATATAAGTACTGTAAGTTCCTCCATACTCATCGGTTGTACTGGCTTTAAAATAATAGAGGGCATTATCAATATTTGTTTTTGTCCATCCTGAAGCTGCGTCCCAGTCGACAGGTGAAGGGTAAGGATTACCAACGAGGTTGAAGCCAAGGGTATAAGGGTTATTATTGTTATATAAGGTTATTGAGAGAGGGCCATTATTTACGGTACCTGTAATATCAGCAGTAAACGGAACTCCTGATGATCCAAAATTTGCAGCATACCCATGCAGTCCGCTAAGCGGATCGGCAATAGTTATGTAATCCACCCAGCCTGATGTTGTACTGCCTTCATTATAACGGAATAGTGTTGGGAAAGAAGCGCCAAGATCTATATCATCACTTAGTTCATTGACGGTGGCAGACTGGAAAGGAGAGCTTATATACTTGTAGCCGAATTTCGATGAAAGATACCGCTGCATGATCACATTTCCGGTAACGGCTCCTCCACCTGAGCCATCTATTAAAGCTGTACCTGCAGCTGATGAGGCAAGAGTCAAATTTCCGGCTGAAGCAAGTGCCCCGTTCTGAATATTGACGATTCTGGTAACAGTAAGAGGTCCAAGCAGGCTTACACCTGAAGCATTGCTGATGGTCAGGTTCCTGATCGTATTACCGGTGAAAGCTGCAGCACCGATTGTCTGAGCTGATGATCCGTTCATTATAATAGTACCATTGGAAGCATCAAAAGTTCCATTATTTGCAATTGTACCGGCGATCTGTAATGTATTTCCTGAGATTATTAAAGATGAACCTGTTGCTATTGTTAAATCCTTAACAGTACCTGTAGCCCCTGCACTGAGAACAGGCTTATTCGGGACATTTGGGATTTGAACGGGAGTTGATAAGGCTGGTAAGATTCCGCAGGACCAGTTTCCGGCAACATTCCAGTCAGAACTGATTACTCCGGTCCAGGTCAAATCCGATATAATGGTAATCGGACTTGTAGCTGTTACGACACCACAGCCACCAGCTGCTGCAATAGTATTTGTAACAATATAACTTCCGATTGTGCTTGCAGCCAGATTTACCTGTCCTGTTGCCGTACTTACAAATACAAGGCCGGCTGTAGATGAGAATGTACCTGCAACTCCCCCACCACTGAATGTCGGGAAGGGATTTGCTGCGTTGGGACAATAAGGAGTTCCGCTATAACTGAAGGTTGCAACCGGTAATAAGTTAACAGTGATATTTACTGTTCTGGCTGGACTTGTTCCACATGCATTAGTTGCAGTCACACTTAATGTGCCACTTGTCGCAGTTGTATTAAAATCGATTGTCACTGAATTACCTGTTCCATTAATTGTATGCCCGGTTCCGCTATAAGACCAGTTATATGTATTGCCAGGAACATTAGGAACAGTATAGACATTGCCTGTAGACCCCTGACAAACTATTGGAGGAGCTGAAGTGAACTTTGAAGGACGTGTTGCAGCGACAGGGAACGATATAATTACTTCATCTGAAGAAGTACATGTGAAATTGCTGATGGTCCACCTGAGAGTATATGTTCCACCCGAGGCTCCTGTAAAGACAGTTGTGTTAAGATCTCTGTTGATCAGAGTACCTCCCGCGCCACTTACAATTGTCCATAATCCTGAATACGGGGCAGGATTACTGCCTGCAAGAACGGTCCCTGAGATCCCACAGAGAGATTGATCCGGTCCGGCATTTGAAACCGGGGGACTAGCATAAACATTAATGGTTGTTTCGTCAACAACTCCTGTATTTGCACCATTATTATAGGTAAATCCGGTTAATTTGTACGCTCCAGGAACCGGGGTTGGAAGTATATAAGGTAATGAAGTTACATTTATTCCTGGTTGTGGGACACTATTAATAGTATAGTTGAGAGTATAGTCTAAATTTATGGGATTGAAAGATGTGAAGCTTACCGGTATTCCTGCTGTCCCGCATACAGGACCGGCTGGAGATAATGAAGCCCTTGCTATCGTTGGGGTAATACTTGCGGTTGTATAGTTCCTGGGCGTTGCCGAGATATTTACATTATTTATAGTTGCTACATCACCATTGTTATTGTCTCCTGTCGGGGTTGACGCCAGCTCATTCCAGGAGGTGGCATTATATTCAGCAACCCTCATATCAGCGATTCCATTTACAGTCATAAGGGGAGTAAGAACACTGTAAGGATCCCAACCGATTTTTACTTTGGCTGTCGTCCCCGCAGAAGTATTTACGCTCCAGTATTCCATTGTATTGGATACAAGCAAAGGCGGAGTTAAAGAAGTTGCCGTTGGATTGGGGGTAAAATATTCAGATGTCCATGTAAGTGTGCTTCCGGCAGTTGATGTCAGTGTAAAATTGTGTCCCTTTATATTTCCTTTTCCAATTGGATAAAGGAAACTGCCTCCGTTAACAATCTGCTTGATCAACGGACCGTTGACAAAAGAAGTCGCACTGCCTCCGGAAGGAGTAATGGCATCTGAAGTTGTATTTAACAAGATAAGTTTGTTGGAAGTGGTTGTATTTATAATTCCATTCGTGAGAAGCAGTTTGTTGTTAACTTCAACCAGTCCATTCACCCCGATGTTTAATCCGGAAGGATTGTTTATTTCAAGATTATTGAATTTATTAGATCCAGTGAAGTTGCCAGTGGGTCCACCCAGAGTCTGGATTGATGTACCGGCAAAGGTTACAGTTGAAGCAGGGGAGATTCCTGAACCACTTAAAAAACCTCCTGAATTATAAAGCTCCATTGATCCGTTGATTGTAAGCTTGCTGTTATTTACACTATTATCGAGCACCGGGCCATCAATAACAAGTCTCTTGCATATTATCAAATCCTTATTTGGGAGTACTCTGGTTCCGGTCCCGGTAACCAGCATATTGGGCAGATTATTAAACTGGGATGCAATAATTGTATAAGTACCTGTTCCCCCGTATTCTATGGTTCCATTTCCCGAACAATCAACAAAAGAGGTATAATTACCTCCGGGAAGGTTCCCCATTTCCAGATATATTTTACCACTACCATCCACATTACCCAGATTATGCCCAATGGTTGGGGAAACGATTCTTAGTTCATTATTGACCGTGGTATTTACAACAAAAATGTTTGAAGTATTTATTGTTACGATATGATCAATAATTACGATAGCTCCGTTTGGCCCCCCGGCCGGACATGGAGGGGAAGATCCTAAAGGAGTCCATATGGCCTGATTTGACCAGTTCCCATTATTATTTGTCTCGTATGTAGAAACTTCAATTGGGAATGCAATGTCTTTACCGGCGGTATAGTCTGCATTAAGATTGCTGCTGCCTGAAAAGACAAAATTGATCTGGTGATTGATTTCATCGACGTTATCTGTAGCAGGCCCTGCGGGCGCCTTTGACCAGGTATAGGAAGGAGATACGAGCTTGGCTGCAACATAGTCGCTCTCCACACCTGCAACATCACCCGGGAGATATTGTAATAGAACATTCCCGGTAAATCCCGAAATGCCGGAGCTTTCAATCTGCCAGTAATACCTTAAAACATTAAGAGGATCCAGAACACTTTGGTGACTGTTGTCAACAGGATTAACATTTATAAAACCCACTGTAGCATTAGCCGTGATTGTGAAAATGGCAGGTGTATATTTTCCTGAAACTCCTACAGGGAATGTAAATGACTGAGGTGTCGCGGTAAAGAACTTTCTGACTCCCGGGCTGCTTATAACTCCATCAGACATAATCATTTTGTTAATTCCGGGCACTCCAATTATATTACTGTTCTGGCTGAGTGTAAGAAGGTTTGAGTTAATATTGAATATCCCCTGTGTAAGAACAAGGTTGTTCTGAAGTATGATACCATTGTTAAGTTTAACTCCCGAGCCATTGTTTATCTCAAGTTTACCAAATGCACCTGCTCCGGATATCTGTTGCTGAAGTGTTCCGGACAAACTGATTCCTCCCAGATTATTGTCGTCGGTATATGTACCATTGTTTACGAAATTCCCTGAAAGTGTTAATTTTTTATTTCCAAGTACCAATGTTCCGCTTCCTATAAACAAATCCTGGTTAACAGTAAAATTGTTGTTTACTGTAAGAGAGTTAGCGGATGACACATTAAGATTGTTAAAATTAGTCACCGAACCTCCGCTGATTGTTTGAATTACCCCATTAAAGGTTGTTGTATTCGTACCAAAAGTATAAGTACCGTTGTTTACAAGATTCCCTTTAATTAAAACATTAATATTGTTAGAGTTAAGTATGCTTTGTGCATTACTAAGGGTCAATGTTCCGTTAAGCTCCAACGGACTTACAATCAGTCCCAGTATTGAATTCACTCCTGCCCCGGCAGCGCCTGTAACAGTAAGGTTATTAAGAGGGATATTTGAATCCATTAAATAGTTCTGAAGGGTATTTGGGGTAACATTGGTAAAAACTATTGTTCCTCCGGTTACCAAGGAACTTGCCGGCCTGAGATAAAGGTCCCCATAAGTGGTTCCTCCACCACGGACAATAGTAAGTGTTCCTCCCGACATGTTGAAGACGCTTCCCCCGTTAAGTACTTCAAGTTTTGCTTTTGTTGCCAGTGCATTGTTTCCATTAATGATCACATTACCACCTGATTGTGTATAGCTAAGAACACCATTTGTGGTTGTTGCTGGTCTTCTGACCTGACCGTTTACAGTAAGAGTTCCTCCTCTTATTTCTATGGCAGAAGTTCCGCTTCCTGAATATTCAATATCATTGTTATTGGAAGGAGCGGCGACTTGACCGATATAAACACTTCCGTTTACAATAGTGAGTTTACCATCGAGTATTAGATCGTTAGTGTTTACAGCGTTATTTCCGATAAGGATATTTCTGGCACCTGTATTTGAATAATCAATATATAATCCTGCTGTGGAAGGGATATTAAATGAAGATGTAGTTGATATTGTAAAATCAGAGCCCGGATTAGTCCTCATGTATCTGAATGTACCATTCTGCAAAGTCAGCCAGTTATTTGCGGGAGTACTTAATGTCCCCGCGATATCACATGTAAGAGTGGTTACCTGAGAGTCCCCCTTGTTAATCGTTACATTATTGAAAATCGTGTTTGGGACGGAACCAACACCACTTGTAATTGAAGCATTTGTGTTTCCGGAAAAAATTAAATTGACATAATTATTACCTGTGATAAACCTGGCACTCGGATTAACATTACTATTGTTAATAAAGCTGCCTCCTATCTCAAAACTATTAAGGCGTACCGCTCCTCCATTGTTAACAGGATAGTTATTATAAGTGTCAAATGCTGCCCCTGGGGCAATTGTTACATTTCCGTCCACAATCAGATGCTGAGGAGCCTGGTCATCAAGAAATAAAAAGGTGCCATTATTGATGAACATATTACCGGTTACATGGACTGTTTTTTCAACAGTAGGGGTATAAACACCGGCAGTCAGCCAGCTCATCGTTACCCAGGCATTTGGGTTGTCTCCTGTACATGTCAAATCACCTTTGATCGTGGTATAACTATTATTTGGAAGAATAAGATTATCTCCTCCTCTTGCCGTCAGGATAAGATTCCCATAGGTGGTTACGTTTGGCGGTAAAATATATAGTGCACCTACAGTACCATCAATATCATAAAATTCGGTGGTTCCCCGGTTGTTGTTGAAATCAGAAAAATCACTATTTGCCGGGAATGAAAATACTTTTGGTGAACCCACAGTTGTTGTAAGCCTGAATAGTCCATTGTTCCCTGAAGGGTGGCTCATAACCATGCTGAATGTGCTCCCGGTCCATGTATAAATATCAAGGGTTGAACCGGATTGAATCTGCAAGCTTGCACATCGCTGATCTGCAGTTAAATTTACAGTACGGTTATTTTCAATTATTACAATACTGTTTGGTCCGGGGAAATTAACTCCCTCCACTGCCCCTGCAGGCACTGCCGGTCCTCCTGAAGTATTTGACCATGTTGTATTAAGGTTCCACGCAGAATTTGCAATACTATAAAACGTCAAAGGTGCCCCGAATGACAAGTCCCCTGCTGTATAATCTGCATCCAGAAAACCAGTACTATTGGTCGGAGCAGTCCAGTCTGTAATTAAGTTCGATGTAATATCAATCGGGGGGTTGGCGTTTGTTCCGGCTCTCCAGGTAAAATCATTGCTCGTATACAGTGATGGGATATAATTGCTCTCATTTCCCGCAACATCACTCTGGTCATATGTAAAAGAATGGGTTATGGAATTGGGTGCTATTCCTGTGAACCCTGACGATTTTATTCTCCAGAAATAGGTAAGACTTTGTCCGTTAATAGTTGTACTTGGGTGTTCATAACCGACAGGGTTGACAGTAATTGAACCATATCCTGCCGGAGCAGAACTGAAACCGATAACAGCAGGAGTATATTTTACCGGTCTTGCCGGCACTATTGTGGGTGCCCCAACGGGGAATGTAAACGGGGTAGTAGAAGAAAATACTTTTGTAACACCTCCGTCTCCAGCATTACCTGCAGTCTGAATATATCTTGTTGCACTGCCGTTTGAAATAGAAGCTGCGGAATTAAGCTTAAGATTATAGATGCTGATATCAAATAATTTATTCTGCGAGAATGTCAATACTCCATTGATTGTTGTATTTGCAAGGAGAGATACAGGGGCCGCCGCCGCATTGGTATTATTAAGTTCCAGGTTGCCGAAGATTCCGTTACCATCGATGCTCTGTGCCAATGTGCCGTTTAAGACAATTTTTCCAGTTCCTCTGTGTACTCCTGAGTTAAAAACATTTTTAGCAGTATTAATTGTTTTCCCGGAATCATCCATTGTTCCTGCAACAATCCTTAAATTATCTGCAATATTTACTGTTGATTGCGTTCCGGCAAAGTATAAAACAGAACCTGCAGGTTTGTCAATAGTCAGTTTATTTAGCGAAAGTGGAGCTGCAAGGTTAACAGTAAATGTCTGATTTCCTGTTCCGTTAAAAGTAGTTGTGTTCGTACCGGCAGTATATGAAGTTCCCCCGGCGATTGAAAAATTTCCACCGATTGTAACATTGAGATTATTAGCTGAAAAATCTCCGGAAGAAAGTGTAAGATCCTTGAGGATAACCAAAGGAGAGGTATTTAACTGGACAACAGAAGTACTGCTTGTCCGATCAATCATCATATTGTACAATGGTGCACTTGAACTAATGAGGTAGCTGGCAGCATCAGCCAGTAAAGTTCCTGTAGTTGGTTTGATTTCAAGGGTTCCTCCGGTTACATTTATATTTGAAGAAGAAGATTTTACATCAAATGCTTCCTGTTCTCCTCCTGCGATACCGCAAACGTCATAAATACGTATTGTACCACCGGACATATTGAAAATATTAGCTGTTTGCTCAAGGTTGAAGGAGCCAAAACCGGAATTGATACCATTAATTTCTCTTGAGGTATTTAATGTACTGACTGAAACATCTGTCAAATTGGCAACAGTTGACCAGGCTGTCGGAGTACGCTGGAATCGGCCGCGGAGAATAAATAATCCTCCTGTCTGCGTATATGATGCTGAACCGGTTGATGAGAGAAATTGCTTTGCTTCAATTGTTCCGCCATTGATAATGATCTGGCCCGAAGCAACATTTGAAGTAATTAATCCGCCTGATTCGCGGGTTGAAATATAGCCATTGTTTATTTGCAGTTTGCCAAAAATATCCACTGCACTGAACCCCCCTTTAGTAATACCTATTGTTGGGTTATCAGGAGCCGTTACAGTGTAGGCAGTGTTTACTTCCCGGTAGTCATCAGCACTTGAAAGGATAACCACATCAACACCGTCAATTATTAATGCTCCCTTTGATGGGATGTAATAATCTGAGTTGGCTGCAATCCCTTCAGAAAGCGAAGGAATGATAACCATGCCGCTTAAAACAAGAGTCCCGGTGCGTATCCATAACGCCTTTCTTAGATTAGGGTCGCTTGTAACAGCTCCATCTGTTGATAAAAAATTGGCTCCAAATAATTTGAAGTTTATATAGTTTGTCGAATTTATTGTCAGTTTGTAAGTCTGGTCGATCCCTTTATCAAGGATAAGGTTATAAAAATTTGTAATCCCGTTACAATTTAAAGTATTGTCGGTTGCTCCCTGGAAATATACTGAAGCGGCACCCGATGTTGCACCTGCTACTAAAGGCGGGAAAGCATCGTATAAAGGATAGGAAAGATTTGTAAACTTAACGGTTCCATTGTTTGTAAAATCACCCTTTATGATAACTGTATGGAAATTGAGATAATATGTAAGAAATGGTGCTGCACCTCCCGCACCCCCGATAGCAGTATTTGTTACGCCATTACCGACTGTAATAAAAGCGCCATTATCAACCGTTACATTTCCATTTACAGTAAGTGCCAGCTTTACAACTGAAATATTGTTGTTGATCTGAAAAGTACCTCTCTTAACGTATAAATTACCATTTAAGGTAATGTTGCTTAATTGAGTGGCTATAATGTCTGACGTATTGATTGTCAGATTATTATAAGTGGTCTGAGCTGCGGGTAAAGTAAAATTGGCAGTATTGTTGTATTCAGTAGTACCTCCCCCGGTATTAGTAAAGGTATTGGTTGTTGCAGAGGGAAAATTAACTGATGCCAGTCTGAGGGTCCCTTGTCCCCGAAGTGCAAATAATGAATTTGTAAATCTGTAAACACCCTGATCGAGAAAACCACCGGCATCAATTGTGATGTCAAGATTCGGGTTAGTAATGTCCCCCGGAAAAGAAACAGTCCGACCTGTCAGGATTCTGACTTTATCATTATCTCCCGGTATAGTTGATCCAATCTGAAGAGTTCCGCTTGGATCTGAGGTCCATGTTGTCGGGGTATTCCAGTTCCCGGTCTGATAGGAATAATATGTATGCAGGATTTTCCCTATACAGAAATACGGACCGGGGTTAAGAAGAGAAGGTGATATTATTGAGGATGTAATACTCGAACCGCCAATTGCTGAATAATTTCCCGGAACAGCTGATGACATGCAGATCGTTTTTGAATAATCGAGACCACTTTCATACAACTCCACCTTGGCGTTTGTCAGGTTTCCACTGTTTAAATTGGCAAGCGACCAATAACGCGGATCAACAGAACCTATCGTTGTACCATCGCCTGTTAATGCACCGGTAGCATTTACCTTTGCCTGTAGAACCGGACCTGTTGCCCCTGTATTTACATCCCGGAGGCGAATTCCTTTGAAAACTGATCCTTCTCCTATCGGGAACAAATAATCATTACCGGTTCCTGTCAATCCAGCAGCTAAAGTTCTTTCAACCGCACCGGAGGTGACATTAACAAATGAACCAGCTGTCCAGACTACAGCTGCCGCAGGATTTGTATTCGTGATTTTTAGAATGTTTGCACCAGCCTGGACTATTCCGTTTGTAAGAGTTAAGACCCCTCCGGAGGCAAGGGTGATGTTACTATTCATTGTAACACCATTTATGTTGTTTATAGTAAGGTTATTCAGATTAGTAACACTGCTCAGGATAGAGACCCCGGCTGACGAACCGCCAAAAGAGAGGCTTGAAGAGGAACTGGTTGCAAAGTTGCCCGGAGCTCCCGCTATTGTTGGTCCATTAAGTGTCAGTCTTGTAGGGCCAACAGTAAAGGTACCCGATGTAAGAGTAAGAGTTCCGTTTATTGATAAATCAGCTCCTAAATTAATGTTCCTGCTTGTATTGAAATTATTTAATCCGTTAAGGATCGCGTTTAACGTGATATCAGTGCCTGTTCCAATTATCAGGTTAGAGTTTACCCCTCCTGTCAATGATCCGGCACCATAACTAAGATTTGCTCCATTGGACAAAGCAAGTGTATTTGCTCCAATTGACAGGGCTCCCGAAGAGAGGATTAATACTCCGCCCACAGTAACATTCCCACACATAGAAACTGCCCTGTCGATTGTAAGATTATTCAATATCACAGGGGGAAAGTTTGCTGTTCCGGCACCGGCAATAATAACATTGGAAGTTGCTCCTCCTGTAAGAGTTCCACAATTTATCTGGCCATTAAGTGTTAGTGTATTTGCCCCTATAGATAAACCAGCTCCGGTTGGATTGAAAGTCCCGCTTACTGTAAGCGAACTTTGTAAAGTAACAATACTTGTATTTGTTATTGAAAGGCCATTCAAAGCAACAACACTTGCCGGGATTAAAACTCCTGATGATGTTCCACCGAATACAAGACTGGATGAGGCTGTAGTTGTCAGATTTGCCGGAGTGCCTGCAATTGTCGGACCATTTAAAGTGAGGGTATTAGCACCTATAGAAAACGTTCCGCCGGTAAGGGTGAGAGTACTATTTATAGCAACAGAATTTGAAAGATTAACCCCTGACAGGTTATTAATAATGATCCCTCCTGTTCCGCTGAAGGTTGCAGGAAATTCAATACCGGTTGTCTGAGCAGCTGACCCTTTATACTGTAGTGCGGAGGCTGCACCATATGTTGGCGTTGTTCCTGCAGCTGTTGCAGTTCCCTCTAAAGAAAGAATACCATTGACAGTAACTCCGGTTACAGTTTTTGCACCACTGCCAGAAAGTGTAAGATTATTGTAAGTAACACCGGCACATGTCTGTGCACCGCCGGCATACCATTCAACTGTTCCTGAACCTGCCGTGAATGTTCCTCCGGTTCCACTCACATTACCTCCAATCCTTAAAAGGCTGGTACCTCCATTTAAGGTGCCATTGGTCCTCGTCCATGCACCGGTGAATGTGTGTGTTAATCCGGAACCCAGATTTAGAGTTCCTCCGACTCCATTGATAGTAAATCCGTTGCCATTTACATTGCCTGTTAAGGTTGCAGTACCGGCGGTTTTGGACAATAACACCGCCCCTGTGGTTGTGAACCCATCTATATTCTGTGCTGCCATAGTATTCGTAATAACAATCGGAGAGCTGCCGGCAGTTAGGGTGCCCCCATTTACAAAATTGCCGCCCAGCGTTAGCTGAAAGTTATTGGTGGCCAGAGTTGCCCCTCCATTAATTGTAAGCGGTCTTGAGGCATTAAAGACTTTGGCTGCATTCATTGTTATCGTTCCGGTATTGTCAATAATAACTCCACCGGTTGCCGCAAATGGGGATATCCATTCTTCGGCTGTTGAAGTTCTTGCTGTCGCCGTATTGTATCTGAGAGTTGCATTTGCGCCATATGTTACAACTCCGGCTGTGGCAACAACCGTAGCAGTTCCTTCCAAAGAAAGAATTCCATTAACAGTTGGCGTTGTAGCAAATGTCTTTACACCTGTTCCGGAAAGGGTAAGATTATAATACGAAGTTACTTTAGCTGTCTGGGCCGCACCAGAATAATTAACAGTATTTCCGTTATTCGTAGCTGTCAGGGTGGTAATGGCGGATGTCCCTCTCAGATCAAGTGCAGCATTCACGGCCTGTGTTAATCCTCCCGTTCCAGCCAAAGCTGTAGCGACTGTCAAAGTACCGTTGTTGGTAAGTGTAACACCTGTTACGGTTACACTTGGTATAGATAATGTTCCTGTTAATGCCTGATTGTTTGTATTAAAAGTATGGATACCTGTACCTGCATTAAATGTACCGCTGTTTGAAACACCCCCTCTGAAATTAATTGGCGCGTTAACAGTATTATTATTCCAGATACCGGTGGCCCCAATTGTGGTTGATCCTGTAAAGGTTTTAGTTCCTGTTGTACTTGTATGATTGATGGTTCCGTTTACTGATGTCGTTCCGCTTACCGTAAGATTGAATCCTGCAACCGCCAGCGTTGCTCCATTGGCTATACTTAAACTGGCACAGGCTGCATCTGCTGCTGTAGTTACTGTAAATCCTCCTTCTATAAAGACATTATCTCCTGCAATCGGAAAGCTTGCACCTGAAGCTCCTCCGGATGTTGCTGACCATGTAGAAATGTCATTCCAGTTGCCGGTGGCTACGGAATATCTGTCTGCAGCAATAAGGGAAAACCCGAAAAATGATAAAACCACTGCCAGGAATAACTTCTTGCAGGTAAGGATTGGTCTTATCATGATTTCAGTTGTATAAATGCAAAAATTGCATCATCAGAATGAGTTTCATTTTAGCGGAAGTTCTGCTTCAGCCAGTCTGACCGGCTTAACATCTGATGATGTTGTATATATAACGCGTAATGTCCCGGTTCTGAAGTCGACTGCCGGAACCTTGTTCAGGTTAAATTGAAACTGGCGCCTTTCATTAGGAGTATAAACAGCAACACCGTTGGCCATGCCGACCCGGGTTATTTTCCCACGGGTTGATATATGGTCAACCGTAAGGTCTCCGAATACCGACATATTGCCTGATCTGTTGAAAACCATGCTGAATCGTGGAATTGTGTCATTTTCCATCTCAAAACCAAGGTCCGAAATGGTAACCTTTGCAGTCGATTCTCCAACGCGGATAATTGCCGGTATTGTAATGCCAAAAACGGGCGTCAGCATGACAGATATCGTTGTGGTATCTTTTGCTTTTTCTTTTTCCCCCAATGGGGATATTTTAGGGATTGATCTGAAATAAAAATGAGACCGGTATTCTCCGGTTTCCAGCTCGTTGGTCCTGATCAGTTGTATTTTTACAGCCTGGGCTTCATTTGGTCCCAGGGTTACCGACCTTGGAAAAAACCTGATAAAGCGGTCGGCGAACCTCTGGCCGGGATCAGGTTCGGTAATGGTTTCAAAACCGCCATCTTCCTTCATCCTTATCTGCATCAGGGAAATTGCATAAGTCGCCGAATCTTTTCCGGTGTTTGCAAGGTTAAGATCCATCGATCTTTTGGAACCTTCAAAAACGACCCTTCTCGGTGTTATTAGAAGGTCTCCCTGAGCCTTACAAACCCCCGGGGAAAATATTATAGAAATCAACAGTCCTGCAAAAAGAATAATCATTGACTTCAACATGCAGAAGTGGGAAGGCTTACCTGAAAGAATCATTTTGTGTTTTTGCATAAGCTCGATGGTTTATCAATCCGCTAGTTAAAGTCAAAAGTTACCGTATATGTTCCTGTATAAATTCCTACAGGGTTGTCATACAGGGTACCAACTTTAAGTGTGGCACCTATATATACAACCTGAAAGCCTTCCTGCAAAGTGCCTGTCGCGATGCCTTGTCCGGGTTCTGACACCCAGTCCTGAATAAGCATCGTTTTTGCATTTGAGGTATGAGTAAGAACAACCGGATTTGTGGGCAGTGAAATCGAATAGGCTGCATTAGCATCGCCTGTAACATAGAAACTGGCTGCATTATGTGAACCGATACCCTTAAAGACACTTCCAATGACTGAAATTGTGCTCTGGGGGGTAAGAATAATCATCCCTCCCTGGGGTCCCGGAGAAAACTTTCCAAAATTCAGCTGTGATGTCTCGCTTGCGGAGAATACCGGAATAATTTCAGCAATAACATGTCCAGTCGCGCTGACCGGCTGGGCATTTAAATAGATTCCGGTTACTTGCAATAAAAATATCAGGCTGAAAGTTAATCTCTTAAGCCTTTTCATTATGCTATTTTAGCAGCTGTTATCTGAAAACCTAATTGTAATTCACAGTGACTGTAAACGGAGTGCCAGAAACATATGTTCCTGCAGCCTGGCTTGCACCTACGTTCAGAGTTGCACCAACTGTGAGAGCCTGAGAACCACCGGCGCCCAGTGTACCAGTACCACTTGGAGTGCTCGTCCATGTATCAACTGTCATTGTGTTTCCTCCTGATGTAATAGTAGTTGCGGCAGCTGGTAATGTGATTGCATAGGTATAACTGGCAGCGCCGGTAACATTAAATGCACCTGCTGCAACAGTTCCGGTAACAGCCGGAAGTGTGCATCCGCCTGTGACTGAACGGACAGCAGCCGGAGTCATGACTACTGTACCAGCAACGGCGCTTACAGCAACGTTACCAAAATTCATGTTAGCTGTGTTCGTAATTCCAATAGGCCCGACAATAGTCGCTGTTGCTGTTGCTGTGGCTGATACCTGAGCTAATGCTGCTGTTGTGATTCCAGCAAAAATAATTGCAAATGAGATCAGTCTCTTCAAATGTTTCATTTCTTGATAATTTAATAGTTAGTAATAATTGTTGTTTTTGTTTTTCTTCTTTTATAAATTTTTTTAAATACCATCCCACCAGGCTGTCACTTTTTTACCTGATAATAAAAACTTTTGGCAAATTAAAAACCAAATTGCCATTAGGAGGATGGTTTGATTAACTTTATTTAACAATTTTAGTTAGTTATTAACAACAAAAAAGAAGATTTATTGCATTAAATCCTCATAAGGTTGTATATTTAATAGCTTACAGATTGAATGTATAGGTGTATTTCAACATAACTGCCCTTGAGTTGTATACCGGAAAAGCTGGAAATTCCCGGCTAAGATCAGTGTTCCTGTCCTCATTGAATACAAGATACAGGTCATTCCCCTCCTTTGGGTTATACCTTATTCTCAGGTTGGTTATTATTCCATGGAAAGAAGTATTGTACTGGATGTAAGCATTGACCGAAAACCTGGTATTGAGCATATAAAGAGCTTTTATTCCGATTATGTGGTTAGTCATGGAAACGTCTCTTTTACTGATATTTACATAATCAAAATTATACGTACCTCCGACTTCAAAATGTTTCGACATATTCCATGTCGGCTGCAGCCGGAAGGATAAACGCGTCCCGTCAAAATATTGTCCCATTTCTGTCATAAACATTAAATAGTAAGGCTTTGACATAGGAGTTGCCACATTCCCCCTAAGGCTGACATAGGTGTATTTTCCGGGTTCAATATAAAGTTCATCAGGACTGATCTCCAGACTGTCTTTAAGGTTATCAGAGCTGTAGACAAGATTTACATTCCCCTGCCACTGGCTTTTGGTCTGAAATTCCCATCCGGAAAAATTTGTAAAACTCATAAATGATCCGTCTTCAATATAGGTTCTGTACATGGATCTTGTTTCCAGGGAATGACTATAAAGTTTTGAAGATTCACCGGGAATCCAACCGTAACCAAGGCTGCTCCTGATGACTGTATAATCATCCATCATCTCAAAGCCAATTCCGGGATTGAAGTGCTGTCCTGACCTGGTGTACCCTAAACCATATGATAATCCTTTGGTTGAACGTCTTTCCCAGTTTGCCATAAGAAAGGTAGGATCCTGAAAGGAGTTATTCTTTATTCCGTTTTCAAAAGTCTGGCTCCATCTGACATCAAGATAATCATCCCCGAAAAGCCGGAATATTCCGTCAAGCCCGTAAGCAATATTGTAAGAGCCGTCAGCACCTAAACGATTTGTTGCCATTGTTCCAATATAGCTGTTCTCATTTAACACCTGGCGGCGGAACCTTATCACCCCGAAGTTTTCTGACGGGACAAGTGATATTGAGCTTCCACCAGGTAGTTTTCTAAATAAAGGAGCTGTTTGCATATCAAGAACGCCCACATCCCAGTTCCTTATTCTTCCAGTTATCCTGGCTCCTCCGTAGATGCGTACAGGTTCAGGTTCCTCGTCATCATCACTAAGACCTATTCGCCGGCTATAAAAAAGATTGCTGTTTCCGCCAAGGGAGAAATCAAAGACACTTGCCCGTTCAAGAAAAAACATCCTTTTTTCAGGGAAGTAGAGTGAATATCGGGTAAGATTAATCTGCTGGTCATCGGCTTCCACCTGTGCAAAATCAGTATTTACAGTAACATCCATGATCAGGGTCTTTGAAATACCATATTTTACATCAAGCCCCGCTTCAAGTTCAGGTTTATTATCTTTCAAATAGTCTGTCCCTTGACTGTTGAGTTCATAACTGCTCTCAAAGCCGGTCAGCATGTAAGGAGCTATATACAACGGCTTATCCGGTTTTATGCCATGGAATACAATTTCCTGAGCCTGCGAGGGTTTCATAACAGATGTCGGACCCCAGTTTGGAGGGATTGCCGGGAACAGATCAGCTTCATTTATAGAAGGGATCCATCTGTAAACAGTCAATCCCATTCTTACTTCGCCATCTTTTTCCTGAAACCTCAGACTCGACAGAGGTATCCTGAACTCTGCGCTCCATCCATTTAAATCACGTCTGGTCAATACATCCCAGAAAGTATTCCAGCTAATATTCATAGGCATCTGATCCGGCATGAATACAACAGCATCCTTTTGTACATTAGCATCAAATCTGTACCCGTCGGGGGAGGTACCAAAAACCATAGAATTCTCCTTGTCGTTATATGTATCAAGGAATATTCCGAACCAGTCTCCCCCCGCCCCCTGGTAATCGCGTTTCAAACTGGCTGATTGTATCATCCCCGGATCTTTATGAAAAAGTCTGGCTCCGACATACAGATATTTATCATCGTAGGCAATACGCACATCGGAATCTTCAGCAGGATCTTTGCCAAAGACCGGGGAATACATTATAAGTTTTATCGGATGTATATCAAGCCATGCCTCTTCATCCGGGATGCCGTCAAAAGTCACAGGAAATGTAAGCTCACTTATAACCAGAGCCCGACTCCGATTCAAGACGGAATCCGGCTGGCAAAGCAATTTTAACCCTGGCATTAAAACAATTGTCAGGAAAAGAAGTTTTTTCAGTGGCATGAAATACAATTCAGGCTATTAAGAAGTAAAAAGCCTAAAAATAAATTATTTCAGAGAATAAGCAAAAATATTATTTCCCTGGATTGAGCAGTATTGAAATTCCAATTTTTAATCCAAAACCGTTGCTTATCTCATTTTCACTGGTTTCCGAATCCTTCGGATTCCAAACGATGTGGGAATAGCCAACCATTAAATCAAAAAATGCACAATCACAAACAGGAACAGAAACTCCAGGCCCAAGTCCCAGAACCCATAACCCATAGTTATCATCGTATCCACCTGATCCGTAACTATAGGATTCTTTGCAAGAACCAAAATAACTATTCACTTCAAAAAAAGGATAAAGCTTCTCAAGAGGATAATAATATCGTGCAAATGGACCGATTGCAAGAGTGGTGTTATTATCCTTGTAATCATTTCCGCCTTTCTCAGAACTTATACCAATTACAACATCCAAACCCACGGCAAGATTATCCATTATGAAATAGCCAGCCCTTGGCAGAAGGTTAAAAGCAGTAGTTTTATAAGCGTCCGATTCACTGCCATATTTGGTAGAAACAAATCCAAGCGACATCAGTTCTGATCCATAAACTCCCTGAAGGTTGATTGTTGATGTGACACCTGTAAGAATCTTCCCCTTTTCAAACTGGGCATTAACAGGCATAAACAGCATAAGACAGAATGCAGAAATCAACAGGTAAAATTTTTTCATAGGTCAAATTAATTAGGGATGCTTACTCTTAAGTTTTTCAGCTTACACTCCTTACTCTATTAACAGGATTTTCAGGGATTTCCAAATCCAGGATTCTTTTCAAATCAGGATATTATCAAATATAAGAAATGGATAAATACGAGTCAATATTTTAATTATCAAAACTTTTAAAATTCCAGAATCTGGCCGTCTTTAATCAGTTGTTCTTTGATCTCGTCGTATGTAAGATCATGAATATTTTTTCTGTTTTTAAGTGCAAGCGCAGCAGCTGTTCCCGCACTCTGGCCGAGGATCATAAAAACAGGTTCCATACGAATTGAACCGAATGCAATATGCGAACAGGAGACACAGACCGGAACAAGAAGATTGCTGCATTCGTCCTTTTCAGGTAATATGGATCCAAAGCTGATCTGATATGGTTTGGGTGCCCCGACGCCTATATCTCCTTCATTCTGGACATACCCTGCAGTTGTGACATATCTCTGGACATTATGGGAATCCATTGTATATGATCCCATACCAATTGAATTTGGCACATCTCTTTTGCCCAGGACATCATTCTCTGTCATTACATATCCGCTTGTCATTCTCCTTGCTTCCCTTACATAAATATTATACGGCCAGTTGCCGTTATCTGCAAATTCATCCTTCGAAAAACCCCATTTATTCATTGTTTCCCTCACCCATGCAGGCAAGCGCTGATCTGTCGCCATGAAATAGAGAAGACCTTTCTGATACAATAAATGCTCTTTTATTATTTCCTTTCTTCTCTCATACGACGACTCCGGATAATCCCAGTTCATACCGATATTATCAAAACTGAAGGGGCCATGGTTATTTACATCAGTTTTCAGATTGGGGATGGGGTCATATTTTCCAAAAAATTCATTCCATCTTGTTGCTGAAAGCCTCACAAGAATTTCATACTGGGTGCTATCGTAACCTTCAGGTTTTGTTATAGGGATCCTGTTCTCAGGATGCTGTGTAAGACAAAGTCTGAAACAGTAAGCCTGGATCTTTGAATCGCCCGAACCATTCTCTCCGGGTTTTTCAGTTGAGATCCGGGGAAGCAGGCCGCTTGAAGGATCTCCTTGGATCTTAAATGGATCGATCTTATCTTTAAAATAATGTCCATGATGAAAAACTCCTGCCTGCACGCCGTTCCAGGTTTCGTTATAAAGCCCGTTATCTTCCCTCCCCACAGTATAGCTCACACCTGCTGACGCCATCAGATCACCCTCGTAGGTTGCATCAACAAACATGTCACCTCTGTAAACCTTTCCGCTCAATGTCCTGAAGGACACAATTTTCCCGTCTTTTTTGATCAGCCCATTTTCCCTGTCGAGCCATTCATTCCTGTGAACCGTTATATTATTTTGCTTTATAAGTGTTTCAAATGCTGCTTCTGCAACATGGGGCTCAAAGATCCACATAGTCCGTTTTTCTCCGTCAATTGCCGGGTTACCCTGACCTGTATTCCCGTATTCCGATTGTTTCTGCCATTTCCATGCTTCTGGTTTCTGATAATGCTGATATATGAGCTGGTAGAACTCCCTTGCCAGACCCCCGATAACCTCTTTGTTTCCGGTGTCAGTAAAGCCCAGACCCGAAGAAGACATCCCCCCAAGGTGGCTATCGGGCGATACCACTATCACCGACTGCCCCATCCTTTGTACCTGAACTGCAGTTGTTACTGCAGCTGAAGTACCTCCGTATACAATGACATCAGCCCTGAATACATTTGCTGGATCGCGGCCGCAATTAAGACCTGAAAGGCATAAGATCAGAAAAAAGATAATAGTTAATTTGGTTTTCATTGATTTGAGGATTAATAAATTCTTACTATTGCCACCACGACGCTAAGGCGCTAAGATTTTCACTTTGTGCCTTCGTGTCTTTGTGGAAGTTTTTGATTTAAAGTACTATCTTATTGGTGCCCGGATGCAGTTTTATTGTTAAATTATTAACAGTATTTATTATAAAATCACATTCCATATTTGCCGGAATAATTATTAAATATTCCTTAGATTTCCCTGATTTTTTAAATTCCGCAACAATATTTCCTCGAATTGTGGGTACGCTTATCTGACTGTATGTCAGACTTCCCAATTGCGGCTTAATAACTGCTTTTGAGTACCCGGGTGATTCTGGTCTGATACCCCACATGTAACCAGGGATAATATTTGCCGGGGCTGCACCCCAGGCATGATTCCAGTCTGAATTTGGCTTGTATTTAATGTCCCAGGCCTCCATTGTTATTGTAGATCCTGACCTTATCATGTTCCACCAGCTTCTGTTGTGAGTGGAAGTCATCAGACTCTGTGCATAATCCTGTTCTCCTGCCTTATACAGTCCTTCCAGAAGAAACTGCGCCCCATAAACACTGCAGGCCATCCCCCTTGATTTTATAAAATCAATCACCGTCTTTTTATGCTCTTCCGGAACAAGATCAAACGCCAATACCATCATATTTGCATGAAGAGAGGAGTGGTCCGAAAATTCTCCGTCAATATATATACCCCTGTTTCTGTCGAACAGCTTTTCATTTACAGCCTTCCTGACTTTTAAAGATTGATACCGGAAAAGGACTGAATCAGCAGTCCTGTCAAGGTAGCCGGCAAATTCCGACATAAGGACCAGGCTTCTGTAATGAAATGCATTTACCACAGTATTGACCTCAGCCAAATCATAGCCATCTCTCTCGCCCTCGGGAGTAGCCAGCTTCCATCCGGTATCCTTCTGCGAAGGGGGCCAGTCAACAATGTCCCTTATCCTCTCCTTCGCATTTGAAAAGCCAAGTTTAGTCATTATCTCATCGGTGACATTCTTTGAGCTGATCAGCCCGTCAGGCCGGGCAAGGTCAATAAGGGTTTTGTGACTAAGCTCCGTGAAGAAATAATTTACCGATTCTTTATTTCCCGTGTACATGAAGTCGTTGTAAAACATAAGCACTGTCTGCAGTATCCATTCGGTGGGCCAGGTCGGGTGTTCAATGAAGTACTCGTTTGTTCGCCTCGCAAGCGAAAACTCACGGTCGGTATAATAATGACCAAGCTGATTTATATATGCATCAGCCTCATAAGGGATCCGTTCACGATCGCCGTCAACATAAAGACCTGCAAAGGAAGTAGCTTTAATCGTGTATTTACATATATCCCAGACCTTATTCAGAACAGTGTCCGAACTTATAAATGCACTAAACTCATCCTTGAAATAGTACCAGAGAGCTTTCTGGTGAACATTTTCACGACTAAGTTCAAAGCTGCAGTTTTCAAGTTCACAATACCGGAAAGGTGTAATTACACCGATTGAATCGGGAAGATGCACTGCTGCCGGACCTGTATTCCTCGAATCAGGGGGAATCTCAGGGACATAAATGCTTTTACCCGGTTCTACGGGCAGAAGGATCCTGTAATACCTGATTGTGCCTGCAGGCTTGCGGTCGATCCTGTTTAATCCTTCGATCTTTTCACCCAGATGGACAATAATGGTATCCTTTGAGGAGGGATTGATTTCCAGTTCAAGTTTTCCAAACGCATCTTTTCCAAAATCAATGAAGTAACTTTTTTCGCCTGTTTTAATGAGTTTCTCAGGTTTTATAATTGTTTCAACGAATCTGTTCCCGGCAGTTCCATAATCTTTAAGCACACCTGTTCTAAAAGACTGAATTTCAGACCATGACGAAGACATACCTTTCCTGTCCCATATCCTGACTTTCCAGTAATATTTTGAATTGTCAGAGAGCTTGCTTCCCGAATATTCTACCTCCACGGATACTGAACTGATTGTCTTATTCCCATTCCAGAGATCACCAATATCTCCCGAAAGCAATTTTTCCGATGAAGAAACAAGGATCTGGTAAGCAGTTTGCCTTCCGGCATTATCAGGAACTATCCAGCTGAATTCAGGTTTGGGGTCAGAAATCAGAACATGCTCCGGCTCACGGATGAATTCAACCATAAGTCCGGTTGGGGATTCAATCCGGGTTTTTGTGCTGCCATGAACAAAGGAGAACAGAAAAAACAACAGCAAGGCAGTATTCATTGATTAACCGGTTTCAGATCTTTTCAAATGTGACATCCTCTCCGGTATCTTCATAATCAAAGTCGCGATTAAGATCACGGGTAAGTCTGAGAGTATTTCCAATGACCTCAAAGGCTCCGGTAACTGTTTTTTTGAAGTAGACAATATTATCTGTCCAGTACTGGGTCCCATCACCGTACCACTGAATATTTCCGGTGCAGATTTCTGAATTATCCAGCGCGCAGGTTCCAAGCTCTTTCAGTTCAAATATCAGGCTTAAACGATCCATTTGAAGATAGCCTTTTGTACCGATAATAGCAGAGATCACAGCTGAGTTTTCACGCTGGATAGTATAAGTCTCCTCATATGAATTCTTTGTAAGTATCAGGGTTCTGGTAGTGTTAAAAACAATGTCATCGGAAGTGATCTTTTCACTGAATTGCCAGGTTCCGACGTAAATTCAGGATCTTTCTTGAGAGATTCGCAGGAAGGAATAAAAAGCGAAATAAAAAAGATCAGTAATAAATAAAAGGGAAGACATTTTTTCATATCCACCTGGTTTTGACCGAATAAAGATATCTAATTTAACCTTTTCTGACAATAGGTAGATTTTCCTATAATTTTGTAGCCGAAATTGTTCTTTTTCTACTTTCTGGCTCCTATTGATGCGGCTCAGGCTCCAGTTCCATGTTGATCCCGGCAGCAAACCTGCCTGAGGGGTAACTGCTATCTTTTCTATTGCTGGCTCCGACCAGTTACCAATAATCAAAATGCCTTTAATCTTATCTTCCATTTCCAAACTGGCGTTAACACCCCATGGTTCTGCTTCCGAGGTCGATCTCAGGCCTTTAGAGCTTGATATCTCAGTAGTACCCTCCACCGGAGTAAAATATATTGAAGCTTGTAATATGTATGTATTTTTAGTGGTATTAATAGTCAATAAGAGATTGGAACCACTTTCGGGTTCAATCATTTTATCTCCCTGCCAGTTATCTATGATTTTTGACCAGGTTCCCTCTTTATCTGTAACTACTGAGATCTTTCTCATAACAACCGAGCAGTTTCCGGAAAGTTGGTTTGCTTCGTAAAGTTCGATAACATCATTGCCCTCTTTATAGGTCCGCACAAAGCGGGCTACAACATTGATCATTGCACTTTCATCAAGATCGACCGACATGGAAGAGCTTCCTGCCGGCTGCTCCGATTCATCCTTCCAGTGAACATTACGCTTGTAAGTGATTGTGCCGGTGAAAGAACCCGCAGGCTTTTTAACAGTTATAATAGCATCACCTTTAACCTCTTCCGGATATCCGGGAGGAGTGAAAGTGGCACTGATCTTTATTTGCCTGTCTTTTTCACCTGCCGTGTATTCAATAAAAGCTACTCCAGCTTCATTCAGGGTGATCATTCCCGATTCATGGCTTACAGTCCCGTCAACAAGCCCTGTCACCTTAACTTCGACTTCCTTCCCGGCACAGGAAAGTATCTCTGTACCATCAGGATCAATTTCATGAAGATCTATTTGAATCGAGGTCCCTTCTCCATTGTAAATTGTCGTACGGTCAGGATCAACCTCGAGTTCAAGTCCTCGAATAATGACTTCAACTTCTTTCTCAATGTCAGGTTTGTTACCCCGTGGGCATGTAGTCAGTTTTATCTTTTCGATTTGCGGTGCCAAGCCTCTTTCGAGAGTATATTCTGCAATTGCATTCCCGGCATTATTTACCAGAATATATAGCCAATTAGCATCTTGTATTTCAAGCTTACAGCCTTCCCCTGGTATTGCATCTATTGTCCCACGGTCGGTCTTTGTCGGGAATTTAACAGCCTGACTATGGAGTCCTGAAGGGAAAAAAGGTACTGTGCCATCGCAGTTCAATACGTTTTCATAGATTTTGATCTTCCTTGTTTCAGGAGTAAGTATTGAAATATACTCTCTTTCAAGGCTGGTGGAAACTAAAGGATTCCTTGCAGGTACCGGCCGCGATTTTTCCCTTTCAAAGATTACATATTCCAGACCTCGGCCGAATCCACTCAAGCTTGTCAGGATAGCTCTGTAAATATCCTGGCTCTGACCTTTTTCAACTGCCAGGATATATCTTCTGTTTGGAAAGCAGTTTGAATTTATAATCAAAGAGGACCAGACCTTATATTCGGTGTATTCTGAGTCGTAAAGTGGAGGAATATTGAAAATGTTACCATCAGACCCAATAATAACAGTTTCAGGTGTTATTTCAATTGTTTTACCTCCTCCGGTAAGAGCAAACAGTGCATTAAAAAGGTAATCATAGTCTGCATCTGGATTTGCAGAAAGGTAAACAAACTCAAGGTCCGGGGAATTTTCCTGGAGAGACTTCATCAGCAATCCACCCAGCTCTGCCAGCCATACAGCTTTGTGTTTTTCAGTGTTATATTGCATATTCAGCTCATCAAAGACTTCCTCATGAATCCCCGCAATTTTTACTCCTACCTTTATTTTAGGGCACCCATCACTTTGTCCCCGTAACAAGCAGGATGACAATAATAAAACACAAACAACAACTAATTGATATCTCTTCATAGATTAATGGGTTTATATTATCCTGATCCTACTTTAACCTTTCAATAAATTTCAGAAATTTAATAATATGAGTCAAGAAACAGGACTACTTATTTTGATATACCCTCACCCATTAGACTTCATATTCTATCGGAAAGGCTGATTTCGAAGGATCCATGGCGTTTGCACCGATAGCAAGATCCAGGAGAAAGCAATGAGGCTGACAAAAGGGATAAAAGCTTTTGTAACTTTCATGGATTTCATTTTTGCAACTTTGTGTTATCATTTGCTTCCTTTATGATGAAAAAAGAATTTAACCACGAGGCATCCAAAGCTAATCACAAAGGTGCACAATGGCTTTGATATCAGATTATTCTTTTCTTGATGCCAGCTTTATAAACCGCTAAAGCTCTTTGCCTGGCAAAATCATGTTCCACGATTTTTGCAGGATAATCTGGTTTGCCATAGTTGTCAACCCATCTCTTTACATACTCTTCCTTAGGGTCGAATTTCTTTTGTTGTGTTTCAGGATTAAAAACCCTGAAATAAGGCGCGGCATCACAACCTGTTCCTGCTGCCCATTGCCAGTTGCCGTTATTTGACGATAGTTCATAATCGAGAAGTTTCTGCGCAAAATAGGCTTCACCCCATCTCCAGTCGATCAGCAGATGCTTGCAGAGAAATCCTGCAGTTATCATCCTTACCCTGTTATGCATATACCCGGATTTGTTAAGCTGACGCATCCCTGCATCCACTATTGGATAACCAGTCTCGCCATTGCACCATCTCAGGAACTCCTTTTCATCATTTCTCCATTGTATATCATCATAAACCGGTTTGAAATTATCTGTTACCACGCCGGGGAAATGATACAGTATCTGCATGAAGAACTCTCGCCAGATCAGCTCATTCAGGAAACTCATATTCTGTTTCAATGCCAGGGTTGCTATTTGCCTTATGCTGACCGTACCGAATCTAAGATGCGGTGAGAGATAGCTGGTCCTGTCAATTGCTGGCAGATTACGATATTTATGATAATCAGAGATCACCGACAGATCGTAAGGCCGGACCCTTATGCAGCTTTTTATGAAGCCTGTTTCCTCAAGTGAAGGGAAAGAATATCTGAATTGATAAAATTTTCTATGCTTTTCACCTTTGACCTGGTTAATAACAGCCGGATTTTCATACAATCTTTTCAGCCAGCGATTCTTGTATGGCGTGAAAATCGTATATGGTCTGTTGTCGGGTTTTATGATTTCATTTTCTTCAAAGATCACCTGGTCTTTGTAAATAAAAAGGCTTACCCCGTTCCTTTTCAAAAGCTCCTCAACCTCTTTGTCACGCTGTATGGCATATGGTTCATAGTCCTTGTTGATATATACTGCGTTGATTTCAAATGATAAAATTAGTTCTTTCCATTTTTTCTCCGGATCTCCTTTCAGAACATAAAGAGAACTGCCGGCTTTTTGAAGATTGCTGTTTATATCTGTAAGAGTTTCATGAATAAAGCTGATCCTGGCGTCGTCACGGGGAAGCTCATCGGTGATATTTGTATCGAAAATGAAAAGTGGCAGTACAGGCAAATCTGAATCAAGAGCCTGATCGAGTGCGGCATTATCCTCAAGCCTTAAATCTCTTCTGAACCAGAAAACATTGAGTTTCATAATACAATTAATTTGGATTCTCCATTTTCTTTAGAAGTTTCGGGTATAGATCATCTTTAACATATAAAAACTCAGGTTCAATGTTAAGAATGGTATCATATACCTTTTGTGCAGAGAGATAATCATTCAGATAAGTATATGTTTGTCCGAGCACTACCAGCAGGCTCAAATAATTCCAGTTCCCTGTTATGGAATCGGTTTCTCGTTCAAGCAGGTCTCTGGCCTTCAGGTAGTACTCGAGGGCCAACTTTTTTGATCCCCCGAGAGCGGATGGCATATAAAACTTCATATTTCCATACTGCACATATGCAAGGTAATTGGCCGAATCGAGGCTTAGAGCCATTTTGGCACAGTCAATGCTTCTGAATCCGTTAACCGGAGCAGAAATGGGATTTAATCCAATTCTGAATCCATAAAAAGCAGCTTTGTATGAATTTATAACCGACAGGTTATAATTACATTTCTCAAGTATCTCGACATTCCTTTGGGCTAAATCAAGATATTTCTTTGCCTCCTCTTTTTTATCGAATCCTGCGCAATATCCAATATATCCGTACTGGTAATTTACAAGTTCAAGAAGCAGCTCATTGCTTTTTTCTGGGATTGTATCCATTCTGTCAATAACATCTCGCCAGAGATCCATTTTGTTGTTTACATATGCAGAATATATTTCCGACCTGTAGCTGGTATTCAATTGCATTGAAGCTGACAATAGTATGATTATAATGCTGTGCATCGACCCCTTCACTGTATTTTTTGTAATAATAAATATAATATGATTAGAAAAATCTGCTTATCTTAGATTTCCTTAAATCCAAAATCTATGAGCAGAAAAACCAATTCGCTTGTTTTAGTGCTTCTTGGCTCCTCTGGTATTGTTATATTGTTATTGACAGCGTTCAGACTTATGCTGCCGCAGGAGAACCTGAAGAGCAAATATGACTATAAGGATTTTGAATCCGCAAAGAAATGCAGATCGTGTCATCCGGGCATATATGAACAATGGTCCCAGGCAATGATGTCACAGGCCTATACGCATCACTGGGATGAAATAGAATATTTTGATCTTGCCGTACCACATGCGGCAGCAAAGCCTGATCTTAAAGATCCAGTTGACGGTTGCAACGGATGCCATGCTCCATTGGCTTTTATGGGAGGGAAGCAATTTCCGCCTCCAAGGCCTTCTGAAAAAAGCATGGCCAATGAATCTGTTTCCTGTGAAGTGTGCCACCTGACACAATCGGCCCAGACAGACCCACCTTATAATTTTAGCTATCTAATCAGGCCGGGGATGACTAAATATGCCGGACGTACTCCAACAGTTGAATCTCCTGCGCACAAAATAGTTACGAACGATTTCTTCCGTACAACAGAATTCTGCGGCAACTGCCACAATGAAAAAAATCCATTTGGAGTCTGGGTGAAAAGCACCCAGCTGGAATGGAAAGAGGGGCCATATGCAAAAGAGGAAGTTCATTGCCAGGATTGTCATATGCCTAAGGGAGGTCCTTTTCTTAATGCCCTGATGGCAAAACCATATGACGATGCAAGGATTCACCTGTTTCATGGCGCACATGATCCGGGTAAAGTAAGAGGAACAATTGAGGTCAGGATCCATCCTGATGTACGTGAGGCTGAACCGGGAGAGAGTGTGATTTTTACAGTTGCTCTCTTTAACCAGAAAACGGGACATAAATTCCCGACAGGATCGGTTGAAGATCGTATTGCATGGCTGAATGTTGAAGCAACAGATTCAAAGGGCAAGGTTTACCATCTTAATGTCGACAAAAAGGGATTTGAGGGAGAAGAATACACAATATCAGGAGATTATCTTGCATACCAGGATATGGGTGTGCCTCTTGGTCAACCCGACTTCAAAGGCGTTCAGCGTGACGGGATCCCGTCAGGTAACAGGATATTCAGGATGCCATATTTTGACCCTGAAGGCAGAATGACGATTATGCAATGGAACACAGCAAAACAGGGAGTGGATTACCGCATTGGACCAAGGGAAACAAAAGTCGAAAAGTTTACTTTCCGTATACCAAATGATGCTGCTCAGGGTGTAATGACTGTGAAGGCTGTTTTAAACTACCAGCTCCTTGTAAAGTCTGTAGCTGATTTCCTGAAAGTACCTGCAGATGAATCTGAAATTAAACACGTGAACGATCATTCAACAAGTATTCAGATTTTGCCATAAAAACTAAATCCTAATTCTATGAAAACCCATAAATACGTATCAATCACCCTGTTTGCCTCAGTTCTTCTTTTTTTCATTCCCTCCAAACCAGGTAATGCCATCCCTGCGTTTGCCCGGAAATACCAGATAAGCTGCCAGGTATGCCATTCACCTGCGATGCCAAGACTGAAGCCATTCGGCGATGAATTTGCCGGGAACGGTTTCAGACTGAAGGAATACGAATCACCAAGATATTTTATTCAGACTGGCGATGATAAGCTTTCTCTCTTCAGGGAGCTCCCTCTCGCAATAAGGATTGACGGATTTACCTCATATAATTTCAATAATGAAGGGACTCCTGATTTTGCAGCACCTTTTGTCCTTAAAATACTATCAGGCGGTGAAATATCTGATCATCTTTCATATTATTTCTATTTTCTTATGAATGAAAGAGGCTCAGTTGCCGGCCTTGAGGATGCTTTCCTGATATATAACAATTTTCTTAATACCGGAATTAACCTGTATGCAGGCCAGTTCCAGGTTTCAGACCCGCTCTTCAAAAGTGAACTGAGATACACTCTTGAACCTTATCAAATATATGGATCTGCTCCAGGGACTTCAACCGCCGACCTGAAATATGACAGAGGTGTGATAATTGAGAAGGATTTTTCGACCGGGACGACAGTTGTTGCACAAATTCTTAACGGATGCGGCATTGGTGAAGCAAGGGAGGGATACATATTTGATAAAGATAAGTACAAGAACTATATGGTCAGGATAAACCAGTCGATCGGCAAATATATTTCGATCGGTATTTTCGGTTATACCGGAAGGGAAGTGGTTTATGATCCTTACTATACAGATGTCAGTCAGATACAGATGTTCGGTCCGGATCTTACAATTGACATTGATGAAAAGCTGATTATAAATGCACAGTATGTAAGAAGAACCGACTCAAGAGTTGCTGGCGATACTCCTGGTTTACTTGAACATGATGTTTTGACTTCAGGCGCTTTTGCAGAAGTTATATATGCTCCTAAAGGAGATATGAGCAAATGGTACCTTACCGGACTCTATAACTGGGTTGAATCGGATTATAATAGTCTGGATTACAGTTCGGCAACCCTGCATGCAGGATATCTTCTGAGGCGTAATATGAGGGTTGTCGGGGAATTTACACAGATTCTTAATCCTGACTCATACGGGAAAGTGAGTGTTGGAGTAATTACTGCATTCTGATAACCGCCCCCCAACCCCCCTGAAGGGGGGCTGATATTCAGGATATAATGAACCCCCTTTAGGGGGCAGGGGGCGAAAGAAATTTCTTAAGCTTACATCTATTCAGTTGCCTGATTCCTTCAGCTACTCCCTGTGCATTTATAATTGCTCCGGTCTCATTTGTATGCGTATGATCGGTCAGAAAAAGCTTTGCAGTGACTTCATTTTCCCCCAGAGGATCATATTTTGCAGCGATAATCTCATTCAGATCGATAAAATATGCCTTTCCTTCCTGAGCTGATTCTTTAGCCCACTTCCCGTAATCCTCTGAAGCCCTTAAAACCTTTCCGTTTTCCCACATATTCCTCGGAACCAGGGAGCAAACTACCGGAATGGCTCCTTTCGCTTTTGCATCAGAAATATATTTCCGGATGTACCATCCGTATGTATGGACTATCTCATGCTTCTTTGTAAGGATATTGTCAATTTCCTCGGTTTCTTCACCGGTTCCCTTTAGTGTACCCCTTGCACGGCTGTTATCGTTTACCGGGCTGCTGTCATTATGCCCGAACTGGATGAAAACATAATCGCCAGGCTTCAGCTTTGCCAGTACTTTATCCCATAGCCCTTCACTTATAAATGTTCTGCTGCTCCTTCCGCCCATGGCATAATTTCTGATTGAAACTTCCGATGTGTCGATCTGAGTATTCAGAAAAGCTCCCCAGCCCCATAATCCTCCTTCTCCTTTGCCGCTTCCGTTCTTAACTGTTGAATCGCCGATAAGATAAATGGTTGGTTTTGGTTTTTTTTCAGGAGCAAATCCCGGGGATAAAGCAAACAAAGCTGATAACATGGATAAATAACGTAACATGATCTTACAAATGGCATAAGAAACAATATAAAGATATATAAAAAAGCAAAATCCCAAGCCCTGAGCTAATAGACCTCTCCCCAACCCCTCCCCTTAAATCAAAATAAAAACCCCCCTTCAGGGGAGAAGGGGGGCGTTATTTTGTCATGAGATATTTCTTATTTCCTGCGAGTTGAACTGCTTTCAGATTCTTTTTTTGTTGAGGAGCTCTGCCTTATAACAGTTTCTTTTTTTGCTCTCTCTGTTGTTCTGCGTGTTGAGGAGCTTTGTCCCGTCGACTGCTGTCTGGTCGTTCTTGAAGGTTCAGCCTTCTGATCTGATTTTGAGCTTGAAGCAGGTCTTGAACCAACTGTTTCAGATGATGATCTCCTGTTAGTAACAGTACTCTGCCCTCCAGAGGAATTTGTATTAGCCCTTGTATTACCTTCTACTGTACCTGTTGAACGTCTTGAAGTTCCATTATCTGATCCGACAGACTGCCTGTTGGAGACACCTTCAGAAGCCTGTCTTCTGCTATTGCTGTTTCCGGTCGACATACTTGATGCTCTTTCGGGATGTACTTTTGCATAAAGGGCTTCGCCTTCCCGTCTCTGCTCGGGACGTGAGTAAGTATTTTTATAATGGCCTTCATTTACATTGATCACGACATTTTTTGAATAAACCCTCTTATTGCTGTAGTAGAAATCGTTCCAGTGTGCATAACGTGGATGGTCGTAACGATGGAAGTGACTGTAGTACTCAGGGAACCAGTTATAATGGTATCCGTAATAGTAGTGCCAATAGTAAGGGCGCCATGGGTGCCAGTATTCAGGGTAATAACCCCAGTACCACGAAGAGTGCCATACTGAATAATTGGGAAGATAAATATACCTTACAAGCGGCCACGAATCAACCATAATATAGTTGTTTGTAACAACACTTACATTCTTCCTGTTTGTCCTGCCTGTATAACCGGGGTTTGGTGTCTCGGCATATTTGGGCTCCACAATATAGTTTTTCCCATATAAGGCTTCATCTCCTATAAGCTGTATCTGTACCGATCCGTCACGGAGCTTTTCGACGGTGAAGACAGCCACATCCTGACTTTCATTCCGGTCAAGGACATCCTGCAGGACTATTGTATGGACGTTACCGTCGACATAGTCAGCCACCTTAATATAATCGATATAGTTATCATTATTAAGATCCAGGTTATTTATCCTGGTGTTCTCATCGTTAAGGCTTCTTTCAAAACCTTCAATGGTTTCAGATTTCTGGAATAAATTCATTACGGCATAGAGGTTTAAATTATCTCCGGGCAGACCCAGATATTCATCCGGATAATCCTGAGCCATAAGTGCGGTCCCGACTGCAAGCATTGTTGCAAGTATCGAGGTAGTTAAGAATCTTTTCATGACGTTTATTGTTTAAAGAACTTGTTACAATCTTTTAATGGCAAAACTTGTGCCAATCGATTTTATAGCGGATAATCTGGTAAAATATTGTGTCGGCAACAGATTCAGGATGAGATAATTTGAATCATTGAAATTTTTTCAGGCAATTGAAGAATTTCTTACTGTGATTCAATTACCAATGGCTTCTGCATCCGTCAGCTAAAGCTGACGGCAATTAAGAATAACTTTTATCGGTGAATCAATTACCGTTGGCTTCAGCCAACGGATAGGCACAACACACTTTTTGGGGCTTCAGCCCAACAAGGATGAGGGACTAAAGTCCCTGAAAGGGGGAGAAGCTTCAGCATCCGTCAGCTAAAGCTGACGGCAATTGAGAATAACTTTTATAGGTGAATCAATTACCGTTGGCTTCAGCCAACGGATAGGCACAACACACTTTTTGGGGCTTCAGCCCAACAAGGATGAGGGACTAAAGTCCCTGAAAGGGGGAGAAGCTTCAGCATCCGGCAATTGAGGCTTTCTCTAGAAATCATCCAATAACCTGCAATAGGATTTTATTTTTTGACTAAGAAATCTTAACTTTAATCCTGTCAAACGCTGTTAATTCCTAAAATATGTCATTCATAAGGATCTGGGTTCACTGTGTGTGGACCACAAAAAACAGAATTCCATATTTGCAGGATCACATAAGAGGTAGTGTCATCTTACATATTCGCGAGAATGCAAAATCAAAAGGAATTTATATAGATCAAATAAATGGTTATTATGATCATTTGCATATTATACTATCGTTGGGGGGTAAACAAAACACTTCTGAAATAATGCAACAGATCAAGGGAGAAAGTTCTTTCTGGATCAACAAGAATAGCCTGACAAAATTAAAATTTGAATGGCAGGATGATTACTATGCAGTATCAATAGGGATGAATCAGTTGAATGAACTGAGGAAGTATATCAGGAATCAGGTTCAACATCACAAAAAAGTTACACTTGAAGAAGAATTGAACAAGTTAATTGAGGAATACAATCTTGAGAAATTCAGGGACTGAAGTCCCTGAAAGGGGAGAAGCTTCTGCATCCGTCAGCTAAAGCTGACGGCAATTAAGACCAACCCCTACTCCTGATTCAATTACCGTTGGTTTTAGCCCAATCTTATAGCTTGAATTTTTTCTCTTATAGAGTTCATCTTTTTCTGTCTTTCAGCAGAATAAGTCTTTTGCTCCCTGTCGATGAACTCAAAAAGCATAAGTGATTTCTCAAGGTATTCCAGAGAATCCGATTTATGTCCCTGTGTAATCTCCAGTTCAGCTTCAGCATTGAAAAGCTCTGCAAGGATCTCAAGATGACCGTTTGTATAATTATGTTCTTTCATCAGTTTATTGGTCAGGTCCTTTGCAGGTATTGCCCTGAAGAAGGCGGCATCTTCTTTAAGCATGTTAAAATAGATCTTACTGAGCTGTTCAGAAGCTTTCTTGTAATCTCCCTTTTTTATCAAACCGAAAATTGCAGCCAACAGGTCACCAAGCATCTCCATCATCCTGAGAATATAATCTTTCTGATACATGCCCCGTGGTTTTAAATAACTTCAAATGTAGAAAGTATTGTAAAGGTAACAGTGCTGTTTTAATTTCTTATATTTGATCATATAACCTCAAATTTAATTTTGCCATGGTTAAATATTTAAATATTGTTCTGTTTGCCGGAATGCTGGTAATGAACTATCTGGCCAATGCACTTCCATTGAATAATAAAACTACCGGAGAGCTCTCTGACTCTTTTCCCAATCTTTTTGTTCCGGCCGGACTTACTTTCTCAATATGGGGTGTTATTTATCTGCTTCTAATAGTTTATTGTGTAGTACAGTTCACTGGATCAGGCAGGGTGGTTATTTCGGATATAAGCTGGCTGTTCAGCATCTCATGCATACTGAATGCAATATGGATTATATTCTGGCATTACGGCAAACTGCCGTTATCGCTGATTGTTATGATCGGATTGCTCGTGACCCTTATCCTGATAAATATTTCAATCCGTGAACTGCCATTCGGGATCATAAAAGCAACCTTCGGCGTCTACCTGGGCTGGATCTGCATTGCTACTATAGCCAATGTTACAGCTTTACTTGTAAATTTAAAATGGGCCGGATTCAATATTCCGCAGGAAACCTGGACAATTATAATGATCTTCATTGGTACAGTGCTCATTGGGCTGACTGTTTACAGGCTGAAAAATCCTTTTATCGGATTGGCTGTAGTATGGGCATTTATCGGTATTGCCATAAAGAGGCAGGATGACTACAGGTCAATATTTATTTCTGCAATAGTTGCCCTTTCGCTTGTGGCTCTGATTAGCCTCTGGATCTTTCTGAGAAAAGCATAACTATTCAATAACTGGCGGGGAATAATTTTTACATACTCCCCTGAAGCAATCATTCTCGGGTTCTCCTCGCTTCTGCAAGGAATTTGCCGGCAGCATATTCCATGGGACAAATTTCTTTGTGGTAAAAACATGAAAAAGACCATTTGAGATCATTGCTGCAACGTTATAGAAATCAGCCTGAAGAGGTTGCCTGAATTCCATTGGGGTTGTCTCCCCTCCCGACATTAACATGGCTCTGGTCATTCCCATCCATGTCATACTCATTCCTGAAGGAACCGGATGATCAAACCAGGAAGCACTAACGGAAGGAAAATCATCAGCTTTCGATTCAATCCAGTTATCTCCATCTTTAAATGTATTGACATATCTTGCCATTATTGACATCATTCCCTCCCAAGACCGGTCATGCTCATAAAGCATACTGACTGCAGTAAGCAGGGATGCAGCATCGGAAAGGAAACTTTGTTCCTGTAGTGAACCATTGAAAAATGAATGGCCGAGTGTTTTCCCATTCCAGAATTTATGAATGATATTATGAACCAGAGAATCAGCCTTTGTCACCAGATCACTATTGTCAAGATACCGGCCGGCCTGAATTAAAGAAATGGCGGTAAGAGCATTAATGCCGGAGATTATCTTCCCGTCTCTTGAAGGTTGTTCCCTGCCTTTACGGAATGATAGAAGCTTGTCTTCAATCTCCTTAATTGAATTATCATTCCTCCTGATCAGATGGATCCTTCCGTCAAAATTCCCATCCTTACCGATTATATATGTTTCAGATAACCGGTTGAATTCTTCAGTAGTAAGGATCTCCTCCAGCTCATTATAGCTCCACAGATAAGTTGCCCCTTCCTCATGTCCTGTGTCTGCATCATGAGCCGAAATATAGAATTCACCTTCCTTAAAAGAATCTTCAAGGCAGATTGTTATCTTCTCAGCCATTGATTTGTAAACAAAATTACCGGTCAACCTGAACCCCAAGCGCATATACCCAGAGTGCCATGGCCTGGTCATAAAGCATCTTTTCAAAATGGGGGATGGTCCATTCCGGGTCGACACAATATCTGAAAATACCACCCTGAAGATGGTCATTAAGTCCTCTGAGCCTCATAGCATCAAGAGTTTTGATGCAGATATTCCTTACAGAGTCATTTTCTTCTGAAGCCTGAAAGTATAATAAGTAAAGTAATGTAGTATGTGATGGAAACTTCTGGCTGTTTCCGAATCCACCGTTATCACGATCAAAGTATCTAATTATTGCTTCAACCAGGTTTTCATGATCTGAAAATGGAGGATCATATTTCTCCGGATTGAATTGTGGAATAATCTCTTTTTTTTGTTCAATGAATTCAAATACCTTCCTTGCAACCGAAAGGAGGGAAAAATCTGGATTCCGATGTTTTACGGGCGCATAGGTTAGAGCATACACAGGTCTGAGATCCTCTGTCAGAAATACATTAAGAGGCCATCCGCCGCTTCCATTCTGTCTGTTGATGAAATCCATGAGAAACTGGTCAATATCAGGTCTCTGCTCCCTGTCAATCTTAATGCAAACATAATGTGAGTTAAGGTAATCGGCAGTATCCCTATCCGAAAACGCCTCTGAAGCCATCACATGGCACCAGTGGCAGGTCGAATATCCGACCGAAACAAATAAAGGTTTTTTCTCAAGTTCGGCATGTCTGATGACATCCGGACTCCATTCCTGCCACCAGACTGGATTCTCAGTATGCTGAAGGAGATAAGGAGAAGACGCATTATTGAGATTATTTCTTTTAAATGGCATTTATGATAATACTTAAGTTCTTAATACTAAACAAATGAGACAGGCAAACGGTTTTCAGTATTAACAGAGCTCCTGGAATGCTTTTCTGAATTCGAGCGGCTTTGAAATATTGTGAAAGGTCTCTTTTGTCCCGCCTGTACCAATGATTGTTATTGACCCATAGTTCAGGATCCGCCCCATTACTGTCTGATCGACATTCACAGTTTCGATCTTCGACAGATTCATTTCAAAAGTGCTCCTGGCAATGAAGCCCATTTTTATGATTATCCTTCGGTTCGTAATAACAAATTCTGACAATGCCCTTTGAATCATGGGGGCTATTGTGAGGGTAAAAAGTGATTTTAGAGTAAAAAAGATTACCCAGTGATACTTTGTTTCGAAAGCAACTGATTCATCTTTAATGAGATGATCATTAACGTATTTGCCCATTAGTTAAAAGATTTTGAAGAAATTTCATATCTGAATTGAAAACGGTCCCATGCCTGACTCCATAAGGGAAAGTTATTTTATCAGAAATATCTTCCCATGATATCAAGTCTTTAGAGATGACGGCACCCATTTTCTTATCCATATATTTATCAAAATAGACGTGCCAGATACCATTTATCTTTATTGAGGATGGCCCTTCGGCCCAGTAATTTCCAGTAATTGGTTCTGAAGGAGCGCTGAACGGACCATACATACTTTTGCTGTTTGTTAGCCTTATATTCTTTTGAGGAGGATTCTTTGTTTCATCCTTTACAAACATGACATACTTATTGCCGATCCTGTTAATTGTTGCATCTATCACGTTGAATCCATTATCATAGAATAGCCGGGTTTCTGAAAAAGTGACAAAATCTTTGGTAGTAACAGAGTAAATACGATGGTTATAACCTGTATCCCCAGCTTTTTCAGTTTCAGGAAACCGTCCCGGGATTGTGGTGGACCAGATAATAAGGAACTGTTTTTTCTTCCTGTCGTACGAAATTTCAGGTGCCCAGCAATTAAGGGCTGCTGGTTCCTTTTCCATCACCATAATGTATTTCTGTTCCGTCCAGTTTATAAGATCTTTTGAAGAAGAGTACCCTATACCTCTTTCGCTCCAGCCTGCTGTCCATACCATGTGAAAAGTACCATCAGGTGTTTGGATTATGCAAGGATCGCGCATGAGCTTTGAAACTCCAACAACAGGTTTCAGGAAGGATTTGCCGTTATTCAGGGCAGTAAATGTCAAACCATCGCGGCTGTAAGCAAGGTGAAGGCCGTCTTCCCCATTCCCTGTGAAATATGAAAACAGGTACACCTTGCTGGTCTGGGACGATGACAACAGGGTAGATGCCAGAAAGAGAATGGTGATCAAGTACTTTATCATAAGGGTATTTTGTTAATAACTCTGTGGCCCTCAGTGTATTTCTCCGTGATTCTCTGTGAAAATTTTTTTATAATCTGACTTCTTACCCACCCCTTACCCCTCCAGGGAGGGGAACCTAATAATTGTTTCCAAAACCCTTGCCCTGGTCTCCTCAGGTGTCGGATTTAATTCGTAAGAAGTAAAGTTTCCTTTGTCAACATCGATCCTCTCAAATACCATCACATAAAGACTGAATATTATTTCAAGGCTCAGCCGATACCTTGGCTCCATAGCCGGGCCAATCTTTTCTATGATCTCCCTGGTTTTCTTTCTGTATCCGTCTGCAAAAGTATAATACTCCCTGATCAGGTTACGGAATCGGTCAGGAACAGGTGCTCCGTGCGCAATATTTTTAAGATCCCGCCTGGTTAGTTCATTTTTCATGATAAGGTCATCAGCAAAATAGTTGAGATTATTAAACTGATCCTTTTGAAAATCACGGATAATATGTACAAAATAGCTGAAAATGGCGCAAGGAGTAGCAGCTTCTCTTACATCGAAAGAGGGAATAATATATTGGCCATTGTGCGAAGTAAGCCCGCTCAGATGGACAAAGACCGACGCCGGAGCAACCGAAGCTCCCTGTGCATAATTTAAAAATGACTCAAGAGATTCAAATCCGTCATTATTTATATCGTAGATCATTGATTTTGCAAATGCTTCCAGGGGCCATAACGGGATACTGAACCTTTCGATGGTTTTGATTAGCGTTGCCTTTTCGGGATTACAGTCTTCCGAAATTATAATCGTTTTCAGCCATTCATTGACGCCAGATATGAACTCTTTTCTTTTTTCAGGGTCGATCATCCTGTTGGCTGCTTTATAATTGTCAATCATATCATCAATTGTCCGCATAAACCTGTAGCAGGTTTTTGCAGCGCAAAACCTGTCTTCATCCCAGAAATTGGCAGCAATAAGTATATTGGGATGATCAATTATCTTATTGAAATCAATTGAGTTGAATCTCTCAATGAATTGTTCCCTGTGCGAATTTGTCATCACTCTTCAGCGCTGGTTTCTTTAAAAATTCTTTCCGATACAAGTTTTGCCGATAACAATACATTTGGAATTCCGTTACCTGGATGTGTGCTTCCTCCAACAAAATAAATGTTTTTGTAATTATCATGACGGTTATGGGGACGAAAATATCCCATCTGGAAAATATTATGCCCCAGGCTTCCAAAGACGGAACCCCTTGAAATATTGCAGGCATTTTCCCAGCTTTCAGGCGAATGACATATTTCAAACTTAATATGGTGCTCAATATCTTCCAGTCCCTGACGTTTCAGGCGGTCAATTACCGCCAATCTGGTACTGTCAATGATTTTGTCCCAATCCTGCTTGTAATTCTTATCTATATGCCCTGTTGCAACAGCAACTGAGATGGTATCATTATTCATTGGAGCAGCCTCGGGATCAGTTCTTGCAGGCGCATGTACATAAAAGCATGGATTCTCACTGACTGTTTTGTCCCTGAAGATCCTGTCGAGACCTTCACGGAATCCATCAGTCAGAAAAACATTATGATGGTCAAGCTGTGGATAGACCTTATCCAGTCCCCAGTGAAAACAGATGGCAGAACATGAATACTTTAATTTGTCCAGATGTTTTGATTTTCTTTTGTCAGGCAGCAGGTTCCGGTAAACATAGGGAAGATCGGCATTGGCAACTATTATTTCGGATCTTATCTCGGTCCCATTCTCAAGTATAATTCCATCTGCTTTTTTCCCGGTAATGATTACTTGTTTTACAGGTTTGCTGTAATAGAATTGCACCCCTTTCTCTTCAGCTGCTTTTAGCATTTTTTCTACAATCCTGAACATTCCTCCTCCGGAAGGGAAAAATGAACCTTCAGTAATTTCTGCTGCCGGAACCATTGAAAAAAGAGCCGGAGCATCAAAAGCACTTTGCCCCACATAAATATTCTGAAAAGTATATGCCATCAGCAGGTGAGGATGGGTGAAAAATCTTTGCGCAAATTTATAATGGGGAGTAAAGGCTTTTATTCTGAAAAGCAGCGGGACGTTTTTCAGATTTACCATCTGGAAGATATTGTAAAAATTCCGTCCTATCAGTTTGTCAATACCGAGCCTGAAGATCCTGTATCCTTTAGAGATATATTCTTCCGATCTTTTATAGCTTCCTGGTTCTATCTTTTCCAGCTGCTCCTTCATTCTCTCCTTGTCGCTCGTAAATGCCAGACGACTGCAGTCATCAAAAAAGATGGTGTAAAGATCTTTCAACCGGACGATGTCACTTCCTTCTTTAAGCTCTATTCCAAGTGAATCAAAAGTTTCGTGGTAAATTCCGGGCATCATCAGCATTGTTGCCCCAAGGTCGAACCGATGGCCTTCACGTATCAGCTGACCGCAGCGCCCTCCGGGAGATGAATTCTTTTCATAAACACTTACACTATACCCTTTTTTCGCAAGATAAACGGCAGTGGTGATACCTCCGATACCTGCTCCTATGATAACTGCCGTCCTGTTTTTCCCCATATTTTATTTCTCAGGTGCAATAAACAAATTTTCGTTAAAGACGATCAAAATATTGTTTTGTTTCCCTGTTATTTAAAAACAAAAATAAATTTTCTTTTGTTTAATAACAGAACTGATTGCATTTTGCTTCAAAATTTTCTTGTCATTTGTAATTTCCCTTCAAATAGTCATCTTTACTGAATACAAATTTTTAGGATTCCTGCGCGATGAAAAATATTTTAAAAGTGATCGGAACATTTTTGCTCCTGATAATTATTGTATTGACTTTATGGATCTTTTCAAACATGAGAGACCAAAACCCCGGCTATAAGGCAGATTTAAAAATTATAACAGAGAAAGCCTTTCCATTGCAGGCAGGTTTTTCCTCTGTTGTCGTTACACCTGAAGTCCCTGACAGATGGACAGATACAAACGCGGATGCCAAATACTTTCCAAAAGACGGGGACACTTTCATCGATGGAAATGACAATGGGAAATTTGATCCGGTCTGGATCGCAGGATTTGGCAATGCAAGGGCAGCCAACGGGATACACGACGATTTATGGGCAAGGAGTATGGTTATTGATGATGGCAGAACCCGGATGGCAATCGTAGCGCTTGATGCAATCGGACTTATGAACAATGAAATAATTGATATCAGAAATAGTATCCCTGAAGACGCCAAAGTAACATATACCATAATTGTATCGACTCATACTCACGAAGGTCCTGACCTGTTGGGTCTCTGGGGAAAGACCCCGCTGAAGAGCGGAACTGATAAAAAATACATGGAATTTCTAAAAGGCCGGATTGTTGAATCAATTTCAACTGCCGTTAAAAACATGCATCCTGCGATCCTGGAAATATCTGAGGATATGTCCGGAGCAACTTCACTTGTCGTGGATACACGGATGCCTGAGGTTTTTGATTCCGGACTAAGAACGATCAGGGTCATTAACAAGGAAAATGGAAATACACTTGGTTCCATGATTGCATGGGCTGATCACCCTGAGACTCTATGGGGAAAAAACCTTCAGATAACATCAGATTTTCCCCATTATCTGCGCGAAGGAGTCGAGAAGGGCGTTTTTAACGGGGAAAATCAGGTGAAATCCGGCATTGGCGGGATCTCACTTTATGTCAATGGTGCAATTGGAGGATTAATGACAACCCCTCCGGGTCAAGGAGTAAAAGATCCATTCACTGGACAGGAGTTTAAGGATCCGACTTTTGAAAAAGCAGAAGCACAGGGTAAGCAGCTGGCATTGCTTGCTTTGAGTGCAATGGAAAACTATGTTGAGAAAATTGATTCTGCAGGCATTTCTTTGGTGGTCAGGACTATTTCCCTGCCAATCGATAACAAATTTTTCAAACTTGGGACTATGCTTGGCATTTTTAACCGGGGAACATCAGGCTGGATGAAAATGCGCACCGAGATTTCGGTTTTCAAATTTGGACCAGTTTCCTTTGCCACTCTTCCCGGTGAGGTTTATCCTGAAATTATTAATGGGAAAATAGAAGCACCGGAGGGTCGAGATTTCCCTGGGGATCCTGTGGAAGTACCCCCGGTCAGAGAACTGATGAAGGGCAATTACAAATTCATTCTTGGCCTTGCAAATGATGAGATTGGTTATATTATTCCTAAAAGCGCCTGGGATGAAAAAGCCCCCTATACTTACGGCAATGATCGTTCTCCTTATGGAGAGGAGAATTCACTGGGGCCTGAAACTGCACGGTTATTGCACAGAAATTTAAAAGAAATGCTGGCAGAATTAAATCAACAATAATATTCTGTGATAAATATGAAATCTCGTAGATTAAAACGAATTCTTTATGGATTGGCAATTGTTTTAGTTCTGTTTATCCTTTGGATTTTATTTCCACGAACCTGGTCAGCTTTGAATCCTGATAAGCCTCCTGTTGGTTATCATTTTATGGCTCCTTCTTATCTCGCATTATGGGTCGGACTGGAAAAGCTGGTAAATACTGCTCCTCTTGTACCTTCAGATGTTGAAGAGATTAAAGATATTGAGTACAAGAACATTAATGGAAAGTCACTGCAGCTGGATCTATACAAGCCTGTACATCTGCAAGATCCTGCTCCATTACTTGTATTTATTCACGGAGGCGGATGGAAAAGCGGCAAACGTTCTGATTACCTGATCTATCTTATCGACTTTGCCAGAAGGGGATATGTCACTGCAACTGTATCTTACAGACTTTTAAATGATGGCACCTATCCTGCATGTGCCGAAGATATAAGAGATGCTTTAGGATGGTTTTTCAGGAACGGTGAAAAATATGGATATGATCCCGACAGGATAGCTCTTATCGGAGGTTCGGCCGGCGGCCATCTTGCCATGCTCGGCGGCTATGGATGGGGAAAAACTAATTGGACAGCTGACAGCATAAATCATAAAATAAAGGCAGTTGTAGATATCTACGGGCCCGCTGACCTCACAACCGACTATGCAAGGAACCATCCGCTGGTAAAATCTTTCCTCGCCCGGTCGTATGAAGAGGCGCCGGCTCTATATGAGGAAGCCTCTCCTGTTCAATATCTCGATAAGGATGATCCTCCGACACTGATTCTGCATGGGACGTCCGACAGGCTTGTTCCAATAAGCCAGTCGGATGATCTGAAGGAAAAGCTCGATTCTCTGGGAGTTCCATGCGAATACTATAGACTGCCTTTATGGCCGCATACAATGGATATAGTCCAGAGGGTAAATGATTTCTGCCAGGTCAAAATGACGGAATTTTTTGAAAAATATCTGAAATAATGTAATTACATTGTAATTACACTATTTCAGCATTATATGGCTGGTATCAGTCACAAACATCCTTGTGCTTTGAGTATATTCAGAACCTGAAGAGCTTTTGTGCTTCAGATCGATATAGAATGCAAGGTATCCCTTTTCCGGAAATCTGATTGAAGCTGTAGTTTCGTTATTGCCTATTTTCTCCGGATCAGATTCCAACCATTCTTCATCCCTGAAATCCAGATCATCGGAATCAGCAATCCACAGGTCTGCATCGGTTATCTGGCCTGGTTCCGACCTGACCGTAAGAGTAATGGTTCCGTCAGATTCAGTGATTTCATAATTACAGTCGGGGTAATTTCCGTTTGTGGTTGTTATCCCGAAAAAGGCGCTTAATGTTGTCAGGGCCTTTACTTTATTTCCAAGATTATGGCCTGCATTGGGTGTATAACAGATATGATTGTCACCAGGTATACTGTCAATATAATTCTTAACAGCATCAACAGGCCAGTAAGGATCGTTGGTTGCCATGAAAATCATTTTTGGCATCGTAAGAGCTTTTCGGTAGGAGTAGGGATCAATCATTTTAACCAGGTCATTTCCATCAGATGAAGCAAGGTCCTGTGCTATTCCCAGCTTTACATAATCCTCAATTTCAATGCTGTAGTCTCCCCAGACTTCTTTCTGATAACTGATATTTGCTGGCATGTTGAGCACGTCAATAACCATGGGACATATAGCCTTGACCCTTTTGTCGGAAGCACCGGCAAGCCAGGTGGTCCATCCTCTTTTTGAAGCTCCTGAAAGAATGAAATAATTAACCTTTCTGCCTGCTTTCTTTCCTGAAAACTCCTGAATGACATCCATTGCCTTTATTGCACTCTTTGTCATAGGGAAAAGAAGTGGCCACGTAAAATCTTTATCTTGTTTGAAGTTGTAAAGTGTATAAGTAATGAGTGCATCTTCGGTAAGATCATTATACAGTGGCTGATTCGGCACCTGCCAGATTATTGCTGCAATGGCCTTATTGATCACTGCAATGTTGCCAATCGATTTTACCAAATCATCATTAAATTCATGAGTGTTAGGCTTCCCGTCCTTGACACTTCCACCTGTAATGAACAATAATGCATCACCCGAATCCAAAATATCAGGTACCATAATCATAAGTTCATGATTCCATTCTTTATCACGCCATTTCTGTGATGTAAATAAAATGCGGTATAATGTGACGTTCTCGGCTTTTTGCATCTCCTGAACCTCCCAGTGGAACGATTTGTCGGAGTTATTGAGATATGCCTGAAGGGCAGTTTCCGGTGTTACAGGAACATGAGAACATGAGGGTGCTGTTAAAACAGAAAATATTACAAGAACTTTAAATAATAATTTCTTCATCTCTAAAGAATTTGATGATTAATTCATAAACTTAACTGAATTTTTATGAACATGAAAGCAAACATACAAATATCAGCAGTTGTTTATGTTCTGGTTTTTTTAGCCGGCTGTACAACGGAAAAAAATACTCAGGAAATCAATTGTCATATTGATAAGCCTTTTATCCAGGATTATTCAATAAAATATTTTGTCAGGGATGAAAATGTCAGGCTTTATAAAGTTGAATCCGACAGGAACGGATATATACAGATACTTTCATCAAGGGGGTTATTAAGACCTGCGGGAGGTCAGTTTTTATTCCCGGGCAGTCTTGTTCATGATTTACATTACAGGCCAACATCGGAAAAGAGCATTTCAGGTATTGGAACATACCAAAATCAGCTTGTCTATATTGATGACAAAGCAGTTCTAAGCAATGCCTGGGCAGGGAAATTATATTCCATGCACTCCATTGCCTCTGCAAAAATCTTTGCCGGAGGAGACGACTTTACTTTCCTTGTCTCAGATGGCAGAAAGCTTGTACTGCTTAAGAATTCTCAAACATTATGGGAGGCTGATTTCCGGGAAGAAGTGCGCGACATAAAATATGATATATCAAATAACCTTTATTGGATACTTGGTATAAAAACAATCAGCATTTTATCTCCTGTGGAAGGGGAAATTGAGCAGATCATTGAAAAGGACAACCTTACCTGTATCGAATTGTTCTCCGGTAAACTAATTATTGGGACAAGTGACGGATATTTTGAATTAGATATAAGAACCAGGAAAATACAATCAGATGTCATTAAAAGTTTACCCTGCACAGAAATAGTATCAATCAGCGATATTGATGGAACTTTATGGTTCGGATCCACTTCCGGAGTCTTCAGCCTTCGCAAGGATGGTAAGTTCGACTATTATGCCTCTGAGCGTTGGCTCCCGTCTGATGATGTCATTGATATTTCCAAAGGTCCCGATAATTCAGTTCTTATACTTACCGGAAAGGGACTGGCAAAAATTTGTTTCAGTGAGTTGACATTGTATGATAAGGCATTATTTTATGAAAAACAGACAAGGGAGCGTCATATACGACACGGGTTCAATGCAACTGTTGGCGGAATGAAGAATGGTGATATAACCACAGGCAGTCTGGAAGATTCAGATAATGATGGATTATGGACTTCGATGTATGTTACTTCCCAGGCCTTCAGGTATTCCGTTACAAATGAGGAAGAGGCATTGCAAAATGTTCGTGAATCGCTTGACGCAATTGAAAGATTATACTGCATTAATCAAGTACCCGGATTTCCGGCTCGCTCCTTTGAACGACGGGGATATAAATACGAAGACAAACTCTGGCGAAGAGCTGAAGATCCTGAATGGGACTGGAAATCAACAACAAGCAGTGATGAAGCCATTGGTCATATTTTTGCGCTTGGTGTTATTGCAGAGCTGATAGATTCAACAGACCTTAAGGATAAGGCAATCATGCTGATTGACACTCTGATGTCTAACATTGTTAAAAATGATTTCTATCTTATCGATTGGGACGGTAACCCAACATTATGGGGTAAATGGAATCCTGAATATGTTAATGCCCGTCCTGAAATGGTGGGTGACCGGAGGCTCAATTCATCGAACATCATTGGAATGCTGCAGACTGCCTTCCATTTTACCGGAAAGGAGAAATACAGGAAAGCAGCTTTCTATCTTATTAATGAACATGGATACCTCAATAACCTGACTCGTCCTTTGAGTAAAATCGGCCCGGCGCCATCTGATTCTGATGCATGGAGCAAAATGTTATCGGATGGATGGAATCATTCCGATGATGAAATGTATTACTGCGGATACTGGGGATTATACCGTTATGCTTTCAATGATACCCTGAAGGCAAAATATAAGATGGCAATTATTGACCACTGGAAAGCGGAGAAACCAGAAAAAGAGGGTTTGTGGAATATCATTACTGCTCTTGTAAATCCTGCAAGCTTTGGACTGGAAGATGCAATCTGGTATCTGCAGGAATACCCTCTGGACCTTATTGACTGGAGTATTAAAAACAGTCACCGTAAGGACATTGAATTAATTCAGCCTGATTTCCGTGGTCAGACTATCAGGGAGGTTCTTGCACCCGACGAACTGCCTGTTTCCCGGCATAATGCAAACCGTTTTATGCTTGATGATAACGGAGGCGGGAAATCAGAATACAGCGCAGGAGATATATGGCTGCTGCCCTACTGGATGGGGAGGTATCTTAAGGTAATAAGTGAACCGGAAAAGCAACCTGAGAATAAAATTCTGCCAGGCCTGAATTAGTGCTTTGCTGTTACTTGCTCTTGTTAAACTTATGCATTACCTCTCTATAAGTGGTTATTATTATACCATTGTCTGCAAAGAAACTTTTTACAGCCGGATCTGAAAACAGCTGAGCCTCCCAAACTCTCTGCTGCCATGAACCAGTAATGGTTTTAAGATTATCTGTTTCAACTGACGGATGAAAGATTATTTCTGTCAGACCAGGCCCCAGTGAATTTAGCAATTTGAAAAAGTTTGATTTTTTTTCTTCATAAGTATTACCGTCAGGAACACTTGAAAAATTATCAAGCTTTGGAAGGGAATACTGATTTAAAAGTTCCACAACATCAGTTGTAATAGGATAACCTTCCTTCCTGAAGTTTTCAGCTATGGCAGGATAGGAGAGGTCAATCGCATTTGCGGGAATTTTATATTCTTCTGCAATCTTAAGAAAGACTTTGAGATATTCGAGGGAGGCGTACATGGTTCCCATATGTGTATCAATATGAGAGGGAGTAAATCCAGCCGCGATCACTTTGTCTATCTGGGTACGCACTTCTGTTTCAACCTCAGCCGCTGAAGCGTGTGTGACAACCTCCGGGACGTCATGCCACATTTTTCCTTCGGGGTCTATCAATCCGGGGACTTTGGAGGTTTCAGACACAGGTCCCCATCGGTAAGTTTTCCATTCACTTGTCAGGGTGAGATGAATTCCGATATCGGGGGATTTCTGTGTCTTCGCCCATTCAACCAGCTCCATGGCGTAAGGGCAGGGCACCATTACTGCTGTAGAAAGAAGATCTCCTGTTTCAAAATAATGTCTTATGGCAATATTTGCCTCATCACACATTCCGGCATCATCACAGTGAAGAAGTATTACCTTGGTTCCGCGGGGGAATCCAAGCTTTTCGGCATTTGTGATCTTTGTTTCAGATACAGTCTGATTTTTTCTGTAAACTGCTTTTGACCTGTTGCACGCGGGAAGAATGGTTAAAAACGCGACAAAAACCAGGAGAGCAGATCTGTTGATTGTGAAATCATCCTTAAAACGGTTCATTATAATTGTTTTTAAATATTAACAACCCACCCCCCGCCCCTCCCAGGAGGGGAGCCTTTAAAACCAACCCACCCCCAGCCCCTCCCAGGAGGGGAGCCTTTAAAACCAACCCACCCCCCGCCCCTCCCAGGAGGGGAGCCTTTAAAACCAACCCACCCCCCGCCCCTCCCAGGAGGGGAGCCTTTAAAACCAACCCACCCCCAGCCCCTCCCAGGAGGGGATCTTAATAGTAGCCCCTCGCCCTTGCCTTGCTTCGCCGAAGCGGCTACGCGAAGGCGAAGGGAGAGGGGATGGGGAGAGGGTTTATTTCTTATCGATATCTTCAGTAAGCTTTTTCACAACCCTGAACTGCTGGAAGAATTCCTTTGCAATAACTCTTAACAGTGTATAAACCGGTACTGCCAATAACATCCCCAGTAATCCTGCAATTCCTCCACCGATAATAATTACAAGGAAGATCTCAAGAGGATGCGATTTGACGCTTTTCGAATAAATTACCGGAACCAGAATATTGTTATCAATAAAATTCACAACTAAGAATACCCCTGTAAGTTTTAATATCACAGAAAATAGTTCGTTATATGATCCGGTTGCGAGGGTGGATGTAACACCAAGAACAATTCCGATTGCTGAACCTATTATCGGACCAAGATATGGGATTATATTCATGATCCCTCCGAAAAATCCTATAAGGAGTGCATTTTTAACGCCAAATATCAGGAGTCCTATTGTAATCAGAGACATAACTCCGATTAACTCCAGCACAACACCAATATAGTAACGAATAAGCAGGTTTTTGGATTCGGCCACCACTTTACGGGTTGCAAGATGATGTTCCGTGGGAATAAAAAGAAGAAGACCCTCCTCGAACATATTTTCATCTTTCAGAAAAAAGAAAGCTATAAAAAGAATAGAGAACAATCCGATGAAAATATTTCCTGCAACACTTATGAAATTTCCCATAAGTGATCCAACGCTTCCGAGATTAACTAATGTTTTTGCTTTGTCCACAAGAAAATCCTGGAGTGTCTGTACAGCAGGGATAGCACCAAGCAGATGAAGTTTTTCATCCAGCCATTGCAAAGGCCCCTGAAGGTTCTGGGCAATCTGTCCTACATCGATCCTGGATATAGTCTCTGCCTGGTTAATAATCAGGGGGACAAAAATAGCTATCAATCCGAGCAGAACCAGTACAATTACAAAGAGTGATAACAAAGCGCTCAGGAAATGAGGCATTCTGAGCTTCTTTATATGGATCCTGTCAAAAAACCGCACAAGCGGCTGCCCCATAAATGAAAGAACTGCTGCAATCAGAACCCAGGCAATTATGTAAGAGAAGCGCCAGATCATATATCCCAGTATTGCCAGCACTAATATGTACCCTGTATATTTTAAAACCTGTTTCATTAGTGGTTGTGTTTATCAGAATATAAAAATAAGAAAAAACAATTTACTAATTCTTCTTTTGTCCTAACCCCCTTCCCAGCCTTCCCCCAGGGGGGAAGGAGTTTGTTTTACATCCCGCCAGGCGGGATTGAAAGGGGGTTTTTGAAACGCCAATGATAGATCAGCATCAATATCGCTGAAATTCCTGCCGTTGCTGCTCCGAAATAGAATGGAACTGATGAATTGACCTTGTCATAAAGAGAACCACCAATAAGGCTGGCAGGCAGTAAGGTAACTCCCAGAAGGGCATTATAAATACCCAGCCCTGTACCCTTTTTGTTATTGTCGATCATATCGGAAATAAATGCCTTCATAATGCCATCTGTTGCTGCTGAATACAATCCATAAAGTGCAAAAAGCGCAATAATAGCTCCAATACTTGTAGTTATTCCAAATCCATAATAGACAACAGCATAAATCAGGAATCCAACTATAAGGATCTTCTCCTTGCCGATTCTGTCGGCAAGCGACCCAACAGGAATCGATGCTAGGACAGAAACTACATTTGTGACCAGATAGACAAGGGGTATGAGGGCAACCTTTATGCCAACATCGTTTGCCTTTACCATCAGCAGTGCATCGGTTGAGTTACCGAGTGTGAAAACAAATACAACGATCAGAAAGAAATAATACTTTGCAGGAAAATCCTTAAAGTGAAATTTTACAAACAGCTCATGACTGTTCTTTCTGGCTTCCTTTATCCCCAATATCAGTACGAGAATAGCCAGTACGGCAGGTATTCCGGCAACAAGAAAAATCATCCTGTAGTTCCCGGGAATTGATGACAACATTGCAAAAGCAATTAACGGACCTGCTATTGCACCACTATTATCCATGGCTTTCTGCAATCCGAAACTTCTGCCACTCTCCCCATCAATTATCGAACCGGCTATCAGACTGTCACGAGGGGCCGTTCTTATGCCTTTGCCGAAACGTTCAATGAATCTCAGGACAAGAACCTGGATCGGGGAGACAACAAAAGTATATAATGGAATAATCAGTGCTGACAGCCCATAACCTATCAGCATGAATGGTTTATTCTTGCCTATCTTATCACTCCAGAAACCTGACAGCACTTTTACAAGTGCCGCAGTACTTTCGGCAATGCCTTCAATCAATGCCAGACTGGTTTTCGATGCACCTATCGACATAAGAAACATAGGCATAACCGAATAAACCATCTTTACGGATGTGTCCGTCAGAAAGCTTGTGAGGCCTGTAAATATAATATTCCTGTTAAATCCGAAAATCCCGGATCCTTTTTTCTCTCTATTTGATCCTTTCATCTCTGGTAGTATTGATCCTGAATAATTTGAAAATATCGACCACCAGGATAGGAATAAGTGACATTAATGCTACTGCAAGCCAATGCTTGCCGTCGAGTTCTGTCAGACTGAAAGCATCGCGGATTGGAGGGATAAGCAGCACTATCAAAGCGAGACCAGCAGAAACAGCAATTGCCAATATGAGTGGTATGTTCTTAAACGGACTGATTGCCAGCGATGACCTGGTATTTGAGTGCAGGTTGCGTACATGAGCAAGCTGTGCAAACATCAGCGTTGCAAAAGCCATTGTCTGCCCGAGGGCAACACCCTGCTCGCGCAATCCAACTATGAAGGCTGCCAGAGGTATTGCACCAATCATTATACCCTGATACATTATGCGCCATACCATCCCGTTTGTCATAAAACCTTTCTTTGAATTCCTGGGCTTCCTGTTCATAATATCTTTTTCAGCCGGATCAACGCTTAGTGCAAGTGCCGGAAGGCTATCAGTGACAAGGTTCACCCAGAGTATATGGATAGGCAGAAGTGGTGTACCAAGATTAAAAATCGATGTTATAAGTAAAAGGAATATCTCACCAATATTAGTAGAAAGGAGAAACTGGATGGCCTTTAGAATATTGTCATAGATCCTTCTTCCTTCCTCAACCGCCGACACAATCGTTGCAAAATTGTCATCGGTAAGTACCATATCGGCTGCCCCTTTTGCCACATCAGTGCCAACTATACCCATCGCGGCCCCGATATCAGCTACCTTAAGTGCCGGAGCATCATTAACACCGTCGCCCGTCATAGCCACTACCTCACCATGATTCTGCCAGGCTTTAACAATACGGACCTTATGCTCAGGAGCCACCCGGGCATAAACCGCATACTTTGAAACATTGCTAGCAAATTCCTCATCACTGAGTTTTTCAAGTTCAGCTCCTGTAATGGCTGTATCTCCTTCCTTGAAGATGCCTATCTCCCGGGCTATAGCCATTGCTGTGCTTTTATGATCACCTGTTATCATCACCGGCCGGATGCCGGCTGTATTGCACCTGGCGACTGCTTCAATAACCTCTGGTCGTGCAGGGTCGATCATTCCAAGCATGCCAATGAAGATAAGCCCGTTCTCAAGATCACCTATCTGAACATTCCGGGGAGCCTCTGGCAGATCCTTGTATGCCATTGCAAGAACACGCAGAGCCGAATTTGCCATAGACTCATTTGCCAGCAGTATCAGCTTCTTATCTTCATTAACAATTGGTCGTATCTTGCCGTGGATTATAATTTTGTCACAAACACTTAGAACCTCATCCAGTCCGCCTTTTACATTTATACGGGTGCTTGATTCAGATATTCTGTTGACTGTTGTCATTCGTTTCCTTTCTGAATCAAACGGGATTTCAGCGATCCTTGGAAACTTCTTCTCAACGGCATCTTTGAACATGCCATAAAGGATACCAAAATCGAGAAGAGCTGTCTCGGTGGGATCTCCTGTAAACTCGTATTTGCCATTATCATTGTTCCTTACCTGTGCATCGGCGCACAGTACAGCTATTGCAAGCAGCCTGTTCTCCTCCTTATTCAGAACAGTAGCGGGGGCAGACCTGTTTATGACATCCTTTTTGTGATTGACATAGGCTTCAACGACTGTCATTTTGTTCTGGGTAAGTGTCCCTGTCTTATCAGAGCATATTACAGTTGTACTGCCAAGAGTCTCAACCGAAGGGAGTGTACGGATTATCGCATTTCTCTTGACCATACGCTGTACACCGATTGCCAGAACAACTGTTGAAACTGCGGGCAGTCCCTCAGGAATTGCAGCAACGGCGAGACTTACAGCGGTCATGAACATGCTGATAATTGAATTGCCATAAAGAACTCCCACAACGAAGATCAGGGCACATATTATCAGTGCTGCGGTCCCAAGAAGCTTTCCTAGCTGTTCAAGACGCTTGCTCATCGGGGTTTCAGTTTCAACAGCCTCCTGAAGCAAATTAGCTATTTTCCCTACTTCGGACTTCATACCAGTTGCTATTACAACACCGCGTCCGCGCCCATAAGTCACCATACCGCTCGAAAAGGCCATGTTTATGCGATCACCAAGGGCAACATCTTCTTCCTTGATTGCGTCAGTATGCTTTTCGACAGGAACTGATTCTCCTGTAAGTGCTGATTCCTGTATTTTAAGATTGACTGCCTCAGTCAGCCGTAGATCCGCAGGAATTATGGCACCGGTTTCAAGAATAATAATATCTCCCGGGACGAGCTCTCTTGTCAGGACCTCTTTTATAACTCCGTCGCGAAGTACTTTGGTAAGCGGAGCAGCAAGACTTTTCAGAGCCTCAAGTGAAGTTTCAGCTTTACGCTCCTGGAAAGCACCGACAAAAGCATTCACTATCAGAATACCCAATATTACATATGTATCTAGCAATCCTTCTCCTTCCATTACACCAACCACTCCTGATATTGCAGCTGCAATAAGCAGAATGATTATCATAAAGCTTTTAAACTGCTCAAGGAACATCACTACAAAGCTTTTCCTGCGTTTTGAATCAAGTTGGTTATATCCGTATTCTCCAAGCCTTCGTTTAACCTCATCGGTGCGCAAACCTGTTGTGGTATCTGTTTTCAAACTGGAAATTATTTCACTGAATTCCCTATTGTAGTATTGTATCATCAGAAACAATGTATTTAATAAATGTGCCAAATCAGTCCAGACGGCATGACAAAATAAATCAGTATAACTCAATAATCTTCTAAAATAGTAAAAAAAGAGTGCTGGTCAATTCATAGTTCAGGATCCACAAACCCACTACCTTGCCAAAACAGTGCAGGTTTGCTTATCCAGGCAAATGGAACGAGTTGTAGCAGTGGCAGGAGAAGATGACTGGGGCAAGGAATAATAATTTCATAATGGGCATGTAAAATCGTACTCTCCTGAAGCAGTTTCTATAAGAGTTTTGCTTCCTGAGCTCTTAAGGACTTTTAAATTTTCAGAAGTTTTCACGGGATTGCCGTTTTCACTGATCTTATCAGCATCAGGCTGAGGCAGTTCTATAGTTGCCTTGCAGTTAGCGGGTATCTTTACCGTTAACGAAAAATCATTGCCCTTGATTTTCCAGGAACTTGAAATTTCACCATGGACAGATTCTATTGATGCATTAGCCCAGGTAATGTCACCAACAATTTCAGGTGCAATAAGAATATGGTTAAAAGCATTTGATTCTGCCATCTGGCGGATTCCCCCGATGCCACTAAAAAACCATTCCATCAGATGTCCGAGCATCATATGGTTGTTCGAAACATCCCTCAGTCCGGCCCAGGATTCAGTAAGTGATGTCGCTCCCTTTGAAAGCTGGTACCCATAGCCGGGCACATCAGTCCTTGAATTCATATCGAAAATCAGCTGAGAATAACCCTCCTGCTCGAGTACCCGTAAGAGATACCGGTATCCTACATCACCTGCTGTAAGTGCATTTTTGTTTTCTTTTATTGAACTGACAAGATTGGCTGTAACTTTATTTTTTAAACTGTCATCAACCATACCGAAAAAAAGCGGCATTGAATATGCTGTCTGGCTTCCTGTGGAATAAACATTCGTCTGAGGATTGAAGAATTCTTTATTGAAAGCTTTACGGATTTCTTCTGACAGGTTTCTATAAAGATCGGCATCCTCTTTTTCACCGATCAGTGCAGCCATCTCAGCCAGCAATTTTGCATCATAGAAAAAAACTGATGTTGCAGTTAAAGCCCTGGGCGTAAGCTGGGCTTCCCCCGGAAATTTGGGTCCCAAATCATACCAGTCACCAAGTCCGTGCGAAAGGATACAGTGTTCTGACATGCTTTCAAGGTAATTCAGATATCTTTTCATCATCGGGTAGGCTTTTTTAACGGCACCGATATCTCCGTACCATTTGAAAATATCCCACGGAACCAGGATACAGGCGCTGCCCCATTCGGGTGAATCCCTGAAACCACCCTGGAACTGAACATATTCGGGTGCAATATCTGGGACAAGTCCGTTTTCGAGCTGGGCTTCAGTCATATCATCAATGATCTTACCATACAGATTATGAATGTCAAAGTTGTACCTGATCGAGTTTCCCATCAGATGGGTCTGTTCAAGCCATCCTAGCTTTTCCCTGTGCGGGCAGTCGGTTGCAACACTTGCTAGATTGCTTTTTATCGACCAGTTTATCAGTTTGTATATTGAATTGAAAAGCTCATTCGAACAGCTGAAGCTCCCTGCAGATGGGGAGGAATTTCTTGTATGAAGAAGCTGCAATTCTTTTATTACCGGCAGATTATCCGGATTAGGCTCACCTGCAGGCCTGGCTCCTTCAGCCTCAACGTACCTGAAGCCGTAATAGCTGAATCGCGGAACCCAGATCTCTTCCTTTCCCCCTTTTAGTGTATACGTAAAATAATATTGCTCCCCGCTTGCCTTTTGAGTAACTGTGGTGTCATTACTTATAAGTTCGCCCGGAACGAGCCGGACAACCTGTCCTTTCTTCCCATGGACTTTCAACCTGACAATCCCGGATGCATTTTGATTAAAATCATAGATACTGATGCTATCATTCCTGCAGGTTATATTCCCGGGATCGAACACTTCCATTATTTTAAGCGGATGATCCATTTCGGGCCTAAGTTCTCCTGAAGGCTCCCTGATTTCCAGGCATTCTTTCCATGTTTTACCACTATATCCCACTTTTTGCCACATTTCCTGTTCTAGACGTGCATCATAGTCTTCGCCTCCATAAATACTGGCAAATGTGACCGGCGAAGGAGAAGACTTCCAGGTCCTGTCACTTACGATTGTCTCCTCAGAGCCATCACTATATTGCACAATAAGCTTCAATATCATTTTTGGTGCGCCATAGGCTATCACCAGCTTCCTGTAACGTTCCCTGTTTATGTTGTAAAATCCGTTGCCAACAATAGCTCCCAAAACATTTTGGCCACGCCTCAGATTATTGGTTATGTCAAAAGTGTTGTAATAACAGGTTTTCCTGTAATCAGTCCATCCGGGAGAAAGAAAACGTTCACCTGGCTTTTCACCATTTACATACAGGTCATAATGGCCAAGCCCGCTAACAAAAACAAGAGCCCGGGATATCTTTTTATTCAGCCGAAACTCTTTTCTGAAATATGGGACTACTGTACGTTTTTTTGCAACTTCACCAAGATCATTGCCATTTCCATGAACCCCGGGGACAAGAAGAAGTGAATCGGGGATCTCTTCATATCCGATCCATTTTGCATCGCCCCAGTCAGACCTGACGAATAGTCCTGTGATAAAATAAGCTGAAGAGCTCCATTCTGAAAGGTTATCATTTTTATCCCAAATCCTTACCTTCCAGATATATCTTTTTGCAGGTTCGAGGGCAGGTCCGGAATAGCTTATCCATGAAGATTGGGAAGAAGATATCTTTCCTGAATTCCAGAGACATCTGCTCTCTGATTTCAGGTTTTTTTCATAGGAATCCAGAATTATCTGATAGGCAGTTTGAACTGCACCCCTGGTTCCGGATGTAATGATCCAGCTAAATGAGGGATCTTTAGAAACCCCGGCAGGATTTTCGAGATTGTTGCAATGTAGCCAGGCTGCTGTAAAATCAGATGAATCGGGTTTACTGCAAGAACACGAAAACAGGATGATGACAAAAAAAAGCAGGAGTTTTTTCATAAGGCTGTGTCATAAATCCTTTGGGGCTGTCTCATAAGTCTTAAATTCCATTTATGTTTTCTCTGTGTCGCTCTGTGTCTTCTCTGTGGCACTCTGTGTAACAAATATTTATAAGAGCTTACACAGAGATCACAGAGTTTCTACAGAGGTCCACAGAGGACTTTTGAGACAGCCTCAAAGGGAAGAATGTTTATTCGAAGATAAATATTTCTTCGATAGCTGTACCGAACACTTTGGCAATATCGTGGGCCAGCTTAAGTGAGGGGTTGTATTTATTCTTCTCAAGAAAGACAATTGTCTCCCTTCTTACATTTACCTTTTTGGCCAGATCCTCCTGGGTGAGATTGTATCTCGCCCGGAATTCTTTTATCCTGTTATTCATTTCTTACACCTTTGAAATTGAATACCAGCCAGCAGACAGCAAAGACCACGGCCATCCCCAGGATACCTGCGCCTATTACAGTATGGGTTTCATAATCTAGCCTGTCTGAAAAGTACATTATCGCCAGCCATAAGTAGAGCGAAATGTAGTAAGAAATCGATGAAGTTTTTTGCATAACCTTTTTAGTCAGCTCATCTTCAGGAGGTTCACCTTTCTTTGCACTGCTTATTCTTTTGAATCCGATAAATAATGCAAATAAGACCACAAGGATTAAAATGCCAAAGCCAACAAGCTCAAAGGGTTTGAACTTTTCAGTTGCAGTAAATAACCACAGCCCGGTTGTGAAAAGGACCAGGGCTGCTACGATAAATACTATAATTCCTCTTTTCATGACGGTAAAGTATTAGTTAATTAATTCTAACACAAAGTTAGAAATAAATAACATCAATATCCAAATTATTTTATGAAAATTTTTATTAATAATAATAAATATTGGGGCTAAAGCCCACAGAGTAGATGTTTGCGATAACCACGGCCTTAAGGCCGTGGTTAGGAGATTGGGGCTAAAGCCCACAGAGTAGATGTTTGCGATAACCACGGCCTTAAGGCCGTGGTTAGGAGATAAAGTTTTGGAGAGGGCTTTAGCCCTGATATTCTCAATGATGATCCGCAAACTTCTACCAGGCTGAAGCTCCAGGCTAATCAAATAATGATTAATCCCGAAGTTCCTTCCCTAAACAAATACGACTTCCCCTTTTCTGTAGTCTTCAGTTCGATGACTTCCCCTTTGTAACTCAATCTCAAAGGATTGCCAAGCTTCGAGATGATCCTTGCCTGTTTCAGCATCCCGTTCTGCCAGTCAATATCCACTTCAAAGCCGCCCCTGGTCATAAGTCCGTGCACATATCCTGTTCCCCAGGCAGAGGGCAGGGCAGGAAGCAATTCCACTTCACCGGCATGGCTCTGAAGAAGCATTTCCGTAATGCCCGCGGTACCCCCGAAGTTTCCGTCGATCTGGAAGGGAGGATGATTGTCAAACAGGTTATAAAGAGTCGATTTCCTGATAAGAGCCAGAACATTTTCATAAGCTTTTTCACCATCCTTAAGCCGGGCGAAGAAATTTATTATCCAGGCCCTGCTCCACCCTGTATGTCCTCCTCCGTTGGCAAGTCTGTACTCTATAGTTTTCCTGGCCGCTTCAAGCAATTCAGGATTTTTTTGTTCTGTAATCTGATTTCCCGGATGAAGGCCGTAAAGATGTGAAATATGCCTGTGGCCCGGTTCAGGTTCCTCAAATTCCTCGGACCATTCCAGGATCCGGCCGTCCGACCCGGTTTTTATAGGTGTCAGCTTATCAAGCGTCTTCTCCATCTTGCTGCGGAAGGATTTATCGGTATCAAGAATAATGCTTGCTTCAATAGTGTTCTGAAGCAGGTCGCGGATTATCATATGATCCATCGTCGGACCCATAACAATGCTGGCATTTCCCTCTCCTCCCGGAATTTTAAATCTGTTCTCCGGTGAAATTGACGGACCTGAAACAAGAAATCCTGTTTTTGGATCAGTAACGAGCCAGCCAACACAAAATTCAGCAGCTTCCTTCATTATGGGATAGGCTTTGTTCCTCAGATAATCAATATTGCCTCCGAACCTGTAATGATCAAAGATATTCTGGCAGCTCCAGGCAATTCCCATTGGCCACATTCCGTATCCGACAGCTCCCAAAGGTTCTGTGTAGTGCCAGACATCGGTCGTGTAATGGGCCACAATCCCTTTCAAACCGTACACTTCGCTGGCGGTTCGCCTGGCATCCGGACGCATGGCATCGAGGAAATCTGCAAATGGCATAAACATTTCTCCCAGGTTTGTTATTTCAGCGGGCCAGTAGTTCATCTGGATATTGATATTGATATGATAATCGGCGCTCCATGGAGGATTCAATCCGTCAGCCCAAATCCCCTGAAGGTTTGCCGGCAGGTCATCTTGCCGTGAACTACTGATGAGCAAATACCTTCCGAACTGATAGTAGAGCTCTATTAGGTCGGTATCGACATAACCATTTTGCATTGCAGTGAGCCTGGCATCAGTTGTAAAAAAATTCCCATCGCCTGATCCGAGATCCAGTGAGACCCTCTTAAAATACTTTTGATAATCATCAACATGATCCTTTCTGATTTCGGAATAGGATCTCTTTGAGGCAATTTCAAGCTGATTGCCTGCAATAACGGCAGGATCATTCCCAAAATAGTCAGTTGCAGCAGTAAGCAAAATCAGAACTGAATTTGCCTTTTCAATTCTTATACTGTCGCCTCCCGACAAAATTCTTCCACCATCATTGATAAGATTAACCCGGGTCTCCATCCTGACTCCGATCCCATTTCCAACATGCTCATTCATAACAATTTCATTGTTAGAAGCCTTTATGACAGCCTTATTACCAGGTCTGGAAAGCCTGACAGAAAAAGTAACTGACCCTGGTTTGTCAGCAGTTATACTCATAACCAGGGCCTGATCAGGAAAGCTTGAAAATACTTCGCGTGTATAGTTTACCTGATTGGCAGTATAGATAACTCTTGATATTGCTTCTTCGATATCCAGTTCGCGACGGTATCCCGATACTACTCTTAAGGGAGTGAAATCAAGTATAAGATCTCCAAGGGTCTGATAACTCGAAGCGTTATCACGTTTGAAAGCTCCCATGATCCCGTTCTGGGCAAGTTTTTCAGCCTCACCGTATTTGCCTTCGAAGAGAAGCTTCCTCACTTTCGGAAGGTTCTTCAGGGCGTCCGGATTTGCATCCCATCGCGGAATTCCGGTCCAGACAGATTCTTCGTTCAGCTGAAGACGTTCCTTCTCAGCGCCTCCGAAGACCATGGCCCCCAGACGGCCATTCCCTATGGGTAGGGCTTCATTCCATGTTTCAGCAGGCTTGTTGAACCAGATCTTCATTCCTGAAGGAGCAGGCTGTCCTCTGAGGGAGATACCCAGGGAAAGAAAAGAGATTGAAAAAAGAAGGAGGGAAGCAGTTCTTATTTTCATGGGAAGGAATATTTGCAGGGTAAATATATTAAAAAGTGCAGAGACGTCCAATAAATACGCTGGGACACCGCATAAAACGTAGAGACGCCCAATTTGGGCGTCTCTACCATTAATTCATGTAAAAAAATGATAAATTTTATTTTTTAAGCAGATCCCTGATCTCTGTCAGCAGAACCTGGTCCTTTGACGGAGCAGGAGGAGCTGCAGGAGCTGCTTCTTCTTTCTTCTTCATGGAATTGATTGCTTTAATAAGCATAAAGACAACTAATGCTATAATCAGGAAGTCTATGGCAGTCTGGACAAAACTCCCATAATTCCATGTAACCGCAGGAACTGTCTCTGTAGCTGCTTTCATGACTACTTTCAGATCAGCGAAATTAACACCGCCAAGAAGCAATCCTATTGGGGGCATAATAATGTCACTTACGAGTGAGGCCACAATTTTGCCAAATGCAGCACCGATGATAATACCTACGGCCATGTCGACCATGTTGCCTTTCATTGCAAACTGCTTGAATTCGTCTAAAAATTTCATTTTGTCAGGTTTTAGTTAAAAAATATCAAAATTTGTAAGAAAATCCTATACCTAAAATTTCTTTAAACTGGGTTCTTGAACCTGGAGCCTCTGTTGACTCAAACAGACCATTCCCGTTCCGGTCTACAGGGACTTTAATATCGTCATCATAAATAAGGACAGTGTTGAAATTCACTGAAAGGAATTTGTTCACTTTGAGGCCGATGAGATTTTCCCATGTTACATCTATATTCTGGGGATTATGGGCATAATTTGAGAACAGATCAATTTTTGATGTAAAAGAAACATTTTTCATGAACTCAGTTTTAAAGTCATTCTTTGTAAAGATAGCTCTAAGGTAACCTCCGATCTCACCCCTTGAGTTATCGCCGGGTTTTACGCCGAATGCTCCGGCTGCAGAAAGGACCGGGTCATTTACAAAAGTAAATTTTGCTGTAAGTGGTGCAATGAAGGCACTGAAATAAGCACTTGGCTTGTAATCCATCCCGGCAGCGAAAAGTAGATATGCCGGGGCGAAAATATCGGAGATTTTATTTTCCGTGTCAGGGTATTTATACCCGGGTCTCATCTGAGTCCTGAAATTCAGAAGGGCTGAATAGTAAAAGTTTTTGAATGCCTCCCTGCCGAATTTGGAAAAAAAATCGAATTTGTCGTCAGTTTTCATCGGGTTGGCATCCTTCCCCTGCTTAAGTATCCCATAGCCGATATCGAGTGAATTATCCCAGGCCGATTTGCCCTGTTTATAGTTGGCAAATGCACTGAAAAGACCATTAAATGCAGCTGAATTCTGGCCTCCGGCAGCCCAGTTTGTGAGCGAGGTTTGGGCAATGTTTAATGCAAAAAGACCACCTTTTTTCCAACCCATGACAGTGTCGGCATTAACTTCTTTCAATTTCTTTTCAGCATCAGTAACCTGCCCAAAAGAAGCAGAGAAAAAAAGTGTAGATATTAAAACTAAAGAAAATAATTTCAACTTCATATTATATGAATTAATTTAAGATTATAATAATAAAAGAGGTTGTATCAAAAGATAAAATCCATTAACCGCAGAGGTCGCCATCCCGAGTACTCGGGATACGCAAAGATCGCAAAGATCTAATTTATAGGAATTTGACTTTGTGCCCTTTGCACTAACTTTGCGTGCTTTGCGGTTAAAAATTACTTTTGATAAAGCCTCATGAAACTAAAAGTCAATTATTTTTCAACTTCTTTTATTTCGGCTTTGGTGGCATTTCTTTTTACTGATTCGATACCATTGTCGCGGCCGCTTTCAGATTTGTAGTTCTGGCTTGTTCCTATTATCTGGCTGTTTGCAGCGGTTATTGCAAACCGGAACATTTTTGTAGGGGTCTGGCTTTTGTTGAATCTTTTAGCATCGCCGGCATTCTTCTTTACTGATTCGATACCATTCATGCATGATGCTTTGCTTGTGTAACCTTCGCTGCTGAGAATTGTCTGGCCATTGTCAGCTTTCAGGCGGAAGCGGAATTCCTTATTTTTACCGCTTTGGTAAACTTCAAACTTTGCCATTGTAATAAGGTTTAAGTTAATTAATTATGATTTGAAAGTAATAATCAAACAATCAGGTTTCAAATATACTATTTTTAAACATTTTTTATTAAATCTGTTTAATTAATTTGGGTTCGCGGTTTCTTGTTTCTTGTTACTGGTTTGTAAACAATTTACTCAATATTATCAAATCGGAATTAAAATTTAATTTATGAGTATCGGTTATCATTAACAAGTATTATACAGAGGTGAGAGATTATTCATTGTCAGATAATCGGCAACAACCAACCATAAACCGGCAATCCTGTCGGATTAATCGAATATTCTTTCCTAGTTTGAAAACTGAACCTAAAATGCTAAATTGCAAACCTCGGTTTTGGCCGGCTAAAAATTTGAATTATGGATAGAAAAGAAATGTTTTCGGCTCATATCAATAATGGTTATGCATGCAAAGGGGAATCAATAATTCTGGGTGGTGCAATGCTTGACGGCACTCCGCTTTCAGACGCCCATGTAAAAGTTCCTCTAAAGACAATGAACAGGCATGGTCTCATTGCCGGTGCTACAGGAACCGGAAAAACAAAATCACTTCAGGTAATTTCAGAACAACTTTCAAGGCTAGGAGTTCCGGTTCTGCTGATGGATGTAAAAGGCGATCTCAGCGGGATAGCGATGCCCGGACAAGAGAAACCGTTCATTACAGAACGACATGCGAAGATCGGATTGCCTTACTCGGTTGGAGGCTCTCCGGTCGAACTACTGACAATTTCAAAGCAGGACGGAGTAAGGCTTCGTGCAACGGTTTCTGAATTTGGCCCTGTGCTTCTGTCAAGAATCCTCGACCTGAACGATACCCAGGGCGGAGTTCTGTCAGTCATTTTCAAGTATTGTGACGATAGAAAGATGCCGTTGCTAGATATAAAAGACCTTAAAAAGGTTATACAGTATGTTACAGAAGAGGGAAAATCAGAAATGGATCGCGATTATGGAAAAATCTCACCGGCCTCAACTGGAATAATTCTACGCAAGTTAATAGAGCTTGAACAGCAGGATGCAGAATTGTTTTTCGGTGAGACCTCATTCGACATAAGAGATCTGATGAGACGCGACAGGGATGGGAATGGCTATATTAACATAATCAGACTGACCGACATACAGGACCGACCAAAGCTTTTTTCAACCTTTATGCTCTGCCTTCTGGCAGAAGTTTATGATACAATGCCTGAGAGAGGTGATATTGAAAAACCCGAACTTGTGATATTCATCGATGAAGCGCATCTAGTATTCAACCAGGCAAGCAAAGCACTCCTGAACGAGATTGAAAATATTGTCAAGCTCATACGTTCAAAGGGAGTTGGAGTCTTTTTTGTCACTCAAAACCCGATGGATGTTCCGAATGAAGTTCTTGCTCAGCTTGGATTGAAAATCCAGCATGCGCTCAGGGCTTTCACGGCCATCGACAGGCAGGCCATTAAGCTGACTGCAGAAAACTTCCCGTTATCCGATTACTATAAAACAGATGAGACTCTTACATCCCTGGGTATAGGAGAGGCCCTTGTAACAGCACTTAATGAAAAGGGTATCCCGACACCGTTAGCTGCGACAATGATGCGAGCTCCGATGAGCAGAATGGATATTCTGTCACAATCCGAAATTGATTCAATTAACAGAAGTTCAGATCTGGTCCGCAAATACAGCGAGACTATTGATCGTGAAAGCGCTTTTGAGCTTCTCTCTGGTAAAATAGAAGCTGTTCAGAAACAAGCTGAAGAAGATGCTGCAAGGAAGGAAAGGGAAAAGGAGAGATGGGGAGGAGGAGGGAGAAGTACATCAGGTTCTTCAAGAAGAGGAAGCGTTCTCAGAAACCCTGTGGTAAAAGTTCTCACGAGTGCGACTTTTATAAGAGGCATGTTTGGAATAATGAAGAAGGTAATTAAATTATAAGCTTTTTCAGATGTTCCTTCTAATCATGCAGAGGTCTTTTCTTTAGTACCCCTCCTTTTGTATTGCTTATAGGTGAGCAATATATAAAGGCGTTTTCATCCACTTCGTTTACAAGTTTTTTGACTTTCCCTATCTCGAGCTTGGTAACTATAGTAAAAATGATCTCCATATCGGCAACACCATCCATATCTGCATTTTTCCCAATCATGCTGCGTTTGCCTTTATAAATTGTAATTCCACGTCCGAATTTTGTCATCAGAATGCGCTTAACTTTGGAGCTCTTTTCTGATATTATAGTGACCCCTGTGTATTCTTCAACTCCTTCAACAAGATAGTCAAGCGTTTTTGAAGCAGCAAGATAGGTAAGAATAGAATATAAGGCGGTTTCAATGCCAAGAATGAAGGCAGCAGAGCTGAATATTACAATATTAAAGACCATTATCATGTCGCCGATAGAGGTTTCACTCCTTCTCCATATGTACAATGCAAGTATTTCCGTTCCGTCGAGTACACCACCTCCGCGCACCGAAAATCCAATCCCCGCCCCAAGGAAAATTCCTCCGAAAATTGCAATCAGCAGCTTGTCGTGAGTTATTACCGGAAAATTTACAGTTGCCAGCACAATGGACAGGCCGGCAATAGCTGCAAAGGCTTTAATTGCAAAGGTCCTTGATATCTGACTGAAGCCCAGTATAATGAATGGCACATTTATGACAAATATCAACAGGGATAAAGGTATACCGGAGGAAAAAGATACAAGCATTGAAATACCAGTCACGCCTCCGTCAATAAACTGATTTGGTATAAGAAATCCCTTGAGACCGAAGCTTGCGGAAAATATACCAAGAACAATCAGAAAGATACTTTTAATGGTTTCTTTAACAATCGGGGACATCAGATGAAATTATGTTAAAAAAGGTCAGTCTATAATAACCTTTAAAGGGTAAGATTATTTTCGAAGCGCAATGCTGTCAACCAGGTATTTTGATTCGCCCCTCCAGGGAACGGTCCCTTTCTTTTCTTTATAATGCACAATCACATTCCTTCCCTGAAGTGTGTCAAACTGGATTCTCAGATTTTTATTCACTACTGAAAACAGGAATTTCTCAGACGCAAGGGCAACATTTGCAGTACTTGAAATGCTGCTTAGGATCAATTCACCCTCATAAGTTTTGAAAACGACTCCCTTATTTGAGAACTTCTGCAATAAGCCTGCCCGGTAACCCTCGCTGTAGGTAAAAAAGTACTTGAAGTATATGAAAGTAACTAGGAAAATAATAAGTAGTGACAATGTCCACTTGAGAACTTTTTTTGTCCTTTTTACGGCACCTGCCCATCTTGAAGGTTTTGCCTGAGTTGTTTCTGACATAGTTTTTAGTTTTGTTTTGAAGTTGTTATGTTTTGAGATCAGGAATTCTAAAATAATCAACTATTAAAGGTAGTTTAATTTTATTTCTCAGCAATTATCAGCATCTCAAAATCTTCAGTGGTAAGGACATCCTTTCTGCTGAACGCACCAAGCTTGCATCCAAAGATCTCTGACTTTTTAAACCCTGCTGATTTTAGCAGCCATGACATCTCAGAGGGGACATAGTACCTTTCGTTGCATTTGAGGCTCTTTTTAACGCCATTATCATCTTCAATTTCATAGACCGACAGATCCCTGAAGGTCATCAGATCAAAAGTATTACCATTCGATTGACCCAGGTTATCACCTTTGTCCATGAAATCCTTCACAGAATGAAAAAGTGGAAACAATCCGTTCAGAGTTGTTTGGATCAGTTTGCCACCAGGTTTTATCGAGTTGAATGCATTCTGGAGAATTGAATAGTTCATTTCATCATTTTCCATCAGGGGGAAAGCCCCTTCACAAAGCATTATTACGAGAGCAAATGATCCATCGAAATTAAATTTCCTGGCATCCCTTACATGGAAATCGATTTTCATTTCTTCTTTCTGTGCAAGGGCTTTTGCCTTTTCGATCATACCGGGCGACAGGTCGAATCCGGTAACTGTGTAACCCCTTCGGGCCAGTTCAAGTGAATGTCTCCCAGTGCCGCAGCCGATATCAAGAATACGGATTTCTTTATTGAATTTAATTTCTCTTTCGATAAAATCTACTTCACCGATAGTTCCGGCAGTGAAATTTTCCCTGTCGTAATTATCTGCAAAATCCTGAAAGAGTTCTTCGTACCACTGCTTCATATGTATGAATAATTAGAGTTATTTTCTGGTTATTGTTTTAAGGCATATCAAGGTCTCTGTCCAAACGTAGACTAAGTTATCGAGATAAGTATTAAAATGAAGTTATTTCAATTATCTATATTTTCGAATGCGTTCATTAATATTAAAATAAATAAGAACAAAATGCAAAAAGTTCAAATATGCACTATATAATTATAAAACAGATATATAAAACACATATATGCATTAAGTAAATATAATAAATTTATTAAATGACTCATAAAATGAATATAATAATGAACAATATCTTTTCTGTGATGTTTATTGTTTAAAATTAATTTAAAATAAACAGATCATGAAAAATTACAGATTAACTTCTTTACTAATTGCACTTATGGGCATTTTTATTATGTCAGGGTGTGAAAAAAAAGACGAACCTACAGATAGCATTGTACAGCTGGCTCAAGCTCAGCCAACCCTAAGCTCACTTGTAACAGCACTGACAAAATTTCCCGATTTGGTTTCAACTCTTAGCGGGACAGGTAAATTTACAGTGTTTGCTCCTACAAATGATGCTTTTACTGCCCTGCTTGCAACCATAGGACAATCAAGCATTAACGATGTTCCTGAACCGGTTCTGAAATCATTACTTCAGTACCATGTAGTAACATCGGGTGCTGTTCTTTCAACCCAGTTAAAGGCTGGTAATGTTGCTACTGCCAATACAGAAAACATTGCTGTTACGACATCAGGAGGTATCCGTTTGAATGGATCCGCAAAAGTACTGACTGCTGATGTCAATGCCACAAACGGTGTAGTGCATATAATTGATCAGGTTTTAGTTCCTGCATCTATTGGACGATTCGTTAACACAGTTGTCGAGCCTGCTTACTTCAGTAAGAACTTTACAACTCTTATTGCAGCAGTAACAGCTGCAAGTCCTACGATTCTTGCAACTTTGCTCAATTCTTCAAAGAAAACACTTTTTGCACCGACTAATGACGCTTTCACAGCCGCAGGTATAACAACATTACCAGCACAGGCTACACTCGATGCTGTTCTAGGCTATCATGTAGTTGGCAGTGAAGTAAGGGCCAGTCAGCTTCCGGCCAATACTGCTCCTTCGAATAATGCTATAACTACATTAGGCGGTATGTTCTATCTGAGTAACCGTGGTTCAAACGGGGTATTTATCAATGGGCGTACACGTGTCATTACCACAGACATACTGGCTGATAATGGTGTTGTACATGTTATCGACAGAACTTTATTGCCTCCTTCACAAACCATAGCTCAGATTGCTACAGCACTTTCCACGGCTTCTACGGGAGCAGAATTTACACAACTGGTAGCTGCTCTGGTCAGAGTTCCGGCATTGCTCACTGCTGCCTCAACAGCTAGTTCAAACCTAACTGTTTTTGCTCCTACTGATGCAGCTTTCAGGGAATTGTACACAGCTTTAGGTGTGGCAGGTATTAATGATATAAATCTTAACACCTTAACAGCCGTGTTGCAGCATCATATCATTTCTTCGCCTACAACCACAACCGGCAGGGTATTCTCACGCGACCTGATTACAGGAAATGTGCCCACTCTGAATGGTAACATAAGTATCAGCGCCACCGCAGGTACAGTTACTTCCGGGAATGGAACATTGGCTACCATCAGTACAAATGCAGCCCTGGTCAATGTTTTAGGGACTAACGGGGTTATTCATACTATAAACAAGGTTCTTTTGCCTTCAGGAAAATAGAATTTTTAAACCAGAGAGATCTGCAGTCGAAAGGCTGCAGATTTTTTTTTGATGCCAATCTTTGCTACTCCAATAATATCTATATTTATCAACAGAATTACTCTCAGGATGAGACATTACACCTTATACGAACTTGAAAAACTGACCGGTATACAGTCTGCTACAATAAGGGTCTGGGAGAGGCGATATAATATCATCAAACCTAAACGCACTGATACAAACAGAAGGTGGTATGATGATGATGACCTGAGGCGATTAATAAACATCACCATCATCTATCATAATGGAATCAAGATTTCAAAAATTGCCAGGTATTCCGAATCTGAATTGGAAGAGAAGGTTGAGTTTCTTTTAATGGATTCTGTCGGCTCTAACACATATATCAACTCTTTAATTGTTGCAATGCTCTCTTATAATGGTAATTCTGTTAACGAAATCCTCTTAAGGTCTATCATAAACATTGGTTTTGAAGAAACCTTTTCCAATGTGGTATTTCCATTTCTCAAAAGGGTTGGGATAATGTGGCATACCGGTTCTGTAAATACAGGTGGAGAGCATTTTGTAACAAACATTTTCCGTGGAAGACTAATTGCAGCAACCTATTCCCTTCCAGCGGCAAACGATCCGAAAAGAAAGAGAGTTATCATGTTCCTTCCTGAGAATGAATTGCATGAAATGGGGCTTCTTTTCTATTCATATCTGATCCGAAAATTGGGGCATGAGGTTCTTTACCTGGGTCAGACGACCCCATTTCTTGCTCTCACTGAAGTGAACCAAAAATGGCATTCTGACATACTTGTCACAGGCACTATATCGAATCTTTCAATTTCAGAACCTGAAGAGTATCTCAATAACCTAAGCTCAGCATTCAGGTCACAAAAGATCCTTGTATCCGGTTCTCTGGCTGATGAACCTGCAATTGAAAAGTACAATAATATTTATCCTGTCAGATCAGTAAGTGATCTTAAGAAGTACTTTTAACAAATCATCTGTTGGGTTTATTACATTATGATCACGCTGAAGACTTTATGCTGAAAAAGAGTTTTCATCGGCTATGATGTGTGGCTGGTTTCTTCTATCCATAATCATTTACAAGTTTATCAACTTTGTTAATTACATCACTTGATTCCTTTAAACTGGTAATTATCACCCAATCATGGAACATATCCGGATACTCAAAATAATTAAAGCTTGATGTTTTGGTCTTTCATTAACTTTTTTAATTCTTTAGCATCTCCATTTAATATGTCTCTTGTACCTGTGAAAACTGATATTCTGCACATACCTGTTAAGTCGCCATAAATCGGGCTTACCCGAAAATCTTTCAAATCTAAGTTTCCAGCATATTTCTGTCCGGCATTTTTAAGCCCGGTAATACTTAATAAATTATCCTCTTTGTCTAATCTCTCTAATTTCGGGATTACTCATAGTGACATCTAACCAGGGAGAAAAAATTATTATCTGATCAGGCTGCTTTTTATTTTCATCTCTTAATTGTTGTGTAAATCCTAAGTGCTAATCCACCACCTGCAGAATCCCCCATGAAAATAATACGTTTTGCAGGATAATCAGTTATCAATCTTGTAAATAAATCTTTAATAAAATCATATGTTTCTTTGCAAGCTGGCTTCCGGTGTCAATGGATAGTCAGGAACAATTATTGTAGCATCAGTCTTAATGATTAATTTCTCAATCAAACTCCAGTGTTCTTTGCGGATATTACTCATATATGCACCACCATGTAAATATAAAATAATCAGGTCAGATTTACTATCAATAGGAGAAATTGTCCATATCTTACGTGCCGTTTTGTTCAGCTTCCTGAATATTAAAGTTACTTCAATAATGAATTAGGGATCTTTGCCGGTTTTTTTGTAAAACCGTTTGTTATCATTTTTCTTCTCCATTTTCTTTTTCATTCCAAACAAACCCATAGCCATTTGTATAAGTTTTGATTGAAAACTTTGAGGTATGCTGTGCTGATAATCAATATTGTTCGTGCTCATCTTTAAAATATCAACATGATTTATTCATGTAACCAAACACTCTTATTCGCATAGTCATTATTGCTAACCTGATTAAGAAGAAAAGCTGCCACATTTAACCGTGAGATACTTAAACTACCTTTAAGTTTTTGTCATTTCGCAACCATGTTTCAGATTGTCAGTTTTAGCACCATTGGTTAATCCTCCCGGGCGGACTATTGTCCAGTTAAGTTGACTTTTAGCAATACGACTTTCGTTGGTATTGTGGTCAGCTAAAGGTACAAGAAGCATAACATCAGCAATAAGAAAACGAATAGGCTGAGGCATATATTTGCGACTATCGCCGGCACCGAAACTCGATAAATAAATAAAGCGTATTACTTTTTCTTCTTCCATAATGCTGACGATATTATCTATTCCCTCAATAATTTCTCTACTGTGTTTTGTCAGAGATGCTCCACCGAGAGTTGAAATACATGCATCCGAACCGGTAATGACTGATTTAAGTTTGTCCTTTTCATTCAGATAACCTGAACAATTTTTAAATTCGGATGATCTGATTTAACAGATTCCTGGTTTGCGAACATAAGCTATTACATTCATGACCTGATGTTAATGCTTCTTGTATTAACAATGAGCCTGTTTTACCGCTTGCCCCAAATACTACTATTTTCATGATTTTGATTATCTTTGAGGTTTATCAAGGTATGTTATTGTTTCTCATCTTTTGTTATTGAAAATGGGATTCTTAAATTTAATGCAATATTTCTCCCCGGATTATATAAATCCACTTCTTTTAATGTCGATAAATGGTCAATATATTTTTTATCAAAAATGTTATTTGCACTTATGCCTGACTGAAATAAATTGGTTTTTCATTTTTATATTTCCTCCTATACTCAGATCTAAAAGTGTAGTAACCTGCAGTTGTTGTTTCATCAGGAGCAGCATTCATTTTGATTAAATGCAGTTGCTTGTATTAACTGAAACAAATGCTTTTTGCAGAAACAATAAGTTTTCTTTTTCTGCCCTTAATTCAAAACGCAATTTGTGCGCAGGTACAAAAGGCAAATAGTCACCATTGTCTTGTTTTCCGATAACTGATGAAAATGTTGTTTCAAAATGCAGCCATTCTAATTGTTTTGGATGAATATGCAAACCTGCCTCACCACCAAATAAAGCTGAATTAGCCTGCTTATATTTGTATATATCAATCCCCGAAGATGTAGTGTCGCCTGTTGGTGAAATAAAAATATAATTATTGATGATATTGTAAAAACCTGCAATGTCGAAAGTGAAATTATCTTTATGGTAATGAATACTCAAATCCGTTTCATAGGCATTTTCAGGAACAAGATTATTATCCCCGATTTCGTATCGCAATTCGTGCTGTCCGTTTGAAGTAAGTTCAGCTAAATTTGGAGTACGGTAAGCAGCGGCAAAGTTTGCTCTGAATAAGAAGTTTTTCAGATAAATTATATGTTGCACCAAACGAACCGCTGAAACTGCCAAAATACTTATCAAGGGCTGCACGATAGGTCATACGGGTCAGCTGGCTGACCCAACTGCTTGTGTTGAAATTGATTTATTGTCGTAACGAACACCTGTTTGCAATTTTAATTTCTTTAAAAAAGTATATTGTAATAAACCAAAAGCAGAATAATTGTTTGTTATAGCATCAGGCAATAACATTGTTTCTCTGTCATTCAGATTTGTATTTGTTTGATTAAAACCCTGAAAACCGATAATATATTCTGAATTTTCTTTCGAAGGTAAATGAAGCCTGGCTTCATAAGTTAAGTGTTGAAAGCCTCATTTGTATTTCATAAACATCTACTTCACCAAAATGAATCAATTCTGTATTCTGATATGCTGAATTAATATCAAGTTTAAATTTGCCCAAATACAACTTGTTTTGCGAAGAAAGTAAATGAGTATTCAATTCCTGATACCAAATTTCTGTTTTCTCTTCCTCTTTCTGTGATTTCTTCAATTGCTTCGTCTTCCACCAATCCAAGTTTCTGATTATTGAAATCATAAAACAATTTGAAATGTTCCGACTTTATCTGTATAATCCTGCATTTGCTTTTAACTGATATTTCATTAAAACGCGAATTGGGAACAAAAGCACCACCTCCCTGCAAGAAAATCGGAATTTGTTTTTTGACCAACTCTTAATCCTCCGAAAAATTTCTTCGATGCTCCTTTTATTCCAAAATTATTTGTCATTCCAAGTGTGTTTGAAAAAAACTGCAAATTGTAATCGCCAATAATACTGCCAACAGGAGCAGGTTTTTCTTTGATAAAATTAATAACCCCGCCAATTGCATCGGAGCCATAAAGCAATGAAGCAGGTCCTTTGATGATTTCAACATCTTCAATTCCAAATTCGTCAATTCCAAGTGGATGATGACTTGAATACTGATAATTTTCAAACCGCACTCCATTATTTAAAACCAAAATGTCATTCATTGAAAGTCCACGAATAACAGGTTTTGAAACGCCGCTCCCTTTAGAAATCATTTCAACGCCAGGCACTTGTGTAAGTACTTCTGTGAAATTAGGTGTATTTTTAATTGTATGAGGGTCAAGTTTTAGTACGTCAATTTTTACTGCATTTTCATGTTGGGTTGAATTATAACCACCGGATAACCACCACTTCGTCTGCTTCAATTGCCGTTTGTTTTAGTGAAATATTAAGTTCTATACTTTCTCCATTTAAGCTCAACTGTTTCAATACGGTTAGCGAAACCAACGAATGAATACTGAATTCTGTTTTTGCCATTTGGTAAATTTGATAATTCATAATTCCCATTTTTATCTGAAATTGTTCCTTTATTCATGTCTGATATGAATATTGTTGCTCCTGTCAATGGTAAATTATTCTGGTCTGTAATTTTTCCTATGATCTTGTTTTGTGCGTTTAATGAATGATAAAATAATATCAAAACGCATATTATGAATATTCTTTTCATTTTATTACGAGTTAATGTTTTACAAATAAGATGTCTTACATCCGGGAGGATGTTTTAAATACTATTTGTAAGTATGGGAGGAGCGCGTAATAAAAATGAGAATTGTGAGAGATTAGAAAAATATACGGAATCGTAATTATTGCAGAAATATTCTAAGGGATTTTCTTTTATGGAAATCAATATCTCCGGTGTTTGACAAAAAGACAGAAAATTCAAAATTACATATAACACACTTATCATGAAGGACATGGTAGTGTTTCTCATTTATTGCTTTGCATTCAAAGTGTTCGTGGTGATGTTCAAGTTTAATTATTGAAGGCAGAAGGAATACCAGCAATAACAATAAAGAAGTAATATTTTTGAATTTTCTGATCATCAAACTTTTCGTTCTGCCATGCTAATGCCTATGCTAAATGAATAACAAAGGTAAGGTAAAATTGTTTTGTCCCTGTATCCTGGATATCTAATCGTTTTACAAGAGATGGTGCATCATCAACTAACTGGTTCGCTCCCCGCCTAAGCGGGGCAGGCTCTACGGAGCTTGGCTTTTATAAGTCCCGTTAGGGACGACCTGTTTGTAGAAATTTTGTTAATCATTTTATAATGATGGAATTTTAAAATTGGAAGACAAATCCAGTCGAAACTGTTATAAAATTGAGCCAGTTTTTTACATAGCCATCTCCTGGCCATGTATCTCCTGTATCTGTTCCTGTAGCACCACCACCAAGATATCTTAAGTTAAGAAATAGTCTGCCTGACTCATTTATTTGTGCACCCATCCGCAGGCTGGCATCAAGTATAGCGCCAACAATTTCATTATCGCTCCCGTTCAGATAACTTACCGGTGCATATATTCCATCTGCCTCAAGTTCAGCATAAAAACAATTATTTAGCTGAGCCTTGCCACGGATTTTTATTGCGGGAACAGGTCCAATTCCGCTGTTAGTTGTGAAGCGTGACCCATCTGTTGATTCAAATGAAATTGTTGCATTACGTATCTGCAGAGTACCACCTATGGCGAACTTGTATTTTGGATTATTGGGCATAAGTTCCCTCAGATAGCTGAACCGGTAAAATGGGAAGTTGTATAGACAGTTTATTCCGGTTGATGCAGGAAATATGATATCATTAAAAACAGCATCCGTTCTGAGAAAAGCCTGAGACTCTATTCGTAACGGCTGATACAGCAAAATAAAAGTGTTCCGTTTGTTCACATCCATCTCAATGGAAAAACGGGTTATCGGGAAAAGCACATCCTGTCCTCCATCTTTTACATAATCAAAATAGGTCCCATTCTGACCCAATTGAATATGGTGGGCAAGAACCGAAGCAAAACCAATTTCTGATACTGCCCGGAATTTGAATTTCGAAGTGTCGCATTTTATATTGACATTTCTACTTTGAGCTTTCGCCGTGAACGCAAAAAACAAAGAGAGAATAGTTAAGGAGATTCTTAATTTCATGATGCAGAAAGTTAAAGATTAATAATTGTCAATGATAACTTATTTTTTGAATGTAATTATGAAAACAGGGTAAAGTCCAGTTGCATTTGGTCAGTTAAATTTGGGACTATCAAATACTAATAAAAATCTAACCATCATATATAATAACTTACTGACATATTGAACAAAATTCAGATCTTCTTGTTTAATTAATATAAAAAATAAAATCTAAAAATAGTTATGAAAAAATTAAGTGTAATCATGCTCGCTTTGTTTGCCTCGTTGAGCGCTTTCAGCCAGGGAAAAGACGTTGTTGATATTGCAATCGGGTCTCCCGATCATACAACATTAGTGGCTGCTGTAAAAGCCGCCGATTTAGTTACAACTTTGAAAAGTGCGGGTCCATTTACAGTATTTGCTCCGACTAATGCTGCTTTTGATAAACTTCCCGAAGGTACTGTTGCAAATTTGCTTAAGCCTGAGAATAAGGCCCAGTTGGCAAAAATTCTGACTTACCATGTAATTAGCGGCAATCTTGATGCAGCTGCAGTGATGGATGCTGTCAAAAAGGGTAACGGTAAAGTAGTTCTTACAACTGTCAGCGGTGGTAAGTTAACTGTCTCGCTGGATATGGGGAAAGTTAAATTAACAGATGAATCCGGGAAATCGGCATATGTTACTGTAGCTGACTTAAAGGGTACCAATGGTGTTGTTCATGTTATTGATGGAGTGGTTCTTCCTAAGTAGTTAAGATACTTACAGAATAGATAAAAGCTCTCTGATTAATAGGGGGCTTTTTTTTCCCTTAAACCCCGGGAATAGTTTATCATGTTAATTTTGACGTAATTGAAAATACTACCCAATTGCTTACTGACGAAGTTGCTGTTGACTAAAACTCCTAAAAACCCAGGGTGGTTAAAGGACTCTCTGTCATCAAACCCCCCTGGTGAGCTGGTTCTATATAGTTCTGATTATAGCATATGTCAAATTCTTAAGTGTTGATATACCTCCATCTACGTGGAATACCTGACCGGTAATCCATCCTGATTTATCAGAAATTAAAAATCCGGCCATTTCTGCTATATCAGTTACATTGCCAATCCTCTTTAGAGGATGTCGCTGAGCATTGGCCTCCTTCTTTTCTTCACTATTTAATAATGGTTCTGCCAACGGGGTATCGGTAAGTGACGGAGCTATACAATTGACCCTAACTTTTGGAGCCAGCTCTGCTGCCAAAGATATTGTTAAGCCTTCAATTGCGCCTTTCGATGCCGAAACCAGTGAATGAAAGCTAAACCCCGATTTAACGGCAACAGTGGAGAATAATACTATAGATGCAGCTTCTGAGGATTTTAGTTTTGGAAGAACAGCCTGTATAACTTTGACCGCTCCAACCAACTGAAGGTTATAATCCTGAACGAACTCTTCCGGTCTGATCCTTCCAAATGGTTTGAGAGTAATGTTTCCCGGACAATAAACCAATCCATCCAGACTGTCAGGCAAAAAATTAAAATTCAAGGTCTCTTCCAATACATTGCAGAAATGATACTCAGGCCCTGGCGTCATTGTTTTGAACAGGTTTAGTACAAAAAGTGCCATACACTTTATTGCCGGAATTTGCCAGCATTTCTGCCAGTTTTTTTCCAATCCCGGAAGATGCCCCGATAATCAGATAGTTTTTCATTTCTCATTTATTTTACTCAGTAACTCATTTCATCTAAAACAACCTTTCCTCTGAATGTTCTGAAGAGGAAAATAGTATAAATCAATACCAGCGGGGCTCCGATAAGCACAAAAGTCAGAATTATACCCAGCGATTTATGTGAAGCGGCACTATTTGCAATTGTAAGGGAATATGCGCTGTCAATGCTTGAAAGCAGAATATTTGGATACAGACCTATTGCAATAGTAATCAGCAACAACGATGTTAATGCAGCCGATGTTAAAAAAGCCAGCCAGTATTTTTTCTTAACAATTAACCTTCTCTCATTTAAAAGTAACAATAATGTTATAACCGGAATCGCAAATAAAATGGGCATTTCCCTAAATTCATCAGCAGCATGAGGCACATAAACGAGTGTTGCTACTGACAGAATAACATAACAGATGGTGAAAAATATACCTGCAATTTTTGAAATATAAACAAGTCTGTCGGCTAACTTATCATCCGTTTTCATTACAAGGTAAACCGAACCATGCAGTGCAAAAAGAGCTACAACAGTAAGTCCGGTAAGCAGTGCATAAGGATTGAAAATATCAAGCAGTCCACCTTTGTAAATCATATTATCATCAATCGCTATTCCGAGATACAACATTTCCAAGTACTACTCCGAGTGTAAAACCGACCAACGTACTCGAAACTGAATAAATGATATCCCATAGTTTACGCCACCAAAGCATAGTTTCTTTACTTCGAAATTCAATTGCGATGGCCCGTCATAATAAGTAAAACCAGGAATAAAATAAAAGGTGTATAAAAGGCTGAAAGCAAAGTTGCATAAACTTTTGGGAAACCTGCAAAGAGCGTTCCGCCGCCAATTACCAGCCATACTTCGTTACCATCCCAAACAGGACCAATTGCATTGAGAGCTATCCGCCTGCTCTCTTCTTTTCTCAGAAAAAGATGCACTGTTCCTGCCCCAAGGTCGAAACCATCAAGGATTGCGTATCCGCTAAATACTGCACCAATCACCAGAAACATCCAGGTTCCTAAATTCTATATTTAAAAATGTTTCCATTATTTTGTCGTTAAGTTGGTTTTTGAGGATATTCCTTTCCTGGTCCTGCAAGATCTCAATCCTGTGTTGTATTTTTTTATTCAGCAGATAAATAAACAAGCTGAATAGAATCAAATAAACCAGGGTGAATAAGATAAGAGAAAATAACACTTGCTCTGCTCTTACATTTTCAGACAGTGCATCAGAAGTCCGTAAAAGGTTCGTAAACAACCCATGGTTGCCGGCCTACTTCGGCTGAATACCACCCAACCTGGTTTGCTATTTGCGGAAGCACTACCGAAAAGCTGAATATTATCATCAGCCATCGTTTGTTAAAAAGTTTTCCTTTCCACCATAAAAAGAGCGAAAATAGCGTAAGCCCAATCAGTAACATACCTATTGAAATCATTAAATGATATGTCTGAAAAACAAAGTTAACCATATGCAGGCCTGTCGTTTTTATTAAAAGCGTTGAGGCCTTTAACCGGAGTTGTAAAATCCTGGTGAATCAGAAACGTCAGTCCTTTTGGTATTTTTATTCCGGTAACTGTTTGTTTCGTTTCGTTAACCCACCCAAACAGGTACATATCGGCAACTGCCAAACTATCATAATGCCCTTCAAATGAAGCAAGTTTTGCCGGCTGGTTTTCTGCCACACCATTTGCCGAACTATGGCCTGTAAGCAATTGTGCCAGTGCAGAAATTGCTGCAATTACAAGTATTATACCAAATGCCTTTTTTGATTGCTCAACAAACCTGTTCTTTAAGAATATAATAGGCATGAACACTCAGGACTAAAAAAGTACCTGCCAGAAAAGCTCCTATCCACACATGCATAATCCTGTCTACTGAAGATGGATTGAAAACCATTGCCCAGAAATCTGTAATTTCAGCCCTTGCATTCAATCCTTCCCCAACAATTTTAAATCCTGCCGGAGTTTGCTGCCATGAGTTGGCGACTACAATCCAGATTGCTGAAAACATAGAACCAAATGTTACCATAAGGGTTGAAAAAAAATGAACTTTGGGGCTTACTCTGTTCCATCCAAAAAGCAAAACACCCAGGAAAGTAGATTCAAGGGCGAAAGCAAAAACACCTTCAGCTGCTAAAGCGCTTCCAAAAATATCTCCAACATATCGCGAGTAGGCTGCCCAGTTTGTGCCAAACTCAAATTCCATTACTATTCCTGTTGCAACTCCGATTCCAAATATCAGTGCAAATATTTTGATCCAGAATTTTGTAAGCTGTTCCCAATGCTTGTCTTTGGTACGAAGGTACATCCCTTCGAAATACAACCAATGCAACTCCTAACCCAATACTCAGTGGAGGATAGATGTAATGAAATGCAATTGTAAATGCAAATTGCAATCGTGATAAGATTTCTATGTCCATTTGGTCATCTTTATTATTATATTTAGGGTCAGGGGAGCAGACAAAAAATCTTATAAAAATTGTCCGATTTTATGCTAAATTTACAATTAAACAACGAATAAAAAAACAGCTAATGAAAAATCAACCCGGAATTGCAAAAATGATCAGGGCACATTTTCTGACCTCCATTATCGCTCCCATAATATTGGGAACCCTTCTGGCTGTTCATCTGAACGGCAGACTGGAGGTGCTCAATTTTATGATCGTGTTGATTATCGGTATTGGTTTGCATGTAGCTACCAATGTATATAACGACATTTATGATACCATACAGGGAACAGATAAGGTGAATGTGCACCGCAATGAATCCAGCGGAGGTTCAGGTGTATTACTTGATAATCCTGAACTTATGGGTAAGATGTATCTTCTGGCCCGCATCGGATTGATTATGGCACTTGCCGGAACAATAGCACTCATGCCACTTATAGATAAGATGCTCTGGCCATATCTGTGGGGACTATATTTGCTATCAGCCTTTTTCAGCAAATACTATACGGCACCACCTTTTAAGCTGGCTTACAGGGGTTGGGGTGAAATATCTGTCTGGTTCGCTTTTGGTCCCATGGCTATACTGATAGCCATAGTGAGTCAAAACCTGGGATTGCATCCTTTGGTTTGGCTATTGATGCCTGCTACAGGGCTCAGCACTTCATCAATATTACTGGCAGGCCAGATGATTGATCTGGACGCAGATCGTGCAGGAGGCAAACACGGAGTAGCATCACGTATGGGTACCAGGTTTACATCGGTGCTTTATCTTCTTGTGCAATCAGGAATAATAGCAAATGTAATTTTATTGTTCATCTTTTTCCCGGGTAATTCATGGCTTTTCCTTTTTGCACTTATCCCTTACATTCTTATTTTTCCTAAAGCTGCAGGTATTATATTTAAAAATCATAACAATCCTGACCTGATAAAGCAAGGCGCTAAACTTACAGTGCTTATCCATGTGGCATTTTCCTTTTTGCTGATCGTTGGTTTCGTGATATATATATTTTTGTAATCGCTGAACATGATTGATGCTTATTAAAAAATCCATGATAGTAAAATGTAAAAAACAAAAGCCGTAACAGAACCAATCATATTTACCAGATCATTAGGAGTAATAGATTCTAATGTCTTTCGTTTCTTAAAATAATTCATCTTAAGCATTTTGTCTTCGACAAAAGTTCCAAGCAGGGAATCCGCAAAGCAGGCAATAAAAGCAGAGACGCTAAGAATTGCTATGATATCCCAATGCCAGGAGCCAAAAAAGACATAGTATGATAAGGAAGAGATAATAGTTGCACCTGTCAATGCGGCCAAACTGCCAAAAAAAGAAATACCGCCATTGGTACCAGCCGTTACCATGCTCATCTTCGACAAAGAAAAGCATCTTTTATTAAGCAAAGGACCAATTTCACTGGCCCAGGTATCAGCAGTCACAGCAGCCACGAAAGCAATAAAGAATAGTATAAATATTTCATTTCGTGTAAATAAAAATAAGGCAGAGCTGATTATTGCCCATACTATATTAGCTATAACCTGCCAGGCATTGCGGGCTGTGGATTTATTTCCAATGCCTTTTATTGCATGCTGTAATTTTGTAAAAGCTGCGGAGCTCAGAAAGAAGAGCAAAACGGGCATCAACCAATGCCAACCTCCAATGCCTGCAAAATAAAAACCCAGTAAAAAGGCAACAAAGCTTCCCCGGCGGGTAAGAATATTGAATTTAAATAACAAAAAGCACGCTGGCGCCAAAGCAAATAAGAATTACGGACAAATAAAGGTAATCAACCTCATAATGATAAGTCAGTAAGAAAAACAAGGCGAGCCCGGCCGGAATACTGAAATTATCAGAACCTCGCATTGATGCAGTTTCAAGAATAACTGCCCATAATACAGCAAAAAGGATATATTGGATATTTAAACTCAATAAATCGGGCAAAAAAAGATAGAGAATCAAACAGGCAGAAAGGGAGTACGCTATAATTCCGTAAATACTCTTTCTGTCATGGAAGGTCCGTATCCAGCTATTACCCTTCTGTATCTGACCTGCAAAATTTGCCAATGTATCTGAAATGGATAGCACCATCAAAGCAGACTGAAAAAAATACAAAGGCAGGTTGAATAAAATCAAATAGGATGATAATATACCCAGGGGATAATATAAAGTGCCCAGACTAGCGTCTGTAGTTTTATGCAAGAGATTAAATTTCTTATAATTGAAAGTCAAAAAAGAGAAAATTGTACCAGCTAAAATCAGGTACAACAAAACATTCTTTTCTACAACATAGCTAAGTATCCATATAATCAGACCTATAGACAGATGAATGATTTTCCTGATAATTAGTCCCTTCTGATATGTCATAGTTCTATTTTCACCTATTTCCCTTTCCAGCCTGCTTTCTTTGCCGGAGGATGGTTCTTGCCTGGTAAATTATTTTTTGTGAAGCTATGTATAATAATAACAAGTAACTGTCATCAGACTTTAGAAAGTGGCATAAACCGGAAAATGGAATAAAAACAAATCACCTTTCCCTGCGCTCAAAGGAAATTCTAAATTGCTTTAAGACAATTCTCAGCAGCAGATAGCACAGTATTTTTTCTTTCCTCAGCCATTTTATGAGAAGTTATTTCAACATTCTCAAGCTTGGATTTGACAGGAAAAATTTTCTGTATTTATCTATAAAACGCCTGAACGGATTACCAGTAAAATCTGCATAATTGGCCTGAGGGTATAAAAGTTGCTGTTTGTGTAAGAATATTGTTTTAGTCAATTTTAAATTCCAGCCAGTCATCACTTAAATCACAAAAAAAGCTCCTAACTCCTTGCTTTGCCAAATAAGGGATTAGATTTTTGATATCGCCTAAGTACTTCAAAGAATCAATTTAATTCACCTCATAGCCTCTGTCGCGAAAATGGTTTTCGCAAAACTTCATAGCGGCTTTGTGAAGAGCTATTTTTTGTTTATGGAGTCTATATTGTCTTAAATACAAATATTCTTAAACGATGTAAATTATTCTTTACTTATCAATACACGGTTTTTCTCAGATAACTGATGGGGAAGATCAGCTAATTGATTTGATTTCTTTTGTATTACGATCTTGTATCATAGAGTATTTTCTTCTTTTACTTTATAGTATTTACCACCTAACACCAACGCAGCCGAAATAATAATTACATTTTTTATAATGTATTGACCCTCCAGAGATGGTGTAAGAATATTCCCATTCTGGAATGTCATCTCAGGCAATAAAACCAAGGGCATAAAAGTCCCAAACATTTGAAGGAAAAGCAATGCGATAGCTATTTTTGTGGTTCGTGAAAATAGAAATGTGACCCCAATGGCTACTTCCCACCAGCCAATAACTATTAACCAAAATTCAGGCGTGCCAAAAGGCAACCAGACTACTGTAGCTTTAAGCATGACTTTCGGCTGAAGAAACGTCGAAAAGCTTTCAATATTCCAAACCAAAAAAGATAATTCCAAAAGAAATTCTAATTGCAGGCAGTACTCCAGCGTCTCATCCATCGGGCAATCATATTGATCAATTTTTGTAATCATTTTATTCATAAGTGTATTTTTTAATTGGTTTTATCTGGCCTGATGAAACATCTTGATATTAAATTATGTACATTAAACCAGATGATAAAAATATTCATTATTTGCAAGCTTATAGGGGAGTCCGGACAGCATGACAACATATCCCATTCTTAGAACATGCGCGACCATCTGGTAAGCCATTTCAGACAAACTCTGGTTCAGCCCTATATAATTTTCAAATGTTGCATTTCTTAATTGTATTATCACTTTACATATTTATTTTTAAACAACAAAAGGAAATGTCACTTTCTTTAATATTACATAAAATATTCAACAAAAAATGATCCTTTATCAAAATCTCCTAAAAACCCCAGTTGTGGTGAACAGGATACATTGCAGAAATAATACTCTGGCCCTGGCTCATTATTTTGAATGGGTTTAGTACAAAAAGTGCCATAAACTTTATTGCCGGAATTTGCCAGCATTTCTGCCAGTTTTTTTCCAATCCCGGAAGATGCCCCGATAATCAGATAGTTTTTCATTTTCAGTATTTTACTCTGCCATAATTAATAATCAAGAATACGAATTTGTTAGTATAACTTCTCAGCATTTAGATAAATTAAAAATTCTTACAGTCCTTGAGAAGTTGGTAAACAATAGTATTCCGTTTGTCGAATTCTTTAAAAAACCCATTAAGATATTGGATCATCTCATTTTTTGATCTTTCTTTAAGATAAGGAAATTCATTAATAACTCTAAAGAATTCTTCTTTTTTGTCCGAAAATTCCCTGAGGGCATTATCGAATGTCTCTTTGCTTCTGCATATCCCGACATAAAGCCTTTCTCTGACTGACTCGATACCCAATTCTTCAACAGGAATAGCATAATCCGCATTCACCAGTCCCGTATAATCAAAATCATATGGCACTATCATTCCCAAATCAGGTCTCTCTGAATTGATCTGCGAAAAAATCTTGACATTATGTCGTTTCGGAACCGACCAGTCAGTATTCCCTATCATGTAATTAAATATTGCCATTCTGTCCATCATCTCAGGTTTAATGTTTTTTTGTGTGAGGTTATTTAAATCCAGCTCAATTGTATTTGTTCGTTTTTCCAGAAGTTTTACCGGTTCAATAACAAACCCAAATTCTCTAATCGGCTTTATTTTTTTTCCGGTATTGATATAATTAACTCTCAGTAATCTGACCCTGAAACTATTATCTGTGAGTACATTATAAAGTTTATAAATAAGGTATTCTCTTAAAATATAATCTTCAAAGCCTGAATTACAATGTGGTACCATCTTTAGTTTGTCTATTCCATAGAATTCTCCCTTAATGGAATCTGTCATCCTGAAGTTCAACAACAATGGAGGGAAACTGCAGAAAGTACGACGGAACTCGCCCCGCGGCTTAACTTTTAACTTGTTGGTAACATAATTATTGCCGTTCAAAGAATATGTAAGTATGGCGTCCTGATATTCGTCGTCAGATTTGTTCTTTTTGAAGTATTTTATGTCAAAACTCAATGATATTTCAAGCAGCTCATTACTGTCGAAGAGACTTATGCTTTCCTGCAATGTATCTGATAATGAATTCTCAAACTTTACGGAATCATTTTGACTAAAAACGGGAATTACAAAAAGCACAAACAGGGGAAGAATGACTAAAAGGCACTTTTTCATAATAATTATTCCTCGGTAAGAAAATTGGGGTAAATGTATTTTAAGAAATTAACATTTGGTACCTGGTATAGATACCAAACCTTCCGATTAGATATTCCGGCCCAGGTGTATAGGGTGATTATATTTACTGCTTTTATTTTCAAGTTAAATAGCATCAAGATCGTCTGCTGTTATCCATCTTATGTCATCAATCCCATATACGACCTGATATGATTGGGCAATAACCATAATAAGAGCACAATCGGATGATAGCATGAAGGACTCCATTTCAGGATGACGCTTCAGATGTGCATGGGAAGCCGCTTCATTCTCTGCCATCCTGATCTCTTCGGTGCGTCCGATAATTGTAAGAACAATACTCTCCTTCAGGCCCCTCATATTAACATATCCCCCCTCAATCAGAACAGCCACCTTATTGTTATTTACAAGATTTCGATACTTACGTGTATTCCGGTAGGTTGCAAAGATCAGTTGCCGGAAACTTCCCAATGGTGTTATCGCTATCAGACTCGTATGTGGCTGGCCTTCACCCTCTGTCGCCAGAACCGCGAACCGTCTGGTCTTAATTATGCCCTCGATACATTCCTTTATTTTGCTCTGTTTATTCATATCCCCTAAAACTATTTAGCCAGAATCCTTTCCTTTTTTATCTGGATAAGGATATACCTAAGTAAATTACTTTTGTGAAATTGCACAAAAAAGAGAATATAAAACACTATTTTAACTTAGATTACAGCAAAAAAAAGTATATTTTTAAGATCAATATGATTATCGGAGCGAATATTAAAAGCTAAACATCTCTGAGAATGAGATTTTATTTAAGATCGTTTTTTATCACCGGATTACTTATGATCTCTTTCAGTCTTTCATCCCAGTCTTTTCAGATAGGGCACACAAGTATTTCATTTGTTGATTCATCGAGAGGCAACAGGAAAATCAGAACGGAGGTATATTACCCTTCTGACACCGCAGGAAAGAATGCTTCAATATCTGAAACATTTACAGGTAAATTCCCGGTTGTTTGCTTCGGCCATGGTTACCAGATGTCATGGAATTCCTATAAGTACATTCGTGATTCCCTCGTGCACCATGGATTCATAATTGCCTTTCCAAAGACTGAGAGGGAATTATTCCCATTGCACATGGATTTTGCAATTGACATTGCTTTTATACTGGATAAATTGCTTGAATCTGCTAAAAATCCATCGTCAATATTTTATAACCGGGTTGATTCGATGAATTGCGCAATGGGTCACAGTATGGGTGGTGGTTCAGCGATCCTGGCTGCCCGGTTCAGTTCATCAATTCGCTCAATTGCAGTACTTGCACCGCTGAATACACGACCCTCTTCCATTTATGCAGCATCAGATCTTGAAATACCCGCTATGATCCTTGCAGGTAAAAATGATTGTGTAACAAGGCCGGAGATACATCAGATACCAATATATTTAAACTTAAAAAGCCTTTCCAAAATAATTATCACAATCAAAGGAGGCAATCACTGTCAGATGGCAGACAGAAGTACTAAATGCAGGTTTGCCGAGTCCACCTGCAGGCCCGGTCCTGAAATTACTGATAAGGCCCAACAAGCAATAGTATTAAAATACCTTTTACCCTGGTTGGATTTCCATTTGAAAGGTAATCTGGCATCTGGTGAACAATTTGATGCCTTGTTAGAATCAGACACGTCTGTAGAATTTGAGAGAAAAAATAAGTAATTACTTTTTAAGGCTGGCTTTTGAAAATATGTAGTCGGGAATTGGTATATTGAATTCAATTTCATCAATAATAAATTCTGTGCCCATTCCTTCTTTGAGCATATCCTTAAAGACTATTTTTTTCGGGTACCAGCGTCCGTTTATACGCTGAACATCTGATAACTCTGTTCTTTTAAGAAGCGTGCCACTTTTCGCAAACATCTCCTCACGGAGGGGAATATTGCGTTCCTGATCCACCCACAGTTTTTGCCCCTGGTAAGCAATCTCCGGAACGAAGGCGGTAAGTTCTATAACCCAGCAATTATGACCATCTACAATTTCCGAGCCGGTTACTTTTGCATTATACCGGTCCGTAAGCTTATTATCCTCCATCAGATCTTCGTATGAGAGATCGGAACCCATCACAGACTGACGCAGCATATGCCCGGCAATCTGTATTATACGGTCGGTAGAGGGGGAATAAATCCACAACTGTTCTTCAAGTTTAAGCATCTTAGTTCCCTGCTCGCGGACCGGAAAAAGGTATTCTGTGAACGATTTATTCTGGCCGGCAGTCCATGTTTTTAACCTGACAGTACTTGTTGCTCTTCGTCCGTGGATTATCATTGATGATGAAAATACACGGTTCTCAGATGATAAATTCTGGTCTATCCTGTCAAGTATCTGCTTCCCGTCTGGTACCTGGGCTTGAAGAGTGCAAAAGCCTATCAGGAAGAAAGTCATCATCTTATTCATGCTTCAAGTTCTTTAAATAATTGGGCCGTCTGACGTTTATAAATTCCTATACCTGCAAGCATTGTGCCAAAGAGACCTGAAAAGACTCCAGGAATAAATCCGATATACCATGTTGCCGGAGTAACACGGGCTCTGAAGACCTGGGGCATCATTATTGAGGCGTTTTTCATCATCGATCCCAGATCAATACCGTATCTCTGAAGGTAAAAAGAGATACCCATACCGGCAATTATGCCTGCCAGAGAGCCCAGAAAACCAATAATCAATGACTCCAGGAGCATAGTTTTGTAAACATGGCTTTTTTCCTCACCTATAGCCAGGCGCATTCCAAATTCGCCGTATCTGCGCAATCCTCCAAGGAGACCGGCATTCCAAAGGATTAAAGACATCGCCATGATGAAAACAAATACAAGAATACCCTGCAGTTTTCCTGAATATTCAACAAGGAATCCCATATTATTTTGCTCTGCAAGGCTTTTCATAATTAATGAAAACTCATCACTCTCTGAGGTGTAACTTTTATTAAAGCGGTTTGCAGTAAGGCTTGCTTCTTCGTTATCGTAATAACCTGACCGTGAAAATCCGAGAATCTCCCCGGTAGCATCATTCATATTCAGCGCTTCTCTGACATCACTTATGTCAGCAATAACAGTACCACGGTCAAGTGCGGTGGTCCCAAACTCAATTGTACCGCAGAGAGTAAAATTATAAAGGGCAAGTTCTCCCAACATCGTTGAACCCACCAGGGTGAGGGTATCTCCTGATTCCAGGCCAAGCTTTTTAGCGAATGTATTGCTAATCAATACTTCCCTGCTTTTTCTGGGAAGGGAGCCGCTCTTTATTGATGACGGAATATTCAGGCGTTCAATCTCTTCCTGATTTCCTGAAAGCATATCAATGCCAATGCCAATCGACGGTCCCTGAGATCTCGTTTCACCACTATCATCCGGAACATCAATCAACCCTGCAAAGTAAATGCGTTCAACGAAATCCATTTCCGGGAATTGTGCTGAAATAACATTTATCAGACTGTCAGTTCCAAGGATTGCGAGATCATTGGGAGTCTGAGCTACATTTTCTGAATAAGCTCTGGTCATGATCTTGACATGCCCGGCGGCGAAACGTGCATTAAACTCAATGCTGTTACCTATCACACCGGTGATCCAGCTGTGAAATACAACAGTGAGCATGACTCCTGTTGCTGTTACGATAAATGGAAGAAGACTGCGGTGCCTGTCGCGCAAAAGTCCTTTGAAGATAAATCTGATCATTGTATCCTCCCTCTTAAAGCCTCAGTGGGATTTAACCGTGCTATTTTTCGTGAGGGCAAGTAGCTCACAATTGTTGTCACAAGCAGCACTATGATTATAGTACCTGAGATCAGGGCAAGGCTATATACCGGATATAGTTTTGCTGCCATTGCAATTCCGAAATCCTTGCTTTCAACGGGGATAGAAATACCTCTTATGGCCTGTAAAGCCAGCAGGGGGATGCCATATACTGCTGCCACCATAGCTGCCAGTACCGAATGCATGGCTCCCTCAATAGTAAACAATTTAACCACCTGTCCGCGTGTCATACCCAGCGCAACATAAGTGCCTATTTCTTTCTGCCTTCTGAAAATTGACAGCACCTGGGTGTCAAACACCGCCAGCATAGCCATCATGAGGAGAATAGCCCATATTATAATACCTACAAAGCTTTTGGCTTTTATTATATTCTCAATATCGGAGAGAAGTGTTTCCTGGTCTTTAAAAACCCACTCATCTGTATCTATGTTCTGCCACCCTTCCCTGTCTGTTATCAAAAGGGTTGCTTCTCCGGGAAGGAGCATCATTTCACGGACTTTATCAATCGAAAGCCATACCTGTCCTACATCAACTGTTGGAACGTTTGTATCAAAAATGGCGGCTATCCTTATCTCTGTAGCATCAAAGGTTCCGTTCTTATCTCTCCATCGGACAGTAACATAATCGCCTTCTTTAAGCTGCGTACTTTCGGCCATGGATTTCCCTATAATGGCAGGTATATCAACGCCATCTGATTTCAGTTTTGACGATGGCAGAGCCAGCACATCTTGTTCCGGGGAGATTCCCTTGATAAGCACCGACTGCATCCTCCCATTTGGATAAATAGTACCCTGTGATAAAAGCACAGGTACAAGGGTCCCGTTATTTACAGAATCAGACAGAACATCCGGGATTATTCCATGACTTTCCGAAAGGGTAAAAGGATCGAAGGGATCATAAGCTGCATGCCAGTATTGACCTCCTCCGGTTTCCCATCTGATCATATCGTTTTTTGCCTGCCTGTCCCATCCTTCAAGAAGTCCTTTCAGCCAGATAATTATTATAAATGAGAACGAGAGAACAATAACATTCAGCCATGTTCGCAAACCTGCCCCCAGAAGGTTTCTTAATGCAAGTTTAAATGCCAGCATCTTATTATCTCTCCATTAGTTTTTTTCAATTTTCTCATCCTTTGCCACCTTGCCATCAAACAGGAATATCTTCCTCTTTACGTAACCGATAACCTTATCATCATGAGTTGCGAAAATGAATGTGGTGTGCAGCTCGCGGTTAAGTTTCTCCATGGTCTGAAGTATATTATGAGAGTTGGCAGCATCAAGGTTCGCCGTAGGTTCATCGGCAAGTACAATAGCAGGTCTTTTGACCATTGAACGCGCTATGGCAACACGCTGGCTCTCACCGCCTGAAAGCTGAGCAGGTTTTGACTTTATCTTGTCGGTAAGTCCAACCCATTCAAGAGCATCAAGAACCATTTTCTTCCTCTTTTGTGCATCAATTTTTTGCAGCAGAAGGGGAAACTCTACATTTTCAAAAACAGTGTATACCTGAAAGAGATTATAGCTCTGAAAAATAAAACCCAGTTGGGACTTTCGCAGGGCAGCAGATGCTCCTGCAGAGAGGTTCCCGACTGATTCCCCCAGAATAATTGCTTTCCCTTCCGAGGGTACATCAAGGGTTCCGATTATGTTAAGCAGCGTGGTCTTTCCTGATCCGCTGGGACCAATCAACCCGGCAAACTCCCCCCTCCTGAATGAAAGATCAATTCCGTTTAATGCGGTAAACCTGCCGCTACCCATTGCGAAATGCTTCTTGAGGCCTTCAATTCTTATTACTTCATCATTCATGTTGTGTTATGGTGTTAAAGCATTATATGTCAAGTACCAGCATTATTTGAATACCTTTTCCGGAAAAAAGATTATTATCATCCGTGCCACTGTAAAGAGATAGAACATCAGGATTCCAGAAGGCCATAAAATAAAGACTAATATAATCATATTTAAGTTGAAGGTTAAGGAAACTGTACCATTCTTTCTTTTCCCAATTGTAATAAGCAAGTCCTGAAATGTTGTGAGTCAACGACAATGGGTAGCTTAATGCCATCATTGAATAATTGCTTTTGATTTTTTCCTGCCCCTGATCAGGATTATTACCATAATGAAAGAATTCGGAGATTAAATTCAGTCCGTTACCAAGGGAGAATGTGTAGTCTAATCCTAAATTATAATAGGTTTCCCATCTGCTCAATAGTTTATTATTTTTGTCGTTGAGGCTTTTAGAATATTCAAACCATAACCCAATACCAAGATCCCATTTGCCATCCACAGCAATTCTGCTCTCACTGAAACTGGTTTCTGTAATAAGAGGTAACCCAGCATATAATTCTGAATAATCGGCTACGCGGTTGTGATAACTTAATGCGATCTCTCCCTTCGGAACAGGAAGCTGGAATCTTCCTCCATATTCAGGAATATTTTTTACAGAAGGAACCGACTCCCACCCTTTCACTTTGTCATTCCCATATAAAGTCCAGAGCCAGATATTTATATTATTACTGAAATAATATCGTCCGAGCAGACCGTAAACACCATCTGTAAGCTGTAAAGGATCACGGTAGTCCATTTTGTCAAACCACATCAGAGGCCGTAGAATATTTGCTGAACCGAAATTAATCTTCTGAAGCCCTGCCCTGAGCTCAAAATTTGAAGTAGAATACCTGAGCCACATTCTGTATGGTTTGAAGTCATAATATGCTGTATCAAAGCCTGATCCCGTGAAGAGGAGGTTCCCGTAAGTATTAACCGAGATCTCTGCATCGAGTTTGCTGTTTTTACCGAACTTCCACCAGGGGCTTAGGGTTGGGATATATCTTGCCCCGGTCTGATATCTTAACGGATCCGAAAAATTGCAACCACCCCAGCCGCTTATCTGATTCTGGAAGTCAAGGCCTGTCTTCTGACCTATAACTGACTGCAAACCAGGGAATATTATTATAAAAAGTATATATGCAATTCTTCTGGCCACCTGTTATTTATTTTGATTGACGGGGTTTTTTAAAATATCTTTTGTAAACAGCAAATAGGCTGTACTTATCGAGAGCCTGACCCAGACTTTTACCCATAAGTATGAACTGAGAGACGTCCTCCTCGGTGAACTCAATACCTTTTTTCTTTTTGAGCTCGATGAAACGCGAGAGATCTTTGCTCATTGAAAGCCAGAAAAAGAAGTTAATAAGGATCATGAAGAGAGCATAGCGCCAGTCATTAAAGTAATACCAGAGCCAGAATATCATTAACACGTATCCGCCCCATCTCACTACCAGAACACTTCCCGTTACAAATCCAAGTATAGTAGCGGCAAGGTTTACCAAAACCAATCCAAACCAGTTTATTACAAGAAGAATACCCAGTATCGGAGATTCACCCCTGCCACCTTTAAACCGGTAGTAAATGGGAAGATTATGACCAATAACTCCAAAAAGTGCAGTAAGCAGATAGTAAGGCTCTGAAGTGAATAAATGCATGAACAAAAAGGTCGGAACTGCAACTTTAAGCATGTCCGCAATTGAAGTCATGCAGCCATACCTGGCCCCGATCTTTTTCGTCACCAGCGTGGCGCTTACCAGATCTGATTCGAAAGTCTCATCAGAATGCGGAACCGGTTCTGAAAAGGATTCAATAGTTCTGTTTTTAGTGACAATGAAATAGACAATGCGGGCAAAAGACACTGAACCAATAAGATAT
>CAVPBE010000003.1:0-558128 GCA_963701745.1 uncultured Bacteroidales bacterium | reverse complement strand
TCCTGGTTTCTTCAAGAGTCACAGTCCGCTAACGCTGATTTTTCCTATTACAGGTATTGTTATATTTCCTTCAGAGTCAACATCAAATCCTGAAAAGATATCCCCCTGATTCGCCTTGAGCATAGGCTACACCCACACCTCCAACTGTTGACGATAAAAAATCTTTGATATACCTGTCCAGGGTCATCGCCTTAGCGGTAATGTAAAGTACATCGCGAGGCTGGAGTCTATAATCAGGTATTTCCATTGTAAATGTTTCTTCACCACCGGTTTCGGGGAGGTTCGCTAAATATGCTAACTTCTGTTGGCTCGTACAGGAAGCCCACTAGAAGAAGGGCAAGGGTCAATATAAGGTAAGTGTTGATGTTTTTCATGAGTTTAATCGTCTTTTAAGTCTTTAGGGCCATCATATGGCGGGATGTCTTTAAATTTTTTGTCACTTTTCCTTGTGAAGCTTGCTGCAAAATTTGATCTTTTAATTCAAAATCCTTAAAGTGTCTGAAGCCATCACAAATCAAATTTAACAACTCTCTTGCTAACTGCCAAATTCACCCTGTGAAATAAATCCAAAGTATTGATTTGGAGATATTTTAAAACATCCCCTTATAATCAATTATATCTGTAAAATTACTTGAATATTTCACAGGGTAAATCCTCAAAATCTTTTACCGTACTCATAATTTCTTTATCTTTAAAGACCTCAAGACAAAAGATTTCAAAATAACCTTGATGGTATCTTAGTCAGCGAAGCTAAAGTACAGGCCTAATGGCGTTATGACTATTAAGACAGGCAAAGCCCATAAAGACTTCTTAACATACTTCCGTTAGGTCAGCCCCATTATCAAATCAGGACTAACTCTTAATATTCAGTCGTGCAGCTTTGCGGTCATGCAAGTCATGCAAGTCGTGCAAGTCGTGCGGTTTTACAACCTGTCTCTCAGTCACTTAGTCTCTCAGCCTCTAAGTCCTTCAGTCACCTTCACGTTACGCCTTCACAGTCCCACAGCGGCAAAAGATCTGCCGGCTTAAACCACGCCAGGTAGTTCTTTGCTTCATCTGGTTCGAGTACAATGTAGCTTACTTTCCTGCCTACCATCTCCTCAGCCTGCATAATTTTTCTTGCAAGATATTCGCGATCAATATCGGCCCCCACAAGTATCAGTTCTATTACCTGGCTGTCCTTTCCTCGGGCAAAATCTCCTATAAGGTATACACATAAAAGATTACCCAGACGATGGATCACCTTTTCTATTACCCGGTCAATACCCGTCTCCTTCATTATTATGCTGTGAATATCATTAAAGAGAGGATGGGTTGAATTTGCCTGATAGATCTTTTTGTTACCTTCGCGGAGGGAATGAAGTAATCCGGCCCCTTCAAAACGGTTAAGTTCAACCCGTATTGCATTAGAAGATTCGCCGAATTCAGATTCCAGTCCACGGAGGTGAGCCTTTGTGCTGCTGTTAAGGAAGAATTTCTTCAGCAGCTTGATCCGGGTTTGTGATGTAACAAGACTGTCGAGCATCAGGTCAGGTTAATGAGTAACAAAATTACTCGATCTTTGGAAAAACGCAAATTATTTATCAAATATTTTGTGAAGCGGAGTTAGATTCGTTCCACAAAATGTTGGTTCGAGGTATGTGGCTGCGGGTTACGCGGTTAAGAATGTTTAGATAATCTTAATTAGTTTGCAAAATACTCCCAACTCAACATGGTTGAAAACACCTCTTGCTCCTTCATCATTTAAATGATTTATATCTGCAAAATAGTCTATAATTATTTATAAAAGTTGAGTCGTTTGACATATCCAAATATCTAATACCTTCCGAAGAACACAATTCAGATAACTTATCGTTATTAAAATTGATCTGATTAATATTCCACACGGGAGAATGGACAAATACTAAATCAATATTTTTCTCCTTACAAGTCGAAATAATATCTTTTAGTGCCTGAATTTATTTTCATCCATAGTACCATTACTGATATTTAGGGTATCTCTTTCTTCCCGCTTCATCGTTCTAAATAAGGGAATATATCCTTTATCGTCAGGCTTTCTTAATCTATTAGTTTCAAGATTTCTCATCGCGATCATCAAAATCAACGAATTATAAGGATAGATTGCTGAAATAGTTTTTAATCTTTTCAAATGGACCTCTTAAATCAGACAATATTCCTGATTTCAGGATGCGATTTATAATAAGGAAGTAAGGCGATAGTCTTTCGTATTCAGTTGCATCTATAAGCAAGTTCTTCAGGGCTTATGTCAATAATTATCATTTTAGGATTATAGCGTCTGTAATGGCTTTAAAAATAGCATAGTTATATAAAATAAAATTTCCATCCTTACCGGTGTTGTAAAAAGTAGAAGAAAGTCTTTTTTCAAAAATTTCAGGGACATAACTATGATTTGCACGGGAAGAGCCAAAAACCAGGATATCAGCTATAGTACTATCAATTGAATAGGTTGTCCTGTATCTTGCTCCCTGATTTCTGGCGAAAATAGAATTTCTTTAAAAATGTCCCAATACCTCTGTCACAGATTATAATTATTAATGAATATCAATAAAATTTTAAGAAGAATCGTTTTTCATCTGCAAATTAGATTTACATCTTAAATCTATAATTAAAACTGGAAATAAATAAATTGTCCTCCATCAAATACACCAATAAGAAGAATGCTCATAATAATCATGACAATTCCCGCAATCCTAATTACCGGATTTTTATTATAGAGTATTGACCAACGGGCATTGAAAATATTCATGTTTAATATCAATAGCAATCAATGAAATAATTCCAAATACCGAAAATATAAAATATGCAGGAGATTCAAGAAATACAGAACCGGATGATGTAAAGATTTTTCTGATAATATTAATTGCTTCAGCTAATGAATCTGCCCTGAAAAATATCCAGGCAAATGATACAAGGATAAAAGTTATCATGATTCTAGTAAATGATATAATAGCGCGAAGTCTTTCTTATATGAAACTGCTTTCTGATTTTCTTTTGCAAACTCTTTGTCCAGTTTGAGTATGTCAGGTAAACTCCAAATAATATCCCCCATATCAGATATGTCCAGCCTACCCCATGCCAGATGCCGCAAATGGCAAATGTTATCATAATTGCAATCAGATAAATCCATTTTTCTGCAGAAACAAACAAGTATTTCTGTTTCTTCATTTTATTTGTAAGGAAATATGCCAATGGTAAAAAGATATAATCACGAAGCCAGGTGGAAAAAGTAATATGCCATCGGTCCCAGAAATCCTTTATAGAGGTTGCAAAATAAGGCCTCTTAAAATTGTTGGTCAGATTAAAACCAAATAATTTTGCTGAACCCAGTGCGATATCTGTATATCCTGAAAAGTCAGCATATATCTGGAATGCAAAGAAAATTGTTGCAACGATAAGTGTAGTTCCATTATGATGTTCACTATTATTGTAAACTGCATTCACATAAATAGCTAACCTGTCAGCAACAACCAATTTCTTGAAATAGCCCCAAAGCATTAATTTCAATCCATCAACAACCATTGTGTAATTGAAAGAATGACTTTGATGTAACTGAGGGATAAGTTGCTGAGGTCTTTCTATTGGTCCCTGGGCTATTTTTGGAAAGAAAAAGAGATAGAGCGAAAAATATCCAAAATGTCTCTCAGGCTGAATGGTTTTTCTTTTAACCTCAATCTGGTAGCTTAATACTGTAAAAATAAGATAAGATAATCCCAGGGGAAGGATCATTTTATTTACCGGATCTACCCTGAAAAAGAAATCTACATTATACAAATGAATCTGATTGCCTGGAAAGAGAACATTGAAGTATTTAAAAAATGCCAGTATCAGAATATTTATAAAAATAATCAGGATCAATAACCGGTTGTTCCTTTCCTCCGGTATTTTTGCCAGCCATCTGGCCAGAAAAAAGTTAACAAAAGCAATCCCAATCAGTAATAACAGAAATATTGGTATGAACGAAAGATAATAACCAATACTTGCAATAAGTAACCAGATCCATCTTATCTTCCCGGGAAAGACATAGTACGCAGTAACGACTATAACAAGGAAAGAATAAATAAACGATGGAGTTAAATATCATTAATCAACGTACTGATTTACAAGAGCAACAATTTTATTGACACTGTCGAAGGCTTCCGGTGTTGCTTTGCTGGGCGGGATCTTTATTTTGAATTTATTTTCAAGAAATACAAGTAATGAAACCATTGAAAATGAATCGATATACCCGCTTGAAATCAAGGGAGTATCATAGTTTAATTCTACTTCCTCTTCATCCATGTACTCTTTCCTGATATAATCCAGGATAAGGGCTTTTATCTCTTCTATGTTCATATTCTCCATATTAAAATTACTTAAAAGTTAAATGTTGCAGGGTATTGGGTGCCAGGAGCAAGTTTATAGTGATTGGTGATTGGTAATTGGCAATTAATAAGTTATCTAGAATAACGAGAAACGAGGAACCAGGAACCAGGAACAACTAGTAACCAGTAACGAGTTAATTAATCATTTTCAAGAGTGGAAATATCACCTATCTCCTCACCCCATTCTTTTGCATGAAGAAGTCTCCGCATTATTTTTCCGCTTCTCGTTTTTGGAAGTTTATCCATGAACTCTATTTCCTGTGGCATTGCCAGTGATGATAATTTTTTCCTGATGAAATTCATTATTTCAAGTTCCAAATCCGGATCTGGGAGTGAATCCGGGTTTCAAAGTGATAAATGCTTTTACAACCTCCATTTTTACTTCATCAGGTTTTGCTACTACTGCTGATTCACCAACTGCGGGATGTTCCAAGAAGGGCAGATTCGACCTCAAAAGGACTAACCAGATGACCACCTGTATTTATAACATCATCGTCCCTGCCAATAAACCAATAATATCCTTCATTATCAATCCTTGCCCTGTCACCCGATAAGATACCATCCGTTAACAAATTTCTTTCTGATACTTTTCTTCATTGTTCCAATAGGACCTCATCATTGCAGGCCATCCAGGCTTAAAAGCAATGAGTCCGATTTTCCCGGTTTCTTTAATTGGTTCATAATGTTTCCTGGATAAATACTTTCGCGGTTATCCCAGGAAATGGTTTACCCATCGATCCGGGTTTTACTTTCATTCCAGGGAAATTTGTGATCATTATTGATCCTGTTTCAGTTTGCCAGTATGTATCATGGAATGGTTTTCCAAAAACTCTCTCAGACCAGATAACCGCTTCAGAGTTTAAAGGTTCTCCTACACTGGCGAGATGACGTAAACATGAAAGATCAAAAGTTTTAACAATTTCATCTCCTGCTTTCATCAATGATCTGATTGCAGTTGGTGAAGAATACCACATGGAAACCTTGTATTTTTCAATGAATTTATACCATGTTTGCGCTGAAAAGCCTGCATCAAGAACACATTGAGTTATACCCAGACTCCATGGGCCGATGATTCCATAAGAAGTTCCTGTTACCCAACCAGGATCAGCTGTGCACCAATAAATATCATCCTCCTGAAGATCAAGCACCCATTTGGCTGTCAGATATTGTGAAATAAGTGAATAATGAACATGTTTTACTCCTTTAGGTTGTCCGGTTGTTCCGGATGTATAATGCAAGACAGATGGTGATTCAGCTTTTGTCGGGAAAATATTCATATTTTCGATAGAAGGGATCTCTTCAAGATTAAAAGCAATCTCCTTATCCTCCAGTTTTTTTGTTTTAACATGATCAACAATAATGATAAACTCCAGATAAGGCAGCCTTTCCCGGATTTTTCTGATTTTAGGTAAGTACTTTCCTTTGAGTTATTATTGCGCGGGTTTGTGCATCCTCTAAGTCTGACAAAAAGTGATTCATCTCCAAATGCAGAGAATAATGGCTGGACAATTGCTCCAATTTTCAAGTATCCCAAGAAATGAAAAATATAATTCAGGTATCCGGTCCATAAAAAGACAAATCCTGTCTTCATCCTTCAATCCAAGATTGGCTAAGGAATATCCCAATGGAATTGCTTGCCAGACGAAGATCATTGAAAGTAAATTTCTTTTCAACACCATCAAAATCTTCATAAATAAAGTGCAATTTTATAGCCATTCCCTTTTAAACACATCCTGTCGGAACAGTACCATCCAATATTAATTATGTCACCGTCCCGATATTCCAGCTCTTTTTCTGGCCAAGGACCAATCAAAATTCTTTAATCTTTCTTCGTAAGAACCAATATTTGACATTCGGAAATCGCGATTGGCTTTCTAAGAACTTAGTATCCTTTAAATTATTAATTGGGCAAAACAGGGTAGTATTTAATAATTTATGAGTTCGGATTGCTGAAATAGGAGAGTTTTTGCTGGGAAGTACAACTCACTCCCAGAAGAAGGATTAGGGTTATAATTGGGGTTAGGGTTTTCATTAGTCGTGTTTTAAGATAAAAGACAAAAGTCACAAGACAAAAGTAAAATCAAAATCCAAGATAAAAGACAAAAGGGGCCAAGCGTTTAAAAATTGCCCGGTGGAGGGCTGAGCGTTTTTAAAACACCCAGTGGGTGTTTTTAGCGAAGAGCCAGGATGCAGGGCTGGTAGCGAAGGAGCCGGGCTGCAGGAAGGGCAACAGCTAAGATAAAAGACAAAAGTCACAAGATAAAAGTTCCAAGAAAACATGGGTCTAAACTATTTTTCTGATTTCTGGATTTCATTTTTGTCTTTTTCCTTTCTTTGTCCACAGAAGCTCTAGCAAAGGTGGATTGTCTATCGTCTTGATTCCGAATTCTCAGTTAAACTGATCCGGGTTTAATCCTGACTGTCGAATTATTGAACGAAAAGTGCCTATTGGAATTTCCTTTCGTGGTGCAGGGACAATTACAGTTTTGTCTCCTTTTCTCTATTTTTGATGACTTCCTCGTTGGGATACAAGGGTGAAACCATTTTGTAAAAGAGCATTAATTATCTTTCTGGAGGAAGGGAGTTTTGTCATCTCAAATTAAGCTGAGTTTCCCCGATTAAAGCTTCTGAAATAGGCAGATAATCCCAATGGCTTTTATCGTCCTCAAAATATAGTTGCAATGCTTCTTTCAGATTTGCACTAGCTTCGTCAATTGTGATCCCAAAGCTGGATATGTCTACATTTAAACATTGTGAAACATAATACTTTCCCTCTTTGTATATCACATATTTAATCTTCTTCATAACAGTAAATAATCTTTTGCAAAAATACGAAGTTTATTTTAAAGTTGGAGAGTTGAGGTAAATTAAGATAAAAGACAAAAGTAAAAAGACAAAAGTTTAAAACAGAGCAGAAATTGTCTGATTATCTTGATTTTTGGACAATTGAACCAAGAATTTTCTTTAGTTCTGCTGATTCCATAACCAGATAGTCAATTTCTTTTGGATCGACTTCAGGAACAGTTCTTTTAACTATTCGAAGCCAAAAATTCGATTCTCTCATTTCACGAAGTGAGATTCTAACTTTATTAGCAAAATCAGGCTTTGAGGATCCAGACTGAGATTCTCTACCCTGTCAAATAAGATTTGAGGCGATTTTTTAAAAACATCTTCCCATAAAATGTTTTTAAATATTTTTCTCGGTGGATTGCATCCTCTCTTGACCGACAAGCCTCGAAATAAACTAATTCAAATGGCTTTCTGTTTTTTGTTGAAGTCACTTTGCCAGCATTATGCGCCTCAAATCTTTGCATCAAATTGGATGTATATCCGGTGTAAAACTTAAAATCAACAGAGCTTCTCAGCACATATATAAAATAAAAATCCTCTAGCAATTTGATGCAATTTGACAGGGCGAGTAGTTTGCACCTGAAGAGCATGCACTTTTTGATAATTGAGTTCTAATAGTTTTGTTTTCTGGAGTATAAGGAAGCGTCTTCAAAAACTCAATAACTCGAACTGCAAACTCAAAAAGCCTCTCGCAAAGGTCATTTTTCTTTTCTTCCATATGCATTCTTTACTATTGTCTTTTAAAATTTTTCCTGACTTATAAAACCCACCCCAGCCCCTCCCAGGAGGGGATCCTTAAGAATACTTTTGTCTTTGTCCTTTTATCTTTTGTCTTATCTTATAAATACCCAACACTACTTTGGGGGCTGAATCTGTTCTTTCTTCTCATAAATGAGGCTCATCTCTGCCAGTTCTTGTCCGATCCGATTTATCCCGTATAGAATTCTCCTGCTTTGCTTTTCCGAAGGCTTTTTATGACCTCTTATATATTGTGACAGAAGGGTTGGATTCATCCCGATCTTCTCTGCAAGCGCCCTGGAGTTTATCACCTTATAATACTGAAAAAACTGTTTAAGATCAATTTCAAAAGTGATCTGCGAGACATTAAATTTCTCATTTTCAAGGTAAAGAGAGAATGCTTCCTGTACGTTATCAAGCAACTTATTTATTGTAGCAGCCGTTGTATATACAGGAAAATCCGCTGCATACGCTGAGAATCCGGTATCGCTTTTTTCAATAATAACAACTATTTTCTTTTTTGCCCCCATAATAGCATCTCTATTTTAAACCTGCATCTTTGCGTATCTTTCTTTCCATCCCTTTACCCATTTCATTTGACTCCATGATCGGGGAAAATAATAATACCTGGCTTTTGTGGGTGTCTCAACTTCAGATGAGATCCTTTTGTTGATATCACTACCCAGCCATTTTTTAAAAGAAGCCTTAATAATTCAGAACATTTCATTTGAGAAATCTTTCAAAAGTAAATAATTATTTACTTTGATCAAATATTTAATAAGATAAAAGATAGAAGTTTAAAGAAAAGATAAAAGACAAAAGTATAAAGACAAAAGTTTAAAACAGAGTGAAATTGTCTGATTATCTTGATTTTTGGACAATTGAACCAAGAATTTTCTTTAGTTCTGCTGATTCCATAACCAGATAGTCAATTTCTTTTGGATCGACTTCAGGAACAGTTCTTTTAACTATTCGAAGCCAAAAATTAGATTCTCTCATTTCACGAAGTGAGATTCTAACTTTATTAGCAAAATCAGGCTTTGAGGATCCAGACTGAGATTCTCTACCCTGTCAAATAAGATTTGAGGCGATTTTTTAAAAACATCTTCCCATAAAATGTTTTTAAATATTTTTCTCGGTGGATTGCATCCTCTCTTGACCGACAAGCCTCGAAATAAACTAATTCAAATGGCTTTCTGTTTTTTGTTGAAGTCACTTTGCCAGCATTATGCGCCTCAAATCTTTGCATCAAATTGGATGTATATCCGGTGTAAAACTTAAAATCAACAGAGCTTCTCAGCACATATGTAAAATAGAAATTCTCTAGCAAGTTGATGCAATTTGACAGGGCGAGTAGTTTGCACCTGAAGAGCATGCACTTTTTGATAATTGAGTTCTAATAGTTTTGTTTTCAGGAGTATAAGGAAGCGTCTTCAAAAACTCAATAACTCTGACTGCAAACTCAAAAAGTCTCTCGCAAAGGTCATTTTTCTTTTCTTCCATATGCATTCTTTACTATTGTCTTTTAAAATTTTTCCTGACTTATAAAACCCACCCCAGCCCCTCCCAGGAGGGGATCCTTAAGAATACTTTTGTCTTTGTCCTTTTATCTTTTGTCTTATCTCAGACATACTTCCGTCTGGTCAGCCCCAGTATCAAATCCGGACTAACTATCATAATCATTCTTGCAGTGATGCGGTTGTGCAGTTTAAAGGTTTAAAAGTTTAATGGTTTAATGGTTTAATGGTTTAATGGTTTTTCAACCCTTCAACCATTCAACCATTCTCCCTTTCAACCCATAACACCGTTACGCCATTAAGCCGTTAATATTCTTTCATCAGCAAGAAATCAGCAATGTGCATGTGTTGAATGCCTTCAATATTATCATGCCATATTTCATCAAGTGTGACAACATACTTTGGATGATGGTCACGTATTTCGAGCAGCGGTGAAAATTCACGATCAATTGTTGACTGGCTATCCATCCGGAAGGAAACCTGAACATAAATCTTTTTATCACCTTTTTCCGCAATAAAGTCTATCTCCTTCTCATCGGAGCTGCCTGTAAAGACTCTATAGCTCCTGCGCATAAGCTCAAGCAGAACAACATTCTCAAGCAGGCCGGAGATGATCCTGTCCCTGTAACCCATTACTGCATGGATTAGAGCGGGATCTCCGACAAAGTATTTCTCAAGAGTTTTAAGTATCTCTTTCCCCTTTATATCATAACGGGGAACACGATAAATTATATAAGCTCCTTCAAGCGCATTTAGATAATTATATACTGTATTGAGATCGATCTTTCGCTGCTGGCTCTTGAAATAATCAGCTATATTCCCGGCTGAAAACTTATTGCCGATATTATCAAATACAAACCTTACAACACGTTCCAGCAACTCCACGTCACGGATATTGTTTCTCTGCACCACATCGTGCAAAATAATTGAAGAGTAGATGTCGTATACTACCCGGCCTGCAGTCTCTTCAGTATAATCTGATACATGGAGTACCGGAAATCCGCCGGAGCGTAAAAATAGAGAGAAATCATTCCTGATATTCTCAGATTCTTTACCCGTACGAACCTGCTGAAACAGCAGATATTCAGCAAATGAGAGTGTATAAAGAATAATCTCCACATAACGGCCGGTCAGGTAGGTTGCCAGTTCAGACGATAACATGCGGGAGTTGGAACCAGTAATGTAAATATCTGCGTTGAAATCAACAAAAAATGAATTTACAGCTTTCTCCCATGATTCAACTTCCTGTATCTCATCAAGGAGTAAATAATAACGTTTCTTATCAGTAATTTTTTCCTTTACATATTTGTAGAGTATTTCAGCTTTGTCAATATCCGAGAGCTCAAGGCTCTCAAAATTAAGATGTATTATTTGCTTTTCTGTAATTCCCTTCTTAAGTAATTCATCGCGAAGTAACAGAAGGATGGCAGACTTGCCGCACCGCCTGATACCTGTGATGACCTTGATAAAAGGTTTATCAATGTAATCGCAAAGCTGATTCAGATAATAATCTCTTTTTATCAAATAAACAAGTTTATATGGTTATAACCACAAATATAATCATATTATTATTAGTTTTTATGGTTATAGCCCTATTTATCAAAATGACACCGTCATTGCGATCCCGCGTACGCGGGAGACGAAGGAGGACGAAGCAATCTTTATCTGATACCTGGTGCCGTCCAGAAAAATCATACTTCCGTCCCGTCAGTCCCGGTATCCAATCCGGACTAACTCTCAAAATTCAGTTTTGCAGTCATGCAGTCGTGCAGTCTTGCCGTTACACCTTTATGCCGTTATGCCGTTACGCCGTCACAGTCCCATAGAGGTAAGAGATCAGCCGGCTTTAAATATGCCAGGTATTCCTTCGCTTCTTCCGGTTCGAGGACAATATAACTCACTTTCCGTCCAACCATCTCCTCAGCCTGCACAATTTTACGAGCAAGATATTCACGGTCGATGTCGGCGCCTACAAGTATTAATTCAATAACCTGGCTGTCCTTTCCTCTTGCAAAATCGCCTGTAAGGTACACACAAAGAAGATTACCCAGACGATGGATCACCTTTTCGATCACCCTGTCAATCCCGGTTTCTTTCATTATGATACTGTGAATATCCTTAAAGAGCGGATGTTTTGAATTTGCCTGGTAGACCTTCTTGTTTCCATCTCTCAATGAATGAAGTAATCCTGCTCCCTCAAAGCGGTTCAGTTCAACACGTATTGCATTTGATGATTCGCCGAATTCCGATTCCAGACCACGGAGGTGAGCCTTTGTGCTGCTGTTAAGAAAAAATTTCTTCAGCAGCTTGATGCGGGTTTGGGATGTAACAAGAGAGTCGAGCATCAGGAAAGGTTAATGAGTAACAAAATTACTCGTTATTGGGAAAAACGCAAGCGTTCCCTGAAAAATTTTGTGCGGATGAATTGAAAAGGGCATGCGGTGCGCGGCGTGCGGCATGCGGAAGAAGTGCGGCGTGTGGCGTGCGGCATGAGGCATGCGGAAATAAATTGACCGCAAACCGCGAACCACTAGCCGCAAGCCCTTTATTTGAATATTTTGTAACTTTACTCTTTGTGCTAAACAATTTATTAACTTTTAATCCGCTGCATTATGGGAAATTTCAAAAATCTTCGTGTATGGCAAATTGCCAAGGAATTAGCTGTAAAAATCTATCGGCTAACCCAAACCCCTCAATTTAAAAAAGATTTTGGATTCAGGGATCAGATCCAAAGAGCTGCAGTAAGTATTTCAAGCAATATAGCAGAAGGAGATGAACTTGGAACTGACAAATTATCAGTCAGACATTTTTATATTGCAAAAGGATCGTCAGCTGAATTAATGACACAATTAATTATCGCACTAGAAATTGGATATGTTGAGCAGTCAATTGCTGAAGTGCTGGTAGATGAATGCGATAAAATTTCATCGATGCTGACGAAGTTGATCAGGGCAAGAAGTGAGTAAGAGAACTCGCTACGCCGCATGGGGTATCCGGTTCGCGGAAGAATAGGACAAAAATTATACGACCAAAACCTTCTACCCTGTTGACCGCACGCCGCGCGCCGCGAACCGCAAGCCGTTAATCTATGAACAAGTAATAAAGCCCCTACGCTTCCGTTATAGATTCAAAGCATTGCATCTTCTTTCCTGTTGGTCAGTTAAATGAGAAAGAAACAAATATTTGTTCTGGTACTGATGATTTTGTTATTGGCATCGTACTCCTGTGCTAACAAATACTACGGCGGCAGAATGACGAAAGGATATCATAAAGCGCCAAGAGGTTTAAAACGGTAATTCTTTCCTGGAACGGTGCGGGGTACGGCTTGAAGAGGAGGAAGAGACTTAAGGACTTAGAGACGGAGAATGTATTATGTATGATGTATTACAGGCGATGTAAAATAGGGCTTAAAGGCATGAAGGCGTGAAGGCGTAACGGTGGGACAGAGACTGAGGGACTGAGGGACTTAGGTTTTGACCGATTTCCGCGAACCGCGAGCCGCAAGCCGAAACTCCCTGACAACAAGCAACCAGCATCAAGCAACCAGCAACTCTTATATTTGAATTACCTCAAAATCCATTACCTTAGTCCTGATTTAATCTTCGACTTGAAATCATGCCTGATAAAGAGATAAGTTTTGACCATCTGAAGGAGCTTCTGTTGCTTTTATGCAGGTATCCGTTTGAAATATCAAACAAAACTCAATTATTAAAGCTTCTCGAGGAGGTTCGGGACTGGAATAATCTGGTTGAACTTATAAATGCACATGGAATTATAGCTCTTGCTGCTTATAATATAAGGGAGGCAGGACTTGAAAAGCTTCTCCCTGAAAAAGCGATGAATGCCCTGGACAATGGCCGTATGCAAAGTTTGATACGCAATACCTGGCTGACAGAATGCTGGAAAGAGGTTAACACAATACTTACAGACGCAGGGATAAAACATGTTCTGCTAAAGGGAATGGCTTTGGAACATACTTTATACGGAGCCAAAGGATTGAGACAGATGACCGATACCGATATTCTCGTAAAACATGAAGATGCCCTTAAAACATGGTATCTTTTAAAAAAGGAAGGATTTTCTCAAGGCATGATTAAATCGCCATTGTTTAAAAGAATTATTGTGAATATTGGCGAACACCTGCCTCAGCTCAGTAAAAACGGATATGCAATTGAGATCCATCACAGACTATACGACCCCAAAAAGTTAAATGGCAGAAATTTCTATAATCCAATAGACGAAACAGAAGAAATTCTTGTCGGAGAAACAAAAGCATTGATTCTATCAAAAGAGGAGCAGATGAGGCATCTTATTAACCATTTTGAGAAGCATGCACTGGGAGGCGATCAGCAGTTAAGGTCATATGCGGATATAATACTTCTTGGTAGAGAAAGTGCAATCAGTTTTTCCGATCAACATATATTAATTCCTTCGCAAAATGTCAAACCAGAGTATCTTAAAACGTCATACAAAGCAGGTGTTCTTTCAATACCGCCAAAGCTCAGATGGAGGTTTGTTATTGGTGATATTTTCCCTACCCTGAAATGGATGAAGACACGTTATAAATGTGGTGCATTAAAAGCAATTTTTCTTTATCCGCCAAGAGTCGGGAAGATTTTATGGCTCTTCTGTGGAAAGGCATGAAGGCGTGAAGGTTCTAAGGCCTGAAGGCGGCAATATAAGATAATTAAAATGTAAGTCCATGAAATATTAATTTAATAAGAACCGTTTATATTAATAATCTTATTGATTTACTGGTTTGTTAAAAAAATTGACATTGGCTTTTTTAATGTAACTTTGAAGAAATTTGCGGCAAACTTAAAGCGAAAATAATATCAAAGACACTAACATTTATTTATTAAATAATAATTAACTAAAACTCTTAAGCTGTGAAAAAGACTGTTGTTAAACTAAGAAATCTTGTATTCTTGATTGTTTTTGCGGGGCTTTTTTCCTGTGAGGGTCCTGAAGGTCCTAAAGGTCCGGCAGGTGCCACAGGTGCTACTGGTGCTACAGGAGCTACTGGAGCTACCGGTCCTGCAGGGCAAAACGGACAAAACGGGCAAAATGGAAATGCCAATGTAAAAACTATTAGTTTGCTTGGCTCTGCCATAACCTGGATCGAGGGAGAATACCTTGGTCGCCCTGCTAATATTACTGCAATTACAAACAGTGCAGTAAATGACGACATTATAAAACACGGAACTGTTCTGGGATACTGTTATATGATGGAAGAATGGTTTCATCTGCCATTGACCTGGGAAGATGTTGATGGAACTATCAGACAATATATTGTGCATACTTATTCGCCCAATACAATCACTCTGTACGCATTTCAGACAGGCGGAGTGCTTGATCCGACAGGCGCTGTGGAAGAATACAGGTTTATGCTGATCACAGATAATACTGTTACGCCCGGCAAGGGTGTCTCAACTGAAAAAGACATTATATCAAGATTAGCCGAAGCTGGTGTTGATATTGATAACTATTACGAAGTAATGGATTACTTCGGACTTAAGTATTAAAAGAAACGGCATGACGGCATGAAGGCGTGAAGGTATGAAGGTCTGACGGCATAAAGGTTTAAAAACGACTGAGAGACTTAGGGACTGATAGACAAAGGGATGGCGAGCTAGCATTGCTTTTGTCTCTTCGTCAATAAGTCTCTAAGTCTTTCTTTAAAGCTTCCATGATAACCTAAATTTCCTCCTGAATTTACAGCTTTATCGAACATTAGTTTTATATTTGTAAAGAAAGTTTCTTACAATGGCAACATAATCAACGTCATTTTTACCGTTAAACTATATAAGATGAGACAAATGCACTCATTCATTTCTGGTAAAAATCCTGGCATTGTCTTTCCTGCCAGAAGCCTTTCAGATAATCATTATAAAAAACAACCATTTATGAAAAAGATATTATTGACTGTCAGGGCGACAGTCATTGCAATTGTTATGATGGTGTTCCAATTGTATACAGTTACAGGACAAGTTGCCACAATACAGAACTGGACAAATGTTTACCATGGCACTTCCCAAAGTCAGGTGAATGTGACTTATTCAGTTCCGACCGGAAGCAATTCAAACCGCGTTCTGATTGTTGCAATCTCGGCTTCAAAATGGACTGCTGGAGGGATGACAGTAAATATGTCCTACGGAGGCCAGGCATTGACATTGGCAAACGGTGATATGGGTACAGCTTCTGTAAGACAACATACTGCATTGTATTATCTGAATGAAGCCGGGCTCGATGGGGCTACAAATTCAACATTGTCATTTACAATAAGCGCAGGCGGGGCAACTATGTGTAATACTGATGTCTGGGCAGGTGTGTTTGACTATGTTAATCAGTCTTCACCTTTAACAAACACCCAGACATACAGCAGCGGGACAGGTACTGTAACAAACTTCCAGTTCGGAACAGCTTTGACAATAAATGCTTATAATCAGGCAGTTGAAGTAGTAAATTGTTATAATCCACAAAAAAATACACTCCGCACAATCTATTATGCAACAGACTGGACGATGGTCAGTGAGTTAACGGCTTTTTATAATTTTGGATTGAATGGTGCCAGTATAAGAAATGGTGTAGCTAACCGGAGTATACCAAACTCGAATATTTCAGATGTATCTGCGACTACTTTCAGCGCATCCGCTCTGGCGTCGATGACAGCATTAAGCCTTAACTATGAAATACCGCCTCCTCCGACAGTACAGACCTCAAATATTACTTTCAGCGATGTTACGCCATCTTCATTTACAATAAACTGGACATCAGGCAATGGGACAAACCGTATAGTTTTAGTAAAATCAGGAAGTGCCGTTGACAGTGATCCGGTTAATGGAACAACCTATACAGCCAGCGATCTTTTCGGAGACGGTTCGCAGATCGGGACCGGCAACTATGTGGTATATAATGGTTCAGGTTATAATACAACCGTATACAATCTCGATGCAAATACAACCTATCATGTTGCTGTATATGAATTCAGTGGTCCTCCCGGAATTGAATTTTACCTTCTAACAAATCCTGCAAGAGGCAGCCAGTTAACAGGAGCTGAAAGTGCAGTAACTGATGATTACCGCTCCAACGGATCAGGCGACTGGGGAACAGCAGATAACTGGCAGACATATACTGGCAGTTCATGGATCACTGCTGTTTCACCACCTTCCTCTTCAAGCGGGGTAATCACTATCCGGAATGGACATACTATTAATGTAGCTGTAGCCCTAACAGCTGATCAGGTTGTGATTGAGGCCGGTGCGCAGGTTTCGGTAAACTCTGGCATAACATGGACAATTGCCGATGGCACTGATGCTGTTGATTGCATTGTGGATGGAACACTCTATAATGAAGGCACTGTTGCTACAACAGGTGTATTAGCCTTTAACAGCGGTTCCGAATACCGGCACGCCATGGATGGCGGCACTATCCCGACCGCAACCTGGAATACAACTTCGACTTGTATAATTACAGGGATCACCGGTACCTCTCCTTCAGGGTTTAACCAAAGCTTTGGCAACTTTACATGGAATTGCAGTTCTCAGACAGTTACTGCCGCGATGAACAGCAATTCAACGGTGCAGGGTGATTTCATTCTTTCAGGTACAGGATCAGGAAAGCTTTCAATAACTGACAGCAATAACCCATATACATTAACAATATCGGGTAATTTTTTCCAGTCTGCAGGCATATTCGATCTTAACAGCGGTTCAACCAGCAGCGCTGTTGCCTCCATGATTGTTGCCGGAAATTTTTCATTCACAGGAGGGTCCATTACAGAATCATCATCGGGCAGAGGCTCTCTGAGTTTTAATGGCAATGGTCAGATGCAGGTCTATACATCTGGCGGCACATATGCCAACACTATCGATTTCACTGTTGCCGACGGAGCCTATCTGCAGATGGGAACGGGAGTGAATCCTTCCTACATTAGTCTCAGCAATGGTTCATTTACTTTGTCATCAGGGGCAACACTTGGCATCACCGACAGGTGGGGAATTACTACCAGCCTTACAGGTTCGAGCGGAGGTAATATCAGAGTATCCGGGACGCGCAGTTTTAATACCGGAGCAAATTATATTTACAATGGTTCCAACATACAAAGTTCAGGTGATGGTCTTCCTGCAACAGTCAACAGCGTAGTTTTCGATAATTCCGGTGGAGCCATAACCTTAAACATAGCCCACACTATTAATAGTTTTTCAATCACTACCGGCTCTAAGGCAAACCTTGGGACTTTCATACATTTGACAAGCTCCCTTTCTCTTGGCGGGATTGGTCAACCAAGCGGTACATATGGTTATTTCAACACGCCCACTTTCTTTGAATCAGCAACAGGTACCATTAATAATCAGCCGCCTGCGGGCACCTGGCTTGGAGGTACAAGCTCTGACTGGAACACCGCTTCAAACTGGGTTGGAGGAGTTCCGACTTCAACAACCAATGTAATCATACCTCCCGGACCTATGTATCAACCGGTAGTTTCAAACGCACCGGTTGCTGAATGCAATAATTTAGCTATCGAATCGGGTGCAACACTTACAATTAATCCGTTGGGAAATGCTACAGTTACGGGGACTTTAACAAATAACGGAACCCTGGATCTTAAATCTGATGCCAACCGGTATGTTTTCGCTGCTGCTGGGTACCTATGCAGGTTCCCCAGGAACTGTCAACTCCGAGATCTATATGACAGGAGGAGAAGCCGGGGGAACGGGTTCAGGAATGTACAGATGGCACTATTTTGCCGTACCCTCACAACAGTCAACTTCAGCTTTTGTAAGCTCTTACGGTGATAACCTCATGCGCTATGATGATGCAGGTTCTTTAAACGATAAATCGGAGGGCTTTAAGTGGTCGACTGATTTTACAGATCTCGTAGTTAAGGACGGGTATTCTTATTACTACGCCACGCCAATAACTGTAACGTTATCCGGTAATTCATTATTAACTTCTTTAGGTACTAAATCTCTTAATTATGTCAAATTCGGATGGAATCTTGTAGGGAATTCTCTTACCTGTGGTATTAACTGGGATAATGTAACCTTTACCGGGAATATGGATCACAGTGTTTATTTTATTAAAGATTATGTTGAATATTATTATATCACAGGAGGTCCGGGTCTTCCTTACGGGTCCTATAACGGGCATATTCCGCCACTTCAGGGATTTTTTGTTCAGGCTCTTGCAACAGGAGCCGGAATTGATTTTTCAAGTGCAAAAGAACATAATGCTACCCCTTATTACAAAGGCAATGCAGTGAATAATGAAATCAAAGAATCTCTTCCTGTTCTGAGGCTCACCTTAGGGAATGCCAATTACACAGATGAAACAGCTGTCTGGTTCAATAATGAGGCTTCAATGCGTTACGATAATAAATATGATGCCGGAAAGTGGCTATCAGAAGGTTCGCGTCCGCAATTCTATTCTTTCTCACCCGACAAGGAATATGCTATTAACGGAATACCCTTCCCTGAAACAGCTGTTGATATCCCACTTGCTTTCAAGGCCCCTGAAAGTGGTTCATATTCAATAAACCAGATTCAGATGGAAGGTCTTGATGATTATGTTTTTTATCTAAAAGACCGGGTACAGAATAAAACCATAAGGCTGAATGATGTTCCGAAGTATTCCTTTTCAACCCCTAAAGGAACAGTTAAAGACCGATTTATCCTGACTATCAGAAATATTTCAGCCGGTCCTGAAACCAGCATCAATTCTGAAAAACCTTTCAATATTTATCAATCATCTGGCTTACTTAATATCGAATTGATTAGTGATGCATGGGAGGGCAGCAAGGGATCAGTAAAAGTTATTGATATCTCTGGAAGACCCTTGTTCCATTCAAATAATATTACATTCAGTAAATCTTCTCTGATTCAACTTCCGATAACTGGCAAAACAGGTCTGTTTATCATTGAACTGGCATCTTCACAGTTAAGATACACAGGGAGAGTTATTGTGAAATAGCTAATATTAAAGATGATTAAGGATAAATTGGGAAAGAAAAATTCAAACATGCCAATTACATGCGTCTAAACAAAATTTGACAATTTAAATTAAAAGACTATTTTTGCATAACACATTTTAGAACTATATCTTTGGAACTAAAGTCTGTAAAGAATATAATGTCACCTAAAAAGAAATATATAAGACCCGAAATATCCAGAATACTTTTGGATAGATCTATCAACTTAATGATGCAATCAGCTCCTATGCCTCCAATGCCAATGGGCAGCGGCAGCAAAGGTACTGATACTCCTTTCGCAAGTCCTTTTGATGATAAGCCGTTTAGCTAAACGGGGCGCGGTATGCGGTATGCGGTTCAAAATTAAAAAGAACATTATTATAATAGAGAGTGTCGGAAGGCACTCTTTTTTTGTTTAAAGGTTTAAGGGGTTAAGGAACTGGGAACCGAAAAAGCCGCAAACTGCTTGCCCCGTTCCCTTGTGTCGTTCGTCCTGTGTCGTGAGTCTAAATACCAGCTATCACACATCCATAATCGGTACTTGAATAATCCACAACTCTGAATTTAGCCTTAGTTATTTCACTTTTTATTTCTTCTTCATTGAAATAATGAATAAAATTCGGCTCCAGTTTATCGCCTGTTTCCGTTCTCTCTTTCCTGCTAAAGGTCCTGAAAAAGTTAGAGATGTTTCCAGTTATTTTGTCTCTCCTGTTTCTCGTCCCTGTCCACAAAAAGGAGATCATCAGACGGGTTTCATCGTGCAGGAAAGGGGATAAACCTTCAAGAAAAGCAATTCTGTTTTTATTTCCCTGTATAAGAGAATAGGCCCCCCAGCCAATAATAATACCATCATATTTCTTTAATTCCACGGGGACAGAATTTCTTGAGAGATACTTGATTCTATTATCTGTATTGTTCTTCTGAAGTAATAGGTTAGCAAATTCAATAAGTGCCGGATTGCATTCATAGCCGTCAACAACAAAACCCATTTTGCTCAGTGCCAGAGCTTCCCTTCCTCCGCCAGCCGCTATCAATAAAATGGTTTTTGCATTTGAGAAATGCTTTTCAATTACGGGTTTTTCCCAGTCAAATAATCCTGACTCATTGTATTTGTCATCAGTATATTGTTTAGTACTTTTATAATAAAGCTCGTCAGAAAAATCAAGGCTTCTCTGGCTCATAACTCCCAGCCAGAATCCGGAAGATGCTGCATCCAGGAAAGCTGTAAGTTTCTTAAGAAAACTAAATGATAGTAGAGATAATCTTGCAGTAAATTTGTAGAAAGCCATGTGCTGATCAATATTTTGAAGCTAAAGATAGTATTTTAAGGAATATATGAAGAGTCATCAAGTCAAACGGCATTATAGGCATGACGGCTCGAAGGCATGACGGCTCGAAGGCAAGATAGAACTCCGTGAAACTTCGTGTTTAACTCTGTGTCACTCCGTGGTAAAAAATAAGTCGCTATTATCTTTATATTTGCCTAGATTTGTTTACAAATGGAACTACTGAAGAGAAAGGTTTTAATCCTGATAACAATATCTCTGAGCATAATAAATCAGGCTCCACTCCATTCCCAGGAGGTGCCACATCCGGTAAGCAACACCGGTATTTATGAATTCCTGGATGAGCTGGCAGGAATGCAGATAATTGAAATCAATTCCGCAGTCAAACCATATTCAAGATTATTTATTGCCAACCGGTTAACTGAAGCTGATGAAAAAAGAGATCAGCTCAACCCCAGGCAACTGAAGGAACTTGATTTCTACCTTATGGATTTCGGGAAAGAGGTGATAATTGACGAACACGACAGCAAGACTGCAAGATCGCACGACCGCACGACATTCTTATGGCATAAAGGCATGAAAATACGGCTCAAAGGCGTGAAGGCGTTAAGGCCTGAAGACTCAGAAGATAGCATCAGTAATGGAAAAACAATATATTTGAGAAGGGATCTTTTTTACTATAAGGATTCGCTCTTTTCACTTACTGTGAACCCAATCCTGGGAGGCGAGATATTCACAAACTCATCAGGTAAAGCTTATTACGGAAGGAATTTCGGAGAAGCAAGGGGTTATGTGCAGAACTGGGGATTCTATGCTTCGCTTCGCGATAACCATGAAAAACCTTTTCTGGGACTTCCACAATATCTTACAAAAAGAGAAGGTGGCCATATTAAGGGAAGTACCGACTGGAGTGAGATGCAGGGAGGGATAACCTGGTCGTGGAAATGGGGAAATGCCGGATTTGTAAAGGACCGGCACCAATGGGGAAACAACTATAACGGTGCGAATATTTTCGGAGGAAATAATCCGACATTTTTCCAGTTCAGACTTAACCTGAAACCTGCAAGATGGTTCGAATTCAACTATTTCCACGGGTGGCTCAATTCAATGGTTGTCGACAGCTCACGTTCTTACTGGGTCACAAACAGCTACGGGACTGACTACAGGGAGGTTTATCATAAGAAATATATTGCAGCAAACATGTTCACATTCACTCCCATCAGGAATCTGAATATTTCCGCCGGCAACAGCATTGTTTATACTGACAAACATTTTAATCCGGTTTACATGTTCCCCCTGTTTTTCTATAAGTCGGTGGATCACTCCTACACTTCCGGAATCGATAATATGAATTCACAGACGTTTATAGACATCAGCTCCCGGAACATAAAAAACCTTCATATGTATGTTACTCTGTTTATCGATGAACTTTCGGTTGCAAGGTTTACAAGGGATGATGAATGGAACTTTTTCAGCTGGAAGACCGGATTCAGACTAAGTAATCTCCCGTTTCAGAATGTTTCGTTCACAACTGAATTTACTTATACATATCCTCTAACCTTTCAGCATTATGTTCCTACAACTACTTTTGAAACGCAGAATTATAACCTGGGACATTATTTAAGAGACAATTCAAGGGAATGGTATGTGGCCCTTGATTACAAACCTGCCCGAACCCTTAACATTGGAATGTATTTCACCGATGCAATCCGTGGTCCGGATTATACCGAACTTGGTACTGACCGTGTTGGTAATCCTCCACTGGCTTCAGTCGAATGGCGAAGCACCGTATATGGATTGAAGGCATCATACCAAATAATAAATGATCTTTACTTATGGCTGCATTTTACTAATAGTAATATAACAGGTGACAACAGGTGGACACCTGATTACTTTTACGGGAAAAAGAATACTCTGAACCTTGGAATAACTTTCGGATTCTAAAATAAATGGTCCGGGGTGCGGGGTACGAGGTGCGTGGAAGAAATCCCTAACCTCAAACAGAGTGTGGCAAGCTATCCAGGGAGGGGAACTTAAAACCGGCCCGGCTTTGACATTTTTTTGCTGACAAAGATTTTAGGCCCTCTTTAGAGCCGGTCCCGATCTATCGGGAGGGTTGGGGGTAAAGCCTTTCAAAGTTGCGAGTTGGATTTCCCCGTACCTCGTACCCCGTACCGCATACCATTGGTTTTTGTTAATAATATTTACCCTCTACCGTGGATAATTTGGCACAACTTTCATTTTTTCACGTTAACTTCGTAATCAGTATTTTCGAAAGCTAATGGAGATCCGTCGTTTCAGAGCAATTACTTTGTTTATTGATATTGTTGTCCTTGCAATATCATTCCTTATCGTAATTTCGACAAAACCCTCCGGTCTGAAAGGTTATATTCCTTCCCATGCTCTTTTCTTCGGCGGTCTGGTACTGATATGGCTTGCGGTTTCATTGCTTAACGGCAAAATGCATAGCGGCAGGATCATAAATTATTCGACAATGTTCAACCATGTTATAATAAGCAACATTATTGCCTTATCCATAACAACCCTTTTGATGTACATAGTCAGAGAAGTCGAATATTCAAGGACCGTAGTGCTGGGAACTGTAATAGTGGCTACTTTTTTTGAATTAGTTATAGGAACAGTTTATATAGCCTATAAAAAAGCTCATATCCAGGATTATGAGAATTATGCCGATTATAAGGCATTAAAAAAGAAGAGCGAACATGAGCTTGTGGCAAAAGTGGACAGCAACGGGAAAAAAAAGACAGTCCCGGAAGTGATCAATCCCAGGGTATTGCTGGCAATAGAAAAGGAGAGCGGACCTGAAACAGCCCGGGCTATAATTAAAATGGCCGGTGCCGGGCTGAATGCCCGCACTGCCGTCCTATCAACAACAACAGTATTCAATATCTCAAATCTCCCCGAAGAGAAATATGATTATATAATTAACCTTCACAGGATTAACGATATAATCAAGCTTAATGACTTTCTTGATGCAGTAAATACCAAGCTTGATAATGAAGGTTATTTCTTCAGCTGCGTTGAAACCAAAGATCAGAGGAAAGCAAGACTTCTGAAGAAGTTTCCGCCTGTAATAAACTATGTTTTTTATTCCTTTGATTTTATCGTTAAAAGGGTATTGCCCAAGCTTAAATGGACCAGAGGCCTTTATATAATGCTTACACACGATCTGAACAAGGTCTATTCACGGGCAGAAGCGCTCGGCAGGCTTTCACGGGCCGGATTCATGATAAACCAGGAATCATTTATTGGTGACAATCTTTGTATTGAAGCAATCAAGATCGGAAATCCTATCCCGATGAACGGAATTAACTATGGTCCGCTTATCGCCCTACCGAGAATTGGCAAATACGGCGACACAATAAAAGTCTATAAGCTAAGGACAATGCACCCTTACTCGGAGTTTGTCCAGGACTATGTCTATAAACAGCATGACCTTCAGGACGGAGGCAAATTCAGGGATGATTTCCGGATAACCTCATGGGGAGCTGTCAGCAGAAAGATATGGCTGGATGAGCTTCCGATGCTGATTAATTTCTTCAAGGGAAATATGAAGTTTGTTGGTGTAAGGCCTCTGAGCAAACATTATTATGAGTTATACAACAAGGAGCTTCGGGAGAGAAGAATAAAATATAAACCCGGGCTGATCCCTCCCTTCTATGCAGATATGCCTTCGGATCTTGATGAGATCCAAAAATCCGAAAACCGTTACCTCGATTCTTACGAAAAACACCCTTTCCTAACTGATTTCAGGTACTTCTGGAAGTCGATGTGGAATATAATGTTCAGGCATGCGAGGAGTGGCTAAAATTGTCATGCGGTCATGCGGTCATGCGGTCGTGGGTAAAAAATGACGCAAGACTGCAGACTGCAAGACTGTAAGACATTATATCTTGTCAAGTTCAAATATCCGTTCAGTTATCTCCCACTTCTCCGGCGTTGCGGATTTCTCCCCTGCCTGCTGAAATTGAGAGACGTATTCCTCCCACTCCTTCTGCCTGGGTTTTTGAGCAAGCTCCTTCATTGCCTTGTCGTGGTCAAAATCAGGAAATGTGTCCATTATCATAAAGACATTGTTCTGATGGATGTAGATCTCCATGTCGAGGATGCCAACTTCCCTGATGTCTTTTGTGATCTCGGGCCATACTTTTCCCGGCTTATGAACTTCCTTATATTTTTCAATCAGTTCTTTATTATCCTGAAGTTTAAGGACTTTACAATATCTTTTAAAAGAGGAATAGGAGGAAGTTTTCAGATAGTCTTTCATCTTGCAATATTTTTGAATGTTTCCAATTCCTAAAGTAAGCTAAATCTAAGGACTAAAGTCCATAAGTGAAGAGCATTCTTTTAACCACGGCCTTAAGACCGTGGTTAAAAGACTCCAAGTTTTTTTCCATAGTGGAACTTAGTTACCAGAAGCATAATCTGCAACTTGACAATTCTAAAAGTTTGGAATCCTCTAACTACGGCTTTTAAGCCGTAGTTAGTCAGGTACATCACTCTACCTGGGCTTTAGCCCTGATGTCTTGAAGAGGCACGGATTACAACCGTGTCTTGCTTCAGCTGGCCGAGTGTAAAAAAAAGTCCGGTGGACTTTTCTTAACGATCGACCCCCCAGTGAGGGGATCTGAAGAATACATCCACCCACCCACCCTGACGCTCCTGACGCTGCGGTCAGGATCTTCGATTCGGTCAGGGCAGGCCTTCAAAGGGGGAATTTTGGTAAAAACAATTATATTTGTTTTATCCAACAATCAATCAATCTGCCATGGGCAAGAGTAATAAGAAAGTTTTCGTTTCAGGCTGCTTCGATATGCTGCATTCCGGACATATCGCATTTCTTCAGGAAGCATCTGAATACGGCGATCTGTATATCGGACTGGGATCCGACAAAACAATAAGGGACCTTAAAGGAAGGGAGACTATAAATTCCGAAGATGAAAGAGTCTATATCCTCAACGCATTGTCATGTGTTCATAAAGCATTTATAAATAAAGGCAGCGGACTAATGGATTTTGTTTGGGATATGAAGAATCTTAACCCTGATGTTTTTATTGTTAATGAGGACGGCCACTCTCCTGAAAAAGAGAAGCTCTGCAAAGATCTCGGTATAGAATATAAAGTCCTTAAAAGGATCCCTCATGCTAACCTTCCGGCAAGATCAACGACTGCACTCCGTTCAGTCAAGCCGATGCCATACCGGATTGACCTGGCTGGTACCTGGATAGATCAGCCTTACGTTTCAAAATATTATCCAGGAGCTGCAATAACTGCATCACTTGAACCAACAATAGAGTTCAATGAACGGTCGGGCATGGCTACCTCAACCCGGAAAAAGGCTATAGAACTCTGGAACGATCATCTACCGCTTGAAAAGCCGGAAAAGCTTGCTAAAACTCTCTTCAGGTATGATAACGATCCGGGAACCCTGGAAGTGAGCGGATCGCAGGATTCAATCGGGATCACAATGCCGGGAATAAACAGGTTCTTTTATGACAAGGGCAAGTACTGGCCTTCGAAATTTGAAACAATATCCGATCTGCAAACAATAAAGTGGCTGGAGGAGAGGTTGTATATGCTGACATTATGGCCCCGTCCTGATGGCTACAATGTTTTAAGCGATACTCATATAAGCACAGAAAACGTGAGAAAGCTTACTGAGGCGGCCGATCTGGCATGGGATGGACTGACATCAATGGATTACGAGAAATTCACAGAAGGATTCCTTAATTCATTTCATTCCCAGGTCAGGATGTTCCCGAAGATGATGAATCAGGAGATTGAAAGGATCATCAGCCAGTATAAGGGAAAGGCAAGAGCATGGAAGCTTTCAGGTGCAGGTGGCGGAGGGTATCTGATAATGATAAGTGAAGAAGAGATACCGAATGCATTCAGGATTAAGATCAGGGTGAAGGATTTGTGGCTGTAATATCGAGGCTCCCCTCCCTGGAGGGGCTGGGGGTGGGTTGATTTAATAAAATAGAAGTTATGTCAAAAACAGCATTGATTACAGGTGTTACGGGACAGGATGGAGCTTATCTAGCTGAGTACCTCCTTAAAAAGGGCTATGTGGTACACGGGATAAAGCGGCGCAGTTCTCTGTTTAACACCGAAAGGGTTGATCATCTTTACCAGGATCCTCATGTTGACAAACGGGATTTCATACTTCATTACGGCGACCTGACCGATTCGATGAATGTGACCAAGGTCATCCAGGAGTGCCAGCCCGATGAGATCTATAACCTTGCCGCCATGAGCCATGTGAAAGTGAGCTTTGATACACCTGAATATACTGCCAACGCCGATGGGATAGGTACACTAAGGATCCTTGAGGCAGTAAGGCTTCTCGGACTTGCTGCGAAAACCCGAATTTATCAGGCATCGACAAGTGAACTTTACGGCCTTGTTCAGGAGGTCCCGCAAACGGAGAAGACTCCATTTTATCCAAGAAGCCCATACGGTGTTGCAAAACTCTATGCCTACTGGATAACCGTTAATTACAGGGAAGCCTACGGCATGCATGCAAGCAACGGTATACTTTTCAACCACGAATCACCTATAAGGGGCGAGACATTTGTAACCAGGAAGATATCAAGGGCGATGTCAAGGATCGCACTTGGAATGCAGGATTGCCTGTACATGGGCAACATATCATCCCGCCGCGACTGGGGACATGCAAAGGACTATATCAAGGCAATGTATCTTATCCTTCAGCAGGATGCTCCGGATGACTATGTTATCGCAACAGGTGTTACCACTTCGATCCGCGAGTTTATTCAAAAAACTTTCGCTGCTGCGGGGATGGAGATCCTGTTCTCGGGAGAAAAGGAAGATGAAACCGGCAGCATAGTGAATATCGATGAAGCTCTTTTTAATGATAAGATCGGAAAGGAGTACATTGAGGCAATTAAAACAAGGATGAAAAATGATCCTGTAATGGTAAGAGTCGACAGAAATTATTACAGACCTACCGAGGTGGATCTTCTTATTGGCGACGCCACCAAAGCCAGGACAAAGCTCGGCTGGATCCCGAAATATGATCTGAAGGGTTTAATTGAGGATATGATCACTTCTGATATTCATCTGATGAAGAAAGAAACACATCTAAAGAACGGCGGATTCAGGACGTTTAATTATTTTGAATAAGAATTATTAATATCTGTTTTATGTCTTAATTCAATTTCAATTCAATCATTGACCCCCTTCCCGACCTTCCCCCAGGGGGGAAGGAGAAATCATTTCCCCCTTGGGGGAAATAAGAAAGGGGGTAAAAAATTCTTAAAATGAAGACATACTCCAAAATATACGTCGCCGGCCACACCGGACTAGTTGGATCAGCACTTACAAACACCTTAAGGGATAAAGGTTACAGCAATCTGCTTTTAAGAACCATGGAAGAACTCGATCTTACTGATCAGAGGGCTGTTGATTCTTTTTTTGCTGAACAGAAACCTGAGTATGTACTTATAGCTGCTGCAAAGGTTGGAGGCATTGTTGCCAACAATACTTTAAGGGCTGATTTTATTTATGTCAACCTTATGATCCAGAGCAATATGATCTATTCAGCCTGGAAACATGGGGTAAAAAAGCTGCTTTTCCTAGGATCCACCTGCATTTATCCGAAGAATGCCCCCCAGCCAATGAAAGAAGATTATCTTCTTACCTCCCAGCTGGAGTTTACGAATGAACCTTATGCAGTTGCAAAAATTGCCGGTCTGAAGATGTGCGAATCATTCAATATCCAGTATAATACTAATTTTATTGCTGTTATGCCTACTAACCTCTATGGTCATGGTGATAACTATAATCTGGAGGCATCACATGTCCTGCCTGCCCTGCTCAGAAAATTCCATCTGGGTAAATGTCTTGAAAATAATGATATTGAGTCAATCAGGAAGGACCTTAACAGATACCCGGTTGAAAAAATAAACGGCAGCTCTGATCAGGAAAGCATAATCAGAATACTGGACAAATATGGTATAATACTTTCCGGAAAAGGGCATTCAGGAAAAACCCAAGTTTCGGTAACTATATGGGGAACAGGAACTCCTCTCAGGGAATTCATGAATTCAAAGGATATGGCTGAGGCCTGTATATTCATAATGGAAAACACCGATGTAAAGGATATAGTTAATATTCACAAATCTGGTAAGTCCGATCCGGAATATCATCCGCCTCATTTCCTTAATATTGGTACTGGCGAGGAGATCTCAATAATGGATCTTGCTAATAAGGTAAAAGGGCTGACAGGCTTTTCAGGGGACGTTGTTTTCGATTCTTCAAAACCTGATGGCACAATGCGGAAGGCAACAGACACAAGTGCTCTGAAAGGGTTAGGTTATAGACATAAGATCAGTCTGGAAGAAGGGCTGGCTGGGACTTACAGTCAGTACCTGAAGTACCTCTAATTAATTGTCGTGCAAGTCATGCAGGTCATGCAAGTCGTGCAGGTCCATTATTTTGATGACTTTAGATATTTTATAAAATTACCTTCACTATTTATTAAGCGTTGAGTCTTGTTTCTTCTGTCTACAGCTGTTTCCTTAACAACATAGCCTTGATCTTCGGCTATATAATACATATTTTTAACCTCTCCAGTTGAACCTTTTGAGATTTTAAGGAATTGTTTGAATTCCGTATCACCGCCACGACAGAAACCTTCACTAATATTATTCATTATCGAAATTCCTGCTCGGGTGATCTGATCCCTGAATCCAAAATCGTGGCATTTCCTGAAATCAGAATAAATAAGGTTTACTAATTCTCTGGACATTTTCCAGATTTCAAGTTCTTCAAAATTCTTAATAGTTGTCATAGTAGCACGTTTTAAAAGATGAGACAAAAAAATTCCACAACTAAAATTACAAAATTTCTTTGACTTGCATGACTTGCACGACCTGCACGACCTGCACGACCTGCATGACTATTTAGAGTCTCCGTAGGAACGTCATCGGAATATTAACAACCAGATTCTGATCGAGGCGGTCAATGCGTACTACAACCCTGCTGTGCGGGCCTTTGTTTACAAGTTCGCCGGTTAGTCCGATAAGGGAACCGCGGATAACTTCAACATTATCTCCCTTTTCAAATTTCTCGGATGATATTTCAATTTCTGCTTCACTGTTTATAAGGAGCCGAAGATTGTCTATCTGGTTCTGTGGTATTGAGGCAGGTTGTCCCTCAAATGTAATAAACCTTACAACGCCGTATGACTGGTAAACTTTAGGAAAATCTTTAGGGATCACTTTAACAAAGACATACGATGATAGCAAAGGTACCTCTACCAGCTTTTTCCTGTCGCTCCATATCCTGTATGTCTTCTGCAACGGTAAAAAAACCTCCACTCCTGCTTCCAGCAACCTGTCCCTCACCTGTTTCTCAGCCCGGGGATTGGTATAAATGGCATACCATTTGGGTTCAATCTGTTTTTTAATTTGTGTTGTGGTTATGATATTACCGTTTTTCTTAGGTTCCATTTAAATGCAGAATTTTAAGCGGAGACAAATATAGTTCATTTTTTGCTCCACAAAAATCAATGTTATTTTCTTTTCTTTCTTTGTTTGTCCAAAGAAAGAAACAAAGAAAGGGCGCCGAAAATGACAAAATTATCTTCAGCCTTGAAGTTTCTTTTGTTACTTTGACTTCGTCGAGCTCGTTCCAATAAATTGGAACTCGGTTCTTTTGGAGGGGCAAAAGAAATGAACAATTTAATCGTAGTTTTTTTATTTCTTAAAAAACAATACCTTTGCGCCATAAACAAAAACATACAGCCATGGCTGAGAAGACAAGATATGCAGATGAGGAGCTAGAGGAATTCAGGCAGATTATCCTGGCGAAGCTGGACAAAGCCAAAAGAGATTATGAAATTCTTAAATCCAGTATAACTCACGAAGAGAGTAACGATACAATGGATACCTCCCCCACTTTCAAAGTTCTGGAAGAAGGAGCTACTACTCTGTCTAAAGAGGAGGCAGGAAGGCTTGCACAAAGACAGCTGAAATTCATTCAGCATCTTCAGGCTGCCCTTATAAGGATCGAAAATAAAACCTACGGAATTTGCCGCGAAACAGGAAAGCTTATATCAAAAGAGAGACTACGGGCAGTACCTCACGCCACGCTGTGCATCGATGCGAAGATGAAACAGAAATAACGGCATTAAGGCTTCAAGGCGTAAAGGCGTAAAGGCTTAATGGCGAAAAGGCGTAACGGAAGAAATCAATAAAAAACCGTTCCAAAAATGGAACGGTTTTTTTATAGAAACTTGAAGTGGGAAGGGGAGAAGAGGGAGTGGGAGATGTTGGAAATTTTAGTATATTTGAGAGTATCGCTGCTTAAAATATAACATTATGAACCTTATCAAATCTCACAAGGAGCTTATTGTGTTTCAAATGGCTTTCAAATCATCCATGGAAATATTCTTTCTTACAAAATCATTCCCAAAAGACGAAGCTTATTCTTTGACTTCACAAATCAGAAGAAGTTCCCGATCAGTTTCATCAAATATTGCTGAGGCATTCAGAAAAAGAAGGTATGGGAAAGCATTTACTGCTAAACTTTCAGATTCAGAAGCCGAGGCAGCTGAAACACAGGTTTGGCTGGATTATTCACTTGAGTGTGGATATTTACCGAAAGATTTATATTACAAAGTCTATCAAGCTTATGATAAAATTTTAGGAATGATTGTTACTATGATACAACACCCTGAAAAGTGGAGTTTCAAATAACAGATCTCCATCTCCCCTGTTCTCCCACTCCCCCATTCGGGTCAGATATTCCGTGTGATCGAGATCCTAATTGCCATTTCATTAATCTCCACCTCCATTACATTCCCGTTTGTGAAATTATTAACAACAGCAACCTTCGTTGCCAGCGTTTGTGTGCCAATATAGGCTGCATGCCGTTTTATCGCCTCCCGCACCAGATCATGATCTTCTATAAGAACTGTTATCTTATCAGTCACATCAAACCCGCTCTCTTTCCTGATATTCTGTATCCTGTTTACAAATTCACGGGCAATGCCTTCATTACGAAGATCGTCAGTGACTGTAATATCCAGTGCAACAGTCATTTTTCCGTCATTTGCCACCTGCCAGCCTGGTATATCCTCCGAGATGATCTCCACATCGTCTAAAGTAAGATCAACTTGCTGGTCGCCTATTTTCATTGAATATTTACCGTTCGCCTCAAATGATGCAATATCCTTCTGCGAAAGTGCAGCGATAATATTACCCAGTTCCTTCATCAGCTTCCCAAAGCGCGGACCAAGTGTCTTGAAGTTGGCCTTTATCTTTTTGACAAGTATTGATGAGGTGTCATCGATATATTCAACTTCCTTCACATTGACCTCTGCAAGAACAAGATCTTTTACAGCTTCAAACTTGGCCCTGAAGTGTTTATCAGGAAGAGGGATCATTATCTTGGCAAGCGGCTGACGTACCTTTATGCTGACCTTTCTTCTTAGTCCCAGGATCATGGATGATATCTTCTGGGCTATATCCATTCTTTCTTCAAGATCCTTGTCGATCAGACCCTGATCATGCTCAGGGAAAACAGCCAGATGAACAGAATCTTCATTATGCCTGCCTGTAGTAATATTCAGATCCCTGAACAGCTGATCCATATAGAATGGTGCAATCGGAGCTGCCAGCCTGCTAACAGTTTCAAGACACTGGAAAAGTGTCTGGTAAGCTGAAAGCTTATCATTATCATAATCGCCACCCCAGTAGCGTTTTCTGTTCAGACGAACATACCAGTTGCTAAGGTTCTCAGTTACAAACTCCTGGATAGCCCTGCCAGCACGTGTGAGGTCATAATCATCATAACATTTCCCAACCTCCTTAACAAGTGAATTCAGAAGAGATATTATCCAACGGTCTATTTCAGGCCGCATATTCACAAGGATATCCCTCTCTGAAAATCTGAAATTATCGATATTTGCGTAAAGGGCAAAGAATGAATATGTATTATAAAGTGTTCCGAAGAATTTTCTTTTTACTTCGTCAATACCGGCAGCATCAAATTTCAGGTTATCCCAGGGCTGGGCATTTGTAAGAAGATACCAGCGCAACGGGTCAGAACCATACTCTTCAATAGTCTCAAAAGGATCAACAGCGTTGCCAAGCCGTTTCGACATCTTGTTCCCGTTCTTATCGAGAACAAGTCCATTAGAGATAATATTCCTGAAAGCTACTGAATCAGAGATCATTGTAGCGATTGCATGCAGAGTAAAAAACCATCCTCTTGTCTGGTCGACTCCCTCGGCAATAAAATCTGCCGGGAACATATCACAGAAATTGCCCTTGTTCTCAAAAGGATAATGTGCCTGTGCATAAGGCATAGCTCCCGAATCGAACCAGACATCTATCAGATCAGGTTCGCGTAACATCTTTTTGCCTGAAGGACTCACGAGTATTATCTCATCAACAAAAGGCCTGTGAAGATCAAACTTCTCATAATTCTCAGAGGAATTGTCTCCCTCAACATATTTTTCAAGGGGATTCTTTTTCATGAATCCTGCCGCTACTGACTTTTCAATTTCAGCTTTGAGTTCTACTGCCGAACCAATGCATTTTTCTTCTTTCCTGTCTTCAGTAACCCAGATCGGAAGAGGTGTTCCCCAGAATCTTGAACGTGACAGGTTCCAGTCAACAAGATTCTCAAGCCATTTGCCAAACCTTCCGGTGCCGGTTGACTGGGGTTTCCAGTTGATAGTGTTGTTAAGTTCTATCAACCGGTCACGAAATGCAGTAGTACGGATGAACCAGGCATCAAGGGGATAATAAAGTACAGGTTTGTCTGTCCTCCAGCAATGAGGGTAGCTGTGCACCTGCTTTTCAATTCTGAATACTTTTCCCTGCTGTTTAAGGTTAACCGCTATATCAACATCGAGTGTATCAGCATCGGGAGAGAGGGTTTCGTCATACTCATTTTTTACCGGTCTCCCTTCAAAACCAGTATAAGAGCCGGTATTAACTCTTTCCCTGACAAAAGCAATGTCGAGATCCATTATCGGCACCATATATCCTTTTTTATCGACCATCGGTCCCATGGTTCCGTCTTTTCTTTTAACGAGCATCCCCGGTATGCCAAACTCCTTTCCAACACGATAGTCATCGGCCCCGAATGTAGGAGCAATATGCACAATTCCGGTACCGTCCTCGGTGGTTACAAATTCACCTGTCACAACCCTGAAAGCACCCGGACCAGGATTAATCCAGTCGATCAGCTGTTCATAATTTATCCCTTCAAGAGAGCCTCCCGGAAACTCGTTAAGCACTTTAAACGGGACCTTTTTATCGCCCGGATTAAATTCAGATATCTCAAGCGATGCATTAGCCGCGGGAAACATTGAGTGAAGAAGATCCTTTGCAATAATAACAGTTATCGGATTTCCTGAATAAGGGTTGAAACTGCGGACCTTTACATATTTTATCTCTTTGCCGACTGCAAGCGCTGTGTTTGAAGGAAGCGTCCATGGAGTGGTAGTCCAGGCCATCATATGAACATCAGCGGTGTCAATATCTTTATAAAGGAATTCTGATTTTGTATCCCTGGTTAGCTTGAACTGGGCAATACAGGTTGTATCTTTTACATCCTTGTAACAGCCCGGCAGATTCAGCTCATGCGAGCTTAAACCTGTTCCGGCAGCAGGCGAATACGGCTGGATAGTGTATCCCTGGTAAAGATAACCTTTGGAATAGAGTTGCTTAAGCAACCACCACAGAGTTTCGATATAGCGGTTGTCGTATGTTACATAAGGGTGATCCATATTAACCCAATAGCCCATCTTCCGGGTAAGCTCTTCCCAGCTACCTGTATATTTCATCACATCGACCTTGCAGGCCTTGTTATAATCTTCGATAGAGATCTTCGTCCCGATATCTTCCTTGGTGATTCCAAGTGCTTTTTCTACGCCAAGCTCAACAGGCAGTCCATGGGTGTCCCAGCCTGCTTTCCGTTTAACCTCATACCCACACTGGGCTTTATAGCGGCAGATCGCATCCTTTATGGTACGTGCCATTACATGATGTATCCCCGGCATACCGTTTGCCGAAGGAGGCCCCTCATAAAATATATATTCGCCCTTGCCATTCAGATCACGAACACTTCTGTGAAAAGTGTCATGCTCATCCCATATCTTCAGAATATCCTTGTTAACCTGCGAGAGGTCAAGATTTTTATATTCCGGAAAGCGTTTCCCCATCGAATCAATTAGTTAGAAATTTCAGATTACTTTTAGAAAAATCGCACAAAGATAAAAAAAATTGTCTTGCAGTCTTGTGGTCTTGCAGTCTTACGGTCCATTTTTTTTGAAAACATTGTAAAAACAGCCGGAGTATGAGGAAGAATATTATTGGCTCCCCTCCCTGGGAGGGGCGGGGGTGGGTTTAAAAAAGGGAACGGGTAAAGGGCATCAGGCGAATGGCAATAAAATGGCTCCCCTCCTGGGGGGCCGACCGTAAATAAATTAGCCAGCGGCTAATTTTAGGGAGGAGCCAGACTGAAGGGGAGATTTGTGGTGGAGGGGTGGTGGGTGGGTAAAAAGAAAGGTTTAAGAGTTGATGGGTTTATAAGTTTAAGGTTTTAAAGGTTCAATGAAAATAGAATTTTAGCTATTTTGCAAACGATATTGTTTTAGCAATGAAATTCCTCTTATTCTTTCTGCTTTTCTGTATCGGGACTCTTTTCCAAATTGAAGGACAGGTTCCGGATTCAGTTAAATACAAATCACTCGACCCATATTATTTCCATCTTCAGTATCTTAAAACGGATTCCTCAATTCTGATAGATGTCCGTGAACCATTCGAATACAAAAGTAACAGGATAAAAGATGCAATAAACATTCCTGCTTCCGGCAATCTTGATAATGCTGCCGACACTATAAATAAAAAACTTACATTGTTTTTATACTGCACATCCGGCTACAGAAGTGCCAAAACAGCTGAAAAACTATATAAAAAAGGATTCAATAATATTTTCAATCTAGAAGGCGGAATTACAGCCTGGAGGAAAGAGGGAATGCCAGTTCAAAAGGGCAGGATTAAACGGAAAAGAGCTGTCTGATAATTGTCATGCAAGTCGTGCTGGTCGTGCGGGTCGTGCGGGTCGATTGTTTAGATGACCTTAGATATTTTATAAAGCTCCCTATGCCGTTAATTAGCCGTTGTGTCCTGTTTCTTCGATCAAATGCAGTCATTACAATTACATAGCCATGATCTTTGAATCCAAAATCCCGGCATTCCAGGAGATCTGAATAAATTGAATTAACCAGTTCTCTGGCCATTTTCCAGATTTCTAATTCCTCAAAATTTTTAATAGTTGCCATTTTAGCACATTTTAAAAGGAGAAACAAAAAAATTCCACAACTAAAGTTAAAAAAATTGACTTGAATAACTGGCACGACATACATGACCGGCATGACTTTTACTTATTTAACCAAAATTCTCTAACTTTGCCAATCATCAATTGATAAAGTAATGTTTTCCGGAATAATTGAAGAAGCTGCGCTTGTAGTTCAGCTCGAAAAAGAGAAGGACAACCTTCACATTACGATGAAGTGTTCCTTTACAAATGAGCTGAAGATCGATCAGAGCATTTCACACAATGGCGTTTGCCTGACAGTAGTAAAAAAAGATAAGGATACTTATACCGTCACTGCAATCAGGGAGACTCTTGAAAAATCAAACCTTGGATTGCTAAAACCCGGCGACAAGGTAAACCTTGAGAGAAGCTCCCGTCTCGATGGCCGTCTCGACGGGCATATGGTACAGGGACATGTCGATCAGACAGCCGTTTGTACGGAAGTTAAAGAAGCAGGTGGAAGCTGGTACTATACTTTTGAATATGAACCTCTCCAGGATGATTATTTAACTGTTGAAAAGGGATCAGTATCAGTGAACGGAGTAAGCCTTACCGTAGTAAATTCTCAGCCTAAATCATTCCAGGTCGCAATTATCCCTTTTACCTATGATGTGACGAATTTCCACCAGATCAAAAAAGGAACGGTGGTGAATATCGAGTTTGATATACTCGGGAAATATATCGCTAAGATAGTGAAACAAATGTTTGGGAAATAAAATTGGTGCGGGGTACGAGCTATGGGGAAGAAAAAGCCCCCCATTTGGGGGGTTGGGGGTTGATTGAAATGCGAATTGACGGGTGGTTAGGTTGGGAGACTCTCTGTGTAACTTTGTGTTCCTCTGCGGAAATCTGCGTTCTTCAATCAGCGGTAATCTGCGAGAAATTCTTTTCTTCAAAATACCCACCCCTCACCCCCCCAGGAGGGGATCTTATTGGATTTCCTCATACCTCGAACCTCATACCTCATACCAATTACTTAGTCCATATTATCTTCTTCCCGAACCCCAGCCTGTTATCGGTCATTTTGATGTGGGTCAGTTCGACAACCCAAAGATGGGTGTCCATAAGCATCGCAACAGGAAACCTTTTTAAATAGGATCTTTCGACTCTTTCTGAAAATTCCCCCTCGGGTTCAGACACTATTCCCTGGAACTGAATACCCCTTATCTTACCTATTACAGGTGTCTCAAGTACAACAGATCCCGCGACAAATTTATTCTTCAGGAATTCTATCCCGTGCCTTGTCACAGGATCAGTTGTAAATACCAGGGCATTTTCATTTTCAAGATAGACATAAAAACAGTTTGCACACCACGGTTCATCATTTACACTGGTGGCAATAGTAAGAACATGATGTTTTTTGAAAAACCTGATTATCCTTTCGTCAATCATTTTCCATCCAGTGATATGAATCGCTATCGTATCCTGCCAGGGAGATGATCCTGTCCACGACTGTCATGACCAGATCGTCAATTGTTATTGGTTTACAATAAAAAGATGGTGTCGCAGGGCAAATAATTGCCCCCGCACGTGTAAGGATTTCCATATTCCTTATGTGGATAAGGTTATAAGGTGTCTCCCTTGGAACCATTATCAGCCTGCGTCTCTCTTTTAACATAACATCTGCAGCTCTGCTGATGAGATCATCCGAAACCCCGTTGGCGATACGTCCAATTGTTCCCATCGATGCAGGACATATAATCATGGAGCTGTAAGTTGAAGATCCTGATGCGAATGGCGCATAAAAATTTTCGTTTTCAAAAACCTTCGCAAGTGGCCCCGGGAAGAATTTCTGCCCGGTTTCATATTCCCAGATCTCCTTTGCAGTATCAGAAAATACAACAGCAATCTCGGAAGGTGCTGCTTTAAGGGTGCTTAATCTCTCAAGAAGTTTCTGAGCATAGATTGATCCGCTGGCACCGGTGATGGCGAGAATTATTTTATTGTTTGAACTTATCATGATAAGATAACAATCGAAATGTAAAAATAGCAATTATCTTGCTTCTCAAAATCATAAGCTTATGAAGAATCTGATTATACTTACCGGAGCGGGCATCAGTGCTGAAAGCGGCATCAGGACATTCCGCGAATCGGGCGGTCTATGGGAAGAGTACGACGTTAATGAAGTTGCGTCTCCAATGGGCTGGGCACTAAACCGTGAGCTTGTATTGAGATTTTATAACGAAAGAAGAAAGCAGCTTTCGGTAAGCAAGCCAAATGCAGGGCATTTTGGACTTGCCGCACTTGAAAAGTACTTTGATGTTCAGATCATCACACAAAACATTGATAATCTGCATGAACAGGCAGGAAGTACAAAAATCCTTCATTTGCACGGTGAACTTACAAAAGCAAGAAGTACGACTGATCCATCTTTGATTTATGACATCGGATATAAGGATATCAACCCGGGAGATAAATGTGAAAAAGGCAGTCAGCTTCGACCTAATATAGTGTGGTTCGGAGAAGCAGTTCCGATGATGGATGAGGCAATAAAGATAACTTCAGCTGCTGATATTTTTGCAGTAATTGGTTCATCACTGAATGTTTATCCTGCAGCAGGACTGATCGGATATGCGCCAGAGAAGGCTTCATTATGGCTTATTGACCCTAATGAGGTACTTGTGCCTGCCGGCAGGAAAGTTGCAGTAATAAAGGAACCGGCAAGCAAAGGTGTTGAGATATTGACTGAGAGGTTACTGGAAATAAAGTAAATGGCCCTGATTAACAGCATCAATCCGGGATGGAGTGACTTATGTGAGTTTCTGTAGCTGGATGAGGATTGCTTCGTCGCTGCGCTCCTCGCAATGACCCTGCCCCGATTGTAGACCAGCAAAAAGTCCACCGTCATTGCGAGGACCCCGCCGATTGGCGGGGGACGAAGCAATGATATTCATGTTAATATCTAATCCTCCATACTATTCCCGTTTACCCATTTTCCTGATATCTTTGACCTATGATTGACCGCCAGACGATAGACAGGATACTCGATGCAGCCGAAATAGTTGATGTTATCCAGGAGTTTGTTCCCCTGAAAAAGAGAGGCGTTAACTATCTTGGATTGTGCCCTTTCCACAATGAAAAGACCCCATCATTTACAGTTTCGCCGTCAAAAGAGATATTCAAATGCTTCGGGTGCGGCAAGGTCGGGAATTCGGTCAATTTTATTATGGAACATGAGCATCTGACCTATCCGGAAGCCCTTAAATATCTTGCCAACAAATATCATATTGAGGTTGTCGAAAAGGAACGGAGTCCAGAGGAAATTGAAAAACAGAATGAACGTGAAAGCCTGCTGGTCATAACAACCTATGCGGCACGCCAGTTCACTGAGAACCTTTTTCAATCGGATGAAGGGATGACTGTAGGACTTGCTTATTTCAAGGAAAGAGGTTTCAGGCAGAATACTCTTAAAAAATTTGATGTCGGCTACAGCTTCGAACAACGTGATTCCTTTTCTAAAAAAGCTCTTGATAACGGCTTCAGGCAGGATCTTCTTGTGAAAACAGGCCTTACAATTCAGCACGAAGAACGTATTTTCGACAGGTTCAGCGGAAGGGTTATGTTCCCGATCCATTCCCTCTCAGGGCAGGTTCTCGGATTTGGAGGAAGGATCCTTAAAGCTGACCAAAAAAGTGCCAAATACCTCAATTCGCCTGAATCGGAGATCTACCATAAAAGCAGGATCGTTTACGGTATTTACCAGGCACGTAAGGCAATAACCCAGGAAGACAAGTGCTATCTTGTTGAAGGTTACACTGATGTCATGTCACTTCACGAGGCAAACATCGAGAATGTGGTTGCTTCATCCGGAACTTCACTTACCCAGGAACAGATAAGGCTTATAAAAAGATTTACCCAGAACATAACTATCCTTTATGACGGCGACCCCGCTGGAATAAAAGCATCTGTTAGGGGGATCGACCTGGTTCTTGAAGAGGGAATGAATGTAAAGATTGTCCTTCTTCCTGATGGCGAAGATCCGGATTCATATTCGAAAAAAGTAAGTAACGAGGAATTCACAAAATATATAAAGGAAAAAGAGACAGATTTCATCAGGTTCAAAACCCAGCTTCTGCTTTCGGAATCCAACAACGATCCGACGATGAAGGCTAACCTGATAAAGGATGTTGTAAAATCGATCGCGGTTATACCGGAAGCAATAACAAGGACAGTTTATATCAAAGAGTGCAGTATTGTCCTGGAGGTCTCCGAACCTGTCCTCTATCATGAGGTCAATAAGCTGAGACAGCAGAAGACCTTCCAGGAAAGGAATAAATATCCGGGACCCGAGGATCTGCCTGTTCCTCCTGTTCAGCAAATAAAACAAGTTCAGTATAAGACTATCTCCTCATATTCCGAAAAAGAGATCATCAGGCTGCTGCTTAAATACGGAAGCAATGAGCTTGACCGAAGGGTCAGAAGTGAGGACAGCAAGGAAGAAATAATAGCCGTTTCCGATTATATTGTAAGTGAGATAACATCTGACGATCTCTCGTTCGATGACAGGGTTTGTGCAAAGATCTTTGCTGATTTCAGATTTTATTCAGAGCAGGGCCTTTTCCCCGGGGATAAGCATTTTGTTAAGCATGAAGATCCCGATATTTCAAGGTTATCAGCCGATCTTCTTTCCGATTCCCACGAGCTGAGCCTGATCTGGAAGAACAAGCAGACTTTCGTCGAGACAGAAGAGATGAAGCTTCGGGAAATAGTACCGGATGCCGTCCTTAAATTTAAAAGCGATAAGATAATCGCGGCCAGAAAAGAGATAATGACTCTTCTTGAAGAGGCAGTTAAAGGTGGAGACAAAGATCAAATACTTTCTCTTCAGAAAAGATACAACACCCTCAGCACAGCCCTCGGATTAATTTCGAGGCAGCTGGGGAACAGGATATTGTTGTAAGTGTTTCGCCCCCTGCCCCCTAAAGGGGGTTTTTACCAGCAAACCCATAAAGAGGGGCCATGCCCCCAACCCCCTAAAGGGGGCTTTTACTCCCAACCCCTTGAAAGGGAATCAATGCCCCCAAACCCCCTAAAGGGGGCTTAAAGTAGTAATTTCATTAAGGATGCGATTTTTGACAGACTCGATTTCTTCGAAAACTTCTTTGTTTGTGAACCTTAAAATTTTAATTCCAAGCTTTTCAATTTCATATTCCCTTCCATCATCATGTTCCAGGATTTCTTCATTAAGATGAATTTCTCCATCAACCTCTACTGCCAATTTAAATTTATGACAATAAAAATCAACAATAAAAATGTCAATGGGATGTTGGCGTTTCCACCTTGCCTTAAATATTTCTTTCTTTTTAAGTTCTTCCCATAATATCTCTTCAGCTTTTGTCATATTATTTCTTAGATCAATAGCTCTCAAAAAAATATTCTTTTTTGCGCCATAAAACATATTACGTTCTATAACTCTTCTGTTCATAATATTTTTACAATTAACAAAGCAGCGATATTCCAAATTTAAAAATATCTTCTTTTATATACAAATTTAATAGCCCCCTTTAGGGGGTTGGGGGCTGAATAAAAGAACAGGGGGTTGGGGGCGGAATAAAAGAACAGGGGGTTGGGGGCGGAATAAAAGAACAGGGGGTTGGGGGCGGAAAAAAAGAACAGGGGGTTGGGGGCGGAAAAAAGAACAGGGGGTTGGGGGCGGAAAAAAAGAACAGGGGGTTGGGGGCGGAAAACTAAAACAGGGGGTTGACGGCAACCAAAAATTGGGGTTTAATTTCTTTTTCGTAATTTTATTATCTGTTTACTTCCGATTCCCGTATAAGTGAGATAGACTATGATTGAATTGCTAACTTCATCAAAATATTCCTATGAAATTATCCAGACTTTTTAGCCCGGTATTATTTGCTATACTTGTTTCTTCATGCGGAAGAACAGAGAAACAGCCTGTTAAGCTTGCACTCAAGAAACCCAGGGATCTTGCTGAAGTCATTGTTCCCATCGATAAGGGATTCAGCGAATATATTACAGGATATACATCGGGTATCATTTCAGTGAACTCCCCTGTAGAAGTACGATTTACTCCTGAGTTTGCTGCAAAGGCAAACAAACAGACACCTTCAGGACTGTTCATGTTCGAGCCGCTTATTAGGGGCAAGGCCGAATGGACCGACGATGTAACACTCACATTCAAACCTGCAAAAACACTCGATCCCGGAACTGTTTACTCAGGCAAGCTGAACCTCGACAGGCTTATTGAAGTGAAAGAATCACTTAAAACTTTTCCAATAAGATTCCAGACAATCAGGAAAGATTTCATTGTTACTACAGGGGCGCTTGAAAGCTCGGAGGAAGGTAATAAATACACCCTTCACGGACAGATTACAGCTTCCGATTATATTGCTTCCGATGAGGTCGAAGCATATCTCCAGGCTAAGGTTGGCAGAAAGAAGATGGAGGTTATGTGGGACCATTCGGACGGGCTTATACATAAATTCAGCATATTGGATATCTACAGGTCCGAAAAGTCCCAGAAACTTGAACTTTCATGGGACGGAACACAGGCAAAAGTAAAACAGAAAGGTACTGCATCGGTTAATATCCCGCCATCCGGTGAATTTTCTGTTATAGACTTAATTACGGAACCGGGTGAAAATCAGAATATAGAAATCATCTTTTCTGATCCTGTAGATCCTTCTCAGGAAACTGAAGGGATCATTTGGCTCTCCCCTGCAAATAAGAGGTCGGTAAGTATTAATTCGAATATTGTAACCCTCTTCCCGGCGTCCAGATCCGAGGGTAAAACAGAACTAAACATAGAAACTTCGCTAAAAAATAAAAAGGGCGCTTCTCTCTCTTTACCATTCAGAACTCAATTGGATTTTTCACCCGTCAGGCCTGCTATTGAACTGATTGGCAACGGAGTCATTCTCCCGGCATCACAGAACCTTATTTTCCCCTTCAAAGCGGCAAATCTTAAAGCTGTCGATCTTAAGATCGTAAAGATCTTCGAGAACAATCTTCCTTATTTTCTTCAGGAAAATGAAATAAGTGCCGGTTATTCAATAAAACGATTCGGCAGGCCGATCTATTCCGGGAAAGTTGATCTTGTAAATCCATCAGGCAGGAATTCAGCAGGATGGAATCTTTATACAATCGATCTTTCTGAATATATCGATGTTGAACCAGGCATACTTTACAGGGTTGAACTTTCAATGAGACCTTCTTATTCTCTCTATCCCTGCTCCGATGCTGAGGATATGAAAAAATATGATGAGATGCTTAAGCTAGCTGAAGAAACAAACCAGGAATTCTGGGATGATCCCGAGAACTATTATTCCGAAAGCGATGACTACATTTATTATTCCTCCGGTTTTAACTGGCGCGACCGCGACAATCCTTGCAAAGCTGCCTATTTCAATCCCGACAGAAAAATAACCCGGAATATACTCGCCTCAAATTTCGGGATCGTTGCAAAGAGAGGCCCGGACGACAAGCTTCATGTTATTGTGAACGATCTCCTTACAGCTTTGCCTTTGAGCGAAGTGGTTATCAGTGTGTACGATTTCCAGCTTCAGGAGATCATCTCCGGGAACACCGATCAGAACGGATCAGTAAGTCTTGCATGTGAAAAAAAACCTTTTCTGTTAATTGCAAAAAAGGATAAGGATCGCAACTACCTCAGGATAAATGACGGATCATCCCTCTCCCTGAGCTCTTTTGATGTATCAGGAGTTCAGCCGGAGAAAGGGATCAAGGCATTCATCTACGGCGAAAGGGATGTCTGGCGCCCGGGTGATTCAATTTATCTCTCAGTCTTTTTAAAAGATATGCATAACTCTGTCCCTGCCGACCATCCCGTCATATTCGATCTGATCAATCCTATGGAGCAGAAGGTTGATAACCAGGTTCAGAAATCAGGAGGAAAAAATCTGATGGTTTTCAGAACTGCGACCACTGCTGATGCGGTAACAGGTGACTATAAGGCTCAGTTCAGGGTTGGTGGAGCCCTTTTTACAAAGAGGATCAGGGTTGAGACCATCAAACCGAACAGGCTGAAAATTGACCTTAATTTCCCCGGTGAGCTCCTGGGGGGGTCAGGAGCTGCCTCAAAGGGAACACTTAATGTAAAGTGGCTTAACGGAGCTGTTGCCGGCAACCTTAAGTCGTCGGTGGAGTATATCCTGAAACCTGCAAAAACTGAATTTGCAAAATACCGTCAGTTCAATTTTGACGATCCGGCAATACAATTTTATTCAGAGACATCAAAAATGTTTGAAGGGTCGGTTGACGAGAACGGAAATGCTGACGTAATATTTAATCCGGGGAAAGAGGTCAATGCACCCGGTATGCTTAATGCAGTATTTACTGCAAAAGTCGCAGAGAAGGGTGGAGATGAGAGCATAACCCAGGCGGTATATAAATACGCTCCTTATACGGTCTTTGCGGGTATTGAACTGCCCGGATTAAAAGGCAAGGAGAGAATGTTATTTACTGATAAAGATAACAAAGTGAATATCGTCACTGTTGATCCGAAAGGTAATCCTGTTAATTCTGAAGCTGAGGTTACTGTTTATAAAATCTCTTACAGATGGTGGTGGGAATCCGACAATGAGGATCTTGCAGAATACATTTCAAATAATTCCTATAAACCTGTAATCTCCAAAAAGATACAGACGTCAGGAGGAGAAGGTTCTTTTTCATTCAATATAGCAAGAAATGAATGGGGCAGATACCTGATAAGGGTTTCAACACCTGATGGTCATTCAACGGGAAAAATAATCCTTGTTGACTGGCCATATGAATATGGAATGAAGGGAAATAACGAAGGAGCAACACTTCTCTCAATAAATACCGATAAGGAAAAATATAATCCCGGGGATGAAGTAAAACTCAGTTTCCCGGCTCCCGAAAATTCAAGGATAATAGTAACACTGGAGAATTCCGCATCAGTCCTTGAAGAGATCCGTGCGATAAGCACAAGGGGAAACAGTGTTATAAGCTTCAGGGCAAAACCTGAAATGGCTCCGAATGTATATGCCTATGTAACTGTAATCCAGCCGCATGCACAGACAATAAATGATATGCCCATGCGGCTTTACGGAATTGTTCCGGTAATGGTCGAAGATCCCGACACACGTCTGGAACCCAAAATCTCAATGGCTGATCAGATAAGGTCGCAGCAGAAATTTGAGATCAAAGTCGGTGAGGCGAAAAGGAAACCGATGACTTATACAGTAGCAGTTGTTGATGAAGGATTGCTAAACGTCACAGGCTTCAAAACACCTGACCCCTGGAAATATTTCTATGCACGGGAAGCTCTTGGCGTCCAGACCTGGGATCTTTATGACATGGTGTTAGGAGCATTCGGCGGAACACTTGACAGGATTTTTGCTATCGGGGGAGATGAAGCCCTGATCGACAGGGCCGCTAATAAAGCCCAGCGGTTTATTCCGGTGGTCAGATTCCTGGGACCATTTACCCTGGCTCCCGGAAAAACGGCAATTCATACAATTGAACTTCCTCAATACACAGGTTCGGTGAGGGTCATGGCAATAGCAGGAAGCGACAGGGCATTCGGATATGCCGAAAAAAGCGTACCTGTGATAGACCCTCTTATGATCCTCGCAACGGCTCCGAGGGTTGTGAGTCCGGGAGAAAAGGTTGCCCTGCCAGTGACATTGTTCATCCAGAAAGAGAGTATCCGCAGTGTCGATCTGATCGCCGAAGGAAATGAACTGGTAACATTCAACGAAAAAGTAAAAACAGTAACTGTTGCCGGTTCTGGAGAAAAGGATATTGATTTTACTTTCACAGCAGGCGACAGGACAGGCATAGCAAAGTTCAAACTGACCGCATCGGGCGGCGGAGAAACAGCAGTTTATGATATTGAACTTGATGTAAGGAGTCCTAATCCGCCTGAAACACGAGCAGAACTCAAACTGCTTAAACCCGGAGAAAAATGGGAGACATCATTTGCTCCTTTCGGAATGGATGGTTCCAATTCTGCAACTCTGGAAGCCTCCCTCCTTCCGTCAGTAAATCTTGAAAAACGATTGGGATATCTTCTCGATTATCCTCACGGATGCAGTGAACAGATTACTTCAGCTGCTTTTCCCCAGCTCTGGCTTAAGGATCTGTCGGTTAACGATTCCAGGACTATTGAAACTGCTTCGGCAAATATCAGGGAAGCAGTTTCAAAGATCATTTCACGGCAGATGAGCAGCGGAGGGATAGCTCTCTGGCCAGGTAATTATCAGCCTGATAACTGGGTCACTTCATATGCAGGTCATTTCATGACTGAAGCCGAAAAGAAAGGATACAGCATCCCCCAGGATTTCAGGAGGAAATGGATAAATTATCAGAAAAAAACAGCTCAGGATTGGCGTTTTGATACAAAATTCAAACAATCGGCCAATGATCAGGCATACAGGCTTTTCACCCTTTCGCTAGCAGGTTCTCCGGAAAGAGGTGCAATGAACAGGCTTCGCGAATCGGCTGGTCTCCCGCAATTATCCCGATGGTTCCTCGCCGCGGCATTTGCAACAGCAGGAAGACCTGAGGTTGCAGGTGATCTTCTCGACCTTAGAACCCTTGAAACTGAACCCCAATATTCAGATTATTATTACGGGAGTCCGATGCGCGACAGGGCAATCATCCTTTACACTCTTTCAATTCTTAAAAAGGAAGTAGAGGCCCTTCCACTGCTTAAAGCAATCTGCGATGATCTCAATACCGAAAGCTGGTACAGCACTCAATCGATCGCCTGGGGACTTTTCTCCTATATGAAATTTTCGGAAATGGTTCTGCCTGATAATACTGGTCCGGCAACATTCATTATCACAATGAATGATGTTAGATCGGAACATAGCATTGAGCCAAAGAAAATCCTGACAAGAAATCTGAATGTGAAAAAGGGTACAAATAATCTCGTTGCTGAGAATACCTCAGGCAAACCTTTGTATCTAAACCTTGTAAGAAAAGGGGTACCTCTGGTCTCTGACCTGTCAGTGTCGGACAAGGGGTTGAGCATGCAAATTGAATATATGAATACCGAAATGAGGAGCATCGACCCCGGGAAACTTGTTCAGGGAACTGATTTTATGATGGTGGCAAAGGTTAAAAATACAACCTTCAGCCGGGTCGATAACATTGCATTGACCCAGATGGTCCCGTCAGGATGGGAGATTCAGAATACCCGGTTGTTTGAGGCTAACTATGGAATAAAGGAGAGCCCTTATGATTACCGCGATATAAGGGATGACAGGGTTAATACATATTTCAGCCTTAACCAGGGCGAGACAAAAACATTCGTACTGATTCTGAATGCAGCTTATAAGGGTGAATTTTATCAGCCATCGATATGGTGCGAAGCCATGTACACAGAAAACTGCTATTCAAGAGTTCCCGGAAACAGGGTGATTGTCACCGGTCAGTGAATTGAATAAAAGGCTTAAAATACTGCTGATAATAACCGGGGTAATTATTATCCCGGTTTTGGTTTCTCCGTTGCCAGGGTTCAATACTCCTCTCTCAACAGTTGTGGAAGCGGGCGACGGTACTCTTCTGGGCGCAAGAATTGCCGATGACGGGCAATGGCGATTTCCTTCATCTGGAAAGGTGCCTGACAAATTCATGAAGGCTCTGCTGACATTCGAGGACAGGTATTTCTTTTATCATCCTGGAATAAATCCGGTTGCGCTTGTGAGAGCCTTCATGGATAATATGAGGGCAAATGAAATTGTAAGCGGTGGAAGCACCGTCACCATGCAGGTGGCAAGGCTTTCAAGAGGAAACAGGTCACGTACATATGGTGAGAAGATAATTGAAATGCTTCAGGCTATTAAACTTGAGGTTTTCAAATCGAAAAAAGAGATCCTCAGGATCTATTCTGCAAATGCTCCTTTCGGAGGCAACATTGTGGGACTTGACGCTGCTGCCTGGCGATATACCGGAAAATCTCCGGCTGACATTACCTGGGCTGAAGCTGCTGCTCTCGCCGTTCTGCCGAATTCCCCATCACTTGTATATCCCGGGAGAAACCAGGAAACGCTTAAAACCAGACGGAACCTGCTTCTTGAAAAATTGTTTAAAAGAGAGTATTTTGATTCGCTAACCCTTGTACTCGCTCTTGATGAGCCTCTCCCCGGTGAGCCAAAACCATTGCCTTCAAAAGCTCCTCATCTTACGGATCTGTTCTATTTAATGAACAGGGGAGAAAGGATCAGGACGACAATTGACCCTGTACTGCAGGAAAGAACAGCCGATATTATTAATTCACATCAGAAAGATCTTGCCAGCAATTTTATTTTCAACTCAGCTGCATTGATTGTCGATGTTCCGACTGGGGAAGTGCTTGCGTATGTAGGTAACTCAGCAAATGAATGGTCATCAGAACATGGAGGGGATGTCGATATTATAAGGTCCCTGCGCAGCACCGGAAGCATTCTTAAACCAATACTATTTGCAGGAATGCAGGAATCAGGAGAAATTCTCCCCAATACTCTTGTATCTGATATTCCAACCCGGTTTCCGGGATTTGCTCCTAAAAACTTTGATCAGAGCTTCAGTGGTGCAGTTCCGGCCGGATATGCTCTTTCACAGTCGCTCAACATACCTGCTGTCGGGATGCTTCAGAAATATACTCCCGAAAAGTTCCTTGAACTGCTTAACAAAACCGGATTCACAACCTTCAATAAAGATGCCGATCACTACGGCCTTTCCCTGATCCTGGGAGGAGGAGAAACATCATTGTGGGAACTCACAGGAGTTTATGCTTCGCTTTCCAGAGTTCTAGGAAGATATAATAATGAAAAGAAACAATTTAAAGAGGATTATCGTCCGCCGGTGCTTTTCAAAAATAGAATCCATCAGGAGGAGTACGCTGAGGATGCAAATCCTCCGCTTTCAGCAGGATCGGTCTGGCTAACTTACGAAGCACTGCGAAAAGTAAACCGCCCGGAAACAGAAACCGGATGGCAGTATTTCGCTTCAGCACCTGAAATAGCCTGGAAGACCGGGACCAGTTTCGGATTCAGGGATGCATGGGCTGTGGGTACAACACCAGGTTATGTAATAGGTGTGTGGGCAGGTAATGCAGATGGGGAAGGAAGGCCGGGCTTGACGGGCATTTCAGCTGCTGCTCCGATCTTATTTGAAATTGTTGGAATCATGAACCCTGTCCCCTGGTTCACGCCCCCTTACGAAGAGCTGACCAATGTAAGCATCTGCCGTCAGAGCGGCTTCAGGGCTGGTCCCGACTGTCCCGAAACCGAAGAAATATCGGTGTGCGTCAACGGGTTGAGGAGTGAGGCCTGCCCCTACCACAGCATTATTCACCTTGATAAAACACGAACAAAACAGGTCACTGCCGATTGCGTACCCGCCACAGAAATTATAAATGAGCCGTGGTTTGTTCTCCCTCCTGCAATGGAATACTTCTACAGGCAGAAACATCCTGAATATAAACCTCTCCCACCTTTTGCAGCCGGCTGTGCAACAGGAAAAAGCCTTCCGGTAATGGAGTTTATTTATCCTACACCCGGAATTAAGATATTCATCCCCAGGGATCATACCGGCGAGATTACAAGGGTAATTGGAGAAATTGTCCACAGAAATCCTTCAAAAAAGATATTCTGGCATCTTGATGAAAAATACATAACAACGACAAAGTTCATTCATCAGACAGAGATCAGGGCAGAGGCCGGGAATCATGTTCTTACTGTTGTAGACGAGGATGGGAATATGATAAAATGTTCGTTTAATATTATAGACCTCTCCTCGGCTTCTATAAATTAACCCTTCCCCAACCCCTTCCCTTAAGATTAAGGGCAGGGGCTAAATAATTAGTTATATTGCAGTTACACCCTTCCCCTTACATTTAAGGGGAAGGGTTGGGGATAGGGTTATGTATCACAGAGGATGGGTTAAAAAAAAATCAAAATCTTTCCGATCTTTAAGGTTTTATAATTTGCAAAGTGAATTATTCGGATTCAAATGAATTATTTCCTGTAGTGGACGAAGAGGGCAATGAAATCTCCAGAGCTGCACGGCATGTTTGCCACGACGGGAAAAGCAAGCTTCTTCATCCTGTTGTCCATATGCACCTCTTTAACAAAAAAGGAGATTTGTTTTTACAGAAACGCGCCATGACAAAGGATCTTCTTCCCGGCTACTGGGATACTTCAGTTGGCGGACATATGAGTCCGGGGGAGACTCCCGACGAAGCACTGAAAAGAGAAACCCTGGAAGAAATAGGATTGAAAGAATTCAGCTTTAAATTTGTAAAGAAATATATATGGGAATCACCCCGGGAGAAAGAGCTTGTATATTCTTTTGTCGGGACTTCCGAAAACCAGCCCGTTATAAACCGGGATGAAATTGACGACGGGAGGTTCTGGTCGATGGAAGAGATCCGGACAAATTTGGATAAGAATACTTTAACACCGAACTTTGAACATGAATTCAGGATGCTATATATCATTCCCCCGAATATACTATTTAGACAAGAATAGAGTATATTTATAAATAATATGAGTATCGGTTATCATTAACAAATATTATACTGAGGCGGGAGATTCCTCGCTAACGCTCGGAATGACAGAGCTTTATATAATGTTAAGGGTAGAGTTTGCGATTCGATCGACGAATCGCAAACTCTACCCTCTCCTTAACAAAAGTGGAATGTCATTCCGAATCCCGAAGATTCGGGATGAGGAATCTCTGACAAAAAGTGACTGAATTAATGGGCAATAAAAATTGGATTCAATATGCATGATTACTGATACTCATTTATAAATATGGTTCTCTTGTTAACTAATTTGGAATTATGAAAATTAATAAGATTTATCTGTTTCTTGTTTCTGTTCTGATGCTCACAACTATTTCCTGGGTTATTTCCTGCACACATACGGCAGATATTTCCAACATTCCTGAGGTTTGTTTTGAAGGCGATGTACTGCCGATCTTTAAAAACAGTTGTTCTATCACGGGTTGTCACGACGGAAACGGAGAATCCGGTCTGGTCCTTAATAACTATCTTGATATCAGTCATTCAGTTGTTCCCGGTGATCCTCTTGCCAGCAAGGTCTATAAGGCAATTATTGCAACTATGGGTGAAAACAAAATGCCTCCCGACAGACCTCTTTCCCTTGAAAACAGAATATTGATAAGATTGTGGATTGAGCAGGGAGCACGGTTAACTGTCTGCCCAGTAGGAATTGGAAATGTTCCCGGGAATGATCCATATGTAAATCCACGTGCATGTTTTACAAGGGATATTCTTCCGGTTCTCGTATCGCGATGTGCTTCAACCGGATGCCATGATGCAATAACTCATAAAGAAGGATATATTTTTGCAAGTTATACCACTGCCATGAAAGCTGTGTCCCCTGGAAATCCGGGAGGCAGCAAGTTGTATAATGTGATCACTGTTGCCTCGGGGGAAGAAAAAATGCCTCCGACAGGCAGGAATCAGCTCACTCTGGCCGAAAAAGATTCTATAAGGAAATGGATCAGCTACGGCGCTCTGAATGAAAATTGCGGTGAAATATGTGATACAATTAATCCGGTCACCTTTTCAGGAACGATATGGCCGGTAATTCAGACTTCATGTACGGGATGCCACAGCGGAACTTCTCCATCAGGTAATATTTCACTTGCATCATATACCAACGTTGCGGCAGTTGCATCAAACGGGTTACTTATAAAATCGCTGAATGGTACAGGGGTTCCCAGAATGCCTCCAGCTGGTTTTTTCTCAGCATGCAGGATCAGGCAGTTTGAAATATGGGTCAGGAACGGCTTTTTGAACAATTAGAAATTATAAAATATGAAGCGATTAAATTCACCTTTTATATTTGTTGCCCTTATTCTGGTGCTGTTGGGATCGTGCTACTACGACAGCGAGGAAGCCTTATATCCATCGCTGAATTCGGCATGTGATACAATCAATGTGACATTCAGCGGGACAATTGCACCAATGCTTGCAAATAATTGTCTTTCATGCCATTCAAATGCAACAGCCGCTGCCTCTGGTAATGGTATCCGTCTTGAAAATTATGCGGATGTTCAGACAAGGGCAACAGCAATAGCAGGTTCAATAAAACAAACAGGTACTTATTCATCAATGCCAAAAAATGGCGGTAAACTTAAACCCTGCCTGATAACACAATTTGATTTATGGGTAAGTAAAGGGATGCTAAATAATTGACTTCAAAATACAAAGCAAATCTTATGAGAAGGTTATCTGTTTCTATTCTTTTATCTCTTATCACTTTAATCATGTTTGGACAGGAGGACCTGATGGATCTTCTGAATAAAGATTCCAAACCTGAAGTAAATTATGCTACTGCTACTTTTAAGTCCACAAGGATAATGAACGGACATTCAATTGAAAAAATGCCACCCGGACAGCTGGATTTCAGAATTTCTCACCGGTTTGGCCGGATTAACTCGGGCGCATATGAGTTTTTTGGACTTGACCAGGCAAATATTCATTTCGGGCTTGAATATGGAATCATGAAGTGGCTTATGATCGGAATCGGGAGGGGAACTTATGAAAAAACTTTTGATGGATTTGCGAAATTTACTTTGCTAAGACAGTCGTCAGGAGATCGCGTTATGCCAGTATCTGTTTCTCTATTTTCATCCGCCGCTCTGAAATCAACAAGATGGGCTGATCCCTTAAGAACAAATTATTTTTCATCAAGAATGTCATATGTCGGACAGATAATGATAGCCCGGAAAATAAATCAGGGATTTTCTCTACAGCTTACTCCCTCTTATGTACACCGCAATCTGGTTGCAACAGAAATCGATCCTAACGATTTATACGCATTAGGTGCCGGGGGAAGATTGAAGCTTACAAAAAGGATAAGCCTGAATGCAGAGTATTACTATCTGGCAAATCCTAAAACTTATATGAGCCTCCAGGTTTATGATCCTTTGTCGGTTGGATTTGATATTGAAACAGGGGGGCATGTGTTCCAGCTGATCTTTACAAACTCTTTGGCCATGATCGAAAAGGGGTTCATCGGGGAAACGACAGGAAGCTGGTTAAAAGGAGATATCCATTTCGGTTTTAATATTTCAAGGGTATTTACCCTGCAGAAATAATGTTACGGCTTGATTTTTGCATGGTTTAATTTCAGTTTATAATTTACTATAATACATATTATTACTATGAAGCGTTTATTTTTTTCACTCATCATTTTAAGCCTGGTTACTTCTGTTAATGCCCAGAAGTTCATGACCAAAAACGGATTTATAAGCTTTTATGGTCATACGCCCATGGAAGACATCAAGGCTGATAATAACCAGGTTGCAAGCGTCCTTGATATTTCAACCGGCGACCTGGTTTTCCAGGTCCTTATTAAATCATTCCATTTTGACAGAGCTCTTATGGAAGAACACTTTAATGAAAACTATATGGAGTCTGATAAATTTCCCAAAGCAACATTTAAGGGAAAAATCACCAATCTTCAGTCAGTAAATTTTACAAAGAACGGAACATACGACGTTATTGTTGAAGGAGATCTTACAATACGCGATGCAACAAATAAAATCAATGCAAAAGGGACTATCGAAGTAATTACGGGTGGAATTAATGCAAACTCAAAATTCCTTATTAGTCCAGAAGATTATAAGATAAACATCCCTGGGGTGGTAAGAGAAAAGATTGCTAAAAATCTTGAAGTTACGGTTACAATAAAATATTCACCACTTTAATATTCTAACTGATTTAAATTGTTATTAATCTCGGAGTCTCACGGGGTTTTGCCCCCCTTCCCCCCTAAAGGGGGGTTAGTGATTATCTGTATTTAAGCCCCCTTTAGGGGGTTGGGGGCGTTTTACTTCGTGTTTAAATAAAAATATACTATGAAAACATCTTACAAAATAGTTCTGGCTGTTGTATCAGTAATCGCCGTTGCAGGCGTATTGTTCGGACTTTATATGTACAACTTAAAACCTAAGGATCTTCAGAAAGTAAAGCCTGATTTCGTTGTAACAGCAATTGATCTTTTAAAAGCTTTTGAAACCGACGAAAATGCGGCTACTGCTAAATACGTTAACAACGTAGTTGAAGTCAGCGGGACTATTCAGTCAGTCAAACCTGGTGAAAATAATGCTCTGACTATTTCTCTCAATTCCGGCAATGATATTTCTTCAGTTATATGCACTCTGCAGGGAAGTACTGAACCAACTAATTTCAGGACAGGAGAACTGATCACAATCAGGGGTAAATGCTCCGGTTTTCTTATGGATGCACTTCTTAATAATTGTGTCGTTGTTCAAAGCCAAAAATAAATAAACTGCTTATCCCTGTCGGTCAAGTATACTATAACATGACAATTGGTAATCATAAATTAATCAAGTGTTATAAAGTATATTTATTAACCCTTCCCTCACAATAGCTGCTCTTTTTACCGCGGAGCGGTTCCAACAAGGAAGCCACTATCGTGGCGATATGTGAATAACCTCCGGTAAAACCGGAGGTTGGCAATCCCCCCAGACTTTTCAGCTCTGGAGGAGCTGAATTTGCTGTCTAAGGAAAATATTTTTCATCTATCTTTATACCGGATGTCATAATCAGGCTCCTGTACTCCTCCTCAAAACTCTTTTTTTTATGATGCTCTTGCTGGTTCTTGATATAGTCTATCAGATCTCCCAGATCCATATATGAGCAGGTGAAGGATCCATATCCATCGGCCCATCCGTCAAATGATGGGAAAAGTCCTCTTTCCTTCATCCATACCGATGTTGAAACTTTCAACTCCCTCATGAAATCTGAGAGTGCATATGAGGGGTGTAGATCGGCCAGGATGTGCAAGTGATTTTCGGTTCCGTTTATACGATACAGATGACTGTTCTTGTTTTTTATTATCCCTGCAATGTAAGAGAAGAGCTGGTCAGCATGCTCCGGATTTACTGAAGCCATGCTGTTTTTTGTCCTGAACACAATGTGATACAGCAACTGACGATAGCTTGACATAATGATAAAAATTAAGTTAATAATACAACGAGACAAGAGCAAGGTATTAATTTTGCACTTAAAATGCAAGTATATTAAGGCCCTTCAGGGCTTGAAGTAGGGAGAGATGGCCTTACCTCCGGTTGCACCGAGGTTATTCATATTCAGTCATTTTAATGACTGCCTTGTCAATCCCCTGACAGGGCTTAGGATCTGAGTGTATTTACGTTCCCTCATAGTCTAGGGGAGGCGTAGAAATAGGGAATCCCAATCCGATAACCTGGAATTGAAGCAATGAAGATTTGTAAAAAGGGAAGCTGCAGTTCAGAACATAATCTCGCAACATTTAAATTTGGAGCTATTTACTAAAAATATTAACTACTTGTTTAAAGGGGATGAGCAGTATAAATAAATCTGATTCTTTTAATCTGCGTTATCTGCGGGAGAAATTCTTCTATTTCCCGCTGATCTCGCAGATTTATCTCAGATTAATTTCTTTAATTCGTAACAGGATAATGAAAAGGATATGAGAAGAAATTTAATGATCTTTATACTGTTGCCTCTGTGCATTTCAGGCCTGCCTCAGAAACCGATTGATCCACAGGTTGTTCAGGATCAAGACAATATGACCTGGGAAGATTATAAGCCGATACCAGGGAAGAATTGGGCTGACCCGTCACTTGCACCTGAACGGAAGTTTCGTATGGCTCTTGTTGCAGTTGATTTTCCAGACCAGCCGTTTGTCATAACCCTGCCTAAAAACTCAGATCTCTTTGGAAATCCACGCATTAACTCTGTCAAAAGAGAAGAAGTACCCGGGTTCTATTCAGATTTCTGGCTCAAACCTTCCGAAGTGAACCACGGACAAACAATCAATGGTTACTGGATGGAACAATCCCGCGGTAAATTCGGGATAACAGCCCTCGATCCCTTTGGGCCGTACAGGATGCCTAAAAATCTGTGGGAATATGGCCTTAATGAATATAACCAGAATAATTCAACCCCCGATGGGAGCCTGGCGAAAAGCCGTATGGAACCCGATATTGATGCCCTCTGGAAAGCAGACGCCGGTGATATAAAAGACAAGTATGATGCTATCCTGAGGATCTATGCAGGTTACGATGAGACAGGAGTCTGGCAGGAGTTCGGGGAAATGAAGTTTCTTTCAAAAGATGATATCCCTTCAGAATGGGGTAATCCTGATACATCAAAACCAGCATGGATACCTACACGATATGTCCCCTGGACATCCTGGAAAGCCGGACAGATGCAGTGGGGCCTTTCTTCAATAAGGCAGGGTGAAAACTCAGGTACAATAACCCATGAGCTTGGTCATTTTGCTTTCATTATCGGTGACAATAACAACAATCCTTATGCAGAACCTTACAGAAGGGTAGGTTCAGGACCGTGGGATATGATGGACCGGGGTTCTTTCAATGGGCCGGGAGGTCCTCATATGCGCTGGGTTGTTCCGGCAAATATGGGAGCAGGAATGCCGGCAGGATTAATGCTGAGGAACAGGATGATAAATGGTTTCATACCAAAAAGTCAGGTTCTTACCCTGAGCCGTGAAGATCTGGCAAAATCAGGTCCTGTGATAGCGACAGTTACAGTCAGGGCGGCGGAACCCTTACCGGGAACTTTTGCGGGAATCATTGTCAGGTTCGACGGGGCAGAACCTCATGACAGAACTCCGGCAGACGATCCTGCGACAAATCCACTTTCGCCGGGTATTCCAAATTATGATTATTATTCCCTGGAGGTTGTACAGCGGATCGGCTATGACTCATTTTGTCCTGATAACGGGGTTCTGCTAGCAAAGAACAAAGACAAGGAGAGCCGCAACGGGGGTCCAAATGGATTTAATTGCTTTAACTGGGTGATTGATGCCCATCCTGAAAATATAAACATTGTTGATTACATTAAACCCGACGGAAAAAAAGTAATGAGAACAGTTGCCGATTACAGACAACTGAACGATGCCCTGTTCCATGCCGGTCTGAATTCCGGCAGCAAGTTTGAGTGGGAAGATGAAGCCAATCGCCTTCACTTCTATATAATTGATGTGAACAAAAATGATGATGGGATCTTATCCTATGAAGTAGGTGTAAAGTCACTTGATGGATCAATCCTGCAGAAAAGGGATGTTAGTGTCAGTAAGCCTGCCGTGAGAAAAATAAAGGGAAATACAGGTTATGTAATCTTCACTGTTAAAAACACAGGTGAACCATCAGCAATGGATCCTTCTTTGCATTATCAGAATACATTGCCCTGGCTTAACAGTGATATTTATCGCCTGTCGGTTAAATGTGAAGGAACAGGATGCTCTGCACAGTTATTAAACGAACTTATTTCCCTCAAACCCGGAGAAATCGGAGAGGTACCGGTATATGTTTCTTTTGAAAAAGAGACATTGCGAAAAGCAAAACTGACTCTGACCATCCAGTCGGAAAGCGACGATTCCTTAATAAAAACAAGTTTTCAGAAAATAAAATCCATTAACCGCAAAGGTCGCCAAGAATTGTCGCTAAGTTCGCAAAGAGCTAATCAATAAATATTTAACTTTGAGTCCTTTGCGAATACTTTGTGTGCTTTGCGGTTATATAATAAAATATCCCTAATGGACAAAACGATCAAAATACTGATACTAAACAACGAAATCGAAGCAAATCTGCTCGACGGGCTTTTGAAAGAGAGGGATATTCCCCATTTGATCAGGTCATATCACGATTCAGCATATGACGGGTTATGGCAATATCATGCCGGTTGGGGCCAGCTTGATGCCCCGGAAGAGTTCAAAGATGAAATATTGAAAATTTTTAATGAAATGACCTGGGAACAAGAACCATTGGATTAATCCTTTAAGTCTTCTTGTTCCGAAGTTTTCACCGGTATGTTTTTTTTGCGTGAAAAGATACCTTTTTCGAGGCCTTTTATAAGGAAATAATTTATACTTCCTATTACTATTAAACCGATTAAAAAAATCGTATACGAGATTTTCCACCTTTCCTCTCCTCCCGTCATCATTGTCCATTCCGACATTCCCCCGATACTGGCAAGCAAAGTCAGAGGCATGAAAACTGTTGTGATCAGTGTTAATCTTTTAACAGATCTGTTGGTCTCATTCGACATCTGGGTCATCTTGTTATTGAGCAATGATGTGTACAGCTCCATTAAGCTGGTTTCTATTTCACGGTATGTTTCGGTAAGTTCAAAAAACTTTGCCAGGTGGTCGTAAATATCACGGTAGGCCACTACTGCTTTTTCCGGTATAAAAGGACAATCGAGCCTGTTTATTTTGACAAGTATCTCCCGTTCATGATAAAGACTTTTTCTTAACATCACCAGATTTCTTCTTAAATGAAGCAGTTTCATCGGCTGAAATTCCGAAACATGATCAATAAGAAAATCTTCAGACTCATCAAGTTCATCTTCCATAGTGTCAAATGAAGTGTATTTCTGATCAACAATAAAGTCAAGCACTTTGTGCATCAACATTGCAGGACTTGTTTTTGCAGTTATGGTATCCTGCTCAATTATCTCTTCGATGTTCTTTAATGGTCTTCTGTCATCAGAATTATGACCGCTTACAGTTATCAGAAAATTCTTGCCGATGAAAAGATTGACTTCGTCAGTATAAAGGGTCTGGTCTTTATAACAGAATGCATTGAATAGAATAAAAGTGTTGTTCTGGAAATGCTCTATTTTCGGTACCTGTTTATCATCAAAACAGTCTTCCACCGATAATGGGTGTATCCCGATAAGGTCTATAAGAACATTCAGATCCTGCTTCTCAGGCTTATAATAATTAAGCCATATGAATCCTCCTTCTCTTAAGGCAGTAACTGCTTCAGCCAGAGACTCAACTCCGTAAAACAGGCCAGAAGAGGAAAAATGATAAAATTTTGATTCTGCCATGATCTTAATCTTTTATTTCTGACAGCTGAGCTCCTGAATTTATCTGTAAAAAACAGAATCCAAATTACGACAAAAAAAGAACATACCGGAAATATCTTTTTATTTTCCATTTATCAGAAATTTTAAAATTCTGAAGAACTTACACCGAGAGACACAGAGATGTTACAGATAACCACAGAGGTTTGCCTCTCTGATCCTCTGTGTAACTCTGTGTACCTAAAATAATTTCAATTAGTGTGGTAAGCATTTTTTATTAAATTTACACACTAATGCCACTATTATATTATGCCTGCACAGCCAAGCAATAAAGCATTGTTCATCCTTAATCCATATGCAGGCATTCCCCCTGTGAAGTTTATAATTTCAAAAGAGCTTAAACGCCGAAGGCATGAGCTCTCATATTATAAATCACTGAGCATCGATGAATCAGGGACCATGATAAGGCAGAATTTTGATAAATATGATGTATTTGTGGCTGCCGGTGGCGATGGAACTGTCCATACAGTTGCAGATCAGCTGGTCGGAACCGGGAAACGTCTGGGGGTACTGCCCATAGGATCGGGAAATGGCTTTGCAAAAGAACTGGGATTCAAACCGAATATCCGATCGCTTTTGAAGGATATTGAGAAAAACGAATTTTTTGATGTCGATGTAATTAATATTAACGATGGACTCTGCCTGAATGCAGCAGGAGTCGGACTCGACAGCTTTGTCGCACACTCCTTCGATAAGCTTAAAGCGCGGGGCTTCTGGTCCTATGTCGGAGTTACAATGCTTAATTTTATCAGGCTTCGTCCTTTTCATGCTGAAATTAAAATTCCAGGAGAAAAAACTATTTCTGAAGACCTTTTTGTGCTTACTGTTGCCAATACCAGGCAGTTCGGAAACAATGCTTTCATTGCGCCTGATGCGGTTCCCAACGATGGTATGCTGGACATAGTAATGATAAAACCTTTCCCAAAGATCCTGTTCCCGATATTTATATACCGTCTTTTTGCAAAAAGAATGAACAGATCAAGATATTTTTCTCATCTGAAAACCAGGAAAATGGTTACTATCAGCACCAATGAAACAAGGTTTCATGTTGATGGTGAACCAGTTACATTTAACGGGGAAGTTAAGATCGAGATACGAAGAAATGCTCTGAAGGTGTTAAAAACCAGATATAATAAATTTAAATAGCACCCCCTTTTTAATTTCCTCCAAGGGGGAAAAGATATAAAAACTGATCTTATTAAATTATAAAAATAACCGGAGTATGAAAAAGTATTTTTTTTTATTATCCCTTATTGCGGTTACCTTCCATATCCAGGCTCAGACAACTGATGAAATAAGTTCACGTCGCGTTTTACTTCCCAACGGATGGCAGCTGAGCCCTGTTGGAAAGATTTTGCCTCTGGGTGATCTGCCTCTTAATATTGCGGTTTCGCCCGACAGGAAACTGGCAGCTGTTACAAACAATGGCCAGAGCACCCAGACTATCCAGCTGATAGATCTTAAAAAAGGCATCATTACTGATTCGGTTATAATCGGGAAATCATGGTTCGGCCTTACCTTTTCTGATGACAGTAAATCCCTATATGCTTCGGGAGGAAATGACAATTTCATCATCAAATATGCTATCCGGAAAAGGGAACTTATAAACAGCGATACAATAAAGCTGGGAGAGCCATGGCCCGAAAAAATATCCGTTGCAGGAATTGCCATCGATGACAGTAAGAAAATCCTGTATGTTGTTACTAAAGAGAATAACTCTCTCTATGCAATTGATCTCATAACTAAAAGCATTGTTTCACAGACTCAGCTTGGAGGTGAAGGATATACCTGCATACTGTCACCCGACAAAAAGACACTTTATGCCTCTTGCTGGGGATGTGATAAAGTTGTCGTTTTTGACACTTATCAGCAAATAATAACCGGGACAATTGCGGTCGGGGATAATCCGAACGATATGTGCATTACTTCAACCGGTCAATATTTGTATGTGGCCAATGCCAATGACAACAATGTTTCGGTAATTGACACAAAGAAAAGGAAGGTAATTGAGACTCTCAATACTGCACTTTATCCTGATGCTCCAAGCGGTTCAACCCCAAACAGTGTGACACTAAGCAGCGATGAAAAAACTCTCTATATAGCAAATGCAGATAATAATTGTCTGGCAGTATTCGACATTTCCATATCGGGAAAAAGCAAAGGAAAAGGTTTTATACCGACAGGATGGTACCCGACATGCGTCAGGGTTGTAAAAAACAGGATACTTGTCAGCAATGGGAAGGGAATGACATCGCTTGCCAATCCCTATGGCCCTGATCCCAGCCGACGAGGGGAAGAAGTTGTTTACCAGCAAGGAGGCCAGGAACATAAGATCAAAGTTCAGTATATCGGAGGTCTGTTCCGGGGAACAATGAGTATTATTGACATCCCGGATGAGGTTAAACTGGGGCTCTGGTCAAAAGCTGTTTACAGCAATACTCCCTACACAAAGGAAAAAGAGCTTAAATCGGAGAGCATTGCCGGAAATCCAATCCCTCAGAAAGTCGGAGATCCCTCTCCCATTAAATATCTGTTTTATGTCATAAAGGAAAACCGTACTTATGATCAGGTACTGGGCGATATGCCGGAAGGTAACGGAGACCCTGATCTTGTTCTTTTCGGGGAAAATATTACTCCTAATCATCATGCTATTGCAAGGGAATTTGTGCTTCTCGACAATTTTTATGTAAATGGCGAGGTGAGTGCCGATGGACATAACTGGACAATGGGCGCATATGCCACAGATTATCTTGAAAAGGAGTGGCCTACAAGTTACGGAGACAGAGGCGGAACATATCCTGCAGAAGGTGCCAGGGAAATTGCAAACAGCAAGCTTTTCTTCTGGGATATGTGCAAGCGCTATGGAGTTACATACAGGACCTATGGAGAATTCGTTGATACTGACGGTCCTTCTCTCGCTGTACTTAAAGATAATTATTGCAGGAATTTTACTCCCTGGGTCCAGTCTGTCCGTGATACAGTAAGATTTGGCCAATGGAAACATGATTTTGATTCGCTTCGTACTGTCAATGCCATACCGCAATTCAACAGTCTGAGGTTTATCAATGACCACACCGAAGGACTGAGCCTTAACAAGCCAACTCCGTTTGCTCATATGGCTGATAATGATCTTGCACTTGGTATGTTCATAGACTACCTGAGCCATAGTCACATATGGAAAGAGAGCCTGGTACTTGTAGTTGAGGACGATGCACAGAACGGCCCTGATCATGTGGATGCCCACCGCAGTGTGGCCCTTATTGCAGGAGGTTTTGTTAAACAGGGTTTTGTTGATAATACTCCATATACAACAACATCGCTTCTCCGGACTATGGAACTGATCCTCGGTCTGCCACCCATGACCCAGCACGATGCAGCTGCAAATTCATTATGGAGATGCTTTAATAATTCACCTGACCATAAACCTTTTATTGCCAGGCCAATCAACGTAGATCTTAATGATAAGAACAAGGCGGAAAATAAATGGCAGGCTATGAGTGAAACATTCGATTTCAGTGTTGAAGACAGGGTTAATGATTCCGATTTCAATGAAGTGATCTGGAGAGCTGTAAAAGGACTGGATTCACCATGTCCGCCATCGGTACGGGCTGCGTTTCTGACGACGGATTCTGATGAGGATTAAACCCCCTTTTAATTTCCCCCAAAGGGGGGAAAATTTCGATGGATAAATGAGAGACTCTAAAAAGGTGTGCAAGCATTTTCTCCCCCCTGGGGGAGATGCCCGCCAGTTGGCGGGTAGAGGGGGTCATAAATACACCAGTATAAATATATCAGCTTAGTTTTTCTTTGTATTTGGAAAACCAAAATTGATTGGTACCATGTACCATACATTTACTGCCTTACCATCCTGCATCCCGGGCTTGAATCCGGTTATTTTTTTCACAACTCTTACTGCTTCAGCATCAAGTAAAGGATGGACTCCTTTAAGAATATCTATCCCTTCCGTATTGCCTTCCGTATTGACAATAAATCTTACTATAACCCTGCCCTGAATTGTATCAGCTTTTGCAGCTTCGGGATATATTATATTGTCGGCAATGAATGTAAGCAGGGCAGCTTCACCACCCGGGTAAACCGGCATATCCTGGACCACAACATAAGGCAATTGTTTTACTATCTGATCGGGGAGTTTAAATCCTACAGTAACTATTAAATTAAATGGCTCATTAATTCCACTGTTCTTTGGGCGATCCCATTTGGGAGAAGTTCCGATCGCTCTGATTACCTCATTGGTCAGGAGAGGATCTTTCGGACTTACTGACTTGAGATTGGTTAGTGTACCATCCATTTCAACTGTAAAACTGACACTTACATATCCTTCAGCATTTTTCGCTGTAGCCTCAGGCGGATATTTTACCTGTTCTGTAACCCATTCATTGAAAAGTTTATGCTCCTTTCCCCCGAAGGTCGGATAGTCCTGTGGACCTAAACGGGGATATGGCGGATTAAGCCCCATTTCAAGGGCTTTCTTCCTTGTAGTTATTTCAATAACCCCATTTGCTCCTTTCTCACCGTATTTGTCAGCAGCCTCTTTTCCGAACAGATTTTTAACCACTCCCCTGTTATATCCCAGATCCTTAACTGCTTCCTGGAAATTTTTGTCAACTATAACCCCATCGACCACTACCAGCGGATTTGGTCTTTGAACTGAAGATGGCGCTTTATAGTCGGGATCTTTTTCCATTTTTATGTTCATCTCTTTACTGAAATCAGGCTTGACTGAAAGAAGTATATATCCTCTGCAGAATAGTTGAATTGAGGCATCTGCCTGAACATAATTCAATACAAAACGACCATCTTTGCCTGTAGTCGCCGCAAAAACATTACCTGCGGTACCTGTCGTATTGATTGCAACTCCCTCAATTGGCTGCCCTTCTGCATTTACAACGATCCCTTTAACAATCTTTTGATATGTTGTTATTTCAATGACCCCATCCTTACCTTTATCACCATATTTATCTATAGCTGCCTTATCTTTTAGTATACTGATTGAAAGTATTGCATCCGGATCTGTTTTTTTCATTCCGTTTTCAGTGACCACTCCGTCGACAACAATCAGTGGGTTTGCCTCTGATCCGTCGGCATTTCTTATACTTATTTCTGCCTGTTCCCTGTAATCCGGATCTTTTACGAGCCTTATATATAGCGCTGAATTTGAAGCCATAAGTGGCGGCATTGTATAGGTTTTATATCCCTTGCAGGAAAACATGATTGAAGAGCCATCCGGTATATTGCTGATGGCAAATCTGCCCCTGCCATCAGTTACCACACCGGTCAAAGACCGGGCAACAATTATTTTTACACCCTCAAGCGGTGTTCCTTCTTCATTTACAACAATCCCTTTTGCGTCTTTCTGAAATGCCTCTGAGATAAGGGAGGGATTTATCTCCGGTCCTGAAGAAGTTTTATAACGATATTCAGGACTGGCAAACGCGTAAAAAACAATTGCAATTACCGGCAATACAATAAGCAGCCTCAGCTTCCGGTAAGGCGAGGTAACTATTTTTTTCATCATGTCGAATCGTTTTTTGTCAAGTGAATAATTAAATGTATTCGAAAGGCTGAAAACCTTTGAACCGAAAAGCTGGTTTACAAGAACAGCTTTGTATACTGCCGGGTCGGGCATTTGCTGAATCGTCACCTCATCGGCAATGTACTCATGATTCTGCCGTATAAACCCGTTGTAGATCCATGCAAACGGATTGATCCACTGAATCATCCGTAGCAGTTCAATTAACAAAAGATCAATCCAGTGCTTCTGGTTCACGTGCACTAGCTCGTGATTCATAATTACCTCCAGCTCTTTTTCACCGACTGAAGGATTAATGAAAACATAATTAAAAAATGAAAACGAGCCGGAGAATCCGGAGACCCTGATCACTTTTGTCCGTTCAGAATTACTGGCTTTTTCAGTATTGATGGTCCGCGCAAGTTTCATTATTTGCCTTATAGCATTGAAGGCAAAAAGCAAAATTCCTGCCAAATAAACTACAAGCAGCAAATATCTGAAATCAAACTGTTTTGAATCCGCTACAGGCAGAATGGCGGTAACTATTCCGGCATCAGCTTGAATTAAGCCTGCAACTGGTCCATCAGGTGCAGGTATTTCAACCTGATAATGGAATGTAAAGAGCGGGAAGATTAATGAGATAAGTATTCCTGCAACCAGGTAATATCTTTTCAGGTGGAAGAAACGTTCCTTTTGAAGAAAAAGGAAATACACAATTGCAAACCCGGTAAGCCAGATCACTGACTTCAGCAGGTAAAAGGCAAATGCTTCCATTATTTCTTTCTTTTGTTCTTTTTCAGCTCTTTTTTGGTATCCTCAAGCAGTTCTTCAAGTTCACTTATCGACATGTCCTTTTCCTTTGCAAAAAAGGAAGCAAGTGCAGGGAATGAGTTATTGAAATAGCCATCAAGTAGCCTGAAAAGCTGGCTTTTCGAGTATTCTTCCTTTGAGATGATCGGATAATAAAGGTGTGTGTTACCGTAGGCTTTATGACCCACGAATCCTTTCCTTTCCAGTACTCTCACAACAGTCGACACTGTGTTTCTTGCAGGTTTCGGATCGCTGAATCGGAGACGGATATCTTTTACGATACCTTTTTTCATGTCCCATAGTAGTTGCATGATCTGTTCTTCGGCTTTGGTCAAATGCATGATTCACAAGTATTTAGTTAATACGACACACGATACACGACACACGATAACTAACTTTTCACCTGCGTCGTTTGTCCTGAGCCGTGCATCGAATTTCAATCCCAAAGAGCGAATATACAACTATTTTAGTAGTCACACAACTATTTTCGTAAAATAATGACTGCTATTTTAGGCTTGCGGTGTATTGTATTGATTTTATGAGTATTAATTATTAAATGGAACACCTCCGGTGTTCAGAAAAAATTAATATCTCCCTAATCTAGTATTGATGGAACCTCTCCGAGGTTCCATCATTTTTGGTAATCTGCCAATAGGTGGATTTTATAACCGCGGAGCGGTTCCATGAATGCTGGCTGATGATCCGAATAAGAAAAAGATACCGCGGAGCGGTTCCAACAAGGAAGCTTCTTATGTGGCGATATGTGAATAAAAATCAAATAACCTTTACACACATCTTACTAAAAACCGGTCGCCCCTGCCTGGCTCATAATATATATTGTGGTTGGGGGCTCATCTCCGTGATATTTTTTACAAGAAAGCTGAAACACAATTTTTTTTCCCTAATTTGCACAATGGAATTTCACAATCAAAAACACATATTATGAGAAAGTGTATTTTTCTGTCAATTGCATTAATTGCATCCATCATCCTCACATCTGCTTCTTTTGGCCAGAAGGTAAACAAACTAAACGGTAAGGAGAAAAAAGCCGGGTGGGTTCTTATGTTCAATGGAAAGGATTTTGCCGGCTGGAGGCAATGCAACGGAACCGAAATGCCAAAAAACTGGGTAATCGAGGAAAATGCAATGAAGGTTTTTACAGCTGCCGACAAGAAGCCCGGACAGGGTTCAAATGGTGATATAATCTACTCTGTTAAGAAATTCAGGAATTTTGAGCTTTCTATCGATTGGAAAACAAGCAAAATGGGTAACTCGGGAATTTTTTACAATGTGAGGGAAGTCCCTGGAAAAGCAATTTATTACGCAGCTCCTGAAGTTCAGGTTCTTGATAATGTGGATGCCACCGATAATAAGCTTGCAAACCATCTTGCCGGTTCACTTTACGACATGCTGGCTGCCGATCCAAAAACCGTTAAACCTGCCGGTGAATGGAACACAATTGTAATATCCGTTAAGGACGGGAAAGTCACACATACCCAGAACGGGGTAAAGGTCGTTGAATATACCCTTTGGACACCGGAATGGGATGCCATGGTTGCAAACAGTAAATTCAAAACCTTTCCTGGCTTCACTGAAGGCATTGCAAAAGAAGGTTATATTGGACTTCAGGACCATGGGTATGACATATGGTTCAGAAATATCAAAATCCGCGAATTATAATTCATGGTAAAAATCCGGTTTCTTTCTGTTTTTCTTTCATATTTACTCATAATTTTTGCCTGCACTAATCCAAAAGCCGACAAAGTCCCTGTTTCACATGAGGAGCTGATGAAGAGCAGTTCCAGGACTGAAAAGAACGGCTGGATCTCAGTTCACCTCGAAGGTGCTCCCGAAGTAATAGGTTATCAGCATGGTTATCTGCTTGCCGATGAGATAGTCGACCTTCGCGGTGCCATGTCGATGTTGAATGAAAAGACGACAGGCCGGGACTGGAATTTTTATCGCGATGAATCAACCCTGATGTTTTGGGATAACATTCCGGAAGAGTATCAGAAGGAGATCGATGGAATAGTTGCCGGGGTAAATGTAAGGAAAGGCGACGGAACGGTTGACAGGAAGGACCTTATAGCAATGAATTCTATCCTTGAAATGTCGTGGTATTATGTTCCATGGCTCGATTCAAAGGATAATCCTGATCCTCCCGATCCGACTCCTCCGGGCCATTGCAGTGCAATTGCAGCAACCGGATCGTGGACAACTGACGGGCAGATTGTAATGGCGCATAACAACTGGGTTGAATATGTGATCGGGCAGCGCTGGAACATTATGCTCAATATTGTCCCCGAAAACGGATACAGGATTATAATGGATGCCTTGCCCGGATTCATTCATAGCGGGGATGATTTTAATATTAACAGTGCCGGGCTTATAGTTACCGAAACAACAATTACCCAGTATAAAGGCTTTGATCCGGAAGGAGTTGCAGAATTTGTTCGTGCCCGTGAAGCAATCCAGTATTCTTCAACAATCGATGAATGGGTTGCAGTAATGAAAGAAAGGAATAATGGTGGATACTCAAACGACTGGCTCATCGGCGACAATAAAACGGGAGAGATTGCACGTTTTGAGTTTGGCCTTGAAAACCAGTTCCTTGAGAGAACAAAAGACGGGTATTTTGTCGGGGCCAACTTTCCGGTTCACAATAAGCTAATTAAGGAAGAGACAACATACGATTCAACAATTCTTGGCACATCTCCGAATGCCCGCAAGCTTAGATGGCAGGAGATAATAAATGAGAACAAGGGATTGATCGATGTCAGATCCGCAATGAAGTTCATGGGTGATCATTATGATACCTGGAGAAAAACTGAAAAGGCCAGTGCTCTTACTCTCTGCGGACATCTTGATGAAGACGAGCTTGGATCTCCCGATATGGGCTGGGCATCATTTAATCCGGCCGGCGCGGTGCAGGCAAAAGCAACAGATGGTCAGCTGGCATCAAAGATGAAGCTCTGGGCTATCATAGGGCATCCCTGCGGAGAGCCATTCCTGGCAAAAGAATTCCTTACCGCCCACCCTGAATACAGCTTTCAGAAAGACTTTCTGAGGGATATGCCGGGGCAAGTTTGGACTCTATTCGGGGAATAAGACGTTTGGTTTCGCCCCCCATCCCCCCTGAAGGGGGGCTTGTTCTTGAACCCCCTTTAGGGGGTAGGGGGCAACCCCAGATTATTAAAAACTGATCATTTAGATCATATAATGCTTAATGATTAGTATAAAATCGCTATTTTTGTCCCTGGTTTTATCAGGTGAACTGACATAAAGCAAGGAAATGTAACAAAACGGATGATTTTCCGTTTAATTTATGTCAGTGTCAATTATGTAAAAATAGCGGATCTTTATGAGAAGATTATTACTCTTAATATTTCTTTCGATTATAACGTATGTGTTGCCTTCGCAGGTAATTGTCAAAAATGAAGGGCTTAATGTAAATAATACAGTAACCGGAATCTGGGAAGGAATCAACATTCCCAGGGCTGTCAAAACTTCGCTTACCTTTATAAACAACTCTGTAACATCAATAAATTCTGTTGGTTATCTTCTTCAAGCCGGAGATGAAGGTCCCATGGCGACTAATAACAATCTCGACGGAGCAGTAATAACCGGTAACAAACTCACCTGGAACGGAACAGATGCCGCGTCAATTACTCACGGAATGTTCATAGGATACAATATCAATTATACTGTCAGATATAATTACCTCGACAAGACTCCCTATGGTATCCTTTTTAAATCGGGGACTGATGCCGGATCTAACATGACCTATTCATCAGGCTACGGTGCTTCCTATAATATCGTTAAGAATGCGAAACTTTCCCTGAGGATGAAAGGGATAAACGGAGTCCAGGTATATAATAACACGTTCTACTCGAATCTTAAATCTGGTTCGTTCATACTTATTGATGCAAACCATGACAGGACTAACCCGGCACCATCAACAGGAGCAAAAATAAAGAATAACATCTTTTATACAGTTTATCAGATCCCCAATATTTCAATTGAGAGCGGTTGCCTGACAAATTTTGAAAGCGACTATAATGTATTTTATTGTGAGTCAGGTACCCCGGTATTTAATGTTGGGGGATCATCTAAAACATTTTCACAATGGCAGGCTATGGGCTATGACCTGCATTCAGTTGTGATTAATCCCAGGTTCATAAACACTACAAATTTCGTACCGGCAACAAGACTGGATAATGGAACAGATCTCGGTACAGCTTGGCGGACCGGATTGTCTACAACTGCCACCTGGAGTCCGGGAACAGCTCCTGCAACCACTGACCAGAATGGGAAATGGCAATCAGGTGCGGTGATTTATCAGCAGGTGGCAACAGTACCTCCTCCGGTAGTCACTCCCCCTCCTGTGGTAACGCCTCCTCCTGTTGTTACACCTCCGCCTGTGGTCACTCCTCCCCCTGTTGTGACTCCTCCTCCTGTTGTTAATACCCCACCAGTTGTAGTGATAAATTTCCCATCGGAAAATTTATCAGGGTTTGTCGGGGAACTGGATGCAACCGGGAGCTACGATCCCAACAATGATAATCTGACATATTCATGGGTAACACCTTCGAATATTTCAGTCTCTTCGTCGAGTGGCTCAAAGATCAGGTTTCTCAGTCCTGTTGTCAATACTACCCAGAATATTGAATTTACCCTGAAGGTAAGTGACGGAAAGATTACACAGTCAAAAACTATTCCCATAACAATTATTCCCTATAAAACTGAGCTTGAATACTCTGATATAACAAGCATTGAAGCCAGCAGTTTTCAGCCACCCTACTACCCGTATAACATCCTTGATGGTAATATTGGAACTATGTGGTCGGCCAATGGTGATGATGAGTGGGTTATTATGGAACTGAAAGAATTATTCAGTATCCAGCATGTCAAGATAGCTTTTCAGCCCGGACAAAAAACGGAATCATATTTTGATGTCTTTGGATCGGAAGACAAGGCAGCCTGGGAACCGATACTTACAAAATCAGCATCATGCGGATTTTCGGGTGATCTGCAGGTATTTGATTTCCCTCCATCAAAGTCGCTGGTTGAATACAAGTATATTAAACTTGTCGGACATTCTAATTCTGCCGACAGTTGGAATCATATTTCCGAGTTTAAAGTCTTCGGTTACAGGCACCGTAATCCGGGAAGCTATGAAGAACAACCCGTAAAGATGTACCCGAATCCAGCCAATGAGTCAGTCAATATCCGGATTGATGATTCGACTCTCAGGCTTAATTTTATAAGGATCGTTACCCTGACAGGAAAGGTTGTTTTTGAGGATAAAATTGAAACGGAAATTAAAGACTTTCATATTCTCATTAATTTAAGGCAGGGAATCTATATTGTTCAAATGGGATCAGGCGACCTCACCATGTTTACTCAAAAACTAGTTGTAAATATATAATTACCCAATATTTATCAGCATATCGCTGGCATGGCATCATCAGGGTTTTCAATGACGCAGTTTTATTTTACCGCAAAAAGCATTAATTTCACCAGCTCATCCTGAAAAGGAAAATTATAAATTTATGAAAATCAAGCTTTGCACTATACTGGTAATCTTCGTTCAATCTGCCATTTTCACATCATGTAAAAATGAGGGCTCATCTGTAGATCCGAAGTTTCTTTTCAGCGAAAATTATATACCTGCTCCCGAAGATGATACGGATGGGTCAATAAGCGTACCTGTTTATCTTTCCGGAGAAAGCGATAAGCCCGTAAGTGTTAATTATGTAACCGCTGACAGTACTGCCATTGCAGGTAAGGATTATGTTGCAATAACTTCCGGAAGTCTGACTTTCCAGCCAGGCGAACTGGCAAAAGAGATAATTTTCAATATATTGCCTGATACAGCGGTCAAAAAGGATGTATATTTCACGATTAAATTCAGCAATCCTGTAAATAGTACCCTTTCAAAGTCAGGGATTACTGTCAGAATCATAAATGTCGATTTTAAAAATCTTGCATGGACTGAAGATTTTACAACAGTTGCACTTAACACAACAATCTGGAATTATGAACAAGGGGCAGGCGGTTGGGGCAACAACGAACTTCAGACTTATACCAATTTATCTGATAATGTGCATCTTGATTCAGGATATTTGCATATTACGGCTCTTAAAACCGGAGCAAATTACACTTCCGGAAGAATAAATACCCTTGGGAAAAAAACGTTTACTTATGGAAGGTTTGATATCCGTGCTAAACTTCCCGAAGGCAAAGGAATCTGGCCAGCTTTATGGATGCTTGGGTCTGTATTTCCGGCAGTTAGCTGGCCGGCATGCGGAGAGATAGATATGATGGAACTGCTCGGTCATGAACCTTCGGTTACTCACGGAGCTGTTCATTGGAATTCAAACGGCCATAAAAGCAGAACCAACTCATTTAGCCTTTCCAACGATAAATTCAGCTCCGGTTTTCATATTTTTAGTTTTACCTGGACTCCAAATAAGCTGATCTGGGTGGTGGATAACCAACAGTATTTTTATCTAACCCGTGCAGAAATGCCTGATTTCCCATTTGATTTTCCTCAGTTCCTTATCTGCAATGTTGCTGTAGGAGGCAACTGGCCGGGATCACCTGACGGAACTACAGTTTTCCCTCAGCACATGATAGTGGATTATATAAGAATCTACCAATAGCAGATAAATTTAAGCTTCCCTCAGCTCATGGTTCAGCCGTGCAATAACCATGTTTTTAACTTTAGGCACTCCAAACTCTAGCTCTCTCTAAGTACTGATTTGTTACAATATGTCAGATACAATGTCTTGTTTTCAGGCATTGGTATATAATTTGCAGTATCTTATTGGAACTAATATCAGAGGTTATGGAAACAATTAAATTTAAAATGGTGAACCTCTTTTGGATAATGGGATTATTATGTATTTCTCTCAATATTAATTCTCAGGAACGCAAATTAACCCGTGAGGAACTAAAAGAGGTAAGAAAGGCTCAGCTGGAAGCAAATTTCTGGGCTTTGGATTCTCTTCTGAATGCAAAGAGCTTTGTGCTCGAAGCAGATTTTCTTCAGAACAGGTATGGTGACAGGATTATTGTCACTCCTACTCTGAATTTTATCAAGATTACTAAGGATAATGGTATTCTGCAAACCGGATCAAACTGGAGCGTGGGATCAAACTATGTTGGCGGAGTAACAGCTGAAGGGTCAATAGGCAAATATGAGGTTTTTAAGGACCCCAGGAGAATGAACTTTACCCTGCAATTCAGTCTGCTTACAAACATCGGACATTATGATATTCTCATGACTGTCGCAGCGGATGCTTCTGCCAGAGCTACAATAACAGGTCTGGGACCAGGGAAGCTAACCTGGGAAGGTCACCTGGAGACAATTGAGAACTCCAGGGTTTTTAAAGGGCAGAATTCAATCTAAAACCGAATAAAAGTTATTCTTTTAAAAAAAATAGCCCTCCCCGGGTAACGCCGTGGGGGGCTTTTTGTGGGGCGTACTGGAGTCGAACCGGACCGAGCGTTAAAAAATGCCCGGTGGAGGGCTGAGCGTAATAAAACACCCGGCGGGTGTTTTTAGCGAAGAGCCAGGCTGCAGAGGTGGCAGCGAAAGGGCCAGGTTGTGTGGTGGGTTGTACTGGAGTCGAACCAGTGACCCCTACCCTGTCAAGGTAATGCTCTAAACCAACTGAGCTAACAACCCTACTTACCTGCAAAAATAATATTTAATTTCTATCTATTGTCATACGCTATATTAATCTTAACTTCGATAATCTGGAAGTTTAACAGTTAAAAAGTATAATTATGAGATCCCATGAAATTGATTACAAGATTTTTGGCGGAGACATTCAATTTGTAGAAATTGAACTTGATCCCGCAGAGACAGTGATCGCTGAAGCCGGCGCAATGGTCTATATGGAACAGGATATAAGCTTCGAAGCAAAAATGGGTGACGGGGCTACAGCAAACCAGGGTTTGTTTGACACTTTGCTGTCAGCGGGATCAAGGCTGATATCTGGCGAGTCACTTTTTATTACCCATTTCACCAATAAAGGCCATGGCAAAAGCAAGGTAGCTTTTGCAGCCCCTTATCCGGGGACTATTATCCCCATTGACCTGTCGCAGGTCAGAAACAGCCTTATCGTTCAGAAAGACGGATTCCTTTGCGCCGCTTTCGGAACAAAGCTTTCAATAACTCTTAACAAGAAGATTGGATCGGGCTTACTTGGAGGTGAAGGGTTTATCCTGGAGAAGCTTGAGGGCGATGGAAGAGCATTTATCCATGCCGGGGGTACTGTAATTGAGCGGCAGATGAACAACGAAACGCTCAGGATCGATACAGGATGTGTGGTTGCTTTTGAGCCATCGCTTGACTTTGACATTGAGACTACAGGAAGCCTTAAATCGATGGTTTTCGGAGGGGAGGGGCTGTTCCTGGCCACAATCCGTGGAACCGGAAAACTTTGGCTTCAGTCAATGCCGATAAGAAAGCTGATAAGGGCCCTTGCACCTTTTGGAAAGAACAGGGGAAAAGAAGCCGGTTCCATTCTTGGAAATCTCCTTGGAGGATAAAAGAATATTGCCCCCAACCCCCTAAAGGGGGCTAATAAAACACTGAATATTATAAGTCCCCTTTAGGGGATTTAGGGGCTAATTCACGGAGAAGGCACAGAGGGACAAATAGTTATGGATTTGAATACTCTCTAGGAGAAATCAAATCCGGAAATATAGGCGGGAGCATCATAGAAAACCTCCTTTTCCTTTTCAGTAAAATTCAGGAACCTGGTATAAACCAATCCGGGCTTTGCGTTGAGCATACGATTAAGTGCACCCATTTTTACACCCGTTCTGACCTTGTCAAAAAGTTCGCTGCGGTCGTCAAGCCATGTGAGGCCCGTAAAATAACCCTCGAAAGCACAAACTGATTCAAAAAGAGTGGCAAGTTTATCTTCCATTCCTTTTTTGCAATATATCGCATCAAAAACAAGATGACGGAACTCTTCCGGATGGAAAAGTCGTTTAAAATAGGGTGCCTTTGGAAGCACTTTCATGTAGATCCATCCCCATATTCCAGGCATATCATAGATCTTGTACACTGAAGGTATTGCACTTACCCCGGCAATGATTTCTCCTCCTTCTTTCAAAACATAATATTTATCACCGTAAAAAGCATTGTCGGGAATAAACAGTGAATAATCATGATAGTATCCGAGCAGTAGGGACTTCATCTTTCCCTTTTCCTCTTCTGTAGTGATTTTAGTTACCCTGCTGTCCGGTTTTGGAGAAAACCTGCTGAAAGCCACAGTGAGAAAAGACCTTATATATTCATACCCCACCTGATTTACAAGGTTTTTTGACCTTTCATTCATGCTTTCCACAAAAGCATACATTATATGCTTGTCGCTTTCATTAACCTGATTGAACTCGAGCAAATGCGGCTTACTGAAGATTTCAAGAGTTTTCTGTTTGAAAGTGTCATCTTTTTCAGGCTTGATGATCTCTTTTTTTTTCTTTTTCCAGGAGATATCTGACTGGTAAACCGCATCAAAAGCAAGATATCTTAAATATGAGGATGGATATCTCAGTTTTCCCTGCCCTGTCATCCTGTAACACGATCCGACTGTACCAGTTATTTTATTCTTTCTGTAAAGCGACACAAATCTTATCTGATCCCTGTAAGCGGCTATTCTCTCAGGGATATTCTGAAGCTGAAATCTTAACCCTCCTTCTGATCCCTGAACAGCATGGTTCATTATTTCAATCATCCCTTCATTTGCAAAATCAGAGATCCTGACTTCAAGCTCGTTTTGTTTTACAATAGTCCTCTCAAACATGTTTATCCGGGATCAGTTTTTTACTTGTTATCGAGAGAGCCAAATACTTTTTTCAACAACGGAGTCACTCTGGCTGAAACTTCTTTCCTGATCTTCAACTCTTCAATCTCTACCTTATAAAACATTCCTTCGAGAGCTTTGGAAGTCAGATAGGCATCCAGGTCAGTATTGACAGGTTTCAGACCTGCAATCCTTCCTGCGACTGAGTTGGCAACTGAATTCCATTTCCCTGTAAGGGTGACCCATGAATCTTTTGTCGAAACATTGCCAATGATCTTTTTTTCAGTTGAATTCTGGATCTTTGGTTTGTAAAGCGAGTACAATTCATCGTAAGTTGTAGATTTCAGATAAGATGTAGCAGCATTATCAGCACCTTTCAGAATATTGAAGGCATCCTTTATTGTCATACTTGTAACGCTGTTTACGAATATAGGTGCTACCTCTTTGGCAGCATCTTCAGCGGCCCTGTTTATCCTGAGTATAACATCCTCAACAAGTTGTTCCCCGCCAGGGATCTTTGAAATATTGTCAACTATTGTCTTTGCTTCGTCGGGAAGAAGGATCTTGATTGCCACATCGCCATAATACCCGTTTTCCGCTGCCAGCCTTTCAGCCGAAGTTTTGGCTCCCAGGGCAAGTGCCTCTTTAAGTCCGCTGACAACTTCATCCTCGGTGAGAGGAACTACCACTGACGACTGAATAACATTTAAAAACTCCGCGCATCCGGTAATTACAATAAGCAGAACAATCATCAGGGCATATCTGATCTTCATAAAAAAAGAATTAAAATTGTTGCAAGATACAAATTACAGCGCAAGTCAGAAAATGATATTAAACAGAGCTTCTGCTACCGCCAGATCCCCGGGATTTGTAATTTTCACGTTTTCCCTGTTCCCCTCAACAAGATGAATGGCTTCACCTGTCTTTTCCAGAAGCGAGGCATCATCGGTAAACTCAGGATTGTAATCCTGAAGATACGCTTTCCTGATAAGTTTTGAATCAAACACCTGTGGAGTCTGTATTATCCTTAAAAACTGCCTGTTGACAGGTATGTTCCCTTGTTCTGTTATCATTCTTATTGAATCGGCCGGACTGATTACAGGAACGGCATTTCCGAATTTTTGAGCCGCATCGAAACATCTTTTTATTGTGTCAATGCTTACCAGGGGTCTTACACCATCATGTATTGCAACAAGACTGTTATCTTCAATCTTTTCCAAACCGTTTTTTACGGAAAAAAACCTTGCCGGCCCTCCTTTCACAACAGTGCAGGGTATTGTAAATGAGTGTATTTTCTTAAGCTCTTCCCAGTATCCCATCTGATCTTCGGGGAGAACTATAATTATTTTAATTGAAGCATCAAATGACCAGAATCTCTCAATTGTGTGCATCAGGACAGGTTTGCCGGAGAGTTCAAGGAATTGTTTAGGGATTTCAGACCCCATTCTGCTTCCAGTTCCTCCCGCTACTATCAATGCATACAGGTTCATGGTTATTTAACTTTCTGTTCCTTGTTAATTGCCCCACCCAGATTAGCCCCCAACCCCCTAAAGGGGGCTTTAAAGCCGACTGCTCTTACCCCCCCTTTAGGAGGGCGCAGGGGGGCGGATCCTCCGATGGGCAGGGGATTTATTCTTTGGTATAAAGGAACCTCTTTATGCTCCGCTTGGGAGTTTTTGCAAATTCTTCATTATGTATCCTGAATTTGTGAACAGCCATGAAATCCGGTACACGTTCATTCACACTTTTTCTTGTATTCTCAATAATTGTCAGGAGCTGTTCCTCTGAAATATTATTCTTTTTGATCGCTTCATAATCAGGGTAGATAAGGGCTATAAGCTTGTTATCTTCAGAAATGACAACCGACTCAGCAATATAATCCATGTTATTTATAACCGCTTCTATCTCTTCAGGAAAAATATTTTTCCCTGAGGGGCCGAGCAGCATACTCTTGCTTCTTCCCTTTATAAATATATTACCTTCCCTGTCCATGATCCCAAGGTCACCGGTATGCATCCATCCTTTTTCATCAATTATTTCCCTTGTAGCTTTTTCATTTTTGTAATATCCCATCATTACATTTTCGCCCCTGAGGATTATTTCGCCATTCTCTTTCAGGGGGTCAGGTGAATCAATTGTAACTTCAAGTGTATCTACAGGTTTTCCAGAACCTCCCAGTTTTGTTGTATCCCATGAAGTGTAGCTTATAAGGGGGCCGCATTCTGTCATTCCGTAGCCAACTGTGAATTTGAAACCTATCTTCCTGAAAAACCTTTCTGCTTCAGGATTAAATGCAGCGCCACCGATTACAATCTCTTTAAACCTGCCGCCAAATGTTTCAGTCAGAGTTTTGTTTATCTTTTTATGGAGCAGCTTGTTTATACCGGGAATTGCAAGCAGAATTTTCATCTGGGGCTTGCTGATGACCGGTAATAACTGTTTTTTGAATATCTTTTCAATTACAAGGGGGACTGAAAGAATAAGGGCCGGTTTTATTTCCTTAAAAGCCTGCACTATGATCTGAGGGGATGGGGTCTTTGAAAGTATTGTTATATGGCATCCGATTGTAAAAGGGAACAGAAATTCAAATGCACACCCATAGGTGTGAGCAAGGGGAAGAAATGAGACAAGCGGGTCGCCGGCTTTAAGCGGCATGTGAGTCTGTGCATAACGGATATTTGCCGCGAGGCTGTTATGAGATAACATTACTCCTTTCGAAAATCCCGTTGTACCTCCGGTATAGCTAATTACCGCAAGCTTCTCATTTGTAACATCCGAGAATTTTATATCCTCAGGTTTAAGAACAGGGTATTCATTCTGATACTTTTCATCAAGTGCCAGGTACTTCCTCTTAAGATCAGAGTTTTTTGCTTTGATCATCGAGAAATCATCAATGGAGATAACACCCCCGACCTGAGGGATTTTGGCTGTATCGAGCAATTCAAAGATCTTATCATCGACAAATAAAAGCGATGCATCGGAATGGTTAATAAGATTTGTAAGATCATCAGGCTTAAAATCAGGAAGAATCGGGACGACTGCTGCTCCATAGGTTACTGTGGCAAGATATATTATGCACCAGTTGGCTGAATTCCTTCCCACCAGAGCAACTTTGTCGCCCTCCTTTATGCCGGAATCTTTAAAAAGGAGATGCAGTTTCAATATCTTTTCAGCAATCTCTTTGTACGAAAATCCTTTTTCCCTGTAATTCGACAGAGCTTCAATTTCCCAGTTTTGCTTTATACTCTGTTCAATATAACCAACGAGGCGTTCCTTGATCATAGTATCTGGTTTTAAGTTTATAACAAAGGTAAGACTTGAATTATAATATCAAAATATGTAGCTTCTTTATACAAAGTACATTACCAGTATAGCAACTACTGACAAAAGATTTACCACTGTAAAAAAGTAATTGTATCCTTCACGCTTCTTGCTGAAATAACTGAGCTTTCTGGCAAATATCCCGATTGTCGGAGCAAACAGGACGATCAGAAATGCAAAGAACTCTATTCCAAGAAAGACTTCATCTAAACCACCTTTAACAAGAGAAGAGAGGTATACAATAATACACAGGACTAATAAATAAAACAGGTAGCTGAGCTTAAGGAGCAGTGTTGAAAAAAGCCTTCGTTTATGCAGCTGATGAGGTTTCAGGTATGCATAGGCAACTGAGAATATTATTACAATAAAGATAATCCCAAGAATATGATTTAATATTGCATTGAAATTAGCAATATCTGCGGGTAATAGTTGTCTTATCATGATTCTTTAATTGACCATATCAGTGAGCTTGCACCCAGAACTGCTGCATTCTGGGTACTAAGTTGGGAAGGCAGCAGTTTCACTTTTCCCTTGTAAATATGAAGAAGGGTTTCTTCCATAGCCTCTTTAGCCGGTTCAAAGATCAGCTCTTTGGCGAGGGCAAGGCCTCCGAACAGGAATATAGCCTCAGGATTTGTATGTGCAACAACATCTGCAAGCTTGTACCCAAGCATTTTGCCTGTGTGTTCAAAAGCTCTCTTTGCAAGCACATCACCGTGTTTTGCTGCCTGATGTATAATTTCAGCATCAAGCTCGTCAAAACTGTATTTCCGCAGTTCGCTGGGTATAATACTGTCGGCCATTATTTTTAACATTGTCCTTTTAAGTCCGGTAGCCGATACATATGTTTCAAGACAACCTTTTCTTCCGCATCCGCATTCGCGGTTACATGGTCCGGGTCGAATAGCAGTATGTCCAAGTTCTCCGGCAAAGCCATCATGGCCATAAACAAGCTTGCCGCCAACCACAAATCCGCTTCCAAGGCCTGTACCCAGTGTTATTACAACAAAATCTTTCATCCCTTTGGCGCCTCCGTAGATCATTTCTCCAACAGCAGCGGCATTGCCATCATTGGTTACAATAACCGGCAGGTCGGTATGACGTCTGAAAAGATCGGCAAGGGGAATTATACCCTTCCATGGTAGATTAGCCGGATATTCGATGGTCCCTTTGTTTATATTTCCCATCGGGGCACCAATGCCAAACCCAAGTAATTGGACATCCTTTTCAATTTTAAGCCGGGTAACCAATATTTTTTCGTAAAGGGCAGCAACATAAACTTCAAAATCATCATAATGAGAGGTCTTTAATCTGTCTTCGGCAAGGATGTTACCTTCCCTGTCAACAAAACCAAAAACCGTATTTGTTCCGCCGATATCGATTCCAACTGCCAATTGTTTGCTTGCCATATGAAAGATTTTAAATATTTACCCACTTAATGTTTCCCTTTTACCCCCTTCCCAACCTTCCCCCACGGGGGAAGGAGTTGTCTTCACATTTCCCTCCTGGGGGAAAATGAAAGGGGGTGGAACAATTTGTTTACTCCGCTATATATTCATTCCCAACCTTCCGTGCTCTTTTAGGATGATCAAGATCAATCCCTAGTGCAACACCTGTCTCAACAAGGATATTCCATCCTGCTGCAAGCTGTAAATATTCAGCATATTCTCCGCCGTCAGGAATTATGATTGTCGGGAACAAGGTTTTCTTTGTCGAAACAGCTATCACATGCACGCCAACTCCCTTGACAATGCGTTCCAGGAATTTATCCTGATCAACATCAAACGGATCTATCCAGATCAGAACCTCATCTTTATTCATTATTTCCTCAATACCATGAAGTGCAATAGTTCCTTCATAAAATGCCGATCTTTGTCTGGTTGTCTCATTTGTCTTCAATGCCAGTTCTGCTGCAACGCCATTATCACGGCCGGCGAAATATACTATTCCGGCTTTGCTTATAAGCTCAGTTACCTTTTTACCCACTGGAGAAGTAAGGACTTCCCCGGTCAGCTTAGCCAGCTTTTTAAGTCCATCCATTTTTTCATTCCGGAGATTCCTCAAAAGGGAATCATAAAAGAGACCCTGTTCAATCACCGATTTTGTAGCGGCAACTGCATTTTCCCTGCCGCAGGAAAGGACATGTGTATCATCTGCAAGCTCCTCGAGTTTTGTGTTTTTATTTGCAGTCAATCCAAAAATGGCATTGTGGTTCTTTCCTTTAAGGACATTTATCAGCCTGATAACTTCCTTTGTCTGGCCTGAATTTGATGCCAGAAAAACCGCATAATCATCAAGATTGTAATCCCGGGCCTGTGTACATCCTTCCGTAATGACAGGTATAAGGAATTCCTTTTTAAGTGATGAAAAAATGGCTCTTTTAGCCGGAAACAATCTGCTACTTCCCTCTCCTGTCAGAAATAATCCCTTCTTTGATCTGATCTTCTTTATAAACCGTTCTGAAACCCGTGGATCAAACGACTGGATAACACCTTGTACTTCAAGAATCTCCCTTACCAGGGCAAATTTGCTATACTTTTTTTCATTGAGATTCATTGAAATAGGTTTTACTAAAGGTAACAGATTTAGAGTATTTTTTTAAACAAATTTCAGCAACCCGAAATATTCAGGTCTGTGATAATCGGGCTTCTCAGTTCCGACAGGATTCCATGTTACATAATGTGGTACTGAAAGTTTGTCGCCGCATTTGTAAAAATTAGCCCTGAAGGTCATTCCTTTTAATCCGTTTATATTATGGTGAAAGAAGACACTAAACGGGATTGCCATTGTAATTGTCCAGGAAAATTCACCACCCCTTTCGCTGACACTTATTACCCCGGGAGATCCCTTGCGCCTGATCCTGGATATGATTTCAGGGTCAGACCTTTTTCTATTCTCCCTTCCTGTACCCGATCCCATCAGGCATGTGCCGATCCCGTTGAACTCCAGGTTATAATAAATTCCGTCATCCGAGGGAGAAACAAAAAACTCGACGCACGAATCTTCGTACACATCCTGGTTTGTTTTGGTTTTTTCGGCTTTGAACCATTGTTCCGTCACATAGTACTTCAGAAGCATTTCATACCGGGTGTAAGCTATTGCAAATTTCACATCCGGCTTATAGGCAAAGCTTTTCCAGTTTAACACATCAACCGGTATTGTAAAATTCAGGTTGTCAAGCTTTCCGGAAATTTCATCCAGTCCGGGGTATTCAGAACTGAATTCAAGCTCACTGACTTCCAATAATTTAACAGGCAGGTTCATGTTACTCGAGGGTATACCGAGCCAAATTTAGAAAAATCTTTTCTAAACAAACAGTCTCCTGCAGGAATAGTATTAGCTGAGCTCGTTCAAAATAAGTGCGGCGGCCCCCATAACGGCCCCGTTGCTCTCCGGAATTCCTGACGGGAGTATTTTTACCGTATTCTTGAACAGCACATAATTATTTTTCTTCAGATACTCCCTGACGGGTTTAAACAATAATTCTCCTGCCTGTGCAAGTCCGCCAAATAAAAATATAGCTTCCGGACTTGTATACACTATTGAATTGATTATTCCCAATCCAAGTTTTTCAGCAGTATATTCCATAGCTCTGACTGCTATCGGATCGCCTTTTGCTGCAGCTTCGGCTATTGCCTTTGATGTAAGCTTTGACGGGGGCATATCCCTCAGAACGCTTTCATCCCTCATTTCGCTGATCATCAGTGAAACCGTCTTAACAAGACCTGAAGCAGAGGCATATGTTTCAAGACAACCTTTTCTTCCGCATCCGCATTCTCTTCCTCCCGGAACAACTGTCAGGTGGCCAACTTCACCGGCAAAACCGGTATGTCCGTAAACCATTTTGCCATCAACCACTATCCCGCTGCCGAGCCCGGTTCCAAGAGTAAGTATGATAAAGTCCTTCATTTTCTTTGCTCCTCCAAAAACCATCTCACCCATTGCAGCAGCATTTGCATCATTTGTAACAGCAACAGGCACCTTAAATTCCTTTTTTACAAGATCTCCAAGTGGAACAATTCCTTTCCATGCCAGATTGGGTGCGTGTTCAATAGTTCCCCTGTGATAGTTTGCATCCGGGGCACCGATGCCTATTCCAGTAAGTTCAAGATCTTTTTTGCCTGACAAAAGCTTCCTGATTCCGCTTCCGAGAGCTTTCACAAAATTCTCGATCTTGGGATAATCAGTCGTTTTTAGATGGCCTTCAGCCAATACCTTACCGGTTGTATCGACCAGACCAAAAACTGTGTTTGTTCCTCCGATATCTACACCTGCTACTACTTTTTTCATTTTTGTAAAATTTTAATTATTAATATATTATTATTAATTGCCCGGATTTGAAAGGGCATGTTTTATTTTTTACATTATCTGACTGACGTTTTCATAATCTGAAGCTTACTCTCTTTGGAATTTTCTGGCTTGAGCTTCCAGGGATTCACTATTTCCCAGTTCTCCTTGATTTCAATTTCGTCGGGATAATAAGATACAGGTTCAGGTTGTCTGTGCAGATTAAAATCGCCGGTGGTCCATTTCCCGTCATTATCAAGATCAAATATCGCCCGTACCCTGTATTTCCCCTTTTCCAGAAGAGGAAACTCAAGCTTTATTGTATCTCTCTGATACACCTGCCTGACCAGTTTTTCCTGGTTATCGAGGATCTGAATGATCTTTCCTCCTTTAAATCCTCTCAGATCAAGGATCAGTTTGCCGTACGATTCAGGCGACATAACTGAAAACCTTATTCCGGTTGAATCAGAGTATTCGCCATAGATACTGGAGAATGCTGCAGAATCAGTAATAAAAAGATAGTTCTTTCCCGGCTTGAGTTCTGTATGCATATGGTAACGGCTGGCGTATGATGTGTCTCTCGAAAGACTGAAAGGTTGCCTTATCCGTAGGTCCTTAACCAGTTCATACAGGGCGAGCCTTGAAGTATCGGGTGGCATAAAGGGAGATTGTGCGATCATAGTTATCCTTTTGTCAGGTCTTTCCTGGCTGGAAATACCTGTGCTGACTCTATAAGGGGTCCGTTTCACAACCTTTGATCTCAATGCTCTTGGTGCCTTGTATCTCATTGGTATTGTATCATCCTTCGGTGCGGTAATACCAAGGGTATCAGTAAAAGGATATCTCACAATTGTCTCTATCTCCTGCCTGTTATAGACTGTGCTGTCGGTCAGCCATACAGTAATTGTATCTCTGTATCTGCTCTTTTCGATAAACCAGGCTTCCGGAGATACTCCGGGAATTGTAAACTCAAAATTCATTGAGTCAGGGGGAAGAGAGAGGGCATAGAAAAGCTGGAAAGACTGTTTTCTTGATGAAGATGTAAGGTAATGTAATCCCTTTTCGGCACGGAACAGGATCAGCGGATATTCACCGATAACCGGAGGTTTAACGGCAACCTTGCCCGTGGCTGCAGGTTTTATTGTTACAGTGTCTTTTATTACGGGAAGGAAATTCTTTTCAGGAGTTACATTTATTGGCTCTGGGTAAAAAGCAAATGACTCATCCCTGTTATTGTAGTTCTTGCTGTTATCAGCATCTGAAAGAGCATAGAGCCGGTATGTTCCAGGACGAACATTATCGATCCGGAATTCACCGTTGCTCTCAACTCTGGTGATATAATCAGGGATCTGCTTCACTACCGAAGAATCGTTAAGCTGACTGTATAAAAGAACCATTGTATTTTCAGGAGGATCGAGATTCAGGGCAGAATAGACATTGCCTGTTACTGACAGCGAGTCAATGAATGGTCCGGTCGAAAACACAAACTGGTAATTATTTATCGGATTGTTTTCATTGAGATCCCTTATGGCATCCTGAAAATAGAATGTATATGTTGTACTGTCTTTCAGCTCATCCTCATATCTGATGCGGATGCCCTTACCCCGGACAACGATCTCGGGTTTTTTCTTCATCGGCGGAGACACCATGAATTTTTCGCTTATCTTATCGAGAACTACATATTCATTAAAGGTGACTACTATCTCATTGCCGTTGAAACCTGTTGCCCCGTTTTCGGGAACGCTCTTTAAAATGACCGGGAAATTCTTATCCTTTGGCCCACCCGATGGAGAATTCATTTTTGCACATCCGAATGCAACGATCAGGACAGGAACCAGAAACAAGTATCTTCGGATAATGCGTTCTCTCATCAAAATCTTCATATTATACGCAAACATACATTTTTTAAAGATACTTTTTACAGGGGAAAGTTAATTACCCATTTGTTGTCTCTTTACCCCCTTCCCAGCCTTCCCCCAGAGGGGAAGGAGTTAGTTGATCCTTTCCCCCCTGGGGGAAATAAGAAAGGGGGTCTTAGAAAAATTTATTTGCTATTATTTCATACATTTGTTGGTTATTATATTCCCGACTATGCATTTACTAGTTATTCCATGGGATGTAAATCCCGAGATATTCCGTATAGGTTCGTTTGCAGTAAGATGGTACGGTTTATTGTTTGCTTCATCATTTTTATTCGGATATATTATCCTCGACAAAGTCTTTAAAAATGAAAATCTGTCACAGGCTACTCTCGATCGTCTCACCGTTTACGTGGCAATAGGAGTTATAGTCGGGGCACGTCTTGGGCACTGCCTTTTTTATGAGCCGGGTTACTACCTGAGCCATCCGCTTGAGATTATTAAGATCTGGCATGGAGGGCTTGCAAGCCACGGCGCCGCCGTTGGAATTCTTATAGCTCTATGGCTGTTTGTCAGAAAAGAAAAAAAAGATTACACATGGATCATCGACCGGGTTGCAATAGTCGTTGCACTTTCAGGCTTTTTCATAAGAATGGGGAACCTTATGAACTCTGAGATCTACGGTGTTGAAACAACTTTGCCCTGGGGCTTTGTTTTTCTCAGGAATGGTGAGACAGCACCAAAACATCCGACACAGATCTATGAAGCTCTGACCTATCTGCTAATTTTTATACTTCTTTTCAGGATCTACTGGAAAAGCAAAGGAGAATATATTCAGGGTTTGCTGATCAGTTTGACACTCATCCTGATTTTTACTGCGAGGTTCTTTATTGAATTCCTGAAGGAAGACCAGGTCGCTTTCGAATCAGGTATGAAGCTTAATATGGGTCAGCTTCTCAGCATTCCGTTTGTAATCAGCGGATTTGTCTGGCTCTATTTCAGCCTGAAGCAGAAAAAGAGAGCGGTGATTAAGAGGAAGAATTAAAATCTGTTGCTAGTTACTGGTTGCTTGTTTCTGGTTGGTTAGATTTTCCAGTTGATTTCAACGTATTGTATAAAGCTGTTAATCTTTTTACCTAAATTATCATATTCAGGTAATAATTCACTGAAATCTGATAGATTGGGATACAATTCTGTAATCATATCTAACTGACTGGTTGTCTCGTCGCAGGATGATTGAGCATAAACCAGGAATTTTATAAATTCAGGTTTATATCTTCTTCTTCCATATCCCTCAGCTATTTGATCCTTAATACTCTTTGAAGAACGACGAATCTGACTACCTTGTTCATAAAGCTCGAAAGAAGGTAATTTTAATGAATTCATATGAATTCTTTTGGCCAATATAAAAGCTGACTGATAAATCTCCAGATCTCTATAACTACTCAACTTATCAAAGTTTAAATCAATAAAAGGTACAGCGAGAATAGAATATAAATATAGCAAATTTTATCCTAGCAACTAGCAACCAGCATCTAGTAACTTCATAGGTTATTTCCTGAGAATCCCGTTGAAAAGTACTTCAAGAATTCCATCCAACCTTTCTTCTATGTTAAGTTCCTTCTTCTTCCAGAAGAGAGGGACCTCAAGCCCTTTGAGAGTTGTCTGAACAGCAAGTGCCGTAAATTCGCTGTTTTTTATATTGAATGCCTTCATCCTGGCACCGTGGTATAAAATAAGACGAAGAATTGCCAGCTCTTCGCGGTCATATTTTTCGCGTATCGCCTCAATAAAATCAAAGTGATCAAGGTTCTTGTCAAAGATCGCATTATAGTAATTTGAGAGTTTTTCGAACGCTTTCATCCTGACAAAAACATAATTTCTCATTTTATCGACTGGCGATTCAACCGATTTGATAGCTGTAGTAAGCTCATTTCTAAGTATATTGGCCTCATACAATACAACTGCTTCAAAAATATCTTCCTTGCTCTTAAAATAGTAATAAACCGAACTTTTCCCCATTTTCAAAGCCCTGGCAATTTCGTCCATGGTGGTTTTCTTAAAACCGTACCGGCTGAAAATCTGCCCTGAGGTGATTATTACTTTTTCCCTAAACTCTTCTTTATTAACCATATAGTAACTACTTACAAGAGAAATATTTACTTGCTCCAAATTTAGAACATTAAAAAATCTTATCAAAATTTTCGAATATAATGGTCGAGAATTCGAAAATCTCCTACTCATTTTAATTTTTTAACCCCACCTCCATCTCCTCCCCTTTTAATTTTTTAACCCCACCTCCATCTCCTCCCCTTAAAATTAAGGGGAGGAGTGAAAATGCAGTATATCATGGCTTTACACCCTTCCCCTTAACTTTAAGTACCCTTTACACACATCCTATTCGCATTAGCCCTTTCAGGATTCCGGTTTTACCGGCAACTTTGGTATGCATCGGTTGCAAGATGGATTTAGAGATCCCTTATATCAAAATATAAAAATTACTTATTGTAATACATCAAATAATATCACTACTGTCCGATTAAATTTACTATTTGCGGATTAAATTGTTGAATTAATGACATTTACAAACAGGTCGCCCCGATGGGGCTCATTTTCATGTTTATAATTATTTTCTACAAACAGGTCGTCCCTAACGGGACTCATAAAAGCCTAAACTCCTTAGGAGTGAACTGTTTGTAGAAATTAACACCACCATGATTTTAGCTCCATAGGAGCGAGCTGTTTTTTATCGGACAGTAGTGAAATAATATATGTAATACAGTAAATAATTTCCCTATAACAATATGGTTTTCTAACCAGTAATCCAAAAGTTTAAATACTCCAATTACTCTAAGAATGATTTCTCAATAAGAAGCAGATTCCTCACTGCGTTCGGAATGACAGGCTGATTTTAAGCAAGTTAGGGAGGGAAGCCGGGGCGTTTCGTGTTCGAAACGCCCCAGCTTCCCTCCACCAATCATGAAGAGCAATCCTGTCATCCCAATCCCGAAAATCGGATGAGGGATCTCATCATTAATTATATCAGGTTTATATTTACCTGTATTGCAGTATGTCTGTAAATGAACGCGAATACACTTAAAGGCACTTTTTCTAATTCCAAAAAGATGTGTGTAAAGGGTAGTTAACTTTAAGGGGAAGGGTCGGGGTTAGGGTTTAAGAATCAAAGGGAACATGGATTAGGTTATCTAAAAAAGCCAACAGAGATTTAACATGGCAATTACAAATCCCCGCTAATTTTGTAAATTTGACATTCATAATATGCCGGCAGGGAAGAATTATAAAGATGCTTGTAAACGGAAAATACTACCAGAGTATCTGGCTCGACGAAAATGATAAAAGCAAAATTATGGTCATTGACCAGCAGAAACTGCCATTTTTCTTCGAAACAAAAGTGTTATGTTCCGTTGAGGATGTTTATAATGCGATCGGTGACATGACTGTGAGAGGTGCTCCACTTATTGGTGCGGCTGGCGCTTTCGGAATATACCTTGCTACTCTCGAAATAACACACAACACAAGTATCAGCAGTCATCTAGGCAATGCTTCAGAATATCTTGTTTCATCCCGACCAACAGCTGTCAACCTTTCATGGGCTATAAACTATTCCCTGAAAAAATTATCCGGGATCACCGATCCGGATTTGCTTTCGGAAGCAGCTCTTGGCGCAGCACTTGAAATATGTCAGACAGAAATAGATAACTGCAGGAAGATAGGAGAACACGGGTTGAAAATAATACTGGAGACAAGCGAGAAGAAGAGCGGAAAGCCAGTGAACATACTTACCCACTGTAATGCCGGATGGCTTGCATGCATTGATTACGGCACAGTTACCGCCCCCATCTATTCTGCTCATGAAAAAGGCATTCCGATACATATCTGGGTTGATGAAACCCGTCCGAAAAACCAGGGCGCCAGGCTAACTGCCTGGGAGTTGGGAACGCAGGGCGTCCCATACACCCTTATCGCTGACAATGCCGGGGGGCATCTTATGCAAAAAGGAATGGTCGACCTGGTATTCACCGGCTGCGACCGGGCAACAAGAAAAGGTGATATTGCGAATAAGATTGGTACATACCTTAAGGCAGTTGCTGCTTTTGACAACAATGTTCCTTTCTATTCATTAATGCCATCTACCTCTATTGATTTCGATCTTTATGATGGCCTGAAGGAAATAGTTGTTGAAGAACGGGACCAGGAGGAAATAACTTACGTTTCAGGTTATGCTGACGGGGAGATAAGATCTGTACGTATATGCCCTGAAGATACAAAGGCTGGAAACTGGGGATTCGATATTACACCGGCAAGGCTCGTTACAGGACTGATAACCGAAAAAGGAGTCTGCAAGGCAGATGAAAAAAGTATAAAGAAATTTTTTTCTGATAAATTCAAATGAAATGGAAGGGGTTGTAAAATTTAATTGCTACTGGAACCAGTCAGGTCCCGTTATCTCAGATGAACAATATGAGATAATCAATTACTGGAGAGAAATCCTCTACAATATGGATCTGATAGGTGCTTATGAAAATGGAGTCGGATTTGGAAATATCAGCATGAGGATCAGGGGGGGGAATCAGTTTGTAATAACAGGTTCTGCTACGGGAGAGATCCCTGAGCTGGAACCAGGACATTATGTCAAAGTAAATTCATTCAATATTGATGACAATGCCGTGCAGTGCACCGGTCCTCTGAAAGCTTCATCAGAGTCGCTGACTCATGCAGCAATTTATCTGGCCGATCCGGGAGCAAATGCTGTGATTCATGTTCACAGCATCGACCTGTGGAACGAACTTATTTATAAAGTACCGACAACAAATCCTTCAATGGATTATGGCACAACAGGACTTGCAAAGGATATTTTCAGACTGTTCAGCGAATCAGATGTGATCGAAAAGAGGATAATAGTTATGGCAGGTGACAGGGCAGGCATTCTTTGCTTCGGTCACGATATGGATGAGGCAGTCAATGTGCTGATGCAATATCTGGGAAAGGGAGGATAAACAGAATAGTTTAAAATATTAAATTTACAGAGAACTATAAATATTAAATAAAGATGAAAACAAAGATCCTTATCTTCTCAATCCTCCTGAGTGTAATCGGAATTTCGTGCAAACCAAAGACACCGGCTTTGCCTTCACAACCCGAAGCTGTTGTCCAGGCTCCTGATTATCAGAAAATGATAACGGCAAAGGTTTTTATTAAACCCGGAAAAGAGGCGGAATTTATTACTGCTGCAAAGATGATGATCGAAAACTCAAATAAGGAAGAAGGTTGTCTTGGTTATATGCTTTACCAGGACCCTTATGAAAAAACAAATTTCATCTTTGTTGAAAAATATAAAAACCAGGCTGCAATAGATGTTCACTTTGCAACTCCTTATTTTAAGGAATTCGGAACAATAATCGCGGACTGGACCAGTAAGCCTACAGAGATAAAGATTATTGACATTGCAGGGGAAAAGTAGAAATTAGTCGTGCAGTCATGCAGCTGTGCAGTCATGCAGTTGTGCAGTCAGGGCTGAACTTAGAAATAGTTGACTTTGGTTTATTTCCGGTGTAATTTTGCTATTTGTTTCCTCAACAAATGTCATAACGGAGATAATGAAAACCGCCAGAAAGTCAATTCCCGAAAGCGGGTTTACTGCTTCTCAGCTTATTCCACAAATGCAAAAAATCAAATCTGCCGATGCTTCATGGGAAGATGGCCGCATGTTTGGTTATGTTTATTACCCTGGAGATGACTCTGCAAGGATTGCTGAGGAAGCTTACCGGATGTTTGGCACCGAAAACGCCCTGAATCCGTCTCTTTTCACCTCGCTTAAGAAGTTCGAAAATGAGATTGTGCAGATGGTAACAGTCTTGCTGAAGGGAGGTGCTGATGCAGCCGGCAGCTTTACATCGGGAGGAACAGAGAGTATCCTCATGGCGGTCAAAACCGCAAGGGACAAGGCTCGTGCAGATCATCCATGGATTGTACATCCCGAGATAATTGTTCCGGAATCTGCACATCCTGCATTTCAGAAGGCAGCGCATTACCTCGACGTGAATGTCGTCCTTACCCCTGTTCGGCCAGATAAGAGGGCAGACACTGATGCAATTAGGAAGGCCGTTTCATCCAATACCATCCTCCTGGTCGGTTCTGCGCCGTGCTTTCCACATGGAGTTATTGATCCGATAAGGGAAATAGGCCAGATTGCGGTTGATAAAAAGATCCTCTTTCATGTGGATGCATGCATGGGAGGGATGCTGATCCCCTTTGTGAAAGAGCTGGGATATCCTGTGCCGGAGTTTGATTTCAGGATTCCCGGCGTCTCATCCATTTCAGCCGATATTCACAAATACGGTTATTCGCCAAAAGGAGCTTCAGTAATAATATATGCTGACCGTGCGCTTCGCAAACACCAGTTTTTTGTTCATACCGACTGGGCGGGAGGCTTGTACGGCTCCCCTACATTACTTGGTAGCCGGAGCGGAGGTCATGTGGCAGCAGCATGGGCTACAATATTGAGTCTTGGCCGTGAGGGGTACCTGAAAATGGCAAAAGAATCAATGGAAATATCACGAAAACTCCAGGATGGCATAAAGAGTATAAAAGACCTGAAAGTAATAAGTAATCCGGACCTGGCTCTTTTCTCATTCACATCCGATACGATTGATATATTTGAAGTTGGTGATGCCATGTCGGGGCAGAACTGGTTTCTCGACAGGATCCAGTTTCCAAATGCCCTTCATGTTACAATAGCTCATCACAATGCGGTACAAGCAGATAATTTCCTTTCAGATTTAAAGCAGGCTGTCGGCAGGGTAAAGGAGAAAAAGCTTGGCAGTGCCTCCTCACATTTCCTGGTTTCTTTTGTCAAAGGTATGTCAAAGGTGCTCCCTGAAATCTGGTTCAGGAAGCTCTCCTCGGCAGCATCAAGGGTTACCGGATCAAAAGATGATACTAAGCATGTCATGGGAGCTGCCATGTATGGCATAACCTCAGGAATTGAGAACCGGGGGAATGTCCATGAACTTGTTCTTGATGTGCTCGACAGGATGTATTCGCCGTAAATCTAAACAATTTATCCAATTTGTTGTTTAATATCCAGTAGACACAATTTAATGAACAGAATTTACTGACCTCAAAAAGAAACGTCATGGCAAACTTAACAACAAAGTATATGGGATTGGAGCTTAAAAATCCCGTGATAGTAGGTGCAAATAATCTGAATACGGATATTGATAATCTTAAGAGGATGGAAAAAGCCGGTGCTGCAGCCATTGTATATAAATCACTCTTTGAAGAGCAGATCCAGATGGAAGATCTTGAACTGCATGAACTAAAGACTGAATACGAGGATAGAAATGCTGAAATGATAACTCTTTTCCCCAATGCCGGATCAGAATCAAAGTATCCGGTGGAGTATTTATCGAAATTAAGAAAGGCAAAAGAGTCTTTAAGTATTCCTGTATTTGCAAGCCTGAATGCGCTCAACGATGAAACATGGGTTGAATATGCAAAGAAAATTGAGGAGACAGGTGTCGATGGAATAGAGCTTAATTTCTATTCGGTTCCTGAAAAACTCGGTAAGGATTATGAAGATGTTGAAAAGAAACAGATAAAAACTCTGAGGGAAATCAAGTCAGCTTTAAGAATACCGGTTTCAGTGAAACTCAGTCCATACTACACAAATCCATTACAGTTTATTTCCAAACTAGATAACTCAGGAGCCGACGCCTTTGTACTGTTCAACAGGCTTTTTCAACCGGATATTGATATTGAATCAGAAAAACATTATTTCCCTTATAATCTCAGCAATAAAGAAGACAACAGGCTTCCAATGAGGTTTGCCGGCTTGCTTTATGGAAAATTAAAAGCTTCGGTATGTTCAAATACAGGAATTTTCAATGGCAATGATGTAATTAAAATGATTTTATCAGGCTCCGACTGTGTTCAAATTGTCAGTACTCTTTATTTAAACCAGATTGAGGTTATTTCTTCGATAGTTCGTGAGATTGAAGAATGGATGGATTTAAAGGGGTACAAATCTATCGACAGCTTTAAAGGAAAACTGTCAATGAAGAATGTAGAAAGCAAGCTTCCTTATCGTCGCGCTCAATATGTCGATTTTATGATGACCACGTCGGAAATCCTGAAAAAATATAAAGTGATCCATTGATCTGCCTTCAGCTGGCAACAGATGGTTTATTCAATATTTTATGCCTACCTTTATTAATTGACTTCTGAGGAAGTTGATATGAAAAGCTGATGCCCGGTTAAAAGCAGATAATCATATAATGGAAAATTTTAAAACGTTTATAAAAACAAGATTTCCTGCTTTTATAAAAGTACTGGCCGGACTTAACCTTGTTTCTGTTTCAGCGCTCTCCGGAAAGGATCTGAGGACGTCTTTAGTTCATGACAGCCTGAAAAGGACATTCAATATTCACATTCCTGTATCTTTCGATAAAGCTGTTCAGATTCCGCTTGTTATTGCGTTGCATGGAAGGGGAGCAAACGGAGCGAGTATGGTTTTTCTTACCCATAAAGGTTTTAATAAAATGGCCGATAAGGATGGATTCCTAATGGTTTACCCTGATGGAATTGAGCTGAATTGGAATGATGGCAGAATGGATGAAGAAGCAAATGACCGTGCTCACAGGGAAAACATTGATGATGTCGGCTTTATATCTGTCTTGATAGACTCCCTGATAAATGATTATAATATAGATCCAAAACGGGTCTATGTTACAGGGATCTCCAACGGAGCCATAATGTCATATCGTCTGGCCTGCGAATTATCTGATAAAATTACTGCTATTGCTCCGGTTGACGGAAATATCCCTTCCCTGCTTTTTCCTGAATGCTCACCCTCCAGGCCTGTCTCAGTATTAGCTATTAATAATACTGATGATCCACTTGTTCCATTTGAGGGGGGTTATATTTATGGAATCAGAAAGATTAACCTGGGTAAGGTTTTATCTGCCAATGAATCAATAGAATTCTGGGTAAACAGGAACAGGTGTTCTGTCACGCCTGATGTGACTGAAGAACCTGATAATGATCCCAAAGATGGTACAAGAGTAACAAGAAAGCAATACATTAACGGTATCGAAGGAACAGAGGTTATTCTTTATACTGTTGAGGGTGGTGGACATACCTGGCCAGGTGGAGTTCAGTATTTACCTGCAATGGTGATTGGAAAAACTTGCAGGGATTTTGATGCCAATGAAGTCATCTGGTCGTTTTTTAAGGAACATTCCAGGTAGTTATTTTCGTATTTGATTTTTCAAAGAAGGAGGAGAGCTATCAATACGAAATCTTTTCATGAGAGGGGCTGGATGAAGCTTGATAATGCTGCAAAATTGTTTCCGGCAATTATTTCAGATGATCTTACCTCGGTTTTCAGGGTAACTGCTGCACTAAAGGAACCTGTAAGATATTCGGCAATCAGGGAAGCTGTGGTAATTACTTCAAAGAGATTTCCATATTTCAGCGTTTCCCTGGGGAGCGGTATATTCTGGCATTTCCTTGAATTAAACGATCAGTTGCCGCGTATCCAGGCCGATCAAAAGATCCCCTGCACTGCTTTTGCCGTTAACAGGAAAAACGAACCTTTGTACAGGGTGATAATCAAAAGCAACAGGATCTCAGTTGAATTTACTCATATTCTTACTGATGGAGGAGGTGCATTAGAATACCTGAAATCGCTGCTTTACACCTACCTGACACTTACCGGGAAGCATATAATTTCACCAGGTGACATAATCCTGCCCGGAACGCCGGTATCAGAAGAAGAGTTCGAAGACGGGTACATAAAATTCTTTCAGAAACTGCCTCCTCCTTCAAAGCTTGTAAGAGCCTGGCATCTTCCCTTCGGGCTTAATGATAAGCCAAGATTGAGAGTAATTCATGGAGAGGTCAAAGTTGATGAGATCCGTGATGTCTCACGCAAGCACCAGGTTTCGGTTACTGCATATTTTGTTTCAGTATACCTTTTTTCACTCCAGAAGATCTATAATTCTCTCAAAGGAAAAAGCAGAAAAGAGAGACGAAAAGTTTTAAGGATTGAAGTGCCTGTCAATATGAGGAATAAATTTCCCAGCAGGACAATGCGCAATTTTTCACTTTTCGTATTGCCCGAAATTGATGTGAGGCTGGGAACCTACACATTTGAAGAGATACTCAAATCAGTTCATCACCAACTACAGATAAGTACTGATATCAAGCAGATATCACGATTTCTCTCATCAAATGTCAGCTATGAGAAGCTTTTAATTGTCAGGTTAATGCCTCTGTTCATTAAAAAAATTGTTACTGCTGCCATTTACAGAAAGCTTGCAGCAAAGCGCTGGACAGGCATGGTTACTAATCTTGGAGTGGTGAATCTTCCGGTTGAAATGGAGGATATGGTTGATTCTTTCGAGCTCATTCCGACTCCACCCAATCAAAAAGTGAAGTCAGGCTGCGCTCTGCTCTCATATAAAGACAAGCTAAGGATCTGCTTCTGTAATATCACACAATCGAATGAGCTTGAACGGAATATTTTCAGGCATCTTTCGGATGCCGGTATTCGTGTTAAGATTTTGAATAACAATTAAAGAAAGGAATATGACTATTTGCCTCAATTGCGGAGTAGAGCTGGATGACGGACTGAAGATATGTCCTCTTTGCGGCAAGGATCCTGAAAAAAAAGGAGAACAGGAACAAATTTCCAGTAATTATCCTTCAGATATCATTCAACTTGAAAAAGAGGAAAACAGAAGGTATCTATGGGAGCTAAGCGGAATAATAGCCTTTTCCGGGATCGTTGTCTGTACTATCCTTGACCTGTTAACAGGCAAAGGGCTGAACTGGTCGTTCTTCTCTGACGTTTCAATAACAGCGGCATGGGTAATTCTGACTCTCTACCTGTTTTTATACAAAAGAACTGTGGCAATAATTATTTTACAGATGCTGACAATTCTGACGGCTCTCTTTTTTATTGACCTGCTCACAACCGGCAGGGAATGGTTCTTCCCGGTCGGCCTCCCGATCACTGTCGCCGGATTCACTTCAGCAGGAATTGTTATTGTACTTTACAGGGCTGTCCATTTGAAAGGGTTGAACATAATCGCATCAGCACTTATAGCATTATCGGGATATTGCATTATTACTGAAATAGTATTTGATAATTACCGGAACAGCTTTGTGAATTTGCAATGGTCGCTAATAGTTGCTGTATCAGTTCTTCCGGTAGCGCTGTTATTCTTCTTCTTCCATTACCGGCTGAAAAAGGGAAACCGGCTTGACAGTTTTTTCCATATATAAAAAGCCTGAATCATTCCATTTATTACATATCGCACTTTTTGAAAAGTGTTTCGAAGAGATTTGCGTTTCTGAAAATGCATTTTAAAAATGATGAAATCCATTTTTGAAGTTGTAAATTTAAGGTGTTAAAAACAGAATGAGATTTTATAAATTTATCTATTATGACAAAATCACTTAAGGGAACAAAAACAGAACAGAATCTTCTGAAATCATTTGCCGGAGAATCGCAGGCCCGTAACCGATATGAATTCTTCGCAAGTGTTGCAAGAAAAGAGGGCTATGAACAGATTGCAAATATCTTCATGGAAACCTCACTCCAGGAAAAAGAGCATGCAAAAAGGTTCTTTAAGTTCCTGGAAGGAGGCATGACTGAAATCACCGCAGGTTATCCTTCAGGAGTAATAGGCACGACAAAAGAAAACCTTAAAGCTGCAGCTGAGGGTGAAAATGAGGAGACTAACGATGTTTATCCTCATTTTGCAGAGGTGGCAAAAGAGGAGGGATTTAACGAGATTTCTGCAGTCTTCAAACTGATTGCCAGAGTTGAAGCTGAACACAAACGCAGGTTCATGAAACTATTAACCAATATATCTGAAGATCTGGTTTTCATGAAAAAGGGTAAAGTCTGGTGGAAATGTCTTAACTGCGGATATGTTTACGAGTCAGAAAAAGCTCTCGAATCCTGTCCGGTATGTCTGCATCCCCGGGCATTCATGCAGGTAAGGGAAGATAATTATTAAATTCCAGGAATCAATGAATTGCACATCAGCAGGAGGCTGTCTCAAAAGTCCTCTGTGGACCTCTGTGGAAACTCTGTGATCTCTGTGTAAGTTCTTATAAATATTTGTTACACAGAGTGCCACAGAGAAGACACAGAGCGACACAGAGAAAACATAAATGGAATTTAAGACTTATGAGACAGCCCCTTGTTTATTCATCATTAACGAACCAATCAGAAGAACCGGTAATTGAACAAATTGTTCTGTAAGCCGGACTGCTGGCTATCAGTTGTCACCAGAATTCAGAATGCAAAATGATAACCTAAAGTAATTCCTATCGGAATTGGCGGAGCGGCGAATTTAACACCCAGATCATCCTTAAGATACTTGTAATCATCATAATATGCCGATGCTCTTAATGGTAACAAAAGTTCAAGATTAAAAAATCTCGGATTTACTGATGACCAGAATTCCAGGCCAAAATTAAAGGTAGGCCCGTAATAAGTGTGATCAAAAGTTTCTTCACCGGTAACTTTTATTACTGCATTATATCCATACATGGCGCCCACATATGGACATATTTGCTTCCGGGGTGATATCCTGAAATTTGCACCTGCATTAAAACCCAATCCTAACAGGTTGTAACCCAGAGCACCGAAAACTCCTAGTCTTTGGGTTGGCAGAACTGTGAACCGTCCTCCAAATCCTCCGTAATCCATGCCCATACCAAATCCAACATGAGATTTTATCAGCTTCGCCTCTTCCTGCACCTGTTCCTGCCCATATATGCCATGAGCCGAACATAGAATAATAAAAACAGTAATCAGCTTTTTCATCTTCAATAGTTTTATCCTTATGAAACAATCCAGCTAAATCTCATCATATTGTTGAAAATGCTTAAAACCTCAGCTGAATCATTGCTCCGTTCCCGGAAAAACCTACGTTCAGATCAATTTTATCGATAGAGCTTGTTTTGCGCGAAGAATTATAGAGATTTATGGACTTCTTCATGTGGGAATTTGACATTATGATAAAAGGAAGACTGACCAGATAGAAACCGGCACCTACCAACAAGGCTGCCCCGCTCATATTTGAGTAATCTACCGATCCGGAAAGATCGCCATCATTGGTTGCCTGCGCAGCTTTTATAGAATAAACCAATCCAGCTCCGAGGAAAACAGTTCCAACTCCCATTGATGCCACACTGATAAGACTGTTTGTCTTTGCAGCCTTAAATTCCTTTGTTGATGCCTGATCAGTATTAAGAATTGAAGCAAGCTGTTTGGCATTAAGAGTTTTATTGTCCTGCATAATAACCTTTTTCATTCCTTTCTTTTCGAATGTGATGGGTCCGGAGACTTGTGCTAAAGCACCAGGGGAAATCAGAATACTAAAGATCCCTAAAAAAATAAATTTCTTCATGTTTTCGGATTTTAATTAATATTGCAGCTCTAAAATAATAAATTTAGATTAATAATTAGTAAAATATCTTGATTTATTTTCTAAAAACCCTGTTCAGGTTAATATAGTTAAGGTAAAGGCATTAATAGCATTCAATCATTAAAACGATCGAACCAGGTTCCGATACATATTGCAAAAAAATTCAGGCAGATTTTTTTAGTAAAGTATAAACAATTACCTTCCGGTAGGTAGTCTTAAAAGGACTTATTAAAGCAGTTATTCAAATTCAGACACTTAGGTGTCTTTTCAATAAACCTTGTGACTGTTATGTGCTTAATATTTATTGCTTTTAAAGTCTTTCTTATAGGTCTTAATGATCTTCCCGAAGATCTTTTGCTTTCGCCGTCTCTCAGCAACAGTTGATTCAAAATATGCTTTTTCTTTTTCCATTTTAAGGTAATTCCCGTATGAAGCCCTGTCAAGTTCTCCATTTTCAACGGCTTTAAGCACATTACAGCCAGCCTCAGTTGTATGGGTGCAATTTTTGAATTTACAGAGTCGGGAAAGACTGACAATACTTTCAAATGTGATCTCCAGTCCGCTTTCAGTATCGGCTATACCAACTTCTCTCAATCCCGGATTATCGACAAAAATTCCGCCGTTATCCAGTAAAAATAATTCCCGGTGGCTGGTAACATGCTTCCCCTTATTTGTACTCTGACTTATTACATCTGTACGCATAATGGTTTTGCCGCAAAGATTATTCAATAATGTTGATTTGCCAACACCGGAAGAGCCAAGCATGCAATAGGTCTTTCCTTTTTTAATTACTGCCTTTAAAGTCTCGTATCCATACATCGACTCATTGCTGATTGCTACAACCGGAACATTTTTGATCCTTGACTTAATTTGTTCAGAAATCTCAGAAATCCTTTTTTCATCTATCAAATCAGCTTTGCTCATTACGATAACTGGTTTGACTTTTGATGAATTACAGATTGTAAGGTACCTTTCAAGTCTGTTTATGTTAAAATCCCTGTCAACTGCCTGAACAATTAAACCATAATCAATATTTGCTGCAATTATCTGGATTCCTCCGAATTGTCCGACCGCTTGTCTTTTAATAATTGATGATCTTGGCATTATTTTATGAATGATCGCAAGACCAGGATCATAGGTTGCCAATGCAACCCAATCGCCGACAGCAGGAAAATCCTCACTCCCCTTCGCTGTAAAGCGAAGGTTTCCTGTTATTTCTGCACTATATTCTGCATTTTTGGTCCTTACGATATATCTTTCCTTATGCTCAGCAATCACCCTTCCTTTTTCAAAGCCAGAAAGATTATTGTCCTTCCAGTATTTTTCAAATTTTCTATTGAACCCAAGTTCTTCCAGTTTCATTCTGATAATATTTGCATCCGTTAATTAACGGATTTAATTCAAATGTTTAAAATTTCTTTCGTAAATTTATATTACATTATTACTAATTCATATGAAGACTACCCGTCGCAATTTCATCAAAACCGTAGCTGCACCCGTTATTGCAGCTCCTTTTATCCTTCCATCCCGTGTCTGGTCATCTCCGCCTGGGAGCCGTATCACAATGGGCTTTATCGGGATGGGCAAGCAATCGCAGTACCTTCTTACCAGGTTTATGCCCTTATCTCAGGTGCTGGCTGTCTGTGACGTGGACACCACACGCCGTAATGACGCGCAAAAGAAAGTCAATAAATTCTACACTGATAATAAGGACAAAGGTATTGCCGACTGCAGGACATACACAGATTACCGTGAACTTATAGCGCGCAAAGATATAGATACTGTGTGCATTGCAACACCCGATCACTGGCACGCAATGCCAGTTTTGCTTTCGCTGGAAAAAGGAAAGGATGTCTACTGCGAAAAGCCACTGACACATAATATCCAGGAGGCAATAGATATCATCAAAGACGTTGATAAATACAAGCGTGTCCTTCAGACCGGATCAATGCAGCGTTCAAGCAAGGAATTCAGGATAGCATGCGAGCTGGTTCAGAACGGCTGCATAGGAAAGATCGACCATGTCGAGTGCAGTTTTGGAGGACCACCCAAATCCTGCGATCTTGAGGAAGAACCTATGGAGCCAGGTCTGGACTGGAATATGTGGCTTGGGCCGGCGCCAATGCGCCCGTATAATTCCATTTTGAGTCCGAGGGGAGTGCACACCCATTTCCCGTTATGGCGCTCCTATAAGGAATACGGGACGGGAGATGTCGGTGACTGGGGCGCTCATCACCTCGATATTGCACAATGGGGCTTGGGAATGGATAACAGCGGACCAGTTGAGGTTCGTCTGGTCAATAATGAAGCAGTACTTATTTATCCGAATGGCATACCTGTTCTACATAAAAGGACCGGTTTTGGGATCCATTTCTTTGGAAGCGATGGAGAAGTGATGGTCAACCGTGGCAGATTCAAGGTAATTGTAAAGGGCCAAACCATAGCTTCATTTGAAGGCTCTGAAAGCAAGGGAACTACCTGCATGGCAGAAGTTGACAAAGCCGAAAAACTGCTCCTTAAAGATGCCAGAATCAGGCTCTACGAAAGTAATTCTCATTATGAGGATTTCCTTTCCTGCGTAAAAAGCCGCAAAAAACCGGTTGCCAGCGAACAGGCAGGAGGCCGTACAGTTATTTCCTGCCATCTGATAAATCAGGCCTATTTCAATAACACTGACATTAAATGGGATCCTGTCAGATTTCGCTTTGCCGGAGGCACAGGGAATCCTGCATGGCTTACAAGCAACTACAGGGATTGGGAAAGGGCTGGTTCCTGAAAATCCATTTAAGGTCAGGGACTTTTAATAAAGTCTTTCAAGAAGGCCTGATGTAATCAGGTATAAATATAATAGTAAAACCCAGTCAGTATTTGGCTGGGTTTTTCTAATCAAAAAAGGTTCAGGTTAATAATATATCTCAGTAATGATATTATACAACTTAATTAAATAGTATAAGAACGCTTTTTCAAAACAGACAGTCCTAAGATTATCCTAAAAGTAATGTCCGTTCAGCTTTTTTTCGGCATAGAACCAATTATCCTGTGCATTAAATGAAGGATTGCGATTCTCCTGGTAGATCTCAAATGCTCTGGCACGAATATCTGCCTCAGAAATTATCTTTTTAACTTCTTTATATTTTGATGTAAGTATATCTCTGGTCTTTTTTCTATTGTCAATTGTATTTCTCATTATAAAGTTTTTAGTCTATCATTATCAGACCTCAAGATGCTTATTTTGTAAGTTATGCATTAATTATTTATAATCCTAATATAATTCATTAATATTTAAATATTTACAATACAAATGAAATACGCCTCACTATAATAGTCTACCTTTGTCTATAATTATTTTAAATCCATTTAAGATGAAAAAGTTATTTTTTATCGTTAGTTGTTTCGCCCTACTTGGATGGAGTAGTTTCCTGAAGGCTCAGACAGGACCTTCGGAATACAAAATTGTAAACAAGTTCCATATTGAAGGAGATGGCGGATGGGATTATCTGAATGTTGATGAGTCAAGTGGCAGGATTTTTGTCTCACACGGTACTGTTGTCCAGGTTATTGATGAAAAAGACGGGAAACTGCTGGGAACAATTCCGGACACGAAAGGAGTTCATGGAATTGCCATTGCAGGTGACCTGAATAAAGCATTTATCAGTAACGGCAGAGACTCTTCAGTGACTATTATCGATCTTAAATCCCTGGCATTCATTACTAAAGTTCCTGTAACCGGTCAGAATCCTGACGCAATTCTATATGATCCGTTCAGTCATAATGTATATGTCTATAATGGCAGAACTGCAAATGCAACGGTGATTGATGGTAAAGCTAATAAAGTCATAGCGACAATCAAACTTAGCGGTAAGCCTGAGAACTCCGTTACAGACCTTAAGGGCAAAGTATATGTGAATATTGAAGATAAGAGCGAGATATCTGTTATTAATTCAACAACAAATAAAGTCGAGCAAACATGGAGTATTGCACCAGGTGAAGAAGCCAGCGGTATGGCACTCGACAATGAAACTCATCGTCTGTTCACTGTATGCAGCAACAAATTAATGGTTGTTCTGGATGCATTGTCGGGTAAAGTAATTACAACACTTCCTATAGGTGACGGATGCGACGGGGCAGCTTTTGATCCTGAACTGAAGCGGGCTTACAGTTCAAATGGAGAGGGCACAATGACAGTTGTCCAGGAAATCAGTCCTGATCAGTTTAAAGTACTCGAAAATGTCCGGACACTTCCAGGTGCCAGAACGATTACTATTGACAAAAAGACACATCATATATTCATGTCGACTGCGGAATATGAGACTCCGGATCCATCTGATGCGAGCACAAATCGCCGGCCTGCTGTCAAACCTGGTACTTTCATGGTGCTGGATGTAGCTCCTGTAAAGTAGTCAGTAAGGATAAATCTCTGTCAGATTTTATCCAGAATTACGGTTTATCTTTGTCTTCTTAATTGACAACGGTGAAGATACTTATCATTGAAGATGAGCATGAACTGCTTACGACAATGAAGAACTATCTGGAATCGGAAGGGTTCCTTTGTGAAACAGCCATTTCTTATTTCGAGGCCGAAGATTCACTATCAGGATATAATTATGATATAATTGTCCTTGATTTAACTCTGCCCGGAGGAAACGGTCTTGATCTTATAAAACTCATAAAGGACAGGAACAGACAAGCCGGCCTGTTGATTGTTTCCGCAAAAAATTCACTTGACGATAAGATCAAAGGGCTGGATATGGGTGCAGATGATTATATTTCCAAACCATTTCACCTTGCTGAATTGAACTCCCGTATCAAGTCTCTGGCAAGAAGGCGGCATTTTAACGGAACTAATGAAGTATCATTTAATGAAATAAAAATAAATGTCGATTCCAATGAAGTTACAGTAAACGGGGAAAATATTGATCTTACTAAGAAAGAATACGAAATACTGCTATATTTCATGGTCAACAGAGACAAATTGATCACCCGCGAATCAATTGCAGAGCATGTCTGGGGAGATGACATTTCATATACTGATAATTTTGATTTCATATACAGCCAGATTAAAAACCTTAGAAAAAAGATCGGGCAAAAAAACGGAAGGGACTACGTTCATAACATGTATGGCATGGGGTACAAATTTTCGGACCGATGAAACTTCTTAAGAAGACTAACAGAACCTATTTAGTCACTTCAGCTTTAACATTTATAGTTTTCGGAGCTGTAATATATTTTGTTCTCTCCTTCATTTTTAAGGAACAACTGAATGAAAAATTACTGTCCGACAGATTGTCAGTTATCCGTAACATTGATAACGATGGTTCTCTTCCATATTTCCCCCCATTTATTGAAGTCCAAAAGGTTCCTGGCCAAACCGAACGACCTGTTGTATCTGTTGACACTCTTATTTTCGATTTTAATGAAAAGGAAAATATTCCATTCCGGCAAATCAGTTCCGTTGTTGCAATAAATGGACTGATGTACCTTATTATCGTCAGGGATACTTTACTGGAAAAAGGTGATCTGTTAATGACAATTATTGTAACCATTGGTGTAGTATTTGTCCTTTTGATTATCAGTTTGTACTTCATTAATAAAAGACTATCCCTTAAGCTCTGGCAGCCATTCTACAGTACACTTGATAATTTAAAGGGATTCTCCCAGGAAAAATCTGATTTTATGCTGCCGTCCGTTTCAGAAATTGATGAGTTCGTTGAACTTAATAAAACCCTTGAAGCCCTGACATTTAAGGTAATTTCGGATTATCAGTCACTTAAGCGATTCTCTGAGGATGCATCTCATGAAATTCAAACTCCTCTTGCGGTCATCCAATCCAAGCTTGAAACTCTTATGCAATCTCCTGATCTAAAAAAAGATCAGGCTGAGCTAATTAAGTCTGCCTATTCTTCAGTACTGCGAATTTCAAAACTTACCCAGACATTATTACTACTTACTAAGATAGCCAACGATCAATTTCCGGAGAAAAGATCAGTCAATCTATCCGATCTTCTTGAAGAAAAAATAGAATTATTTAAGGATCACCTAACCGGGAAAAGTCTGACTCTCAAAAAAGAGATTGAACCGGATTGCATTCTTGAAACAAACTTTTTACTTGCAGAATCAATGGTTGCAAACCTTTTGGGAAATGCTGTAAAACATTGTATTACCGGAGGAATTATTAAAATAAGACTTCATACTGGCAACCTGGAGATTTCTAATTCCGGCGTCCCTTTTTCTTTTCCATCATCAAAACTTTTTGAAAGATTTTTTAAAGTCAATGCATCATCTGAATCCCAGGGACTTGGTTTGTCTATTGTTAAAGAGATCTGTTCTCTTAACGGATGGAAGATCGATTATTTATATGAGGATAACCAGCATAAATTCATTGTTGGATTTTAAATACAGAATCTTTACAGATTCGGACTTTATTTTCGCTGGGCAAAACTAAAAATCAAATTATATGAAAAACTTTTTTATTCTGGTCGCATTATTTTCGATGATCTTCTTCTCAGCATGCAGTCAAAAGAATCCTCCCGAAAATGTTAAAAAGGAATTTTCTCAGAAATTCGTTGATGCCAAATCGGTTAAATGGGGATCTGAGGAAGCCAATGAGTGGGAAGCTGAATTTAAAATTAATGGGAAAGAGTTGTCAGCATGTTTTGATAATACAGGTAAATGGCTGGAAACCGAAGCAGAAGTCAGCGCTAAAGAACTGCCATCAGCAGTAACAAATACTTTGAAAAATGAGTTTCCTGGATATAAAACAGGAGAGATCTCTACTGTTGAGAATCCAGAAATGAAAGGATTTGAAATTGCCCTTAAAAACAAGGAAACAGAAATAACAGTAATTCTTGCCGCCGACGGGACGGTTTTGAAGAAAGAATCATCAGAAGAGAATAAAGAAGAAGCTGTTAATGAGAAAGAAGAAGAAGTCGAAAATGAAGCGACTGAAACCGGGGAGGAGAATGAGTCGAAAGCTCCGGAGAAAATTATAAATGCATTTAATCAGAAATTTGCTGGTGCAACTTCAGTAGGATGGGGAAGTGAAACTGTCAATGAGTGGGAGGCTGAATTCACGCTTGATGGCAAAAAAATGTCGGCATGCTTTGACAGTTCAGCTGTATGGACCGTTACTGAAACAGAAATATCTGAAAAAGAACTTCCTGCTGCAGTATTAAATACTTTGAAAGCTGAATTTGCAGGGTATAGTAAAGGACTGATTGAAATTTACGAAGATCATGATATTAAGGGTTTTGAATTAGGTCTGAAAAAAGGCGAGAAATCTATTGAGGTTATTCTGGACAATTCAGGGAAGGTAATTAAAAAACCAGATGTGAAAGAGAATGAGGAAAATGAAAAGGAAGAACCCGAGAAAGAAGAATTAAAATAGCGATTGTGCTGCAGGTCTTTATGAAAAATCCGGATTTGCAAACCGGATTTTTTATTCCAAATTTCTACAGAATCATGTTTTTATTTTGTTTTGGAATTTTAAAAATATTCTCTAATAATATGACTAAAACTACAAGACTTCTCACGGTGTTAACAATTATCTGGCTGAGTGTTACAAACCTTTCAGCACAGCAGCAGGGATTGGGGAGCGTATCGGGTATCATTATAGAAAAAACGTCAAACAAACCTGTGGAGTTTGCCAATGTAATCATCCGAAGCAATACTGACAGCTCTACGTTTATGGGTACTGTAACGGGAAGCAGAGGAGAATTCATTTTTGATAAATTGGCACACGGTCAATACAAGGTAATTTATAGTTTCATTGGTTACGATAAGGTTGAGACAACTGTATTTACCTTGAATTCAAAACAAAGTAAGCTGAATCTTGGGAGATTATATATCTCTGAATCCACGGCCACACTTGGAGAAGTTTCAGTTACCGCACAACGGTCTACATTCGTAAATTCAATAGACCGCAAAATTTTTAATGTTGGACAGGACGTTATGAGCAAAACGGGATCAGTCAGCGAATTACTTCAGAATGTACCGTCAGTTCAGGTTGATATAGAAGGTAATGTCAGCCTAAGGGGCTCAGGCAACGTTATGTTCCTGATAAACGGCAAGCCATCTGCCCTGATGGGAGCCAACAGGACAGCAGTTCTTCAGCAGATGCCGGCGAACTCAATTGAAAAGATTGAGATCATAACCAATCCATCTGCAAAGTACAAACCCGATGGAACTTCAGGTATTATAAATATTGTCCTTAAAAAAGACAAAAATCTTGGCTTGAATGGACTTATATCAGCGAATGCCGGTAATGACAACCGTTACAATGGAAACTTTTCACTTAACTATAATCCTGGAAAGATCAACGTTTTCGGAAGCTATAGCATCCGCCAGGATGAACGTCTGCGATTTACTGACGATTACCGGAAACATTTCAAGTTGAATACTGATACCATTAATTATACTCATATTATTTCCCGCGATCTCTCTCGTCCGCTTTCTCATATTGTCCAGGCTGGCGCTGATTATAAAATCAACAGCCATAACACTATTGGCATGACCGGAAGTTACAACTATCGAGATTTTATTCGACATGCAAATGATGCAAACATATGGCTGGGCACTGACCTTACAACAACAAAGGATTATAATCGTTCACGCCTGGATCCGGAATATGAAAAGGATCTTGAATTATCAGCCAATTATGTCCATTCTTTCAAAAAAGAGGACCACGAACTTACTTTCGATTATACAACTTCCCATTCAATTGAACAAGAAGATAACCATTACACAAACACCTATCGTTTCCCTGTGACCTTGCCAACCTATGACAATACTCTCATCAAACAGGGTGATAATGAATCGCAATTCTCTGCAGAGTATGTAAATCCGGTTTCTGAAGATATCAAGATTGAGGCCGGATATATTCTTGAGTCGATGAAAAGTGATATGGATTTCTTTGGTGAATCTTATAACCAGCTGACAAGCCAGTGGATTAAAGATGTTGAGAAATCAAACCGGTTTATCTTTAAGGAAAACGTACATGTATTGTACGGAACATATCAGCAGGATCTCGGGAAATTTGGTTTTCTTGCAGGACTCAGGGCTGAACAGGCATTTCGCAACGCCAATCAGGTAACAACTGATACTATTGTTAAAAAAAGCTATTTCAGGATTTACCCGTCTTTGCATCTTTCATACAAACTATCCGAAGTGAACGAGCTGCAGCTTAATTACAGCCACCGCATCCGTCGTCCTGAGGGTGATGAAATGAATCCATTCCCTGAATACGCTGATCCGTATAACCTGCGCATCGGGAACCCGAATCTTAAACCAGCTGATGTCCATTCTGTTGAGCTTGGTTATCAGTACAAGAAGAATAACACTACATTCCTTTCAACAGTTTATTACCGTTACACTTATAACGGCATGACAGATATTACAAAATTTATTAACGACACTGTTAAGCTTACTACGCGTGAAAACCTTGCAAAAAGCAATTCTGCAGGATTGGAATTAGTTCTTTCGGCAGCGATAGGTGAAGTGGCCACTATAAATCTGAGTACCAATACGTTTTACAATACTATTGACGCTTCAAATCTCGGATACAGTACAAGGAAGTCAATTGTTACATGGAGTGCAAATCTTAGTGCCGGTCTTAATTTATCAAAGAATACAGTGCTCCAGATCACTTCAAGCTATGTTGCAGAAACACTTACACCACAGGGGAAACAGTTACCCTCATTTGTCTTGAATACCGGATTTAAACAGGAGTTTCTTAACCGGAAACTGGCATTAATAATTACTGTTTCTGATGTTTTTAATTCACTCAGAAGCAATACTCTTATCAATACACCTGAACTATATGAGAAAATTGTAAGAAGCCGCAGTGCCCGCATAATCTATGGCGGATTTACTTTTACATTTGGAAACCATAAGAAGAAAGAACTTGAGTTTGATAATAGACTATAATAAACATTCCGATATGAACAGATTAATTATTTTCTTAATGCTCGCTTCTGCACAGATTTGTGTTGCACAGGCGGGCGATATGAACGACTCTATCCCAAAGAAGAAAAAATATCTTCCTCAAATATCAGGTGTTATTCAGGTTCATTACCTTAATGAATTCAATACAAACGGAGACAATATCAGGGATCCTGATGGCTTCCGGATTTTACGGGCACGATTGACTGCAAAAGGCGACATTAATAAACATATTTCGTACGAATTGATGATTGATCCCCGTGCACCGGAGCAGGGGGGAATCCTGCGTGATGCATATCTGGAATTCAATTATATTAAAAATCAGAAAATCCGTGTGGGACAACAGAAAACCCAATTCGGATGGGAGAACCGGCAATCAATTACCGAATTATGTACAGTTAATCGGGCTGAAATGTCAGATGGTGTATCACGGGGTGAGAATCTCAGGGATATCGGAATTGGAGTACTGGGGCATATCCGTATTAACAATAATTTCCGCTTTGAAGACGCGGTAACTTTTACAAATGGCACCAGGATGAATGTTACAGGCCCGTATGATTTCAATACTAAAAAAGCACTTTGGGGTCGGCTTGGTTTGCGCTATAAGAAAGATGACTTTACAGTAAGTCTTGGTGGTTCATTTGGAGTTGGAGGCTTAAGATATCTTGGGGACAGCATATATGTCCCAGCAGATGACGTGTATGCTGACTTTAAGCGTATTGGAACAGATGTGCAGGTTGATCATAAATATTTCTTTCTGGCAGGTGAATATGCCAGGGGGACTGATACTGCTGCAGATACCCTTTATAGTGAACCTTCAGGATTTCAACTCCTGTTTGCACTTAAAACAAAATGGAAAGCTGGGCCCATGATCAGATATGATACCTTTGAAGATGAGTGGAAGGTATTAACTCTTGGTGCTTATTATGGAAATCCTAAAGACAAATTCCGTGTACTTGTTAATTATGTTCTCAGAGGGAACATTCAGGATGTTCCAAATGGTCATGACGCCAGGTTATATATTCAGTGCCAGCTTGCTTTCTGAACCTGCCGAATTTTATCAAAATGTCAAAAACAATGACAATGATATTAGATTTTTTGGAAGGGCTAAAGAAAATTTTCCTACTGTATTAGCATCTTTATTAAATGCAAAAAGAATGATTACTATTGGATGTCATGTTTTACAGGAAAATTCAGGCCAACAGTGAGGATCACCCCGCTCAGGTTTACCTCTTCCATTACCGGAGGTATCAGCAAATTATAGGTCATTTCTAAAGTAAGAAGCAGGTCCCCTTTCAAACGAACATTTAATCTGCCTGTTGCATGATATCCATACGCAAGAGAATAGTGTGTTTTGTCAAAATCCCTGTTGTGATCGGCCTTCCACAGCAGATTCACTCCCATTCCAATACCGGGCCATATCTTATCACCGGGATTGGGTAGATTATAATAAACTGTAGCCATGAAAGGTATCATATAAAGATAATGGTAATGACTGTTATATCTGGTTCGATTAAAAGATAAACCTGTTGATAGTTCGAGGTCCAGTTGGGATCTTTTCCAAACATCGTATCCAAACATAACCGTAGGTGCAAGAACATAAAATTCACTGGCTGTATTGTCAACAAAATCATAAATTCCAACTCTGACAGATGGTATTTGAGCTTTGGAAACAGAAGATCCAAAGATTAACACAGTCAGCATGCTATAAATCAAAATTCTCAATGATTTCATTGAAAATATCTATTGTTTTTACATTGATACGAGTAGTGTCATTAAAAAATGAAACTTTCAGAAAATGATGATAATCCCCTCCGTAACCCCTGTATAATACTCCACCTCCACCACCTGTAGTTATATAAATCATTCCATCTCTGACATATTCATTGAACATATGATCGTGACCGGAAAAAACTGCACGAATCTTTTTGTGTTTTAAGAATAGCTGATGAAGTTCATTTGCATTACTCAGATCATCTCCCTTATGTCTGCCCTGAGGATAGAGAGGCTGGTGCATAATAATAAATATATGATTAACGGAGAGCTCTGAAGAAGCTGAATCAAGTTGGTGCTTAAGCCATGCAAGCTGATCACCAAGTATTGCTCCTTCCATTCCTCTTTCATAAGTATCGAGTACTATAAAAAATGTATTCCTTTCAGTATGAGAATAATAAAAACGATTTGAGGCGATACGTCCATATTGGTGCAATAAGCTTTCGGATGCAGAATCATTTCTCTCATGATTTCCGCGTGCAATGAACAGGGGCATTTTTTGTCTTATTGGTTCTGCGCAATGTGTGAAACTTAACCATTGTGATTCATTAGCCGAACGTGACATTATATCACCACAACAAAAAGCAGCATTTGGTGCTGGTTCCAGATTACTTATATTCATTGCCAAGTGGCCGAAAACTCCATATCCCTGCTGCAGATCGCTGAATACAACAAATGACCACGTTTCATCCTTTTCAACACGTACTTCATAATTGTCAGCACAAGAAGTAAAAAGGAGCCCAAATAGGAATAATATTACCAAAGATCTATTTAGCATATTGGTTGCCGGTAGATATTTTCAACAAGTTAATTGAAATATGATAAATTTAAGAAGAAAACAATCAGTTGAATCTTACATATCTATAAAGATTTCACCGCTGAACAAGATTAATGTAAGACATTTTAAAAGGTAATTGTGATTCCGAATAATTGATACATAATGATTTATTATAGTAATTTGCAAAAAATAATCTATAGTGAAAAACTGCAGTATAAAAAGCAATTGATTTGGTATTACCCATTTAAGTACATTAGATTTGAAAACACTTGATAGAAAGAATCAGAAAGAACATCAATAATCCTGAAGAACTTGAAAAGTTATTTCATGATGATAGAAAAGCTTTTGAATCAGGTTTTGAAAAAATCTATTCAGATTTTGAGAATTCAGAATTGGCAAGAGTCTGGAAAATCCGGTTGGATTATGAAAAAGCATCATCCAAATCGAAAAAACTTCTTTGGTCAGACTTGTTTATTGTGATTGTAGCATGCCTTATTTCAGGATTTCTTATCAAGATTCCCACACTATTTGATGTTGATTTACATAAATTCTTTTTTTATGAGAAAAATGCAGGTACCATTTTCTTCCTGGGACTTACAATTTACACAATCTGGACCAACAGAATATTTGAACAAAAAAAACTTGTTATAACCATATTGGCATTTTTGATACCCATAGTTTATATAAACCTTTTACCTTCAAACAAAAACAGTGATTCAATTAATCTGGCTTACATTCATCTGGTTCTGCTAATGTGGTGCATTTACGGATTAGTTTTTATTGGATTCGACTTAAAAGATAAAAGCAAAAGAATTGAGTTTATAAGACATAATGGTGATTTGGCATTAATGGGAGCGTTGATCCTGATCGCAGGAGGGGTATTAGCCGGGATAACAATTGGTTTATTCAGTGCTATTAATATACATATTCAAAAGTTTTATATGGATAATGTAGTTATCGTGGGATTAGTTTGTGCGCCAATTGTTACGAAATACATAATAGAAAATTATGTTACTCTGACAAACAAGATTGCACCAATTATTGCTGGAATTTTTAGTCCACTCGTTTTAATCACTCTGATAATATACCTGGCAGCAATTGTAATCTCCGGTAAAGATCCCTACAACGACAGGGATTTCTTTTTGATTTTCAATATCATGTTATTGGGGGTTATGGCTATTATTGTTTTTTCGGTTTCTGAGACTTCAATTAAAAAAAAGCAGAAGTTCAATGAAATGCTTTTATTTATTCTTTCAATAACTACTCTCATTATTGACTTAATTGCCGTATCTGCAATTTTTTATCGGTTAGGAGAATTTGGCATAACTCCAAACCGACTGGCAGTTCTTGGTTCTAATATCTTGTTTTTCGGAAATTTGGTTTTAATAATGATTGATTTGTATAAAATAAATTTCAAAAAATCAGAGATTGAAAAAGTCGGATTAACTATCTCAAAGTACCTGCCTCTTTATATCTTATGGATCCTTATAGTAATATTTGGATTTCCGCTTTTTTTTGGTATGAAATAAATAAGATAATTCCCAGGTCGGTATCCCGGGTTATCTTGTCCTGACCCTCAATCCATAGAAGTGAGCTAAACTATTGATTTTACCTACATTCACGTCCAGATCGCCCCGATGGGCCTCATTTTTCTATATATGTTTAATTTCTACAAACAGTCCTTCCCTAACGGGACTTTAATAAACCAAACTCCGAAGGAGTGAACTGTTTGTAGAAATGAGAACTATCATAATTTTAGCTCTATAGGAGCGACCTGTAGGAAATCAGACAGTAGTGATATTCTTTAGTTATAACCTTTCAGTTATTGACGTTCTTGCGTCTTTAATTTGCACAGTACTATTGCTTTATAATAGTAGACTAAATTTACAGTCATTTTATCAATAATATATTTGCAAGACTAAATAATTAGTCGTATATTTGGTATGGTATATTGATAATAACGTTTTCATAAAGGATCCATCTAATAAACCAAAACAAATTTCGATGAAAAAGCCAATTGTTTTCATTTCGACAGCAGCGATACTTATAGTTGCTGTGCTTGCTATTCTGTCGTTCCGCAAACCCGTTTCCGGTTTGGAAAAAGAAGCCGTTAATCCAATTATTGGTACATGGCAGCTTGATTCATATAAATATGGCACTTCATCAAGCTCATTTACAATCATAACTTCTGACAGACCCCATATCAAACTGATAACTGAAAACAGGTTTTTATGGGTGACCTATGATGCAGGAACAAAGAAAGTCCTTGAATCAGCAGGCGGTCAATACACTCTTGATGGAGAAAACTATGTTGAATCAATAGATTACGGTTACAGCATGGATGAATACCTGGGGACAAAGAGCAAATTCAAAATAAAGGTTGAAGACGGGATGTTCTACTTGTCAGGGGTACTTTCGGATGGTTATAAAATAGAAGAAATCTGGCTTCAGGTAAAATAAGGGTAGTTATGAAAGAGAAAAGAGAAATGCATCTTACAAGGGCAGAAGAACAGGTTATGCAGATCCTATGGGATCTTGACGAAGGATTGGTCAGGGATGTCCGTGAACGGTTCCCTGATCCCAAACCAGTCCGGAATACTGTTTCGACGGTTATCAGGATACTTGAAAGGAAAGGATTCGTTGGGCATAAGACTTACGGAAATGTTTATCTCTATTACCCGCTGGTATCAAAGGAATTATATTCAAAAAGCCAGTTGCTGGGGTTGATGGAAAACTATTTTGATAATTCCTTTCCCGCCATGGTTTCTTTCTTTGCAAAGGAGACTGATCTCACTATTAAGGAACTGGATAAAGTCCTCAGGGAATTGAGGACTGAACTGAAAGGAGGGAAAGAAAATGAATGAATTTGCACTTTATCTTTTTAAATCAGCATGCTGGCTTACCGGATTTGCACTGGTTTACTTTCTATTCCTGCGAAATGAGCGCTTTTTCACACTGAAGCGCTTTTATCTGATATCAGGCATACTTGCTTCCTTCGTATTCCCATTCATTTCTTTTCACTACAATGCTGAAATGCAAACTCCAGTAGTGCCAACCTATAATCCTATGCAGGATTTTGTGCCGGGTTCTCCCGGAATTCAGCAGGCAGTTACTTCGGATAAATCTGAATTCAGAATTATTTTCCTGATTGTTTACCTGACAGGGTTAGCAGTAATCCTGGCAAAAAATATCTATCATATTATACAGATATCTAAAGCAATATCGAGGCACAATGTCAGTAAAATGGACTCAGCAGTAATAATCAGGGACTCAGAATATCCGTCATCCTTCTCCTTCTTCAAATACATATTTATAAATCCTTCGGTTGAGGAGAGCGAAATGAAAGAAATAATAAATCATGAGCTTGTTCATGTAAAACAAAAACACTGGTTCGACCTTTTGCTCGCTGGGTTATTAAGGATGCTTCAATGGACAAATCCATTTGCATGGATTTATACCGGTTTCATCAGACGGAATCACGAATATATGGCCGATGAGGAGGCGCTTGAGCGCTCTTCGAATCCCGCCAGATACAAAGTGGCTCTGCTAAACCAGATGTATAGGTCACCAGTTATCAGCCTCATAAATTCATTTAACTATTCCATCAACAAAAACCGTTTTGAAATGATGAAAAAAATAATCACATCACCTTACAGGAAACTAAAGGTGTTATTTATAGTTCCTGTTTTTGCAATTCTTTTTTATGCTTTTGCTGAACCCGAGATCAGGTATGCAGGGCAAATGATGACTTCCACAGAAACTGATGATCTTACAGCAGCCGGAAGTGTTAAAGGCATTGTACTCAAAGATAATGGCCAGCCTTTTGCAGACGTACAGATAGCCGTCACAGGTACAAACATAAGGGGAACGACTGATGCCTCAGGCAATTTTTCGCTTACAGGTGTCCCTGAAGATTCACATCTGGCTTTTTCCTATAAGGGTTACCTGACGCAGATACTTAAACCTAAGTTCGCAGGAACAATGACCATTAAGCTGTTAAAAGATCCTGATTATGTCGGCATAAGGGTAAGCAGCACATATCAGAATGCTCTTGTTGTGATAGATAATGTGGTGGTGGAAAAACCATATCCCGAAGCTGTCAAAGACATCGATGTTGACCAGGTCGCAAAAATGTCAGTATTACCTGAGAAAGAAGCTATGGGAAAATACGGCGAGAAAGGAAAGAAGGGAGTTGTTGAAATAACAACAAAGAAAAAAGCCGCCGAACTCGGTATCAAGGTTCCGGCGCAAAGGAAGAGCCCGGATGACTATCCGACATTCCGCGGGGAAAGTTTTATGAAGTTCGGTAACTGGCTTACTGGAAATATAAAATTTCCCGCAGATGCTTCTGCAAGAGGTAAAGAGGGGCGTGCTACAGCAAGTTACGTCGTTCAGCCCGATGGGACAATTACCAAAGTAACTGTTTTGAGTGCCCCTGATCCTTTGCTTGGAGAAGCACTTGTGAAAGCAATTAATGAGGCTCCCCGATGGGAACCGGCAAAAAATCCTGTAATTCAGGACCCTTTCGGAACAACGGTTACCGTTAAGTTCGAATTACCGGATAAGGTTATTCCTGATGATACATACGTAGTCGTTGAACAAATGCCTGAATACCCGGGGGGAAATGGATCGCTTCTTGAGTTTATTAAAAATAATACAAGATATCCTGAAGCTGCGAGAGCAGAAAAAATTGAAGGTAAGGTAATTGTAAGATTTGTTGTAAACACACAGGGAAAGGTCGAAGATCCATCCATAATAAAAGGTGTCCATCCCCTGCTTGATGCGGAGGCATTAAGAGTGGTAAGTTTATTGACAGGCTGGCTGCCAGGCGCCCAGGGAGGAAAACCGGTAAACGTATGGTACATGGTTCCGGTATCATTCTCGTTGAATGCTGATCCAAATGGAACCAAAGAACCGGCACCACAGGCCGAATTTACTTTTGTTCAGCCAGAGCAGATACCCCAATTTCCGGGAGGTCAGCAGGCCATGTTCATGGCAATTGCAGAGAGAATGCAGTATCCGGAGGAAGCAATGAAGCAAAAAATTCAGGGAAAGGTAATTATTAGATTTGTCGTCAATAAAGAAGGGAGGGTTACAAATGCTATTGTTTTAAAGGGTGTTGCTCCATCACTCGATATTGAAGCATTAAGGGTTGTTAGTGCGTTGCCTGATTTCAAGCCCGGAATGCAGGGTGGGAAGCCAGTCGATGCATTCATGATGGTCCCTATAACATTCGCCCTGCCGGATAAATGATTTGGTGTTCAGGGAAAAGTGATTTATGCAACTCTACAGTTGTGAATAAACCCGTTGAGATGCTGCTTTGGTAAAATCCTCAATCTGTCGTTTTATATCTGTCTTTGACAAAGTCCGTGACTTATGGGCGATATTACCCAATACATTGATCAATGCATCAATATCCTCTGTCGTGTTTTCTATGCCGAAGCTCACTCGGGCTATTCCGGGAAACTTTAAACCAGGAAATAGTCTCGCAATCAGCTTCTGGAACTTCTCCAGAGCAGGAGGAACACCAACCAGTTGCTTTACCAGTATATGAGCACAATGACAACCCGTCCGGACTCCAATGCCAGCTCTTTCCGCCAGTTCTTTCGCTACTCCTGGGGCCATCATTCCTTTCAGCGTAAAACCAATTACACCTGACTTATGGAGGAATCCTGGCGATTCAGGATCTTTTACTCCAAAGATTGTCAGTCCAGGTATTTTTGATAAACCTTGCAATGCCTGTTTTGTCAAAACCTGTTCTTCCTCTTTAATAAGATCCATACCGATCCGCTGTAAAAGCAAAAGAGCTTTACCTAATGCTGCGATGCCTGATACATTTTCCTCTCCTGATGATTTGATCAGCTCCATTTCTGAAGGGCTGAATTTAAGAAGCCCCTTTCTGACTACAAGCACACCCGTTCCGAATGGTGCGTACACTTTGTGGGCAGAGAACGCGAGGTAATCAATTTCAAATCTTTCAATTTCGACCTTACGGTGTGCTACCAACTGTGCTCCATCCACAAATAACCTGGCTCCATGCTGGTGAACAATCCGGCTTATCTCCCACAGATTGTTACATATACCAAGGACGTTCGAAGCTCCGCTGACAGCAACAATCCTGATCCGCCTCTTTCCATGGTGATCTTTCTGATTGTATTCACACAGTACCTTTTCCAGTTCATTCAAATCAATAATCCCTTCACTGTCGACTGAAAGTCTTACCATGGAAACATTGTGAACCATACGCCATGGAAGATCGTTGGAGGTGTGTTCAAGGATAGTGCTTAGTACAACAGGTTCAGTGTCATTCACCGATTCACTGCCCAGGCTCTCAGCTGCAAGGTTTATGGACTCAGTGGTATTGGAAGTAAAGACTACTTCGTAGTCAGATAATGGCGCCCCAAGTATTCCTGCACAGATTGACCTTACCTCATTAAAGATCTCCTGGTGTGTTTCCTTTTGCTGATGCCATGTCTGGCAGACTGTTTTCCATACCGGCATAAAGGTGGGGGTACTGGCTGCGTTGTCGAGGTTAATAAATGGTTTGCTTCCTTCCGCCGTTGGTACAGTGAGATCCTTACCTATCAGGGTCTTCCTGAGTTCATCCAGAGCTCTTTCCCTGAGTAATCCTTCAATCCGTCATTATAAAGAATTTCGGTTACAGATAGTTTTTCGGAGGTCGAAATCCTGAATGCATCATCTCCTGAATGCTTAATCAGTTGCAGCGCCCTGGCAAATGTTATGATATTGATGATAGCGGGTGTGCCAGCCTCAAATTTTTCCGGTTCATCACCCCAGATAACCCATGTCGGAGCGACAAGTCGGGTCGTACCTCCACCTGTCTCGAAAGGTATGCCTTCGGGTAAAGCTCTTCTTTCGACAGCCATTGCCCTTACACCCAGTGGCAGGCCAATATCCTGGCTTGATATGCTTTTATACCTTTCCTTTTTAATTAGTGACCTCAGTATCGCTTCCCTTCTTGGAGAACAAAAGATGACCACATATTTACCACTTTTCAGCCCAAGGTATTCCAGTATGATGTCCCTTGCCTGCTCAAATAAATAAGTGGTAACAATCGAGTTGTGTCCGCTGCCACGATGTACGTTGGAATAAGTCTCCAGTACCGCATGAACTGATCTCTCAAGCTCTGTAAATGCTTTGCCGGGCTTTCCTTCTGACACAAGGTTAATTTGTTTTTTCATGATTTCTTAAACAATCATTAAAATTAGTACAAAAAACCAAATAACCAGAGGAGAACCTTTTTGCGGCCTTCAATCTCAATATTTCAAGTCGGCTGTCTCCGGTCCCGATAAGCACAATGCCTTTGAATACCGTATTACAGTATTTTTTTCTAATTTGGCTTCGTATTATAAAAACCAAGGTTTATAAGGAAACCCATGAACACAGGTAAAAATGGCTTTGCCAGACTGATAAAGAGCTTTGGCCATGCTTTTACAGGAATATCCGATCTAATAAGATCTGAACCAAATACCATAATTCATTTATCAGCGACTATCTGTGCCATAATCGCTGGGATCTTATTCCGGATTTCAAAGCCAGAGTGGTGCATTATTTTGATCGTTATAGCCATTGTCTGGGCAGCAGAAGCCTTTAATACAGCTATCGAGAAGCTAACAGATCATCTATTCCCTGAATATCACGAAACAGCACGGTTTGTCAAAGATGTTGCTGCAGGGGCAGTGCTGTTTTGCGCGATTGCTGCATTGGTTTGCGGGCTGATCATATTTTTACCTAAATTGGTGTCTGTTATATAATTTCTTCAACTCTGTTTGTTTGTCAAATTCCGAATCATGGAAAAAATTATTCATTTATCAGATTTGCATGTCGGACATGAAGATTGCGGTAATAAATTCCGTGCTATTATTGACAACATTTCGTTTCTGAAACAGCCTGCAAATAATTATATCGTTCTGATTACAGGCGATATTGTTGAAAATGCAAACCATCCGGAGTACATTGAAGAAGCTGTTGAGGGTATTGAACAACTCAAAGAACGGGGATATAAGGTTCTGGTTGTTCCAGGCAATCATGACTACGGGACAGGCACCGCAGGAAATAAGAGATTTGTTGCTTTGTTTAAAGAAAAGTACTTCAAATCGAGGGATATTTCTTATCCTAAACTGGATCTAATAGGTGACATCGCTTTCATTGGTCTCGATTCAACAGCTGAAGAGCTTCATTTTCTCGACCGTTTCCTTTGTGAAGGCGAATTAGGGCAAGGACAGTTGCATGGACTTGAGAATATGCTTAATCAACAGGAGGTAATCAGCCGGAAAAAGGTTGTTTACCTTCACCATCATCCGTTTGACTTTAAGTTCGGGATGCAGTTAAGGGACACTGATGAATTAAAAAAAATTATTGAAAACAAAATTGATATGCTTTTATTCGGGCATTATCATGTTGACCCTGCCAGTGCAGGTAAAATATTTCATGGCAAATGGGGTATTAAAAGGTGTTATAATGCAGGCACATCAACACATAAAAACGGGAATCCGGGTCTTCAGAGGGTTATTGATTTATCGGATGCAGATCCCAGAATGGATTATGATGGTAATTTCATTTAGAGTGCTCTGTTTGACAACAAGATGTTAATTTACTCATATGGTTAAACAATAAGTCTCTTATGAACGAATTTGATTTAAAGGCTACAGGGTGGGATTTGAATCCTTTGCACATTGAACGCGCGGAAGCTATTGCAAGGCAGATCCTTGGAAAAATAAACCATCAACCATGGATGACTGCACTTGAGTACGGAGCGGGAACCGGGTTGACAAGTTTCCTGATAAAAGATTATTTCAGGGAGATCACCATGATGGACAGTTCTTCCGAAATGTTGAGAATCATGAATGAAAAAATTGAAAGGTTACGTGCTCATAACCTTAAAGCAATATATTTTGACCTTGAAAAGCGAGACTGGCAAAATGGCAAATTTGATATCATTATAAGCCAGATGGTTCTCCATCATGTAGCTGATATTGATAACATTATAAAGAAATTCCACATGATGCTTAATCCGGGAGGGTTCATTGCTATTGGAGATCTTTATACTGAAGACGGATCATTTCACGGACCAGATTTTACTGGTCATAACGGCTTTGATATCCAGGAATTATCTGCCCTCATCAGCAAACATGGTTTTATAAATATCAGCGCTGAAAAGTGCTTTGTCATTAATAAGAAGATTTCGGACACTGTAACAAAACAATTTGATGTTTTCCTGCTGATAGCAAATAAAGATTCTGTGAATTAAAAGAGGCTGTCTCAAAAGGCTAAAATCTAAGGAATGTTTTCTCTGTGTCTCTTTGTACCTTTTCTGTGGCACTCTGTGCAACAAATAATTAAGAACTTAAACAGAGATCACAGAGTTTCCTCAGAGGTCCACAGAGGACTTTTGAGACAGCACCTTATTTTATTCTTTTTTCCTGGTACTCAGACCAAAAGGCAGGTAAAGAGGACAAAAACCTAGCAGGCTTGTCACTACAAAGACCGCTGAAAGGATTAAAAGTATAACTGCGAGAGTGCCTGAAATTACATGTGTAAAATACAGGACTAAAACTATGACTGCAACCAGTACTCTGATTACTTTGTCGATTGTTCCCATGTTCTTTTTCATATTTCCGAATTTTAAGTTAAAAACAAATATTTTTAGTCCGATTCCTTTGCAATTGCCATTGCTGCAATAGTGCCGTCAGCCACCGCAGTGGTTATCTGGCGGTATTTTTTGCTGATAACATCTCCTACAGCATATACCCCTCTAAGACTCGTTCTCATATCTTCATCAGTTTTGATATATCCCCACTTATCAAGTTCAAGCTTATCCTTAAAGAGTTCGATATTGGGTTTCATCCCGATAAAGATAAATACGCCATCGCTTACAAGTTTCTGACGCTCTTTTGTTTTCACATTCTCAATTTCTGTAACAATTTTATCGCCATCTTTGATAAAAGCCCTTGGCTCATTATCAAAAAGTATGCTGATCTTCGGGTTATTGAGGACTTTGTCCTGTGCCTGCTTATTGGCAGTCAGTTTATCAAACTGGTGGACAATTGTCAGCTTCTTCACGAACCTGGTAATATATTCTGATTCTTCCACTGCAGAATTTCCTCCTCCTATAACAAGCACTTCTTTATCATTATAATATTTTGCATCACAGGTGGCACAATAGGAGATTCCCTTGCCTTTCAATTCCTTTTCTCCCGGTGCCCCGGTAAGGTTGGGTGTTGTACCTGTTGCAATTATAATTCTTTTTGCTTTAACCGTTTCATACTCGTCTATTACAACTTCCTTCTTTTCAAGATCGACCTTTGTTATATCGATAGCGACTTTATAAATTGTTCCGCAAAGCTTCGTTTGTTCGCTCATACTGTGCGAAAGCATATATCCTGCCTGAGGTTCTATGAAACCAGGATAGTTTGAAATTTGATGCGTTGTTGACACATGACCTCCCGGTAAAGCAATGTCAATAAGAACGGTGTTTATTTTCGACTGGCAGAGATATAAACCGGCTGTAAGTCCGCCAGGACCTCCTCCAAGAATTATTACATCAAACTCAGAAACCGATGGCTTTATCCTTGATTTAATTTCTTTCACTCTTTCAGCCGGTAGCATACTGTCGAGATTACGAATTATCTCGCTTCTTTTTATTCCTCCTGTCAGCCTCGAGGCCACCTCTTTCCCATTACTGAAGAAAAGCAGTGTAGGTGATGATTTCACACCAAGCTTGTCGGCAAGTTCACGGTTTCCCTGACGGAAGATCTTCAGGAACTTTATGTCCTCACCATAAAGATGTGAAAGATCCTCAAATTTCGAGGCAAGAGCTTCGCATGGAGGACATTCTGTTGAATAAAAATCCAGAATCACAATGCCAGACTGTAATACTTCTTTTTCGAATTCCGATGAATTAATTTCTTTCATATTAGTTGATAATTTCTATTCTAAATGCCCCTAAATCCCTGCCTGCCGTCAGGCAAGCCCTAAAGGGGACTTCTTAAACCCCCTTTAGGGGGAAGGGGGCTTATTTAAAATACGCTTTAAACCCAATTTCCAATAACTCCTTTACCGGTCTGCAGTCGGTTGAGCATATTGAACCGGTTCTGTTCCTTGCCACCGATCCGCAGCCCCCTCCGCAGGCAAGCTGGACTGAACAATCTTTACATTCCGGGATCGAAGTTACATCACGGCTCTCCCATTGTTCAATGATATCTTCTTTGCGTTTAATTCCGGGATAAAACGTACCGAGAGATTCATCAGCTTTTCCGACAGTTGCGGTACATGAATAAATCTTTCCAGTGTAATCGAAAGCCCATTCAGTTTTACAGGCAGGACATGAATCAAAAAGAGGTTCCGGAAGTTCTCCGTTTTCTGCAAGGAACTTTGAAACAGAATATGCCGGTTTGTGAAATTCAAGAATATTCGGATGATCTTTTGTAAGCTCAAATATACTTTCGTAAAGCGATACCCTGTCAAAAAGCTTATCAGGACTCGACTGGCAGTGATGCAATTCATAATTCCTACCGATCTGGGTTTTAAAATTGCGGCTTTTTGTCCAGCCTTTTTCGATTGCAAATTGAGCAAGACCTGATAAATTTTCAATGTTTTCCTTATCAACGACCATGCGGAGGTTAACATTAATATTGTCTTTCAGACAGGCATCGACACCTTTAATAATTTTGTTAAACGTCCCCTCTCCTCCTTTCAGGAACCTTCTCCTATTATGCACTGATTCAGTCCCATCAAGAGTAACCTGTATTTCCCCGATTTTCCCTTTTCTTAAAACAGGAATATATTCTTCAAGGAAGTATCCGTTGGTTACAAAACAAAGTGAAAGATCCGCATCATTTGCACTGTCGATGATGTAAGATATTAATTCCTTTTGCCTTGGGCTGTTGAGCAGGGGTTCACCGCCGAATATTGTAATATATTTCCGGCGTAAAGCGAACTCTTTTTTTACATAACCGAAAAAGGCATCAATTACATCTTTATTAAGCTCAATCGCCGGATTATTATACTGATCCTGGTAACAATATGAACAGGAAAAATTACAGCTGTAATTTGTTACAAAGAATATCTGAACTTCATCCTTTTCACGCGAATCAATAAAATCGAGGTATTTTCTCCGGTATTCCTTCTTTTCTTCTGACTCATCAGTTATATAACCTTTCCCCATAAGCTCTTCGAAGAATTCCTTATTATCTATGGTCTTTCCTTTTCGAATCGCCTCGATTCTTCCAGCATCGGAGCTGTCGAGAATATCTGCATTCCCCGATAGAAGATTTAATATAAAATAGTTTTCAGAATCTCTGATTTTTGAGAAGATATTATATCGGGAATATTTCATTTAACTTTTCAGTCGTGACACCCGGCTATGGTTTTTGAAATTTTTGCACAGCATTGTGCCACTTTGGCTTTTGCTTTACTTACTTTATTTTTTATAAGACTTTTCATTTCTCACTATAATTACCTGATTAATAATATTTCATTTATTGCTTTCACTAGGCTTTCTTTGGGAAGCGCTCCCATTGTAGATTGCGGTTTCCCTTTCGCCGGAATAAACAGCAGTGTCGGTAAATTGGTTATTCCAAGTGCTTGCGCAAGAGTTGTTTCCTTATCAGTATCGACTTTGTAAACATCTATCTTGCCGGCATATTCCTTTGCAATTTCTTCGACAAGCGGAGACAATTGTCTGCAGGGAGGGCACCAATCGGCATAAAAATCAATGATTGCCGGTTTGCTCCCCTCAAATTTCCAATCTTTGTTTACCTCATAATTGAAAATCATTTTTTTGAAGGTTTCGTTTGTCATCGGAACAACACTATCTGTTGTATTCGTTTTTAATGGAGAAGCAGGATTATCCGCCTTGCACTCATTAAACATCAATGGAAGAATAATTATTAAAAACAGAAAACTTTTTTTCATTTTTTATCTGATTTATTGTTTTAATTTTTGTTTTCGCAGTTGCATTTTCCTGAAGGTTTCCTGCCTGTAACAGTCCAGCTTGAAACCATTATTTCTGATTTTTTATAAGGAGCAGATTCCTCTAAAATATTTATTTGTTTAAACCCTGCCTTACTGAGCTGTTCCAGGTATTCATCCCTGGTTACTGAACCGGCCCAGCATTTGGATACTGCAACAGGATCATTCCTGTATTCTTCCGGTACCGTATCCAGTGAATAGATATCGCTTACAACAAACCTCCCTCCTTTTTTCAGAATACGGAATGTTTCATCCCATACTGCTTGTTTGTCTGAAGAGTGGTTGATTGTGCAATTTGAAATCACAAGGTCTGCAATACAATCTTTAAGCGGAATCTTTTCAAGAGGGCTGTTAATAAAGCGGACATTTTTAACACCAAGACGTTCAGCAGTATTCACTGCCTTCTGAAGCATCCCTTCAGAAATATCGATACCGTAGGCAAAACCTGAATCTCCAACAGCCTCAGCCAGCCTCATGACATCTGTTCCGCGTCCGCTTCCAAGATCAACACATATTTCTCCTTCAGAAGTTCCGGAATAATTAATTGCCCCACCGCATGAGAGGCAACAGTTTGATTCAGCAAGAGTGCTGTACCTTTCATCTATTTCCTTGTAGTTCATTTCCAGAATAGTATTCAAAAGCATATTATGGTTATTGTCTGAATCTTGTACAGGTTGAACCTGCAATAGAGAAACCCAGGAGAGCACCCATTAATATACTATTCCAAGGGTTGCTGGTTATAACACAGGTTCCCGATTTACATCCAATAAAATAGTAATACAGGAATCCCGCCAGTCCTCCAATAACAATTCCAATAATTGGTTTCCAGAAATATTGCGATTTAAAGAACCCTTTTTCAGGTTTTGGCTTTGGTGTTACGGAGCAATTTGAATCCATAATATCTTTTTCAATTTCGATGCAAAGATAAAAATAAAAATAATTAAATCGCAATAGTATCACCTAAATCTTTTTAATATCACTATTTTATTTGTTACCTATGGCCTGAATGAATTGATTATGGGAGCTATGTTATACTTAGAATTTCGGTAACAAAATTTTCAGGCGATTACCCGAATATTGAGTTAACCCCCTTTCATTTTCCCCCAAGGGGGAAAGGTTTTTGGCTCCTTCCCCCCTTGGGGATCAGGTCGCGAACCAGGGTATAGGATTACCCAACAGGAGAAATAGCTCTCTCAATCATTGTTAAGAAGTGTTACCATAATTGTGAAGAATTACACGGCAGGCAGGCGGCAGGCAAGCCCCTGGGGGGACTTATTGCATTTATTGACTGTTTATCAATAAGCCCCCCTTGGGGGGTTTGGGGGTAAATCAATAGGGATTTTCTTTTTCAACAGCCCCAGATCCACGCAGATCCAGGAACTTAATTACAAGGTAACGGTTTTTACTATTTCAAAGGTCTCGTCTGAGGCTGCTTTCATGACCTTAGCTATTTTGTACGGCTGGCCGGCCGCCATTTCAGCACCATCAACAAGCGCAGTATATGTTTTTCCGTCTTCCTTTACATATACAGATATCCTGCAGGGCATCATTACAGACATTATGCGTTCATCGTTGAGTTCAAGCATCTGGCCTGAATATGCAGGTTTGCAAATTTCAATTACCTTTACAGGATTAACTGTTTTTCCTGATTTTGCCAGGGACTGCTGAAGGTCATGAACTGCAGGGATTTTCCACTCCCTCCGTTCAGCTTCAGCTACGAGGAGATCAACTGTTTTGTCAAAGTTATATTTACTTTGATTCTCAATTACGTACTTGTTTTTTGACATAAGGGAACGTTTTGGTTAAAATTCGCTTTACAGTTTAGATGCAATAACAAAGGTAGGTATTAGTCAACTAAATTTTATAATGCTCTTTAAAACTATGAACAAGACTCCTTTATTAATGATTTGCATTTTGGTGATTGTTTCCTGTAAAAACAACACCATTACAGATTCTGCCAGGAAAGAGATCCTTCAGACAGAAAAGGCATTTGAAAAAATGTTATCTGAGAAAGGTGCGGCAGAAGCTTTTTACTATTTCGCCGATCAAAACGCTGTTATCAGAAGAGGTAATGACTCACTGATTACCGGTAAAGAAAACATCAAGCTCTATTATGACAGAAACTTCAATCCAAATGCTAAGTTAAGCTGGACTCCCGACTTTATAGGTGTTTCAGATTGCGGCACACTTGGCTATACCTATGGCAGATATTTATATACAATCCGGGACAGCACTGGCAATAAAATTGAAAATAGAGGGATATTCCATACTGTCTGGAAAAAACAAAACGATGGCTGGCGGTATGTATGGGACTAGTATCATGATGTAAACATTATATAGAGATAGTTTGTTTAACTTTATGCCATTGATTTATAGCTGAATTAAATCATACAATGTGAAAATCCCAAATAAGAAAGGTGTTGAAATTCTCATCAAGAAGATCTTCAAATTATTATTTCCGCTTGAAGAGAAAATAGATGTATCAGAGGTTACTTATGCTGGGAAGGTGATATCGGAACAGTTTGAAGTAATCATTTCAGGAATAATGCCTGAAAATGAACGATTTACAGAACAATTCCTTGATAATCTTTCACCATTAAAGAAGACTTTGCTGAAAGACGCGGAGTTTATTCTGGAATCGGATCCGGCAGCAAAGAATATTGAAGAAGTCGTGGCGATCTATCCGGGATTTTTTGCGATCTATTGTTATAGAATTGCTCATGCCTTAAACCAGTTCGATGTTCCTCTGCTTCCGCGGATGATAACGGAATATGCCCATAAAACAACTGGAATAGATATACACCCGGGTGCAGTAATTGGTAGTCCGTTTTCTATTGATCATGGAACAGGTATCGTTATAGGGGAAACGACAAAAATCGGAAATTATGTAAAGCTATACCAGGGTGTGACTCTTGGCGCCCTGAGTGTTGACAAAAGCAAAGCTTCAAGCAAAAGACATCCGACCATTGAGGACAATGTCATTTTATATGCCGGGTGCACCATCCTGGGAGGCGAAACAATAGTAGGAAGAAACAGCATAATTGGTGGAAATGTCTGGTTAACTGAAAGTATTGCTCCCTTCTCAGTGGTGTACAATAAGAGCGAAATAATTGTAAGAAATCATAATGGGTTTCAGGAACCAATAAATTTTATCATTTAAATAAAACTCACACTTAAGTTTTATGAAAGTAAATTCAATTCTTGAAACAATAGGCAATACTCCTCACGTCAAAATCAACAGACTCTTTGGTCCTGATTATTCAGTGTGGGTGAAACTCGAGAGAGCAAACCCGGGAGCCAGTATAAAAGACCGTATAGCATTATCGATGGTTGACGATGCAGAAAAGAAAGGCCTTCTGAAGCCCGATACAGTTATAATTGAGCCGACTTCAGGTAATACAGGTATCGGACTTGCTATGGTTGCAGCAGTAAAAGGCTATAGAATTATCCTTGTAATGCCCGAATCAATGTCGGTCGAAAGAAGGAAGATAATGAGTGCTTACGGAGCTGAATTTGATCTGACTCCAAGAGAGAAGGGGATGAAGGGAGCTATTGAGCGTGCAAATCAACTGCATTCTGAAATTTCGGATTCCTGGATACCTATGCAGTTTGACAATCCTGCCAATGCTGAAATTCACAGGAATACCACTGCACAGGAGATAATAATGGATTTCCCTGATGGCCTGGATTATCTCATAACAGGTGTGGGTACAGGCGGACACATAACCGGTTGTGCCGAAGTATTAAAAAAGAAATTCCCTAAACTTAAAGTATATGCAGTTGAGCCGCAACTATCCCCGGTATTGAGTGGCGGTGCCCCCGGCCCTCATCCATTGCAGGGAATAGGCGCTGGATTTATACCCTCTGTTTTGAATATTAAACTTTTGGACGGGATAATTAAAGTAACCAGGGAAGAAGCATTTGACTTCACTAAAAAAGCTGCAAAGGAGGAGGGACTATTTATGGGAATATCTTCAGGAGCATCCTTGGCCGCAGTAAATCAAAAACTGGCTGATGTTCAAAAAGGATCAAAAATCCTTACTTTTTGCTATGATACAGGTGAAAGATATTTATCGGTTGAGGGACTATTCTGAAGAGCTTTAACTGAAGAGGAACCCGTTATGCTAAAAGCATGAGCTTATGGTTCTGCCCGCACTTAATGATCATAACTAAAAATCATTTTCTAACCCGTCTGTTTACGGTCAAATTTATGATGCTAAAAGTGTTCAGGGAATAAAATCTCGTCACTTTAAGGGAGGTAATCACAGCTCAATATTTTAAGTTCTAAGAATAAATCTTTGATGAAAGGCATTTAATGAGGTTGTACAGTCAGAACTGTTTTACTACTTTTGGTGGAATTTTTAAAAGGACTGAAAACTTTCTAAAGGGGAAATATGAACGATAAAAAGATTCTCTATCTCGACAGGAATGAAAATCAGTACGGGCCCTCACCTGCCTGCTTAAAAGAATTTGTAACTACCGATATTAAGGAGCTTAGCGAATATTCCCGTGATTTTATGATGGGATTTAAAAGTCGTCTGTCGGAAAGATTGGCCACCGAGTATGGAGTTAATGAAAAGAATGTAATTCTTGGTTATGGAGGAGAAGACCTGCTGAAACAGGTTGTACATTGCTATGTGCATAAAGGTGATAAGGTAATGATCCCATCGTATTCCTGGTGGTATTATAAAAAGATTGCTGATGAAGTTGAAGGTATAAAGGTAGAATATCCCATAGTAGAGGGCGAGGATTCTTTTTACTACGATATTGAGGGAATGTTCAGAGTCTATAACAAGCATAAACCAAAACTTGTGCTTATCAGTTCACCCAACAACCCTACCGGAAACAGATTGGAGCAGAATCAGCTGGACCATGTGCTTGAAGTGATGAAAGATACTGTTGTTGTACTCGACGAAGCTTATTCACTTTTCTTTAACGGCGATAAATCACACCTGGGAGAATTAATTGCTAAATTCCCCAACTTGTTGATAATCCGGACATTTTCAAAATATCATGCCCTGGCAGGTTTAAGGATAGGTTTTGCTCTTATCGGAGAAAATCATGTTCGCTTTTCTCTTTTCAGTTCCCGATACCTTGGATTCAACTGTCTTTCTGAAAGAATTGCTATCGCTGCTCTTAATTCTGAGGAATATTACATGGAAGTGAGAGGAAAAATGGCCGGAGACATGGAAATGTATTTTCATGAATTCAATACTTTTCCGGGCTTTAAGGCATACAGATCATTTGCAAATTTTATTCTGGTGCAGATTCCCGCGGATATAAAAGACAAACTGGAAAACTTTTTATCAGAAAATGGCGTGATAATCAAATTCATGGCAGAAGACGGGTTGAACAATCATATAAGAATAACTATAGGCAGGCAGGAGCAGAACCGTCAGTTGATGGAATTAATTAAATCTTTCCTGAAGGAGAATAATTTGCTATGAACTGGCTCGAAGAGTATAAGAAATCTTTGAAGATGAAAGAGGTTGAAGAAGTCTTCGACCTTATTTTTTACAGGCCTGTTGCATTCCTTTTCGTAAGAACAGTTTATAATACTGGAATTACTCCAAATAGTATTACTATTGCTGCCATAATAATGGGAGTAACAGCAGGATGTTTTTATTCTCTTGGGCAGCCTGTATATTTCAAAATCGGGGCCTTTTTTTTCCTTCTGTTTAATATTTTGGATTGCAGCGACGGCCAACTTGCACGTCTTAAAAAAACCGGCACTCCAGTCGGCAGAATAATTGACGGAATTTCTGATTACATAGCCACCATTGCAGTTTATCTTGGTATTGCAGTTGGCTTTGCCTGGAGAAGCCCGAAGCCTTATTATTGGTTATTAATGCTCCTTCTTGCAGGATTAAGCAATATAGTTCACGGAATTCTTGTTGATTATTTCAGGAACAGGTTCCTTTATTATGTCAGGGGAGAAGGAAGCAATTCTGAAAAAGAAAATGAGGAGTTCGGTAAAGAGTATGAATTAATAGCAAATCAAAAAGGTAAGAGGTTCGACAGGATGGTTTTGCTGATATATTTTAAATACTCAGCTTTACAACGATTCCTGGTAGCAAAAAAGAAAAAAACAAAACTTTTCATTACAACCCGGGAGGAGTATTTTCAGAAAAACGAAATCATTATCCGGTTCTGGCTTCTTATAGGTGCTACTACCGAGATAACCACTCTGATAATCTGTTCAATATTTAATCGCTTTGATCTTTTTATCTGGATTATAATTATAGGATTTAACAGTCTGGCAGTGATATTGTGGGCGATTCAACAGATAATTGACAAAACCTTTAATAGAGAACCTTAAATGAAAGCAGTCATTCTGGCGGCAGGTGTAGCTTCACGTCTGAGACCACTGACAAATAACACTCCCAAATGTTTATTGAAAGTTGGTTCAGAAAACATACTTGAGCTTACTATTGAAAATTTGATTGCAAATAAAATCCTCGATATTGTTATAGTTACTGGCTATCTTGAAAAACAGATCCGGGATTTTGTCAATATAAGATTCCCGGAATTGAATATAACATTCTATTATAACGAATTCTATGAATCCACAAATAATATTTATTCTCTATGGCTGGCCAGAAATTCTTTTCATTCAGACGACATGCTGTTAATGGACAGTGATATAGTTTTCGATAAGCGAATAATAGCAAAATTATGCAGTTCGGGTTATAAAAGCTGCCTTGCACTAAAACGACATGATGTGCATGACGAGGAAATAAAGGTCAGGACCGATAATAATGGCAGGGTTCTTGAGATAAGTAAAGAAGTTGATCCGTCAGAAGCAGACGGTGAATCAGTAGGAATAGAATTATTTAATATGGAACTGGTCAGGGAATTATTCAGTATAATTGACCGTAAGGTAAATGTCGAAAAGAATGTTAATCAGTTTTATGAAGCTGCTTTCCAGGAGCTGATAAATAAAAATCACGATATTTATGTAGTTGACATATCTGAATATTTTTGCACTGAAATTGACACAATAGAAGATTTAAAAATTGCAGGGGAACTCTATAATAAAAAGGGTAGAGCATAGTTCAACTTAATTATGTCGGAAAGCCTTATCACTATATCAATAGCTGGTTTAATAGCGGGGTTCCTCTTTTCTATGCCCATTGCCGGACCAATAAGCATTCTTGTAACCTCGAATGCATTAAAAGGGAGATTGAAATACTGTAATCTTCTGACAGTAGGAGCCTCATTAGCTGACCTGGTTTATGTTTTTATTGCGGTTTACGGACTCACCAGGTTTTATTCCTGGTATAAGCCGGCCATCCCTTATTTAATGGGAGCATGTTCTTTATTCATCATTTTTATTGGTTACACTATTTTCAGGACAAAAATCGACCCGGGAAAATTTGATGATAAAATACATCTTCCTGAAAGAATCAATAAAGAGGCCAGGGGCGGTTTTTATACCGGTCTTCTGGTAAACCTCATTAATCCGACACTTTTCTTTGGCTGGCTTACAACATCTTTCATAATAATATCAATTGTTTCTTCACTTGGTTTTAATACAGGAGGATTGAATTCAATTATTGATCAGAATATTTCTGAAATTAATAATATTGGTGGAAAAGTTATTGAAAAACCCAGTTTGCCCGGTTATCTCACGTTCGATACTTTGCAGATATTCAGGAAGGAGATTCCGGCTCAGAATTCGAAAATAACGCCCAATAAGAACTTTCATATATTACTCAGCGCATGTTTTGCATTTTCGCTCTCTCTTGGCAGTATTATTTGGTTTTACCTGCTGGCGTTATTTATTTTCAGGTGTCGTAATAAAATAAGCATAAGAATATTAAATCTGGCTATTAATAGCCTGGGGATCTTGTTATGCCTATTCGGGATGTTTATTGTTTATAAAACAATAAATATGTTTCTCTGAGATTTTAAAGTGGTAAAATGATTTTTGCCGACTATGGTCAGGGTTACTGAAGAAACTATCTGTTAACGCTGGATCAGTGTTTCAAGCGTAGCTTTTTTAAGAATACTGTTCGTGTTATCGAGCACCTCTTTAAATACTTTTCTGATCTGACACGTGGTTTCATCCTTGCAAAACTCGCACGGACGGTAAGCTTTCTCAGAAACACAATATAAAAGGGATAATGTTCCTTCAAAATGATCGATTATCTCCGCAAGATTGACATCACCGGGTTTTCTCAATAAATAGTATCCTCCGGATTTCCCGAGCCGGCTTCCCAGAACACCCATTTTTCTCAGATCGAGGAGAATATTTTCAAGAAAACTGCGGGGAATATTTTCATTTTCAGAGATCTCCCGAATTTGAACAGGTTCCTTGCCGTAATCTCTTGCCAGTCTAGCCAGTGCAACAATGGCATACCGTGTTTTTTTTGAAAGAATCATCCTGATAAATATATCTTTTGCTTAAAGTTAAGTATTTATACCTAATACATTTTGGTTTTTATGCCAATTCTATTTAACACATAAGAGCTTACATTTGTTCACAAAATCGGTAGACATTATGAGATATGTTTTTTTGGTTGTAATTATAATGATCTTTCTGGTCCTTTTTTTTGGTGTTAAACAGAAACCAGTAATTGCTCAGGAAGGTATCAAAGGAACAATCTCTCTTTCGGGAGCATGGGCTTTGTATCCAATGGCTGTCAGATGGGCTGAGGAGTTCAGGAAAATTTATCCCGATGTTAAAATTGACCTGTCTGCCGGCGGAGCGGGGAAAGGGATAACCGATGCTCTGAATGATATGGTTGATATGGGGTTGGTTTCCCGTGAGATATATAATGAAGAACTAAACAAAGGGGCTTTCCCTGTTGCAGTGGCAAAAGATGCTGTTGTACCTGTGATCAATGCATCCAATCCTTCATTGGATATACTGCTTGGCAAAGGTCTGAATAAAGATGCAGGCAACAACATATGGATAAGCGGAATGTATAAAACATGGGGGCAGGCGTTTGGATTCAAAGGTACCACTCCCATACATGTCTATACCCGGTCTGATGCATGCGGGGCGGCTGAGGTATGGGCAAAGTATTTTAATAAAAAACAGGAAGATCTATTGGGAAACGGGGTATATGGTGATCCCGGATTGGCTTTGGCTGTAAAAAAGGATTTTCTTGGCATCGGCTTTAATAACATAGGTTATTTATATGACACCAGGACAAAAAAACAGCTGGCAGGGATCAGGGTCCTCCCGATCGACATAAACAATGATGGCAAAATAACTGCTGATGAGGATTTTTACAATTCAATTGATGACCTTATAGCAGCTATAGCCAACGGGAAGTATCCTTCCCCACCGTCACGTGAATTATATTTTGTGACAAAGGGCAAACCTCAGAAAGAGGTTGTGATCAGGTTTATTCGCTGGGTTTTGACCGACGGACAGAAATATGTTAATGAATCAGGCTACATAACACTTTCAAATGAAAAGATTGCAGCTGAACTGAAAAGGGTCCAATAATAAATATGCAAAAATCACGGTTAGTGAAGGACATGGCTGCCCGGCATTTTATGCTGGGTATTGCTGTTTTTACAGTTCTATTCCTTATTATAATGGGGTTAAGCCTGTTTTTTAAAGCTTTGCCCATCATGAAAGAAAAAAATCTGTGGGTATTGCTGACTTCTGCTGACTGGAAACCCTTCAAGGGGGATTTTGGCTTTCTTCCATTTATACTAAGTACTTTTTATGTTTCTTTCATTGCAATTATAATTGCTCTTCCGGTTTCCGTTCTTACAAGTATTTATCTGAATTCCTATGCTTCAGTAAATATCCGGCGGTTCTTTGAACCTGTGGTGGACCTTCTCTCGGGAATACCTCCGGTAATTTATGGAGTATGGGGCACCTTAACGATTGTCCCTCTTATTGCAAATAAAATAGCTCCAAAATTCGTGGAATACTCTACTGGTTATACAGTTCTTGCCGGAGGCCTCGTCCTTGCTATTATGATCATACCACTCCTTATCAGTATTATGGTTGAGGTATTCCGTTCCATCCCACGCGAAATGACTGATGCTTCTCTTTCTATGGGTGCTACAAAGTGGCAGACAGTAAAGAAAGTAATTCTCAGGAGATCGTTCCCGGGGATTTTAGCTGCCACAATACTCGCTTTATCAAGAGCTTTTGGTGAAACAATGGCTGTTCTTATGGTTTGCGGAAACATCACACAAATCCCTCATTCGATTTTTGATGCCTGCTATCCGTTACCGGCTTTAATTGCGAATAATTATGGCGAAATGCTTTCAATGCCAAGCTACGAATCAGCCCTGATGTTTTCTGCTTTTCTTCTGTTCATTATTGTAATTCTGTTTAATGGAATATCAAGGATCACTCTTAACCAGATTGAAAAGAGATATCTGCTTTCATAAATATGGTCTGTTTTGAAAATGAAACAATTAGAAGAAAGAATATTTAAGGTAATAATGATCGGTGCGGCTACGATCATCCTCAGTGTGCTGATATTTATTATAGGTACGATTTTCTATAAAGGATTGCCATCATTGTCGCTGGACATGATCACAAAGCTGCCTGGCGGGGGCTTTTATCTGGGCAGGGAGGGTGGAGTATTAAATGCAATTGTCGGATCATTATATTTAATCATTGGCGCCCTGGCAATAAGTATGATTATTAGCGTACCGGTCGTGATGTACATTAATTTTTATTTGCCGCGTAACTCGGTCTTCTCCAGTGTAATCCGGTTTTCTCTTGACATTCTGTTCGGAATTCCTTCAATTGTGTATGGTGCATTCGGTTTTGCCCTTATGGTGTATCTCGGAATCAGGGCATCATTGCTGGGCGGCATAATAACTTTAGGAATGCTTATAATGCCTGTCATGATGCGCTCGCTCGATGAGGTTACAAGGCTCCTTTCACATGATCTTCCGGATGCATTGCTGTCAATGGGCGCCACTAAATATGAAATGACAAAGGTCATTCTGAAGCAGCTGATGCCTGGTCTGGTCACTGCTACGCTTCTGGCAGTCGGCAGGGGCATCGGGGATGCTGCAACAGTTCTTTTTACCGCGGGATACACCGATAACATCCCCACATCTCTAAACCAGCCTGCCGCTTCATTACCCCTGGCAATATTCTTCCAGCTAGGAAGTCCTGTTGAAGAGGTCCAAAACCGGGCCTATGCCTCTGCAGTGATATTGACCGTACTAATATTGATATTAAGTTTTTCAGCAAGATATTTCAGCTCAAAATTCTCAAAACATAAAATATGATAAATGCAACCCGTCAAATGAGAATACTGACTACAGATCCTGTTATGGAGAAAGAAAGACCACCTCATCTAAGAAAAATGCTAATTAACAGCTCCCTCAGGATTGAGGACCTTAATGTTTACATAGAGGATCACCATGTTTTGAAAGACATAAACCTGGCAATCCCTGAGAAAAGCATTACCTGTATTATAGGACCTTCAGGTTGCGGGAAGTCGACTTTCCTGAAAACTCTTAACCGGATGCATGATGAGACGCCTGAGGTGAAAATAAGCGGACGAGTGTATGTGGACGGTGAAAATATCTATGATAAAGGTGTCAATGTTATAGATACTCGCAAAAAGATGGGATTGCTCGCGCAGCGACCCTGCCCTCTTCCGATGTCGATTTTTGATAATGTTGCCTATGGCCCCCGCATCCATGGAATAACAAAAAGAAAAAAAATTAACCAGACCGTTATCCAGTATCTTCAGTATGTTGGTTTATGGGATGAAGTAAGGGAAAGGGTTCGCTCATCAGCAAACCGTCTCTCAATTGGTCAGCAGCAGAGATTATGTCTTGCACGCGGTCTGGCTATTGAACCTGAATACATTCTCGGTGATGAAGCAACCTCTTCTCTCGACCCGCTTTCAACAAAAAAGATCGAGGAACTTTTTATAAAGCTCAAAGAGAAATATACAGTTATCCTTGTAACTCACACACTGAGACAGGCCAAAAGAATTGCTGACAATATTGTTTTTATGTATCTGGGTAAAATTGTGGAATCAGGTCCGACCGAAGAGTTTTTCAATAATCCAAAAAAACAATTGACAAAGGATTATTTGTCAGGGAGTTTCAGTTAAAGATGTAAATAAAGGAAATAAATGGATATAGAAGAAATACATGGATATAGAAGAAATAAGAAAAAGGATAGAGTATAAACCGGTTGAAGATCAGCTGAAAACCCTTGCTGAGATCTTCCCCGATAAGGTAATATTCACTTCCAGCTTCGGAATTGAAGACCAGGTTATTTCCCATATGATCTTTGAGAAAAATATAACGGTAGATGTTGTCACCCTTGATACCGGAAGATTATTTCCCCAGACTTATAAGGTTTTTAATGAAACATTAAAAAGGTACCGGAAAAAAATAAGTGTTTATTTCCCTGATCATGAATCTGTTGAAAACATGGTGACAGATAAGGGGCCATTCAGCTTTTACCATTCACGGGAGAACAGACTGGAGTGCTGCAGGCTAAGAAAACTTGAACCTCTAAACAGAGCCCTTAAGAATAAAGAGTGCTGGATATCCGGCATCAGGTCCGGCCAGTCGGATAACCGTCGTAAGATGGATTGGATCGAGCTTGATGAAGAAAAGAATCTATTTAAGTTTTACCCTCTTTTCACCTGGTCACTTGAGGAAGTTGAAAAGTTCATCAAAGAACATAATATTCCTTATAATGTTTTACATGATAAGGGCTTTGTCAGTATTGGGTGCGAGCCCTGTACAAGGGCAGTGGAAAAAGGGGCCGACTTCCGTTCGGGAAGATGGTGGTGGGAAGAAGGTAGCCAAAAGGAATGCGGACTTCACTTGAAATGAAAGGCAAAACGGCATAACGGTGTAACGGCGTAACGGTAGCATAAGGATCCCCTCCTTAGGGGGCCGAGCGTAAAAAAATAGCCCGTGGGCTATTTTAGCGAAGGAGCCAGACTGCAGGGGAGATTTGTGGTGGAGGGGTGAGGGGTGGGTATAAAATGATAAAGGTAATCAAATGAAGATAAACAGTGAACATCTGAAAGACCTAGAAGACGAGGCAATTTTTGTGATGAGAGAGGTAGCTGCCCAGTTTGAAAAAAAGGTCATCCTGTTTTCAGGAGGTAAAGACTCGATCGTATTGGTGCATCTTGCAAAAAAAGCTTTCTGGCCGGCAAAAATGCCTTTCAGCCTGATGCATATTGATACCGGCCATAACTTTGAAGAGACTCTTAAATTCAGGGATGATCTGGCCAGGGAACTTGGAGTGGGCTTAATTGTAAAATATGTCCAGGATTCTATTGACAAAGGCAGAGTCACCGAAGAAAAGGGAGTTAATGCAAGCCGTAACAAAGCACAATCAGTAACCCTGCTTGATGCAATCGATGATTTAAGTATTGATGTTGCCATTGGAGGCGGACGCCGGGATGAAGAGAAAGCAAGGGCCAAGGAGCGGTTTTTTTCTCACAGGAACGAATTCGGACAATGGGATCCGAAAAACCAGAGACCTGAACTTTGGAATATCTTCAACGGTCATAAAAATATCGGAGAACATTTCAGGGTATTCCCTATCAGCAACTGGACAGAACTTGATGTTTGGCAGTATATTTTCAGTGAACAGATTAATCTCCCCGATCTTTATTATACTCACAGGCGCAAAATATTCAGCCGCAATGGTATATATCTTGCCTGGGCTCCCTTTATGCAACTCAAACCTCATGAAGAAGTTTTTGAGACGGATGTCCGTTGCAGGACAATCGGAGATATAACCTGTACCGGAGTAACGCTTTCAAAAGCTCAATCGCTTGAAGAAATAATTACTGAGATTGCAGCTACAAGAGTTACCGAAAGAGGAGGAAGATATGATGATAAGCGATCTGAAGCAGCAATGGAAGACAGGAAGAAGGAGGGGTATTTTTAAAGGCTCGAAGGCTCAAAGGCTTAACGGTTCAACGGTTCAACGGTAAAAGTGCACTTATTAAGATCCCCTCCTTAGGAGGGGTGAGGGGTGGGTAAATATTATCTAAAATTTAGAAATTCATTATATGGGATTAAACGGAGAAAGTAATAATAAGAGCCTTCTGAGGTTTACAACAGCTGGAAGTGTCGATGATGGCAAAAGTACCCTGATAGGCAGGCTTCTCTACGATAGCAAGTCGATTTTCGAAGACCAGATGGAACATATAGTTCAATCCGGGAAAAGACTGGGGAGAGACGACCTTGATTTATCATTGCTTACCGATGGATTGAGGGCAGAACGTGAGCAGGGGATAACAATTGATGTTGCTTACAGATACTTCGCCACTCCGGCAAGGAAATTTATTATTGCAGACACACCCGGTCATATCCAGTATACAAGAAATATGGTAACCGGAGCAAGTACTGCTGACCTTGCCGTTATACTTGTTGATGCCCGGAAAGGAGTGCTTGAGCAGACCATCCGGCATTCATATATTGCATCGTTGCTTGACATACAACATGTAATATTCTCTATAAACAAGATGGATATGGTTGACTGGTCTGAGACTGTTTACAACAACATAAAGTCTGAGCTTGCCAAACTTGTTAAGAAGCTTGATATCAATGATGTATACTATGTACCTATAAGTGCAAAATATGGAGACAATGTAGTTGAACGGTCAGAAAACATGAAGTGGTATAACGGCAAAACTTTTCTCACCCTTATCGAAACAATTGAAATCAGAAAAAATAAAAATCCAGGGAATCAGCGGTTTCCGGTACAGACAATTATTCGTCCTAACACTTCTGAGCATCACGATTACAGGGGTTATGCAGGAAGGGTTGCCGGCGGAGTATTCAGACCCGGAGATAAGGTCACAGTTTTACCATCAATGATCAGCTCAAGGATTAAGAGCATAGACGTCATGGGTAAAAATCTGATGAGGACTTTTTCAGGTGATTCGGTGGCAATTTCCCTTGAAGATCAAATAGACATAAGTCGCGGGGATATGCTGGTTTCTCCTGATGATATTCCGGTAATAAGCCAGGATATTAATCTGATTATATGCTGGTTTAATGAGAAGCCATTGCGGGTCGGAGGAAAATATCTGGTCCGGATGAACACTAATGAGGCCGGATGTGTTATCAAAACCATTAATTACAGGATGAATATCAATACCCTTGAAAAGGATTTTGAAGATATTGAAATAAAGATGAACGATATAGCAAATATCAGAATCAGAACATCCAAACCAGTATTTTTTGATGCTTATAAGAAAAATAACATCACGGGAAGCCTGATCCTTATCGATGAAGGGACAAATGAAACTGTAGCTTCAGGAATGATTTTGGAGGAGTAATGCATTGTGTTAAAGATTAAATCGTATAGCTTTGTAAAACAATTCTTACAGTATTCTGTTTTATTGATAGTGAAAAAGGGGATTTCCATATTTATTGCATTTACGATGATCGCAACAATGTTCCACTTTTCGGTGGCAACACACTATTGTGGTGGTCGTATAGCAGCTTCTAAGATATCGCTTACCGGTAAGCTGGCAAGTTGCGGTATGGAGGATTCTCAAAAGCAGTCGACTCTTCCCGGAATATACTTCGCTAAACACTGCTGTGAAGATGTTGTAACTTCCTATTCGACAGATAATAATTACATACCCTCGTTTTTTAATATCGCTCCTTCTGTTCAATATAATTTTCAGACATTAGGATTACCATCTGAATCTTCGGTCAGCCTGGCAGGGGTTTTCAAATTACAATATTCAGACAAAAGCCCTCCCGGGGCAATGATGTCCACAAATTTGGATCTCTCTGATATTTGTGTTTTCCGTATCTGATCCATCCATTTCTTTACATTCTGCAAATGAGACATTATTCTCATTTGCATTAATGCATTTATTTTAATTAATCTTTTAGTATTTACCTTTTAACATTTTTAGCAATGAAAAAGAAATTATTAGTAATTGGTTTTGTTCTGCTTTCAGCCGTAATATTTAACTCATGCGGAAACAGTTCATCTAAAGAAAAACAGCCAGCAACCAAAGAGGTGGCAACGGTTCAGTACACATGTCCCATGCACCCGGAGGTTGTAAGTGATAAGCCAGGCAATTGTCCAAAATGCGGGATGGCCCTGGTTGAAAAAAAATAATGTGTAATGTTTAACAGGTTAGTAAAATATTTCCTCGAAAACCGGCTTATAACTTTTATCATTCTGATCGCTTTTGTGATCATGGGATTGGTTACTATGCCGTTCAACCCGAAATCCGGTCTTTTACCAAGGGATCCTGTACCGGTAGATGCCATTCCTGATATTGGTGAAAACCAGCAGATCGTTGCGACAGAGTGGATGGGCCGTTCACCTAAAGACATACAGGACCAGATATCCTATCCGCTAACTTCAGCATTGCTTGGTATTCCCGGGGTTCAGACAATAAGAAGTACCTCGATGTTCGGGATGTCGTTCATCTATATAATTTTCAAGGATAATATTGAATTCTACTGGAGCAGGTCAAGAATTCTTGAAAAACTTAACTCCCTCCCGTCAGGAACTCTGCCAGCCGGGGTGCAACCTTCTCTTGGACCTGATGCAACAGCACTTGGGCAAATTTACTGGTACACTCTTGAAGGCCGGGATCCCAAAACAGGAAAACCAAATGGCGGATGGGATCCTTCGGAACTCAAAACCATCCAGGATTTTTATGTTAAATACAGCCTTTCATCAGCCGAAGGTGTATCAGAAGTTGCATCTGTCGGAGGATTTGTAAAGGAATACCAGGTTGATCTAGACCCTAATGCCCTTAAGGCTTATAATGTGTCAGTCATGGATGCCATGAATGCTGTAAAAAACAGCAACCTCGATATTGGGGCAGAAACAATTGAGCTGAATAATGTAGAGTACATCATTCGGGGTCTGGGGTATATAAAGAGTCTTAATGATCTTGAATTATCTGTTGTTGCTGTACGGAACAATGTTCCTGTACGGATTAAAGATGTGGCACATGTAAATTTTGGTCCGGCAACAAGACGCGGAGGTCTGGATAAAGCCGGTTCAGAGGCAGTCGGAGCGGTAGTTGTCGCCCGCTATGGGTCCAACCCGATGGAAGTAATCAATAATGTAAAAGAAAAGATTAAGGAAATCGAAGCCGGATTACCACAAAAAACTTTGCCTGACGGATCCGTCTCAAAAGTAACTGTTGTCCCATTCTATGACAGGACAGGGCTCATCAGGGAAACAATAGGAACCCTTGAATCGGCACTTTCCCATGAAATTCTGATCAGCATTATTGTGATAATTATTTTGGTTATGAACCTCAGGGCTTCTCTCATCGTTGCCGGGCTATTGCCATTAGGTGTCCTGATCACATTTATCATGATGCGGTTTTTCGGTATTGACGCCAATATTGTGGCGTTGTCAGGTATCGCCATAGCTATTGGTGTAATGGTGGATATAGGTATTGTAGATGTAGAGAACATTCTCAGACATCTGGAAATGCCTGAAAACAGGGGAATACGTGGCAAGAAATTAATGCAGGTAATTTACAGCGCAACGACAGAAGTAAGAGCTGCTGTAGTAACCTCAATCGCAACGACAATTGTAAGTTTTCTTCCGGTCTTTGCAATGCAAGCACAGGAGGGGAAAATGTTTCACCCCCTGGCATGGACTAAGACCTTTGCTCTCTTTGCGGCATTTATTCTGGGTATAGTGGTACTACCCACACTTGTACACGTATTCTTTAATATCCGTTTCGACACCAAGAAAATAAAAAAGATATGGAACGGTACATTAATATTAGCCGGTATTTTCTTTGCAAGTGTCTGGCATACCTGGCCTGTACTTGCATTGACAGTTCTGGGAATAAATAATCTCCTGGATTCCAAGTGGTCTGAAAAACTCAGGGAATTTCCAAATTATATCAATATCGGTATTACAGTTCTGGTAGCAACCTGGTATCTTTCCGTTGAATGGCTTCCACTTGGAGCACACAACAGTGAGTTTGTTAACTTTTTATTTGTAGCTGGCATTGTAACAGTAATTCTGCTTGCACTGATGTCAATGGTACATTTTTACGAAAAGATACTTCGCTGGGCATTGTTGAATAAATGGAAGTTTTTAATGATCCCTGCATTTACCTTGTTTTTTGGATTATTAGTCTGGCAGGGATTTGATAAAATTTTTGGGTTTATTGCCACAGGAGCAGAAAAAGCAGGCTGGAAGAATTTCCGTAATACTGCAATCTGGAAGGGTCCGGTTAAAACATTCCCCGGTACAGGCAAGGAGTTTATGCCATCGCTTAATGAGGGTTCATTCCTGCTGATGCCAACCAGTATGCCGCATTCAAGCATTGAAAAAAATCTTGGATATATAGAGACTCTTGATAAACGTCTTTCGGCAATACCTGAAGTTGAAGTGGCTGTCGGAAAATGGGGACGTGTAAATTCGGCTCTCGACCCTGCTCCGATACAGATGTTTGAGAATACTATCAATTACCGTCCGGAATATATTCTTGATGAAAATGGCCACAGACAAAGATTTAAGGTTGATAAATCCGGATACTATGTTTTGAATTTGACGGAAATCAGAAATACAATAGAAATAAATAGAAATAAAATAGAAATAGATGGAGATAAAGTTGAAATAAATGGAAATAAGGGTGAAATAGATGGAAATAAGGTTGAAACAGATAGAAATAAGGTGGAAATAAATGGGAACAGAGTTGAAATTAGTAGTATTAAAGAAGTCAAGTTTGAGCAGGGGAAAAGGCTATATCATATTCTGGTTAACAATGATAGGTTAGACGTTGGAGCTGATTTACAACCTGTTTCAATATATTTCAACATATTTCAACATATTTCAACACATTTCAATGTATTTCTGGTTCCTGATAAAAATGGAGAATATTTCCGCCAGTGGCGGCCACAGATCAGGAAACCCCTGGATATCTGGAATGAGATTGTAAAGGTTACAGATATTCCGGGACTGACTTCTGCCCCCAAATTACAACCAATCGAAACCCGTCTTGTAATGCTTTCGACCGGGATGCGTGCCCCGATGGGGTTGAAAGTGTATGGTCCTGACCTTAATACAATTGAAGAGGCCGGAATGATGTTTGAGAAAGCTTTAAAGGATGTTCCCTCAATTAAAGCCTCAGCAGTTTTCTACGATCGCGCTGTTGGGGCACCTTATCTTGAGATAAAGCTTAACCGTGAGGCGATGGCACGATACGGAATGACAGTAAGCGATGTTCAGGAAATATTGCAGGTTGCTGTCGGAGGGATGACGCTTTCAACTTCAGTGGAAGGCCGTGAACGCTTCCCACTGAGGGTAAGATACGCCCGAGAACTTCGTGATAATCCGGAGGATTTAAAACGTATCCTGGTCCCTGCAATGAATGGTGTTCAGATTCCGCTCGGTGAAATTGCTGAAATAGATTACACCCGCGGGGCACAGATGATCAGGAGCGAAAATACTTTTCTTGTAGGCTACGTCATTTTTGATAAAATAGAAGGGAAAGCCGAAGTTGATGTGGTAGAAGAAGCCACCAAGGTGATAAAGGGGAAAATTGATTCGGGAGAATTAATACCTTCTCCGGGAGTTACTTACAAATTTGCCGGTAATTACGAAAATCAGATAAGAGCTACAAAAAGACTGGCTTTAGTAATCCCTTTAAGCTTGATATTGATTTTTCTTTTATTGTTTTTTCAGTTTCGTACAATTACTGCTTCATTTATTCACTTCTCAGGTGTTTTTGTTGCTTTCTCGGGCGGATTTTTGATGCTCTGGCTTTACGGGCAGGATTGGTTCATGAATTTTTCGGTTGCGGGATTAAACCTTCGCGATATGTTCCAGATGCACACAATCAATCTTAGCGTGGCAGTTTGGGTTGGATTTATTGCCCTTTTTGGTATCGCCACTAACGATGGGGTTATAATGGGTACATATATTCACCAGGTCTTTGAAGAAAAGAGACCCGCCAATGTCCATGATGTGCGGGAAGCAGTAATAATGGCAGGGAAAAAACGTGTACGTCCGGCTATGATGACAACTGCTGTTGCTGTAATTGCCTTGCTTCCTGTACTTTCATCCACGGGAAAAGGAGCTGATATAATGGTTCCGATGGCAATACCGATGTTCGGGGGAATGATAATTCAGGTTATGACAGTTTTCGTCGTGCCATTATTTCAATCTATCTGGAGGGAGCACGGGGTGAAATAAATGGAAATAAGTAGAAATAGATAGAAATAAATGAAAACAAATTAGGAGTATTTGATTGGTAATTGAAAAAATGGATTTAAATTAAGTTCTGTTATCTCGTGCTATTAATCTAAAATATTTTTATCATGGAAAATCAGAACTTTATTGAACTGAAGGATCTGGAAGTATATAAGTTATCCAGAAAATTATCATCAATCGCATGGAAAATATTCTGCAGAATGGATTTTATGGACAAAAAACATATCGGTGATCAGTTTTTACGATCTGTCGACTCTATAGGGGCCAATATAGCTGAAGGCTATGGGAGGTTCCATTATCTGGATAAGGTAAGGTTTTACTATAATTCAAGAGGATCTCATTTTGAAGCTTTCACTCATTGGCTGGAGCTGCTAATCGAAAGAGAGAAAATCTCCAGAAACGAATTTGATTCAATTAATGAGACCGCTCAAATTCTACAGATCAAACTCAACAATTTTATTAAATCAACAGCTAAAAATGCAAGGAATAACATCTCATAGTATCCTGAATCTCAGACGGATTAAATACATAAGAAAAAGCCGCTCACTCAGGCTATTGCTACTTATTTCCATCTATTTCAATATATTTCTCTGTGTACAAACCTTTTCCCAGACCGACTCACTTTTCTCCTATCTGGAAGTTGCTGCAAAAAACAATCCGACAGTTCTTCAAAAATTCAGTGAATATCAGGCTGCAATACAAAAGATCCCTCAGGTTGGCAGTTTACCGGATCCCGAATTAAGTGCAGGAGTATTTCTTAGTCCGATGGAGCTGATCAGCGGTAATCAGGTTGCGGATTTAAGATTAATGCAGATGTTCCCCTGGTTTGGAGTGCTCAGGAATGCTAAAGACGAAATGAGCTTTATGGCAAATGCAAAATTTGAACTTTTCCGTGATGCGAAATTGCAGGTTTTTTATGATGTCCAGCGAACCTGGTACGAATTGTACAAGATTCAGAAGGATATAAGTATCTCAGAAAAAAATATAGAAATTCTGAAAATAATAGAACGGCTTGCCCTTGTCAGATTCAAATCAGCCTCACTGGAAAACTCAGGTACATCATCACAAAGTTCAGCAACATCTTCTGCCGGTACCAGCGGAACGAATACAGGTGCCTCCGGAATGCAGATCATGGGCGGTGGTCAGACCAATACAGGCTCTACAGGATTGAATCAGGCTTCATCTATGCAGACTGGCACAATGGGATCATCTGCAGGAAATTTAGGTTTATCAGATATTTACAGGATACAAATCGAATCCGGTGACCTTGAAAACAATATTGCTTTGTTGAAGAATCAACATAACTCCATCATAGCAAAATTTAACACATACCTCAACAGGCCTGTAACATCACCTGTTTACACATATGAAAATTTAATCAAGGATTCTCTTGAATTTTCATTGACAGCTGTCGAAGATAGCATGCTGGCCCATAACCCTATGCTGGGAATGCTGGATTTTGAGAAACAATCATTGGAAGCAAGAGAAAAAATGATTACACGAATGGGCTATCCAATGTTAGGTTTAGGTATTAATTATTCAGTGATCGGGAAAAGTAATATGTCGACATCATCAATGAATGGAAAAGACATGATAATGCCAATGGCGGTTCTTACTTTACCAGTTTACAGGAAAAAATATACTGCAATGAAAAAGGAAGCCGAACTCCTGAGAGTAGCCACTGCCGAAAATTGGGAGGCAATTGCTAATTCGCTACAGTCAGAGTATTATCAGGCTGTTCTCCTTTATGAGGATGCAAAGCGGAGGGTAAAATTGTATGAAAATCAATTTCAACTGGCATCAAAATCTCTTGATCTTATGCTGAAAAATTTCTCAACATCTTCATCACAACTAACAGATGTCCTGCGTGTACGGCAGCAAACACTGGACTATGATCTTAAACAGGTTGAAGCTGTTGCTGATTTAAATACTGCTATTGCATGGCTGAGAAGGTTGGGGAATATGGAAATTGGTGGAAATATGTAGAAGTAGATGGAAATAGGTAGAAATAGATGGAAATAGGTAGAAATAGATGGAAATAAGTAGAAATATGTATAAATAGATGGAAATAGGTAGAAATATTTGGGAATACAAACAATGAATTTCAACTTATTTCTACTTATATCAACTTATTTCAACTTATTTCAACTTATATCAATAAATATCAACCAATTATGAAACTCAAAATAATTACTACAGTATTAACACTAATTGCCGGCGTATTTCTCGGATGGTTGGTTTTCCATCCTTCTAAAAATAAAGAAGAGAAATCCATTCAATCGACAGAAGTTGCCCAAGCTACAATCTGGACGTGTGCAATGCATCCACAGATAAGAATGGAGCAGCCTGGTAAATGCCCGATCTGCGGAATGGAATTAATCCCGCTTGCTAAAAGCAGTACAGCTACTACCGATCCTTCTGCAATTCATTTGAGCAAAGAAGCTGCCCAGTTGGCCAATGTACTTACCTCAATTGTTACAAAACAAAAGCCGGTAAAAGAGGTACGCCTTTACGGTAAAGTGCAGGCTGATGAAAGATTGTTTCAGAGTCAGACAGCACACGTTCCAGGGCGTATAGAACGACTGTCTGTGAATTTTACAGGTGAAACGGTTGTAAAAGGGCAGATACTTGCAGAAATATATTCACCCGAACTCATCAACGCACAGCAGGAGTTATTGGAAACAGTTAAAACAAAACAATCACAGCCTGAATTATACGAAGCATCTAAAGAAAAACTTCGCCAATGGAAACTCACAGATGAACAGATTGCTAAAATTGAAAGTTCAGGGGTCCTCCAGAATAATTTTGAAGTGGTTTCCAATACGGCAGGTACCGTGACTGCCCGCCGGGTAAATACCGGCGATCATGTATCGCAGGGAACTGTTTTGTTTGATATTGCAGATCTTTCGAAAGTATGGGTTATGTTCGATGCTTACGAAAGTGATCTCCAGTTTTTGCATTTAGGTGAAAAACTTTCATTTACCCTTCAGTCTTTCCCTGGAATTAATTTTTCCGGCAATATAATTTTCATTGATCCTGTTATTGATCCAGTTACCAGGGTCGCAAAAGTAAGAGTTGAAACAGGAAATCAATCCGGAAAACTAAAGCCTGAAATGTTTGCTACAGGAATTGTCTCGACCACACTTAACGAATATCGCAATAATATGGTTATACCACAAACTGCAGTATTGTGGACCGGTAAGCGTTCAGTTGTTTATGTAAAACAACCAGGAGATGAGCCGGTTTTTAAGTTACGCGAAGTCGGCCTCGGTCCGATGCTTGGTGAAAGTTATGTAATTACTGATGGGTTAACTGAAGGTGAAGAGATTGTAACAAGCGGGACATTCAGTGTTGATGCTGCTGCCCAGCTTGAAGGGAAACCAAGTATGATGAATACTACCGGTAATGTTTCTGTTGGTCACGATCACAGTAATATGCAGGAAATGGGAGGTATACTGGGAAAAAAGAATGAGATCTTTGAAGTATCCGGGAATTGTGAAATGTGTAAAGAACGTATTGAAACAGCATCGAAATCCGTGAAAGGAGTATTATCTGCTTCATGGGACATCAATACCAAAAAGATCAATGTCGGGTATAATAGTTCTGTCACTTCTCTCGATGTTATCCAGAAGGCAATAGCAGAATCCGGTCACGATAATGTCAAATACCGTGCACCGGATGACGTTTATAATAAGCTGCCTGAATGCTGTTTATATAGAAAGTGAGCTGTTGAGGAAGAAACTACTTTTAGTTCTTTAGCAGAATATCCTTTATGGCCTTTTCAAAAGTTTGCTTTGGAAGGGCTCCCATTGCTGCCTGCGGCTGTCCTTCCTTCGGAATGAAAAGTATTGTCGGGATGCTCTGAATTCCAAAAACAGAAGCCAGTTCCTGTTCTTCCTCGGTATTAACCTTATATATCATTATTTGTCCGGCATATTCACGGGCCAGTTCTTCCAGTACAGGAGCTACCATTTTGCATGGCTGGCACCAGTCAGCATAAAAATCAATTATTGCAGGAAGAGTTCCTTCATATTTCCATTCCTTACCTGCTTCGTAGTTGAATACTTTTTCTTTAAAATCATCTGAAGTTAGATGTACCGTCTGAGTGATTGGTGTTTCCATTGTATATTTACTTATATATTAAGATTTTGAAATAAATGACAACGCAAAGATATAAATAGTTATTTTAAATCGCAATAGTATCACCTAAATCTTTTTGGTATCACTATTTTTATTATTTTTGTATTCAGAATAAATTGATTATGGGAGCTATTTTTAAAAAGGAATTATCAGAAGAGCAGTTAAAAGAGCTGTTCCGGAGCGATGAAAAGTGTTTTGAATTCCTTGCAGAAGTAAAATGGGAGCACGGATATACCTGTAGAAAATGCGGCAATAAAAATTGTTGCCCGGGAAAAACTCCACATTCGAGAAGGTGCACAAAATGTAAAACCGAAGAATCAGCCGCTGCAGGAACTATTTTCCATAACTGCAAATTCCCGGTTCATAAAGCATTCTACATAGCTTACAATGTCTGCAAAGGGAAAGAGGATCTCTCAACCTATGAGCTTGCTAGACGGTTATCCCTCCGGCAGATGACTTGCTGGAATTTCAAAACAAAGATCAATCATGCAATTCAGGAAATGGATTCTCTTACTGAGAACGAAAGAGGATCAATTCAGAAAATCTTTCAATAAGGAAATCTGCGTTATCTGCGGGAAAAAGAAACGAAAAATAATTTCCCGCTGATTTCGCGGATTTTCGCAGATTATAGATTCAACTTATTCACATCTTCATCTTTTCTTCATAATTGTCAGATATTTTTGTTACAATAATGGAAAATTAATTAGTTAAATTGATATATATCATTCAAGTTATTGATATATATTGTTAAAGTAAAAATAATGAAGAGGCTGAGGTTTATATTTATTTTTTGTGTGTTGATGTTTTTTGCAGGGCACAAAGGATTTGCACAATCCAATACACAACAGATTGATTCTATGAAATTAAAAGAACAGAAACGCCAGTCTGCAGGAAATGGAAATGGGCAGAATGCACAAGGTAATAGCAGCAATCAAACTGGTAACAGGTATGGCACTCAAACTGCCAAACGGGTAAGAAGCGGTCGTCCGGATATGACAAGAGCCAGAGGGGCGCGTCCGCCGTCAATTGTAAGGCCATCAGGATCAGGCATACCGAAGGGTGTTGGAAAGCCTGGCGGAGCTGGCCGGAAAGGTGGAAGGTAAATTTTGCCAGGTAAATAATTTATAAATGAAGATCTCCCGATTAAAATATATAACCCTGGTGCTTCTGTTGCTGCCCCTGGGTGTTCTGGCTCAGAATGGGTCCAAAAATCCTTTGCCGTCGGCCGATACTTCAAATACAGAATCCAAAGCATCACTACATTCTCTGTTCACCGGGGCAGGATACGGGAGCAATATGATCTACCTTGGTTCAACAATTTCAAAGAATCAGCCATATGGTTACGGTAACATAACCTATGGTTTCAGGAATCAGTTGTATGCATCAGCGTCAGCGGTTCATCTCTCCGGGACAGATCCGTTTCTTGCCTTTTATATAGGAGCTTTAAATTACAGTCATGCAATCAATTCGTGGTTTGATATTTCAGCGGGAATTTACAGATACCAGGTAGCTCCATCCCTTGCTGATACCCTGTTCAGCAATTTTACATACGGTGACCTGACCCTTGGCTTTGACTGGAAACTGCTTTATTCAAAAATATCAATTGGGGGATTGTTTTCAGAAGAAAATCAAATGTATTTTCAATTCAGAAACTCAAGGTATTTTCAGACTCCTGAATTCCTAAAGGGGAAAGCCAATATATCATTTGATCCGTACGCAAATCTCCTCTTCGGCAAACTTATTAAAGTTGAAACCTTTTCTGAAACAACTGTTGTAACCTCATCTCCGGGACGCAAGTGGAAACAAAGATTTACTACTCAGGGAACTGAAACAATCACCTCAACTTCAGAAAGGTTTGGAATTATGGAAGTCGATTTTGGTCTTCCGGTTGCCTTTAATATGGATTTCATGACCATTGAAGCTGAATTAAATTACGTTCTTCCATTATATAATGATCCAGCCTACAGAAGTCCAAAAGGTTTTATCTTCATGTTAAGCGGCTTTTTCAGGATTTTCTAAATTTGCTTTATGAACGTATTAATTGTTGAAGATGAGAGAAGCCTTGCAAACGAAATTGCTTCATTCCTGAAATCAGAGAATTTTCTTTGCGATCTTGCTTTTAACGGAAATGAAGCATCTGAAAAAATTGCAGTCAATCTTTATGATTTTATTCTTCTTGATCTGGGTCTTCCTGATTATCAAGGACTTGATCTTATTGGGGAAGCAAAAAAAACTGGCAACGAGGCATCGTTTATTATAATCACGGCAAGAGGAGCAATTGAAGACAAAGTAAAGGGACTGGATCTCGGAGCTGACGATTACCTTGCAAAACCTTTTGCACTTGTAGAGCTTCTATCAAGAATTAACGCTGTTGCAAGAAGAAAATTCAATGTCGTAAGTCAGGATGTTATCCTTGGCGATTTTGTCATGCAGGTTCAGCCACGAAAATTAATTTGCAGGGGTGTTGAAGCTGATCTTACTAAAAAAGAGTTTGATCTTCTTCTGTATCTTGTCCTGAATCATGATAAAGTATTGACCCGTCAGCAGCTTTATGAACACATATGGGGTAATTTTCTCGATGACCAATACGATAGTAATTTTATTGACGTTCACATTAAAAACCTGAGGAAGAAACTCAATTGCCATGCGCCTTCTCCCTGGCTTGAAACAGTAAGGGGTGTTGGTTACCGGGTGAGTATACCCTGATGGTTTTTTAGCCGCAGTATGATACGACTGAAGTCAAAACTTGCCTTGTTTAACCTGCTTTCAAAGCTGGTCTTTACATCGTTATTCCTAATTTTGCTGCCCTCAATTATTGAAAGGATAAATTTAAGGCAGGTCGACAATGATCTTATCCAGAAAAGAGAAAAAACTATAAGTCTGATTCAGAAAATCGGGATAGAGCCATTTATAAACTCTGACACATCTGACGCTTTCGGGAGCTATAATATTCTTAAAGAAGAGTTTATAAGTCTCGAAAGGTCCTATGCCGATGGAGAGCTCAACCAGATTGATGTGAGCAACAGGATTATAGAGGACGAAGAAATTACTTACCGGGTTCTTAATTATACACTTACTGTGGATGGGCAGAAGTACCTTCTTGAAATCGGGAATAGTCTGGCAAGTATACAGAATGCAAAAAAGAACATAACCAGGATAATACTTGTTTTTCTGGTCTTTATAATTCTGGTCACTCTGGTTACCGACCTTCAGTACACCAGGATAATATTGAATCCTCTTGAAAAAATTACCAATAAGCTTAAGGAGATATCAAGCCCGTCAAAATTTGACAGGACACCTGTAAAAACAAACACATCTGATTTTGTCGGTCTTGATAATGCTCTCGGAGATCTGATGATCCAGATCGATGAATCTTTTCAGAAAGAAAAAGAGATCACTGTGAATATTTCACATGAGCTTATGACTCCGATTTCTGTGCTGAGAAGCAAGCTTGAGAACATATTGTTAAAAAGTTATATTGATCCTGAAACGGCTAATAAAATTGAAGAATCGCTGAAGACCCTTCACCGGCTTCAAAGACTTGTTAATTCACTGCTTCTAATTTCACGAATTGAGAGCCACCAGTATCTGTGCGATGATACCTTTTCCATCAAAAACCTTCTGGAAGAGATCATCGATGAACTGAAACCTGTTGCAGAGGACAAAGAAGTTAATTTGAAAAGTGATATTGTCCGGGACTATATATTTATAAAAGCCAACAGATCTCTTGTCTTCTCGATGTTTTATAATGTCTTTAACAATGCAGTAAAAAATACTGATCCCAGCGGAAAAATAATTGTGAACAGCAATGTTGTCCGCAGCAGGTTCCAGGTAATAATAACAGATACAGGCAAAGGCATGAATGATACTCAGATGAGTACTCTTTTCTCACGTTTCAAAACGAGAAACGTGCATGATGATGACGGTACCGGAATAGGGCTGGCAATTACCAAATCGATTGCTGATTTTCATAAAATAGAGGTATCCGTATCTTCTGAGGTTGAAAAAGGAACAACCTTTTCTTTTATTTTCCCTATAAATTCATGATAGCTTCATCTTCGCGGACTTAGATTTGTCTCATTGAATTTTATTAATCACAAATATTTTAGAAGATGAAAAGGACAATTTTATTAACGGCAGCGGCACTGATGATAAGTGTAGCCATGACAGCACAGAACGGTAATCAGAATCAAAATCAAACCGGGACACAAGTCCAGCACCAGGTTCAGGATCAGACACAGGTGCAAGGACAGACTCAGGTTCAGAACCAGGGTCAGAGGGGAACCAGGAGTCAGTCAGGTATCCGGACTCAGAGACAGGTGCGTGACAGGGTATCAACTCAGGATTGTATAAACCAGCAGAGGAATAACTCACAGGTACGCTCATCAACCAGAAACAGCGGCGTATGCAATAACACTATACAGCGAACCGGCATGAGAATGTCAAAAGGTGCAACTTCTGGACGCAGGTAAGGTTTCCTCATTAATTAATAAATAATACTGAATCATATGAAAAAGTTATTTTTCATCATTTTTACAGCAATACTAGTTTTAATAGTTAGTAGTTGCAACAAAACCACTGATAGCGGAAACGGGCGTCTGGTTGTTAAAATTACAGATGCGCCATTCCCCGTTGATATGGTAGAGTCTGCTGAAATTACTATTACCAAAATTGAGATAAGGAAAGCCGGTGATGGAATCTGCGATAGTGTACCATTTCTGGTTTTATGGGAGGGTTCAGAGACTTTCAACCTTCTTGATCTGAGGAACGGTGTTGTTGAGAATTTACTTGACCTTGAAATTCCTGCCGGAGAATACAATCTGATAAGGCTTTATGTTGAAGAGGCAAGCCTGAAGGTTAAGGATGGGGATAGTTTCAGTCTGAAGGTACCAAGTGGACACCAGACAGGCATTAAAATATTCATCAGACCGGGTCTTTTTGTTGATGGCGGCCTTACAGCTGAGCTTTTGCTTGATTTTGATCTCTCAAGATCATTTGTAATGAGAGGTAATATGAATAGTCCGTCTGGTATAAAAGGGTTTATTTTCAAGCCTGTTATAAGGGCAGTCAACAATTCAACTGCCGGAAGGCTTGAAGGAAAAGTCACTGACAAGAACAATGTAAAAATAAAAGCAGCTTCAATCGTTGTGAAACAGGATACTGTTGTTGCAAGTGCAATTGCTGATACGATGGGTTATTTTGCAATAATTGGTCTGCCATCAGGATACTACTCTGTGCTTGCAGCAAAAGAGAATTTTGATACAGTTAAGGTTGATGATGTTAGAATAATCAATGGGAACAGGACAATACTGTACTTTGTTTTGCCCAGCAGGTGATTACAGGAATTTATTCAGAAGAAAAGATCCGTCACTTGGCGGATCTTTTTTTCATTAGTCTTTTCAGAAAAGTGACAAATCAGAATTATTTCTATATTTACGGACTTTAAAAAGCACAATTGTTTATAATAAACTGATAATCTGAATTAAAATGGACATGAAAATAATGAGAAATACTGCAGGGATCCTGTTGATCTCTGCTTTTATCGGAACAAGCCTTTATGCACAGGATCGTAATGAGGTAATCAAGTTTTATAATGAAGGCGCAAAAGCGATGCAGACTGATCCTAAAGCTGCAATTGCTGCTTTTGAGAATGTTGTAATCCTATCCGACAAAGTTGGAGAGTCGGCTGCTGACCTGAAACAAAAAGCCGTTCAGGTATTGCCGGGATTATATGTGAAGCTGGTATCTGCTGCCATTACCGAAAAAAAACCGGCACCAGAAATTATTAAGGCTGCAAGAACTGCTGCTGCAGTTGCTGAAAAATATGGAAATGCCACCGGTAAGGGAAACGCAGAGAAATTGCTGGTACAGGGATACTACATAATGGGTACCGATTTTTTTACAAAAAAAGATTATGATAATGCCCTTAAGGCATTTGACTCTCTTTTGGTCATTAATCCGGATTATACTGCTGCAATGTATAATAAGGCTTTAATTTACAGGAGCCAGAATAATGCTGTCTCCTTCGAAGAGACAATCAACTCATATCTTGGAAAGCTGGATACTATCAAGGATGCCGACAAGGTAAAACAGGCATCAACATTGGCGCTTGAATATTTTCGCGCCGCAGGTTCACAGGCAAACCAGGCAAATAAACCTGATGACGCACTTGCCCTGCTGAATAAATCGGCAAAATACGGAGACGATAAGGACCTTTTCTATTATTTTGCTGATGTTTATAACAAGAAAAATAACTTCGACGGCGGAGCAGAATATGCACGGAAAGGTCTTGCCCTTGAAACAGGAGCCGCTGAAGCCAAGGCGAAGTTCTACTTCCAGCTTGGTCTGGCACAGGCGGGGAAAGGACAAACTGCAGATGCATGCGCTTCATTTAAAAATGCCATGTACGGACCATTTGCCGAACCTTCAAAAGTGCAGAGAACAAACCTGAAGTGCCAATAGGTTAATATTTTAAATAAAAAATCCCGCAGGATCCCGGATCTGCGGGATTTTTTATTTCAGAGAGCGCCATAAATGGTTACAGATTTTCGACCGGACCATATTAAATAATTTTGAATTACCAAAGCACCCCTGACAAACATCTTAATATCATCTATATACAAAATTGTTTTTTGCTTCTGGTTTTCGAATATTTTTTTTGTACTGTTTGAAACTGAACATAATTCATTATATTCGATCCGAAAAACTTTCCACCTAAGATTAATAATTCTAAACACTTTTACTTATGTTACTTCATCAGCAGTTTGTTAGTGCCGCAAAGAAACATGCCGGCAAGACAGCAATTATTGATAAAACAACCGGGAAAAATGTTACTTATTCCAGAGCTTTGATCGGAGCTTTGATCCTGAGTTCAAAATTTAATAAGTATGATAAGGGATTTATTGGTATAATGATCCCGACGTCAGCTGGCTGTGCTCTTGCAACCGTTGGGGCACTAATGAGCGGCAGAATCCCGGTAATGATAAACTATTCCACAGGTGCTGAGGCAAATGCAAGGTATGCACAGAAAAAATGCAAATTCAAAACAATAATTACTTCAAAATCATTACTTGAAAAGATCAACTGCCCGGTAATAGACGGCATGGTACTTATTGAAGATATAATGGCCGGAGTCACTACCGGAGATAAACTTAAGGCTGCTTTGAAAACAAAACTTCCTGTCAGCCTGATCCTTAACATTATCCATAAAGGGGACGAGAATGACACAGCTGCAATTCTGTTTACAAGTGGAAGTGAAAAAGATCCGAAAGCAGTCCCGCTGACTCATCGTAATATTGGTTCAAATATTCAAAATTTTGGCGGTTATGTTAAAATAAATGAATCTGATATCATTTTGTCAAATCTTGTCTTTTACCATGTATTTGGCTTAACCGTAAATCTATGGGTGCCATTATATTACGGAATGACAATGGTGACTTATGCCAATCCTCTTGATTTTCAGACTATCTGTAAAATTGCCCGCGAGGAGAAGCCGACAATAATGGTTGGCACCCCGAGTTTCTTCTGGGGTTATCTTCACAAATCAGAGCCAGGAGATTTTAAATCGCTCAGGCTAATGGTGGCAGGTGCTGATAAATGCCCCGACGCTCTCAGGGAAGGATACATGAAAAAGCATGGGGTCACTCTTCTTGAAGGTTATGGAGCTACTGAGACATCACCTGTTATTTCTGTAAACTCAACTAAATTTAACAGGCCAGGCAGTACCGGAAAGGTAATTCCAAATGTAAGGGTAAGGATTGAGAACTTTGAGACCGGAAAAGAGTGCTCAATTAGGGAAGTCGGGAAGATCCTTGTAAAAGGAGACTCTGTAATGAATGGATATTATGATGATCCGGAACTTACAGCTGAGGCTCTGACTGATGGCTGGTATAATACAGGCGATATGGGGTTTTTCGATGAGGATAACTATCTGTGGCATGCCGGCCGGTTCAAGCGGTTTGCAAAGATCGGAGGAGAGATGATCTCACTTGTTAAGGTAGAGAATATCCTTGAGAAATATCTTCCGGCAGGTGTATCCTGTTGTGTTGTTGAAGTATCGGATGAAAAGAAGGGATCTTACATTGTGGCTACTGTGTCCAGTGAGGTACATAAGACTGAAGTTCTCAGGAAGATGCTAAAAGATCTGCCCATTATAGCTCTTCCAAGGCAATTTATAGTCATCAGGGAGTTACCTATGATGAGCACCGGGAAGATCGATTTCCGAAGTGTTACAAGGATTGTCCAGGACATATTCAATAACACCGGAAACGAATTGTAGGGGACTTTCGTTATAAGTCTCATGTAAAATTCTTTGATATGAAGACATCCCGTCGTAAATTCATTTCGGCTACTGTAGCAGGTGGCCTGGCTGCGGCGGCGTTACCTTTATCTTTAAGTGGAACCGAAACGACATCTGATGGTTCTGGTGCAGATATAAAATCAAGGTATGCAAAGATTGATGAAATACTTAAAAAACCCATACTGAAGAAGGAGCTGTTTACAGCTCCGGTAATCATAGAAACCCTTGAATTGCTTCGCTTTGAAAACAGTTTTCTATGCCGGGTTCGTTCAAAAGAAGGGGCAGAAGGAATTTCGGTAGGTCACAGTGATCTTTCCACTCTTTTTCCAATTTTCATTAGAAAGCTTCAGTCTTACTTTATCGGCCAGGATGCAAGGGAACTGGATTTAATTCTGGACAGGATTTACATATACAATTTCAATTTCAGATATAATGGCATTGCTCTTGGACTGCCATTGGCAACAATTGAATTTGCCATACTCGATATGCTGGGTCACATTTCTGACAGACCAGTGGGACAATTGATCGGAGAAATCCATAATCCTGAAGTTGCAGTATATGTGGCTACCGAGTTTCGTGAAAAACCACTGGAGGAGCATCTTGATCTTATAAAAAAATCAGTTGCTGAATATGATGCTCATGCACTTAAAGTAAAGGTGGGTTATCAGTATGCCGGAACAAAAGATATTCATTATCCCGGGATACCCGGAAAGACTGAAAAATTAATACCACTCCTCCGTAAGACTTATGGTGATAAAATGTCTCTCTATGCTGATTCAAATGGGTATTATGATGTAAAGGAGGCAATACGTGTGGGTAAACTTCTGGAAGAATTTAAATATAGCTATTTTGAGGAGCCCGTAATGTATGACCATTTTGAAGATATCAAAGAGGTGGCAGATGCACTTGCAATACCTGTTGCGAATGGTGAGCAGGATCAGAGCTTTGTTCATTTTCGGTGGTCTCTTGCCAATGATGGTCTTGATATTGTTCAGCCTGATATTTATTATTTCGGGGGAATGATACGTTCGATGAAAGTGGCACTCATGGCAGATGCATTCGGAAAGACAATTGTCCCTCACATGTCAGGCGGTGGGCTGGGATTTCTATATGATTATATACTTGTATCAGCAGTTCCTAATGCCGGAGCACATCATGAATTCAAGGGACTTGATACAACAGTAATATTTGAATGCCCGACATCGCCATTAAAAATCGTTGATGGTAAAATCAAAGTTCCTTCAGGACCAGGAATGGGTGTTAATATTGACCCGGATTTTATTAAAAAACACCATGTTTTAAAAATGTAATGGCAAAAGCTTTAGCTTGCGGTTCCGGGAAACGGGGATGCTTATCTTGATTTGTAGTTAAATCTTAATAAAGTTGCGTTCCCCGGACCTCCTTCATTTGATATAAGCATATCACCGTTATTCAGAAATGAAATTCCTTCAGGCTGATTAAATAACTTTGGATCAAGCTTCTCCATATATTCAAGAGTCCCGTTTAAATCAAAAACAAAAAGTATTTGTTCAATTCCTGAAATCAGAAAAAGCTTATTTGTCAAAGGGTGAATACCTATAGCAGAAGCTCTTAACTCAATTTTAGGTTCAGAATTCTCACTTTTTTTCTTAGTTACCGGAAGATTAAGTTTATTATTAGTGGCGTACTCTTTAATCTCTTTAAGATCAAATTTAATAACAGGTTTATCAAGAAGCTTTTTTGTATCCAGACTGAAGCCATATATTGCCTTTTTGCTCTTCTTCTTTCCTTCTATATCGCTTTTGGGGCCAATTAAAAGCATATTCTTCTTTTTATAATAACAGAGCCCTTCATTATCCTTTGCAGGAATTTCCGATTTATATTTTATACTCGTAAATTCGGCAGACGTATAATCTGGTATTTCATATATAACTCCATCACTTCTTAATACAAAAATTGTATTACCTGCCCTTGCAATCCCTTCATAATCTCCATCGCTATGAAAGAGAAATTGATTTCTGATGTTGCTTTTTGAAAGATCATAAATAACAAGGACCCCATTTTCATCCTGTATGCTGGCAATTGTTGAATTGTCAATTTCAGTAATTCCGGAGATTTCATGAAGAATTCCCGGTAAAACGTCAATTTTATCCGGCCTTGACAGGTCATACCCATCAGGATTGTAGTTTCTCACGGCTTCAGTGTTTTGAGCTTCCCCGTCATTATCTCTGAATCCGCAACCGAAAATGCTTAATAATGCAATAATCAGGATCGAAAAATTCTTCATTTTTAAATAGAATTTATTGTACGGATTGAATCTTAATAAATTTACTTGGTGAACCTTAGCGTCTTAATGTCTTAGCCCATTTCTTTTTGCCGCCAGGACGCAAAGACACCAAATTACACAAAGAAATAATAATGTATTGATTTTATTAAAAGAGCCTGGCCTGATTATCTATATCTTTGAACCGGATTAACCAGGCTTTGATGAAATTGAATTTTTGCAGTCTCAGCAGCGGTAGCAGCGGTAATTGTTATTACCTGGGCAACGAGTTCCATGGAATTCTGATCGATGCGGGGATTTCGGCAACCTCCATACGCAAATTCCTGAAGAATATGGATATCTCAATGCAGACCATTATGGGTGTCCTGATAACACATAATCATATAGACCATATCAAAGGACTGGAAGTACTGACAAGGAAAAACAGTCTTCCCGCATTCACTACCAATAAAATCTGGAAAAGCATTCTCTCTCCGCGGAATAGTATGTCCAGGGATTGTATCCGCGAAATCCCCTTAATGCAAAAGTTCCACCTGGCAGGTTTTGATATCGAGGCATTCCCCGTTTGCCATGATGCTCCCGAAACGATAGGATTTCACATTTGTGCCGGAGAAAAAAAAATAACAATTGCCACTGATCTTGGACATATCTGTCAGACTGCTGCCCCATATATAAAAGCCGCTAACCTGCTAGTTATTGAGTCAAATTATGATGAGCAAATGCTTGTAAATGGCAATTATCCTCATTTTTTAAAAGCAAGAATAAAATCAGACCATGGCCACCTGGGGAATCATCAAACCTCAGCTTTCCTGGCAGACAATATTGGTGAGAATCTCAGTATTATATGTCTTGCACATCTGAGCAAAAACAATAATAACCCCGAGCTGGTTCTTCAGTCCATCCGGCAGACTTTCTCTGAGCGGGGTGTTACCCTTAACTGTCAGCAGCACATTACGGTTCTGAACCGGAATATGCCAACCGACATGATTACATTGATTGAATAGGTAAAAGTCTTTGTATAATAAACCTTTCAAATCTGTTATTCACCTGCAGAAATCAACCATTTACCGATAAACCATTTACAAAATTTCATAACAGATGTAAATTTGCGCAGAATCCATAATATTTTAAAACAATCCAAATGAAAAAGATCTTGTTATCATTTATAGCAGTTATGTTTTGCCTGTCATTAGTGGCACAAACCACTGCCAACCTTAGAATGAACCTGGAGAAAAACAAGGTTTATCGGTTAAAGTCTGTTTCGGAGCAGGTTATTACTCAAACTATGAACGGGGTTCAGCAGACCACCGAATCGAAAGTTAATTATACTATTTCGCTGAAAATGATTGATGCAACCTCCGATTTCATGATAACTGAAGTACATTTTGATACCCTGATAACAAATACAAATGCAATGGGGAAAGTAACCACAATGAGTTCAGTTGCCGAAGGAGATATCAAATCGGCAAAGACAGATGATGTTATATCATCCATAATGAACCGGTTAAGTAAAAATTCACTTTATGTAAAAATGGATTTTACCGGGAAACCATTTGAGATCGTAAATTCGAAAATGCTGTCCGACTTAATCCTGAAAGATACAAGTTCCATTACTCTTACGGGTCCGACAGCTGCTGCTGTTAAAAAGCAGATAATAAATATGATCAGCGATAATTCTTTGAAAACCATGATCAATATGTTTACCTGGTCACTCCCAGGTAAACAGGTTTCCACCGGTGACACCTGGAAAATAACCCAACAGATGAATTCAGGCGGAATGATGCTCGATATTATTACAACCTATCATCTTGACGGATTAAATGGCAATAATGCAAACATAACTGTCGAATCGGATATTAAGGCAGCGGAGAATGCGGCCCCTATTGAATCGGGAGGCGCTAAAGTGAGTTACAGCGATCTAAAAGGATTGAGCAAGTCAAACATGGTGATCGATATCCGCACCGGACTGGTAGTTGAAGACAAGGCAAAATCACACATTGCCGGAAACTTAGGTATCAGTGCTCCCGGTTTCAGTATGCAGATGCCCATGGATATAAACGGGGAATCGAAAGTAATCTCTTTGCAGTGAATTGAACAATAAGTAAAATGAAAACATTTATAGTCTGGTTGATCCTGTTTTGCTCTGTTACTGTTCAGGCTCAGAATATAAGGGGAAAAGTATGTCTTGCTACAGATAAATCTCCCGTGCCGTTCGCTTCGGTTGGGCTGCTTCAACTGCCTGATTCATCAATGATAACGGGAGTAATTACTTTAACTGACGGTGGATATGTGCTTGAAAAAGTAAAACCCGGTAACTATTTTATACGGGCAAGCTTCGTTGGTTATAAAGCTAACGGAAAGGCGGTTGTTGTTGAGGCCGGGACCGCTGAAGTTGCTATGGATACAATATATTTAGCAGAGACCGTCGCAAGCTTAAATGAAGTCACGGTGGTAGGTGAGCGGCTGAAGGGCAAGGAAATGGTCGACAGGACTGTTTATGCAATTCCTTCAGTTGTTTCCAAAACGGTAAGTAACGGGTATGATCTGTTAAAAAGAATTCCCCAGGTTAATGTCGATTTTCAGAACAATGTCACACTAAACGGCAGCAGTAATTTTATAATCCAGGTTGATGGAAGACAGCGCGATAAGGAATATCTTGCCAGACTGCTACCGACTGATATCGAAAGTATTGAAATTATAAGCAATCCGTCGGGCAAATATGAAGGCAATATCGACGGTGTATTAAGCATAATACTGAAAAAAGAGGCCAGGTTTGGAATGAACGGCAATGTCGGTCTCAATATTAAACCATTTAACAAAATCACACGTCAGGAAACAGGCAGTCTGGATTATGCTCTAGGCAAAATAACATTTTATGTGACTGCTCTTAATGTCGCACAGAGTCTCGATATAACTAACATTAATGACAACCATTTCACAATGATTGATTCAACGATCAGCCTGACAGGGAAAGGCGGGATAAAAGTAACATTGTCAACAATCAACGGCGGATTCGATTATTATATAAACGATAAGAACAGCCTGAGCTTTAACGTCAGTTACAAACCTATAAATCAGGATGTTGATATGGGAAGTGAATCTTTCCTGTATAAAAATGATATTCCATTAAACAGGATTTCAGCACTGACATTCAATGGCTTTAAAAGCAATGAAAAATCAGCTTCTCTCTTTTATAAAAAGACTTTTAAAAAACCAACTCAGGAATTTACAGCCGAGAACACATATTATAATTTTAAATCAACCGAAGAGAATGATTTTACAAATACCCGGTACCTTTATAATTCGGGTTCTGTAATTGATACCTATGTCCGGGCTGAAGACAATCTGAATAACCGCAATTATTATTCAACGAAACTGAATTATATACATCCCATGGGTATGTCGGCGAAAATCGAAACAGGCTATCAGTTATATTACCAGCAGCTGAGTTATGATTTCAGAATAAATAATCAGGTATCGGATAACCTGTTTGAATATGCCGAATTAAGGAATTCGGTTTATGGCGGAATAACATATAATCTGAAAAAATTCGGATTCCAGACTATGCTGAGGGTAGAAAACAGTCATATCAGGGCTGATTCCGTTACAAAGACTGATTATTCCTGTTTCCTTCCTTCTGTCAATCTACAATATAAGTTATCAGCGTCGCATAATTTAAAGTTTACATATAACCGTAGAATTAACCGGCCGGGTATTTATGACATGAATCCGTATTACAGAATAGATCAGAATTATAATGTTTCCCAGGGGAATCCTGATCTGAAGCCGGATTACCGCGACCGGCTGCAGCTTACCTATACCTGGAACTTTGGCAGCAATTATTTCTCGCCTTATGTTTATAAAGAGTATTATTCCGATAAGGTGGGAACCGAATACCGGATAGTCAATTCGCCTGTCGACAACAGATTGACATCTTTCTCCAAACCATTCAACCTACTCAGCGGATATGAGCTAGGGGGTGGCATTAATACAACGCTCTGGTACATAAACATAAATGCAAGGATCTATAAGGGACATATAAACGAATACACGGGGCAAACAATATCAATACCCTCGAGGGACTATTTCTCCTGGAGTATAACCAGCACAGCCTATGGCAGTTTTGGCAAAAACAAGAAAACAACTGCATTCGCTTTTTTGAGCTATACGGGGGTAAACATTAATGCTCTGTCTAAAACATACAGCATTCCTTTTTATGGTCCGGGTGTTCAGACACAGATAAAGGACCACTCTATTGGAGTGGTATGGGTCCTTCCCCTATCAACACATGTAAGATTAAGCAGAACCGAAACTGAGACGGCTGCTTTTTACTCCAGAAATATTATAGGATTTGATGCTTCAAATTATATCCAGTTCATGTATTCATTTAAATTCAACAAAGGGAAGAATGTCAAAAAGCTCGACAAGAAGATCGACATCGAGAGCGATAGCAAAAGCAAGGCAATAATGAACTGATTATACTGAATAGAATTTCACTCATCTGAAGAGCGGGTTCAGGACTGTTTTTTACCGTTTCACCTGATTTTTTCAGCCGTATCCTTCATTAAATTGTACTTTTGAAAAAACTGAAGGATATGAAGACAATTAGATTTGTTTCCATTGTTATTTATTATCTCATTTTAGCAGTCGGAATACCCGGGCAAATAAAGGCACAGGCCTTGAAAATCAATCCGGCTCTTGATGAAAAGGTTAAAAAATTCCTTTCCGATCATTCAGGGCAATGGCACGACCTTAATATTTCATCAGCCGATGGCCAGTTGCTGTATGATATTATTATCAAGGGCAACTATAAAAATGCCCTTGAAATAGGAACATCAACTGGACATTCAGGTATCTGGATAGCGTGGGCGCTAAGCAAAACAGGCGGCAGGCTTATCACTGTCGACATTGATGCAGAAAGGCATAAGCAAGCACTTCAGAACTTTAAGGAAGCCGGACTTTCAGAATATATCGACGCACGTCTTACCGATGCACATGAGCTTGTAAAACAGCTCAAGGGTCCGTTTGATTTTGTTTTCAGCGATGCCGATAAAGATTGGTACAAGAACTATTTCATTGATGTTGATCCAAAACTGAAAGCAGGAGGATGCTATACAACGCATAATATTTCCGACAGAAGCATGGGTGGCTACGGCAGAAATGGAGGCCGTGGAGGTAACGGCGGTTCAGGAGACTATCTCGAATACGTCAGGGGTTTAAAAAACTATGAAACCACTCTGGTCAATGGAACGCTGGTAAGTTATAAGAAGGGAGAAAAATAACCTGAATCGATCTGGAAGATAACAGATTATCGAAAATATATCTACTTTTCAAGTTGATGAAATCAAATCCGACAAGACAGTTTTTTATAATTGCATTTCTGCTGTCATTTGCCATAGCCCTGACAATACATTTCCCTGTTGTAATGAATTATTTCTTCGGAGATGATGGGGGTAGCAGACCCGGACACGGATTCACTCCGGGATTTGCTCATCTTATCGGGCATCTTCTTATAACCTATATTGTGGCGCTTCTAATGTTTACTTTGAATTTTTTCATTCTGAATCCTTCAGGTAAGCATGGAAGCCTAAAACCATTAAATATTATTCTTGCCGTTGCACTGACAGTCATTTCAGTTTATATCCTGAATGATTTGTTTTTTTCAGTCCTGGATAAAATTGATACTGAGCCTCGTCCAAGAGGAAGGGGCCGCCGGGATGAATTTGATTATACTAATTTTTTCGTGTCGGGTCTTGTCATTGGTTGTGTGTTGATAATACGGCTGATTTTTCAGAAACAAACCATTACACTCGAGAATGAAGAGTTAAAGCGGGAAGCCCTGCAAAGTCAGTATGAGTCTTTAAAGAATCAATTGAGCCCCCATTTTCTTTTCAATTCATTAACAGCTCTTAAAATACTGATAAAGGATTCCCCCGATACCGCTCAGAATTATGTTAACAGCCTTTCAAGAGCTCTCCGTTATACTTTGAAGAGCAATGAAAAACAGCTTGTCACGCTGAAGGAGGAGATGGAGTTTATGGAATCTTATTTATTTCTTATCAGGATGAGGTTTGGTAGCAATCTTTCTGTACACACAACCATAAATGAAAATCTTTTATCATATAATCTACCACCTCTTACAATCCAGACTCTTGTGGAAAATGCTATAAAACATAATGAAATCAGTAAACAGCACCCCCTCGGGATTAATATTCTCACTACCGAAAGTGAGAGCCTTATAATTGTAAATGATTTTCAGAAAAAAATCACATCTGAAGAAGGAACCGGAATAGGTCTGATAAACCTTTCAAAGCAATTTCAATTGCTTGTCAAGAAAGAAATTATCATTCGAAATGAAAATAACAAGTTCAGTGTGGAAGTCCCATTAATAAGGCCATGAAAAATGAAGGCATTAGTAATTGAAGATGAAATTCTTGCGTCAAAACATCTGCTTCAGGTACTTGAGGAGGTTGGAGATATTTCAGTTTTATCAGTACTTGATTCGATAACTGAAACAGTTGAATGGTTCAGAACAAATCAGCAGCCGGATATCATTTTTATGGATATCCACCTGGCTGACGGATCTGCTTTTGAGATATTCAAACATGCTGATATAACCTGCCCGATTATCTTTACGACGGCGTATGATGAGTACGCCCTGAAGGCATTTAAAGTCAATAGTATCGATTACCTCCTTAAACCAATTGAGCCGGCCGACGTACAGGCTGCACTGAAGAAACTAAAGGAACTTTCAGGTCCTGAAAACATGAAATCGGCCCTCAACGATTTCATTACTTCCTACGGAAAAACTTCTAAATACAGGAAGCATTTTCTTATCTCCTCAAAGGGAGACAAGCTGATCCCGGTCCAGACGAGCGATCTGGCATTCTTCTACATAAATGCAGGCGTTGTAAAAGCATTTTCACCTGACGGTAAAGCTTACATATTTGATTATACACTTGATGAACTTGAAGAAATGCTCGATCCTGAATTATTTTTCCGTGCCAACCGCCAGTATATAATTTCAAGGACTGCAATAAGGGATATCGACCTCTGGTTCAACAGCCGTCTGTCGGTGAATCTGAAAATAGCTGTTCCGGAGAAAATCCTTATCAGTAAAGCCCGTATATCTGAGTTTAAAAAATGGTTCGGGGAATAAGAAAATTAAATTATTGACATTCCATTATCTACAGATTTAAAATTGTATTAATAATAAACTTGTAACAGTATGCGAAGAAAACATGGAGAGTTAAAGAAAAGGGTCTATAGGTTTTTAATGATTGCTTTATTATTCTGGATTCAAATTAATATTATAGGTCAGGATGCCATAAAGATTAAAAGGATTACTGTTCCTGTTGAATTTGACGGCATACCGCAGGAATCAGCCTGGCAATCCCTTGATCTTTTTTCACTGACTATGCACAGGCCAAATTTCGAGGCTCAGCCTTCAGAAAAAAGTGAAGTCAGGATCGGATACGATAATGAATTTCTCTGGGTTGGTGCCTCTCTTTATATGAAGGATGCAACTAAGATCTTTGCCGTAACAAAGAAGAGGGATGAGGAGCTTTTTGATTATGACGCTTTTGGAGTCGTACTCGATACTTATAATGACAATGAAAACGGTCTGGGATTTTTTACTGCCCCGACAGGTCTCAGAACCGATTATACAATTTCCAATGACGCCGCAGGACAAGGCGGGGGACCCGGCGGACCTGCGGGAATGAATTTTAGCTGGAACACCTTCTGGGATGTAAAAACCACAAGGGACGACAAAGGATGGTACGTCGAAATGAGGATCCCGTTTTCAAGTCTGAAATTCAAGCCGGAAAATAATATTGCGACAATGGGACTGATAATAACCCGCATTATAAGTGCAAACAATGAGACAGACACATATCCTGCAATCGATCCGAAGTACGGATTTATGGCAGTTAATAAACCATCGCTGGCACAGACAGTAGCAATCGAAGGGGCCCGGCCATTAAAGCCTGTATATGTTGCACCTTACATAATAGGAGGCTTTTCGAGAGACTGGTCAATCAATGAAGAAGAGACTGAATATGTAAGAAAGGATGATCCTGAATATAATGCCGGCATCGATATAAAATATAATATCAACAGCAATCTTACCCTCGATCTTACAGCTAATACCGATTTTGCCCAGGTGGAAGCTGACGATCAACAGGTAAACCTTACCAGGTATTCACTTTTCTTCCCTGAAAAGAGGATGTTCTTCCAGGAACGGTCGAGCCTGTTCGATTTCAGCCTCGGAGGACGCGATAACCTGTTTTACAGCCGGAATATAGGGATCGCCGGGCGCGAGCTTATAAGAATTTACGGAGGAGCCAGGATAGTCGGTAGAATGGGGAAATGGGATATGGGTTTCATGGATATGCAGACAGCGGAACATCAGGAAACACCCGGGGAAAATTTCGGGATCCTCAGGATGCGCAGGCAGATTATCAACCAGAACAGCTATGTAGGAGGGATACTGACTTCGAGGCTTGGAATGAGCGGCGACCAGAATATAGCATACGGGCTCGATGGTATTTTCAAGCTTTTTGGTGATGATTATCTTAATGTAAAATGGTCCCAGACTTATGACAGTAAGATTAGCAATAAAATGAATTCCCTCGATCCCTCTTTTATAATGCTTAACTGGGAACGCAGGTCCGAGGAGGGATTTGCATACCAGATGAATTATACCTATGCAGGGCAGAAATTCACTCCGGGCGCAGGATTTATAATGCGTGAAGGCGTTCAGGGAATCAGCGGCCAGATGTTATATGGATGGCTCCCCGGGGAGAATTCAAAGCTCTTTAATTACAGTATAAATGTAAGGGGTGAACGATATTCAAGGCTTGCAGACGGGAATCTTGAATCGATGCAGATCTCGCCCGGATTTGAAATAAATACAAAGAAAAATATCCATGCTGAGATCTCTCTTGAATATATGAAAGAGGGCGTTCTTGAGAATTTTCCCCTCGCAGAGAATATATGGATAAATGCAGGTAATTATTCTTTCGCCGGGATTGAAGGCAGATTCGGAACATCTGAATCAAGAGTCATTTCTGTCAGGGGAGATATTTTCGGCGGGCAGTTTTATGACGGAAACAGGTTTGGATGGGAACTTGAACCAAATATAAATTTCTCTTCGAGTTTTAAGCTTTCAGCAGCTTATGAATTCAATGCGATAAGATTTCCCAAAAGGGAAACTTACAATTCAATAAATATTCATGCTCTGAGTATCAAGGCACTATATATGTTAAGTACAAAATTGTCGGCATCGATGCTCGTTCAGTATGTAAATACCGAAGATGAACTGATAACCAACTTCAGGTTAAGATATAATCCACGCGAGGGTAATGATTTCTACCTGGTATTCAACGATTTCAGGGGTATAGATAACAACAGGTATATTGTACCTGAGCGACCCTCTTTCTTCAATAAGACGGTGATGGTCAAATATACCCATACATTTATTTTGTAAATCCTGTTAACATATTGTTAATGATGAAAAATGGGGAATATTCTCATGGTTCCCCGTGTCTTTCATATAGAAATACTAATCCCGTAATTAGATAATAATGAACATATTTAAATTTTTTCTCAGTCTTGTAATCACAATTGCCATGCTTTTGCTTATGGATCCAAGATCCTTCTATGGTCTGGCATTTCATGAATGGGCCGGATTGATCATCGGAATATTTTTTATTCTTCATAAGATCCTTAACTGGGGCTGGATAAAGAAAGTTACATTGGGCTTTTTCATGAAATGCCCCGGCCGTGCCAGATTTAATTATGTTCTTGATGTCCTGCTTCTGGCAGGAATCACTCTAATGATTCTGAGCGGAATCGCAATAGCAAGGACAATTGATTTTTCGTGGCTTAACCTTGGCGGATCACGGATGTTCTGGAGAGTTATGCACACAAGTTCTTCACTTATAACACTGGCACTGTTCGGTATCCATCTTGGGTTGCACTGGAACTGGGTACTGCAGAGGTTACACCTTAAAAAAATAAAAAATGGTAAAGAAAATTAGCTTCCTGATTTTATCAGTTGCAATATTGGTTATCGGAGTTATTGCATTCAATAAACTGGTCTACTGGGACAGAAGTGTCAGGATCTTTAAGTATAGTTCAAATACACCTTTTGAAGGAAGAACCGGCAGAGGTCCGGAAGGCAGAGAAGGTTTTATCAGATCTGAAATGCGCGAAATACCTGACAGCCTGAGGCAACAGTTAAGACCACGGGATGGGGACCGAATGGAAAGAGGAACATTGGGTGGAGGAATAAGAAACAGTGAAGGCCGGGGGAGAGGTGAATTTCCCGGAGGTAAGAAAATAAATATCCGGAATGTTAAATGGTTTCTTGCTGTATTTGCAGCATTTACAGTTATTGTAATTTATATCGACAAAGCTGTCTGTCTCATTCGCAAGAGAAAGGTGAGACATGAAGGACGTCTGTAAGGTCGCTTTTTCACTACAGTCTATCCTTGTAATAAATTTACTGAGTATTTCAAAAATTATTAAAATGAAACTGTTTAAAACAATTGGCTCGGTTATTTCCATTTTTCTTTTAAGCGGGATTATTGTAAAAGCACAACCAATACCTGTGGAACTGATGATGGGAAACAAATACGGAACTGTAAACGTTTCCCTCAACAGAAATTTTTCACAGAAATCAAGGCTGGGATTTTTTCATATGAATACTGTTCAGTTTGATTATAAGGATGAACTTAAAAACAGTTTCCTGCTTCAGGACCTGATGTATATTGAGACATTCAAAAACCTCAGGATAGCAGCCGGAATTGCTTACAGCAAAGGAGGATTCAATACCACAGCTGGACTGCAGTATGTTTATAGCGGGAAAAAACTTATCTTTCTTTGTGCCCCAAGGGTCAATATAGAAAGTGATCCCTCGTACGATATAATGACAATCATTCAGTATAAACCTTCGATAAATGATAATGTAAAGCTTTTCACAAGAGTTCAGATGCTGAACTTATTCAATTCTGGAGGCAATATAAAGAGTTACCAGTGGATGCGTTTAGGTCTGGAAGTAAAAGGAATCCAGTTCGGGCTGGCGGCAAACCTTGATGAATATGGTCCGGATCCTTCAGTTGAAAGCAACTTTGGACTATTTTTAAGGAAAGAGATTTTCTGACAGAAGAAAAAGTCAAATTTATTCAATTTTCAACGGGTTCATCCAACTGTAAGAATATTACTGGAGGAAATAAAAATGAGAAATACTTACCTGAATGAAACTAAAACCCTTATTCTTTTTCAAAGGAATTAAAATTTTATTGGCTTTCCCAGTTGCGTGTCTCCTTGTATGGGAGCCTGCAGGAAGCCAGACCAGAGACCCTTTGTTGTTCCCAAAGGACAACTTTACAGTAGAGGTCAAAACAGTAAAGACCTCAGCAGGTGAAAAAAAAGTCACCTACCGCTCTTATTTACACATTCCCTACGTTGCGAATCCCATTGACAAGGATTATCAGAGCATGAATGTTAGTGTACCTGTAAAGTTGGATGAAGAAGCTGTTGATGCCACAAATGCCCCTATTCTATTTGTTATTGGTGTCGGGGGCTATATGTCTGTTAATAACGCGCGTACTGTTTCCGGTAACTTTCGGGGCAATGCTGATTTGGCTATAGCTGCCGGTTATGTGGTAGTGTCGCCCGGCTGCCGTGGACGTGACAATAAAGCTGCTGACGGTACCTGGTACGGCAAGGCTCCTGCTGCAATAGTTGATCTGAAGGCAGCTATCCGTTACATTCGGCATAACCAGGGCGTTATGCCCGGCAATGTCAACTGGATCTTTTCAACAGGTGTCAGCGCCGGAGGAGCGCTTTCCGCGCTGCTTGGGTCATCTTGCAACAACAATTTGTATGATCCATATCTTAAAGAGATAGGGGCTGCCGATGCAACAGATAATATCTTTGGCAGTGCCTGCTTCTGCCCGATCACTGACCTGGAGCACGCTGACGGAGCGTACGAGTGGATGTATGGTACAACGCCAACAAAATCGGGCCTTGTGGATCAGGAGCTTTCAAAACAACTGAAAGCCATCAATGCCGGGTATCAGACATCGTTAAACCTTCAGGGAAAATATGGCTTTGGTACCATCACTGCTGATAACTACGACAAATACCTTTTGCAATACTACCTGATCCCATCGGCAAATAAATATCTGAATGGCCTTACCGATGAAAAACGCAAAGAGTATCTTGAAAGTAACAAATGGATCACATGGACGGATAAAGGTGCTTCATTTACATTTGCCGACTACGTAACGCATGTTGGCAGAATGAAAGGTCTTCCGGCATTTGACGATTTTGCAATGAGACAGCCGGAACCTGATTTATTTGGCAGCAAGAACACCCCTGCAAGGCATTTTACAAATTTCAGTCTGCGGAATTCTTCCAATAACCTGAACACTGAAATTGACAATGAAGTAAAATCAATTGTTAACCTGATGAACGCCATGTATTTCATCGGACAGAAAAACGAGGGTTGTACCAAAAATTGGTGGCTCCGTCAGGGCACTTCCGACAACCACACCTCACAAACTGTCATTGCCAACCTGGCAACAAGCCTGGAGAACCAGGGCAGGAATGTGAATACCTTTCTTTACTGGGATGCAGGACATGGCGCAGATCAGGATGCGGAGGACTTCATTGCATGGATAGGCAATGTTACCGGTTTCTCCAGGAATAATAATGCAGTCAGATAATTGAGTTGAAGAAAAGATTTAACTATAGTTCCGGAAGCTCTGAATCAATGCATCCTAGTTTTCAACATATTCTTTGTTAAAAGAATAACTCAGGTTTAGATTCCAGATAAAGTCATTATCAGCGGGAATGTTCGACTTAATCCTCTTATTGAACATTGCTGAAATCGAAACAGGGAAATTACTTTTAGCCAGGGATAATGTGGAGTTAAGATAAAATCCATCGTGTTCATCCATTTTCAGATAATAGATCTGAGGATTAAGCCCCAGAAATAGCTGATTTGAGATTTTGATTTTTGAGAAACTGGTTCTAAATGCGATCAGGTTAGTGTGCTGTGTCAGTATTTTTTCAATACCCCGGGAAGTCAGGTAATAGATTCCAATACTGGTGTTCTCTGAAATCAGATAAGTGGGAGACAATTCAGCGGCCAGATATCTGTAAACCTTTGTGGTTTTATCGGTCATTCCTCCTGTTTCGGCAGCTGTGGTTCTAAAGGAAAGCGCCGGATGTGCACCAATACTGACACGGAATTTTCCGGTTTTTATCACTTTGTACCGCCACCAGAAAAGAAAGGACCATGGCCTTCCTTCAAGTGCGAACCTTAACGAAGGTTCAAATGTGAGGTTTCTTTTCCCCATCGACAGATCAAATATTGCTGCAGGTTTCCCAAGGGTCAGATTGGGTACTATTGAAATACCTTTTGTAGAAACAGTTACAGCCCCGCTGAAATTATTGGGAATCCTGAGGCTGTCAGACTTTTGTGCAAAAGAAATTTCAGCTAATCCTGAAAGTGTAAAAAGAAACAAGAAACAGCTTATTCTCATCAATTGTTTTTTGTATGTTCAAGTTACAAAGTAACTTGACTTATTTAAAACTCAAACCTTTCTCAACGACAAATTTTATAAAGAGAGTAGAAGAAAACCTTCAGTGAGCTCGTCCGCATAATCCTGGAACTGGTTCTTCTTTACTCCGTCAACTGGCGGATTCGCCCAGAATTATCGCAACTCGTGTTTTTGACTACCCTTTATAATCCCCGAACCCGGACTGAAGGTAAAATCCGAAACCCTGAAAGGGCATAACAAAAGCTCCACTGACAGTGGTGCGATGTGAATAACCCCCGGTGCAAACCGGTGGCGGGTGAACCCCCACGAATACCAGCTCTGAAGGAGCTGAATATGCTTTCTATCAGCAATTGTTAATAATATTAAGACCCTTCAGGGCTTGTAGTCAGGGGAGTGCCCCCGGCCTCCGGTTTCACCGGAGGTTATTAACATAAAGTCATATTCATGACTTTCCTTTTAAGCCCATTGCAGGGCATTTTATATGTATGACAAATGAGAATACTTCAGATAACCTGATCCTAAAGCTATAGTGTGTGTATAAAGGGTAGGTGTTTTTAAAGGATGGGGAGATTTCTCATTCTCAATAAATTCTAAAAACTATATGGAAAATTTTATTATATAAATATTTTCCTGTTTCTTTGTTGGAAAATCTTACACTAAATATATTTTCCATAATTTCATTGTATGAAAGATGAAATTCTGCAAACGGCTCTCAAACAATTCCTGAAACATGGCATCCGGAAAATGTCGGTAAAGAAACTCGTAGATCCCTTAGGCATTTCTACGAAAACATTTTATAAATACTTTAAGGACAAAGAAGATTTATTGGAAGCGGTATTGCATCTTCATTATAATCAGCAGTACCAGCTGCTGGAAAATCATTCGTCAGATCAGAATGCCGTTACTTTGTTTTTTGACATCTGGCATGCAGCGATAGAAGGAGAATACAGTGTAAGCAATAAATTCTTTCATGATCTGCATTATTACTATCCTGAACTGGAAAGAAAAACTGAGGCTGAAATTGGGCACAAGTTCTGGAAGAAAATTGAACAAATTATTCAGAAAGGAATAAAGGGAGGCCTCTTCAGGGAAGATATCCTTCCGGAAGTTGCAATGGAAGGCATAGCTGTTTTATACGGCTCTGTTGCCCGGGAGCGGGAGTTTAAAAAATTCCGTGTATCAACGCATGAAATATTCCTGAATACAATAGTCCTTTGTATAAGAGGCCTTTGCACGCGGAAAGGTATCCGGCAGCTGGATAAGCATATTTCAACGTTGGAGCCATCAGGTGGGAACAGTTTATTACAATGACAATTATCAAACTATATATATTTAAACAATTCAAAGACAATTATTGATTATGAAAAAAGTAAATGTAATTCTTGCAGGAGTTTTATTCCTCCTTATTTCGTTTGGTGCAAACGCACAGGTCAAAACTGTTGCTGATTCACTTTCCGGTGAAGCATATTTCATGGGCAAATGGAATATTCTGGCTAAAAGCTTACCGCAGGGAGATACCAAAATGGTGATTATTATTGAAAAGAAGGAGGGCAAACTAACCGGAAATATTTCTGATCCTGCCAGTTCGGAGGGACCAATGGAGTTTACCTCAGTCACAATTAACGGTAATGTCCTTAATGCAATATTTACTGCACAGGGTATGGATATACCTCTTGACATTACGAAAAAAGATGATAAGAATATTACAGGCAATATTATGGGAATGTTTGATATTGAGGGATCGAGGCCAAATTAAAAGCAATGAAAATCAATACAACTTCCGGTTTTACAGGGTTAATTATCCTGATGAGTCTTTTATTTCCCAATTGCCTGGCAAATAACACTGCCGGAAATTCTGAGCGTGACCGCCTTTTCAATACCGGATGGAAATTTATCCGCGATTCGGTTCCGGGAGCTGAAAAGCCGGGGTTTGACGATTCAAAATGGAGGGTTGTTGACCTCCCTCACGATTACAGTATATTGGATCTGCCGGGTGAAGACGGGCCTGATCAGATCGGACCATTTTCAAAAAAGTCTCCGGGAAACGGAAATTCAACAGGGCACGTCATTGGAGGTACAGGCTGGTACCGAAAGAGTTTTATGCTCGACAAAGCTGATGACGGGAAAACAGCTATTTTGAAATTTGATGGTGTCTATATGGAAACAGAAGTATGGGTGAACGGCAAAAAAGCCGGAATCCATAAAAATGGCTATACCCCTTTCTGGTTCGATATCACTTCCTTACTAAATCCAGGAAAGCCCAATTTAATTGCGGTAAAAGTCGCGAATACAGGAAGGAATTCACGCTGGTATAGCGGATCGGGAATATACAGGAATGTTTATCTCACCCTTACACAACCAATACATTTTGCTGTTTGGGGAGTAAAGATTACAACTCCTGATATAAGACAAAACTCAGCAGTTGTGGATATTGCTGTTACTGCTCAGAATGAGACAGGAAAAGAAGTTAAAGCACAAATTACGATCAATCTGAAAGATAAAGATGGAAAGAATGCAGGCACTGCAAAGGAGAATATTGTACTTTCCGGCAAGTCTGGTAATAAAATAAAAAAACAGATTGAAGTTAAAAATCCTCTGCTTTGGTCCATTGAATCCCCGAATCTGTATACAGCTGAGATTTCTTTAGAAGGGAACAAAAAGGTGATTGATATATACAATCAGCCATTCGGCATCAGATCAATTGAATTTTCATCTGAAAAAGGTTTTCTGTTAAACGGGAAATCTGTTGAACTTAAAGGAGGTTGTATGCATCATGATAATGGTTTTCTTGGGTCGGCAGCTTACGACAGGGCAGAAGCTCGAAGGGTAGAGCTTATGAAAGCTAATGGTTACAATGCTATCCGATGCTCGCATAATCCACCCTCTGAGAATTTTCTGAATGCATGCGACAGACTTGGCATTCTTGTAATAGATGAGTTTTCAGATATGTGGGAATCCTATAAAAACCCGCAGGATTATTCAAGGTTTTTCAGGGATTGGTGGAATAAAGACCTTACCGATATGATAATGCGCGACAGAAATCACCCCGCTATTATAATGTGGAGCATAGGCAATGAAATTCCAGAAAGCAGCGACTCCTCTGGCGTAGGTATAGGGAATCAACTGGCTGACAGGGTAAAAGCTCTTGATAATACCCGCTTCATTACAGAAGCAGTCTCAGAATTTTTAACTCCCGGTGGATGGAAAAATACAAATACCGCTTTTAGAATTCTGGATGTCGGCGGCTATAACTACACCTGGAACAAATATGAAACCGATCACAAGCTTTACCCTGACCGTATCATGGTTGGAACTGAATCATTTCCGACAGATGCTTATGAAACCTGGAAAACCGTGGAGAAATTTCCCTACGTCATTGGCGACTTTGTATGGACATCAATGGATTATATTGGTGAGGTTTCCCTTGGAAGTTCAACAATTGTTCCGGAATCGCAGAAAAGGAGCATGAAAATGCCTGAAGGATTTGAAATACCAAAGGGTATAAATATTTTCGATCTTATGTCAAATCAACCAACCACCTGGCCCTACTTTATTTCCGGATGCGGTGATATAGATATGTTAGGGGAGAAGAAACCTCAGATGCTTTACCGTGATGTTCTGTGGGACAACAGTAAGCTTGAAATCAATGTTCATTCTCCGATACCTGCAGGATATGCTGAAAATATAAGTATGTGGGGCTGGCCAGGTGAATGGCCGTTATGGACATGGAGAGGGAGTGAGGGCAAGCCGCTTCAGATAAGGGTTTTCACGAAGGCTGCTCATGTAAAACTTGAACTTAACGGTAAGGTTGTTGGTGAGAAAGTTTTGAAGGCTGAAGATAAATACATTGCAGTTTTTGAAATACCATACCAACCCGGAGAACTTAAAGCAGTCGCCTCGGAAAGAGGCAAGGAAATGGCAAGCAAAGTGCTGAAAACTGCAGGTGAACCTGTCGCAATCAGACTGGTTCCTGACCGTAACAAAATTAAAGCTGATCGTAATGATCTTTCTTTTGTAAGAATTGAAGTTGTTGATAGCAATGGACAATTGGTCCCGCAGGATTCTATAAAAATCAAGCTAACCTTATCCGGTAATGGTGAGCTTGCTGCTTCAGGTAATGCAAATCCGAAAGACATGGCAAGTGTAAACCGGCTGCAATTAAACACATTTAAGGGCAAGGCACTTGCAATTATTCGTCCATTTTCACATGCAGGGAACATTACACTAAAAGCTGAATCGGAAGGTTTGAAAAAGGGTGAACTTACTATTATTGTAAATTAAACGAAATGAGGAAACTAACAAAATAACCTAATCATGAGAAAACTTGTTTTGCTTTTTATTTCAGGAGTATTCGCAGTCAGTGTATATCCTCAGGTGCCAACAGTTCCCCGCCTTGAAAAGCAGGGAAATATTACAAAATTAATTGTTAAGGATAAGCCTTTTCTGATACTTGGGGGTGAGTTGCATAATTCAAGCACATCAGGAACCGCCTATATGAGACCTGTCTGGGAGCGAATGGCTCAAAAAAACCTCAACACGGTTATCGCTCCTGTTTACTGGGAGCTGCTTGAATCGGAAGAAGGAATATTTGATTTTACCCTGGTAGATTCAATGATCATTGGCGCCAGAAGTCAGAACCTTCACCTCGTTATTTTATGGTTTGGTTCCTGGAAGAACGGTTACTCCATGTATGTACCGGGATGGGTGAAAAATAACCAGGAAAAATATCCAAGAGCAAAAAATAAAGATGGGCAGTCGTTCCAGATGCTGTCGGCTTTTGGCGATAATTCGATGAAGGCCGATGCCAGTGCATTTAAAATGCTTATGAAACACATCCATGAAACAGATGCTGCATATCAGACAGTAATAGCTGTTCAGGTTGAAAATGAGATGGGGTTGTTCGTGACCGACCGTGATTACTGCGATGATGCAAACAGGGCTTTTTCGGCCCCTGTGCCTGTGGACCTGATGAAATATCTCAGTTCAAATAAGGGAAATCTGCAACCGGAGATTGACAGTGTCTGGAAAGCAAATGGATACAAGACATCAGGTAAATGGGAAGAAGTATTTGGTAAAAGCATAACTGACAGGAAAAACTGGAAAACGCTTTCATCTTTAACTGAAGAGCTGTTTACTGTTTATCATTATGCCAGGTACATCGAAGGAATTGCTTCAGAAGGAAAGAAAGAATACCCATTACCGATGTACGTCAACGCTTGGATAAAGCAACCGGGAAGTGGCAGTTATCCGGGCAGATATCCGAACGGCGGCCCCATACCTCATACACTTGACATATGGCGTGCCTCGGCACCATCAATAGATTTCATCGCACCGGATATTTACGTATCCCCTGATATTGCCATTTACACAATAGAACAATATCATCGTGCGGAAAATCCTGTATTCATTCCTGAATTCAGGCATGGTAATGTGTCAGCACATTTTGCTTTCTGGGCATACGGGCAGCATGATGCAATGGCATTTTCACCTTTTGGTATTGACGACTGGAAGCCGGAGGATGATGCGATCACAAAAACATATGCTGTTCTGTCGCAGGTTCAGGATATGATCTTACAGCATCAGGGAAAAAAGACAATGGCAGGAATTTATATTGATTCATTAAAACAATCACAAGTATTTGACCTCGGCGGATACCGGATAAGGGCTCAGTTGGGAGGTAGTTCCTATGCTGAGCTTGCCGGATTGTCCGGAAAGTCAAAAAAGCCCGCTTCTGCAGGCGGGATGGTATTCAGTATCGGACCAGATGAATTCATCGTGGTTGGAAAGGATTTCAGGCTTTCGTTTAACCCTTTAATAACCGAAGCAAAGAAACCTTTTATCGATGTCGAATATATGGATGAAGGAACTTTTACTGATGGAAAATGGATAACCACAAGGAGGCTGAACGGAGACGAAGGCACAGGCGGAGGAGACTACGGTTTCGGTTCAGGAAATCCAATGAAAGCCGGAACCCTTAACTTCCAGAGGCAACCTGATGATAATTACAGTATTGTCCGGTTTAAGATGTACAGGTATAAATGAACTATTTTACATTTGTTTGCAATAAAACGGACATCCGGAGTGTCTGTTAGATTGAAGCATGCACTTTATTTAAAATTTAATTTATAAAAAACTATGAAGAGATTTTCAGGTATTATTGTTACTTTGGTTTTAGCTCTAATCGTGACTTCTGTAGCGCTTTCGGCACCACCCAAATCAAAAAAGCACCTTGGAATTGCCACCTATTCCGTAAAAGGCCTCGAATCAGATATCGAGGGCTCTTTCAAAGCACTTGCTGACGACGGATACGTTGTAATGGAGATTTCAAACTACAATGCCGGCAACGGTACTGTTGCAGGTTTCAAACCCGCTGAGTATGCCGCACTGGCAAAGAAATATGGTATTGACATTATTTCGAGCCATGCACGGGCCAGATTTGACGTTAAGGATGTTGAAGGAACACTAACAGCATGGGGAAAGGTATTTGATGATCATAAAATAATGGGCTGCAAATATGTCATTTTCCCTATGAATACCTGGGCTGGAACAGTAGATGGTGTTAAAACGGAATGCGATCTTCTAAACAAAATCGGTGAAGAGGCTAACAAAAGAGGTATTAAATTCGGTTATCATAACCACAATTTTGAGTTTGCCACTATCCCAAATACGAACCAGATCTATGAGGACTTTCTTATAGCCAATACAGATCCCGAAAAAGTTTTTTTCCAGATGGATGTTTATTGGATTACCGTAGGGGGTCAGGATCCGGTGGCTTACCTGAAGAAATATCCCAACCGTTTTAAAGTTCTCCACATTAAAGATGAATATGTTATTGGAGAAAGCGGTAAAATTAATTATCAGGCTATTTTCAAACAGTTCTACAAAAACGGTTTTAAGGATTGGTTCGTTGAATTGGAAGCCAAAATGACTGAAGAACAGAAAGTTCAGTCTCTTGCCAGGATGGAGCAGATGAAGCAGAGACAGGGCGGTGTCCAGGTTGCTCAGCAGCAGCAAGGTCCTCAGTCTGGTCAACAGCCTCCTCAGGGCCAGAGACCTCCTCAGGGCGGTCAGCCAGGTCAGCAGGCTGTTGCCCAGGGCGGTTTTGGACAGAGAGACCCGCAGGCACAGGCTGCAATGCTCAAGGAATCACTCGAAGGCATAAGGTTGAGCGCAGAATATCTTAATAAATCAAAGTTTGTGAAATAAAGTAATAAGAGTATCAGGAATCTTGCATTTAGAATCCAATTATTATTGCCCCATAGTTCCGTCTCTTTTTTCAGAGATTCCTCATCCCGAGGACTCGGGATTCGGAATGACATTCCAATTTTGTTAGGGAGAGGGAAGAGTTGACGATTCGTCGGGCGAATCGTCAACTCTTCCCTCAATACCACCTAAAGCTTTGTCATTCCGAGCGTTAGCGAGGAATCTTTCACCATTGTGTAATATTGCTTAATGAGTACTGATACTCATGTAAGTTATTTTCTTATAGTTCCCTGGGCTTATTGTGTTTAATGAATGTGTTTTCATTAAGTTCCCTGAAGGCTGTTTCAAGTTCTTCTTCCGTATTCATTACAATGGGTCCACCCCAGGCAACAGGTTCTTTAAGTGGTTTGCCAGCAATTAGGAAAAACCTCGCCCCGCCGGCTCCTGCTTTAACCAGCACTTCATCAAAGTCAGAGCTGTTTGATGATGAAGCAGACAAAAGGATTGCACAGGCCTTTTCTTCAAAATTATCAAACGTTTCATCTGCAGATAAAGTTCCGTCAATCAGATACAGGAACAGTGTCTGATCATTGGAGGTTTGCTGATAGCTCCAGATACTGTCAGGTTCGAGAGCGACATCCAGATACTGAACATGCACATATTCACCTTTTACCGCCCCGTGAATATTATTGTAGTTGCCCGATAAGATTCTGACAGTTGCATTTTTTTCATTGATCACAGAAACATCCTGCTGTTTTATATCCCGGTAAGCCGGCTCTGTCATTTTATCCTTTTTTGGGAGATTGACCCAAAGCTGACAGCCCAGCATCCTTTCAGCGGCCTTTGGCATCTCCTGGTGAACAATGCCTGATCCTGCCGTCATCCATTGACATTGAAGATCCCTGATAACTCCGCTGTTGCCAAGGCTGTCGCCATGTTCTATATCCCCCTTTAACAGGTAGGTAACAGTTTCAATTCCGCGGTGAGGATGCCAGGGGAATCCTTTGATGTAATCTTTCGGATCAGTGGAATCAAAACCATCCAGCATTAAAAAAGGATCAAAATCCTTAACACTCCTTAATCCAAGGACCCTGCGCAAACGAACACCAGCCCCGTCAACAGCCTGCTGTCCTCTTACGATCTGTGTACATTTTCTTTTCTGCATAGTTCCTCCTTTCAAATTTCCTGTAAATTGTATGACAAAGATAAGACTGGCTGAATATCATCTGGCAATATTTTATTATAAAAAGGTCACGATTACAGAAAAGCCAGCCCCGGATACATATTTTATATCTTTATTGCAGAACTGGATATCAGCTTAAAAAATGAGGTATATTTGGAGTAATGCAATAAACAGAAGGTGATTTTTACAATTATTAAAAGATTTTTACCACAATGAAAATCCTTAAAAAAACACTCATTGGCGTTGCAATAGTTATTTCTCTTGCAATACTCGGATTTGCGGGTTTAATTATTTATGCGCTGGCTTCAGATTACAAACCCGGTGAAAAAGAAGTAATTGCTCAATCAGACAATCCTTCAATACTGAAGGACTCACTGGATATTACACTCCTGACATGGAATATTGGTTATGCAGGACTGGACAAGGATATGGATTTTTTCTATGATGGAGGAACCAGAGTAATTACCCCTGAGGAAAATTGTCGGAAAAACATTACTGAAATTAAAAATTTTCTGAAAGCAAACGATACGATAGATTTCATATTCCTTCAGGAGGTTGACCTGAAAAGCAAAAGAAGTTACAGAATTGATGAGTATGAAGGAATATCAGAAAAGCTAACAGGGTATAATACTTCCTTTGCAAAGAATTATGATGTTTTCTTTGTTCCAAGTCCTCTATCCAGCCCAATGGGAAAGGTGGTTTCAGGAATAGCCACATATTCGAAATACATTCCTGAATCATCAACTAGATATTCCCTGCCAGGAGATTTCGGATTTCCCACACAGCTTTTTTACCTCGACAGGTGCTTTATGGTCAACAGGTATAAGCTTACAGGTGGAAAGGAACTGGTTTTAGTTAACACGCACAATGAGGCATTTGATGAAGGCGATATTAGAAAGGCTCAGATGGAAAAGCTCAGGGAATTTGTTTTGAATGAATATAATTCAGGTAATTATGTAATTACTGGAGGCGACTGGAACCAGTATCCTCCCGATTTTGAGCCTGCTTTTTCCGGAAATAAGGAATTCACCGGTCAGATCGGAAATTTCAATCTTAGTGGTATAGAACCAGATTATTTCCCGGGGGAATGGAAATGGATTTATGATCCCGCAACACCTTCATTCCGGACACTCGTTACAGAATATGATCCTGCAATAACTCCAACAAGTGTTTGTGATTTCTTCCTCATTTCACCGAATATAGAAAATGTCTCCGTAAAATGTCATCATCTTGGGTTTGAGAATTCAGATCACAATCCGGTAATAATTGAGGTAAAAATTAAGTGACAGAATAGAATACCAGGAAATCGATTCAAATATTAACATTCACATATATGTTAATAATTTCACAATAAATAAAAATAATTCTATTTTTAACCGGTTTTACAAAATCTAAATCCCAGGTTTCATGAATAATGAGTGGCTGATTCTCTTTTTTATCGTTGGAGTAATATTTGTAGGATTGATCCCGATCTTTTCACTTATTGTAGCTCCGAGATCATTTAATCCACAGAAATTTGATCCTTATGAATGCGGAATACCCACCGAGGGTGTTACCTGGCTTCAGTTCAATGTTGGTTACTATATGTTTGCCATCCTTTTTCTTGTCTTCGATGTTGAAACTGTTCTTGTATTCCCGTGGGCTGTAGTAATGAAAGAAGTCGGGATGGCAGCATTCATAGAGATTGTGATTTTCTTTTTAATACTCGGGCTGGGGTTACTCTATGCCTGGAAGAAACATGCGCTTATATGGGAATAAAAGGAATGAAATATGAAGAGTTCGGGGATAATGAAAGCCTCGAACTGCTAAAGGAATCAGGCACAAATATTTTTTTGACAACTATCGATGATGTTATAAACTGGGGAAGAAAGAGCTCTTTGTGGCCGCTTACATTTGCCACCAGCTGCTGTGGTATAGAAATGATGCAGACAGGGGCACCTAAACATGATTTTGCAAGATTTGGGATGGAGGTTTACAGAGCCAGCCCGCGCCAGGCAGATGTTATTGTTGTTGCCGGTACAATTGTCAAGAAAATGGCTCCCGTTCTGAAGCGTCTTTATGACCAGATGTCAGAACCAAAGTATGTTGTGGCAATGGGAGCTTGCACTATTACAGGCGGACCATTTTATCGTGACTCTTATACAATTGTCAGGGGTGTTGACCTGATTATCCCTGTTGATGTTTTTGTCCCCGGATGTCCTCCCAGGCCTCAGGCATTATTATACGGAATGCTCCAGCTTCAGAGGCTTATAGAAACCCAGACCATAAATTCGAGGAAGGAAAGAAATGCTTCGCACAATTACAAATAGTAATTTTTTGTTCTCAGAAACCTGATTATAGATGGATAATAAACAATTAGGAGAATTTATTAGATCGCTCGACACTGTTTTAGATATAAAAGAGGGTAAACAATTCACAGAAGTGACAGTAACTCCTGAGAAATTACATTCATTGGCCAGTCAGCTCAAAGAGAAAGAAGAGACCCTATTTGATTTCCTGGTTTCTATTACCGGCGTAGACTATGGGCCTGATCTGGGTTTGATTTATCATCTTCGTTCCACAAAATATGGGCATATGGTGGTGATAAAATCACGTACTGCCGACCGGGAGAATCCCCAATTCGATTCTGTGTCAGATATCTGGGAAGCTGCTGATCTGCATGAGAGAGAAGCATACGATCTCCTTGGGATAAGGTTTGCTAATCACCCCGACCTGAGAAGACTCTTCCTAAACAGTTCCTGGGGATTCCCGCTTAGAAAAGACTATGTTGATGATGACATTATTACCTGGTAATTTATGGAAGAAAACGTAAAGGATATTGCAACTGTCGAACAGCAGGAATACCTCATTAACATAGGTCCTCAACACCCGTCCACTCATGGTGTGATGAGACTTGTGGTTTCTCTTAAAGGAGAGATAGTTGAAAATGTGGAACCACATATCGGATATATTCACAGGGGGATTGAAAAGATGTGTGAAAGTCTGACATATAATCAGATTATACATCTTACTGACAGGATGGATTATCTTGCTGCACATATTAATAATGAAGCTGTTTGTCTTGCTGTGGAAAAAGCCCTGGAGATTGATATTCCGGAGAGGGTTAAAGTTATCCGTACAATTATGTCTGAGCTGACCCGTATTCAGTCGCATCAACTATTCTGGGCTTCATACGGAATGGATCTTGGCGGGCAGACGTGCTTCTTCTATGGCCTTCGCGACAGGGAAATGATACTTGATATTTTTGAAGAGACCACCGGAGGCAGAATGATAGTCAGCTATAACTGCCCGGGGGGAGTTATGTATGACCTTCATCCCAACTTTCAGAAAAGTGTTAAGGATTTTTTAAAGCATTTCAGGAAAGTCCTTCCTGAATATGACTCTATTCTAACAGGCAATGTGATTTTCCATGGAAGAACTAAAGGAATCGGGCCTCTTTCCCTTCAAGACGCCATAGCATATGGTATTACAGGTCCCTCTGGCAGAGCTTCAGGTTTCTCCTGCGATATCAGGAAACATGAGCCTTACAGCGCCTACGACAGGGTAAAATTCAATGAAGTCATGTATAGTGTTGGTGATTCATTCCACAGATACCTTGCAAGAATTGAGGAGATGAGGGAGTCGATGGATATTATTGATCAGTTGATTGATAACATTCCGGAAGGCCCTTATGCCGTGAAGATGAAACCTGTAATTAAACTTCCTGAGGGTGAATACTGGCAAAGAGTTGAAACTCCCCGTGGAGAGCTTGGAGTGTTTATAATCAGCGATGGGAATAAGACACCTTATCGTGTCAAGTTCAGAACTCCTAATTTTGCGAATCTCTCTGTGCTTAACCATTTAGCAAAGGGTTTCAAAATAGCTGACCTTATTGCAATTTTCGGTTCACTCGACTATGTGATTCCGGATATAGATAGATGAAGGGTATGAGGTGCGAGGTACGGGGTATGGGGTACGAGGAGGTACACTTAAGCTCCCCTCCCTGGAGGGGCTGGGGGTGGGTTAAAAGTAAAAAGATTGCTTCCCACTCTTTGCGTGGTCGCAATGACGGTTGAAATGATATAATTTTATATATATGCCATTTGACATTTACGATTTTACTTCATTGACGCAATGGATTGACACAAGCCTTAAAAATGCAATGTCACCCTTCTGGACGACTGTTACGGAAATGGTAATTGTCGGAGTTCTTTTCCTACTTTTTTATGCAGTAATCGGACTTTTCCTGGTTTATGCCGAAAGGAAGGTATGCGCATTCATCCAGAACAGGCTTGGTCCGAACAGGCTTGGCCCTTACGGGATTTTTCAGACAGTTGCCGACCTGGTAAAGCTTCTTTTCAAAGAGCTGATCCCTATAAAAAATGCCGACAGTTTTTTGTTTAACCTCGCGCCATACATTGTAATTATAGTGAATTTCATGGTTCTTGCTGCTATCCCTTTCAGCAAGGGGCTGCATGCTATAGACTTTAATATTGGTGTATTCTATGTCATTGCAGTTTCATCGGTGAGTGTTATCGGAGTCCTTCTGGCCGGATGGTCGAGCAACAGTAAATATTCACTTTTGGGAGCAATGAGAAGCGGAGCCATGATAGTCAGCTATGAGTTATCGATCGGGCTTGCTCTTATTACTGTCGTTATACTGGCAGGATCAATGCAGCTGTCAGTAATTGTTGAAGCTCAAAGAACAGGTTGGTTTATCTTCAAGGGACATATCCCTGCCCTGATTGCATTTGTAATTTATATTATTTCAGGTACTGCCGAGACTAACCGCGGGCCGTTCGACCTGGCTGAAGCTGAGTCAGAGCTTACTGCCGGCTACCATACTGAGTATTCGGGAATCAAATTTGCATTCTTCTACCTTGCTGAATATATTAATATGTTCATTGTGGCAGCAATTGCAGCCACCGTATTCCTTGGCGGATGGATGCCATTTCATTTTGGTGCCTGGGACGGATTCAACAGGATAATGGATTTTATCCCGCCGTTTATATGGTTCTTCGGAAAAACCTTTTTTATAATCTGGATCATAATGTTGTTCAAGTGGACATTTCCCCGGTTGAGAATTGATCAGCTCCTTACTCTTGAATGGAAATACCTGCTCCCCATAAATCTTGTTAATGTTTTGGTTATGGCATTTATAGTCCTCATGGGGTGGCATTTTTAAAAGATAAAAGATAAAAGTAAAAAGATAAAAGTATTAAATATAAATCTCTGAATGAGAAATATTATAAATTATCTGAAGGACATAGTTTTGGGTGTCTGGTCACTTCTGAAGGGCATGAAAGTCACAGCATCCTACTTTTTCAAACCATCAGCCATTGTAACAGAGAAGTATCCTGAAAACCGGAAAACCCTTGTAATGTTCGAACGCTCCAAAGGAGAGGTTATTATGCCTCATAATGAAAGGAATGAACATAAATGTACCGGTTGCGGGATCTGTCAGATAAATTGTCCGAACTCATCAATTGAAGTAATTCCCAAAATAATTGAAACAGACGACGGCAAAAAAAAGAAGGCAATTGACAGGCACATATATAAGTTAGGTCAATGTACTTTCTGCGCATTATGCGTAAAGACCTGCCCTTCGCAGGCGCTTGCCTTTTCCACGAAATTTGAGCATGCTGTTTTTAACAAGGCTCTGCTTATAAAAACTTTAAATAAACCTGGTTCACAACTAATGAAAGGAGTTGAGTGATGACCCCGAATCAAATAATGTTCCTGTTATTTTCTGCCATAATTGTAGCCTGTTCCATCCTGACTGTTACCAGCCGGAGGATATTAAGAGCAGCAGCTTATCTGCTTTTCGTTCTTATATCAACGGCCGGACTCTATTTCATGCTTAATTACCAGTTTCTTGCTGCTGTTCAGCTTACTCTCTATGCCGGCGGTATTGTGGTGCTGATAATATTTTCCATTCTGCTTACAAGTCATATAAACCAGAAATTTGAACCGGTGGAATGGAAGAAGGTTTTGTTTTCCGCGCTTGCATCTCTCGCAGGTGCCCTTGTTACAATAATTACAATTCTTGATTTTAAGTTTTCAGCTACAGCCGAAGCCGCGAGGGAGGTCGATATGCATCTTGTAGGCAAATCTCTCTTATCTGTCGGCAAAGATGGCTATGTCCTGCCTTTTGAGGTGATTTCAATATTGCTTCTGGCAGCTATGATCTCAGCAATTGTCATAGCCAAGAAGGCAGGCCCAAAAGATCCCCAGTCACAAACAATTAAACCAAAATAAGATGAATGCCGGAATACCTCTTATCTATTTCCTGATACTTGCAGCGATAATGTTCTTTATTGGAGTTTATGGCTTTCTTACCCGAAGAAACCTTATTACTATACTTATGTCGCTTGAACTAATACTTAATTCGGTCAATATAAATTTTGTTGCTTTCAACAGGTACCTCTATCCACATAAGCTTGAAGGGTTCTTTTTTTCACTTTTTATAATTGCCGTGGCCGCCTCCGAGGCTGCCGTAGCTATTGCAATTATCATCAATATCTACAGGAGGTTTACTACGATCAATGTTGAAGATGTAAATACTATGAAATACTGATATATATAATCCAACTCAGACACGCTTTATGGTCAACTTTACTTATACAGTCTCGATACTCATCATTCCTTTCCTAATGTTTGTCCTGCTCGGACTGGCAGGCCATAAACTTAAACCAAAACTTTCAGGTCTGCTTGGTACTACAGGGCTGGCCGTTATCACAGCATTATCTTATTTAACGGCTTATTTCTATTTCTTTCAGAGCGAAAGGATCGACGATGCTTTTCAGAAGATCACTGCATACAATATGACCTGGCTGCAGCTCACCGATAAACTACAGATTGACATGGGTGTTCTTATTGATCCGATTTCAGTAATGATGCTCATTGTAATAACCACTGTATCCCTGATGGTTCATATCTACAGTCTTGGCTACATGAAGGGAGAGAAAGGCTTTGAGCGATACTATGCTTTTCTTTCACTCTTTACTTTTTCGATGCTTGGACTGGTTCTTGCCACAAACATTTTCGAGATGTATATCTTCTGGGAACTTGTGGGTATCTCATCCTATCTCCTGATCGGATTCTATTATCAGAAACCTTCTGCAGTCAGAGCCTCAAAAAAGGCATTTATTGTAACCAGGTTTGCCGATATGGGTTTCCTCATAGGTATACTTATTCTTTCATTCAACACAAAGACATTTGATTTTATAACACTTACTAATCCTGACGGACCAGCAATATCCCAGGGATCCGGTATTGGTTTCATGGGTCTTTCTGTAATGACATGGTCGATGATATTTGTTTATATGGGAGGTGTCGGTAAATCAGCGATGTTCCCGTTCCATATCTGGCTTCCCGATGCAATGGAAGGCCCAACTCCCGTTTCGGCTCTTATCCATGCTGCCACAATGGTGGTTGCAGGTGTATATCTGATCGCAAGAATGTTCCCGATTTATGCCTTAGCTGCCCCGGCTGCCCTGAATATTGTTGCCTGGGTTGGCGCGTTTTCTTCTCTCTTTGCCGCGATAATCGCGTGTGTCCAGACTGATATAAAACGTGTCCTGGCCTATTCGACAATTTCACAGATAGGATACATGATGCTTGCCCTTGGGGTTTCCGGATATGGGGGACATGAAGGATTGGGATACATGGCATCAATGTTCCATCTTTTCACCCATGCAATGTTCAAAGCCCTGCTTTTCCTGGGTGCTGGCGCAATAATTCATGCTGTTCACAGCAATTACATGAACGATATGGGAGGATTGCGCAAATATCTGCCAATCACTCATATCACATTCCTTATAGCATGTCTGACAATAGCAGGAATACCTCCTTTTTCGGGATTTTTCAGCAAGGATGAGATACTTGCCGCTGCTTTCAGCCATAACAGGCTGTTGTTCGCAATTGAGTATGCAGTTGCCGGTATCACAGCTTTTTACATGTTCCGCCTCTATTTCAATGTTTTCTGGGGAGAAGAAACCAGTTACGATCACACGCCTCATGAAGCTCCTGCAACAATGACAATACCTCTTATAGTACTTGCGATCGGAGCAGCCGTCTCAGGATTTATTCCCTTCAGTAAGCTGGTAACGTCCGATAGTAAGGTCTTTGAGACGGAGATTGAATGGGGGGTTGCAGTACCATCTGTTTTGATTGGACTCCTGGGAATAGGAATTGCCTACATTTTATACGCGAAAAAGAATTCGCTTCCTGAAAAGCTGGCTGCGACATTTAAATACTTATATAAATGGGCGTATAATAAATTCTATATTGATGAAATATATCTTTTTATTACAAAAAGGATCATTTTCAGATTTATTTCTGAACCGATAGCCTGGTTCGACAGACATATTGTTGACGGTACGATGAATGCCATCGCCACTGTAACTCAAACAGTCTCCTTCAGAATAAGAGGTTTTCAATCCGGTCAGATCCAAAAATATGCTTTTGTTTTTATTTCGGGAGCAATACTGCTGGCAGTGATTATTATTTATTTGTGGCGATAGTGAGAAAGAACGATTTTAAAATATGAATATATTATCATTATTTGTTTTAATACCGGTTCTTACGATGACCGGGATCGTGCTGACAAAGGATATTCGGCAGGTGAAAATCGTTGCAAGCATTGGCATGGGGATACAATTTCTTCTGTCAGTCCTTCTCATCTTTCTTTATGTTTCAGCCCGCCATGCAGGCAATACCGATGAAATGCTGTTTATCAAGGATGTCGTCTGGTTTGAGAGTCTGAATATTCATTATGCTGTTGGAGCGGATGGTATATCAGTTGCAATGATAGGCCTCACATCGGTAGTTGTATTTGCAGGGATATTTGCCTCCTGGGAAATGGATTTTCTTACAAAAGAATTCTTTATTTCGCTGATACTTCTTGCGACAGGTGTTTTCGGTTTCTTTATTTCGATCGACCTGTTTACAATGTTCCTTTTCTATGAGCTTGCAGTCATCCCGATGTATCTTCTGATCGGGATCTGGGGAAGCGGTCCGAAGGAGTATTCAGCCATGAAGTTGACCCTGATGCTTATGGGAGCTTCCGCCCTGCTGCTTGTCGGGATTCTTGGGATTCATTTTAACTCTGCCCCTGATGGCGGACAAACCTCCTTTAATATACTTGAGATATCCAAAATCAAGATCCCTATTCAGGCCCAGTATATATTTTTCCCGCTGACATTTGTAGGTTTTGGTGTGCTTGGGGCATTATTCCCGTTTCATACATGGTCGCCCGACGGTCATTCATCAGCTCCGACTGCCGTTTCAATGCTTCATGCAGGAGTGCTGATGAAACTTGGGGGCTATGGGTGTTTCAGGGTAGCAATTTTTCTGATGCCCGAGGCTGCCCATGAACTCTCCTGGATATTCATCATACTGACAACTATAAGTGTTGTTTACGGTGCATTCAGCGCTATAGTCCAGAAGGATCTCAAGTACATTAATGCTTATTCTTCAGTGAGCCATTGCGGACTGGTACTTTTTGCGATCCTGATGATGAACAAGACGGCAATGAACGGGGCAATAATCCAGATGATCTCTCACGGACTTATGACAGCCTTATTCTTTGCCCTTATAGGAATGATTTATGGCCGCACTCATACAAGGCTGATAAATGAAATGGGCGGACTGATGAAAGTTATACCCTTCCTGTCAGTCTGTTATGTGATTGCCGGTCTGGCATCCCTGGGACTTCCGGGCTTCAGCGGATTTGTTGCTGAAATGACAATCTTTGTCGGGGCATTCCAGCATCCGGATCTGTTTTACAGGATTATGACAATTATTGCAGTTACTTCAATTGTTATAACGGCCGTATATATTCTAAGAGTAATTGCAATACTACTGCTTGGCCCTGTTACAAATGATCATTACGAACATCTTACCGATGCCAGGTGGTATGAGAAGGTATCGACAGTGACTCTTATAAGTTTTATTGTGTTTATCGGTATGGCTCCTTTCCTGCTTTCCTCAATGATCGGAGTCAGCCTGCAGCCAATAATAAGTAAAATACTTGCATTGAATCCATTTTAGGATACTTACAATGACAAAAACCGGGAATGAATTACAAACAATAATATCGTACAAAACAATAATATGAGTCTCGAAAACTTTGGATTAATGCGGCATGAATTGCTTTTGGCTGTTGCAGCGTTGCTGATCCTGACAGCTGAAATTTTTGCAGGTTCCAAAAGCAGGAAATCTGTCAGTTTGTTTTCAATAACACTGTTTGCGGTGATTACGATAGCCGGATTCCTTCCATCGCCGGCAGGGAATCTCTTTGGCGGTATGTATGAGGTGAACAATACAAGACTGGTAATGAAAAACATCCTTAATATAGGAGCTTTGCTTGTATTAATTCAATCGGTTAACTGGCTCAATAAAGAAGAAAATAAAGATAAGGTAAGCGAGTATTTTATACTCGTGATTTCGACACTTGTCGGAATGAATTTCATGATTTCAGCTGGTCATTTTCTTATGTTCTATCTCGGTCTTGAACTGGCCACGATACCAATCGCTGCTCTTGCAGCTTATGACAGATACAACAACAAATCAGCTGAAGCCGGTATCAAGCTTATTCTTATCTCATCACTTTCATCAGGGGTACTTCTTTACGGCCTGGCATTGATCTATGGCACAACGGGAACTCTCTATTTCAATGAAGTGGCACAGCTGTTTGAAAGCAAGAACCTTCAGATACTCGGATTTATTTTCTTCTTTGCCGGAATGGCATTCAAGATATCAATTGTACCGTTCCATCTCTGGACTGCAGATGTATATGAAGGCGCACCGGTTAATATAACATCATATCTGTCAGTTATTTCAAAGGGTGCTGCAATATTCATTTTAATCATAATGCTGTTTACTGTATTCCCTGTAATTATTGCGACCTGGCAAAAAATAATCTATATTTCTGCAGTACTTACAATGACTATCGGTAACCTGTTTGCAATCCGCCAGCAGAATCTTAAAAGATTTCTTGCATTCTCATCTATTTCGCAGGCAGGATACATCCTGCTGGGATTTATCGGAGGCAATCAGCTGGGAATGGCATCGGTGATATATTATATTCTTGTATATATTTTCTCAAACCTTGCAGTATTTGGAGTTGTTGCAGCTATATCAAATGCCAGAGGAAAAGAAAATATTGATGAGTATAACGGACTTTACCAGACTAATCCAGGTTTAAGCCTTATTATGCTTCTGGGGCTTTTCTCTCTGGCCGGAATTCCACCCTTTGCCGGATTCTTCGGCAAGTTTTTCCTCTTTACAGCTGCTGCTGAGAAAGGTTTCTACCTTCTCGTAACAATTGCTTTATTAAATACAATTATTTCATTGTACTATTATCTTATTGTGGTGAAGGCAATGTTTATTAATAAAAGTGATTATCCGATCGAAAAATTCAGGAGCGATTTCCCTACACGCCTGGCTCTCGGGATTTGTATCGCGGGTATAGTCATAACAGGCTTTGCAAGTATTATCTTTGAGGTTATTAAAGATATGAGTTTCGGAATTTAGGTTGTAGATTCCGGTCTAGCTCAAAATAATGTGAAATATTTTGCAGGTGAAATGGATTATATAATGTGTTACAAAATGTTTGTTGTTGGTTAACAAGCAACTAGCAACAAGTAACCAGCAACTAAAGTTTAAAAGATAACATTCTATTAGTAACCCTGAATGATAAATATTCCGGCAACAGATAAAAAAAGAGTAGTGATTGTTGGTTGCGGCTTTGGGGGACTGACCCTGGCAAAGAAGCTGAGGGGTTCACGGTACCAGGTTGTCATTATTGATAAACATAATTACCACCAGTTTCAGCCTCTGTTTTACCAGATAGCATCAGCCGGTCTGGATGCAGATTCAATTACTTTCCCGATACGCAAAATATTTCAGAAATATAATGATTTCTATATCCGCAAGGCAGAAGTAAAGGAGGTTAAAGTATCAGATAATCAGCTGATAACTTCAATCGGTAACTTAAAGTACGATTACCTTGTGCTTGCGCACGGAGCAACAAACTCGTTTTTTGGGTCCGATAAAATGCAGAAATATTCTAAAGGAATGAAATCCATTGCTGAAGCTCTCGATTTAAGGAACACTATTCTAATGAATTTTGAGAATGCAGTTGCTACAATGGATAAAGCTGAGCAGGAGAGGTTGCTGAATATTGTGATAATAGGAGGAGGACCATCCGGAGTCGAAATTGCAGGGGCTCTGGCTGAAATGAATAGGTTTGTAATTCACAAGGATTATCCTGAACTGAAAGACAAAATGGTGAATATCCATCTGATTGAAGGTAATGACCGGCTGCTAAATGCAATGTCGCCTGAATCATCGGAAAAAGCCAGTCAATTTCTTAAGAAGTTTGGCGTAAGGATTTTAACTGGTACTTTTGCCGTGGATTGTGATAATGAAAGTGTTACAACAAGCACTGGTGAAAAAATAAAAACCGGACTAATTCTCTGGACTGCTGGCATTGCAGGAAACAAAATAAAAGGTTTTTCTCAGGAAAACTATGGTAAAGGCGGCCGCCTGAATGTCGACAAGATCAACAGGATAAAGGGATATGAGAACATATTCGCAATCGGTGACATTTCATTAATGGCAGAAGAAAAATATCCTTCAGGACATCCTCAGGTCGCGCAGGTTGCCATACAACAGGCTAAAATACTATCTGAGAATCTGAAGAGTATAACCGGAAACAAACCTCTGAAAGAATTCCACTATAAAGATCTTGGAACAATGGCAACAGTGGGGAAAAACCAGGCAGTAGTCGAACTTCCATATGCACGTTTTCAAGGTGTATTTGCCTGGTTTGTATGGATGTTTATTCACCTTATGAGCATAATTGGTGTAAGGAATAAGTTTATGATATTCATAAACTGGGCATGGAGATATTTCACTTACGATCAATCTCTCCGTCTGATACTCCGGCCCAAAGGGTGTACTTAGAATTATCTGAGTTTCCTCCTTTAATTTTTGAAAACCAGCTTTCTGCCAATATTATCCGCTATTTTTTCACCCTGGGTAAAACCGGCTTCAACAGATAATCTGTAGTGGATCCCTCCGTATAGCCTCGACATTCCTGCTTCCCTTCCGGCCTCCTTAAAGCTATTAAAATGATGTGCTTTGTATCCACGGTACGCATAGGTATTATCAGTAAAGGATACATTATCACCCAGCATCCTTGTCAGAATAGTGGCACCGGCCATTGAGACTGTGGCGTGGGCCGCCGGGTATTCCGGATGAGGTGGAGTAACAATTAATGAATTCCAGCCGGGATGATTCATCTGCTTCTGAATGTAAGTCACAGGCCGCAACTGATTATAGGTATACTTGGCCTTGAAACATCCTACCATTGCATCATTCTCGGTGATGAACAATCCGGCATACAGACTGGCGCCTTTAATCAAGGAAACATTCATGTCGGTCATGACGCTTTTCAGAATGGAAGCCCAGTGCCCTCCTCCTGTAAGTGTTTTACCGTCGGGAAAATCATCCCAGAAAAGAGCGGTAGCTCTTTTATCCCCATCAAGTTGTTGAGAGGTAAGGTATACTTCCTCGTTCATTTTATAAAAAGCCGACTGACTATCTGTTGAAAAAACCGGAGGAGGAGGAGGCATTGTTTTATCTGTGCTCCCCTTTACAAAGGTCCGCTCATTCCCAAGATAGGGCTGAATCGGAGGAATAAACCTCGGTGGTGTAGGTTCCCATAAACCTGCTCCTTTAGGCACACTATATGCTACGTTCACCTTATCATCACCGTCAGTCCTGCTCCATCCAATTACTGCAAGGGCTATCTGTGACCCGTATTTTTCACCCAGAGCAACAGAGGCCTCACTGTTACTCTCAGCGAGCAACTGCTTTCTGATTGCATTTTTAAGAGAGTCAAACCTCATAATATCTGCCGGATTCTGAGGGTAGAAAAACCGGAACATTTCAGCTATGGCAGCATTGGCACTGGCAGCCCAGCAAATGTTGTCAGTCGCTGGAAGTTCTGCAGGTTTTTGAAAACCGTTCAGCTGACCCGCAAGCGACCTGTAATTTTTATCCCCTGCTACAATTGATTCATACATGGCAACACCTATATATGCTTGCTGACGAATATGATGAGTTGGAATTTGATAAGTTCCGATTGTTTTCAGAAGCATTGAAATCCAGTCATTTAGAATTATTCCGCTTCCGGGAGCTTCAAGAGCTGTTCCCGAATCAGTTACCTGTACCGGAGATTTCGGTAATGCGTTGGCCTGAATGCCAACAAACATGAACAGGAGAATACCAATTGTTTTCATTTTGTTAATTATCTATTAATACCTGCAAATGATAATAACTTATATCTCAATACGACTGTTTTGAAAGACTGGTATAATAACAATCCGTCTCCACTATTGTTCACTGGTATGGTGACTGATCGGGTTTTATACTAATTTTATGTCATAACATTTTACAATGGATAAAATAACTGGGTTTTTCACACCAATTATTATTTATGCGGTAATATTTGCTTTAAATGCATTATTGCCAGGCAGATGGGTTTCCGGATATATAACAAAACAAAATTCCGCAGAAAAGATGAGATACCATCTTAATGGTTTTACCGTGTTTTTCATTTTATTTATAGTATGGTTTTTATTGGGATATCTTGATATAGTCCCCTTTGATTATCTGTACAATCATCGATGGTATGCGTTAGCTGGAGCATTTATTCCTGGTACTGTTTTTACTGTTGGCATTGTACTGAGTTATCCCCTGGTACGAAAATCATTGCTTGCAGATCTTTTTCTGGGCAGAATAGAAAATCTTCAACTTTGGGGTGGAAGAGTCGATGCAAAAATGTGGTTGTATCTGATAGGTGCGTCTCTGTTAGGACTGAATGCACTAAGCTTCACGGCTCACCATTATATTTTATACGGAGAGCAGGCTTCAACAGGAATTCTATTGTCAACTGTATTAATTCTTTACTTCGTCCTTGATTATCTCATTTTCGAAGAAGTCCATCTTTTTACCTATGATCTGTTTGCAGAAAGAATTGGATTCAAGTTATGTTGGGGATGTATGGTTTTTTACCCATACTTTTATTCTATCTTTTTATGGGCTACTGTAGACTTGCCTGACCCTCAGACTCCTGTCTGGTTATTAGTAATATTTGTTCTTATTTTCTTTTCCGGGTGGATTTTAGCCCGTGGTGCCAATATGCAGAAGTATTTTTTCAAAAGAAATCCCGGGAAAGCATTCCTTGGGATAGTTCCCGAAGCGATTACTGATGGCAATAAGACTCTGCTGGTAAATGGATTCTGGGGAATAAGCAGGCATATAAATTATTTAGGTGAAATATTAATGGCTACTGGTATCATACTCTGTACCGGGCATCCTGCATTAATCTGGCCCTGGTTATATCCATTATACTATGTTGTTTTGTTATTTTTTCGTCAGAGAGATGACAATAAAAGGTGTTCGCTCAAATACGGAGAACTATGGAGAACATATGTTAAAAAAGTGCCCTACCGGATAATTCCCTTTGTCTATTAAACAATGAAAATGGTGAAAGAGATGTGGAATCTATAAACGGTACATTTTCCGGGTATTATCTCCCATAATATTAATAGCCATCTTTCGCGAAAGGATCTTTTGCATTATAAAAGAGGCTATTCTGTTTCCTCTACCTGTTATATAAGATGGCTGTTTGCCTAACATCTTAAGACATTCATCTGCCACTTCTTCCGGAGCCTGAATCGGGGGAGCAAAAAAGCCAGGATTTTCAGGATTTGTATTTTTAAAACCGGGTGTTGCCGTAGCACCAGCACAGCAAGCTATAACATCAACGCCACTTTCCTTCCACTCATACCAGAGACTTTCTCCCAATATACGGTTAAAAGCTTTTGTCGCTGCGTAAACAGATAAATATCCACTTCCCTGAAACCCAGCTAAAGAGGTCATTAAAATAACAGCTCCTTTCCCTTTTGCGAGCATCTTTTCTCCAAACAAATGGACCAGATTAAGAGGAGCTATCATATTTACCTGGGCTGCCTGAGAATGGTTCTCCAATGAATTTTTAGTAAACGGACCAATATATGATAGTGCGGCATTGTATACCAGCAAATTTATTTCCCGGTCATTCAATTCTTCCAGTATTTGCCGGGAAGCATTAATGTCACCAAGATTACATTGTATGCACAATACATCAACTTTGTATCTTAATTCCAATTCATCAGCCAGTTGCTGTAAAGGTTCAAGGCGACGCGCTATTAGTACAAGGTCCATCCCTTCTGCTGCCAGACGGGTTGCAAATGCAGCTCCAATTCCTTCTGAAGCACCAGCTATCAAAGCTGTACTGCCATATTTTTGTTTGAATTTCATCTCCGAGAAACACTAATTATCTAAGGTTAATCTGTCCGGCTGAAGAATGTGGTCAGTCATTCAGGCTTTAAAATTGAACCAGACCTGGTAATCAAGATTCTGACTTAATTACAGCTTATTGGTTATGATTATTCCAGTAACTTGAAATCAATTTCAAGGAAATCGTCCACTTCTTTAAGCCATCGGTTTTGAACAAAGGCAACATGATCGGGATGATTATTATATTGATCATAAGCTTTCTGATCAGCAAACTCCATTGACAATCCAAAATCATATTTATTCTTTTTGCTGATCTGTTTCATGCATTCAAATTTCTCCACACCAGGTATTGCTGAAAGTTTTCTTATGGCATTTAAGAAATTCTGTTCCCCGGCAGAACCTCCAGGATGTTTAAGTTTAAAAACAACCATGTGACGGATTCTTGTTGTGTTTGACTGAGCCATAGTTAATTGACAAAGGATAACTGACAAAATCAAACTCATGAATAAACTTCTCCTGATCATAACTTTTTTTTATTGGTTTATTTATCTGAGCGTTCCATTCTGCCACTGCCCTTTGAGATAAAATAATTAGACATTTTTTCCGGGTCCACAATGGCTTCAAAGACTTCCGCTGCAGGTTTTTGAATCTGAATCTTCGTTTTTATCTCCGGAAGCTGGTTTTCCATACTTAAATGTATAAAAAATTAAGCAACATTCGACTTGTATTTCAGGATCTTCCAGCCAAGGAATATATCTGCGGCTCCGATAATCAGAAACAATGGCTGTAAAATACTTGACAGGGTTATCCACGAAACCTGAATAATTATCCAGATGCCCAGCAATACTCCCAATGTTAAACCTACCGGACCGGCAAGGTTTTTTTTGGTAAATGACAGATAAGCACCCAGAGCATTGGCAATTCCGTTAACAAAAAAAAGGAACAATCCCGGCAGCAGGTAAGAATTCAGTGGTGAATTTGCAAGCAAATCTGTGGTTACTCCCATTCCCTTTCCTGTGGTATCCAGAAGATATCCTAATCCTGCTGGTATTGCCCCAAGCGCTGTAAAAGCCTCAAGGGATCCCAGAATAATAAAATACTTTTTCATTTTTATTGATTTAAAATCGCTGCTATGCGACTAATTTAATAAAAATAAAATAAGATTACTTTCGGTGAGCTCGTCCACCTAAGATGGACTCGGTTCTTAGCTACAATTCCAAAGTGATTGAATTTTCTCCGACTCCAAGACCTGCCAGCTGTTTTTTTACAGCATCCATCATAGGTGGAGGGCCACATAAATAAAAATTCCTGCTATCACCAATATTGTCTTTAAGAAAATTTTCAGTAATCATCCCATGCAAATAACTATTATCCTTTTCATCAGACAAAATATTTATAAATGCATCACCCAGCATATCTCTCAATTCATTCTCAAGTATTATATCGGCTTTTGTTTTATTGGCAAAGATCAGACTGTTGCCGGAGATCTCATCCTTCGCATGGAGATACCTGAAAATGGAAATAAAAGGAGTTATTCCTGCACCACCTGCAATAAAAACACCTTTGCCCTTATAGGAAATAGCTCCCCACACGTCTCTTATTATCAGTTCAGTCCCAGGTTTAAGTTTCCCAAGCTCATTCGTAACTCCGTTATGAGAAGGATAGATTTTTATTGTAAATTCAAGGTAGGGCTCTCTGTTTAAACATGTAAATGTGAAAGGTCGTTTTTCATCCTTTAATTCAGGAGTATTTATCGATACCTCTGTAGCCTGACCAGGAACAAATGAATATCCTTCCGGTTTTTCAACCAGGAATCTTTTAACATCATGGGTCACCTGTCCGATATCGAGGATTCTGACAATATGCTCTTCCATCTTGTATAACTTTGATTACTAAACAATTTATACCATTTATTGTTTAACTGGTAAAGCAGGTGATCAATACCGGTTTCGGATGGCCGCATTTGATAATTGTCGGGAAGTTTTCAGGGAGGTACCGGATGAGAAGTAAAATTGATTGGCCAACGCGACAATAATGGAAAAAACAATGTTCATCTTCAGTGATAAAATTAAATGACAAAATGGTACAAACAATTTTAGGTTCAGGAGGTAGTATAGGAGTCCCTTTGGCAAGGGAGTTAAGTAAGTATACAAGCCAGATTCGACTTGTAAGCAGGCATCCTCAAAAGGTTAATGACACAGACGAACTTTTCCCAGCGGATGTCAGTGACTTAAAACAGATTGAAAAAGCAATTGCCGGCAGCGAAGTGGTATATGTAACCATCGGATTTGTGTATAACCTTAAAATCTGGCAGAAAACATGGCCTCCATTCATGCAGGAGGTTATCAGTTCATGTAAAAAACACAATGTCCGGCTTGTTTTCTTCGATAACATGTACGCATATAGTAAGAATTCTGTTCCTTTTATGACAGAAGAAGCAACAATTCTCCCCCCAAGCGGGAAGGGGAATGTAAGAAAGATAATAAGGGAAATGATAATCAGTGAAGTAGAAAAAAGAAATCTTACAGCGCTTATAGCCCGATCGGCAGATTTTTACGGACCTGAAAACAAAAATAGCTCTCTGTCTATTATGGTTGCCGATAATCTAATGAAAGGAAAGAAAGCCCAGGTAATGGGGGATCCTGGCAAAATACACACTTATACATTTACTCCCGATGCTGCGAAAGCAACTGCAATATTGGGAAATACTCCGGATGCTTATGATCAGGAATGGCACGTGCTGACCACCAAGGAAAGACTTACAACTCTTGACTGGATAGAACTGATCGCAAAAGAAATTAATACAGAAGCAAAGGTTCAGAAAGTTCCGGTCTGGATGTTGAATGTTCTGGGACTCTTTGTTCCAATAATGAGGGAATTCCCGGAGATGCTATATCAGAATGACCAGGATTATATTTTCGACAGCAGCAAATTTGAAAAGCGTTTTGGCATGACAGCCACATCGCCAAAAGAAGGTATTAAAAGAATGATTGATAGCCTAAAGAAATGATTACCCCGGAAAAACAGCGGGGAATCATAATAATTATACCTGACAATTGTAGTTATGCCAATATGTTAATCTGCTCTTTTTGACCATTATAATCTGGTCTGATATCACTGAATTTTATAGCAAAGCAATGCATGTCAATTCCGGATTTTGGTGTTCAATTTAATTTGTTTGAATTTGTTGTCGGGAAATAGTTCTTATTCCCAACAAACATATTCTATTTTAAATTGTTATAATAAAGGAGACCAGAAACCAATTAATAACGGGGCGGAACCGAAAAGCCACACGAGTAGGAAAGTAATAAATCAATAAATGGTAACAGTAATTATTTCTCATGAATGCAAAAACTATTCCGATTGGAGAAAAGTTTTTGATGCTGATGAAGTAAATCGTTTAAAAGCAGGCTTCAAAAGTACAGGCGTATATCATTCAGTTGATAATGCAAACAAGATAACCATTATTGGCGAAGCTCCCAGCGTGGAGGCGATTAGAGCTTTTATGGCAAATCCTGAATTGAAAGCCGCCATGGATATGGGAGGAGTAATAGGCATGCCCGATGTTAAGATTTTAAACAGATCTTAATTTGAAAGACTTATTGCGATCATCAAAACCGGCACTTACAATAATTCAACACCCGGGCTTTCTAACTTAATAACCAGTCTTTAATTATCAAATACATTTTAGGGGACAATTTCTTAAAGGAATGATTTTACGCCAGGGAAGTTCTCAAGTATTCGATAAACTTCGCATTTCTCACGCTCCTTATTAGAGTATCGCCTGATGGCCCAACAAGGAATAAGAGCAAGCAAAGCCCTAATTCCAGCAATGTTTAAGCCATCTTCATTCAGTAATTTATGGATATACTCCAACCTCTGGATATCTACTTTAGAAAATAAGTTCCTTCCTGATTCTTTCCTGAATGGGATAATCAACCCCTTGTCAATGTATTGCCTTTTTGAATGAACAGGTACTCCTGAAAGATCTGAGGTGATGCTCAGAGTATTAACCGAAGCAGAACTTACAAGTGTACAATTATTAGTTATACTATTAATTGTCAAATTAATTTGCATACTTAAATATCTTTAATGTCTGATTCAAGTATGCGGCTTAACCCAGAATCTCATACTTTTAATCGGACACTTAAGCAGGAGAATATACAAAATTGTGTTGGAAACTGGTTAATAGTTAACAAATTCCTATCTTAACAAAAATCTATATTCCAATGAATGCGATTAAGCTGGAAAAAGGAATTATCCATCTTATGCTACCTTTTCGTCTGGGTTCAGGGTGGACTTCCCATATCGTCAATATAGAAAACGAAATCTGGATTAAAACAGATGAGGATATCCCAAAACTTGATTTTCTTCTTGAGCATGTCAAAGAGTTTTTTGCCAAAAATTCCAGGGTAAAAGAACCTGATAAATCTGCCTGCCTTATTCTGAAACTGGACAGAGAAGCTCTCCCAGCGAAAATGTTCAATAATAAGACTTACTGGTTGAGCAATAAGTCTTTCGACAATCACCAGAAGGCAAAAAACGCGTTGAAATTTCCTGTGTATTTTGATCCGGGAGCCTTCAGGATAATTTTTCATCCCTTTACCACCGTTGCTATCCTGCTCTTTAGTGTTGAGTTGGTTAAATCAGTGAAAGATGAATATCAGCCTGATCTGGCCGATTTTATTAAGATGAATTATCTGCTTCGGTTATTTAACCGGCATGATGAAGCATTTTTCATTTCACAGAATGAGAAACCGGAAGAAAGAAACAAGGCCAGCCAGCTAATAATGGGTAAAGGCCCTGATTTGTTCGGCAAAGATGATCCGGGGAACATTGAACTTACGGGCTGGCGACCCAGACAGTTGATCAATTACCTGCTTAATGGTCTGAATACCAGGCATAAAGTTGAATTTTTCGATCATTTCCATTTATCTCCTGTCTGCTATGTTCGACCATTAGAGGGCATCAGTGACAAGGAAATTATTCACCGTGCTCTGTTCTTTCTTAGAAAAGTTTATGATTTTGATTATACCCCTCCCCCTGATATTCTTCAGGCAGAGCGGGAACTTATTCACCCTTTTGAACAAATCTATTATGCTTCGAGCCTTGAGGGTGCGGTAGTGCTTAATAATCCCGGTTCTTCAGACCCTGAATTTATAAAGACTTTCTATTTCAATTCGTTTCCTAAAACTCTGTGGCTGACTGTTCTTGGTTTTTTACAAAGGTCCATATTTCTTCAACTGATGAAAGAGGTATCTGATATTGATCCGGATGATCATCAGAAAGTGAAAGAGTATCTGAGAAGATATACCAGCATAACATTAAAAGCACTGTTTTCAAAAGTGTCGGTTTATCATCAGCATAATGATTACTATGATCTGATAATACATAATCTTCAGATAAATGATCTTCAGAATGAATTAAAAGATGAATTGCATGAACTGAATAATTTACAGCGCCAGTTTCATGAAGATGAGGTTGAGAGGCATGAAGAGATTGAAAAGCAATATGATAAAAAGCTTAATATGATCCTGTTTGCTCTTTCAATATTTGGCCTGACACAGGTAACTTATGCTATTCTGGAAAACAAAGAATACTTGACTTTTTTAGAACATGCCCTGGCTGTTGGGATTCCTTTGCTTCTTGGAATCATCTTCTGGAAAATCCTGTCTTTTCGAAAAAAATAGCCTGTTTCTTGTATCAGAATACCAGCCCGGTCAGCCATCCCCAGATCACATAACGTAAAAATTTTCCGGCCAGCATGGCAATGGCAGTGATCGGGATATTGGAGCGTAACAGGCCAAGCCCGACAGCAAAGATATCTCCTACTCCGGGAACCCAGCACAGAAAAGCAAAAATTGCTCCTCTTTTATAAAGGCGGTTATGCCACTTCTCAATTGTTTCACGTTTTATCCGCAGGTATTTTTCAATCCACTCCCATTTACCCAGATACCCAATAGCATAGCTGCTCATCCCTCCAAGCCAGTTTCCGGCTGTGGCCACCATAACGGCAGTATAGGCATCTGTTCCATTAACGATCAGAAAAGTAAGCAATGCCTCGGAACTGAATGGTACAACAGTAGCTGCCAGGAAGCTGGCTAAGAACAATCCCCAAAGGTTGTAATCAAAAAGTCCTTCTGCCAAGGTTAAGAGTCGATTATCCGCGAACTTAAATAAAATTAGTGATCAGATTCCCCTCCAAAGTCAATTTTAAAATTGCAATTCAGCTTTGAACACTATTATCCGGGCTGTAATATCTTCAATACTTGTCAAATTCAGACATAAATAAATTGACTTATTGATAGCTAATATATAATTTTGGTTATAAGATAAAGAAACTGAATAAACCTTCGGGTTGTATAAAAATGAGAACTGATATTCACGTAGGGGTATTTGATGTATTTATTTTTCTTGGTGTCTTCCAGGGATTTCTGCTATCATGGTTTTTTATAAAAAATGTAGAGAATAACAGGAAAGCCAATCTTTATCAGGGATTGCTACTGCTATCCTTATCTCTCGTAATATTTGAAGAATGGCTGAACAACACCGGATATATTGTTAAAGTATTGTCTTTGACAAATTTCAGCGAACCATTGAATTTTGCTATAGGTCCCCTTTTTTACCTTTATATCAGAAGCAGCCTGGATCCGGAAGAAAGGAAAAGAGCAATAATCCATTTTATTCCATTTTTTTTCTGGTTGTTGTATCTGGTTTTTGCATTTATCCAGCCTGATGAGATGAAGTACAACTCCTATATCGAAACCAAACACCCTGACTGGGGATATCTTGAGGTTCAAACATCAATACCAGATGATCCTTTAGGAATCAGGAGATATGTAAATCAGCTTACAATAATTCAGCTTGTATCCTATTTTAGTGCTGCGATATTAATTTTGCTTAATAAATTCCGATCTCTGAACCAATCTCTCTTTAAGACAGACAACGAAGTACTCACTATCCCGCGGAATACTACTGTGCACTTCCTTATTATGGTTGCCATGCTTATTATTACCAAATTATACTTTGGCATGAGGAGCGATTTAGGTGGGTATCTGGTTGCTTCTTATGTATCTTTTATGATCTATGCCACAAGTTACCAGATCCTTAACAGATCTGATTTTTTTGACAAACCAGGCTCATTTTTGTCTTTCCCTTCATCGAAATATCAGAAATCATCTCTTTCTGAAGAAGATAAAGAATTGATCCTTACTAAAATCAATAAGGAGATGGAGCAAAAGAACTATTTCACTAACAATCTCGCTTCATTATCCGGGTTATCAAAACTGATAAATGAATCCACCCATCATGTTTCACAGGTAATAAACGAAAAACTAAATAAGAACTTCTTTGAATTACTGGCATTTTACAGGGTAGAACATGCCAAAAAACTGATCCGTGAGGATAAAAATGCAAAAATCACGGTGGATGAACTAGCAGAACTGGTCGGTTATAATTCTAAATCATCCTTCAATATCGCTTTTAAGAAGTATACCCTGAAAACACCTTCAGAATACAGAAAATCATTAAGCAATCAGTAACATTCTTGTTATCTGATACATAGCCAGACATTTATTCTGCAATTCCGTTTAATCCGATAGGCTCATACATCGTTCCGATAGGCTGATTCGTTCTGACTGATCCGGGTATTTTATGTTTGTCATGAAAAACCAAAACTGGCAATAATGACAACAATGACAGATCAGAAAACAGAGCGTCAGTATTATGTCGACTGGCTAAGAATCCTTCTCATAATCAGCGTATTTCTTTTTCATATAGGGATGATCTTCAATACCTGGCCATGGCATATAAAGAATGATCAGCAATATGGCGGTCTGCTTCGTCAGGTGATGACTTTCCTGCATTATTGGAGAATGCCGTTATTATTTATGCTTTCAGGTGCAGGTACATATTTTGCTCTTGGAAAAAGAACCCCGGGTCAATATCTGTCTGAGCGGTTTAAAAGGCTGGTAATTCCCCTGGCAGTCGGGATATTTACGCTCGTCCCAGTCCAGGTATATATTGAAAAGATAGATCTGTACAGCTCATTACCTGAATTCTATTCCCATATGTTCGATGGTATCTATCCCGATGGTAATTTCAGCTGGCACCATCTTTGGTTCATAGCATACCTGTTTGTGATATCTCTGTTCATCTCACCATTCCTTAATTTCCTCCGGGGTAAAACATTTCAAAGGATTACAGCCCGGTTAGAAAAAATCGTTATAAAACCTTTAGCACTGAATATTTTCATTATTCCATTGTTGCTCTCACAGATACTTCTTCGTCAGTTTTTTGAAACCGAAACCAATGATCTTGTAAACGACTGGGCTTCATTTACATACTATATCATTTTCTTTTTGGCAGGTTTTATATTATTACCTGTCAGGAATATTACAGAAGCTATGCGCAAATACAGGTTATTATACCTGGCAGAGGCCATTGCAGCAACTATTGTAATGTTTAATGTTCCCGGCATAGCTAAATCGGTGGATTCAGGGGAGATTATCCGGGATGTATCCTCAATTTTCCTTGCCTGGTCATGTGCCATGACAGCAATAGGATTTGCAAAACAATATTTTAACAGGAACTCTCCGCTTAGGAAACATGCCAATGAAGCTATTTATCCTTTCTATCTGCTGCATCAGCCTGTAATAGTGGTTATGGGATTTTTTACCATTCATCTCGATATAGCAGTTATCTGGAAAGTGATCCTTGTTATGTTTTCTTCTTTTACTCTTTCAGTCTCAATATACTGGTTCTTAATAAGGCCCTTCAATCTGTTCCGGATCATATTCGGTATGAAGAAACTTGAAAAAACAAAGAAAGTTACTGAAATCAGCCATGTAATTGAGCCGGTAATAGTAAAAAATGAAATGTCAATATCAGCGTGAGATCAATGTAATTATGATGTACAATATCCAATGATCGAAAACTAGTTGAAATGAAAAAAGAGGCAAAATATAATTTACTTACAACAGCCTGTATCATAATGCTTCTGGCAATGTTTATCCTTCCGCTTTTTCTGGGACCTGATCATTCAATTATCAGAAATACAATAAGCGAGCTGGGAGCACAAAATTCAGCCGGTGCCTGGATAATTAATTCAATACTTGTTGCCCTTGCTTTAAGCTCAGTTATTTCAGTCTGGGGATGCTTTAAAGGCAGTGTTTTTATCCGTGTCATTATCATACTTTTTGCGGTCTCCATTGTGCTTTCGGCCCTCTTTAATCATGCTCCTGTTAATCCTGAGATCCCCTATAATATTAGTGAAGATGGATGGCATAAGTATTTTTCCTGTATCACCTGGATAGCTTTTGTTATTTTGGCTTTTTCGACAGCCCTGACACTTAAGAAGCAGGCTGCCAGATCATTGGCTTTATTTGCAGGAATATCAGCCGTGTTATTATCCCTTCTTTCCTCTGAAGCCGAACAGACAGCAGGCATCTGGCAAAGACTCCTGTTTATTATTTCTTTCGGCTGGTTGATATACACCTTAAAAACGACTGATTAAAAGAAATTGTAAAAAATCACTTCAGAATGTATATGTATAACATTTATTATCAAGATTATAAATTATGAACTTTAATTAAAAAAATCATGAAAACAAGAATCAAAAATCAGAAAAAGTACTTAAACGGAATGAATTTCGTTTTGGTTGCCACTTTGATGTTCACTTCATCAGCATTATTTGCCCAGGAACAGGACTCTACTCAGACTTTGTTCAAGTCAAATGTTAAAGTCAGTGAGATGTGGACCCCTGAGGTTAAACTCAATTCCATTCAGGGAGACATTGGAACTCTTGTCGGATTTTACGGAGGTGTTCTGATAAACCGTTCTTTCCTTCTGGGTATTTCCGGCGGGGTTAACCTTGGGCACCCAAGGGTTAACTACGGGTATTTCGGAGGTATAGGGCAGTTTATATACAAGCCTGAAAATCTTCTGCATTTAAGTGGCCAGTTGATGCTGGCATATGGATCCACAAAAGATTATGAGAATCCCAAATCAGGACTTCTTGATAATTTCTGGAATATTTCCGGTGCTCATTTCTTTGTTATGGAACCGGGGGTGAACATTGAATTAAACCTCAGCAAGAGGCTAACACTGGTAGCAGGAATAAGTTACAGGTATGTTTCGGGGCTTAACGAAAATGATGAGAATATATCAATTACCCATGTGACCAATAAAGATTTGAGCGGAATAAATTTCAATATCGGGCTGAAGTTTGGCAAGGAAAAGAAGGTTAAATCATAAAAGAATTGCTTTTGTCTTCCAAAAACTTATAAAAAATGAAAACCAAAATTTTGTTGATTGTTATTCTTATTCTGACTGGCAGCCCGACTGAAGGACAGGATTCGGAATCATCATCCAATCATCATAAAACTTATTCAGTCAATATTCAGGTCGGGCTAAACCAGATCAGGGAGATGAATCTTCTTCCCCTTGTTCACAAAGGATTAAATACAGAATTATCCTTTGAAACTGAAAAGATAAAGAGAGGTTTACGCCAGTTTAATTTCTTTTTAACCTACAGCCGTATAAAAACCAGACTGGAGGAGATGCCGAAAAGCGGTAACCTAAATCTTGGTGTTAATTACTCTTATAACTTTCTGATTTTTCAGAAAAACAACTTCCGGTACTATTCAGGTCCGCTGGCATCACTGTCTTACTCATTCATGATGTTCCCTAACTGGGATGACAGTCACGGCTACTGGGCAGATTATCTTTCTTTTGGTTCCTCTAATTTTTTCTCCTTCTCGCTCCGAAATGAAAGTGAATGGTTTACGTCCTTAAATTTTTCCCTTTTTAGTTTATTCAGCCGCCCTGAACAAATACGTCCGTTTAAAATGGACGATTCATCTTTCGGTGGAATTTTTAAAGCCCTTAACAGTAATATTGAACCGGGACTAATGGATAAGGTAATTCAGATAAATTTTAAAACTGAGTACCGTTTCCCGGTTTTTGTAACTAAAAGGGAGGCGATTACTTTTAACATGAATATTATCCGCATTTCGGGTAATGATGACCAACCCATTTTTCAAATAACTAACATGTTCGGAATAAAAATTATGCTATGAAAACAAAAATGTCAATTGTCGTATTATCGGGAATCTTATCCCTTATTATGCAGTCCTGTCTGAAAGACGAATCATTAAAGCTGCCATATAACGGATTTCAGCCTCTGGCAATTGCTGATGGCTGGCAGATATCAACTCCTGCTAAGGAAAATATGAATGAGGATTTTCTGGATATTGCTTACCAGTTGATCTACAATAATGAACGATTTGTAATGGCCAGAAGCCTCCTGGTTTTAAGGAACGGGAAAATAGTGGCCGAATCATATCCCCATGACCCGAATGATGCTTACAGGATTGAAAATATTCAATCATGCACCAAATCGTTTACTTCAATCCTGACCGGAATTGCCCTTAAGGAGCATTTTCTTGACTCCCTTAACCAGACTTTCAATAGCATTTATCCCGGTTTATTTATGAACCATCCGGATAAGAAAGACATAACTATTGCAAATGCGTTAACAATGAAGACAGGTATAAACTTCATCGATGGAGATAATACTCGTCCGTTGTATGAAACAGATGAAAGTTCGGTTGATTATATCCTGTCCCTTCCGAAAAATTATGAACCAGGAATTGTATTTCAGTATAATGATGGTGCCCCGCATTTAGTTTCTGCAGCCATCCAGGAAGGTTATGGTAAATCACTTTCGGCTTTCGCTGATGATTTTCTATTTAACCCTTTGGGAATAACCGAATGGAAATGGGAAGCGGCAAAGGATGGAATCACTTTTGGTGCGGTCAGTATTTTTATGAAACCTCGCGATATTGCAAAATTCGGACAGTTACTTCTTCAGAATGGCAAATGGGGAAACGAGCAGATAGTTGACAGCAGCTGGATTGCAGAAGCAACCAGGCCCAGGGTTACAATGTATAGTCCCGGCAGTTCATATGGATATTATTTCTGGGTTTTCCCGGCCTATGGTGGTTATGCAGCTGTTGGGCACGGGGGTCAATTTATTTTTGTGGTTCCATCAAAAAAGCTGGTAGTCATATACACGGCCTGGCCTTACACCAGCGGCGATATGTTCGACAATTTCAATGAGTTAGCTGACCTGATAATAAAAAGCTGCAACTAGAAGATGTTAACTTGTTTTACAAAAAAATCTTCTAAATTGCAGGAAGAAATTCAGCCTGGACTTTTCGGGGAAAAAGAAAAACAAAAAACATGATCAAAGAGAATATCTTAGATCAGGTAAGAACTGAGCATTTGGGTCACCGGGTATCTTTAAACCTGGTTTTAATCAGTTTATTGTTATTCCTGTTTTCTCCTGCCGTAATGTCTCAGCTGCCTGCCCGTTTCACCTCATTTAAGCCTGGAGGTGAATGGCTTGCTGATGATGGAGTACATATCGACTGCCATGGCGGAAATATCATTTATGTTGAATCACTGAAAACTTATTATTGGTATGGAGAACACCGTGGAGTGCCAAGAGGGGCATCATGTTATTCTTCAAAAGATCTGTATAACTGGAGAAAAGAGGGTGTGGTTCTGGAAAAGCGAGATATTCAGACTTTTGAGCGACCTAAAGTGATCTATGATGAAGTAAATAAACGGTATGTCATGTGGTTCCATTATGATGGTAACAATTATACCATTGCGGAACTCGGCGTAGCGGTAAGCGACAGTCCTGTCGGTCCCTTCATTATTAAGGATCACTACCGGCCCAATGGGCACGAATCGCGTGATATTGGAATGTATTTCGATCCCGGAACAAAGAAGGCCTATATCGGCTATGCAGCCGATCATACAAATCTCACAATACGGATGGTGGAATTATCGTCCGATTATCAAAGCGTCACTACCAATGACGTGGATATAAAAGCCCATTGTGAGGGTCCCGGCATTCTGAAAAAAGGTGGAATTTTCTATCTTTTGACAAGCGGGTGTTCCGGGTGGACTCCAAATCCCGCAACTTATTATACTGCCCCTGATATCATGGGACCCTACACTGACAAGGGACATCCTTTTACAGGTGATGCTGGTAACAACTCCTTTAATTCCCAGCCATGTTACATTTTTAAAATCCCGGGCTATAAGGATGCATATCTCTATATGGGTGACAGGTGGAATGGCGGCGGTCGTCCCGAATCGCAATATGTTTTTTTGCCGATTACTATTACAGAGGACGGGAAAATGGAGGTTCACTGGTACAATGAGTGGGATTTAACCATTTTCACTCCTGAAAGGAACAGACCTGCCAGATAAACAGCTGATGCAAATGGTGGAGATGGGGGTTTTACCGCTATTTCTTATTTTGGTGTTTCTGTTTCTGTATTTTTGGATATTTTCTTCCAGTGTCAATAATTTGTCCTTATAAAATCTCAACATGTTTGCTATGTTTTCTTCGGTAGGCTTCTCTTTTAATTGTTTCTTTAAAGTTTCAAATGAATCTTCAAATTTTTGAAGTTCAGAATTAAATTCAGCCTTTTCTTCCAAATTATTAATATACTTATATGTAAGTCGGGTATTTCGATGAATCCGGTATTTATAATTATGTTCTACCTTCCAGTATTTTAAAGAGATACGCGTTAGTGGAGGAGAAAGAAATATTTTCCATACCACAAAAGATAAAATAAATATAAGTATTGTGACAATACCGACTTTTACCAAATAAGGCACAATGCTGATTACTTCTTTAAATTTCCTAAACAATTTTGACAAGAAAAGCTGACCATGATCAGGTTCAGGATTATATGAGTCGAACTTATCCTTATTCTCCCTGATAAATTTTTCTAATTCTTCGTCTTCCCGGATTTTCATACAACAGGATTTAATAAATCGAAAACAAATAATTTAAGATCACATGTTTTGTTTTGGTTATGTAAAGATATTTCAAATTCTCACATAATTCAATCCCGGGTTTTGGTCTGCCATATAAAATCATCTAAAGAATCCACTACTCTTGATTTTTATATTTTATAATTTCTTTATACTTGTTAACCAATTCTTTATACTTGCTTTATTCCCAACCGTATATATTTGTTCCGATAAGATAATTGAAAAATGAATCGTGGAATTATATTAACCAGTTTCATATTTCTGCTTTCAGTTGCAGGATTGTTTATTGTTGTTTGTCTTCTTACAAAACTTCTAGAAAAGATCTTTCATATTCATTTTAATTAGTCAATGATAGCTTATGATATTATACAGGTGATTTTGTTCCTGGTAATACTGCTGATAATATCTCCTTTGCTTGGGAGATATATGGCCAGGGTCTTTCTTAATGAGAATCATTTTCTTAAGTCAATCATAAATCCTTTAGAAAAAACCATTTACAGGTTAATATCCTGTAAAGAAGAAGAGATGGACTGGAAGAGATATGCATTTAGCCTGCTAACTTTTAATTTGACAGGATTTATCTTTCTCTTATTCCTCCAGCTATCACAGGGCTACCTTCCTCTTAATCCACAAAAGCTATCTGCTCCATCCTGGTCCCTTGCATTTAATACTGCCGTAAGTTTCGTAACTAATACAAACTGGCAATCTTATAGCGGGGAAACCACTCTGAGCTACCTGGTGCAGATGACGGGTCTTACAGCACAGAACTTTTTAAGTGCAGCCACAGGAATTGCTGTATTCCTGGCAATCATCAGAGGTCTGGTCAGAAAAACCAGCAACACTATTGGAAATTTCTGGGTTGATACTACGCGAGCTATTCTTTATGTTTTACTACCTCTTTCAATACTCCTGGCTATAATTCTTACCGGTCAGGGTGTTATTCAGACGTTCCACCCTTATGTAAAAGCAACCACGTTAACAGGTTCAGAACAAGTCATTCCATTAGGTCCGGTTTCTTCTCAAATTGCAATTAAGCAGCTCGGAACGAATGGTGGTGGTTTTTTCAATGCAAACAGCTCTCATCCCTTCGAAAATCCTACTCCGTTTTCCAACTTTCTTGAGATGGTGGCAATCCTCTTAATACCCTGCGCACTCACCTTTACTTATGGACGGCTCATTGGTTCGAACAGACAAGGCCGGACTATATTCCTGGTAATGCTGACATTTCTCATAATTGGTCTTGTGGTATCTTATTACTCGGAAAATAAATTTTCAACAATACATGGCTTGAGTATTAATATGGAAGGTAAGGAGACCCGTTTTGGCATTGGAAACAGTGTTTTATGGTCAGTTATAACAACTTCCGCATCAAATGGGTCAGTTAATTCAATGATGGACAGTCTTACTCCTCTTTCCGGACTTGTTGCGATGTTCAATATTATGCTGGGAGAGGTAATTTTTGGAGGTGTGGGTGCGGGTATTTATGGTATTATTATGTTTATCATTCTGACAGTATTTATTGCAGGATTAATGATCGGAAGATCTCCTGAATTTCTTGGGAAGAAGATTGAAGCATTTGAAGTAAGAATGGCAATACTTGCAGTTCTTGCTCCAAATTTTGTAATTCTGCTTTTTTCAGCCTTCAGCTCTATTACAGCAGCTGGATTGTCGGGGCTAAACAATCCTGGTCCTCATGGACTCTCTGAAATATTATATTGTTTCAGCTCTGCAGCAGGAAACAATGGTAGTGCATTTGCCGGGCTGAATGCCAATACCTCATATTATAATATTTTAACAGGATTAGGGATGTTAATTGGCAGATTCGGAGTCATCATACCGGTTCTTGCAATTGCCGGCAATATGGCTACCAAGAATATTACCCCCTTATCGGCTGGAACATTCAGAACAGATACCTGGCTTTTTGGAACACTCCTGGTTGCTGTTATTCTGATAGTCGGCGGATTAACATTCTTTCCGGTCTTATCATTAGGTCCGCTGGCTGAACATCTTTTACTATTTAAATAATTTACCTGCATTCATGAAACCCAGGCAAAAGATAGAATTTAAGTTTATAACCGGAAGGATTCTGCTCACTTCTTTTAAGGAATCATTTGTCAAGTTAAAACCAGCTAATCAGATTAAGAATCCGATCATATTCATTGTGTTAATCGGGGCTGCAATTACCACAATAATATTTTTCTTCAATTTGTACTCAGGTCATTTCTCAGGTTTTGTTCTTCAGATTTCTATATGGTTGTGGTTTACAGTGCTGTTTGCAAATTTTTCAGAAGCAATTGCAGAGGGAAGAGGAAAAGCTCAGGCAGAAAGTCTGCGGAAAAGCAAAACTAACACAAAAGCGGTTCGTCTAATCTCAGGTAAAGAAGAATTAGTGTGGGCTACTGATCTTAAGAGGGGCGACCTTGTAGTTTGTTCAGCAGGATCAATAATTCCTTCCGACGGGGAGGTCGTTGAAGGAATTTCCAGCGTTGATGAATCAGCTATAACCGGGGAGTCAGCTCCTGTTATACGTGAAAGCGGAGGGGACAGAAGTGCTGTAACCGGAGGGACTAAGGTAATAAGCGACAGAATAGTCATTAAGATTACAGCTGAGCAGGGTAATACATTTTTGGATCATATGATCTCTCTTGTTGAGGGAGCCAGAAGACAGAAAACTCCAAATGAAATAGCATTGTCTATCTTATTATCAGGATTGACAATTATTTTTCTGATGGCTGTATTTACTCTTCCTGCATTTTTTTCCTACAGTCTGAAATCATCTGGATTACCTCAGGATATGAATCTTACACTTCCTGTGCTTATTTCTCTTCTGGTATGCCTTATCCCGACTACTATCGGAGGACTTTTAAGTGCAATAGGAATAAGTGGAATGGACAGGCTGCTGCAGAAAAATGTGATTGTAACCAGCGGAAGAGCTGTTGAAGCAGCAGGTGATGTGGATGTTTTGCTGATGGATAAAACCGGTACCATAACATTGGGAAACAGGATGGCTACAGATTTCATCCCGGCAGACGGTATATCAATTCATGAATTTGCAGATGCAGCCCAGCTTTCATCCTTAACCGATGAAACTCCTGAAGGTCGTTCAATAGTCGTTTTTGCAAAGGATAAATTTAACCTGCGTGGGAGAAATTTGCATTCTGCTGATACAATCTTGTTAAAGTTCTCTGCTAAGACAAGAATAAGCGGTATCGATACAAGATTAGCAGATGGAAGATTGAAAAGTTATCGTAAAGGAGCTTCAGATGCTATCAAAAAATTTATTGAAGATAATAATGGTTTCTTTCCGCAGAATGTAAAAGATACAGTTACCCGTCTCTCATTGAATGGGGCAACCCCATTGGTAGTGGCAGATAATAATAAAGTTCTCGGTGTTATAAATCTGAAAGATGTTGTTAAGGGGGGAATTAAATCACGTTTTGAACAGCTAAGAACGATGGGGATAAGAACTATTATGATCACAGGTGATAATCCCCTGACAGCTGCAGCAATTGCAGCAGAAGCAGGAGTAGATGAATTTATGGCGGAAGCCAGACCTGAGGATAAACTGGCACGCATACGCCTGGAACAGGCAGAGGGGCATCTTGTTGGTATGATAGGAGATGGAACAAATGATGCTCCGGCTCTTGCTCAGGCTGATGTTGGAATTGCTATGAATACTGGGACGCAGGCAGCCAGAGAAGCGGGAAATATGGTAGATCTTGACAGCAACCCTACAAAACTGATTGAGGTTGTCGAAACCGGAAAACAATTACTTATGACACGAGGAGCTTTAACCACTTTCAGTATTGCCAATGATGTTGCAAAATACTTTGCTATAATACCTGCCCTGGCAACGCCCCTTTACTCTTCTACAGGAGTACCAGGTCCTTTGGCTGCTCTAAATATAATGCATCTTGTAACACCCGAAAGCGCTATTCTTAGTGCAGTAATATTTAATGCATTAGTAATTGTTGCATTAATTCCCCTGGCACTGAAAGGCATAAGATACAGGCCTTTACCGGCAGGCAGAGTGCTCGTAAATAACATCTTTATTTATGGCGTGGGTGGACTGGTTGCGCCTTTTATTGGCATTAAACTCATTGATATTTTACTGAATTCGCTTCATTTAATATAATGAGAATGAAAAGACAAATTATAACAGGATTAAGATTTTTAGTGGTAGTGATAATTCTTACAGGATTAATATATCCTGGCCTCATCACAGCAATTAATTCACTTCTTTTTAGCTATAAGTCTCAGGGGAGCCTTATCGAAAAAAACGGAGTAATAATCGGATCAAAATTAATCGGACAGAATTTTGAAAGTGCTGACTATTTTTGGTCGCGACCGTCTATTAATAATTATGATCCTCTTCATTCAGGTGGTTCAAACCTTGCGATTTCAAATCCGCTTCTGAATGATGAGATAATTAAAAGGGAGCAAACTTTTTTGCATGCTAATAATATTGAAAAAGAGCTGTTTTTACCACCAGAAATGGTTACTGCATCTGCCAGTGGTCTGGACCCTCACATCTCACCAACAGCCGCTTTACTGCAAGTCGACAGGATCGCTGATGCAAGAGGAATGAACAAGAGAAAACGGGATCAACTGATTACTTTAATAAATGATCTAACTGAAAAACGTCAGTTTTCGATTCTCGGAGAACCGCGTATCAATGTATTTCTCTTAAATTTGATGACAGACAGCCTCAGATGAAAATAAAAGATAATATCCGGCCGGATCCTGATGAATTACTCGCCTCAATAAAACTTGAAGAAAATCAGGGGAAAAGGGGAAAGCTGAAAATCTTTTTTGGTATGTGTGCCGGTGTTGGTAAAACTTTCTCAATGCTTGAATCGGCACATATTGATAAATCAAAGGGGAAAGATATTGTTATTGGTTATATCGAAACTCATAACAGACCTGATACTACTGAGCTTTTAAAAGGTTTCGAAATAATTCCCAGAAAAGTTATTGAATATAAAGGTACAAAGCTAGAGGATGCAGATATAAAGGCTGTTATGGCAAGGAAACCTGATATTGTCATCATTGATGAACTTGCTCACACAAATGTGCCTGGAAGCAGTCATCTTAAAAGATATCAGGATATCCTCGATATTCTTGACATCGGAATTGATGTATACACAACACTGAATGTTCAGCATCTGGAAAGCAGAACGGACACGATTTCCCAGATAACAGGCATTGTCGTAAGGGAGACAGTTCCGGATGAGATTTTTGAGAAAGCCGATGAAATTGAACTGGTGGATATTACACCTGAGGAATTGCTCCAGCGTTTTGATGATGGCAAGGTCTATGCACCTGACCAGTCAAAAGAGGCTATCCGTAATTTTTTCAAAAAAGGCAATATAACCGCTCTCCGGGAAATGTCGCTTAGAATTGCTGCGGACCGTGTCGATACACAGCTCAGGGAATATATGCAGCAAAACCGTATCAAAGGTCCATGGAAATCAGGGTTACATCTGATGGTAGTTATAGGACCAAGCCCACATTCTGCTAAGTTATTGAGATGGGCAAAGAGTCTTTCATATTCAATGCGGGCAACACTCATTGCCTTGTATGTCGAATCGACAAAAAAATTGTCACCCTCACAACAGGACCAGCTGAACAGGAATATAAACCTGGCCCGGCACCTTGGTGTTGAATTCATCACAACCTCAGGAAATGATATTGTCAGATCGATCCTGGATATAGGACAAAAGGAAAATATTACCCATATAATCGTCGGTAAACCCAGGCACTGGAACCTGCTATCATATTTCAGGCTTGGAAATTTTGTGAACAGACTTATAAAATACAGTGGGAACATTGATGTATATGTTGTTGGATCAGATCAGCGTGAAGACGATAAGTACATGAAGTACTTTAGATTACCATCATTTACATCGGGTTTATCAAATTATTTCCTTGCGGCCTTGTTTACAATACTGACAGCCGCTATTTTTTATCCACTGAAGGAAACAATTGGTTATCAGGTTGTTGCATTTGGATTGCTGTTTACCGTTTCAATAGTGGCTCTATTTGTAGGCATCGGACCGATATTAGTGTCTGCAACTATGAGTGCCTTGCTTTGGGACTTTTTCTTTCTCCCGCCTCCTTTTACTCTTCATGTTGACAGGATTGAGGATGTATTAATGCTAATTATGTTTTTTATTATAGCACTTCTTGGGGGAATAATGACTGCAAGAGTAAGGAAGCAGGCAAAACTTACAAGAGAAAGAGAATTACGGACAAATGCACTGTACCAGCTTACAAGGGAACTTTCTATGACATCTGGTATTGATGAGGTTATAAAAACATCAGTTAAGTATATCATGAAGTATTCACGACTCGATAGTTCAATTCTTCTTCAGGACGGGAATAACATATTGAATAAAGTAATAAAACCAGATAATTCCGTAATCCTTTCTGAGGCGGAATTAAGCATTGCCGAGTGGTCCTTTCAGCATTCCAGGGAGGCTGGCAGGTTTACGGAAACCCTGCCTTCAAGTGAATTTACATTTTATCCCCTTATTGGCAACAAATTACATATAGGAGTTGTAATCCTAAAGCTTAAGAACCCTCTTTCGGGAGATGAACAAGCTTTCTGGGATGCTTACAGGACGCAGATCTCAAATGCACTTGAAAGAGAGTTCCTGAATGATATTGCCAAGAAAGCCTCAATACTTGATGAATCAGATAAACTTTACAAAAGCCTGTTTAATTCAATTTCTCACGAATTAAGAATTCCTGTTGCAACAATAATGGGAGCATCTGATACATTACTTTCAACTGATCCCGAAAAGGATACGAGCAAAAATCTATATGTTGAAATCAACAAAGCTTCAGAGCGATTAAACAGGCTTATAGATAATCTTCTGAATATGTCAAGACTGGAGACTGGAAGGATAACCCCAAAACCTGACTGGCATGATGTCCATGATCTTGCGAATAAGGTTATTGAGGTCCTTAAAAATGAACTTGAAAGATTCAATCTTGAAGTCAGTATTCCGGATGAAATGCCTCTTGTTAAGATTGATATCGGACTTATGGAACAAGTCCTGCATAATCTTGTACTTAATTCAACTCAGTATTCAAAAACAGGAACAACAATCAGAATTAAGATGTATTATGATCACCAGAGTTTTATTATGCAGGTTATGGACAGAGGACCCGGGTTTCCTCCAAATGAGCTACAGAATGTCTTCAACAAATTTTATCGTCTGGAAGGAAGTGTTTCGGGAGGAACCGGATTAGGACTTTCAATTGTTAAAGGATTTGTACAGGCGCATAATGGAAATGTAACAATTGAAAACAGAAAAAACGGAGGTTCAATAATAACAGTAAAAATACCAACTGAAATCCATGACCTGAATAAAATATTATTATAATCTAAAATTGGCAACAGAAAACAACATATTGGTTATTGATGATGAGGTACAGATAAGAAGGCTTCTTGAGATCACTTTGAACCTTAATGGATATAAAGTATCTGAAGCTACGACTGCCAAAGAAGGGATAATAGCGGCAGCTACTCATAATCCGGCACTAATAATACTGGATCTTGGCCTGCCTGATGAAGACGGCTTATCAGTTCTAAGCAAGCTCAGGGAATGGTTTAGGAGTCCCATAATTATTCTTTCGGTCAGAAACTCTGAAGAGGATATTATTAAAGCGCTTGACTTCGGAGCGAATGATTACCTTACAAAGCCTTTCAGAACAGGGGAATTATTAGCCCGAATAAGAACAGCATTAAGACTGGAACAGAATAAAAAAGGGACAAGTTCTTCTTTATCATTCGGGACTTTGTCGATTGACCTTGCAGGCCATATAGTAAGGAAGAATAATAATCTTATAAAATTAACATCAACCGAATTTTCTTTGCTGGCTTTGATGGCAGAAAATTCGGGAAGAGTATTAACTCATCAGTATTTATTAAAAGAGGTTTGGGGGCATAGTTACTCAGATCAGACTCAGTATTTAAGGGTATTTGTAGCGCAGTTAAGAAAAAAAATAGAAGATGATCCCTCTCGTCCCTCACTTATTATCACCGAATCAGGAATTGGGTATAGATTTGGTAATTAGATTATTAAAATGCCAACTTGCCTTACCCAACGGAAGGATTGACTCGCAACTTCTTTACAAACTTTTATAAATCTAAGTATAATTCTTATTTTTATACTTCTATATTATATTTTGTATAGTGAAATTTCGGATTATTACAAATGAGGCTGATACACCCGTTGATTATTCTCAGGATTTTAAGTACAATCCTTCTGATTGAGACCATTTCATTCCTTGTTTGTTTTCCCGTAGCGATAATTTATAAAGAATCTCTGATTCCCTTTCTCGGTTCATCGGTTGTCACAGGTTTTTTGTTCCTGCTGCTCCGTTTTTTGACCAGAAAAGTAAATACTAATGAAATAAGCAACAGGGATTCTTTCCTTACCGTAACTATTGCCTGGATTTTATTCTCGCTTTTTGGATCACTTCCATATATAATAAGTGATTCTATCCCCTCTTTTATAAATGCATTTTTTGAATCTGCATCAGGCTTCACAACAACCGGTGCATCTATCCTTAAAGATGTAGAAATACTTCCGTATTCAATACTATTCTGGCGAAGCTTCACTCATTGGATCGGTGGATTAGGGATAATCGTTCTGGTAATACTGATACTTCCAACACTCAGGATTACAGGATACCAGCTGTTCAGCCTCGAATCCTCACTAAAAGAAAAGATCCATCCTAAAACCAAAGGTGTCGCATTCAGGATCATGCTTATTTACATCAGTCTCACAATTATGGAAATCTTACTACTGGTTCAGGGTGATATGAACCTTTTTGATAGTGTTTGCCATTCTTTCGGTTCAATAGCCACCGGCGGTTTCTCAACGAAAAACACAAGTTTAATGTTCTATTCGCCATACAGTCAATACATTGTGATGTTTTTCATGTTTCTGGCTGGTGTTAGCCAGCTTGTTTATTACTATTTGGTGAAGCTGAATTTCAAAAAAGTAATCCATAATGAAGAGTTCTGGTTTTATCTGACGACTGTCATTTGTGCCGGAGCCATAGCTGTATCCATCCTGCTGATCAATACCACCAAACCGCTGGAGCTGGCATTCAGAGAAGGTTATTTCCAGGTTGTTTCAATAATTACCTGTACCGGATTTGCTTCTGCTGATTTTCTGTTTTGGCCCGCAGCCGGTACAGTGTTGTTGTTTATGCTTATGTTTTCAGGAGGCAGTACCGGATCAACAAGCGGTGGTATAAAAATGGCAAGACATCTGGTTGTTTTTAAGAATCTTAAAAGTGTTTTTATCCGGCTGATTCACCCGAAAACAATTCCAGTAATAAAGCTAAACGGGAAGATCATAGATGAACGTACCAATATTTCGATTATCTCCTTTATAATGCTTTACATCTTTATGTTCCTTGTCGGAACAGTGATTCTTACTGCAAACGGATCAGATCCTGTCACATCTGCAAGCTCCGTCGCAACCTGTATGGCAGGTATCGGTCCGGGCCTTGGTACTTTAGGCCCAATGAGCAATTATTCGGATATACCTGAGATCAGTAAGGTTGTTCTTAGTCTGATAATGATTATAGGCAGGCTGGAGATTGTAACTGTATTTGTTTTGTTTGGGAAGTCGTTCTGGAGATTATGATTTAAGTTGGACTTGTAATATCAGTTCTTATTTGACCACTATGATCCGGTCTGATAAAACAAACCAAACATATAGAAATAAGAAGTATTTGAGATATCGGACACTAAAGAAAAGTCAAAACTAATATCCGATTAACTACAGGTCGCACCCCGCTTTGCGGAGCAGGCTCTTCGGAGCTAAAAATAATATTGTCCTTATTTCTACAAACAGTTCACTCCAACGGAGTTTAGATTACCTTAGTCCCATTAGGGAGAAACTGTTTGTAGAAATTATTCATAAACAGAAAATTGAGCCCCATCGGGGTGACCTGTTCATGAATGACAGTAAAATCAAGAGTCATACTCATACTTAATAAATTTAGTCGGACACTAATGAAAAATCATATTGTTTTACAATAATTAGTATACCTATAACAGTATAAATTTTACCTGAAACAATATGCCTTTCCCATTCGAAGCATCAAAAAAGACCCAAATATGGTTTATTGCTTTGAGATTACGGAGAAATTAAGAAAAGAAATGAAACTCGCACAGCAGGGTTTATTCAGTGATCATATGGAGCCTGATATTTCGAAGTGCTCCGGTAGTTTTATATGTTGTAATTCCAAAAGGTACAGAAGATTCTACTTCCCATCTTAATGATAAATTAGAATTCTCAATTGTAAAGTCAACAATTTTTTCACCCTCAATCCAGGCTTCAATTTTCTTGTCGGTTACCCTGAGACGGATAGCATACCACCAGCCCGATGCAAAACGGTATTGGGTACCTGTCATATTGTTAGCAGCATCATATCCATCAATACAGCTCAGGCCCACAATAGCTCCTCCCCATCCTCCCAGTACCAGGGTTACAAAGGATTCTTTAACCGGAAATGTCATTCCGCAAAAAAAATCTTTTCCGTCGACCCGTTTGGCATCAAGATTAATCTCATAATTTGTTTTTGGAAAATCTTCGGTCCACCTGATACCCGAAATTAATTCTCCCTTTTCAATGACAATACAACTATCAACAAGGGAAATGTTTCCATGTCCCTCGAAATCGATAACCTGCCAATTATCCAGAGAGACTCCTTTGAAAAGGACTTTATCATCCTGGATATTCTTGCCACTCACCATTATTATGATGGCATATGTTAAAAGTAATATATTCATAAAATTGATCAATTGTTGAATTTATTCAAGCCTGTAAACTGCAGCTGATACTGGTGGTAGCAGAACGATGTAGGTGCATTTTACCCGATTCTGTAACTGCTTAATATCCGGAATTGAGATCCTGTTCATGATTTGCAAGTTAAAAAATCAAAGGAACCGAATGAAATATTTTATTAAACATTCACATTTAAATCACAAAAGTCATTTATTCATTTAAATGCATCTCATTGAATTCATGGTTCTCTCCATTTCTAATCAGTTCAGCTGAAGAGATGCTATGGAAACTGTTTCAAAAAATCCTGGAATTTGTAACTTTATCAGCGTTGTAGCCTTATGGAAATATGCACCTGGGTTTAATGAAAATAAAATTTCCTTCCATACCAACCTTTTATATTGATTCCCTGCCCGATATTTCAAATACTGACTGCCGGGAACTGATTCGATCCACCGAAATACGTGCTTATGCATCTGACATTTTTGCATGGTTAAAACAGTTGAGAGTTTCACCTTACAGTTATGATTTCCTTGACAACAAATGCAGAAAGTCACCTGATTTTATCATTGAAAACCTGCCGCCTTTAAAAGTCAATACTCATTTCCTTTTAGCATTTCATATACTCGAATTTCAGGAAAACTCTTTTGTTGTGTGCCGGTTCTGTGAACCGATTAATCCTCCTGTTAACCTATATATGAAGGACATGTTTATTGAATACAGGATTACAGAGCAAGGAACTAAATGCAGGTTATGGTGTAAGATAAAAGGCCATTTCAATACCGATATGTCATCAAAAGGCTTTTTCGCCATTTATTCCTTTATCAATAAGATCATGATGACAAGACAGCTGAAAAATATCAGGAAGTTATCAGAGTCATTGAATTTGGGAAAAGTCGAAACTAAAATTTATGATTTTGGACGCTACTACATTAAATCAGGATTACACTGGTGGGTATTTTGCCGGCGTCATAATTGTAAAGGATTAATAACATAAAATTGCAGCAAGGATGTAACTCCCCTGTAATGTCAGTACGACATACCAGCAAAGTTGAAAAACCTTTTATGGAAAGGAATCAGAGATAAAAAATTAATATCTTACAATCCGGATTACCTGGTATAATTTACTAAAAAAAAACAAAACAGAAGCCTCATGAAAATAAAATTTACCCGGAGAAAATTTTTGCAAACAGCTGCTATCTCAACTACTGCAGCTATACTTCCTTCCGTTAATAGCGCTGCAGCTTTACAAGATAGTGTTTCAGGATTAAAGTCCAATGAACTGCCAAAACGCAGATTAGGGCGGACCAACAGAATGGTCTCATGCATAGGTTTTGGAGGAGGTTCCCGCTATTGCAACTGGGTGGCAGATGAAGATACTCTGCAAAAACATATAGATCATGCAATTAATCTTGGGATCACTTATTTTGACTCTGCCCGGTCTTACGGTAACGGACTTTCTGAAGAGCGTTATGGGAAATTTCTTACTCAAAAATACAGAGATAAGATATTTCTTAATTCTAAAACTATGGAAAGGACTTATGCTGGAGTGATGAAGGAGATTGAAATATCATTGAAAACTCTAAAAACTGATTATCTCGATCTCTATTGTATGCATGCTATCGATTCCGTTAAGGATGTTGATGTCCTTCTGGGTCCTTCAGGCGGATATAAGGCTTTCCTAAAACTGAAGAATGAGGGAGTGGTGAAGAACATTGGTTTTTCGTTTCATAAATGGAACGAGGCGTCCCGGAAATCATTTGATGAATTTGATGTTGATGCGATCCTGTGCGTAATAAATGCTTCAAGATATAATGGCAATGAAGATGGACTGTTGCCTCTTGCTGCAAAAAGGGATGTGGGAATAATTGCAATTAAAATCATGGGGCAAAATGCCCTCATTGGTAATGTGTCAGGTGACGACCTTTTAAGGTTTGGACTAAGTCTGCCTATTTCACTTGCAAATGTTGGGATGGACGGTTTTTCACCACTCGAATCCTGTGTGGAGGTCGGGAAAGAACCTTTACTTTCTGAAAAAGATGCCAAAAAGATAGAGTTGAAACTGAATTTTGACCCTAAAGTCACCAGACTTCCCTATTTTACCGGATAACAATAATGTGCAGGATCGCCAGAGACTCCTAAAGTCTTAAAGACTACAGAAGAATAATTCCAACAGGACAATGATCAGAGCCGGTTATTTCTTCCAGAATAAAAGCATTTTTTATGGATGGCATTAAGAGCTCGCTAACCAGAAAATAATCTATTCTCCAGCCGATGTTCTTTGATCTTGCTCCTGCTCTGTAACTCCACCAGGTGTATCTCTCGGTCTCGGCAGGGTACAAACAGCGAAATGTATCGGCAAGTCCACCTTCTGTAAGCCTGTCCATTCCATCTATCTCCTCCTGCATATAACCTGCAGTCTTATTGTAATTAGCTTTCGGGTGTGCCAGATCAATCTTTTTATGAGCAACATTAAAGTCACCACAGACAATTACAGGTTTGACCCTTTCAAGATCTTTCAGATACTTATAAAAAGAGATATCCCAATGCTGCCTGTATCCTAACCTCTTAAGCTCACTTCCTGAATTCGGCACATAGACATTTACCAGAAAAAAGGTCTCAAACTCCAAACATAATACCCGGCCTTCAGTATCATGTTCTTTAATATTAATCCCCTTAGTCACATTCAGGGGCTTGATTTTTGAGATGACTGCTGTTCCTGAGTAACCTGGTCTTTCTGCGGAATTTGAATAAATATGATAGCTATTCAAAGGCTCAAGAGTTTCGGTAACATGATTGTCCTGGGCTTTTGTTTCCTGCAGACAAAGGATATCGGAACCAATAAGTTCAAGATCATTAAAAAAGGTCTTTTTTGCAATAGCACGAATCCCGTTTACGTTCCATGATACGATTTTCATAGTTTCACTCCTGACAAAAGGTAAAAATAGTCACTAAGGTGAAACAAACAGCTGGTGTTAATGTTTCAGGTAAAAAGAAAAAGCCCCCGTTAGCCTTTTGAGGTTAGTTATCTTTTTTGTCAGCTGTTTCAAATAATGTCTCCTTTTTGAAAGGGGCCAGATTGCTTGCGAGTTTCATCACAATAGCCAGTAAGAGGAACAGACCAATATTACCTGCAAGGTAAGCATAGTCATTCAGTGTCAGCAGAATGAAAATAAACGAGTATAAGACCCCCAGCATACCAAATATGATAAATGCACTCTTTTTTTCCCTGAAAAGGGTGCCGGTAAAAACCGAGATCATCAAGATTGTTGCTATTGATGAAATCAGGTAGGCTGCATTAAATCCTACCTGCTCGCTGAGTGAATTCAGAAGTGAGAAAAACAGGACAAGCCCCAGCGAGACCAGGAAATAGTGGAAAATATGTATCGCTTCCTTTCTTGTGATTTCAAGAAAAATCAGAACAAGAAAGGTGAGAGCAATGAAAAGTATTCCGTATCTGGAACTCCTCCAGGACTTCTGGTAATGATCAACTGGCTGAAAAAGATCCAGGCCAAAAGAACTTTCCAGCGGATGAAATGCACTCCCTATCCAGTTCTGAGGATAATTCCTGTTCAGGTGGGTCACTTCCCAGTCGGCAGTAAACCCTGTTTCATCCACATTTCGTTTTACCGGCAGGAAGCTCCCGTTAAAGCTTGGAGAAGTCCATTCTGATTGAACATGAGCTGAAGTCGACTTTCCGAGGGGAGTCAATTGTAACCCTTCAGAACCTGAAAGGTTGATGGTCAACTCAATATTTACCTTGCTGCCTGGAATGAGAACAGGACTGATAAATGAAATACCTGACTGAAAGATATCATTATCCCTGACTCCGGGTTCTGCATCCAGTTCCGACGAATCGGTTTTCAGAATGATTTTGCCCTTAAGACCCCTGTTATCTGAAATACCTGCAGTATAATATGCTTCTTTCCATAAAACTTCATAATTTTTTAAAACATCTTCCGCCGGGATACTAAAATATCCTTTGATTTTCAATTCTGAATCATAGACAACCGATTGATAAATACCCCTGTATCTTATTTCCGGATTGATTAGTCCGGTTATATTAAGATTTTCGGGTAATATATGCCATAATCTGGTTATGGGTTTTTCATCTTTTTCTGACGGTACCGTCCGAACAGGGATATTGATCACAGGGCCTGAGAAGCATTGTTTTGCAGCCCATTGATCCGATATTTCCTTTTTGACCTTTTCAGCATTTACCTGCCTCTCAGTTATAATCTCTTTGATCATCTGCAGGGGGACAAGAAGGACCAGTCCAAGAATAGCAAGCAATGCGAGCTTTACAGTCAGCGACTGGTGCCATTTGTTCAGGTTGGAAATTTCAATTTTCATAATTTTGAATTTATTATATTTATAAAAGTACTTTGACTTACAAAGTGTAAGCGTAAAAAAAATTATTTCTCCCTGATCAGATTTTCAAGAGCTCTTAAATGCTGCCTGAATTCGGTCATCCCTGTTTCAGTTGCAGAGTAGCTGGTATTTGGTTTACGGCCTATAAACCGTTTACTGACCTTTATCATCCCATTTTCCTCCAAAGCTTTCAGGTGACTGGCAAGATTCCCATCAGTTAAATTGAGTGTCTCTTTCAGGCTGTTGAAATCATAGGTTTCATTTACCATCAGGACTGACATAACACCCAATCTTACCCTGCTTTCAAAAACCTTGTTCAGTTTAGAAATAAGATCTTTCATGCCTCGTATTTTCTGTACATTGCCACTCCATAGGTAATATGAAGGATACCGAAACCGAATATCCAGAATATCAGGCCCCAGCCCGGAATAAAAGCTGATACAAGCCCGGTAACTATTTCGAGAATTCCGAGGTAAAAAATCTCATCAAAGGTAAACTTCCCTGCACTGACCAGGGCCAGGCCGTAAAAAATGAGAAAACCCGGAACAATCAATTGGATATGGTTCTGAAACAGGAGGACAATAATAAAAATACCACCTGTAACCAGGGGGATAAGAAGGTTTATAAGCAGCCTTCTGGAAACAGGAGACCAGAATTTTTTACCATCTCTCTTTGCCTTTTTTATTGAAAAATAGAGAGAGAACAGTACAGAAAGCACCAGCACTAAAGATGCATCTGCTATAAGTTGCCATCTGAGCGAAAAAGTCTCTTTTGCCGATAAACTTCTGAAATATTCATCATAATGAATACTTCCATTGTTCAGAATAAAAAAATATGCAAAGAGTGCCCCGGCTATTGCCGTCACCCCTGCAAACACTCCTGAAAGGCCGCTTAGAGAAAGAAATCTGGAAGATTCTTCCATAATTTTCCTGATAGCCCTGATATCCTCGATTGAATCTATATCACTTTTCATTCTTTAAAAGTACTTTGAGATACAAAGTTAAAAATAAATTTCATCGATCCAAATTTTTTTAAGTATTATTTCACTACTGTCCGATTAATTACAGTTCGCACCAGTCTTTAAGAGGCAGGCTCTACGGAGTTAAGTAACTTTTAGTGTCCTATAAAAAGTATGGGATTACCTTCGGTGAGCTCGTCCGCCTTAAGCCGGACTCGGTTCTGAGCGGAACAGAATGAAGCAGAATTACTCTTTTTCAGGAGCATCTGGTTGAGTATTCAGTAGCGTTTCAATCTCCTGTATAACATCATCAATATCGACGTTTTCCTGAGCATCATCATTCGATACGCCCTTATCTTTTTCAGGATCTTCTTTAGGGGCCGAATCCTGTTTCTGCCTAAAACGACGTTTCAAGACAATGCTGATTTCAGGTTAACACACTTATCCATGCCAGCAACATCAATGCCCTCATTCTCGATAAACTCGCTTAAAGGTTCTTCATGATCTAAACCAATATTTTGCCTGAACACAAGATCAACGGCATCAAATAAATCCTGCTCCTGCATTCCTCCAGGATTCTTATCCGGATGATCAGCATCGCGGCGGATAGCAAATGTAGTCGCCTTATCTACTATCCCGGCAATCAAAGCACCATTGACAATGTGCCTGAGGAGAAAATGCTTCGGAGTCTTAGGATCCTTACGATCAAAGACTGCGTAGTATTTGTACTCATCAGAGAATAACCGTTTCGCAGCAGAATCAGCAGCCTCTTCCTTCTTAAACCCATCTGCGAGCGGTACTCCTTTCAGATGAATATTGAATATTTCCCCGGCACTCTCTAAAGTGGGCCTGGAAACATACACCTTTACATCAACTCTGCCATCACGAACGACCGCCGGATCAAGAATATCAGACCTGTTAGTCGCCAGCAAAACCAGGGCACTGGATTCCTCCATACCTCCCATCTCCGACAGAAATGTCGGCACAGTGGTACTCTCAATATCAGAACTGATGCCAGAGCCACGCTTACGAAGCAACGCTTCTGCCTCATCAATAAAAATTATTGCCGGAAAGCCATACTTCTTCCTGTGTGTTTTAGCTCTGGAAAACAAACTTCTGATAGCCTCCTCTGATTTACCAAGCCACATTTCCAAAAGCTCCGGACCCTTTACATAGATGAATCCTGACTGCATAGCCTCCCTGGCATCTATCCCGTACATCTTAGCTAAAGCTGTGACGATTGCCATTGCAAGAAGTGTTTTACCGCATCCCGGCGGGCCGAAAAGCAATGCACCCTTCACCGGCTTCTTGTGGTAGAACTCATAGTACTTCTTAAACTTGTGAGGCCCTTCGATTATTTCACGCATTATCCGCTTTGCCTCTGACAAACCGCCAACGTCATCCCAGGATACCTCTTTCCAGTCATTCAAAGTGTAAGTCGTTTCAATATTCCCAAGATTACTGATTATAATTGTATTAAAAAGATCAAGTACGACACGGTCTCCTTTCTTCACATCAGCAAAACGACCCTTGTAAGCGACCGATTTCCCGCTGCCGATTGCCACTTCACAGCTCTCTTCATCGACGATTTCAGTTATGATACCAATGTTCCCGGCTATAATGCCATCAGTCTTATCTACAATCTGTTTAGTAGAAGGTGAGAGTCTTACCATATCGCCTGGTAACAATTTCCCGTGAAGGTGTTTGGGGAAGATGACTTCCACGAGTCGTCCTTCAAAGTGCAGTACCGCTGTGCCATAACGGTCGCGGTCCATTGCATCACGATCTTTCAGTAGCAGATCATCCGTTGAGTAGTCACCTTTCTTGCCATCCTCAAACTCAACACTCACCGACCCACGTTTTGGTTTGGCTTTGATCTCACCTTCGGCAATAGATTCATGCACTCGTTTACTTCCTGGTTTTATGCGGACTTTAAGGCCAGTTTTATACTCATTATGACCTGCATTATCCCTGAAATAATTACCATGATCAGCCCATACACCAGGGTCATTCATATATGTTTTAATAACTGAAGCTAATGGGAGCGGTTCCCTGGTAAGGGCTTCGAGCATGTCGCGTTGTTCAAACAGTTTCTCTTTGGCTTTTTCAAGAGTAACCGTCATTTCATCGACTTTCGAATGAAGATGAATGATTTGTTGTTCAAGCTCATCAGACTTAGTCTTTAGCTTGATAGCAGCATCATTTTTTTGTTGAAGAAGCTTTTTAGTGTTCTCAAGCTCCTGTGTCAATTTATTTACTACTTCCTGCTGTTGCAGGTTATTGTTTTCTTCCATAACCATAACGACTTCATAGACGAATTACTATTCTCCGAATTTTCTCACAGAGCACAAAGCATCCTCATGCTGGATATTAAACTCGTTAATATCCTGCATTTGAGTAGGGTCAAGTCCTGAATGACGGATGCCCTCCATGATATCATTGAATTGCTTGGTGTGCTTGATAGTAGTAGGCCGTGGTTGCGGCCAGGGAATCTTGATATCCTCGACAATTTTCGACCCGTTATTTCCACCACCCTTATAATACTGAGACAACACAATGAGCCTCGTTCCCATAAAGATAGCCTCTTCGAGGTCGTGTGTAATGAAAAGGATAGTCTGCTCCGTCTGACCCCATAGTTCCTGTATGAAAATCTGCATGGCCTCACGGGTTCCCACATCCAGCGCCCCCAGTGGCTCATCCATAAGTAATATTTGCGGCTTCATAATCATCGCCTGTGCGATAGCCACGCGTTGCCGTTGTCCTCCTGATAACTGGTGAGGATACTTGTCTGCGTGCTCCAGTAAGCCAACCTTCTGCAAAAAAAGATCAGCTTCTTCCCGGAACTTCTTTACTTTCTTTCTATAAAAAAAAGGAGCTATTTTCCTCAGGAAGTGATCTGCCAGATTGAACTGTTCCAGTTCCAGTCCAAACATTACATTATCGCGAACGTTCATGAAATCGAACAATGAGTATTTCTGGAAGACAATACCACGACGGCGGTCAGGACGCTTAATTAGATTATCATCCATTGCAGCAATGCCCTGACTGGGCCTTTCTGAACCCAGTACCATTCGCAGCATTGTTGATTTGCCGCAACCAGTAGGACCGACGATAGATACAAACTCTCCTTTACGAATACGCAGGCTGATATCATTTAGGATGACCCGTCCGCCATATTCCTGGTAGGTGTTGAACAGTTCTATAACATATTTCCTGTCAGTGAATTTTTCCATTAAATACAATTGTTACTTATTCAACCACTGGTATTGTCTGCCAATCCAGGTTCTAAAAGCCATGTCGACCATGAAAGCCAACAGACTAATCCAGACAACATAAGGAAAGATAGTCGCCATATCCATGTACCGACGGACTAGGAAGATACGATAACCAATACCTGCTTCAGCTGCCAACGCCTCACCGGCAATAAGAAACAGGATGACGGCCTTGAAGTTCAGACGCACGGTATCGAGCACTTTAGGGATGATTTGCGGATATATAATCCTGAAAACAATCTCCGACTGGCTTGCACCCATAGTCATCCCTTTGACAAGCTGCTCATCATGCACCTCTTTCACTTTGAGATAGGTATCAAGAATTATTGTAGGAGCAACTCCGATAACGATTAATGCGATCTTTGAAGTCTCTCCAAGACCGAAGACAATGAATAGTATCGGCAATACTGCCAGTGCAGGAATCTTGTCAAAGAACAATACGAATCTGTACAGCACCTTCTCCACATAAGGGAATGCACCCATAAATAATCCGGCATATATGCCTGCGAAAATGAACACCATAGCAATGATAATACGTTTACCGCTTGCCTTGGTATCCTGCCAGAGCAGAGATTCTCCATTTTTCAGATACTCACGGGCTGTTCCTTTCTTCCATGCTTCCCGGTTGTTTACGAATTTCCCATCGGCAACTGCTTGTTTGTCAAGGTTACGGGCTTCCCGGAATGTTTTGGGCAAGTTATTTTTAATTGCATCACCATTTGAATCGTACTGCTCTTTGATATTCACTTCAAAAATGGTTCGCTTGAACCCGTTCCACAATTGTTCACCAGTTGGAACAAGCTTATCCTGTGAATTCTCCCCGTGCCTCTCTACGGCAGTATTATAATAAAGCTTAATGCAAACCAGGAACAGAATTAATGAGAGGAATAGTGAGATGCGCTTGCCAGGAATGGTTCTGAGCCTGTAGAAATTCCTGATCATCTCCCGGAACTCCTTGCCAATACTGAAAAGTTCTTCTATAATTAATCTGGGTAATCGGCTGAGGGTTTCCAATGTTTTTCGTGGTAACCTCTTCAACCACACCACAACGTCCATAAGCTTATTTTTGGAATCCATCGAAAATATATTTCGCTTTTGTTTATCAAATATAATTCGGGCCTTTCGGGTTTAAAGTTGAATGTATTACTTTGATGCTCCCTGCATGTAACTGGTATCATAGATGAACAAGATTTTGTTCTGGTTTCCTATGACCGTACCATCAGGGAACTTGATCCCCAGGTCATCAGCTTTGACGCCTGCTCCGAGCAACTCATATTTGGAACAAAAGTTACGTACCCGTCGCATGTTCGTCTTTATTTCTTCCCCTTTGGTATAAGTGACAGCATCGGATGCCTTATAAAACATGGCGGTGGTCTTCAGCTGGTTCTGATACTCTATCAGGGTCGAACCGCCAGCCTTAGCCATATCTTCAAGTGCACCTTTACCTTTATCAGTCCTTGATGACATGATATCCATCACTTCAAACCAGGCACCGGCAAGAGCTTTACCCAGCTCAGGGTTAGCTTGCAATACTTTGGTTTTTACAATCATCAGGTCGAGTATTTCACCGGGAATTTGAGAGGAATCAAATATTTTCTTTACTCCGGGGTTTTTCATGATTTCCATCACCAGCGGATTCCACGTTACGACCGCTTCCTGCTCTTTATTCGCGATGAAGGCCGGACCGATGTCGCTGTCGCTAACGTTGACGATCTTCACGTCGTCATCAGTCATACCATTCATATCTAATGCGCGAGACAACATGTAATGAGAAACGGAGAACTGGACAAGGTTTACCTTTTTCCCTTTGAGTTGCGGAATTGTAAGGTTGTTCCTCACAATCAGGGCATCATTACCGTTTGAATAGTCCCCTACAATTATTGCAGAACACGAGATTCCACCAGCTACCGGGATGGTTAAGCAGTCCATATTCGTCATTACGCAAGCATCAACCGAGGGTGTGGTGAAAGCTTCGATGGAAGGCATATAGTCCATCCGGACCAGCTTAACCTTAATGCCGTACTTTGAAGCCCATTTATCCATGATGCCGGAAGTTTTAGCATACGACCATGGATTCCAGCCGGCATAGATTGACCAGACAACTGTGAATTCTTTCGGTGCTGGAGCGGGTGCTTCTTTTTTGGGAGCAAAGTGGGTAAAGGAAATCATCGCCAAACTGATAATAATCAGCGATATTGCCATTATTAAAATGATTTTTATTCTTTTCATGTTATTGTTGAATTAAATGATGGTTTGTAATATACAGTTTTTATTTACTGTCAGATCTCATCATCTGCTGTGATGTCAACAAATGCTTTCTTCCTGACGGCTTCTCCTTTCTCCATTCTTTCGATGGTATCACGTCCTTTCTTCGTCAGATCTTCCAGTTTGCCAATAGACTCCTTCATGCCAGCTAAGGCATTGATTCTGAAGTTAGAAAGGTCGTCAACAGCTTCATTCAATTTGGTGAACGCGCTGGCCAGGACCTCCACGGCGATGGTCGGTTCAGTAGCACCTTTCTGGATCTCAACTCCCTGAGTTTTCAAGGTCTCAGCATTACCTACAAGTATCTTCTCAGTGATTTCCTTAGTTCCCTTAACTGCTTCGAGCACAATGCGTTGTTTGTTCAGAGCGAACTGTGCTGTCACTCCGACACTTAAAGCAACAGTGGTGATGGTTACGCTGCGTTCAACACCTTTTATAAGCTCTTCGTTGTTTCTCATAAGCAAGTCGTATGTAATGACTCCCTGCTGGTTCACATTCAGCGCGGTCTGAAGATCGATGATACGCTGTCGCAACGGGAATAGAACTTCCTCCTGGAGGAACCGGTACTCATCGGGCTGTTCCTGTTGGTTCATCCCCCGGAGCTTCGCCTCGAACTTCTGATCAAGCACCTGACCGACTTTGATTGCATGGGAAAGGCCATCGAGTGTTTCCCGCAAAGACTTCTTGTCCATCCCGAGAATATTGTTATCATCCTTCAGACCTTCCTTTCCTGCAAGCAAACTCTGCGTAATATCTTTCAAAACGATGCTTCCTTTTTCATACCGCTCCAGGTATCTGCTTATGGGGTTTTTCTTTCCTATGATTGTCCTGAAGAACTTGGCGGTGGCGCTTGTCGGACTTGTGAGGTTGTACTGGTGCGGGTTCAATGCCTCAACCTCATTCCTTAGTAATAACAGATCTTTCGCGACAGTGCCACCATCCTGTGTCTTGGCAAGCATCTGCATGGACTGGTCAAGGATGGCGTTGTGACTACTCAACCTTGCCTGATGCTTCATCCCCAGGTCGTTGATGCACCTCTTCTTCTGCTCCTCGTTATACGTGCCGTTGAAGAAGTTGTCAATGATAGTGTCGGTCAGCTGATCAATTTTTGGATCGATGACTTCCTTTTTATCTTTAGTCAGACCGAGTTGTTCTTCGAGTTCCTCTTTGAGTTCGCCCTCCGTGGGTACATTATACTCCGCTTTCCCGATGTTTTTTATATCCTGGGCATGTTCCTGCAACTTTTTATTGAGTTGCGGGTCTACTGTTTGTTGTTGTTGTTTACTCATTTTACCAATGGATTTTAATATTGCTAATGTGAAAATTTGTATGACTGTTGTGCCATGATGTGCAGTTGCTCTATGGATGCTTCCATGTCAAGACGGTTTTCATTGTTTGCTGACCGTTTGATATCCTGGACCTGTACGATGGCTTCGTCCAGCTTGCTCAGGGCTTCCTCGTTCTGAGCCATCAGGTTCTTAATGTCTTGTTGCTGGTCCTGATAATTTTGTTTGCTTTGCAGCAGAGAGCTCCGTTCCCTTTTCGTTGCAGCATCCTGCTCCCGATTTTCAATCCGTTGCAAGCTACGCTCAATATAATCCATGTCGATAGCGTCAAGGGTTTTGTGGAGGACTAATACTTCATTTAGATTGTCGATGCCTGAGAGGAAAACCTCTTGCGCAATCGTGTAGTACCGGTTGTAAGTCAACTGGTTCTTATCAGGGAATTTAATATTGAGGATTTCGATGAACACCTTTATCTTATTCTGGAACTGTTCGAGTTGCTCGCATGCATGATTGTTGCCATAAGCTTCAAGCGATCGCTGCAATTCGTTACGACGTCGTTCAGTATCCTCATCAAGTAATTGCCGCAGGTGGTCCCGGTATTGGTCCAGGAACTTATCTCCTTTAAAGAATCGCCTCCATGCCCATGTTCCTCCTCCGAGCAAGAGAGCTCCTCCTATAATAGGTATGCCAATTCCCGTGCCGAGGAGAATGGCGGTCAGGATCCCTACAGGGATTGCCCCGATACTCGCGCCGACGAACCAATTATCCATGATGGACTTATTCAGGGCTTTGATGATAGCTTTCTCTTCAAAGTCCTCCAGCCGCGGAGTGAATACTGCTTTTTCCTCCCTTAGTTTATTGTTTCGTGGGCGTACCATGTGCAAACCTAATTTCTCATTGTAACAGGATGAATTCGACTCGCTGCATCCGCAAACGGTAGGCTCGTTCTGACTCCTCATTTTTGCGTTTGGGAGGTCTTTCTGCCCCGAAGCCTTTTGCCAGGATGCGATCTTCATCAATGTTATACACAGCTATCAATTGTTGTCTGACAATATCCGCTCGTTCCTGTGAAAGTTTCAGATTAGCTTCAGCGTCACCGTAACCAGTGTGGCCTGCGACCAGGACACGATAGTCCGGGTAATTATGAATGAGCTTTTGTGCAACGTTATCAACTGTCTCTTCACCAGCATTGTCCAATCGGCCGATACCGCTTTGGAATGTTATATTCTCTACCCTCATGGTCCCTGATTCCTGTAATTTCTCCCATTGATCTTTGCTCAACGCTTCGAAGGTCCTTACATTCTCTGGCTTTGTACCAACAGGAGCGACTGCCGTCGAAACTAATCCTTCGATGAATGTCTTGTTCAGTATCTCGTATGGGTTATCCACTTCGAAATCTTTTTTCATCAGGCGGTTAACATCGTTCCAGGCATAGATAGTCTTCACCAGACCTTCATCAGCAAATGATCCTGCACCCGAAACTGTCTGGATGCCAAACATAAGGTGTGCATTTTCCTGTAAATTATACCACTTTATATTGTCAATGAAAGAAGGCACCATAGTTCTCTTAGCACCGGTTACTGATCTGAGTTCATCGAACATCTCTTCCTTTCGGGCCATGTAGTAGTCCACTACTTCGAAATAGGTGCGTAGGATCTCTCTTACTTCCTCTTCTTTATTGTTCACGTACTTCCTGTTGAAGACGAATACATCAACAATATAGTTGCGGAAGTTGTCCGATCCCCATATCTTTTTCATGCCAAGGTTATCGATCGCGTTCGAAACATCCGGTTCCCACATGGGATAAATGTGCTTGGCTTTCGACGGGTCGTTTTGGTCGGTTTTAGCTTGCTTATAAACAGCTTCCGAACCACTGGCTTCGATCATCCAGTCCTGCCTGCCCTGCAGCTCGTCAAGGTCGAAGTTGGTGATTGTCAGATTGACCAGGTCCTCACTGGGCGAGTCAGGTGTCACTACTATCTTGATCTCGCTGTCGTTGAGATCGTTTACCTTAGTAAATGGGAAATCCTTGAACGCGAGTATGGCATCGGCTCCACGTGATTCGGAGATAGCACCCGTGATGACTCCCGGGTACTTAAACTTGTAGCCGTGCTCAATATAGGAGCTGATTGGCAGTACGATGAAATCATATTCGCTATCATTCAGTTTTTTCAGGCGGTCAGCATAAGCCCCGCCGTCGTCAGAGAAATTAAGCACGATGCCTTTCCTGGCCAGTCGTTTCCTCATCTCTGTCGACTTGATGAAGGCGTAGCCGGCATAGCTATCGCCTGCCCAATGCACTGTGTGTGAGGCACCTCCTGAATCTGAGCTCTTCGTTCTCTTGATCCCATCGAGCCACGTGGTGCCAAAGTAGATACTGAGAACGACGATGGTTCCAAGGAGCATGAAAACGATTATACCTTTTGATCTGTTATTCATAGTCTAAACCTACATATTTTTGCATTAATAAAATTATACTCACAAATATGAAGCTCTGTTTCCTTGCTCAGCGGTCAGTGCTATCAGCTTTGTACAAGTTCTCATCAAATAGGTTTGGATCAAATACGTCTGATTCGGCAGTGGCCTCAACTAATGCCTGCTCCAGTTCCTCGTAGTTATTTGCATCACGGTATGAGAGAGAGTACTTCTTCAATGTATGCGAACTTTTCATGCACAAGCCTATGGAGTATAGTCCGATGAACCCATGCTGGGCGAGGTAGTTACAAGGTTTCTTCAGGTCAATTCCTGTCTGCTCGCCATCGGTGATAATGATGATGCGGTATGTACCGTAGCCCAGCTGCTTTTTGTATTGATCGACAATCTTGTCAACACTTGCTGATAGAGCCTCTCCGAGTGGAGTTCCTCCGCTTGGGTGAAGACTGTTGATTATTTTAAGGAACTCCTCCTTGTTGCCGGAAGCTAATGGAAGTGCTTCAGCATAATCGTCTCCACTTCGGGTGCCCACGAGCATCAAACCGATGTTCACATCATCAGGTATGTTTTTCATGAATCTTGTGACCGCTTCTTTAGCTCCGTCAATCTTTCTTTTCCCTGAGCATCTTTCATCCATACTGCCGCTCATATCGAAGAGGAAATAATAGTTGGACGCTGTTGAAGCAACGCCTTCTGATTCATCGAAAAGAATGGTTGTCTGGGGTGTTTCTGACTCCAGATCTTCCTGCTCTGATTGATCTCCACGTCCGCCTCCAGGAGTATTTTGGAAGCAGGAGCCGACGAGGAGTGCAAGCACGCTTAGGTTTATTATGAAAGCGCCATTTTTGAAAACATGTCGTTTTATGATGTCTTTCATGATAGTTATAACATAATGGAATATTTACTTATATATTGACGGGTCGAAACGAATGGATTCGGATTCGAGCTGTTTGACTCTGAAAACTACACGGAAATTCTGTTTCCATTCTTCCTGAGTTCTTGGCTGCACAAATTTTGGCGACTCGATACCTCTGCCAACAACAGTAATCTGTGAAGCGTCGAAGGTGATTCCTGACTGTTTACAGTAAGCAAGAAAGCTTTTCTTCACGTTTTCAGCTCTGTCCCTTGACAGGTTCTTTGCCACTTGCTCGATCTGGGCAATTTCCTGGCTGCTGGCGCCACTTTGCCTTGCTTTCAGAACTCCTCCCCTGTCGGAGTGTCCTTCAATAACGACGATGGCACCACCATAGGTCTGCGCGAGCTTGAGAGCTTCTTTAAAGTCAGCCGAGTAGTTGGCAACCGTGAAATCTTCCTGGTTCGGCTGGAAGTAGATCTCAACATTGAAAAGTGTTCCTTCTGATTCCCAGGTTGTGGCTTCAGCCTTGATTTTGTTCTCGACTACCTGTGAGACTTTCTTCTCGTCAAACCTTGGTGTTACGGTGCTCGCTCCTGCCTTAGCGTATTTGAGGTTCGGAACGAAAGCGTTATAGTCCCAGTCAGCGCTTAAGACGCTAGTTGCAGAGGTGAGAACACCCATAGTAATAAATGCTTTCTGAATCTCTGCGTCAATGGTCTTCTGGTTCCTGGTTGTTCCTTGTCCGACGAAGAAGGAGACGTTGCCGGAGTGACCGACGAATTCACATCCTCCCTCAAGCATAGGCTCAACGTCTTTTGTGGCTGTGGGTGTGCCAAAGAACAGCTCTGATGACCTGCTGATCAACTTGTTATACTCGCCCATTTTTGAAGCTTTAGATTTCAGGAGGTCCCGAAGGCCTTCTTCTGCCTGCATAAGTGCCAGGGTAAGTTTTTGTATCTCGTCCTTGCGGTTATCAAAATAATCTTTCCTTACTGCGTAAACGTCTGCAATGATTCGGTTGGCTGATTTCGTGGTCAGCCCGATTGTGGCTCCTTTGACTGATCCTTCACTGCCAGTACCGGTGGTGCCGCCAGAGGTAAGGTTGAGAGCGTCAGGTATAATACAGAAGACTGCGTCCAGGGTAGGATCTGCAACGAAAGCTTCTACCGGGTTGTTGTTGGTGCCATTGTCGTTGACAGTAAGCTCTTCGAGGTATTTGAAATTGATATCCTCAAGTTTTCTTTTGGCGCTTGTGAAAAGGTTGGCGGCATAGTCCATGTGCGGTCCGTAAAGCTGCAAAGCAACATTCCTGGCGTTATTGATATTTTTGCCTTTGCGGAAGACGACAGCGTCATCACCATTCGAGTAGCTTAACTGGTAGATCTCCACAAGTTCAATTCCGGCTGCCTTGAAAGCATCGCTTGCCATCTTGATCATACCTTTTGTTCCTCTGAGATAAGGTGTTTCGCCGTTGATGCATCGTTGTACCTGATCTTTAAAATTATCCTCGTTTTTGAGGGTGAAGTCGAGGCCGTTTTGTTTGAAGATGCCGTTAATCTCTGCATAGACCGTAGCGATGTCGCCTCCCCAGGTAATAGTAGGTAAGGTTATCGCACCGGATGTACGGACGGATTTCAACGAGGTTGATACTACCTGCGACATAGGTTTTAACGGGACATATTTAACCTGCGCGAGGAGTGGCATTGCGGTAACCAATAGTGCTGCTACTATCGCGATTCTGTTAGGGAAAGTAAGATGTTTCATAATTAAAACAATTTTATTTAATTGTTAGAAATCTATTGTTTGTTTTTCTGTTCGATGGTTTGAATTTAAGAAATGGTAAAGAATGATGGGCATGTCATTAGTACTTTTTTTAATATTGACATACTGGTTAATTCAGAATGGTAAAGTTAAAGTATTTTCAAAATGTGAAGCTCATTAATAAAAAAGTTACTTCTTTATTGCCTAATAAAAGGTTCAGGTTATTTGGCTGGGTATGGTCAGTTTGTCCGGCATTTGTATCTTTAGCTCGTAAATTCATTTTAATTTACTGAGAATTCATACCTGTCATGGATAAAAATAGAGCAGTTGCAGTCACTGGCATTGGAGTATTTACCTCCATTGGCATTAATCGTGTTGATTTCTGGAATTCACTTATAACTGGTAAGTCGGGAATTAAAAGAATTCAGGCTTTTGATCCTAATGGCCACAAAAGTCAGATCGGTTCCGAAGTATTATCATATAAACCGGAAAATTATTTTGATCGCAAAGAATCTCGTAAAATGGCCAGGGTATCCCAGCTGGCATCAAGTGCAGCAATTGAAGCCGTGAGAGATGCGGGGCTGGATCTGAATAATGAAGACACAAACAGAATTGGATGTGTTATTGGATCGGGCGCCGGAGATTATACTCACCTGGAAGAACAACATGTCAGGTTTTTAAAAATGGGACCCGGCTCAGTTAATCCATTAACTGTACCCAGAGTTATTCCTAATATGCCGGTTTGTAATGCAGCAATGGTTCTGGGAATTCATGGGCCAAACCTTGGAGTCTCTGCCGCCTGTACAACCGGCACACATTCGATTGGAATTGCACTTGGACTGCTCAGGGGAAACATGGCTGATGTGATCCTGGCTGGAGCGGCAGAATCAGTCATGACCGCTTTGGTTCTTGATGCTTACGCCAGTATGGGAGTACTTTCAACTTTCAATGAAAAGCCTGAACTTGCCAGCCGTCCCTTCGATCTTAACCGGGATGGATTTGTGATGGGTGAAGGCGCATGTGTTATGGTTCTGGAAACATTGGAACATGCTGACAGGAGAGGAGCAAAACCTCTTGCATTGTTAAGTGGATTCGGCATGACAACGGATGCATATGGGATTGCTGCTCCTGAACCGAATGGTACCTGGGCAGCTACGGCCATGCAGCTTGCTGTTAAAGATGCAGGTCTTGAGCTGGAAGATATAGGGTATATCAATGCCCATGGAACTTCGACCAGATTGAATGATAAAACAGAAACCCTGGCAATCCACAATGCTTTTGGATACAGGAATATACCTGTAAGCTCGAACAAATCAATGATTGGTCACACGCTTGGTGCAGCAGGTGCAATTGAAGCAGCTGCTACTGTTCTGGCAGTTCATTATGGAATTTTACCTCCAACAATTAATTTTGAAGTAAAAGATCCGGAATGTGACCTGGACGTAATACCAAATAAATCCCGTGCTGTGAAAATTGGAGCTGCGATTTCTAACTCTTTCGGTTTCGGAGGTCAAAATGGGGTGCTTGTTTTCTCAAAAGCCTGAAGTATCAATTTTACCTTAATTGCCAGCCATAGTGGAAAAGCCAGGGTCCCTGACCCCCTTTCGCTTGAAAGCATTTATCACCGGTTGCCAAATTGAGGTGGCCTAAGGCAATCGGAGTCACCGGCTTTTCAATTTGAATGAACATAAATAGTTTTAATATGTTGAATTAGTCTGTTCAGGAAATAATTGTTTTTTAAATGACTTGACTCTAAGCAATATTATTAACCAGTTTATTCCAAGGAAAAAATGTTCCTATTTACAAATTTATTTAAACAGGGAGGCAGTGTTGGCAAGCCATTAAGAAGAGCCGGGAACAGAAACTTCCGCATTCCTTTAATCGGGGAGCATGCGCCATCATTTACTGCTGTATCAACAACAGGTACCATTAATTTCCCTTTGGATTTTGGAAGTAACTGGAAGGTAATTCTAAGTCACCCGATGGACTTTACTCCTGTTTGTTCTACAGAATTGATTGAACTGGCCAACCTTCAGGACGAATTCGAAAAACTTGGAGTTAAAACTATGGTAGTTTCAACGGATCCTATTGATGTACATAAACAATGGAAGAAAGTACTTGAACAGATTGATTATAAAGAATATCCCCGTCAGAAGATAAATTTTCCTATTCTGGATGATTCTAAACTTGTAATTGCAAAGCTATATGGGATGATCCATCTTGAATCGGACAAAAACCGGGATGTAAGGGGTGTGTTTATTATTGATCCCGACAACATTATCAGAGCAGAATTCTTTTACCCGATGGAGGTAGGAAGAAACATGAATGAGCTGCTCAGAACAATTATTGCTCTTCAGACAACAATCAGGAACAATGTGATGACACCTGCCAACTGGAGGAATGGGAATGATGTGCTGGTCCCCTTTCCTTTAAAAGGCGATATGTCAGTCATGAATAAAGAATCAGGAGAATATTATCAGCTGTCATGGTTCATGATATTTAAAAAGGGGATTAATGAAAGCCATAAGTAAAAAATTCCTCTCCAACTGGCCAATTCAGAATCCGGATTAATTCAAATATGGACGTTAAATCATTAATAATCCATTGCCTCTTTGCTGTTTTTTATTCCTGTAAGCAATTCAATCCCTTTTGAAGTTCCAACCCGGGAAGCCCCTGCTTCAATCATTGCCAGGAATATTTCAGTGGAATGGATTCCTCCGCTGGCTTTTACTTTTAATCCCTTTGGGGAGACTGTGTCGTACATAAGTTTAACTCTATCGGCAGTTGCAGGTTTGCTTCCCCTTAATAAACCAACTGAAGTCTTGACAAAGTCAGCACCAACTTCAGCCACCAGGCTGCATGCATTAACTATTTCCTGATCCGACAAAAGTTCGATTTCTATTATTACTTTTAAAAGCGCATTCTTGCGTCTGACTTGTTTCAGCACAGCGTCTATATCTTGCTTCACATGATCAATCTTCCCGCTTTTGAACGCAGAAAGATTCATTACCATATCAATTTCATCTGCTCCCATTTCCAGATAAGTCTTTGCCTGCTGAGATTTTATTGAAATCAATTCATTACCGAAAGGGAACCCGACCACAGTGTCAAGTTTTACATCTGAATCCTTAATTATCTCTTTTGCCAGTACGATGTAATAGGGAAAGACAACCATTGAATGAAATGAGTACTCAATAGCTTCTCTGCAGAACCTTACAATTTCCGTTTCTGAAGCATCCATCTTTAGCGGGCTGTGGTCAATGAATTTTGAATATTTAATACTATCCATAGGGGTGTCTTTTTAATTAATGTCCACTTAAATATATTTAATTTTCAATTGCATTCAATTTAGTTCTATTACAACTTTAAAGTCATATTTTGTAAGTAGCTCTTTTAGGGGTGTTTTTCAAAAAAATGAGTTCATCACAAGTTGAAGATTTTTGTAAAGTTTTTTACCTGAGCTGAAAGTGAATCAATCAATGGTATTATATTCTCTTCTGAAATTCCTTCGGAACTACCAGTTAATTCCTGCTGAATTTGGTCAGGGAGCCTCACTTTTCAAGTATATTTGTAAATAATCGCTAATTCTTTTATTTAGCTTATCTATAACCCTGTAGGAACACTATGTCACAACAAGTATTAAACCCGGAACAAAAGAAACAATTTGAATCTTTGCATGACCTCCTTCAGTCTTGCCTTATATTGACAGAAAAATGCTCAGACACCGGGGCATATAGAATTGTCCAGGATAGACTTTCTCATATGCAGTCAGCTGCTCTTTTAGTGATAGTCGGTGAGGTGAAGTCAGGGAAAAGCAGTTTTGTAAATGCACTTCTTGGTGAAGATATTTGTGAAGTTGCTCCTGACCCGTGTACGGCCGGTATACAGGAATTAGTTTATGGAGAGGTACGAACAAAGAAGAATCTTGGTGATAATTGGGAAAGTCTCACTTTGCCAATAGAAGTTCTTCAGGAGATCTCTATTGTAGATACACCTGGGACAAACTCAATAATTAGTAATCATCAAACGATTACAGAAAACTATATCCCCCGGAGCGACCTCGTTATTTTTGTATTTTCTGCCAAGAATCCCCATACCGGTACGGCCTGGGATTTCCTGTCGCTTATCAGGAAGGACTGGTATCGGAAAATAGTTTTCATTTTACAGCAATCCGATCTGGCAACACAACACGAACTAACGATCAACCGGGAACGAGTACAGCAGTATGCGAGAGAAAGAAACGTTCAGAATCCAATAGTATTTACAGTATCAGCAAAGCGGGAAGCTGAGGGGGGAGAAGACAGCGGTTTCAACGAATTCCGACAATACCTGCGTGATGCTATTCAGACTGGGGAAGTCTGGAGGATTAAACTGGAGAGCGCGCGGGATACTGCCATAAAAATTGTCACAGGTCTTATTGTCACTCTTCAGAATGAACAGGCTGCCATAGCGGATGACAGGATGTTTTACAATAATTTGATTGCCAGGGTGCAGGCACGTCGAAATAAAGCGAACGCTCTTAGACGTTTAGCAGTTGACAGCCTTTGCGTTTCTTATGACAGACTTGCTTCTAAGTTGGAACAGGATTTTACTGAAGGATTGGGTGTAGGAAATATTTTACGAAGAGCTATTCCATTCCTTCGGGATAAGAGTGTTAAAACATGGCTGAAGGAACTCCAATCCAACTTTGAAAACACTGCCAAATCAGAGATTGACAGCGAATCATTGCGAGTGTCGAAGGACATATCAGATGAAATGATGACGATGTTCAGTGAGCTGACCGAGGCAATTGTGCATCGTCAGAATAATGTAGTCGGGAGTTTTTCGGTTAAAAATACCGACCGGGTTGAGATTCTTTCACGTCTGCAACAGCAACTTCAAGATCTTCGCATAGAGGATATTGCTGGCGATAAGGGAATTCAGGGATCCGACATCGGCAAGCTGTCACTTGCCGGTGGAGGACTTACAGCTCTTGGTGCTATAATTGCCTTTTCAACAAAAATGGTAGTTTTTGATATCACTGGAGGTATTCTCGCGCTTGTCGGGGCAGGTCTTGTAGCTGTTACATTGATATGGAAACGGTCGAGCATTTTGCAAAACTTCTCGCAACAAATGAAAAAGTCACGGGATGAATTCCGCGATCGATTGGATACAGAGATTTCCCAAATCTTTGAAAAGCTCTTTATAGAGATAGAACAGCGCTTAAAGGAACCCCTTTCGAGTCTCGATGAAAAAGCTGAGAGATTGGCACCACTTGTTGAAGAGGCAAAGCGTATCAGGCAATTGTCAGATGAAATATAACAATGAATAATAGGTGTCTTTTTTACCTTAAATTGTATTAAAATATAGAAAAGGGATATTGTATTACGGCAATTATTATACCTATATCAGTATTTTTATTAATTACTGTCTGATAAAAAACTAACATAACTGGAAAAACCAATAACCTTGACCATATTGGGCAGTAGTAAAATGACCATTTCTGGCCGGAGATAAATGCTTATTATTTAGTTATGTAATAAAAGTGTTATCAGAACAGCCAAATATGGTCAATATGTTTGGCTTTTGCAGCTGATGGTGGACTTAGCTAATTCAAGTATAATTTAAGCTATAAGATGCCTTTCGGGCATTTTGAATAATTTCCCTATTATAAAAGGCTTAGAATTATGTCCTTGGGATTAAATCTTATCCTTCTAAACCTTTCGTTTGTCAAAACAGTGACTTCCTGAATAATTAATATAATACACCTCTATCATTCACATAAATAGCGATATAGGATTTTAAATGATTTGAAAATCTATATTTTTTCTTGATTTCTGGCCAATATTGATACATTTTTGACGAATAGCATCATTCTGTTTATCAGTTGTTTTAAAATGTTAATAATCTGGCAGATTTTATTGACAAAGAGCTCTTATAATTCTCTTATTTCCCCACTAATTGGACTTTAGCTGTTTGAAATGGATCTTCTTTTGCATTACTTTAAACTAGATAATAAATACAGAGATGAAGACAGCAGAAGAAATGCTTGATGAGCGACTGACTATTCAGGATGGTCATCTTAAAGGAGCCAGAATAACGATCTCTGAATCATTGGCAAAGGAATTAATGGAAGAATATCATTCTCAGTTTCTTCAGGAGATGGAATTACGGATTGAAGATGGATCAAACAGATTCAAACAAAATAAAGCCAGTTAACCGTAACCGAATAACTATATTTTTTATTTTTTAATTCTTTAAGATGTTTCTGATGCCCTGCTCCCTGACATATATGCAGGGTTTTTTCTTTCTCTCTTTCCACGATAACTATATTTAATGTTCTTTCATCGTTAAAAATTGCAGATATTAGTCTAATTTAGGAAACAAAATTTGACATAAAATCAGAGAACCATGCAAGTTACTTTAACCAGAAAGGATACTAAATTTCTACCTGATCCAAGCAGGGTAATAGCCCGCTTCCTTTATACTTCCGATGAGAGAAGTAAAAACATTATCCTTAGTGTGTTGGCTATGTCTGATGGTGAGGTAAATATGGCATTAAGCAAGGTGCTCAGAGGTTATTCCAGACGTCATAGAAATATTTCACTGATATTTGAAACGCATTTTAATAAACTATATAACTTATTTGATGATTTGGGAATAAAACCAGGTAAGGTTGATCAATCCCGGAAGTTGCTTTTAGGTTCATATTTCACGATGGAATATTCAATTGAATCGGCAGCTTTTTTTAATCCATCTATTGTAGAAGATCCAGATCAGTCGGAATTAGGACCGGATGATAAAAGAGTGATTATTAGTTTCAGGGCAACTGGTGAAGGGCATATTTCGTCTATTGTTTTTCGCTCAGGTATTATTGATAAAAACAATAATCTGATTACTGAACCTGTTGGCAAGATGCTGGCAGAAGCTGAGAGAATAAAAAGGCATATTTATAATAAAAAATCATTTATAAAGAAGCTGGATGAAATGCAGGATTTCAATAATAAAATTTCACCGGTATTCGTCCTGGAAAAATTGAGCGATAGTTTTACTTACGGCGAATTGAAAAATGCAGTGGAGGAAATACGGAGAAAGCCTCGTCTAACTGTAAATAAGAAATTAATCATTGATCAGATGATGTGGCTTGCTAAATCTCACTACGAACTTGATTTTTCACTTGATTCTGCAATTTCCGAGAGGGTTATTTTTCCAACCTCCTCTGCTGAAAGAAATGGTATTGAAGACGCACGTTTTGTAAAATTCACTGATGATGATGGTGAAATAACTTACTTTGCTACTTATACTGCTTATGATGGCATAACAATATTACCAAGGTTACTTGAGACTAAAAATTTCTACCATTTTAAAGCATTGCCTATTCACGGCGAACTAGCAAAGAATAAAGGAATGGCATTGTTCCCGAGAAAGATCAAAGGTAAATATGCTATGCTGTGCAGAATAGATGGAGAGAACAATTTTCTGGCTTATTCAGATAATATAAATATATGGCGCGAAGCCAAACTTATTCAGAAGCCACAATTTACATGGGATCGGGTACAGGTTGGTAATTGTGGTTCACCAATCGAGACAGAAGAAGGCTGGCTTGTAATTACACACGGAGTAGGACCAATGAGGGAATATGTTTTAGGAGCATCATTATATGAAATTGATAATCCTGAAAAAGAAATTGGCAGGTTAAAGACACCTTTATTAGCTCCCAACGCTGCAGAAAGGGAGGGTTATGTGCCAAATGTTGTGTACTCTTGTGGTTCAGTTATTCACAATAGAAGCCTGATTATTCCTTATGGCATTTCAGACACTGCATCTTCCTATGCCTCTGTTAATTTAAATGAGCTTCTGAATGAACTTAAGAACTCAAAATAGTAGCATTGAAAACAAAAAGTTAAAGACAGTTGCTGTTATTGTAGCTCACCCCGATGATGAAACATTATGGACCGGCGGAACTATACTGAGCCATCCATTATGGAAATGGTTTATCGTTTGTCTTTGCAGAGGAAGCGATAACGATCGTGCTCCCAGGTTCTTAAAAACATTACAGGTCCTGGGATCTCTGGGAATGATCGGCGATTTGGACGATGGCCCGGAACAAAAGCCTCTGGATGAAAATGAGCTGGAGCAAACTATATTACAGCTGTTGCCTTCCATTCATTTTGACCTTATTATTTCCCATAATCCTAACGGTGAATATACAAGACATGTCAGACATGAGGAAATTGGTAAAGCAGTTATCAGGCTTTGGCACGCACAAAAGATATCAGCAAATGAACTTTGGACTTTTGCTTATGAAGATGGTGATAAGAAATACTATCCAAGACCAATAGAAACCTCTTCTATTTACCACACACTTACTGAACAGATCTGGCTGAAAAAATACAGCATAATTACTGAAACTTATGGCTTTAAAAAAAACAGTTTTGAAGCAGAGACAACACCTCGGGCAGAATCATTCTGGCGATTTACAAATTCATTAGATGCTCAAAAATGGTTAAAACAATTTGATAATTTGGAAATATGAAAGTATTATTATTATATGACTATCCTGCTTCTCCGGGGGGGCTTGCCACCCAGGGAGATTTGTTATATAAGGGCCTTCTTGGAATGGGAATTGATGCTCATGCGGTTAATTTCGAATCACCTCAGGAGAAGGAATGGTACTATCGCTGGTTTGAGCCGGATATAGTAGTTGGCGTAGGCTATTGGGGACATACCCCGCATCTTATACTCCATCCGCAACGATATGGAATTCAGCCCGTACCCTGGCTGGTTGCTGACGGTTTTATAGCAAACTACCAGGAGGTGCTTAATGCGCTTCCTCTAATCCTGGTAACATCAAATTGGGTAAAGGAAATGTATATCCGCGACGGGATAGATGGCAATAATATTGAAGTGTTACCTGTTGGCTGCAACACAGATTCTTTTGTCCCTTTTAATAAAGATGACCCGAAAATTATAGCTGTACGCGAATCGCTGGGTATTTCGCCGGATCAATTAATGATTCTGACTGTTGGCGGCGATGCTGCATCAAAAGGGGCACAGGAGGTAATGGAGGCCCTTGCTATTATTGATACCAAAGCCCCCGATTGGAAATATGTGTGCAAAGTATGGCCTCAACCCCGTACCAAGCTTCAGAACTTGTCTGATCTTCAATTGGCAACAACCTTAGGCATCGAAAAAAATGTAACCTACGCAACAAATATAAATTCACGAAATTTCATGCCTTATCTGATAGGCGCCTGCGATATATATGCCGCACCTTCGCGGCTTGAAGGATTCGGAATGCCGCAAGTGGAAGCAGGTGCCTGTGGAAAACCAGTTATAGGTATCAGAGCCATGGGAATGCTTGATACACTGGTACATGGCAAAACCGCATTTCTCGCAAACGTGGCACAAAAAATTGCCGTCAATGAGGTGATTCTTGGTGACGAATCTGGTTTTGAAGATGAACATAGAGTTGTATTCAAAAATCCACGGATAGTGGACTATCGTGCAAGTGTTCATGATATTGCCAATTATTTGATGGACCTTATGACGGATAAGGCACTTCGTGAAAAAATGGGCAATGCTGCAAGAAAACGTGTAGTTAAGTATTTCGACTATCGTGTAGTCGCAAAACGGTTTGTACAGATTATACAGGATAAACTTGGAATAACTTAAATTATAATATCTATGCAGACTGTCAACTGGCAGGAAATAAAAGAGGCAAAAAAGGCAGCTATCGAAGTACTGCTTCATAATGCTCATGGTTCGTACCATGGACTTCCGCGTACAGCAGGGTGGGGGTACCCGGAACCTTATACAAGAGATCTGATGTTTTCAATATTTGGAATCGGGGTTTCTGAGAATCAGAAATTAATAGAAAGTATTCGGAAGGTTCTGGAAACTCTGTCAGCAAATCAGACAGAACATGGTCATATTCCTTCACTTGTACATGACAGGGAGGACCGAGGATCAAGTGATTCTACTCCTTTATTTTTGATGTGTGCCGGCATATTCAGAAAAGTAACAGGGGAACATGATTTTCTTAAGGATGCTGTTAGTAAAGCCCTGACATGGATGGAGTATCAAAGCCCAACCGATCGGTACATGGTTGCTCAACAGCCTACAAGCGACTGGCGCGATGAACAATGGGTGCTAGGCTATGGGCTGTATGTCAATACAATTTTATATAGTTCTCTCCGGCTCCTGGGTCAGCATGAAAGAGCCGATCTGATGAGCAGGGAAATCAGGAAATTCACGATCACGGGAGGAGTACAGCCCCGTCATGTCCGCGAGGGCCTTGCCATAAAACATAAGCCATTCTTTGCTCTCTGGTCATATAAAATTCATAACAGCGATCGGTTTGACCTTCTGGGTAACGCTCTTGCCATTCTTTCCGGAATTGCCTCACGTTCACGGGCAGAGAAAATGATTTCGTGGATCGAACAGGAGTGTTCGTACATGAAAAAAGGAGGCGATCTTGCCTATGATCTGCCCCCTAATTTTTTCCCTTTTATTAAACCTGAAGATACTGACTGGCGATTAAGATATGAAACCTATAATAAACCCGGGAAATACCATAACGGAGGTATATGGCCTTTTATATGCGGGTTTTATGTGGCAGCCCTGGTTGCGGCTGAAAGATACTCTCTTGCCAGGGAGAAGCTCATGGTACTTACACTTTTAATAAAAAAATCCAGTTCCGGAAACCTTGATTTTGGATTTAACGAATGGATTAAAGCTCAGGACGGCAAAGCTTATGGGCAGGACTGGCAGACCTGGAGTGCTGCACTTTACCTGTATGCCGCAAAATGTGTTGAGGAAAAAAGAACACCCTACTTTGATATGGTACGTAATTGTCCTGATGGATCGAAATTATAATAACGGGCTCAATTTCAGATACTGCTGCTTATATTGTTCTGATACAACAGCCGGCATTAATTGATTTTTTCAACTTCTTCAAAAGCCAGAAGAACTGTTAAGTGAGAGATCAGGTAGGCCAGTGAACTTTCAGCACCCTGGTTACGGTTTACCCCGTAACTTTCAAAACCATCGCAGCAGCCTTTAGTTTCAAAATCGAACAAGTTCATCCTGAGATCATTTTCTCCCAGAAACCACATAAAGCAGGAAAATAATTTAGAGAGATATTCCTTATCTTTTGTTAAATGAAAAGCCTGATGATACATTAATACCATTGCAAGGGCATCCACTGGCTGTTGGGCAAACATGGAGCGTTCACCTCCTTTTTTATACCATTTTTCATTACCAATTGCTGAAAAATAACCATCCTTAAGTGTAATTTTTGTCAGGAAGTTCATTGTTTCAAGAGCGATTTCAGTTATTTTACTATCCTTAAGCCTCTCGGCTGAATGTAAAAGGGCAAATGGTATCATACCATTATCATAAGCCAGCAAGGGTTCAAACCATTTCCAGTCTGAGGTGCTGTTTTCTTCGTAATCTTTGATTAACCTATATGAAAGATTTTTTAATCTTTCCGCCATTGAATCATCTGCCGGATTACTCATGAGGTAATAACTAATGCCTACTATCGTATTGGCAATACCTCTTACAGACTTAAGTTTCTCGAAATTGCGAGATGCATTAAAGAAAATAGATTTGCCATTTTGATAATATGCATCATTGGGAGCGTTGTCAAGAAGATATCCCAGTGCCCAGATAGTTCTTCCAAAAGAATCTTCTGATCCCACCTTATCAAGAAAGTTACGGCTGAAACTAAGAAAATTTCTGAATGTCCCATCTGGATTTTGCATATAGTTGATATAGCTTAAATAGACAGGGGATAAATCAAGAGCAAATGAATTCTTTTTTTGCCTGTAGGCCATCAGTACCATAAGTAACGCCCGTGAATTATCATCCAGACAATAACCTTCTTTTAGATTCGGAATACCAAAATTAGCATGTTGTATGATACCGGTATCATCTGTTAACCTTTTGATATGAGCCAGAGAAAATGGCGGCAGAATAAGCGGATCAAGAGTGATTTCTTTTTTTGCAAGTACTTTTGGCTTTTCTTCCAGAATTTTTTGTACAACCTCAATATATTTTTCTCCTGTCTTGGGCCATGTTATTTTTCTGCCATAATCATATGCTTTTTTTCGAAGGTTTTTCAATATATCCGGATTATCCAGCAATTCCATGAGAATAGATGAAAGCCCATTTGAATCATTAAAGTCAAAAAGCATTCCTCTTCCATCTGCCAGCAGCTCTGCGGCATGCCAGTAGGGAGTTGAAACCACTGCTGACCCCACCCCTATTGCATAGGAAAGCGTGCCGCTTGTAATCTGAGCCTCGTTAATATAGGGTGTAATGTAAATATCAGCCGCAGATAAATATTTAAACAATTCTTTTTGATTAATATACTCGTTCAGAAAAAAAACATGATTCTTAAGGTTAAGACTTTTGACCAGATGCTGAAGATAATTTCGGTATTCTTCACCTGAATACCGAAGAACATTCGGATGAGTTTTCCCTAAAACCATATATAAAACATCCGGATATTTTTCCACTACTTTTGGCAACGCTTTTATTGCCGTTTCGATCCCTTTATTCCGCCCAATAAACCCAAAGGTAAGCAAGACTTTTTTGTTTTCGAGATGGAACTCCTTTTTAGCCTGGATCTGGCTAAACTGAATATCCGGTACGCCGTGGTCAACAAATACAATTTTCTCTCTTTCTACATTATAAATACCTGTCAGAAACTCAATAGCTTTATGGCTCATTACTATTATTTTATTTGCCATTCTGCATATTTCCATCAAAATTACTTTTTCGTTGTACGATGGAGTTTTAATAATTGTATGAATGGTCACAATCAGGGGAATTTCGAGCCTGTGAAGCAATGAAAGGATATATACACCATCCTGTCCCCCAAATATTCCAAATTCATGTTCAAGTATGCAGAGATCGGCGCCACTGAGATTAATAAATTTTACTGCCGATAAATAATCGCGCTGATGCTCCTGCCTTATGGTTAATTTTACTTCTTCAGGATAATCATAAGTTTGATCATGATCATTCATGGCAACAATGAATCCATCAATTAAATCCTTCGTTATTCCATTGTTTTCTATCATGGATATATAAAGGTTCATGGTAAAAGTGCCAATACCACATTCCCTGGGAGGATAAGTACCAATATACGCGAGTTTCATAGGTAACGGCTTTATATTTGGAGTAACCAGAAAATGATTATTGAAATTTAAAGATAGGTAAAAACGTAGTTTTAATACATCCTGCCAGGCAGAAAAATATAAAATAACCCACTACCTCAATTATAACACTATAGCCAAAGTTACCAATAGCACGGATGGGATTTATCAGAGTAATTTTATAAAAGGGATTAATTGTGTCGGCCTGTGGTATCTGTATTTATTAAACGTATCAATCCAGCATATTAAATTGATAAAAATTGATTTATATTTTATATTTTTAGTCTGATAAATATGAATAGAAAACAGATAATCGAATATATCTAATCTTATAAGACGTACCAGTGTTTAACTACCTTAGTAAAATTAGAAGAGACCTGATTAATGAAGGAAATCTAAAAAGATACCTGACCTATGCTGCGGGTGAAGTCATTATTGTAGTCATTGGTATCCTTCTTGCATTATACCTGAACAATTGGAATCAGCAAAGAACCGAAATAAAACTGGAGCTTCAGTATTATCAAAGTATTAAAAATCAACTGAATGAAGATTTAACTACTTTATACGGAGAAATTAACTATAACCAAAATTTTCTAAATCAATTTTCTTTCGCAAAAAAGCTAATCCTGCTGAACGATAAAAGTAAAATTGATACATTGGGAAAGATAACGTTAAATATGATCCGTTTCTCTGATTTCAGGCGAAAAAGCAATATCTACCAGACCCTGGTAAATAGTGGTGAGATAGTAATAATAAATAACAATAAAATAACTGAAAAACTACAGAGTTTAGAAGAAAACTACACATATATTAACAGGTTAGAAGATAATCATGCCTCGATAATATTGTCACAAATTATTCCTGAGATCAGTCAGGTAATCCAATTTGATCCATTAAAAGTAGTGGATATGAATTACATTTTCAGTTATAAATTTCAAAACAGCCTTGATATTTTGATTGTACTCATGATGGAGAAAATGGATGCTTATAAGCAGGCACAAAATGAAATTATTTCTACAATTAAGTTAATTGATATAGAACTTAATAACTGACTAATCTAATTGCAGGAGCTGGTTACTCTGAATACCCGCTGCCGGTACAAATGAACAACTTAAAACCGGAACTAATCAGATGATCTATAAATGAAAATGATAATCTTACCGGCAAAAAACAGATAGCAGGACCGGTTTTTTCTGGTAGCAAAAAATCTTCAAAATAACCAGATCATTTGTTTCTATCCTTTAGTTGATTGACCATTTACTGTGTCATAATAATTTTCCAATTTAAATTTTAGGTATTACTGTAGCGTTTTATTGGCGGGTAACGTATTAGCTGATGATTTTAAAACTCTACTATCATGAGAAAAAATATTATAAATGCTATTGTTTTGTGCGTTATTCTTCTGACCGGAATGGTCTCCTGTGATAAAAACAAGACAGACGATACTGATCAGCTTGAGAAGGTAAAAAAGATACTTGAGCTTGAAGCACGAATGAACGCTTTCAATTATGGTACAAACAAGATGACAGGCTTCATGTCAGTGATCGGTTACAGTCAGTTTAAGGATGGTCAGCTTAATATAGAAACCAGCGGTTCGGAACCAGGTTATCCCGATAGTACAGGCATCGATACTATCAGCTACTGGACATGGATCACCTGTGCCAATGTAACTGAAATTGACAATGAAGATGGCTCACACACTACCATTTACGATTACGGAGATGGTTGCCAGGAGTACGGCACTCTTTACAAGGGTAAAATAACATACATCTGGAGGAATGATGAAAATAACTACTATTCCGAGGTGATCTATGATCATTATTACTCCTACGGAGTTGAGATGAACGGATATTCAGAGTATACCTTTACTTCTGATGGAAATTCCTTTTATTCATTAGGAGTAAAGGAAGGTGACAGCGATTCCACTGTTTCAACCATGCCTGCCTTATTCAACTGGTCAGGCACATCAACAGGTCATGATGAGATAACAATGGTCTATGATGATGGTAACAGTACATTCTATAAATCAGATTATGAGAATGTATGGGACAGTATATCATACAAGGTAATCACGGGGGAATATTTCTATTCAAGCGAATCAGAGGAATTTGAATATCATTATGTTGTTGAATCACCTCTGATTACGAATTACCAATGTGCTGATGTTTGGGTGCCGGTTTCAGGTGTGGAGACTATCACCACAACTGAAAAAGGAGAAATACAGGTGTATTCATTGGACTATGGGGATGGAACCTGTGATAACCTCGCCAGACTTACTCAGGATGGGGAGACCTCAGTTATTGATTTCGGTGAGCTTTACAATATTATTGAAGGTGGAGATGGGACTGTTACTCCGTCAAACGGCCGAAAGGGATTAAAATAAAATGGCCTCATTTTTGATCAGGGTAATTTGAGAAACAGAGATGCCATCATCATATATTCGGATAATGGCATCTCTAAAACTAAATCGTATCTGAGTGACCAGTTCCGGGAATGATAACTTAGATGAAATTATTCAGGGGTGCCATCAGAAAAATAAGAAGTATCAGGAGATACTTTACAAAAGGTTTTTCGGATACGCATTGAAAGTGGCACTAATATACAACCGCGACAGAGACAATGCTCTTGAAATAGTCAACGACAGCTTTATTAAGGTGTTTAACCAGATAAACAAATATGACAGCTCTTTCCCCTTCAGAACATGGCTGGGCAAAATTGTAGTAAATACTTCAATTGACAGGTTCAGAAAAAACAACAGGAATCTGAACGTAGAAGAAGAAACAATACTTGTACCTGATGATGCCCCCGGGATCATTACCCAGCTGACTGCACAGGATATTCTTAAACTGCTGAATCTTCTTCCTGATATTCAAAGACTTATATTCAACCTGTATGAAATTGAAGGATACAGCCACGAAGAAATATCCTCAATCCTGAAAATTCCTGAAAATACCTCAAGAGTATATCTGACCAGGGCTAAAAAGAGGTTACGCGAGCTTTTCCAGTTGTATTTTAATATTAGCTATGAAAAAGTCGGAAACTGATTACGAACCTTTTGATCTGATAAAAGATACCCTGGATAAGTACGAAGAACAATATATCCTTGGGTCGTGGGAGAGTTTTGTCAGAAAGAAGAATAGAAGAAGGAAAATCATTTACTGGTTTACGGGGACCGGTATTGCCGCTGCCATCTTACTGGGCTGGATCGGTTTCAGGGTTTTCCAATTTGGCACGGAATCAGTGAATCGTGAAACTCCGGGGTTGTATGCAGGCAGCGTTCCGTTAAACGCCGGCAGAGTATCAAAAAAAGAAGAATTGCTCTCTTCCGGGATCAACATTACCCGGGTTTATAATGATTCTGTAAACAAACAATCGCAGGCTTCTGAGTATAGTGCCGGCGATTCCGGAAATTCTCCGGGTGGGACTTCGATCAGCAATGTCTTACCTGTTTTCCGGAATGAACCGGATGGGGAGATCCACCGGATTGTAATCAACCGCAATAATATTTTATCTGTAAGCGGTTTGACAGCGGGTTTATCCGGTCAACCCTTCATCGAAAACCCAGAAATTCTCCCGGCTGATAACGGGATTTCTGTGGTCTCCTCCGACGGGAAAACTGATATATCCAGGTACCCGGAACCTGTATCGGCGGAAGTTATAAATGATGAGAAACGATCTTATAAGTTCAGGTTCGGTGTAAGTGTTTCATCCGGATTATCAATGGCAAATACTTCTCCATCGGCAAACTTCGGTGGTGGGATAAACGCTGACTATAATATTTTCAGCAAATTCAGTATTTCAACAGGTATTCAGGTTGAACGACAGAATGTAATGAACGAGACCTCTGATAATCCGGGCTGGCTACCACCCGGACAGATACAGGCAAGATTGCTGGATATTGACATACCTTTAAATATTAAATGGGAATTTCTTGCTCACAGGTCCACAAATTTTTATGTCTCCGGAGGTGTATCATCTGTGCTTTACCTTAGTGAGAACTATACAAATACATCATATTCTCAGAGAATGGTCCCTAACATTGAAATGGATAACGGTATACCTTATGTGAACTATCAGATTGAAAATGTAAAATCTACTGAGGAAATAAAAGAGACTCCTCTGAGTACATTCGATTTTGCGGGAAGGATAAATATTATACTGGGTTTTGAACATAAGCTTTCACCTCGGCTATCCCTTCATTTTGAGCCCTATCTGAAGCTTCCGTTAAAAGAGCTTGCAACTCAGAATATCAGGTTTACCACAAGTGGGCTTTCGTGCAGAATCTCATTTTAGCAAGGTTGCTCTGTCAGTGTTCGAACCGGGCCGAACGTCAAGAGAATGCCCTTTGGGCTAGTTTAGCTGAGGAGCCAGACTGTCGCGGTGCCTTGATCCCGGCGTGAAATGAAAAGAAGATGTCTCAAAATGGCATCCTCTTTTATTTCAATATAGGAATGATCATTTCTTTTGCTCCTCCGAAAGTGTTGAATCACACTCCTAAATCCCACCTTCTGAAGTAAAGGGCCTGTCTTGCAACCGGCAGGGTCTTTAATTCTATCTCCTCCATCTGTGACTGGCTCAGTGGTGTGAATTCCGAAGCAATTTTCACATTTTCCTCTATCTGGGCTAAACTGTCGACACCAATGATTGTTGTGCTTACCGGAAGACTCATATTGTATAAAAGAGCTTCCTTAATTGAAATGGTTCCAGGTTTTGGTGTACGCAAACGTTCATCGGTTTGCTGTTCCAGCGGTGGAGGTGTCCATGAGGAGAGAATACGGCTGCGGGTAGTAACCTTCATCCCGATGATTCCAATTCCTCTTTTTTGAGCTTCCGGAAGAAGGTAGTTCTTAAAGCTAAGATAATGAACATCTGCGGCATTTACAGCCAGCAATATTGAATCGAACGGATAACGTTTTATAGCTTCAAGCAACACAAGCGGTTCATAATGCCCTGTAATACCCAGATAGCTTACTATTCCCTCGGATTTTGCCTTTTCCATAGCTTTTATTGCGCCATTGGAACTGAAGATCTGGTCTACCTGATCCTGCCGCTGAACGTTATGGAGCTGCCATGTGTCGATATGATCAGTCTGCAGGTTTTTGAGGCTTTCTTCCAGAAGACGCATGGATCCGTCATATGTACGGTCATGAGTCTTAGTAGAAAGCCATACTTCTCTTCTACGGGTTTTCATCACCCGGCCAATATTCAGCTGGCTAACACCCTGGCCATAAGATGCCGCCGTGTCGATATAATTAATTCCCAGATCGATGGCCTTGTTGATAATCTTTTCAGATTCTTCTTCCCTTCCTTTGATTTCGAGTGTAGCCTGTCCCCCCAGACTTAAAACCCCTACCTTATATCCGGTTTTTCCAAATGACCGTGTGGGCATAGCATTATATGTTACCGGATTGAAAGGATCTTCATTGTTTTTTTTAAACGGGATCAGCTTATTTCCATCCGGCTCAAATGATTTTCCGGCAGTTACAGTTGCTGCAACAGCTACACCGTTTCCCAAAAAAGTTCTGCGGTTAATCTTTTTCATTGATAGCTCTTTTTAGTGACTTCAATTAGTTCTTAAGAATCAAATTTAGATATTTTCCGCAAAATGTAAATTACAAAACAACAAAATCATCACTTCCCTGACCAATATAAGAAGGTCTGAGAATACGAAAAATACATTGTGAATCAACAAGGATTAAACTCCAGGACTTTCTCAGAATTCAGGAATGTTCCGTATCTAGTATGAACTAGCTGCATTCGAAATCGGTCAACATTATTTAGGAATAGGAACCTATATGATTCATTGCGATATACCGGGCATGATTATTCCCGGCCAGGCAAATATTTTGTTACGATTTGTACGGGACAAATGGTTAAATGAGATCATTAATATTTGTACAACCTGGCAGTTAAAACGCATCAGAAAAAATGTTTCGGATAATCAGCAAAACTGGAACGATAATGAATTTCATCATTCCTAATTATAAAACGAAAGAGTTTTATGCATCATATGGATTTTATTCCTGTGCGTATATTTTATAGTTGTTGTGATCGCCAAATTACTTTGTCCTGAATAAGTCCTTCTCTGAACTTTCAGAAGGTGTTCTTACAAGATGTAAAATGATTGGACATACCCCATAAATCGGAGTCTCAATTTCTGATTTGTCCATATAACCTTATTTTCAGATGATTGGGAAGTGATAATAATAAAAAATGGGGATACTTTTTTAGGTATTATTAAAAGAGTATCCTCCTGCGTATATTTGTATTACCACACACAAAAACAGGAGGATACGGAATGAACTTTAGCCATTTAGCTAATAAGTTACGCTACAAAGTAACAAAATTTTCGGGGATACTCTCCCGGGGACTTGATAAAACTGCAAGAAGGTTTGTACAGGAAGCGATATATGGCATTATAGCTTCTGAATCGGTTATGCTTATAGAAATCGGCAAACAAATAGAAAGCCGGATATCGTTAAAGAAGACAGAAGAAAGATTTTGTCGGCAGTTAATAAAGCCTGGTATATGGAGTTGTTTACAGAAAAGCATATTAACTCTGGCCAGTGAGAGGGTAAAAGAAAAAACCTTGTTGATACTTGATTTAAGCGATCTGAAGAAGCCATATGCAGAGAAGATGGAATATCTGGCGAAGGTAAGGGACGGTAGTGACGGAGGTGAGATCATAGACGGGTACTGGACCAATCAGGTCATTGCCACGGAGGTTGGAGGTGATGAAATAGCTCCATTATATTATTCACTATACTCTCAGAGGTCGCCGGATTTTGAAAGCGAAAACCGGGAGATAATTAAAGCTCTTGATCAGGTAGGAAAAGCAGTTCAAAACATGGCATATGGGTTATAGATCGCGGAGCTGACAGGGATGATTTATATGAGGCTCTTCTGAAAAGCAAAAAGAACTTTATTATCCGTCTGGTAGGCTCACGAGACCTGATATGTGAGGGTAATGATCCACAACTTGCTTTTGGCTTTGGTTAAAAAATGGGGTATGTCCAACTAAAAATAATTTGACTTGAATTTGTTCCTGTTGTAACTTGCATTAGGAAATTCAATCCAAGTTTTTTTATTAATCATTTAACAATCAAAAGCAAATGAATAAATACTGTTCAACAACAGCAATCGCTTTATTCCTTTTACTGGTTTCTATTGGGATAAAGGCACAGACTGCACAGACAAAACTAAATCAAGTCGAGTTGATGAAGCAGTTTATAGGAACCTGGAGGAGTGAAATCGGAGAAGGTAGCGCTATGATTTTAGAGTACACACCTTATGGTAACGCTATATTAGGTAATGCAAAAATTGTATCTAAAGACGCGGCTCTTGATAATAAGAAGTATTTCCTGGGGTATGATGAAAAAAATGATAGAATTATTATTGCGATACTCCATTATAATGCTCCGATAATAGAAATTACAGCAAATTGGTTCATTTCTAAAGATATAATGAATTCAGTTCCTTATCAGGATATCTCAGATCCGGAAAATGCTACAATGAAATGGAAATTTGAATTCAAATCTCCCGATAAGTTTGTCATCTCAAGTTTACAAAACAATATTTATGAAGTGGTAGATGAGTGGATAAGGGAAAAGAAATGATTTGCGTTAGTTATAGCGCAGATTTAAATATGATTTGAATGCCTCAAAATTTTAAATCTTGGGGTATTCTTTTTTATATAGCATTAATATACATGTAATTGATTAAGTTTGAACCAGATCAATCTGCGTTCGGTGTGGCTCTTGTAGGAGGTTGGACTTATCCGGAACCAGGTGAGATATCTTATGGACATAACGGGATCCTTTTCCCTGATGAATTGCCTGAATTCAAACTCAATTACACGGAACTGAAGCAATGACCTCCCGGAGGAATTATTTTAATTGCCTCCAAATTTAATACGGGAATTCAAATATTTAGTCTAAAAGATCCGGAAATATTTTGAATGTTGTAAAATATACTTTACATTTGGACCTGTAATATGTAAAATATATTTAAATGATAAATCGGACATTCTGGTTGAAGAAATTGAGTGAGTGCTGGGAAAAAAGACCTCTGGTCTGGTTATCAGGTGTACGCAGGAGCGGTAAAACAACATTGTGCAAAATGATACCTGATGCAGTGTATATGAACTGTGACTTACCCTCTGTGGGCAGACAACTCGAAAATCCTGAGTACTTTTTTAGCAATTTAACCGCAGGTTCGACTGTCATTTTTGATGAGATTCACAGACTGGAACGTCCAGGTGAAATTCTAAAAATAGGGACAGATGAATTTCCACATCTTAAAATGCTGGCAACCGGTTCCTCAACACTTGAGGCAACAAAGAAATTCCGTGACTCTTTGACTGGCAGGAAAACACAACTTTTTCTCCCTCCGGTGTTGTGGTATGAGTGTCTTAATGATTTTAACATTCCTGATTTTGACAAAAGGATACTGAATGGAGGGTTACCGGAATTCCTGCTTTCAGATACCAAAAATGAGGAACTCTATTCTGAATGGATTGACAGCTATTATGCAAGGGATCTCCAGGAACTTTTTAATATCAGGAACAGAACAGGATTCCTGAAATTACTCAATCTTCTTTTTATACAGAGCGGGGGGATTATGGACATCACTTCGCTTGCAAAAGAGAGCGGATTAAGCAGGCCAACAGTTATGGCTCATATGGAGGCAATGTCTGTTGCTCATGCTGTTTCATCAATTCAGCCATTTTCCGGTGCCGGGAGAAAGGAGATCATAAAACGGCCTAAAATCTATTCTTTTGATACAGGTTTTGTCAGCCATGTCAGAGGCTGGAACGAAATAAGAGAGGCGGATCGCGGAGTTTTATGGGAACACCTGGTTCTTGATATGTTACAGGTAACTTATGGTAAAGTATATTACTGGACCGACAAATACAGGAACGAAATTGATTTCATTGTTAAAGGTTCAGGAGCAGAGGTGAATACTGTTGAGTGCAAGATAAATCCTGATAACTACTCATCCGGAGCAGTTAGAAAGTTCAGGGGATATTATCCTGAAGGAAAGAATTATTGCTACTCTCCGCACATTAAAAATCCGTATAAATTAATAGTCAGTGAAATCGAAGTTACATTTCAATCGTATCCTTAAGAGTAAAGAATAAGCCTGGCAGGATTAGTGGATTTTGACTTTTACATCCCCCCATCCCCCCGTTGAGGCGGGGCAGGCTCTTCAAAGGGGGAATTATTTAAACCTACTGTTTTCCTGACGTAGTTCGGGAAGCTTTTCAAAAGAGGAATTTTGATTTCTTATAAGCCCCCCTATTGGGGGGATCGAATCTGCATTGCGCATTTTAGGTTTTCACTGGCCCGGCAAGCAGGTAGTCATAAATATGGCACCTGCTGATATTCTCAAGGAGGGCTCTTCATAAGATCTTCCGCTTGCTGCAGGTATTCTTGCCGCCGATGACAAAATCTCGGGAGAGGAATGTCACCAAATTCATTTTTTCGGTCAAAAAAATCCATACTTCTTTGACCACTTCAATAAAAGGTCCGGGAACACTTAACAATTTAGAAAACCATATCATCAAATTTCAGAGGTAGTAATTATTAATTATGAGGGGATTTTTGTTGGATTGTCCACTTCCAATATTTAAGTTTTTCGACAATTTTTTATTTCATCAAAATCCTTAATAATCAGTTTATTATTTTATTAAATTGCCTTATATTTGAATGTAAAAATCATTTTAGAAAATGAAAACCAAACTTGAGAAAGCGATTTTTGAAACGATGAGCAAAAATCCCAATAACTGGAAAGGAATTTTCTATTTCAACCCTAAAGACCCAAGAATATTGGTTCGGAAGATTAATCCAAGATTGGGGTGGTCGTATAACTGGGCGAGTCCGTACTCCTACGTTGCATTTATTTGTATTGTTTTAATTACAGCAGCCTGTTTTATTTTTCTTAAATGAAGGTATATAAGTACTCTAACAAATTCCTATCAGGTATAAATCTTGTTATTTCTTAGATCGAATTATTCTTCTAACACTATTTATTTCGACTTGACTTCTAATTATTGCATCAGTTTGTATCGGATGTTGCATTTAGATATTACGTGGTGAAAATATATTTGAATTTGGCTTTTTGCTGTTGTAACTTTCATATGTTATAATTACTACTCCAATTTCAATTATTGTTGAATGATGTTTTTATGAAAACCGGGAAAGGTCAACTAAAAAAAATAATTCTTCCGCTATTATTATTTATATCATTGCTTTTCAATATATTATACCTTTTCAATATAATTGATTTTAAAATAGATCTAATTCCTTCTAAGACTCAGGAATTACAAGATAGAACATTTAAGAAATTTATCGATTCTCCTATTATCGATAGCATCCTTAAAATTGAGCCCAACGATACACTGAAATAAAACACATCCACTAATTTTCTCCTAAATATTAATTACCGCATCAAAGTTCATTAGACGATATTCTTGTTGGGGGAGGAATATTTCCAATTCAGTTATTTGGTCAAGAAAATCCGTCCTTCTTTGACCACTATAAGAAGGTCTGGGAACACGAAACATATCTGGAAACAACAATGATTTAACTCCAGGTCAGAGTGGTCAATTTTTTACAGCCTCGTATTGTCAATGCATTTTTTTCTACAAAGCGGTATTTTACTTATATGGCAGGTTCATCTTCCTGGCAATCTCCTGGAAGCGTGTTTCGCTTCGAAGACTATCATATATTGGGCAAAGCAGATATGGCAAATTTGGATCGCGCATTTCAAAGCCTTTCTCTATCCAATTTAAAGCTAGTTCTTTATTACCCCCAAAAGTGTATAGAACGGCAATATCTGTAGGGTTTACATATAGAGTATCAAATTCAGATGCGAGTGTATCGGCTTCAGAGAACAATGAGCTAAAATAACCTGACTTAGCGTAGCCCTGGTCAAATGAGTGGGTATTATTTTTATATAGAAGGGAATATACTGACTTGAATGCAGATAAAGCTTCATCATACTTGCCGGACAAATGCAGGGCATAAGCCAATCCTGCAAGGGCAACCATACTAGTATTATCTAAATTAAGAGCCTCTTTACTGGCAGCTATCGCCTCTTCATATTGACGGAAAAAAACAAGATCCACACTGTAAAGACTTTTTATTAATGGATTGTAAGGATCCAGTTTAAGTGCTATTTCAATCTGTTCCTTTGCTTCTTTCTGCCGTCCTGTCATATTCAGAAAATGAGAATAATAGGCATGTGCTTCAGTATGGTTTGGATTAAGTTCAATTGACTTTTTAAAAGCAGCCTCGCCTCCTTCCCAGTCCCACATAACCCAGGTATTTATGCTCGCCTGAGAGTATACTATTTCTGCATTGTTGCTATCAAGTTCGACAGCTTTCATCAGGGCCTCCATTGATTTAGGTCCAGCCTCAGCAGGGGATAAATAACCCGCCTGCATTTGTACTACCCAAACAAAAGAAATACCTGAATATGCAAGTGCATAGTCCGGGTCTTTTTCTTTGGCCAGCTCAAAGTATTTCATGGCAGCCTCCAGATCTTCAGGAGTGAACTTGTACAGGTAAAACCTGCCTTTCAGATAAGCATCATATGCTTCAAGTTGTTTAGTGGGGATCTTTTCAATAAGGTCTTTTTCCTGTGGCGTTATTATAGCTTTTAATTCTTTTGCTATAGACTCGGCAATCTGTGTTTGAATATTAAAAATATCTTCAGTTTTCTTTATTTTCTGCTGGTACGATTCACCCCAGAGATGACTCTCTTTTGCAGCCATAATTAACTGCGTCCTCAGTCGAAAAGCGTTCCCATACTTTTGTCCGCTACCCTCAACAATGTAATTTACTCCAAGCTCTTTTGCGATCTCAGGAATCGGCTTTGTCTGATTCCTGTACTGTTCAACGGAAGTACGGGATATAACCCTGAGATCTTTTATTTTCTGAAGATTATTCAGAATCTCTTCCATAAGACCATTGATGAAGTAAGTATTTTCTTCATCCTTACTGTCATTTTTAAATGGTAAAATGGCTACAGATTTCTCTAGGGCAGCAGTTTCTTGTGATTGTTTCCCTTTGGCAGCAATTGAATCTTCCAAAGCCATGGAAGGTTTACTAAGAATCTCATTCCCTTTATATTTAATATACCACTTTAATACTATTGACAGATTGCTTAAAGCTGGCTTTACCTGTTCAGGATCAAAATCTTTTGGATGGGCACCATAGATCGATAAACTGTTAAGTCCATGCATTGATGTAATAATGTATGAAGGAACTTTTTCTTCTTTGTTCAGCTTATCAATTATCCCTTTTAAAGGTTCTGTTTTACGGGGTCTTTTTAATTCACATTCGCAAAGATCTGTTACTATTGTTTCCAGACATCTTCTTGAATAAAGCATTGCCACATTTTCATCCTCAGTTTTTAAAAGTTGTACCATTTCCTTTTCTATTTCAGGAAATTGACCGATAAGAGATACATTAAGTCTCTCAAGTTCTTTTATTTCTGCTGACCAGATCGCCATTTTAGTAATATGATTTGTAAGTATATATATGTAAAGTTAAACTATACCTAAATCAAAGTCAAATGCTTTTCAGATTTAAAATATTTTGAGTTTGCTGTTAAGTAAAGGTTAGTACAAACACCCTCCAATGATCATTTTAAATTTCGCTACTAAACGGCTAATTTTATAAAAATAGAAAAAGATTCTGAGCGAATCGAAGAACCGAGTCCAACGTCAGGCGGACGAGCTCACTGACTTTTCCAATCAATTCATCTTTGCACTTATTCATCTATTATTTCAAAATATATAAACGAGTTTATGCCTACCTTTAAGAGGTAGACTGTTATAGGACTGTGTATATAACTTTAATTAGTTATTTGCCATTATAAAAAAGCTCCGATGGAAAAAAATTTACCGCTAATTATTGGATTGCTTTTTATATCGGGAATAAACAATCCTTCATATTCTTGTATAAAAGGTTTTTCCGATGATGAAGAAAATACTGTTATGCAAGATACCTTATCTATAAAGAAAGCCAGGCTGACAGGTGTTATTTCCGGGGCCTCAGCCCTTTACATCGGATCAATGGCTTATTTACAGTATGTTTGGTATAAAGATCATGAAAGAGTACCATTTGAATTTTATAATGATCTTGGCGGATACAACCAAATAGACAAGTTTGGTCATATTTATGGTTCCTATTTGGAAAGTTACATCGGATTTCATTCTTTGCTTTGGGCTGGTGTTTCAAGAAAAAAGGCAGTTATTTATGGCGGAAGCCTCGGTTTTATTATGCAATTACCCATTGAAATATGGGATGGAATGTATGAAGGCTGGGGATTTTCCTGGAGTGATGTAGGGGCAAATGCATTAGGTTCATTACTTGTCATTGGGCAAGAACTTGCATTTCAGGAACAAATCGTGAAATACAAGTTTACTTTTAGGCCTTCCCCTTATGCAGGTCAGGCAAATGGGTATTTAGGAAACGGTTTTAATCAATTATTTTACGACTACAATGGACATACTTATTGGTTGAGTGCTGGCATTAACCAGGTGATAAAAAATAAAGTAATTCCTGAATGGATCAATTTTGCCGTTGGTTACAGTGCAGGAGGGATGTTTGGGGAATTTGAAAACAAAACTCAATATAAAGGGGTGACAATACCTGCAACAGAACGGTATCGAAAATTCTTATTTTCTTTTGATATTGACTTCTGTAAAATCCCTGCCCGAAACAGGAATCTCAAAAAATTATTTAACAGTATGTTTATGATTAAAGTTCCTTTTCCAGCTATTGAAATAAATACGAAAGGCCAACTCAAATTTCATCCTCTTTACTATTAATATTCTAAATGTTCGCGAAAGATTATTATTGAATGGTTTTTACCACCGATCATTTTTTAATTCTGTGCCGAAAGACTGCATAAGCCGGAAGGATTGATCACATTTGGCCGGTCAATTTATCCTCTGATTAAATCGTTTGGTTACAAATATTCATTTCTGGCTTCAGGTGATCAATTTTCTCCGGCTGGAAGTGGTCAAAGGGACTGGCTCTTCTGACGGTTCATTGAATGAATAAATTACTTTTCAAAGCATAAAGAGTTGCCCTTTCGCCTTCTTTAATAATCTCTTTTGCTTTATAAAAGTCGTAGGTGCCGAATGATTCCTTTGATATGTTTATCAATAAATCTGGTTTATGTTTTTCTAAAGTGAGTTCTGATATCTTGCGCATCATAGTGCCAATACTGTTATTTGTAAGATTGAAAATCCCAATATCCTCAGTCTTTTTCGTCGGAATTAAATTGTTGAGTTTTTCTTTTATGAGTTTTATCTGTTCTGAGTATTTGTTGTCAGAATTTTTTTCGGTTTCGATCGGTTTCTTTTCACAAGGGATAGGAGAACTGACATTGACTACAACCAGCAAATCATCTTTAGATCGCTTAACCCGATTTACCGGTATGGGATTGGTAAGACCCCCATCAACAAAATACCGATTACCAATCTTAAGAGGTTGAAAAACCGTTGGTATAGAAATGGAGGCTCTTATTGCTTCGTATAAATTACCTTTAGTAAAAACAACTTCAGTTTCCTCAATAATATCTGTTGCCACAGCACAAAATGGGATAGATAAATCTTCAATATTCCGTTCGGGTACAATTTGTTTAATTTTGTCAATAACCTTTTTCCCTTTCACCAACCCTTTTTTACTAATTGAAAAATCGGTCAACCTCAATACTTCCTTTATATCAAGCGAACTAATCCACTCTTCGAATTGTTGAAGTTGCCCCGTGGCATAAATTCCTCCGATCAGGGCACCCATAGAAGTGCCAGCCACAGAAGTTATTTTATATCCATTCCGAACCAGCACTTTAATTGCTCCGATGTGAGCACAACCACGGGCCCCTCCACTGGATAATACCAATGCTATATTTTTCTTCATTTAGTTGCCATTAATATTGGTTTATACCTGCAAGGTAGGAAACAATAAAGCTTGCAATTGTATAGTCAGGAAAAATTCGAGGATTTAAGTCTGGATTTGGGTGACCAATTTGATACAGCCAAATTGGATTCTCTTTAGGATGTAAATTTAATATCTTTAGCCGATTATTCTCTTCAAGCCAATAACGTCCCTTTTCATGTTCTTTCCACCAGTTTGATTTTGATGTATTCAGAATCTCCTGGAATCTTTCATTAGGCCTGTTATTCTGCAAAAGGTGATCAGAGAGGCTAATCTTTATTTTGGTAGGTTATTAGTTAAGTTTGTACTTAGTTTCTTAAGATTCAGAGGAAAATCAGCGCCGTTCTGTGACCATGTACCCACTATGGTTGAATCACCAATTATTGTTCCGCTATATTCTCCATTAATATCAGGAGCCTGAATTACAAGCTTTTTCTCATTTAGAATGACACGGCCTACTGGAATATCTTTTGCCCCCTGATCGGGACTGTCAAGAGCAGCAATTAAACTATCCTTCTCAATTAATTTCAGATGAAAAACTATTCTGAGGTCTTCGCCATCAGCTGATATCCTGCCAAACCATGCACCAGGTAAAGTATTCTTCTTGATTGTGTTCTGAGCTGATAATGAATTTGTTAACATTATTGCAGCTAAAAGAAATGGGAAAAGGAATATTCTTTTCATAATTATTGAAATAAAATTTATACTAGTAAGAGTGAATTCTTAAGTCAAATATAAGTAAAATTCATTGCTCTGGAGCATGGTTAAAGTACTACCTATCCTCCTTTAACCTGAAAGGAAGTACTAAATCCTTTCTTCTTTGACCACTTCAAAATCGGGTCAGATACCACATAACATACACCTTACAAATGCAGGTACTGTCGCAGCTGGCATATAAAGTTGTACTTCGGCTGGCCAACAAAAAGGGGAGAGAGGAAAGCATTATATAAGAATTGTGAAAGCTGTCCCAGATCCGGGAACTGATTTTACACTTATCTGACCTTTATGCAAGTCTATAATGTTTCTGCAAATACTCAATCCAAGTCCAGATCCATTGGTTTTTGTTGTGAAATAGGGTACAAAAATATTTCCAATATCAAAAGATTTGATTCCTTTCCCGTTATCTGATACTGTGATCTTTACATTCTGTCTTGGTAATACCTCAGCTAAAATTTTTATTACAGGATCTTTAACATCTTTTATTGCCTCAATCGAATTCAGAATAAGGTTTATTATTAACTGTTCAAAGAGGGCAGGGTCGATAGTTACTTCAAGAGTGATCGGGGTTATCTCCGATTTAACCGTTATACCTGAAGCTTCAATATCAGATACCAGAAGCCGGAGTACCCTATTGATGAGTTCCCTGAGGTTTGTCTTTTGAAAATCCGGTTTTTGCGTTTTGGTAAAATTCCTAGTGGAATTAATGAAGTTCACAAGTCCGTCACTCCTTTTCTCTATAGTTTCAAGAGATTTCCTGAGATCATCTTTCTGTTCCTGATCGAGCTTTCCTAATTCCTTAAACTCACCGTTTCTCTTAATAATGGCTTGTGAAACATATCGGGTGAGATTTGTAATCGGTACTGCAGAATTATTAACTTCATGTGTGATAGTCCGGATCAGCTTTTTCCACGACTCAAGTTCCTGTCTTTCAAGTTCAGGTTTGATATTGTAGAAGGTAACCAGCTTATATTCCTTATCATGGTATTTGAATTCAGCTGAACTGACAGTAAGGGAGCATAATTCATCCTTAAGAACCACTTTTATTAATTGATTGCTGTTACTTTTTACCTTTTGAATAGCGTTACTTATTTCGTTATTCAGTCTTTCAAATGAGGCAAGATTGTGAAAATATGGTTTCCCGAACAGATCGATAGCTGCCTGGTTAATGAATTGAACTTCAAAACTATCTGTGAAACATACAATTGCTATATTTATATGTCCTATCAGCAACTGAAGATACTGATGATGGAATTCTTTTTCATCTCTGAGGTTTCTGAAGACAGCAGATATTTCATTATAAACCCTGTTCATCTCAATGTCTACCTCCGATCTTGTGTCAAGAAAGTATGTAGGCGAAAAGTCGTTGTTTTTTATTGACGATATGAACCTGTATAGCTGTCTCATTGATTTTTCGAAAAAACGGATCAGACTTGCAGTTAGGATAACGACAATAATAAAGATCCAGATGCTTATGGTCCAGTAAGGTGTTCTGAACAAGATAATAAGGGCCCCTAACAACAAAACCAGAATAAGGACAATCCTGGCAATAATATTAATTCTATATCTGGTGAAGTCCATACTTTTTCATTTTACGGTAAAGTGTGCTTCTTCCAAAACCCAATTCATTTGCAACTTTAGAAATATTTCCATTAAAAGTATTTAATGCTTTCCTGATAGTCTCCTTTTCAACATCTTTTATTGATGAGACAGGTGTGGAATCATTATTGGTACTCCGTGTGAGTAAAAGGTTAAAGTCTGATGGTCTCAGGGTTGATCCGTCAGATAATATTACAGCCCTTTCAATAGAATGCTGCAATTCGCGGATGTTTCCCGGCCATTGATACTGCTTAAGGCTGGAGAGAGTTTCTTTACTGATCCTGCTCGGTTTCTTGTTGTATTTTTTCTGATAAATCTTCAGAAAGTGGTCCGCCAGTAATGGAATATCCTCTTTTCTCTGTCGCAGAGGAGGCAGATTTATCGAAACAGTGTTTATTCTGTACAAAAGATCCTCCCTGAATTCATTTCGTGCTGCAAGTTCGAAGATAGGACTATTTGTTGCACAGATAAGCCTGAAGTCAACAGGAATCTCTCTGTTTGACCCAACCCTGATTATATGTTTTTTCTGGATTACGCTCAGTAGCTTCGACTGGAGGTCCTTTGGTAAATTGCCGATTTCATCAAGAAATATTGTACCTCCTGATGCAATTTCAAATCTTCCAACCCTTTGGTCTTTTGCATCGGTAAAGGCGCCTCTTTCATGGCCAAAAAGCTCTGATTCAAACAGTGATGATGTTATTGCCCCCATATCTATTGAAACGAAATCGCGGTGCGATCTTTGCGATTCTCTGTGTATTAATCTGGCTATCAACTCTTTTCCGGTTCCGTTTTCTCCCAGGATAAGAACACTGGCATCTGTGGCAGCGACTTTTCTGACTGTTTCGAAAATATCCTGCATTGCTCGTGAACTGCTTATAATTTCAGTGTAATTTCTATCCAGATCTTCATTCACAATTTTTTGTCTTGATCGTAGCAGGTCGACCTCCTTTCTGGCGTTGCGAAGATCTGATACATTTCTCAATGTGGCCAGCAGCCTCTCTTTCTGCCATGGCTTGACAATGAAATCAACTGCCCCTGTTCTGATTGATTCAACTGCAAGATCAATATCTCCATAAGCTGTACTCATAACAACGTATGAATCAGGTTTAAGTGAGATTATTTTTTTCAGATATCGCAGCCCCTCCTCACCGGTTACTTTACCGGGACCAAAATTCATGTCAAGTACTATGATATCAAAATCCTCATTCATGACTATCTCGGGAAGCTTTCCGGGGGAATCGAGAGTTACTATCCCTGAAAACTCATTTTTCAGTAATGTCCTTGCAGTAAACAGAACATCCTTATCGTCATCTACCAGCAGTATCTTTCCTTTTTTTCTCATCCTTTGGATAATATTTTCAACTATAACTGATCTTAAAAGGTTATTTTCAGGTCTCGCTGGTAAAGATATAGATATTTTAAATTGTACCATAATGAAACATAATTATGTTTCATTATGGTACATTATTATATAAGCTAAAACAAGAATTAGTCACTTATGTATCAGACATACAAATGATTGAATGAATTGGCACAATTTGTGGGATAAATATTTAGATTGATGTACCAAATCTGTTTGCTGAAAAGAAGTATTAGTAAAGATAAAACATATAGCCATGGTCAAAGAATATTTCAAACTTATGTGGCGTAAAGCCAGAAGAAATACTGGATTCACGCTAATAAACATATTTGGTTTATCGGTTGGTATAGCAGTTTTTATCCTTATTACTCTCTGGGTTCAGGATGAATTTTCGTACGATAAATACAACAAAAATATTGACAGGATCTACAGGATTGAAATCGGAAGTTCAGTTTATATGGTTTCAGCCATTGCACAGGCATTTAAAAATGAATTTCCTGAGATCGAAAAAGCTGTCAGATTCGCAGGTATGGGATCAGCCATGTTAACTGAGAATGAAAAATCCATTACAATCGATAACATTATATTGGCTGACTCCACCCTGTTTGAAATTTTTTCATATGAATTCATTTACGGGAATCCGGAAGATGCACTTGTAACTCCTTTCAGCATAGTTCTTACCGAGTCTGCTTCCAGGACTCTTTTCGGGGAGAGTAATCCCATGGGAAAAACACTGAAAATAAATAATCAGTTTGATGCTTCTGTAACAGGCGTTGTTAAGGATGTAACCAAAACACATATGCCTGTTGATGCCATAGCTTCATTTGTAACATTGGGCAAAATAATGCCCCAGCCCGATTACCTGAACTCTTTTGGTACAGAACAATACCCAACTTATTTCTTAATACAGGAAGGTGTTGATATTAAAAAACTTACAGAGAAAATGACAAAATTCACTAATGAGTTATTTGTCAAAAATGGTGGAACAGCAGAGGGGAACGAAAATCTTCTAGTTCCTCTGAAAGATGTCTATTTTCACTCGGTTCATTTCCCAACTCATCTTCATGGTAACCTTAGATTTGTTTACATTTTTTTACTTGTATCGATTCTTACACTGATAATTGCATGTATTAACTTTGTAAATCTTACAATTGCAAAATCTTCTACAGTAAACAAGGAGGTTGGAGTAAAGAAAGTCTTTGGGGCCTCTGGAAACCAACTTTTTTCCCAATTCCTTTTTGAATCAGTAATTCTATGTTTTATTTCCTCGCTTTTTGCAATTACAATCATTCAGATAATTATTCCTGAATTCAATCAGCTTACAGGAGGGAGACTTTCGATCAATAATTACTTCACGCTTGGCTATATCGTTACCTATTTTATAATTGTATTGGTAATCGGTTTTCTTGCCGGAGCTTATCCGGCTGTAAAACTTTCTTCTTTCAATCCGGTCCAGTACTTTCGGAAATTCGGCGGGAGAGGGATCAGCAAATCACCCTTCAGAACAGGGCTTGTAATATTCCAGTTTACAATATCAATAATATTATTGATATCGGTATTTGTGGTGGTCAGGCAATTGGGTTATATGAAAAATTTTAAAACAGGTTTTGAGAACGAGAATGTCATCCTGCTGCAAATTGAAGGCGGTATAGATAATAAGCGCGAAGCATTTAAAAATGAGATTATGTCAATCCCGGATGTTAAGGATATTGCCTTTTCAAGTGCAGCTCCGGGAGAAACAAATAACTACGAAGGCTTTGGCTATCAGGGAGTCCACCATGGATTCCCCGTTTTTACAGTCGACCCTTCCTTCCTGCCGCTTATGGGAATAAAAATTACAGATGGAAGGAATTTTTCATGGGAGAGACCAAATGACAGATATGGTGCCTGTATTCTCAACCGTGAAGCTGTTGAATTATTTGGAATTGAAAATCCGGTTGGTAAATTTCTGAAGCACGAATATTACCTGACCACAATCCCTAAAAACGATATCGAGATAATCGGAGTTATTGATAACTATCACTATATCTCTCCTAAAGACTCAGTTGGTCCTGCATTGTTTTGTTATGGTAACTGGTTTGGCAGGATAAGTATTAAGATAAATCCTGAAAACCAAACTGAGACTATGAAGAAGGTGGAAACTGTCTGGAATAAATTTGCACCCGGATTTCCTTTTAAATACCAGTATCTTGATGAGTTTTACGGAAAACAATATAGCAGTGAATCGACTCTGAATAAGATTCTTATATATTTTGCATTCCTGGCAATTCTAATTGCATGCCTTGGGCTATTAGGACTTACCTCTTTTATTGCCAGGGAAAAAACCAAAGAGATCGGGATCCGAAAAGTGTTTGGTGCCACAAGCTCATTGATAGTAAGGTTATTGTCACAAAATTTCCTCGTATGGGTATTGATAGCTATTATAATAGGTGCCCCATTTGCTGTCCTGGCAATGAATAAATGGCTTACAAATTTTGCTTATCATACTACTATAACCTGGTGGCTTATAGCACTTGCAGCTCTGATTTTGCTAACTATATCTTTCTTTACCATAATATTCCACATTTTGAAAGTATCCCGCACAAATCCCATAAATGCGCTGAGGTATGAATAGCGGAAAAAAGAGTGAGTGGGCCCAGTCCCGATCTGCTTTACAGATCGAGGATGCTCGTCACGCTTTGCGTGACGGCACTGGGATCAGGGCTGAGCGTTAAGAATCCCGCCTGCGGCGGGATTTAGCGAAGGAGGCAGCTTGCCGCGGGGGTTCGACCTCCTGATTATGAGCATCAAATGAGGATTTCCACGGATTTACACAGATTTGTATCTGTTTGTACCAGTTTATTTTGTAACAGAATAACTGTAAAAGATTTCATGGATTTATACCGAATTGGTGGAAATACTGGCGCCAAAACTGGAACCAGAAATATGTTTGTTTATCGGGATGTTATTCAGAAAGTATGCGATATAATTCAAGATTTAAATAATAATGACGGCCTTCAATTTCTTTTTTCTCAAGAACATGTATTTCGCATAGTCTGTTCAAATAATCCCTTGCAGTATTTTCAGAATATATTCCTGAATCAACCAGGTGTTTTACTTTAGTAAAAGGCTGAGTGAACAATGCATTTACCAGGTCTTCGGGACTTCTAACCTTCCTCATATCTTTCTTAATAAACTCTAAAATTGAATCTTTTGCTGATACAATTTCATTTATTTTCTGGAAGGTAATTGTGGATGTATATTCAATAGCTTTAAGCATGAATAATAACCAGTCCTTCCAGTTACCTCTTTGAGAAACCCCAGATAATCCCGAGTAATAATCTTCTTTGTGATCTAAAATATATCGGCTTAGAAATAGTATCGGGACATCAAGTAACCCTTTTTTTGTCAGATAATTGATAGTAAAGACTCGACCTGTCCTTCCGTTGCCATCACGAAACGGATGAATTGCTTCAAATTGATAATGAGCAATGACCACTTTAAATAAATAGTCCATTTTGAAATTTTCATCATCGTTTAAGAAAGTTATCAGGTTGTCCAGCTTTTCTTTAATTATCGTCTGACCCTTTGGGGGAGTATAAACGACCTGACCAGCAGTTGGCCCTGTGCCACTTTGCTTTATGGTGGTATTTAAAAAGTCAGGTCGTATCTCCTCTTTTGTTTGTTTTATTTCCTGAAAGACTTTAATAAAATATTCTATATCAAAATGATCTTGTTTTCTTAAATAATTGTAACCAGACCATAGTGCCTCTTTATACCTTAACACCTCTTTTGAAGTTCCACTTATTTCATTGGCTTGGTCACTATATGCTTTATAGAGTTCATCATCTGTTGTGAAAATGTTTTCAATAGCACTTGAAATTTTTGCTTCCTGCAAGCTGATAGTGTTGATTAATAAACCTTGATTGGGAATCACAATACTACGACCCTGTAGCCTTGCTAATGAGGCTTTAGCATCTCCCAGTTTCTCTAATATCTCTATTGCCTGATAAAGTTCTTTTCTTATTGGCAACAGGGGAATATTGTTCCATGGGACATTTCTGTCGGGATTGATTTGGTACAGTATTTCAGGCATTAATTAGTAAATATTTTAATGTTTGAGCAACTTCTGGCCTCAAATATAATGATAATCTATCATTCCTGGCATTAAAAAATAAAATTATTAATGTTTGCATGCCTTGCTGACCTTAAAAAAGATTTCAAAAACAAACCAAACATTAATATATCGCATTTTTAATGTTTTAATATAATTATTGGCTTAATGTATATTCTGATCTAACATACACTCTGGATACCTAAAAAAAACAAGCTTTTAACTCCAGATTGGGTTGGTCAGTTTAAGACGCCAAATTTATAACGGGCTCTTTTACAGACTATAATCACGGTTTTTGATGAATACTGTTACTATCGCTGCATTATCCAACTTCAGATGATGTTCTTGAAGGAGAAGGAATATTTCCAACTCATTTTTTCGGTCAAAAAAATCCATCCTTCTTTGACCACTATAAGAAGGTCTGAAAACATTTAGCATACATGAGCAAACAACAAGGATTTAACTTTAGTATGGAGCAGATTTTTTCGGTAATTTTATTAACCGAATATTGGAACCACACTGGCGATTATTGAAATTGAAAACTATAAAAAGAGTAACTTCTCGTCAGAAATTGGTGCAAAACAGCCATCAAGTAAAAAATTGAATATCTAAATGATATTTTAAGAAGCTTATAATTATTTGTTTTCATTAAATTTATTGGAAAATACATTCTCATCTAAAATCTAAGACCTAAACATTATGAAAGATGTAGATTTTGAAGAAATTAATCTTGATAATGAAAAAGAGGAAGATTACGATTTGTCAAATAAACGGACCATTTTCACCGAACAAGGTGATCCTGAAGTTGATTCATTATACAGGCGTCATCTTAAAGGGAGGTTAAATGTACAGCCAGGTTTTCAACGTCAATTTGTTTGGGATAAAGTAAAAAGTAGCCGACCTATAGAATCAGCCCTTCTTGACATACCTATACCGATTATTTATCTGTCTGAGGAACCAGATGGAAAAGATAATGTTATTGATGGACAACAAAGATTGACTGCTTTCTTTTCCTTTATTGATGGGAAATTCCCTGATAATTCGGATTTCAAATTAGCAGGATTAAATGTCTTTACAGAACTCAATGGAAAGAAGTTTAATGAACTTTCAGAAGACACTCAGGATAAAATAATGACGACTAAAATCCGAGTTATAAAGTTTAAGAAAGAATCAGATGGGGATTTACAATTTGAAATATTTGCACGACTGAATACGGGAGCTGTTCCGCTTAATGATCAGGAATTACGCAACTGTGTTTATAGAGGAAGATTTAATGAATTATTGAAAGAGTTGTCAGAGGAAAAGGATTTCAGATATCTTCTTGGAATAACTAAACCAGAAAAAAGAATGAGGGATATAGAACTTGTATTGCGTTTTGCCTCGTTTTATTTTAATTCCTATTTAGATTATAACTCCCCTATTAAAGGATTTTTGAATAGTACGATGGAGAAATATCAGAATATTTCTTCTGATGATGAATATAGATTGAGAAACTCTTTCAAGAACACAATTGCTATTATACGTTCATTATTTGGAAATAATGCTTTCAAACGATTTTATAGTGGACGTGAAAGAAACGCAAATGGAAAATGGGAAACACAAAAATTCAATGTTTCTCTATATGATATCTTGATGTATTCATTCGCTAAAGAGGATAAGAATACGGTTTATCAGAACTTAGATAGAATAAGAGAAGCATTACTTGACCTAATGACAACCGACCAGGATTTCATAGATTCAATTGAACTAGGGACAAGCAGTAAAAAAATGGTCACTATCCGTTTTGATAAATGGAGATTAACGCTTCAAACGATTCTTGGGATAGGGACAAAGGAACCAAGATGTTTTTCTGATACCATAAAACAACAATTATTTGAAAGTGACAGTAATTGCTCTATCTGTGGTAATAGAATTTTGAATATTGACGATGCAGCTGTTGACCATATTGATCAATATTGGACAGGTGGAAAGACAATTCCAGAAAATGCACGGCTTGCTCATCGTTTCTGTAATAATTCTAGATCAAGAAGAGAAAACATTAACATAGATTCAGGATTATCAGAAAAGTCTGATTTTTTTAAAACCAACAAAGTTGGTGAACTCATAGCTAGATCAAAAACATTTTCAACTCAAAAAATCACAAGGGATCCAAGGCCCAAAAAAACTATTGAGGAACTATTTGAGGGTGCTGACCCAGAATTGTTTTCTTTGTTTACAAGGCTGGATGAAACAATAATGGGAATAAGTTCTGAAATAGAAAGGTATACAACTTCAATAGAAGTGTTATACAAAACATCCTTTAATTTGTCTGTTTGGCAGCTAAATGAAGAAAAATCGAATTCGTATCTACCTCAGAACAATCCAAGATAAGATAAATGACCCAAAACAATTAACCGAAAAAGTTCCCAAAGAATTTGGTTATGGTAATATTACCCGAGTCTTGTATTTGGATCCGAAAGACCTTGGTAAAAAATATTCTATTGGCGATATTATGGAATTGATTATGCAGTCATATAACACTACACAATAGATTTAACATACCAACTTAAAATTCATTTTGTTATGGGCTCTTCATTAAAATTGAATTTTGACCAAGCAATGTATGGTATTTATCGGAAAGCCAAAAAGGAGGTCAAATATGATGCACATTGGTATTTTAATATGCTTGAAAAATATGGCGGATTAGAGACTTCAAATATTTTAATAAATTCTCCCGCTGAATCTGAAGGCTATACTACTCTTTGGGAATACGATCGGCTTGATTTGACAGTCGAAGTATTAATTTTTGACAATCCTGAATATCACAGTCTTTTCTCTATAGAGGAATTATTGAAAATTAAAAAAAGATTCAAGAATTATGGGTATAAGCCAGTAATGTCGTAATTATTCAATCCTACATAAAACCTCACCCTACTGGCGACTGCAGCTATTTTGCCCACTTATGGACCATATATAATTTCTGATGAAACCCCAAAAGCCAATTTCTGGAGAAAGTTTAGCTTCAGTAAATCCTGAACTAGCCAAGGAATGGCACCCTACAAAAAATGGGAACCTTACACCTGACAATGTAACTTGCGGTTCACACAAGAAAGTATGGTGGAAGTGTCCTAAAGGTGAAGATCATGAATGGGTAGCAGCTGTAAAAGATAGACATAGAGGTAGAGGATGTGGAATTTGTGCGGGTAAGATTGTTGTTAAGTCTAATTGTTTAGCAATTCTTAACCCAGAACTTGCTGAAGAATGGCACCTTGCCAAGAATGGGAGCTTAACACCTGAAGATGTAACTTGCAGCTCAAATAAAAAAGTGTGGTGGAAATGTCCAGAAGGAGATGATCATGAATGGGAAGCAATAGTTAGTGATAGAAACAATGGTGATAACTGCCCTGTTTGCTCTAATCAAAAAGTAGTGCTGTCAAATTGCTTAGCAACTATTAATCCAGAACTTGCTAAAGAATGGCACCCTAAAAATAATGGAGATTTAAGTCCATACGATGTTACACCAGGATCAAATAAAAAGGTGTGGTGGAAATGTCCGAAAGGAGATGAACATGAATGGAAGACTTCTATTAATCATCGAACTAATGGAACAGGATGTCCCTTTTGCTCTAATAAAAAGGTAGACAAATCTAATTGCTTAGCAACTTTAAATCCAGAACTAGCCAAAGAATGGCATCAGAGTAAGAATAATGAATTAACACCATTTGATGTAGGCCCAGGCTCAAACCAACAGGTATGGTGGAAATGCCATAAAGGAGATGATCATGAGTGGATAGCTACAATTAATGCTAGAAATAGTGGGTCTGGGTGTTCTATTTGTACCAATCGAATAGCCGTTACATCTAATAGCTTAGCAACTCTAAACCCTGAACTGGCCAAGGAATGGCATCCAACTAAAAACGGTAACCTTACACCTCATGATGTACATCCTGGTTCACACAAGAAAATATGGTGGAAGTGTCCATTAGGTGATGACCATGAATGGAGAGCTACTATAGTAAATAGATCTAGAGGTGGCAAATGTAGTATATGCACAGGAAAGAAAGCTGTTAAATCTAATTGTTTAGCAACCCTAAATCCAGAACTGGCCAAGGAGTGGCATCCAACTAAAAATGGAAGTTTAACTCCACACGATGTTACACCTGGCTCTGGAAAAAAGGCATGGTGGAAATGCCCTCAGAGAGATGATCATGAGTGGAAGGCAACTATATCCTCAAGAAATAAAGGTGTTGGGTGTGGTGTGTGTGCTAATATCATTGCTGTACCATCGAACTGTTTAGCAACCTTAAATCCAGAACTTATTGAGGAGTGGCACCCTACAAAAAATGGGAGCTTAACACCATATGATATTACACCTGGGTCAGGGAAAAACGTGTGGTGGAAATGCTCCAATGGGAAAGACCATGTTTGGAGTACTAGTCCTTATCATCGAACAATTAGAAGATCAGGGTGTCCTTTTTGCACAAATCCATCTTCTGCACCTGAGTTAAGAATATTATGTGAAATAAAAACAATTTTTCCTTCCACGCAGCATAGAGTTTATATTAAAGGACACGAAATTGATATCTTAATTCCTTAGTTAATAATAGGAATAGAGTATGATGGAGAGTTCTGGCATCGGAAAAAAAAGAAACAGGATAAAGCAAAAAATCATGCTCTAAAAGATGAAATTCTTTTGATAAGGGTAAGAGAAAAGGGATTGCCCTTATTAAGTGAATCTGATATTCAAGTGAAAACAAGAGAATTTACTATCGCAACAGTAAAAGAAATCCTGCATTTAATATTAGATAAAAGGCAAATAAAGTTCTTGAGCGTTATAGAAAAAATAAAGTCATACAATAAAAATAGAACATGGATTGCACCTGAAGCATTTCGTAAATTGCATGCCGCAAGAAATCACATCGAATTTAAGGAATCAATTGCTTATCTGCATCCAGAAATTGCAGGTCAATGGCATCCTACGAAGAATAATCCATTATTACCTGAGTACTTTTCCCCAGGATCAAACAAGAAAGTATGGTGGAGATGTCCTAAGGGAGATGATCATGAGTGGGAAGCTAATGTTGTAAATAGGATTAATGGTAAAGGATGCCCAATATGTTCTAACAGGCTAATAAAAAAGTCTAATTGTCTAGCAACTTTAAATCCAGAATTAGCAAAGGAGTGGCATCCGAGTAAGAATAATGAATTAACACCTTATGATATAGGTCCTGGCTCAAATCAACAGGTATGGTGGAAATGCCCTAAAGGAGATGATCATGAGTGGAAGGCTCAAGTATCTACACGTAGTACAGGTATAGGATGTCCTATTTGTTGTAATAAAAAGACAGTGAAGTCAAATAGCTTGGCAACTCTAAATCCTGAACTGGCCAAGGAATGGCATCCTACAAAAAATGGAAACCTTACACCTGACAATGTAACTTGCGGTTCACACAAGAAAGTATGGTGGAAATGTCCTAAAGGTGAAGATCATGAATGGGAAGCGTTAATTAAAAGCAGAAACAGAGGAAATGGTTGTCCAGTCTGTGCAAATACCAAAACCGTGAAATCAAACTGTTTAGCTACTGTTTATCCAGAGTTAGCTCAGGAGTGGCATCCGATAAGAAATAATGGCCTCACCCCCAATGATGTAACACCTTCTTCAACAAAAAAGGCTTGGTGGAAGGGAACATGTGGACATGAGTGGCAAGCTGTTATAAGTAGTAGGGCTTATAGAGGTCACGGATGCCTTAAATGTAAAGGAAGAAGGATTTCAAAAACTAAAAGAGAGAATAGAAAAAGTAGATAAAAAAAGGACCAAATAAATAATTGAAATTTCAAATTGGTGTTGCCGCTTTTGAATTTTCGCTCCGTTGAATACTTATTATTTTGTTCTAGGTGGAATAAATCCAGATCACTTTAGTCAAAAACATCAAATAAAAAAACAGCTCCAATAAGGGTTTGAATGTGTTTGATATTCTTCAAAATCCGTCCTTCTTTGACCACTTCAGAAGAAGGTCTGGGAACATTAATATTTCAGAAACACAACTTTTCTAGTTTTCTAGAAAAGAGGTGTATTGCGAATTTAAACTCATTGAACCATCAAATCTGACACTGGAGACCTGATCACAATTTAAGTGGATCTTATTTAGTCCTCAAATGATCGTCTCTCTGAGCTTGCCAAAAGGTGATGTATTAAAGGTCTGGGAAAATCCCTGTCTGGAAAATCCGTCCTACTTTGACCACTTCAAAAGAAGGTCTGAGAAAAATTAACATACATTACGAATCAACAAGGAGCTGACTCAGGATTAATGTAGCTTATTTGAGTTGAATTTTTCGTGTATGTTTCAAATTCCTGACTAAAAATTAGTTTTTCTTCCTATTTGCGTTGTAATCATCATAAGCCTTATGTCCCGCTTTTTTATACAAATCAAGGTAACGATCGTAGTTTTTTAAGCTCTTAAATGCTGGATCAACTTTTAACCATGGCATTTCCGCACTTCGACTTTCATATGCTTTGTTAAGCCAGTAAAAAGCTGAATCCACCTCGCCGATTCTGCTATAGTACCAACCGATAAAGTATTCGGGACTCCTTATAGATGTTTCTTTGCTTTTAATTATAAGCTGATTAATAATAGCCTGAGCCTGATGAGGATTATTTGTTTTATTATATGTAAATGCCAGACAGGCCTGAAACCTTGGCAGTGACATTTCCTGTAATTCATATTTAAGTGCCTTACCCAGGTAAAAATTTGCTGAATCATATTCCTCCATCCATATGAAGCATTCTCCTATCCTCTGATAATCTGGATTTGGCCATGATTTCAGGTAATTTCCAATAGTACTGATAGCCTCTTTTTTATTATCTGCTAGAAATAATGTTTCTACCAGTACGGACGAAGGATCAATAAGTTCTGATTCAAAAGCTTTGTTGTTGAAGAATATTGCTTTATCCAGCTGATTCATTTTCAAAAAGAATTCACCAATTGAGTTATAATATTCAGATTTATTTGGTGCCAGTTCGAATACTTTTAAATATTCTTTTTCAGCATTGATATAATCCCAATGGCCCCATTCATTAATGTTACCCATAACAAAATGAGCGGTAGAATTATTTTGATCCAGTTCCAGAGCATTTTCAATAAAAGGCAATGCCTCCATAGCTGCAACTGAAATCTCTTTATTCCCACTGTAAGATCCATCCCATAATGAGAATAAGCCAGCCCAAGCATATGCATCTGCATAATTCGGATCTAACTCAATTGCTTTCAAAGCTAAGTCCTTATTTTTTTCTAAAAAATTAACTTCTACATTATAATGCGGGTCGCCGAGGGCTTTATATAGATTAACTATAGCCTGTTGTAAAATATCATAGGCTTCTTGATTCTGGGTTGGTCTTTTTTGTATGTTTTGTTTTTCAGAATCTGTCAAAAATGCATTTACATGGGAAGCAATCTGCAAAGCAATGTCTGATTGTATGTGAATAATTTCTTTATAAGATTCAATATAATCATGTTGCCAAAGGTACTTATCCCTTTTTTTAGGTTCAATCAGGCTTACTGTTATTTTTAAAGAATCTCCAATTCTGAGATAGGTGCCAACCAAAATGTAATTCGCCTTTTTTTCATTGGCAATTTTCAGAATGCTTTTATCGGGTTTTTTATAGATCATGACAGAAGCAAATGGAACAACTCTGTCAATAGATTTAATTTTATACAGATGGTTAATGATTTCATTTGTTAAAGCATCACACCTTTGTTCCTGATTTAAATCTTCACTTAGGTTACGAAATGGCAAAACAGCAATGGATTTCTGTATCTCTTTTGGTTGTCTGTCGCCAATGATATTTGAAAAGTACAAAACAGCAAATACAGACACAATAATTCCCATCAATCCTCCGAGTATGCCAGCCAGCTTTTTTCTTGAGATAGTTATACTCTTTCTTACATCTTCATCTCTTTTGATTTCCTGCTTGATCTCTTTATCTGGTTTGGCTTCACTATCTCTCCTGACCTCCTTATATTTCAGATACCACTTTATAATTATATCGAGATTAACTAAAACTGGTTTCACCTGTTCAGGATCAAAATCTTTAGGATGCGTTCCGAATGTCGACAGTTCATTCAAACCGTGCATCGAGGCTATAATGTTAGCAGGTAACTTTTGCTCCTTTTGGAGCTTGTCAATTATCCCTTTAAGAGGTTCTGTTCCTCTGTCTCTTTTGAGTTCACATTCACAAAGGTCAGTGATGATGACCTCAAGGCATCTTCTTGAATATAGAAGAATCATGTTCTCATCATCGGCTTTGACTAACCGTTCCAGTTCTTTCTCCAGTCCAGGAAAATGGCCTTTGAGGGATTCAAATAGTTTCTCTAGCTCTTTTATTTCAGTGGTCCAGATTGCCATATGATTTAATAATGGTTATCAGTATATACAAGTAAAGTTAAACCATCCTGACACCAAAGTCAAGTAGTTATCAAATTTGAAAGTATGTTGAGTATTTTGTTAAGAAAAGAGTGGTGTAAACGGCCACCGAGCTTTGTTTAAACATAAACGGACGCCAGTTGGCTTTATCTGTTTTTGATTTTCTTCAAAATCCGTCCTTCTTTGACCACTTCAAAAGAAGGTCTGAAAACGCTTAACATACATTTGGAAACAACAAGGATGTAACTCTGGGGAGGTTCGAAAATTTGATTCGTCCGATTATGCTCAGAATAAAGGCTCTTCCAGCCATGACGATCTCTTTTAAACCTTATTATATTCTTTTGAATATAAAACCTGACATTCTTCAGGATTATCCATCGAATTTATTTGCTTACCACTGAAAAAATCAAGGTTATAAAGGAGACAAGCTCAATTACATGAACCGATGAAATCTACATTTATTAAATTGAAAAGATCTTCTGAAATAGAGTAACTTTAACTTGATAAAATTACAATTATGAAATCCTTTCCAATTATCTTTTTAGTATTCTTAATAATAGGTTCATGTGAAAACAGGCAATTAGCAAATAGATCCTTCCCTTCACAGGATAGGGTAACTGGTCTCATGGATGAAGAAATAAAAAACAGCGATTTACCTGCGGTTGTTGCAACAGCAATCAATAAAAAAGGACAGAAATTGACCTATACCTATGGTAAGGCTGTTTGGTCTGAAGATCAAAATGTTACTGCAAACAATATCTTTAGAATATTTTCCATGACAAAAGTTGTAACAAGTATTGCTGCAATGCAATTGGTTGAGAAAGGATTAATTGGACTTGATGACGATCTTTCTTCTCTCATGCCAGAAATGGTTGCAATTCCAATCTTAAATAATGGGAAATTAAGTCCAGCTAAAAACCCTATTACTCTTAGACATCTACTAACCCATACCTCAGGCTTTGGGTACATATATACCGATAAGGAGTTAGACAATTTTGATACTATCAATTGGCGTTACAAAGACTTACCAAGACGTTTTGAAAGTGGCACAAGGTTCTTGTATGGTTCGAGCATCGATTGGGTAGGAAGGATCGTGGAGAAAGTATCAACTATGGATCTTGAATCTTATTTCAGAAAGAATATCACTGGACCATTAGCAATGAATCGAACATGGTTTAATGTTCCAGATTCTTTGAAATGTTTCATTGTCTCATGGGGCCAAAGGGGAGAAGATGGGAAGCAATCCCTGGTAGAATTTCCTGGCCGTATCCCAATTGAGGCTGTTACGGAATTTAGCGGAGGAGCAGGGCTGTTTTCAACTCCTGATGACTATACCAAACTTCTGCAATGTTTACTCAATGGAGGAAAATCAGGTGAAGTAGAAATATTAAAGAAAAGGACTATCCAAGAAATGACTAAAAATCAAATTGGGAATATCATTATTGATGTGGAAAACGCATACTTTCAACCATTGTGCTGTGATCTCAGAGGATTAATTTCAACCTTAAGCAAATGGGGATTAGCCTGGGCAATTGATAATGAAAATAAACCTTATGGGAGGAAAGCTGGATCAGTCTTCTGGGGTGGTTCTCTTAACACTTTTTTTTATATTGATTTCAAATCTGGGATTGCTGCTACCATCTTCACACAACATTTCCCCTTTAACCATCCCGAAACCACAAATCTATTTGAGAAATTTTCAGAAATAATTTATTCGGGAATTTGAAAGAAGTCAAACTTTGAGCCTGAACTATGTGAAAAATCCGTCCTTCTTTGACCACTTCGTAGTTAAGACTGAATATTGGAGGATATTCTATAGTAAACTCCTAATGGAAGAAAAGATAGAGATATAGTTTACGAATATTATACTTTTGTTTAGTTATCAATACTAGTGCCTTTCCGCACCATTTCATCAATTACCTTTGGGGCAATTAGTATACCCCATTGCCCAAATTTGCCCTGAAATGTCATTACAACTTCACGTTTACGTTTTGCAATAGCCTTAAGAATTGTTTGGGCACATTTGTCGACAGACATCGCATTTTCTTCGTGAATAGAAATTTTTTCTGTAAGACTTCCGTCTGCATTAAGTGCCCGACTGCTTATCCCTGTGCTAACCCATCCTGGAAATATCGTAGTAACGCTAACTCCTGTGCCAGCTAATTCAACCCGAAGGCAGTCCAAGAAACCTTTCATTGCATGCTTGCTTGGTCCATATGCATCTGCTGTTACGGATGGAAATATTCCTCGGAGGCTAGAAATTCCTACTAACCTTCCATGAGTCTTTTTGAGATATGGTAAAGCATAATATGTACAATAAACACAGCCAAAAAAATTAGCTTTGAAGACCTTTTCAAAGATTATCAAATCCTGTAATTCGTCAAATCTTGATTTCATGCCTAGCCCTGCGTTATTAATAAGGGTATCTATCCGTCCGTATTCTTTGACTGTGCCTTCAACCAAATTCTGACACATTAATTGATCAGTGACATCAGTAGGTATCATTATCGCCCTACCTCCCTTCTGAAGACATTCCTCTGAAATTTCCTTTAATTTTTCGGTATTCCTGGATGCAAGTGAAAGCCAAGCACCTAACTCTGCATACTTTAATGCTAATTGGCGACCTATTCCTAAGGAAGCTCCCGTAATGACAATTACGTTTTCTCGAAAAATTTCATTTTTCATTTATTCAACTTCTAAATTTAAGGGACCGATTACTGATAAGTATCTTAATTTTAGTTTATTATTGATTTTTCATTTGCTAAATATTTATCAAAATAATGAAATTCTACCTTAGTTGTTAAAAGATCTTCCCCAAAATCCGTCCTTCTTTGACCACTTCAAAAGAAGGTCTGAAAACACAAAACATACATTTTGAAACAACAAGGATTTAACTCTGGATTTTGGGGGTCAGTTCTGAAGGAAAATTAAGAGCAGGATCAATAGTTTATAACATGCCCTGTCCCTCAAGCCATTTTCTTACACGTTCCTGCTCTACCTGGTATTTGGCTTCCATGTTTTGAATAATTTTCTTAAATCGTTCTTCGCTTTTTATGTTATCAAATAATGGATCATATTTAATGAGAGTTATCCACCATTTTGGGAAAAAATTCAGTTTACTAAATTCACTAAGATTTTGGTATGCTTTTTCCTTATCTCCTAAAAAAGCATAGGTAGCTGCCAGATTATATTGAGCATCTTTTGAACTTGCATATTCCCTTCCCAATTTAATACTCTCTGTACAATACTTGATTTGTTCTTTAAAATAGTAATCGGCTTCTCTAAGGTTGCCCACCCTCCAGAAAGCATATCCAATACGGTGAGATTGCCACAGAGGAGGGGCTCCTGAATCTTTAACCTGTTTAACCAAGTTAACAGCCAATAAATATGCTTCATTGTGCTGCCCCTCAATATTTAATCTAACTAAATTATCATAATCAGGCACAGAGTCAATTTTACAGGATTTTTTTTGCCATATCATCGCGGCATCAAAATTTTCATTATCCCATTCTAATCCCGCAATATTTCTAAAATATGTTGCTGAATCTCCATCAAGTTTGTATTCCTCATTGTAATAATATTTTGCTTTATCAATGAATCCTACATCCTTATATAATTGAGCAAGGACTCTTAAATGTTTAGGCAGCATTCCCCCATTATACCTGTTAATTGCTTTATATACATTATCAAATGTTGCAACATAATCTTTCAAGGCAAAGGATATGTAAGCTTTCTGTATGTATGCCTGATAATCATTGGGGTTGTATTTCAATGCAATATCATATTCTTTAACAGCCTTATCTATTAAACCTTGTGAATAATAATAATTCCCTCGTAAAATATATGCATCAGATAGTTGATCATCAATCGACAAAGCTTTATTTGTAAATATTAGAATGGAATCCAGGAAGTTCTCGGAAAAGTATTCGTTCCAATAATGTTTGCTCCAATAAACACTTGCCAAACCTGTATAAGCCTGAGCAAAAGTGGAATCATATTTTAGTGCTTTATGAAAGGAATCTTCAGCGTTTTGAAGTGCTGCTTTATTCCTGCTATCAACCTCATAAATTGTAAGCTCCTCCCTTCCCCTCTGATAAAAATCATCAGCAGTTAAACTTGCAGTAGGTATTTTTTCAATCAGTTGCTTTTCTTCAGGGGAAAGTACAGCTTTCAATTCCTCTGCTATTGTCTGGGCAATCTCACTCATTATCCTGATATAATCATTTACTTCTTTTATTTCCTTTTCATATGGTTTTGCCCACATGTGAGTCTCTTTACCTTTTGCTTTAATTAATTGTACAACTAAGCTGAATGAATTTCCATATTTTTGACCACTTCCTTCAAGGATATAGTTAACGCCTAGTTCTTCAGCAATCTCAGGAGTGGATTTGTTTTTATTATTCCTATATTTTTCAACAGAATTGCGAGAAAGAACACGAAGTTCCTTAACCATTTGAAGATTGGTAGTTATCCTCTCCATTATACCATTAATAAAGTAGGTATTTGTAGTGTCAGGACTTTCATTCCTGAATGGCAATACAGCTATTGATTTTTCAAGTTTTGAAATGTCCGCATAAAGGTTTCTTCTATTGATAAAGTTAAATGCCACTAATGCAAGGATTATAACAGCACCTATATAGGTCGCAATCTTCCATCCACTTGAAGTTGACATGTCTGTTTGATCCATGTGTTTTACTGCACTTGCTGGTTTTGTTTTCTTGACACCCGCTGGAGTAATATCGTAAATCCATGAAAGAAATATGGCAATGACAAAGCCTATACACAGTAGGACTATTACCAATGCTTTGGTCGAGACTGGTAATCTCAATGGTTCTGTAACCATATCGACAAGCTGGAGGATCACAAAGGCAACAGCAGCGTATACAGTTATTACACGGACAACTTTACGTCGCTTCAGCTCCTTCCAGAACCTTTCAAATCGGTTGAGTTTCTGGGTCATCAGGAATACTTACGTTGATGTATATGTAAAATTACGCTATCCGTAAGCCAATGTCAAGTAGTTATCAGATTTTGAAGTATATTGAGTATGTTGTTAGGAAAAGAATGGCATTAACTCCTATCAACCTTCTTTTAAATTTAAACAGATTGCCAAAAATCCCTAAAACCCTGGCAATAGAGCTCAGTCCTGTAATACCCGTCCATCTTTGGCCACTTCAAAAGACGGTCTGGGAACATTTAACATACATTTGGAAACAACGAGGATTTAACTCAGGATTTGGATCATCATGCTTACCCAATCAGCAATGGTTAGGATCGCTAGCCCTTCTAAAATGTCCATGTTAGTATGAGTTGTTTTTTAATAATATTTTTCAATTCCTCCATAACCTTTAATGAGTTTATTTTTTCGTGTTTTATCAATAAAGTTGTAAAGTCGTTTTTTAAACTCCCCAGGTCGGTTACGGGCACCGTCAATATAGGCAATACGAATTCTTTTATAAGAATCTGAAAACATTTGATAATTTTCCCATGCAATTTTATCTTTTTTTATCGTTTCAATAATATCCGAAGGGGGAAGGAATTTGTAGTTAATGGTTTGTCTTACAACTTTTTCAAGTGAAGGATGGATCATTTTTTTATCTAAAAGCCATTTTAATCTTTCTTTGTTGGCTTGTGAAAAATCACTTTTAGGATTTCTGGGAGTAAATCGTTGAATAGTATTGTCATTATCAAGTGCTTTGACAGTACTATCAATCCATCCAAAACAAAGAGCTTCCTCGACGGCTTCGTTGTAGAGAATACGCATTTCCCCAGTATTTTTTTTGGGATAGACTAACCAAATTTCTGTTGTTTTGTTAAAGTTTTCACGGAGCCAGTCTCGCCATTCTTTCCTTGTTGTCACATAAAGAGTTTTGTTTTTAGTCATGGCACACTGATGTTTGTACTAAAGTTGGCCAATTACCGCCAACTTTTTTATGTTTATTACAAGTAACCATAAATGTTCACCCAATTTACAATCAAAACCTGATACAAAACTGGCAAAAAAAAAACACCAATATTTTGGGAATAGCAGCTTGATTTTCTTCAAAATCCGTCCTTCTTTGACCACTTCAAAATTCGGTCTGAGAACACTTAACATATTAGAACACCACAACTTTTCTAGTTTTAGAGAAAAGTGATGCAATTCTAATTCAAACTCCATAGAACCATCAAATTTGACACTGGAGACACGATCATAATATAAGCGTGGTTCTCATCGCCAGGATTCAAATCTCTGTTTACATTGAAGGTTTTTCATATCCTTCTCCTTCAGAGAAGGGACTCTGTTCCATAGGATATAAATACCAATTAACTATATCAATCCCATCCTATTTAATATCTGATCAAATCCCTTGATGGACCTTAGATCTTTGCCATAGGCATGGACTCTACACATAAAAATAAGGAATGGATCATGCTCATCGCAAGCTTTGTGTGCAAATATTAAAGCCTCTTCATTTTTCCCGATAGCAGCAGCGACCGCTGCCAATGTTCCAGGCTGTATATATTTCAGTTTTGATTTCTCAATCAACTCTTTATAGATTTCCTCTGCTTTGTCTTTTCTTTTACGTTGTGCATAAGAAACAGCAAGACCAGTTAGAGCCCAGGAATGACGATTTGAATGCAATAAGACCCTCTCAAACATATTGATTGCTTCTTCAAACTGGTCGGACCAATCAAGAAGTTTTGCAAGAAAAAATCCACTCACGTATGAAGTCGGGTCCAATTCAAAAGCATTTTTTGCTTTCTCCAGGCCTTCAGTAATTTGCCCTGAAATACCCAATGATAATCCAAGTATAGCATTTGAATAAGAAGAAAGAGGGTTAGCATTTAATGAAAATCGATTATTAAGAATTGCCTCTTCATGTTTCCCAAACGCAAATTGCAGGAAAAAAAGGCCATACCAGGTCCGTGCCTGCTCATAACCAGAATTAAGCCCAAGGGCTTTAAGAAATTGAATTCTGGCTAGTTCCCAGTTCCAATCGTGGAGCAATGAAATAGCGGCACTGCAATTGTAGCTTTCAGCTAAATCAGGTCCGTACGTAAATGCCAGTTTTGCACTTTCAATAGCTTTTGGCCAGGTTTTAGAGGGTTCTAAAAGCCCATAATAACAGATTATCGTATAAGCATCAGCCAAACCCGCATAGGCCAGGGCATAATGGGTATCGATTTCCAGTGCCATTTGAAAATAAGTTATGGCTTCAAAAAGGAACTCACCTCGTCTATAGACCAGTGCCCTGCCTCTTAGATAATGCTGGTAAGCTTCGACATTTTGTGTTTGCTCGCGGTGTTTGGGTTCAACCGTTTTTCCAGCCATTGTAATTTTCAACTTTTCAAGAATTGCTCTTGCAATTTCATCCTGAACATCAAAAACATCATTAATTATCCTGTCATATTTTTCTGACCACAAATAAAAGCCATTTTGAACATCAATCAACTGGGTTGTAATACGGATACGATTTTCTGAGCTACGAACGCTCCCTTCTAATATAGTTCGGACACCGAGTTTTTCTCCAATACTTCTCAAATCTTCATTTTTCCCTTTAAACGTAAACGAAGATGTCCTGCCTGTCACTTTTAGGTTAGGGATTTGTGCCAAAACATTAATGATCTCTTCAGATATGCCCTCACAGAAGTACTCTTGATCTCTAGCGTGACTCATATCCACGAATGGTAATACTGCTATAGATTTTTCATCTTCTGAGATTTCCAAGGTTCCTGAATTATGCTTTTCTTTTTCCGTTTTTGACCTGCTGGTAATATTGGAATCTTTATTTTTCAGATACCACTTGATGATTATATCAAGATTAACTAAAACTGGTTTTACCTGTTCAGGATCAAAGTCTTTGGGATGAGCACCATAAGCAGAGAGCTCATTCAGCCCATGCATTGAAGTAATTATATGCGGAGGAACTTTTTCCTCCTTATGCAGTTTATCAATAATACCTTTAAGTGGTTCAGTCTTTCTAGGTCTCTTCAGTTCACATTCGCACAGATCAGTAATTATTACTTCCAGGCATCTTCTTGAATAAAGGATGAATCACATTCTCATCCTCTGCTTTTACCAGGTGCCCTAACTCTTTTTCAAGTTCAGGAAACTGACTTTTGAGAGATTCATAAAGTTTCTCAAGCTCTTTTATTTCAGAAGACCAGATTGACATAAGGTTAACAAATGGTTATCAATATATACAAGTAAAGTTAAACCATTATGATACCAAAGTCAAGTAGTTGCATGATTTAGAAGTATATTGGGTATGTAGTAAAGAAAGGATGGTGATCGCTGTAACAAATCTCCGTTTAAATTTAAACAGATTAACGAAAAATCGTCAAAAATTTATCAAATCCTGGCACCAAACTGGCACATAAAAAAGTGTGAGAGTGAGAGTGAGAGCGAGAAGAAAGGGTAATAGTGCCCGCTCCTGCTAGTGTTTATCCAAATGTTGGATGAGGCCAAATAGCATCCTGGAGATCTCTTCAAGGTTGTTAATGTGATTTTTATACTCTTCTTCTTTAATTGCAGAAATCTCAAAGAGATATTCAAGAATTGCCGCAGATTCAAAGACGCTCCCTCTGGCTATTACCATGAAGTTTTTCCTGTCCTTATTGCTGAACCTTGAGGAGCCTTCAGCGATATTAAGCATAATGCTTAATGAAGCCCTTCGAAGCTGGTCATTTGCTGTTTTGTCCAAATGTCTTGGGGAAATGTTTTTGTGTACCATAACACAAAATGATTTTGCTTTTTGATAGACATCAAGTTTGATAAAGTCGAACATAGCACATGGAATTAATGGTTAAACAATAATAATTTATTGCGAGACAGAATGCCAAGTTAGGAAAAAAGTGTGAGTGTGAGAGTGAGTTATGAGAAAAAAGAGTGAGTTCGTTCGCTCTCGCTCACGCTCTCACTCTTTTTTATGTGGGCCCAGCTGGGATCAGGGCCGAGCGTATGAAAAATGCCCTGTGGGCATTTTTAGCGAAGGAGCCAGACTGCCGCGGTGGCTCGATCCCAGCGTGAAATGGAAAAGGCAGCCAAAAGGCTGCCTGTGCGTGGGCCCAGCTGGGATCGAACCAGCGACCCCCTGATTATGAGTCAGGTGCTCTAACCATCTGAGCTATGGGCCCTAAAACGGATTGCAATATTAACAATTTGTTGTTATAAATCCAAAAACCCCATAAAAAGAAACGCCTGGTATCAGCAATTAGAAGTTCTTTAAGGTGTGACTTTGCTGTAATTAATGAAATCCCCTTGTCAAACAGCAATTGATCTCTGGTACTTTAATGATTATAAGATCGTTGGTATTAAATATGATATATATGATACTAATTACATATGAAATCCGGCAATTTTTAAGGGATTTCAGGGTTGTTATTTAAGAGATAGGTTCGTTTTATTTAAAAATTAAAACATGTGAGTATGAAAAAATTTAGAAATTGGGAAAGAGGCAATTCTTTAAAAGGAAAAGGAATGCATTATTACGGGATTTCCCCGGCAGCTATCGTGCTTGTTTTGGCTATATTCTTTCTGCCCGGCTGCACTGAAGACGTAAACGATGAAGGGCAACCTTCTGATAAAACAGCACCGGCGATCAGTTCGGTTGCTCCCGAGAATAATTCCGGTTCTGTATCAAAAACGGTCACAATTACTGTTACATTCAACGAAAACATGGATCCATCTACTTTTTCAGCATCTACTTTTACATTAAAACAGGGAACAACCATAATTTCAGGAACTGTAACATGTTCTGCAAATGTTGCCACATTTACACCGGCTTCTGCTCTTGGAACCGGGATTACATACACAGCTACAATATCCGCCGGGGTTAAAGATGCGACGGGAAATGCCCTTGTAACACCATACTCGTGGAGTTTTAGCACAGCTTCTGCTGCAAACGGATTATCGTTTGCCAATGATGTTGTTCCGGTATTGACCCTGTGCAATGCCTGCCATACCCATAAATGGACAACCTCTTCAAACGTAACAACATTCTATAACAATCTTGTCAGCGGGGGTTACGTTAATGCGGCAGCTCCGTCAAACAACAAATTTTACACAAGGATTAATAACGGTCATACATCTCCCACCATTTCGGCTGAAAATGCTAACAAGATCCTGACCTGGATGAATGAAGGATCTAAAAATAATTAGCTGCTAAAATTATGTAAAAGAATTAAAAAGAAATTCTGCTTTTACTGATAGAATTACCCCTGACCTGTCCGCTGGCAATAATGGACGGGTCAGGGGTTAATTATGAAAGACAATAGTTATCTAAATAACCTTCATATTAAGCGGATCCCATTTGATTATCTTCTTCTGGAAATAGCTGTCGTTGCAGGCCAGTGTGGGCGCTGCGGCCCTGAAACCAAACTCAGGACCCTCAACAAGAGGCTTGTTGCTGCGGACACCGTCGAAGAAGTTTGTAAAATGCTCAAGGTGCTCATCATATCCTTCGGGTGCCACATATTTTACACCAGGCTTTTCGGGCCTCTTCTGATCCTCGGCACTATATTTCTGGTTGTACTGCTTCATTAGCTCATCCTGCATCGCCTGTGGATATGAATAGATTGAATCCCATCCTCCAATTCCAGGGGCTTTTGACATAATGCTGTTAGTCAGGTTGAATCCGCTGTCGAGCATTTCCATTACTCCTTCACTCCCGATAAACCGTGTTACACCTTTCTCTCCCTGACCGCTTACGAAATTAACCCTGAGCATTACCTGGAATTCAGGGTGCTCCTGGGTTTCCGGATAATGCATAATACCAACCATAACATCCGGTACATCCCGGCCGTCTTTCCAGTAACAGAGCTGTCCGGATGCAAATATTGTCTCAGGGCCTTTTGAATCAGTCAACAAATGGATGCCTGACAAAAGATGGACGAACAGGTCTCCTGCAACACCGGTACCGAAATCACGGTAATTTCTCCACCAGAAGAATTTCTTCGGATCATATGGCATTTTGGCCATTCCTTCAACATAACGGTCCCAGTCAACTGTCTGGGGCGATCCGTCAGTGGGCATCGTATATTCCCATGCACCCAAAGCATCCTGTCTGTCGAATGATGCCTCAACGCAATTCAGCTTGCCAATTGCCCCTGATTTATATAATTCCTTAGCCTTACGGTAAACAATGCTGCTTACACGCTGACTCCCAACCTGCATAGGTTTTCCGGTTTTTTTCTGCACTGCTATGACAGAAAGACCGTCGCTGATTTTCTGAACGACCGGTTTTTCACAATACACAGCTTTACCGCTGTTCATGGCATCGATGGCAATCCTTGCATGCCAGAGGTCTGCTGTGGCAATTATTACGGCATCAATATCCTTTCTGTTGAGCAGTTCGCGGTAATCACGCGTGGTGTAGACGTTCTTGCCGTACTTTTCCTTTGCCCGTGTCAGCCTGCCGCTGTACAGGTCACAGGCAGCAACCAGTTCAACTCCTGGCACCTTCAGGGCAGTATCAGTATCGGCATTCCCCATGATTCCCATCCCGATTGTAGCAACCCTGATCTTGTCATTCTGACTTATCCGCGGTGCATACGGGATTGTTAGTGTTTTGGTTTCATTTATGGCCATCGTCTGCAGAGTACCTGCTGCAAGCAAAATGGAAGAGCTTCCGATCTGCCTGATAAATTTCCGGCGTGAGGATTTTGATGTCATAATTGTGTTATTAATAATTAAATATTTAAGAGCTTTTTTTGTTGTGGGCTTAATATTGATATAAAGTTAATCGTTGGAAAGATATATACGAATATTGGAAGGTGTTTTTTGCTCTTCCAGTTCTTGAAAGAATACAATTATAGTATAAAGATCCCTCACTTCGTTCGGGATGACAATCTTGCTATTATGGATTGGGGAGGGAAGAAAAGGCGTTTCGTGTGATTCGAAACGCCTTTTCTTCCCTCTCCTTATACTTAAAGAATACCCTGTCATTCCGAGCGACAGCGAGGAATCTTATTCATTCAGAAACAGTTATATTCATCTTTTTAAACATTTTTCAAATGATAATTACCGGCAAAATTATATTTGTGCATTCTTTTATGATTATTTAAAGATATTGTTACAGGTAAATTTATTATCGTGATACGCATATATTTTCACTACTGTCCGATAAAAAACAGGTCGCACCTACGGAGCTAAGATTTTGGTGGTGCTGATTTCTACAAACAGTTCACTCCTAAGGAGTTAGGCTTTTATGAGTCCCGTTAGGGACGACCTGTTTGTAAATGTCATTAATTCAACAATTTAATCCGCAAATAGTAAATTTAATCGGACAGTAGTGTAGACTGATATTGTTTCAGGTAATATATTTGTTGTTATACATATATTTATTGTTGTAATACAATATGCTATTACCAACCCTTTCTTTTATATGTCTTAACCCTAACCCCAACCCTTCCCCCTAAAAGTAAGGGGAAGGGTGTAACTTTCTAATATCCTGTATTTTCACTCCTCCCCTTAACTTTAAGGGGAGGAGCTGGAGGTAGGGTTATAAAAATTAAGGGGAGGAGATGGAGGTAGGGTTAAGTAGATTAAAGGGGAGGATCCCAATAGCTATCAGGAGGAGGATGGGTTAAGAAAAGTAATCTTATCTTTGCTCTGCTATAACATTCAGTATTTTCATTATGATTTCTTCATGAAAATCAGGTTTTCATATTATCTGTTTTTCCTTATTCTGCCTGTGGTGTTTCTTCATGGATGCCGCAAAGTGGAAGATAACACCATAGATCCTGAAAAGGAAGTTTTCAACTTCATAGTTACCGAATCGCAGCGGGCATATATTAATGCAAGCAGGGGGGAACAATACGAAATTACCGATCCGCTTCCCCAATTGCAGTTTGCAGGGGACAGATATACAATCAACCGGTTCGAGATCCGGGGTGATGGTACTCTCAATTTCACCCGGAAAGGATTTGGTGTTAACATGGACAGCAAAATCACTCTCCGTAACCCTGATGAGCAGACAGAAAGAAAGTATGAAGAATTCAAACTGCTGGCATTGGTATTTGATTATACCTATATTGAAAACAGTATTGCTGTAGGTTTATTTAAAGAAGTCAATTTATGGCCTGTTTATGACTTTTTTACCGAGGTAAAGCTAAATGATCATACCCAGGGTCTATATCATTTTATCGAAGATCCTTTTGAATATTTCATCGAACAAAAGAATGCTTCATTCGTGGTGCGGCGCGGGTACAATCATATTATAAAGGCTTGTTCAGCAAGCCCCGATAAATTGGTAAAACTCGATGACTATATTGCCCGCTTTAAAAGGATCTACTCAGTTCTTCCATTATATTCGGGTCGCCAGTTGTATGATACTCTTTCGTCCTATGTAGATTGGGAACAGTATTTTACAAAGCTGAGTATCGACTTGCTTGTAAAAAACGGCGATTATACCGATGAAGTAATTTTTTATACAAAAATCAAAAACGGGAAGGAAGTTCTGGGTGTATTTCCATGGGATTACGATGATATTTTTTCTGATCAGCCTCATGAAATTGGAAGGGATTGGGCTACTGGTACTGTTTTTGGACACAGGGAGTATAACAGCATGAACGATGTAATTGCTGATGTTGGTTCTAAATTACTTTATTCTATTGAAGAAGATCTCGACTATAAAATTGCCAAAGATAATTTCCTTTACCAGGAATATCTCAAAACCCTGAACAGCATTATTGAAAAAATCGATCCGGCTTCCATAGACAGGATATTTGATTACACTAATGAGCATATCGGACCGTTTTATGATAATGATTCTATAATTGAGCAGTCGAAATACGATGTTGACGAAACAAATTATAGTCTTTTTGTAAGTAATCTTGCAGAGAAGAGGCAAATGCTCAAGGACCGGAGAACCTGGATTTTGGAGGAACTTGGTAAGCAGAAAAACCGTTAGAAATGAAGCTTGAAAATCTGTTATTCTGTCTGATCCTGATATTTCTGTTAACCAGCTGTAAAAAGAGGGAGGATAATATAATAACCGAACCTCCCGAGGGATGTATCAGTGTGACGGAGCTGGAAACACGGCAAGATTATTATTTGCCCTTTGGGCTCATAAATGATGGTACCGAAATTAAGTCAGCAATCCTTAACAATAAAAAAATTAATCTTTCAGGTGGAAACTACATTGAGTTCACTGAGACGGGGTTCTATGAGCTGATCCTGATTTACCTTGATCCGAATCAGGAAAACGACACTATCCTGTTCACGACCAAAACAGAGGAGAGGGAAGATTCAGAATGGGGGATCAGGAGCTGGGTGCCGGATCGGTTTGAACCGGTACTGATGGGCCAGGAAAATGTTGAAATAATTTACCCGCGGAGGTATACCGACTCAATTAAAATACCATTTATTTTTTATTTAAAGGAATCAGGATCAATAAAGGAGATATACTGTGAGGGCAAATGCCTGACATCGGGAGACACTTTCAACATAAAAATGGGTGTCGGGTCAGTTAACATAGCGGTTTCAGCTTTTTCAAACAAGGTTGATTTCAGGGTGGGAGGCAAACAATTCAGCGCTTCACCTTCGAAGGTCACTCAAACCGATATGGAACTTAAGGGAACAATTAACTATCCCCTTGAAATTCCCGCAAACAGCTTTGTCAGGATCACGGGGAACCTTAATGTTGCATCCGGCGGATCTTTAACGGTAGGAGAAGGAACTATCATGCTGGTTGATGAGGGTATGGACATAAATTTAAGCGGCCCGGCAATTTTTGAAGGCAGTGCTGTAAATCCTGTATTTGTTACATGCAGCAGAAAAAACAAATTCTGGGGTGGTTTCATCACCAGGGTTGCCGGTGGTACAATTGAAGCAAAATATACAATTTTCAGCCAGAGCGGATACCATGATACAGAGGGCTACAACTGGGGCCATTCAGGAAGACAGGCACTGTTTTATACTGAGAACAGCAGCCTGACCCTGGATCATTGCTTTATGACTGACCATATCGGCCAGATATTTTATCCTCAGAATTCTACTCTGATCTTTGATGATATTCTTGTGCAGCGGGCCCAGACCGGAGGACAGGTAAACTATTCTGATCTTACTATCCGGAATTCTGTCTTTACGGATTTCCCCGATGATTCCTATGTTTTCCGGGATGAAGATAATGATGCCCTGTATCTCAGCGCTTCGGATGCTGATATTGAAAATACAATTTTTATGTTTGCCAAGGATGACGGGCTTGATTCAGGAAACGAGGAAGGAGGAGATATCAATCTTACAAACTGCAGGTTTGAAGCCTGTTTCCATGAAGGGGCTGCCCTGTCGAGCGGCAATTCGGCCGTTAAAAACCACACATTCACAGAATGTACCTTCATCAACTGCGGACAGGGTCTGGAGCTTGGATTCAGTTCGCCGAACCATACTGTTTTGGCTGATAAGTGTTTGTTTTTATATAACGGGGTCGGCATCAGGTATGGTGATAATTATACATGGTCGGAAGTCGATGGCAAAATGCTGATTAAAAATTCATTTTCCTTATACAACGACAGGGATGTATGGAATATGGTCCACATGTCATGGAGCCCGAAGATTGAAAAAATGAGTTTCGAAAATACAAGGGTTTCTGTAAAATGTCCCCAGTATCCGGGGCTCGAAATTTACGGGAAATAGATTATCCGGGGGGAGAAGCTTATTTATTCTTTTCCTTTACCAGGATCTTATCTATCCTGTTCGCGTCGATATCAACGATTTCAATCTCATAACCGTTAAAAGTAAATTTGTCGCCGATCTGTGGTACCTTATCAATGTTGTCAAGGACAAATCCGGCAACAGTAGTGTACTCCGTATTTTCAAGATCTGTAATGTAATTGTCAAAGACTCCGTCGAGGATCTCGACAGGAGCGTCGCCGCTGATCAGATATGATTTATCGTCACGGACAAATATGTCAGGCTCAAACGACTCTCCTGCTTCCGGGAATTCCCCGATAAGGTTTTCAAGAATATCGTGAAGTGTGATAATTCCTTCGAGAGTGCCATATTCATTTACTACAACACAAAAATGAATTTTCCCCTTCTTAAAAAGATTCAGAACCTTTGGAGCATCAGCGCTTTCAGGTATGAACAGAGGTTGTGTGATGAGCTCTGCAATAATGGGTTCTTTCTGTAACGTGCAGGCTGTCAGGAAATCTTTTACATAAAGTATGCCCTGAAAATTATCGAGATTTTCCCTGCAACAGACAATCCTGCTGTGCTTACTAGTAAGAACGATTTCTTTCTGTCTGCTTTCAGGTTTATTAAGGTCTATCCATTCAACCTCCATCCGGTGTGTCATCAGATGCTTTGCTTTCTTGTCAGCAAAATAGAACACTTTTTCATGTATCAGATCCTGGCCATTGGAAATAACGCCTTCCCTTGATGCTGTTTTCAACATATGCCTGAGCTCCCCCTCGGTTATGTGGGTTGTCTGTCTTCTAAATCCAAGCAGCCTATTGATCAGAGATGTGGAGGAAGATAGAAATTTCACAACAGGATAGAATACTACACTGAACCAGTATATCGGCGGAGCAATTCTGACAGCAATTTTTTCAGGGTTGCTTAAAGCAATAGTCTTAGGAACCAACTCTCCTATTACAATTGAAAAATAAGTAATTGTAAGAATTGTGATTATCAGGGAGATCTCTTCGGCAGAATTTTTAAGCAGGTCAAATTTCAGAAAGAAAGGAGTAATATCGTCTGCAATTCTCAGCCCGCCGAAAACACCAGTTATGATGCCGATCAATGTTATCCCGACCTGGATTGCCGACAGGAAGTTTTCCGAATTTTCAAGCAGACGTAATGCCGTCCGGGAGCCTTTGTGTCCTTCATTTTTAAGTTGTTCAAGTCTTGTTTTTTTACTTGAAACAAGGGCAATTTCCGACAGAGCAAAAAATCCGTTCAGAAGGATAAGCAGTGAAATTATCAATAATTCCATAACAAAAATGTAGCAGCCCTTCCCTGGCTGTTTTCAATTAATGGCATAAAGATATTGCAAATATGCTACATTTGCCTGCTTTACTCACAAACAATGGATCATCTTAAGGCGAATCCAATGTACCGCCACCAGATGTTACCAAAGACGAAAGGCTCAATTCAATAAACTCAGTACCCTGACCTCCGGATAAAGCAAAAATAATTCAGAACAGTTCTGTAAAAAGCACTGGGAAGGCAACAATTATGAAAGCTCTTCCGTTTATAAAACAGTCAGGTGCTAGTTATAATAATGGATAAAACATGTCGAATGAAGAACAGAATCATTTTAGCTGTTATTCTTTTAATGTTTTTATCCCCTCTCAGAGCTGAATCTCCTCCTTTGAACCGGCTTTCAAAAAGGGCGTCATCGAAGGATATCAGATTTATGATCGGATTAAAGGGGGGAATAAATTTTGTCCAGCCGGTGGTAACCCAAAAGTTCAATATTTTTAATCCTATCGATGGTAGCATAGCGCAATCAGGAAGAAAGATCTATCGGTCTTTCTTCAGTAACCCTGGCTATCAATATGCTTTTACAGCATTATATAAGTTGAATAATTCAATGGATTTTCGCTTAGAACCGACTTTTTCCATATTGAATTATAAATACAGAGCTTCCTATTTCTGGATAAGCACCGGGAGTAACTCCGAAAGAATAGATTTGTCAGTCAGACACCTTCAGAACCTTAATTATCTTGATATACCGGTTTCGCTGCGGTTACTTTTTGGATCAGGTACAGTAAGACCTTTTATTCAGGGTGGTTTGTTCTATGGATTTTTGCTGAATGCGATGAAGGAATCCAGGAAAACGGAAACTTATACTAATGATATAAATTCCACAACACTCAATTCCATGTCAGAAACCGGCGATGCGCTACCACTTTATGTAAGATCGCGGTATGGTTTTAATGCCGGAGCAGGTTTCGATTATGATTTATCTGCTGTCCGCCTGACTCTTGATATTAACCTGAATTTTGGAATTAACCAGGTGACGAATGAAGCAGGCAGATATTCGGTCCAGCAATATACAGGTGGATTATATGATGTTCAGGACAATATCAGATTATTTGTTCCTTCTATCAACATAGGTATTATTTTTCCTTTGCAGAAACCTGCGCGTTCCAAACTTGTTTGCCTGATTTAAGAAACATTTTAAATCTTAACTTTTAATTTATGTTAATTTATCCCAAAATAAAGCTTCCTCTGCCGGTATTTCAATTTATTTTCCTCCTCCTGCTTTTTCCCGGTTTCTTTATGATGTGTTCAAAGAAAACTGAAATGGAGCCCGATGAGAACTGGGTCAGGATTTATGACCATTCCGATTTCAACAGGATTTTTATTCCTCTTGATGTTAAAGAAATTGATGATCAAAATTTTCTGATACTCGCCAGCAGCAAGCTCGATACAACAATATGGCCGGTCCCTTTTTTATTAGGTACCGGAAAGGAAGGGGATATCAAATGGTCAGTTTATAACGAAAATTATATAAGCCCGGTGTCAGATATAGTCCGGGCTGATGGCGGGTATTATTTTTTCTGTATGGATAATTCACTGGGCACCCATGTTATGAAAATAAACACAGATGGCTCATCTCCTGAACTTCACAGATCATTTGCAAATATTACCTATCCACTGTATGCTTCAAATACTGCTGACGGTAAAATATTACTGACCAGTTATAACCGGATCAACAGGAGTACTGTTTTAACATGCTTTGATTCCGGGTTTTCTGTCATCTGGAGCAATGAATATCCCGGAATTGAGAACTATGAAGAAAAGGTCAGACTTCACCTTACCCGTCAGGATTCAAATTTCCCGTTTTTTACCGGCGAAGTAAAGCCTGACGGAACAGGTTATTATTTTGTAAATGGGTTTTACAATTTTGTTTTCTCACTGCTATTTGTTAATCCGTTAAATGGTCAACTTACCGGGGTTGTAAACGGAATTCCTTATAGTGCAGCGGCAAGCTCACTGATACAGCGTAATGACAGCAGCTATATTTTAACACGTTTTGATGAAAACCAGAATTATATTAATACAAAACCTTCAATTTCTTTTGTTTCAGTCTCCAATATAACAGCAATGGGAGGAACAAGCTGGCCTGAAATAAACAGAAATGCGATAGTCAAATCTATCAGGACCAGCATTAACGGAAATGAAATAATTATTGTCAGTACAGTAACCCGGTCAAATCAGGTTTTAATCCTGTTTTTCGATCCGGAAACAGGTGTAATGAAGACATCACGATATTTTGGAAGCACCAACCCGGTAAGCCTTGCTTCTGTAATTCCTACCGAAGAAGGAGGCCTGGCTGTTTTAACCCGGACATATGTTGCTGGAAGATTCTCCAGGATACAACTATTCAAAATCTCACCTGAAAAACTCGACTTTTAGGAGATTCCCGATAGTCATATTATCTTTTGATGAACTTACCTGATTGTTTGAACTCACTCGTTTCCAAAGTATAAATATATTGACCTGGGGGAAGAGACCCGACATTATGAGGAACATTTGACTTTCCGAAATACCGGTACTCGTTTAAAATATCTGCAATTTTCTTGCCCTTTATATCAAACAGACATAGTTTTACAACAGAACTATGATTGAGAAAAAATGAAAAGGTGACAATATCAGAGGCCGGATTCGGGAAACAATCATACAGAATCGATTTATTGATTTCATCCGGTTCATCAATCCCTGTTGTTCCGAAAAGATTAATTTTCTTATCGAGCCAGTCATTAAACTTTGTCGCCGTAAGTGCTTCGTCCGTGGCGCCAAACCAATCCTGAACAACTGTGGTGTAAACCTGCCGGTAATCTACTTTATAAATAAGGTTTCCTCCATTCAGAACAGAAAGATCCGGATTGTTGCCATAAATTCCTGGTTTTAATCCCTTTCCGAATAAAAATACAGGGAATGCTGTACCATGATCTGATCCATAACTGGCATTTGAATAAACCCTCCGGCCGAATTCTGTGAAAGTCATTGATAATACTTTGTGGTCAAGTCCCAGTCCTTTCAGATCATCATAAAAAGCCTTGAGTGAACCAAAAAGATGAAAAATCAGAGCAGCATGTGTTCCCATCGTAGTATCGAATCTCTCAACCTGGTTAGCATGAGTGTCGAATCCGCCGATGCGGCACATAAAAATACGTGTTTTACACCCCCCTTTTAAAAGTCGTGCAATAAGTTTTAATTGTCCCGAAAGAGGATTCTGAATTGACGTCAGAGGTGCGCTGTAAGGATAGGTTAACGGGTATGTTACTGCTGGGCTGTTTGATCCGGCAAGGTAAACATCTTTTAATCTTTGTGCATATTGGTTGCTTTTCTTTTCAAACTCCATCAGGTATCGTAATTCTTCTCCGGCATGGCTGTCAGGAAAAAGGATTGGAGGTTCGGCACCGACACCATTTATAAGGTTATAAAATGCCTCCGGACTATCTATGCTGAATCCTATTGGAATACCATTTTCCCTGTGAAAAGCAAGGGACATAGAATTACCTATTTCCAGCGCCACCGGATCAAGCATCTGACTATTAGGGTAATTGGCCGGGTACCCGGGGTACTCAAAATCCATTAACCGCCCCATCCATCCCGAATTGAAATAGTCTGATGATCCACCGCCCATAAACATAATATCCCTGCCTCTGAAATGTGACAGGTTCATGTTTTCAAAACCAACATTCTGGACAACAGTTGAAAGTCCCTGTTCGTACATTTGTTTAAATGCAATCATATCAGGATGTATTCCAACCTGTTCATTCAGAGGTAATGTTGTGTCAAGATTTAATAATTGACGTGTACCCTGGTTGGGAATTGCAATATTCGGACGAAGACTCAGGTATGTACTGTATTGTGTAATTGGTATTATGCAGTTCAATCCGTCATTTCCTCCATGCAGCTGTATCAAAACAAGAATATTGTCGTTTGATGCAGCCATGACAGCATTTGTAAGGCTGGCATCAGCTTTTGCTATTTTAATCGGAAGGCCTCCCAATATTAAACTTCCGGTACCAAATAAGGTTGTATTTTTTAAAAAATCGCGACGATCCATAGTTTTCCGGTTTTAAATATCAGAATAATTGAAATTCGGGAGTTTGAATCAGCTTTGAAACCAGAGTTTCCAACCGAAGCTTCACAGTGGCATTATTGCCGCCTGTTTTATATGCAGCCCATTCATTTGTCCAGTTATATGATGGTAATCCTTCAAGGAAAACCGTATTAAGGAAATAATTGAACCTGTCACTATTTATATCAACTGCTATCAGATAATCGGTAAATGTCTTAACAACACCCGCTGCATTTCCAGGATCGATAACATGCTGCGGATTATCCACAAAAGAAACCAAATCAACGTTAATCACAGCACCAGACTCACCCGTGTTTAAATTCTCGATCAACCTTTGTGAAAAAAGATACCTGTTTGCAAGATTTATTGGGGTTATCCAGTTCCTGTTATAACCTGGCACCTGGAAATATGCATCATATCCTGCTACATCGTATGGCTCATAAAATTCAAGTCCCTGATCCAGAATAAGCCGCTTGATTCCGTTAAGGTATCCATCATCATAAAAACTCTGACTCCAGGATTGAGGAAGTTGAATATTAAAAAACCTTAATCCGCCAAGAGTAAGTTCGACAGGCGATTTGATAAGAGCTCCGGTATTATTATCTTCTGTTACTGCGTTATCAGCATCGTAAAAATGCTGGCTCGACAATAATTCCGAAATAACTGTTTTCAGATTGTATCCGCTCGATTTAAAAGACTGTGAAAGAGGCACAATTATCCTTGATTCAATATCCGGAGTTATATCATAATAAACAAAAAACCTGTAAATCTTCCTGCAGAGGAACTTTGCGGTTTCATCCTGACTGAATATCATTTCGATCATTGAACTTAGTTCCTCCCGGGCAGCAGAAGCTGTTGCATAACCTCCATCTGTTGATAAAGGAGCTATTACAGTATTTTGAAAGGCAGAACTAAAGGTTTTTGTTCCGGCATCGTGCAATATTGCTCTGTTACCACTCAATTCAAGCTTTCCGATCGGGATTCCTGTCTCTGGGTCAACATTTGTAAACGTAATGTCATTCGTATACCCCGACAGTACCCGTGCAGCCTCCTTTATATCCTGTTCTGTATAATTGGTATAATTGCCATCTCCTGTCTGAGGGCCTTTGCCAATGGAATAGAGCTCAAGCATTTCCCGGGCAAAATTTTCGTTTGGCCATTGATTTATGTTTAATCTTCCATCGATATACACCAGCATTGCATTATCAATACAGATTTTTTTAAAGAGATTTTTGAAACTTCCAAAAGCATTGTATCTGAAAAGGCAATTCTGATAATACATTGCCTCGCTGCTTTCGATAAGTGACCTTCTTGTAGGTAAATGAGTGTGAAGAAAATATACTATCCTCTCCTTAATATTTGTCCCTGAAGTGCGCATAAGTTCAAGGTGCCATGCTATGAAATAATCTATAAGGAAGGTGGCGTCGCTATTCTGACCCGGTGTTGCTTTTGGATTTAACCAGGTTGAACCAGTTTTGGGATCGACTGGCGGCATAGGAAGTGCAGTATCAGTAAACAATATTGCCATTGCTTCTGAAACTGTTTTACCTGCAAAGAGTTTGATGTTTTCAATTGTTGGTCCGAAAGTAGCTCTTCTGAGCAAATGAGCGGCATTTTTTTCTCCAAGAATGCCTGGAATTGGATCTAGCAGGAGCATAGCGGTAATATTACATGGTTTTGTAACTCTTTTTCTTTTAAGTGGATTTCAATTGTATCTGACAGTTATAGAACGCCGTTCCGTCTCTGTTTATTATAATATCCTTTTGGGATATAGAAATAACTTATTTTGCAGTCAGAAAGCCAATGGAAATTTTAAAGAAAAACATATTCAGCCAGCTTTTCCAGGGCTTGTCATATATATATTCCATTCAGAGTCTGAGCGGAAATCACAAAAAGGAAGAATAAGACCGGGATCATGCTGGCTGAAAGGAAATGTGTTAAAAACACAAGGCTCCCGACTCAGAACTTACTGCACGATACGAATATCTTGCGCCGTAAGTCGTGAGCCGTGAGCCGGGGGTTGTCAGTAGTAAGCCGCTTGCCAGGTATAAACTTATTTCCCGGCAGCTTTATTTTTATTTGTTGACAATCCGAAAATTGTGTATAAAGGACAAAAGCTTATAAAGCTTGTACCGACAAATACTACAGCCAGTACAAGGAGAACAATACCTAATGTTCCTGTCAGGACATTAGTGAAATAAAGCAAACCAATAATTGCTGCAATAACGATCCTGACGATCTTGTCAGTGGTTCCCATGTTTTTTTTCATAGTCTTTTAATTTTTTTCAAAAGTAAGTAAATCGGTTCCTCCGTTTCCTCCGCTAACATGCTGAAGTCGAATCTTAACGGGCGTAAGTTCAAGAATTGCCCAGTCCTCATTCATCTCATTGAATGGATTTGTTGTTCCGAAGTCAAGGATGAATTTGTTCTGATTATTATCTATTCCGGTATCCCAGACTCCATTAACTGTAGAAGTATTTTTAACTGCAGTTACAGTGCCATTTGAGGCAAATGTAAAATTGAAACCAAGGAAATTTGAAGTTTCATCGTTTCCGCTGTCATTAAACAGAGATACCTTCCAGGTGCCCAGTTGTAGAATAGTCGGGGCGGTAGAATCTCCAGAGCCTGCCGGATCATCAGATTTATTACAGGAATTCATTACTAACGCCAGTATTGTGGCTGTCAGAATAATTGATTTCATAGTTTTCATAATAGTTAACATTTTGATTTCACTCCATTTAATTTAAGAGTAATCTGAAATATTAAAACTAAGAACACATTAAAGTCTTAATTGTTAGATTACTTCTGCAAAGATAGAGTGGAAGAAATGCAGTTTCCAGTGACCTAAGTCACAACACTACAGAATTTGGATTCCTGATTTAAGTTGTTTTATCTTATTTTCCGATTCAAGCTTCTTCAATACTCTTGTAATTACTTCTCTTGCCGTTCCAAGCTCATAGGCTATTTCACGGTGTGAAATTACATAAGGATTCTTCCCTGTAATTCTTGTTTTTTCTTTAAGGTATTCATACAACCTTTTATCCAGTTTGTCAAACAAAAGATGATTGATGGTCTCAAGAAGATCAAGATAACGGAGGTTATACTGCTGGTAAAATAATCTATTGATCAAAGGATAATCGTTTGTCCATTTAATTACTTTTTCTGAAGGAAGAAGGATTATTCTGCTGTCTTCCTCTGCAATTGCAAAGATTTTGCTTTTATCATTCTTCAGGCTTGCGGTAAATGACATCACACAACTTTCGTATGGCTGAATATAATAGAGCAAAAGCTCTTTTTCTTCCTGCCTCATTGTTACCTTAATAAGGCCTTTTATAACGATTGGTATATATTTAATATATTGTCCTTCCTTGACTATCTCTGTGTCTTTTTCAATTTCAATTATTTTGCAGTTATCAATTATCTGTGTAACAAGATCAGACCCCAGATATCCGAGATTTTTTTTTATATCCAGATTTTCTTCCATTAACTTGAATTTTCTCTTAAAATTAAAAATAAAAAGTGGGTTGTCCACCAATAATATTAATGCTATTAATTCTATTTTTGCACCCTTTAGGAGAAGTCAATGGATCATTTGAAATCAAACCCGATGTATCGCTACCTGATAATTCTGGGTATCTGCGCCAGCTCAGGACTACAGGGATGGATGTCTTTATTCACAAATTATGCAAAAGAGGTAGTCGGAGTTAATGGTTTTCAGATAGGAATTTCACAGGCAGTACGGGAAATACCAGGATTTCTTTCTGTTGCTGCCATTTACCTTTTGTTTGTTTTTAAAGAACACCGTCTTTCCGCTTGGTCGGTAGTATTACTTGGAATTGGAACTGCAATCACTGGTGTTTTCTCCTCATTTGGGGGACTGTTGACTACGACTTTTATTATGTCGGTGGGATTCCATTTCTTTGAGACAACAAACAAGTCGCTTACTGTCCAGTATTTCAATACAACGGAATCACCTGTTGTTTTTGCACGAATGAGAGGTTACGGGGCTCTGGTAAATATTGCTGTCGGGTTCGTTATCTGGGCATTATCATTTGTTTTACAATACCTTTATACTTTTCTTTTACTCGGATTACTAATTAGTTTGTCGGGAATCATTATGCTTTTTATTAATCCCGTCAGACAAGAAGTTCCCCGACAGCATAAAAAGCTGGTCATAAAGAAAAAATACTGGTTGTTTTATGTTCTTAATTTTTTAGCAGGAACCCGCCGCCAGATATTTACAGTTTTTGCAATATTCCTCCTTGTTGACCACTATAACCTTGGATTAAGAATTGTTACAGGAATCTATGTAATAAACTATGCACTTACTTATCTGCTCAATCCGCAGATATCAAAGGCACTGAACAAATATGGTGAACGGGTTGTGCTGTCGCTTGAAAGCGCGTCTCTTATTGTGTTATTTCTTGGATACGCGTTTATTAGCAATGTCTGGATTGTTGTGGGTTTGTTTATTCTCGACAGTATATTTTTTAATTTCTCAATAGGTCTTAACACATATCTGCAAAAGACGGCCGATCCTGAAGATCTCGGCTCCTCAACAGCTATCGGCTTCACAATCAATCATATTTCAGCGGTTATTATCCCTCTTTTTGGAGGTGTTTTGTGGATGCTCAACTGGCGTTTGCCGTTTTTTGTCGGGACAGGCTTTGCTTTATTGTCGCTCTTCTTTACCCAGATGATTACCACCGGATATCATAAAAAGAGAAATTTCATTTTTCGAGAATCAATTTAAGGTTGTTCAGGCCTCCTTAATTTGGCAATAGCGATCCTTCTCTTTAATCTTCTGAACCCCACCTCCCTCTTCTCCCCTTAAGCATAAGGGGAGGATTGAATGTTCAATATATCAATGATTTACACCCTTCCCCTTAGCCTTAAGGGGAAGGGATGGGGTTAGGGTTATTATAACTCCCGGGAAGGGATGGGGTTAGGGTTATTATAACTCCCGGGAAGGGATGGGGTTAGGGTTATTATAACTCCCGGGAAGGGATGGGGTTAGGGTTATTATAATTCCCGGGAAGGGATGGGGTTAGGGTTCAATAACCAAAAAGAAAGAATATGTCCATTTTTAAACACCCTCATATCCAAGATATTTTCCTAGGGTGTCTCAAAAGTCTAAAATCTAAGTGATGGTTCCTCTGTGTATCTCTGTACCTTCTCTGTGGCACTCTGTGCAACAAATAATTAAGAACTAACACAGATCACAGAGTTTTCACAGAGGTCCACAGAGGACTTTTGATACAGGCCCAACAAATTACAGATATTTTTTCAGCAGCTTTTGTGTATTGAGCACGCCTTCTTCCTCCGGCTGGTTTATCCCTTCGTATTCAATCCCAATATATCCTTTAAAGCCTGATGCTTTGACTAAGTCTATTAGTCTCTTATAATCCATTAATGGCTGCTCTCCACTTTTGTCAAAATCATAGGTTTTAGCACTTACTCCTTTTGCATATGGCAGCAGTTGCTGAATACCCTTATAAATATCATACATTTCAGTACAACCCTCCTGAATGGTTCCCCATGGATGGGAGATACAGAAATTCCCGAAATCAGGAAGTGTGCCGACATTATCTCTGCTGACTTGTTTCATTACATCTGCAAGCCACTCGGCGTTTGAAGTCACGCTGCCGTGGTTTTCCACAACAACATTTACTTGCAATGGTTTTGCGAATTCTCCAAGCCGGCCCAGAGCATCTATGGAAGCCTTTTTTCTGTCTTCGGCACTTCCTTCGCCATGAAGATTAACTCTTACAGTCACACATCCAAGTATTTTTGCAGCTTCGATCCACTTTTTGTGATTCTCCACCGATTCAAGTCTTTCTTTTTCATTTGTCGAGGAAAGAGGCCCCTCATCATCACACATCAGCAGATGGTTATATACCCCGGCATCCTGGCTCCTTTTGATCATCTCATTCAAATAAGCCCTGTTCTTTGCAGCTTCCCTGAAGTTCATTTTTGTCCCGCCGAAAAAACCATTGACATATTCCACAGCCGATATGCCAAATTCATTTTTTGCCCTTGAAGGAAAATCAAGATGATCCATTTTACCTGCCTCCAATGCTCTGTGAAAGGACCATTCAGCCAATGATATTCTGATATCAGTATCCTTGAAAAAGGGAAGCCTGAAAGTGGATGCAGTCATCAAAGCACCTGCTCCAACCAGGGATTCTTTAATAAATGACCGTCGGGTTTTCATATTTCTGCAGGTTTTTAGGTATTTAATAATATTTCAAATCTTACTCGAAAGTTAAAAAAAGTTTTACTGGATATTTTGATAATCACTTAAATAAAAGAAAGGCTTTTTCATTTCCCGAAAATTTTTCAGAAATTTAAAGTCTTGATTCAATAAAGGACAATAAAAGGATTTTCATAATTAAACAGTTACTGCCATGAAAAACAACAACCGCCGTGAGTTCCTCAAAAAGAGCATAATTGGTCTTTCAGGTGCAACACTTTTGCCTGGCACTTATAAAGCCGGTCCTACCTCTGTCTCTTCCAATGCTCTTCCTCAACCACCTGTTCGAATCCTTGGCAGGACGGGAATTAAAACACCGCTTATTAGTTTTGGAACATCTGGTGCACTTGATACCGGCTTCATCAGATCGGCATATGAAGCAGGCATTAAAATGTTCTTCTCAGCAACATATTATGGTGAAGGGAACAATGAAAAGATAGTCGGGGAAGGTCTGAAAAGTCTTCCGCGCGATTCATTCGTGGTTGGAACAGCTGTTCCGCCGGATGGATTTGATGCCCGTTTGGGAATTTTTTCAAAGTCTTTTAACCCGGAATCATATATTAAAAAAGCTGAAGGCAGCCTGAGCCGCTTTGGCCTGGATTATGTCGACTTTTTCCTTTTCCCCTATGCAGGGAAAAGACCGACTGTTCTCGATGAAGGTGTTCTTAAAGCAATGGAGCGTCTGAAAAAACAGGGGAAGACACGTTTTGTCGGTATTGCATCACACAGCGATACAGAAGAGGCCTTAAAGGCAGCTGCTGAATCAGGGATATATGATGTGGCAATGATTTCATACAACTACAAAATAAAGAATATTGAATCTTTGAATTCAGCCATTTCAGTAGCTGTAAAAGCAGGTATCGGGATAGTCGGGATGAAAACAACTGCAGGTGTTTATCGCGACAGGTCGGGTTCTCAGCCAAATTCTGATGCTGTTTTGAAATGGGTTTTGCAGAATAAAAATATCGCATCTATTGTATCGGGGATGACATCATTGGAACAGCTTCAGAAAAATCTTGCAATGATACGGAATCTGAAGATGACAGAACAGGAACTTAAAGACCTGAAACTGGCATCAGTTGATTCGGAAACCGGACTCTATTGCCAGCAGTGCAGGCAATGCCTGCCACAATGTCCGCAGAATCTTGATATTCCTACTATTATGAGGAGTTATATGTATGCCTTCGGGTATAAGAACACATCGCAGGCATTTCACAATATGGCAACTATTGACCTTTCGGGCAAGCCCTGTCAGAAATGCGAATCATGCAACGTAAAGTGTACCGCCGGATTTGATGTAAGGAATAAAATCACAGATATTGCAAGGCTTCAGGATGTCCCGAAAGAATTTCTGAAAGCGTAATCAAACGGTATGAGGTACGAGGTATGGTGGTGCGGGGTGTCTTAAAGTTCTATTAATAAGATAAATTTAGAACTCCTGTCATCTTCTTTGACTGAACCGTGGAACTGAAAAGTGTACTGAGTTCTTCTGGCGCTTAGTTTTTGTGACGGATTGAATTTACCGGATGACATATATTTCAGGATGCTGCTGTAAAGCTGACGTGCTTCAGGCTTTTCCTGAACCGATCTCAGATCAGACATGCAAACAAGCAATTTCCCCTTTCCAACCGCAAATTCAAAGATCAGACCAAGCTTATGGTTTCTTTCAAAATTATCGACGACCTGCACCAGAGGAAAATAATCCTTTGGAGCATTATCAAGGATAAAAGGTCTGCTGTTTTTGACAATCGGCCACCATTGCCAGTTTGTATTGAATTCCGTAGGAAAATCGTTGAATATTGGCAGATCCGGATCTGTAAGGATCGACATTGTTCCTGGAGATACCGGCTTTTTATTGTTTTCTGAAATAGATTTGAACATCCTGTAGTTCCAGTAGTCAGGAATGTATAATCCTCCAACCGTCAGATCCTTGAAGGCTTTATGGTCAGGGAAGAACAATAATTTTGCACCCGACGATAAATTCTCTAATAACTGCTTGTTGAGCTTGTCCGTAATAATAACATCAGCAGGGTCTTTAGTATCGGCATCTGCCGGGTAAATCCACAATGAATATGAATTTTCGTAAGGAGTTCCTCTGAGTTTTATTGACAATGTTACCTTCTCCGCTTTTGTAATACCGGATAAGTCGGAATTCAGAGACATAATATCAGACAAACCGCCCTGGGCTATATCCATTGTCTTTTCGCCTTCAGCAATATTCTCTCCCTTTGAATTTTTTATATCCCACAAGACAGACTGATCTGCCAGATTCCATTTAGAATAATTCGCTACCTGAATATCTGCCTTTAATGTTTCTTTGTTGGTCCAGCAATATTTATCAATAATAAGCAACGGAACAACCCTGTTGCAGAAATGGCCGAATTCTTCGGGAGTAATTAATCCTTTGCTGTCCATAAAGGCATCCAGGATCCCGATCAGTGCTGTTCCCTGCCCAGGAAAATCCTGCAGGTCAAGCAGATGAAACCCACCGAATCCCGGTGTTCTTAAAGCCATTTCAATGTCAGCCCTGTAGCATATAACGCTTGATGCACCTGAAGCTCTGAAAAAATCAGTTGCCTGGCTGCTAAGATTATTTTCCTCCAGACGTTTCCTGAAGATTTCAAGGTTCCAGGGTTTAAGCACCCCGGTATATTTCTTTAGCTCATTGTAATCGGGATAGATCTGATACTGTCCGACCTCAGTGCCAAGGGCCGGAACGGTGCAATTTGCAATTGCACCTGAATAATTCAGATTCGTTGAAGGGTATCTGCCGTTAATATAACCGCCATCATTTGCATCGGCAAATGAAAATGAAGCACGTATGTGGGTTTTATATGAATCGTCAGTGTCCGGACCGATCCTGCAACCTGCAAAGTAATCCTCGCCTGCAGCCTGGCCTCTGTAGCCAAGGTAATTATTTGATCCATAAGCCATAAGCGGTCGATTGTCAACAGATCTGAAGTGTTTAAGAAAATCATTCATTACACCCTGGTCGCCTGAAAGTTCATTTCCAAGTGCAAACATTACGAAAGAGGCATGATTGCCATAATTTTCAAGAATATTCTCTCCCTGCTTCAGGAGATAATCATTAAGATCAGGATTCCCGTCCCTTCTGAAACTGCCCCAGAAAGAGAGCTCCGGCTGCATATAAATGCCTTCAATATCAGCGGCCCGGAATGCTGCTTCCGGAGGTGTCCAGGAATGAAACCTGTAAAAATTAATATTGTATGATTTTGCTATTTTGAAAACCTTTTTCCAGCTTTCGACATCCATAGGCGGATGACCAGTCAGCGGGAAAACACAAGCATCATGCTTGCCGCGCAAAAAAGTCTTTAAGCCGTTTATCGTAAACTGAGTTCCGCTGGTTGAAAATCTGCGCATCCCGAAATCGGTCGTGACGGAATCGAGTGTACCATTTCCTTTTAATGCAATATCCAGTTTATAAAGAACAGGCTCAAACTCGCTCCAGAGTTGTACTTTATTTCCCAGATTGTAATCGAGCTCAATTTTATTTTCTCCTGGCTTCAGGGTCATGCTGAAGGATTTCTTTTCTGCAGTAACAGGCTTTTCTGTATTCCACGAACCAGCCTTCATTACAATGAAAGATGTCTCCTTTTCTTCTTTTTCGCTGAAAACAATAAGCTTTACCAGAACTTTTTTTGCATCCGGGTCAGGAAAGGTTTTAATCTCTTTAATATATGACTTGTTATAGGATTCAAGACAGAACTTGCCGATAATTCCGTTCCAGTTGGTCTGAGTATGCTCTGTCCAGGCATGCGAACCTGTTATTCCACCCGGAACCGATCCATTCCCATTATTTACAAGAATTGTAACAGTGTGTTTTCCCGGGGTCAGAAAACCTGATAATTCATAAACCTGCTGTGTAAGAATATTGCTGTTTTCTCCAACAGGAGCAGAATCGATCCAGACCATTGTTGGTTTTGTCCGCTCCATTATCAGCCTGATGTTTTTGCCATCCCATTTATCAGGAATATTTACCTCCTTCTGATACCATGCCATACCCGAATACATTAATTCGCGCGATAGCCTCATCGTTTCTCCCGTATTTGTGTTGACTATCCCTTTTTTATTTTCATCCATAGTGCCCGGTAATATGACCGAATCATTCAAAGTGACAGCAAACCATTGTTTATCAATTCCTATGCCTGAAGTATCCACGGCAAACCGCCACGTTCCGTCCAGAAGGATTGTCTCCCTTACCGGCTCTGATTGTTTATCACTGCAGGAAGTTAAAATAAGAATCAGCCCTGTAATCAGGGAAAATAGATTTTGTAACATAGTCTGAGATATTTAGTTACTTCTTACATAAGCCCCATTGCCTTGAGCCACTTGATACATAAGTCGGGCCATGATGATTCCGTTCCGCCATTGGGGGCAAGACCATAACCATGACCTCCTTTCTGAAAAATATGAAGCTCAGCAGGAATATTATTTTTCTGCAGTCCCCTGAAATATACGATACTGTTCATAGCTGGTACAGCTTTGTCATCTGAAGAGTGCACAAGAAATGCTGGAGGGGTTTCCGCATTGATCTGAAGTTCATTTGAAAACCGTTGCACCTGTTTTAGATCGGGTTTAAGGCCCAGAAGATTGTTGCGGGTACCTCTGTGGGTGAAAGTTGTATCGAGCGAAATAACCGGGTAGATCAGCAAAGAAAAATCGGGCCTTGCGCTTATGTTGTCTTTCGCATCATATACTTTTTCAGCATAATGTGTTGATATTGTTGAAGCCAGATGACCTCCGGCAGAAAATCCGATCACTCCTATCTTTTTAGGATTTATTTTCCATTCAGCAGCATTCCTTCGTATCACTCTCATTGCCTCCTGGGCATCCTGCAGCGGACCTATAGATTTATCAATCATAATCTGATCCGAAGGAAGGCGATATTTCAGAATGATCCCAGCCATTCCGTTATTGTTCAGCCACCTGGCTATGGCATTCCCTTCATGGTCAAATGCCAGTACTCCGTATCCTCCGCCGGGACAGATCAAAACGGCTGCCCCGTTTGCCTTTTCCGGAGATGGCAGGAAAACAGTAAGATCAGGAGTGACCACCTTTTCACATCGCGTTATCCGTCCGTCTGTGATTGTTATTTTTTCAATGTAAGATGGGTCTGTTTTTGATCCTGGAATGCCGTCAGGCCATAACTTTAATGTCAGAGTCTGGGCATTACTATTTATCATTAACGTATTAATGAAAATCAGCAGAATGATTGAAGCTTTTATTTTCATGATATCTTTATTTATTTTAAAAACTTACACGGAGAGCCACTGAGAATCACAGAGATCCACAGAGATTTTATTTCTTAACTCTGTGACCCTCTGTGACTTCTCTGTGTAGCTCTGTGTAACTAAACGTAATCCTGATGGATGCTCCCATATTTCATTGATGGGTGTTTGACTTTGCGTTTAAAAGGAATTTCATATTATTCTCCCCATGGGACTCTTTTCGAAGGATAATAATTTATATCCATCGCTTTAAAATACTCAGCCTGTTTTGCAAGGCGATATTTATATTCATCCCAGTTTCTCATGGAAGACGGTGTCCATCCTATTTCAGCATATCCAGGAAGCCGGGGAAATACCATATACTCTATTTCGTCGAGATTTGTTATTGTCTCTGTCCAAAGCGCACCTTCAATCCCGATAATGCTTTCTTTTCCAATACCGGGAACCATGGTGGCAGGATCCCATTTATATGCCTCGTCCACCTCAATATATGCAGCCCAGTGCAGTCCCAGTGGTGAGGTTGAATCATACTGCATATCCAGATAAGCTTTTACAGCAGGAGACATCAGGACCTTTGCACCCTGGCTTACTGCTTTTTGAGCATTTGATACATTTGCCCACCATTGGGCAACACTATTCGGTTTAAGAGAAGCCAGGGCGATTTCATCCCATCCCACAACCTGTTTGCCGTGAGAAGCAACAATTTCCTGTACCCTGTTGACGAAAGGAATATAGTCTTCGATTTTCGTTGAATGTGATTCATCCCCGCCAATATGAATGTATGGTCCTGGTGTAAGGGCAGACAATTCCCTGAAAACATCATCAATAAATTTGTAAGTGATTTCTTTGTCGGTGCAAAACGTGCTGAATCCGACTTCGGTTCCAGTGTATAATTCTGTTGCTTTACCATTGCAGTTCAGTTCCGGATATGATGCAAGTGCGGCGTTTGTATGACCAGGCATATCAATTTCCGGCACAATCATAATATATCTTTCCTTTGCATAATTCACAATATCAGTGTAATGCTCCTGCGTATAATAACCTCCTTTACCTCCCCCTACCTGAGTGCTTCCGCCGTGTATGGCAAGATTTGGCCAGGATTTTATTTCTATCCTCCATCCCTGATCATTCGAAAGACCGAGGTGCAATACATTCATTTTATAAAATGCCAGATATTCAACAACCTGCTTAACATCCTCAACACTAAAGAAATGACGCGAGACATCCAGCATCATTCCCCTGTAAGAGTAACTGGGATAATCCGTTATCGTACCGGCTGCGACTTTGATTACTCCCGGCTTCCCCGAAGCAGAGTCTTTCTTAATTATCTGCCGGATAGTCTGAATGCCCCTGAATATCCCGGCCGGCTTACCGGCTGTCAGCGTAATGAGTTGTTTTGTTATTGTCAGCTCATATCCCTCATCTCCCAATTTATTATCCTGATCGGATAGGCTGAGATAGATGTTGCCCGATCTTGGCTCAGCTGAAGTTGTTTTTACCCTTGTGGCAAAACCAGTGACCGGATTTAGCCTGTCGGCAAGGTATTGCCCTATTTGGTTCATTTCATCCGCTTCGCCTCGGACAAATATGCTGCTCTTCGCTTTAAGGTTGAAATAATCGCCTGTTGCAGTTATTGAAACCGGTTTTGGGATAACACTTACCTTTGAAAGATCAGATGGTGTCTCAGTTTTGCATGAAATCGGGATGACCATAATTGGTGCAATAAAGAACCAAAGAATGAATAAATTTCTTTTCATATCAATTATTATTTTACTTTTTTAATGGATTATCTGCTTGTTTTGCGAACTCATCCTGGAGTTCTTTAATAGTGTTATTGGTCTTCAGATATTTTACCAATTCCGCGATCTGATCAGACCAGCTCATCATCAGAAGCTCACCAAGTCTTTTGTTGGGTTGAGCAAAATCGCTTGCATAATGATTAGGATATTTTGCATACCACCAGATACCGGTGTAGCCAAATGGAACATTGAGTTTTTTCTGATCTGCACCAGACTGGCTAGTGATTGCCTGAACATCAACAAGATCAGGTCTGATGTAGGACATCATGGCTGTCTCTTCTTCCCCGGCATGACCATCAAGCTTTGCCTTCTTTAATGATTCAATTTCCTTGCTGTAAGCAGGATTTGTCCCTTCCTGAAACAGGACAACGATATAGTCTTTCCTGGCTGCGAGCTGAGACTGGCAGAAATACTGAAGGAAGCTTGTGTTACCTCCATGGCCGTTTACCAGCACTATTTTCTTTAATCCATTTCTTGAAAGTTCATTGCATGTTTCCTCAAGCATTTTCCACATTAATTCAGTGCTGTATGCGATCGCTCCAGGTTGATGTTTAGCTTCAAAAATCTGTCCGACGAAGTAAGGAGGATAAACAACCGCATACTCTTTCATTGCGGCTTTTGTGGCTGCCTCTCTCGATTCAAAGAGGTCTGTTCCAAGAGGAAGGTGAGGACCATGCTTTTCAATTATTCCAAGGGGAATCATACATACGCCGCCGGATAGCTCTACGGCTTTAACAAATTGAGGTGAGGTAAGTTCCTCCATTTTAAAAGGAATGCCAGCCTGCGCCGACTGTTGAGCTAATAAAACAGATGCCGGAAGAAGAAGCATAAGGATGATTGCAATTCTTTTCATAATTGTTTCTTTTAGTTTATGGATCAGATTTAATTTTCTATGTGGGCAAGACGGTAGGGTCTGATATCAATTTTTTCCCACACGCCCTTAATAATATATGGTTCATTTTCAAGGCATTTGTCAAGAAGAGCCCTGTTGGGAAATTCATAGATTATCATAGATCCGATCATTTTCCCCTCGTCGTCAAGAATGGCTCCTCCGAGCAGGAATTCGCCACGTTTTTTAAGAACAGCAACATTTTCGAGGTGTCCGGGACGAGCCTTCATCCTTCTTTCTAACGCCTCATTATCGGTTCCGTCAAATGCAACAAGTAAAAACTGCATACTGATTTTTATTTAAATGAACTCTATTTGCCAAATTTAATCAATAATCAATTGCCATCTGTTTTACACAAAACATTTTGTAAGCCTCATATGCCGGGAATTTAGTCTCTTGCTTTCATTGGGCTAAAGCCCAAAGGAGGGTGGAGTGGTTTGTCTTAAATAAAAAGTAACCCTATTTTAACAGACTTAATTCAATGCTTATATTTGCTATCAGAATAAATAATTTAGCATATGGTGTAAAAAACTAACAACAAGCAACCATTAACTAGCAACAAAAACCAGATGCCGGATCTCAGATCAATATTCAACCCTTTCCACTTCTTTAAGGATCTCCGTAGAAAAGACCATAAACCTGTTTTTGGTGCGCTAGATATTTTCAAGTATATAGGTCCGGGGTTGCTTGTAACGGTCGGTTTTATTGATCCGGGCAACTGGGCGGCAAATATTGCGACCGGATCAGAGTATGGATATACACTCCTTTGGGTCGTTACTCTTTCCACGCTTATGCTGATAATTCTTCAGCATAACGTCGCCCATCTTGGAATCGCGACCGGTCTTTGTTTGTCTGAAGCTGCTTCAATACATATAAAACCGGTGATATCCAGGCCGATTCTCTATTTTGCGGTTCTGGCTTCGGTTTCAACTTCGCTTGCAGAAATTCTTGGAGGGGCAATTGCTCTTGAAATGCTATTTGATGTGCCTGTAAAAATCGGAGCAATGCTGATAACCATTTTAGTTCTGATAATGATCCTGACACACTCGTATAAGAAAATTGAAAAATGGATAATCGGTTTTGTTTCATTGATTGGCCTATCCTTTTTGTATGAAATATTCCTTGTCGATGTTGACTGGGTTGCCGCGGGAATTGCATGGGTCAAACCATCAATACCTCATGGATCAATGTTGCTGCTTATGAGTGTTCTTGGTGCTGTTGTGATGCCTCATAATCTCTTTCTTCATTCTGAGATCATTCAGAGCCGGCAATGGAACCTTAAGGATGAAAAGATCATAAAGAAACAGTTGAAATATGAGTTTGCTGATACCCTTTTTTCAATGATAATCGGCTGGGCAATCAACAGCGCAATGATAATTCTTGCAGCTACCACTTTCTTTAACAACAACATTAAAGTGGATGAACTTCAGCAGGCCGAAAGTCTGTTAGAGCCTCTGCTCGGAAAGAATGCTTCGGTGGTATTTGCCCTTGCCCTGCTTTTTTCAGGTGTGGCGTCTTCGATTACTTCGGCCATGGCTGGCGGATCAATAGTCTCGGGCATCTCCGGCGAACCCTACGACATAAAGGACAACCATACAAGATGGGGAGTACTTATTTCGCTGGTGGGTGCCCTTATAATCATTTTTTTCATCGGAGATCCATTTAAAGGACTGATACTGTCACAGGTATTCTTAAGCATTCAGCTACCGTTTACAGTAGCTATCCAGGTTTACCTTACATCGTCGAAAAAAGTGATGGGGAAATATGCCAACGGTAATTTTCTGAAAATTATCCTATTGATCATTGCTGGATTTGTAACTTATCTTAATTTCAGGCTGCTGTTTTCACTGGCTTTTAATTAGTCATATCCAAAGATATAATCATGGAGCTGAAAAAATACAGAACAGGTATCGTCCTGAGTGGTGGAGGAGCAAGGGGGTTTGCGCATCTGGGTGTTCTGAAGGCACTTAATGATGATGGTATTTTTCCTGATGTAATAGCGGGAACCAGTGCCGGTGCTCTGGTTGGTGTTTTGTACGCTGACGGATACTTTCCTGAAGAGATCCTTAAGATGATGAATGCAACAAGTTCGCTGCATTATGTCAGACCGACAGTTCCCTGGGAAGGTCTTCTTCAGATATCGGGAATTGAGAAAATACTGATTGACAACCTGAGGGCTAAAAGGTTTGAGGATCTGAAAATTCCTCTTTATGTTACAGCCACGGATCTGAATAATGGTGTGGCCGAATATTTTTCTTCAGGTGAATTGCTGAGACCTGTGATTGCCTCGGCCAGCATTCCGGTACTTTTCAAGCCGGTCATAATTAACAAAATCCATTATGTTGACGGGGGTGTGCTCGACAATATGCCAATTAAACCCCTTGAAGGGAAATGCGATGTCCTGATAGGATCATTTGTAAATCCAACGGGGTATGAAAAAACCGTAACAAGCATGGTTCAGATTGCTGAACGTGCATTTATGCTGAATATGTCAAAGGAGCTTGATCATAAAGCAAAGAAATTTGACATTTTCATAGCGCCTCCCGAGTTGAAAAATTATAAGATACTTGATCCTGAAAAAGCGCTTGAAGTTTTTGAAATCGGTTTTAAAGCAACAAAAAGCAAGCTTAAGGAACCAGAAATCAAAAAACTTATTTCTACATATATTTTGCCCTCAACCCCCTAAAGGGGGCTTATATTTTGTTGTATTTCAATCCCCCTTCAGGGGTGCTGGGGGGCGGATTAAGGAGTAAAGCTTTTTGATCTCAGATTCCCAGAGGGAATCTTCAGGAGTTTCGAGAATAAGAGGCATATTATCAAACCTGTTGTCGTTAACCACGAAGGAAAATGTATCCTCCCCCAGGAACCCTGTACCAATATTCTCATGCCTGTCGACCCTGGTGCCGAAATCTTTTTTCGTATCGTTAAGATGCATTCCTTTCAGATACTGAAGGCCTATGATTTGTTCAAATTTTTCAAATGTCTCCCTGAATCCTGCCTCAGTTTTTACATCATAACCCGAGGTATATGCATGACAGGTATCAATACAGACACCGACTCTCGATTTATCCTCAACCCGGTCAATAATAAACCTTATCTGTTCGAATTTATGACCCAGATTGGTTCCCTGCCCGGCCGTATTTTCGATCACAGCTGTAACTCCTTTTGTTTTTTCAAGAGTGATATTTAACGATTCTGCTATTCTTGCCAGACATTCTTCGATGCTGATCAGATTAAGATGACTGCCCGGGTGAAAATTGAGTCTGTCGAGTCCAAGAAGCTCGCACCGTTTCATCTCATCAAGAAATGAAGCCCTCGATTTTTCAAGAGGTTCTTTTTCGGGGTGTCCAAGATTTATAAGATAGCTGTCGTGTGGGAGAATCTGAAATGGTTTATAATTAAGCTTTTCACAGCTTTCCCTGAAAGCGGTTATGCTGGTTTTTGAAAGAGGGCTTGAAAACCATTGTCTCTGATTTTTAGTAAACAATGCAAAAGCCTTTGCCCCGATTGCATCAGCATTCAGCGGTGCATTCTGAACTCCTCCCTCTGCACTTACATGAGCCCCGATGTATTTCATAGCTTTAAAATTTATTGCATTAAACATCCCTCTACTGTCCCCATCCAAGGCAGGGCAAGCTTTTCAGATGGGGAATTTATACTGTTTAACCCACCCCCAGCCCCTCCAGGGAGGGGAGCCTAAATGTTCTGCCTTCAAGCCGTTTGGCCGTCACGCCTTGGAGCCGTTATACCTTTATTGAAAATAACTTGTTCCATCCCAGCAATGGGTGCACAGTTTTTCTTTTGGCAGGCCAATTGCCTCAACAAGGTCATCAAGCCGCTGGTAAATAAGAGTGTCGAGATCGAGTGTTTCAGCAATTTTTGCTACCATATTTTTATAACTCTCTGAATCGGGATCAGAATATTCCCGCAAATCTGCTGAATCTCCCTCAAGCTGAAAAACAGCTTTCCGGCCAGCCAGCTCCAGAGGAGTCCTTGACTGTGAAAAATTCAGGAACTCGCAAGGATAAAGAAGCGGAGGGCACGCGATCCTCATATGTACTTCGGCTGCTCCCGATTTCCTTAGATCAATAGTATTATCTTTCAACTGGGTCCCTCTTACAATGCTATCATCAAGAAAAATCATTTTCTTTCCTTCAATAACTGCTTTATTAGGAATCAGTTTCATTTTGGCAACAAGGTCTCTTTGCTCCTGTTTCTGGGGCATAAAGCTTCTTGGCCAAGTGGGTGTATACTTGGCATACGCCCGTTTGTACGGGATTTTTTTCTCATTGCCGTATCCAACAGCATGCCCGACACCAGAATCAGGGATTCCACAGACAAAATCTGCGTCCACACTGTCTCTTCGTGCTAGTGCAGCACCGCACCTGCATCTGCATTCGTCAACATTTATTCCTTCATAATATGAAGGCGGATACCCATAATAGACCCAGAGAAAAGCGCAAATTTGCATTTTATCGCCAGGTTTCTTAAGCTGTTTATAGCCATCAGAATCTATATGCACAATTTCTCCGGGGCCCAGAAAATATTCACTTGCAAATCCTGTGTTTGGGAAAGAACATGTTTCGCTCGCCACTGCGTAGCCTGTCTCCTTTTTCCCTATCACCACGGGAGTCCTGCCAAGTTTATCCCTGGCAGCTATTATTCCATTTTCCGTCAGAACAAGCAATGAGCAGGAACCCCTGACATTCTCATATACGTTTTCAATCCCTGAAACAAAATCATCCTTTTCACATATCAGGTTTGCAACTACTTCTGTCGGGTTAACATTTCCTTCAAATGTTTCAGTAAAGTGATTTCTATTTTTAAGAAATCTCTCTTCAAGATCTGCCAGATTCAGGAGCCTGCTTACAGTAACTATTGCAAATCTCCCAAGATGAGAGCTGAATAATATCGGCTGTGGGTCGGTGTCGCTGATAACCCCCATTCCTGAATTTCCAGTAAAACCACTTAGTTCATCTTCGAACTTATTCCTGAAATATGCATTTTCAAGATTATGAATTGACCGGCGGAATCCTTTTTGAGGAACAATGAATACCATACCTGCTCTTTTGGTTCCAAGATGAGAATGGTAGTCGGTTCCGTAAAAAACATCTTCAACACAACCAGCCCTGGAAACAACCCCAAAAAATCCACTCATATTATTGAATCTTAATTATTTATAAAAACCTTGTACAGAAGTAAATTTAATCATTGAATTGGATTTTATTAATTATTCCAATGATATTATTACTTTTGCAGTATTATTTATTTTAAATCCAAGCAAATAAATGGCAGACACAAACACATTCACCCCGGTAGAACAGCCAAAGAAAAAGAGCGCACCGATCGCCATGATCTTCACCACTGTTATTCTGGCAGCGGCTTTGATCTTTTTGGTTGTCATGTATTTCGATCAGAAAAATAAAATGGTTGAAATAGAAACTGTTCTCACCCAGGAAAAAGACTCACTTGCAAACGAGCTAAGGCTTATGGTACATGGGTATGATACACTGAAGACTGATAACGATACCCTTATGTCCAATCTTCAGAGAGAGAAAAAAAGAATTCAGCAGTTGTTGGCTCTTAATGCAACAAATGTTCAACTTGTAAAAAAATACAGGGCCGAGATCGGAACAATGAGAGAGATAATGAAGGGTTATATTGTTCAAATAGATTCACTTAACACACTGAACCAACAGCTGGTTGCTGAGAATACAGGCATAAAACAGCAGATTAATGAGGTTCAGAATACAAATGTGGAACTTACCAAAGCCAAGGAAGAGCTTACCTCGAAAGTTACTGTAGCTGCAGTTATTCAGGCAAAGGATATTAATGCAGTTACTCTAAATAAGAAAAGGAAAGAGACAACCAGGATTGCCAATATAGATAAACTGAGGATCTGTTTTACGCTTCGTGAAAATCCAATTGCCGCCCCAGGAGAAAAAGAGGTTTTTATGAGAGTGATAAGACCAGATTCACTTGTTATTACAACAAGCCCTGACAATCTTTTCGATTTCAATGGCAATAAACTTGTTTACTCTGCGAGCCGCCTTGTTGATTATATGAATCAGGATATTGAAATGTGCATCTTTCTTGATAACGCAGGCGATTTCATTGTTGGTACTTATAGTGTTGAGCTATATCTTGAGAACAACATTATTGGGCGCACAACATTTGCTCTGGCAAAAAAATAATCATTTATCGCCGGGCAGCATAAGCTCGGAAATAATATTATCGGATATCATTTTACCCTGGTTCGTAAGGACCAGGGTTTTATTTTCCAGTTTCATCATGCCGTAATCGACCATTTTACCTGAGAGGTTAACCACGTAATCGTAACCCTCTTTATCAAAAGCCTTTTCGACATAATCGAGATCTATACCCCACATTGTCCGGAGTGAAGTCATAATATATTCGTTGAACCGGGTTTTCTTGTCAAGCTCTTCCCTTTCAAATAACAATGAGCCTGAATCAACAGCCTTAATATATTTTTTAACATCCCTGACATTCCACTGACGAGAATATCCGTTAAAAGAATGGGCTGAAGGTCCCAGTCCAAGATAACTGACCTGTTTCCAGTAGTTTGAATTATGAATTGAAAAATATCCGGGTTTCCCGAAATTTGATATTTCATAATGAATAAACCCTGCCGATAAAGACTTTTCTATTAGCAAATGAAACTGAGCACTGCTTTCATCTTCATCTAATTCAGACAGCATACCCTTCTCTTTCATTTTTCCGAATACCGTTCCTGGTTCAATAGTCAGATGATAGGCTGACATATGCTTTATATCATATGAAAAACTTATATCGAGGTTTGACGACCAGTCGGCTGTTGTCATCCCGGGAATTCCATAAATAAGATCAATTGTAACATTTTCAAATCCCGCCTTCAGGGTTTGCTCGAGAGCAGCTGCTGCCTGTGCTGAATTGTGACGCCTGTTCATCAGTTTAAGATCTGAATCCCTCCATGATTGTATTCCCAGACTTACCCGGTTAATACCCAAATCTTTGAGCCTCTGCATGTAGTCCCCCTCAATATCATCAGGATTCAGTTCAATTGTTATCTCACAATTCTCATCAACCTTAAAGAGATTTCTGATATTGAGGATAGTTTTAATTTCATCCGGAGACAAAACCGATGGCGTTCCTCCCCCGATATAAATAGTTGAAACATTTTCAGTTCCAAGGTATTCTTTGCGGATACCTGTTTCCTTTATCAGGGCGTTGATATAAGATTTGTTTTCCGACTGCGTTATAATATGATAAAAATCACAGTATGAACAGAGCTTCTTACAAAAAGGGATATGAATATATATACCTGCCATTGGGATTTGATGAATCGTTTAAAATTATAAAGAAAATACCATTCTAATATCTAATTTTGCCTCAAACTGTTAAAATGATAAAGAAGAACAAGTTTTCAATTCTTTTTTCACTGGTCATACTCTACCTGAGTCTTGCCAATGCAAAGACTTTTGAAAGTGCAGGACTGTTTGATATACCCTATCTCGATAAATTCGTTCATTTCGGTCTTTACTTTTTTTTTATGGCAGTTATTATACTTGAGCACAGGAACTTATTTACAAATACAAGGCAGATAATTGTTGTTGCGCTTATTCCTGTTTTTTTTGGTGGACTTATGGAGCTCGCCCAGGCTGGATTCACCGATACACGAAAAGCTGATATTCTGGATATTATGTTCAATACTGCCGGAACGGCATCGGCTGTTTGTATATGGTTGTTCTATGAACCTTATTTTAAAAAGGTCAGATAAATATATTTTTTGAATCGCTTGCGGTTTTAACAAGCTCACCTATTGTCTTTCCTCTGAACAATTTATCAATATCCGCCCTGAGCTTTGAAAAGTCATCATGTACCGGACATGTTTTCCTGCTTTTCTTTGCCTCAGTACACGTTCCATCGTGAATGAGACAGTTTTTAAATAGAGCATCGCCGTCAATGATCTTTACAATATCAAGCATAGTTAATGATTCCGGCTTTTTAAGAAGAGAAAATCCTCCATTAGGTCCTTTTACTGAATTCAGTATCTTATGTCTGGCCAGCTGCTGCAAGATTTTAGACAGGAAAGGCGCAGGAAGGTTAAGATCTCCTGATATTTCTTTTATTCCGATGTAATTTTTTTCGGAGGATCTGCTGGCCAGATAAACAACAGCACGAATGCCATACCTACATGAATTTGAAAGCATATCAATACATTTTTAAGGAGATTTTATCGATTCGCCTCTTATGACGTCCTCCTTCAAATTCTGTTTCAAGGAAAGCTCTTACAATTAGCAAAGCTTCAGAGTCATTAATAAATCTGGCCGGTAAAGCACAAATATTTGCATCATTGTGTTTACGGGCCAGACGGCTTATCTCTTCATTCCAGCACAAAGCGCTTCTTATCCCCTGATGTTTGTTGACTGTCATATTTATTCCGTTTCCGGTACCGCAAATTGAAAATCCAAGATCAAATTCCCCACCTGATACTGCTTTTGCAAGGGGATGACCAAAATCAGGATAGTCATCAGTTTCCTCATAACTATAACATCCTAGGTCTTTTAATTCTGTACTATTTTTGCTCAGAAATTTTATTATTTTCTCTTTCAGGTAGTAACCTGCATGATCAGAGACGATTGCTATTTTCCTCTTTTCCACTTTTTTGATTTTTTGGCTTTCAATCATTTGCAAATTAATATAAAAGACCGGTTATAAGAAAATAATATGCTTTTTTCTACAATACCCTAACCTCTACGATGTAAGTAGTTGCAAAAATTTTTAAAGTTTGTCAATTATATGTTAATATCTCTATTTAGTCTTATAATATTTATCCTTTTATCAACCGTTACTGATGATTCCTTATTGGATTCAACTTTTAGTGAAAAGTTATAATTAAAGAATGCCTATCTATAAACTTTAAATGAACAGTAAAACTTCTATTTTTGTTTTAATACCTGTATTGGTAACTACAAATTAACAGCTGTTAATTATTTTGCTAATCAATTGATATTCAAAAATGGTATGTTTTTTGAGATGTTGAAAAGTTGTTTACCGTATAATGATTACGAAAATTAAAAGATAAATCTGCATTTTGTTTTAACACAATTAACAAGATATTATATTCATCATAAATAATTTAAATTTTAATAGTTTATAATATAAGAAATATCCTGGTAAGAAATAAACAGGAATCTTGTTTTTGATTAGTATTTTTACAAGCATAATAAAGTAGTGATTTTTTTAATTGCCCATAAATACCCTGCCTTACTCCGCAATATTCCCGAATAATCGTGACGAGGATGAAAAAGGGCACTGATTGATCGGAACATTTTATAAGCCACTTCAGTGGGAAGTGGGCAAAAAAGTATTAAGCTGATAAAAATGAATAAATTGTAATGATAAAGAGGGATATAACAGATTACGTTTCAGAGATCAAAAGGCTTAAGAAAAAGAAAAATGCTATAATCCTTGCACATTATTACCAGACAGGAGATATTCAGGATATAGCTGATTTCGTTGGTGACAGCCTTGCTCTTTCCCATAGAGCTGCATCAAATGATGCAGACATTATTCTTTTTGCAGGTGTAAGGTTCATGGCTGAAACAGCAAAAATACTTTCTCCCGAAAAACGTGTGTTCATTCCTGATATGAATGCCGGATGTTCACTTGCCGATTCATGCAAGGCCGATGATTTCAGTAAATTTATTAACGATAATCCGGGTAGAACTGTTGTAACATATGTAAATACGAATATCGATATAAAAGCTCTCTCCGATATTATTTGCACATCATCAAATGCAGTTCAGATAATTGAATCGCTTCCTCCTGGAGAAAAAATTCTTTTCGGACCGGACAGGAACCTTGGAAATTATATACTTAATAAAACCGGGAGGGATATTGTTATCTGGAATGGCACCTGCTATGTGCATGAAGAGTTTTCACTTGAAGCTATAATCAGACTAAAGAAAGAAAACCCTGATGCAAAAATAATTGTTCATCCCGAATGTGAACTTCCTGTGAGGATGGTAGCAGATTTTATCGGATCAACGGCCTCACTTCTTCAATTTACAAAAAAAGATAGTGCTGCTGTTTATATCGTTGGGACTGAGCCAGGCATAATACATCAGATGAAGAAAGCAAATCCTTCAAAGATTTTTATTCCGGTTCCTCCCAGGGACTCTACATGTGGTTGCAGTGAGTGCAGTTTTATGAAACTGATAACCATGGAAAAAATCTATAAATGCCTCAGGGATGAAAAACCTGAGATAATTATAAGTCCTGACATTCTTCTGAAAGCACGCAAACCAATAATCAGGATGATGGAAATATCTGAAAAACTCGGACTGTAAAAATGAAAAAAACATTATTTACAATCGTTATTTTATTAACAGAACTATTTGCTTCAGGGCAGACACCTCAGGATGGCTATCAGGTATTCAAATATCCTAACGGAACAATTTCGAGCGAGGGTATTTTCAAAAACGGTAAGCCTGAAGGATTCTGGAAAAGCTATTATGTGACAGGCATTAAAAAATCAGAAGGAAAGTATTCAAGTTTCCAGCTCGACAGCGTTTGGGTATTCTTTGACCAGACCGGGGATACCATTGAAAAAATAAACTATCTTTTCGGTAAAAGAAACGGATATTCGTATAAGTATAAAAAAGATCCTTTTGAAGGACTTTATATATTCTCAAAAGAGCTCTTTGCCGGTGACAGAAAAGAAGGAACCGCATATTCCTACTTTCCAAATGGTAAAATTCAGCAGACTATTCCTTATAATAACGGTAAAAAAGAAGGATTATCCAAGGAGCTTGACAAGAACGGAATGGTAGTTACATTACTTGAATACAACAACGACTTCCTCATAAGCAGGGAAAGAATAAACAGATCCGATAGCAAAGGTCTGAAGCAGGGTGTTTGGAAAGAATTCTATCCTAACGGAGGAGTAAAATCTGAGAAGAACTACAGAGATGATCTGCTTCACGGCTATTTCAAAGAATATGACTCCAGAGGTGTACTTACAGTTACAATGCTGTATGACAGCGGTTCGATTGTAAAATCAGAAGTTGAAGATCAGCCTGATATTGAGATTGAAAACAGGTATGACCAGAATAATAAGCTGATCTACAGCGGACCATTCAGGAACAAGGTTCCTGTAGGAGTTCACAGGGAATACGGATCTGACGGAAAAGTAAAGAACGCCTTTGTTTATAATGATAACGGCCTTCTTATTTCTGAAGGCATTGTTGACGATGGCGGAAAATTCAACGGAAAATGGAAGGATCTATATCCTGATGGTAAAACACAGGCTGAAGGACAATATACAGACAGCAGGCGCTCAGGTGTCTGGAAATTCTATAATAATGCCGGTAAAATGGAACAGACCGGATCGTACAATAACGGCCGGCCTGATGGTCTGTGGAAATGGTACTATGATGAAGGAACTTTGCTCAGGGAAGAAGAGTATTTTCAGGGACAGCGTGACGGCACATATACCGAATATTCGGTAACAGGAGAGATTATTGCCCAGGGAGTATATACCGACGGTGAGAAAAACGGTTCATGGAAATATAAGTCAGGCGACAATACAGAGGAAGGAAAATATATAGTTGGTTTACGCGACGGTTTGTGGAAATCATATTACCCCGACGGGAAAATAAAGTTCAAAGGTAATTATGTGCAGGGAAATCCCGATGGTCAGCTGACTTACTATTATGAAAACGGGAGGCCAAAGGAGGAACAGTTCTACCGGATGGGAATAAGGCAGAAAACATGGAAGAAATACGACGAAGAAGGTGTTCCTGTACTAACAATTACATTCAAGGATGATGTTGAGGTCAGTATTAACGGTGTCAAAATAAATCTTCCGGAAAGTAATGTAAAGCTCATTAAATAATATGTTGCTAGTTGCTGGTTACTGGTTGCTGGTTGTTTTGTTTTTAACCAGTAACGAGCAACAAGGAACCAGTAACTTGATTTTTTTAGCAGATTTTGTGTATGGATGAAGAGTTCGATATAAGGAAAGAACATATTACAGAAAGTGATCCGGAATTTGAAAAACAACTCCGTCCGGTTACTCTTGATGACTTCAAAGGGCAGAAGCAGATTATTGAGAATCTCGTTGTTTTTGTGACAGCTGCCAGGCAAAGAGGTGAATCACTCGATCACGTTCTGCTTCACGGGCCTCCCGGACTGGGTAAAACAACTCTTGCAGCAATTATATCCAATGAACTAAAAGTCAATCTGAGGGTCACTTCCGGCCCTGTACTTGACAAGCCCGGGGATCTTGCCGGCTTGCTTACCAACCTTCAGGAGGGGGATGTTCTCTTTATTGATGAAATTCACAGGCTTAGTCCTGTTGTTGAGGAATATCTGTATTCTGCAATGGAAGACTTCCAGATAGATATAATGCTTGACAAGGGACCCAGTGCCCGATCGGTCCAGCTTACTCTTAATAAATTCACCCTGATAGGTGCAACTACCCGTTCAGGATTGCTCACAAGCCCGCTCAGGGCACGATTTGGCATTACCTTTCACCTTGAATATTATGATCATGATGTTCTGACCGGGATCGTAAAAAGATCAGCCGGTATACTCAATGTAAAGATCGATAATGATGCAGCTGTTGAAATAGCAAGACGAAGCCGGGGAACTCCGAGAATTGCAAATGCCCTTCTCAGGAGGATCAGGGATTTTGCACAGGTAAGAGGTTCCGGGATGATCGACATTGAAATAACCCGCTATGGGCTTAAAGCCCTGAATATTGATCAGCATGGACTTGATGAGATGGATAACAGGATACTGCTGGCCATTATTGACAAATTTGGAGGGGGACCTGTAGGTTTAAACACAATATCGACAGCAGTTGGGGAAGAAAGCGGAACTATAGAGGAAGTGTATGAACCTTTCCTTATAAAAGAGGGTTACCTGAAACGTACTCCGCGCGGAAGAGAAGCCACAGAACACGCGTACCGACATCTGGGCAAGCAATTCCGCCGCGACCAGAACGGAACGCTCTTCTGAAAACATCTAAACTTGAAATGAAAGTTTGCTAAATTCTTGTCAGCACATTACTTATCTTCTCAAGCTCCTTCTTATTTATTATCCTGATTTTTCTTCCGTTAAGCTCGACAAGTTTATCGGCCTTGAATTCCGACAATAATCTTATTACAGACTCGGTAGCTGTCCCGACAATATTGGCCAGCTCCTCACGGGTCAGAGAAATTTTCAGATAGTTTTGTTCATCGAGGCCAAAATCATTTACAAGAAGAAGAAGTATTTCAGCGAGTCTTTCCCTTACTGTTTTCTGAGCAATATCAGTTATAAATGAATTAGCTTCTCCCAGTTCATGACAGGCAAGCTTCAGAAGTTCAAGAGCGTATGAAGGATTTGTTTTAATGAATGAAATCAGGATCTCTGAAGGAATAAAACAAACCTGGCAATCCTCAATTACTTTGGCAGATGTACAGGCTGCCTCATTGCTGAGGACACTCCTGTAGGCAATAATTTCACCTGCCTTCGCAAACCTGATAATCTGTTCTTTTCCGTCAAAACCAGTCTTAAAAACTTTGATTATTCCGCTGTGAATACAATAAAATCCGCTTATACGGTTTCCTTCCTGATAAAGTACATCTCCCCGCTTGTATTGCCTGAAATCCTTTTCGAAATTGATCATCTCAACCTCCTCAGCAGTCAGGTGTTTGAAGATCGAACCGGTTTCAAGAGCACATTTATCACACAATGGAACATTTATATCAAGCTGTCTCATTCTTCACTGTAACTTTAAAACAATAACAATACCCTCAATTATATGTTCAAATCGATCTAAAAAGCTGTTTTAAACTGATCGAGAAATCTCAGATCATTTTCAAAATAAAGTCGCAGGTCATTAACCTGGTATTTAAGCATTGCGGCCCGTTCGATTCCCATTCCGAAGGCAAATCCTGTGTATTTTTTGCTATCAATATTGCAGGCTTCAAGCACGTTCGGATGGACCATGCCGCATCCAAGAACCTCCAGCCATCCGGTATACTTGCATACATTGCAGCCTTTTCCTCCGCAGATAGCACAACTTACATCCATTTCTGCCGAAGGTTCAGTAAATGGGAAATAGGATGGACGCAGCCGAATCTGAGTTTCCTTGCCGTAAAGCTCCCGGGCAAAGAAAAGCAGGGTTTGCTTCAGGTCAGCGAAAGAAACATTTTCATCAATATACAGTCCTTCGATCTGATGAAAAATACAATGAGCTCTTGCCGAAATAGCTTCATTCCTGAATACTCTCCCGGGAGATATTGTCCGGATGGGAGGTTTCTGGCTCTGCATTACCCTTACCTGGACTGAAGAGGTATGGGTACGGAGCAATATGTCTTCAGGATTTGAATCTTCAGCTGAATTCCTGAATATATAAAATGTATCCTGCATATCCCTGGCAGGATGCTCGGGAGCAAAATTCAGCTTGGTAAATACATGATTATCATCTTCAATTTCTGGTCCCTCCGAAACTGTGAAACCAATTCTGGAAAAAATATCAATAATTTCCTTTCTTACAATTGAAATTGGATGGCGCGATCCTGAGGGATATGGAAACGCAGGTCTGGTAAGGTCATTTTCACCGGCTGAATCTTCTTTTGATTCAAGCTCCTGTTTTAAAGAATTATACCTGTCCTGAGCTTTCTGTTTTAGTTCATTAAGTTTCTGACCCACCTCTCTCTTAAGATCTGCTGATATTCCCCTGAACTCTTCAAACAGTTCCGTTATAAGCCCTTTCTTGCTCAGATACTTAAGGCGGAACGACTCAAGCTCCGGAAGGGAATTGACTTTAATTGAAGAGATCTCCTCAAGAAGGTTTTGTATTTTGTTAATCATTTCGTTCCCGTTTAAGATCAGCTTACATTATTTGCTGACCAGTTTCATTTTAACAATCTTAATATCATTTAAAGGCTTATCCGCTGGATTGGTCTGAGCTGCAGCTATCCTGTCGACAACCTCAATTCCTTCAATGACTTCTCCGAATACTGTATAAGTACCATCAAGACGTGGTACTCCGCCTGAATTCATATATGTATTGATCTGTTCCTGTGAGAATTTGACCTCGCCGGTTGTGGTAAGGTATTCAAACATTTTCATTGAGGCAAGCTCCTGTATTTCACTGTCCTGAAGAGGTTTGCCTGACAGGCGGGCACTGTCGGCAGTCTCCCTTATCAGCCTGCTGAACAGAGCCTGTTTTAGGTTGCTGTTGATCCTTTCTTCGATTGCTTTTATATCTGCCTCAGTCTGTTTTTTGCCCTGTACTATGTAAAACTGGGTGCCTGATGAACGCATTTCCGGATTTATGTCGTTGCCTTCACGCGCTGCGGCCAGAGCTCCCTTTTTGTGGAAATACTCCCTACGGAATTCAGCCGGAATCGTATACTTATCAAGGGTATCGAGCTGCTCTTTGGTCAGGCCTGTCCTGGTTGCCGGATCTCCTGCCTGTATCATGAAATCCTTAATTACACGGTGAAATGAGATTCCTTCAAAGAATCCCATATTTACAAGCTTAATAAAGTTATCCCTGTGCAGGGGAGTGTTGTCGTAGAGTTTTACTTTAATATCGCCCGATGTTGTTTTAATAAGGACCATTGTATCTTTATTATCCCCTGGAGCATTGCATGAGAAGAGCAGGAGAATGATCGCGAATACTAAAAAATGTCTGACAGCTGTGTTCATGAAAATTAAAATTTGGTTAATAACGTTCTGCAAATCTGACGGCAAAGATATTTAACTTTGCCCGATCATAAAAGAAATGGTTTTCAAATTGATAGATTTTATTGAGCTTCCCTTTTACATCTGATATGGAAATCATTTGGGTTAACAGGGATAAAAATTCATAAGGTGAACGAAGTAAGAACGTTAGCAAAGCAAACAGCTATATATGGTTTTGGTACGGTTGTTCCAAGATTCCTGAACTACGGGATCGTAACTTTCTTTTATACAAGGATATTCACGGCAACTCAATACGGAGTAATTACCGAACTCTATGCATGGATGGTCCTTCTTCTAATAATTCTTACCTATGGAATGGAAACCGGCTTTTTCAGGTTTTCGCAGAACAGAGCGGATTATGAAAAAGTATATAGTACCACTCTTCTGAGCCTTCTTATTACTTCATCGTTTTTTTTGATTCTGGTAAATATTTTCATCGGGCCTGTTTCAGCGGCACTGGATTACAGGGATAATAAAGACTATATTCGAATGTTTGCCGCCATTGTATCGATTGATGCATTTTCGGCCATTCCTTTCGCCAGACTAAGACGGGAAAGCAGACCAATACTTTTCAGCGCAATCAAGATTGCAAATGTCATCATTACTTTGATCGCAGTCTTGTTCCTGCTTGTAATTGCCCCCGGAATATATGAAAAGAGTCATGGTTGGTTCAGGCAGGTGTATGACCCTGGATATGGAGTAGGATATGTTTTTCTAGCCAACCTGATTGGCAGTGCATCAACTCTTTTAATGCTTTTGCCTTTTATAATTATAAAGAAACCGGTTTTTGACAGGGTAATATGGACGAAGTTGATGAATTATTCATTCCCTCTTCTTATTACTGGTCTCAGCGGATCAATAAATGATACTCTTGATAAAGTAATACTTAGAAGAATGACCGGCGAGGAGACTGGACTTGCTACAGTCGGGGAATATGGAGCAGGTTATAAGATTGCGGTTCTGATGGCATTGTTTATCCAGATGTTCAGGTTTGCGGCAGAACCCTTCTTTTTTGAAAGGGCCAAATATGAAAATGCAAAGGAAACTTATTCATTCATAATGAAATATTTCATTATTATAATGCTTTTGGTTTACCTCGGAATTAATCTATATATATCCGGATTTCAGCTGATAATTGATAAAGACATGCGTGGAGCAATAACTGTAGTTCCTATTGTTGCGATGGGATATCTCTTTTATGGCATTTATATTAACCACAGTATCTGGTACAAGCTTAACGATCTGACAAGATTTGGAATTTACATTACGCTCATTGGTGCTGTGATCACAGTCCTTATAAATGTGATTTTCATTCCTGTTTACGGTTACATGGCTTCAGCATGGGCTCACGTTGCATCGTATGGCTCAATGATTATTTTATCATTTGTATTTGCGGAAAAGCGGTACAAGGTTAATTATGACATGAAACAATATATTCCATATTTTGTTATGGCAATATTTATGGTTTCCTTCGGAAGATTTTTCAAATATCCGGGGCTTGCTGCAGAACTTGTGATTAATACAGTTTTAATTCTTATTTTTATCGGATATGCTCAGTATAAGGACAGGCTGCTGAGTGTATTCCTCAGCGGAAAAAGGAAATGAAGAAAGCAATAATATTGTTATTTATAATGACTGCGGGATTGTATCAGCAATCATGCAGCAAAAAATTAATACCTGGATTAAAAGCAGGCAGGGAATATGATGTTTCAGCTTTTAATTACCTGTATGTAGACGCCATTAGACTGAAGCTCATGGGAAATCTTGGTGATGCTCTGGAGTATTTTGAACAGTGTCTGATTCTTAATCCTGCTAGCGATGCAACATACTACCAGATGGCACAGATTGTGCTGACAAACGGGGACATTGTCAACGGAAAGAAATACATAAGAAAAGCGAGCGAGCTGCAACCGGGTAATCTTTGGTATAATATGCTTCTGGCCAGTATCTACAATCGGCAAAACAATCTCGACAGTGCAATAATTTGTTATGAAAGGTCTGTTAAAGCTTATCCGGAAAAAGAAGATCTGCAGGTTTCCCTTGCAAAATTGTATTCACAGAACAGGAATTATGACAAAGCCCGAAACCTTTTGAACAGACTTGATGAAAAATATGGCCTCAACGAAAGCACAACACTTTCGCTAATAGAGAATTTAATAGCTGAGGGAAAATTCAGGGAAGCCAATGAAAAGGTTAAGGAGCTTCTTGCTCTGGATCCGGATAATATTGCTTTTAACGGATATCTCGCTGCAATTTACAGGCACGAAGGAAAGCCTGAAATGGCGAGGGATGTTTACAACCAGCTGATTAAACGTAATCCTGACAACCCTGCAATACAGTTATCTCTGTGTGAGTTCTTGCTATCGGAAAAAGATTATGATGAATTGTTTGATCTACTCAATACAGTTCTACTAAATAATAACATCACAAAAGAAGAAAAAATATCACTTACAGCGGAACTTATAGATAATAAAGATATTATAAAGGATTACGGAAATAAAATGGAACTCGCGGTGATGGTCCTTGAGGCTGCTTATAAAGAGGATGATCTGATAATGCTTCTCAGGCCGGAGTTCTTACAGAAAGAAGGTAAGCTTATAGAAACAGCCGTACGTCTTGAAGAGATTATAAGCCTGAATCCTGATAATTACTATGCATGGGAAAAGCTACTGCTCGTTTATTATGATCTTAAGGACTTTGAAAAACTTCAGAAGAGAGGAGAAATTGTCTCAACGAAATTTAATCGGTCGATAATTGCAAAAATGCTCTATGCAACCGGAGCTATGGAAAACGAAAAATTTGATGTTGCTCTTGAAGAGCTGCGCAAAGCCGACATACTGGCAGGCGATAACAAGCAACTGAAACTCCAGGTGCTTACAATGAGGGCCGACGTTAATTACAGAATGAAAAATTATACAGAAGCATTTAAGGCTTATGATGATGCCCTGAAAATGGATAACAGCGACCTGACTGTTATGAACAATTATGCCTACTACCTGGCCGAGCAGAATATGCAGCTGAAAGTTGCAGAACAAATGGCCAGAACAGTAATTGAAAAAGACAAAAACAATGATACTTTTCTCGATACTTACGCCTGGGTTCTCTATAAACGGGGCAAAGCAAGAGCAGCTGCAAAGATTTTGGAAAAGATAATTGATTCAGGTAAAAAAGGCGACGCGGAGTACTACGAACATTATGGCTATATTCTCAAGAAGTTGGGCAAATGCGATGAGGCTGTTAAAAGCTGGGAGGCAGCAATAATGCTCGATGAAACAAAAACAAACCTAAGAAAGGAAGTAGAAAATTGCAAAAAATAGCTTACATATTCTTAATAGTTACTATTTTGCTATCAGGTTGTTCCACAACCAGGAGAGGGGGAGTTACAGGCAGTAAGATCGAAAATTCAACCATTTCTGAAAACAGCCTGGAATTAATTTACCGTAATAACCTTTCAAATACTGACTTTAATATCCAAAAAGCTGATATTACTGTTATCCAGGACAACATTTCGGTAAAGTTTATTGCAGACATAAAATTCAGAAGACCAGATACAATGATGATTACCGTAAGATCAAGGACAGGAATTGAAGCAGGAAGAGCGTTTATTACAAAGGACACACTGATTATAAAAGACCGGTTCAATAAAAAGCTTCTTATTGGGAAGCCGGAAATACTTGCAAAAAAATACGGAATAGATCCGTCGTTTTTATTCACAGTGATTGGTGATATTGTGGTTGAGGATAAGGACCGGACTATTTTATTGGCATGCGTAAAAGGAGAATTCAAAAAAGAGTATGATATTCATGGCAAGAGTGTCGAATATATTATTGACTGCCAGAGGAAAAAGCTTAAACAAGCATATTTTGAGGGCGACATCAATTCCGGAAATATAACTATAGATTTGAGCGACATAAAAAATGAGGGCAAAGTAATTTATCCCGGACGGATTGAAATAAATGATGATCTTAAGTCGGTCGGAATAATCATGGAAATAAAGAAGATTGAGAGTCCGTGGAAAGGAAAGATTGGAGCTATTTCAGGACAGGGATATAAGGTGATAAAGATCAGATGAAGAGAGTTTTCATATTTACTCTTTTGGTTTTGGGTACGCTTTCGGCGGCTGTATGCCAGACAAAGAAGGATCTTGAAGAACAGCGAAATAAGACGCTGGAAGAGATTTCCTATGTTGACAATTTACTTAAGGAAACGGAAAAGGAAAAAAAAGCAAGTCTGAATGAATTGAAAATAATAGGGAAAAAGCTCAGTCTAAGAGAATCAATGGTAAAAGGTCTCCAGGATGAGATATTGCTTCTCGGTGGCAGGATCGAGCTTAATAATCTTGCTATAAATATGATGGAAGGAGACCTGAAGGTTTTGAAACAAGATTATGAAAAAACCGTATTAAGTTCATTCAGATCTTCGAAAGGTAATTCGGAATTAGGATATGTTTTATCAGCAAAAGATTTCAACCAGGGGTATAAAAGAATGAAGTATCTGCAGCAGATAACAAAATATAGACGGCAGGAATCAGAAATAATTCAGGAATTGAAGAGCGAAATTGAGTTATCAAAGAAGAAAATGGAGACAGATCTTTCGAAAATATCTGAATTAAAAACGAGGGAGGAGCAGCAGAAATATCTTCTTCAGGGAGAACAAAACCGGAAACAATCGATTGTTAAATCTCTTGGCAGCAAGGAAGATCAGCTTCAAAAAGATCTTGAAGAGAAGAAAAGGGTGGCCAGAAGGATAGAACGGGAAATTAGCAGAATTATAGATGAGGAAAAAAAGCGGAATGTTAACGCAGATATGACTCCGGAGCAGAAGCTTATTAGTGATGATTTTAATGAGAATAAAGGACGGTTGCCATGGCCAGTGGAGAGAGGAGTAATCACGAGCCATTATGGAGTGCAAAAGCACGCGGTATTAAAATATGTGACAGAAGACAATATTGATATTGAAATAACGAGTTCCGGTTCGACCCCTGTAAGGAGTGTTTTCAGAGGCGAAGTGAAAAAGGTTTTTTCAATTAGGGGTGAAAATATGGCGGTTATGATAAGTCATGGCAGATATTTCACTGTTTATCTGAATATTGTGAATGTTAAGGTTAAACCGGGAGATAACGTTGAAACAAAACAGGAAATCGGCAATGTTTTCAGTGATTCTGACAATGGAAATAAGGCAATATTAAAATTTATGGTCTTTGAGGATAAGGTTAAATTGGATCCGGAATTGTGGATTTCGAAAAAAAATTAGAAATTGCATAACTTTTGCAGGTGAAATCGAAAAATTGTAGCGGAATGGCTAAAATGTACAAAAGATTAAAGGTCGAATCCAGGATGAGCAACCTTAGGATTATTGAGAATGCGATCGATGAAATGACAGGATCGATAGGGATCAATCAGGATAACTATGGAAAAATTCTGGTGGCTGCATTGGAAGCTGTTAATAATGCAATAAAACACGGAAATAAGAATAACCCTCAAAAACTTGTAGATGTTGAAATTGAATATGACAAAGACGAATTAAGAATTACAGTCACTGACGAAGGTGAAGGATTTAATCCCGCTGGAATTCCCGATCCTACGATGCCGGAGAATATCGAGGAACTTAGCGGAAGAGGTGTTTTCCTGATGACAAAACTTTCTGATTCAATTACATTCAATGAAAAAGGTAATAGTGTGACAATGAGCTTTAAGGAGGTATCTAATTGAGCATAAAGATTCATTATGATCAGATAAAGTACAGGATTCATAGAACAAGAGAAATCAAAAGATTTCTTGAGAAGGTCATCACGGATGAGAACAAAACACCGGGTGACCTTGTTTTTATTCTTACTGGCGATGAGACGCTTATGGAGATAAACAGGAAATTCCTGAAACATGAATACTATACTGATGTTATTACTTTTGATTATTCTTCAGAGGGAGCTGTGAATGGTGAAATATACATGAGCATTGATACAATCAAAAGAAATTCCAGGGAATATAAATCAGGAATTAGAGAAGAATTGTTCAGGGTTATGATTCACGGAGTACTTCATTTGTGCGGGTACAGGGATAAAAGGAAAGAGGAAAGGAATAATATGTTTAGCAGGCAGGAGCAGAAGTTGAAGGAATTTGAAAAGATGAGGGAATGAGTTTCAATTATGATATTATCGTTGTTGGTGGCGGGCATGCAGGTTGTGAGGCTGCGCATTCTGCCGCAAAAATGGGTGCCAGGACTCTTTTGATAACGATGGATATGACAAAGCTGGCGCAGATGTCATGCAATCCGGCAATGGGAGGGATAGCAAAAGGCCAGATAATCAGGGAAATAGATGCTCTTGGAGGGATGAGCGGTTTAGTTACTGACCGAAGCATGATCCAGTTCAGAATGCTGAACCGATCAAAGGGTCCGGCCATGTGGAGTCCCCGGGCTCAATGTGACAGGCAACGATTTAGTATTGAATGGAGGAAAGTCCTGGAGAAAACTGATAATCTGCATATTTGGCAGGAACAGGCAAGGAGGATATTAATAGAAGAAAATAAGGCAACAGGAGTGGAAACAAGCTTTGGTACGAAGTTTTATGGCGAAGCAGTTATTCTTACAAATGGCACGTTTTTGAATGGACTGATGCATGTTGGGTTTAAAAATATAAAAGGAGGAAGGTCCGGGGATGAAGCATCAACAGGTCTCAGCGAGCAGCTGAAGGAACTTGGATTTTCAGTGGAAAGACTTAAGACAGGAACCAGTGCCAGGATTGACGGGAGAACAATAGATTTCTCATTGATGACTGAACAAAAAGGAGACGAGGAAGGAAGAAGCTTTTCATATCTGAACAGGGTAAAACAGGAAAATGAGCAAATGAGTTGTTTTATCACCCATACAAACGAGAAGGTTCATGAGGAACTGAGAAAAGGATTGGAATACAGCCCGCTATTTACTGGAAGAATAAAAGGTAGAGGACCAAGATACTGTCCCAGTATTGAAGATAAGATAGTGACATTTAAAGAGCGGGAGGCTCATCAGCTTTTTCTGGAGCCGGAGGGAAGAGAGACAACAGAATACTACATTAACGGATTCTCAAGCAGTCTTCCGCTGGAAATTCAATTGAAAGCATTGAGAAAAGTAAGAGGTCTTGAAAATGTTGAGATATTCAGGCCTGGGTACGCAATTGAATATGATTTCTTTCAGCCCACGCAGCTTAACCATACTCTTGAAACCAAAAAAGTAGGAGGGCTCTACTTTGCAGGACAGATAAACGGAACGACGGGATATGAGGAAGCAGGTGCACAGGGCTTAATGGCGGGGATAAATGCTGTTTTGAAGTTGAAAGGAAAAGAGGGGATGGTTCTGGGAAGAGATGAATCATATATTGGGGTTTTGATTGATGACCTGGTAACGAAAGGGATAGATGAACCGTATCGAATGTTTACTGCAAGGGCTGAGTATAGAATTTTACTTAGGCAGGATAATGCAGATGAACGGTTGACAAGGAAAGGATTTGAAATAGGGCTTGCAGACAAAGGAAGAGTAGATAGGTTAGAACAAAAGGAAAAACTGGTCGAAAATGTACTATCACTACTGGAACAAACAAGCCTCGAACCCGGGAGCATAAACAGGTTACTTGAGGAAGCAGGAACAAGTAATGTCAGGCAGAAGGTAAAAGCAATTTCGATTGCATTGCGTCCGCAAATAAATCTTAAAGCACTATTGAATGAGATCGGTTTTAAAGAGTTGATTGAGTTAACGGACGGCGGGATGATGGATGAAGTGCTGGAATCGGCCGAAGTACGAATCAAGTACGAAGGGTATATTCAAAGAGAAAAAGTTGTTGCCGAGAAAATTCAACGACTTGATAAGGTTAAGATCCCATCAGACATTAATTACAATGAATTGCTATCAATATCAACTGAAGCGAGACAGAAGCTTACGAAAATAAAACCGGCAAGCATAGGTCAGGCCGGAAGGATCAGTGGAGTTTCTCCGTCGGATGTAAACATTCTTTTAATGTATCTCGGAAGATAAACGTTCCACGTGGAACGTTTGAAATTTTGAATTGGTACTTTTTTGCACTGCAACTATTTCTTGCATTAATGAAAACTAGTATTACAGAGTCATTGCGAGGAAACCCGAATCTTCGGGATAACGAAGCAATCCTTAACCATGGTTACAGATAATACTTGGAAATTGCTGACTTAGAGTAAGGATTGCTTCTCCACTTGCGTCGGATCGCAATGATGATGGGCGGTTGTTGGGTTGGTAATTAATAGTAGCGAAACTGACTATAATGCAGTATCATTGGGAGGAATCCTGAAACTTCGGGACAACAAAGCAATCCTTAACCTTAAAACTAAGAGATCCATGATAATTTCCGGCCAGTTAATTGATATACATAAACGACAGATTTATCCTGCCGAGATTACAGTTGATGACCAGTATATAGGTAGCATCATCAGAGTAACATCAGCGCCTGATAGATTTATACTACCTGGACTTATTGATGCACATATTCATATAGAGAGCAGCATGGTGACGCCGGGATCATTCGCAATTGCTGCTGTTTCACGTGGAACAACAGCTGTTGTTTCGGACCCTCATGAGATTGCAAATGTGCTTGGAATATCGGGAATAGAATACATGCTTAAAGATGCAGCCAGAGTACCGCTAAAGTTTTTCTTCGGAGCTCCATCATGTGTACCGGCCACTTCTTTTGAATCTTCGGGAGCAGCAATCAACTCTGAAGGGATTGAACGGATTCTGAAAATTCCGGGAATTAAATATCTTGCTGAAATGATGAATTTCCCAGGAGTCATATATAATGATACTGAAGTGTGGAAGAAAATTGAGATTGCCCAAAGATTACACATGCCAATCGATGGCCATGCACCGGGATTGCGAGGTGAGCAATTAAAAAAATATGTGTCTGCTGGCATAATCACCGATCATGAATGCACAACGCTTGAAGAAGCAAGGGAAAAAATCGACCTTGGAATGAAGATCCTTATCAGGGAAGGAAGTGCTGCAAAAAACCTGGATGAACTTAAAGACCTTTTCAGAACAGATCCCGAAAAGATAATGCTATGCAGTGATGACCTGCACCCTGAAATGCTGGCAAAAAGACATATAGACAGATTAGTTGCCAAACTGATAACCGAAGGTTTTGATATGTTTGATGTGATCAGGAGCTGTACAATTAATCCCGCCAGGCATTATGGCCTGGACGCAGGAATGCTTCAACCTGGTCAGCCGGCTGACTTTACTATTGTTGATGATTTCAGGAGTATGAATATCATCGAAACATGGATAAATGGAAAAAAAGTGTATGAAAAAAACAAAGTTCTATTTACTTACGAAAAAGAGGATCCGGTAAACAATTTCAATTGCACTGAAATTAAAACAGACAATATTAAAATTTCTGCAGGGGGAAGAAAATTAAGGGTTATTGAAGCATTTGACGGCGATCTGATCACCAAGGAAATTTTTGCTGAGGTTCAAAACGGAAAAATTCTTGAAGCGGATTTAGGATCAGATATCCTCAAAATTGTCGTTAAAGACCGTTATAGGGATATGCCGCCGGCAATCGGGTTTATCAGGGGATTCGGATTGAAATCGGGTGCTTTTGCCAGTTCGGTAGCCCACGACAGCCATAATATTATCTGTGCAGGTACTAATGATACAGATATTGTTTCCGCAGTTAATGAAGTTGTACGAATGAAAGGAGGTCTCGCAGTTGCAAATGGAAGCAGGATTAATTCCTTACCGCTTCCTGTGGCCGGAATTATGTCGGATGAACCAGTAAATATAATTGCATCTGCTTATGAAAAATTATCTGATCTTGTAAAATCATACGGATCGAAAATGTCAGCACCATTCATGACACTTTCATTTATGGCATTGCTTGTAATCCCGGAATTAAAATTGAGCGACAGCGGATTGTTTGACGGAAGGGAATTCAAACATGTTCCTTTGTTTATGGATTAATCCCCCTTTCGGTAGGCTGGCAAGTTTAGTAAAACTCGATTGACCCCCTTTCCCGCTAAAGCGGGATCTCCTCCACAGGATGAGAGGAATACTAATCCTCTTGTCGAATTGGATTTTTTCCCCCGCCGGGGGGAATCAAAAGGGGGTTGCTCAACTGTCTGAAATTGTCCATTTAATCTTTACTAATATTATATTTGATCCCTGAATCCTATGCCTGGTGTCAAATATTAAGGATATAAAATCAATTCTCTGCTCGCTCCCTGATAAGCCTGGGGTGTACCAGTTTATTGACTCATTCGGTAAATTAATATACATCGGCAAAGCAAAGAATCTAAAGAAAAGAGTTACATCTTATTTTGCGAAGAATCAGTCCGGCAAAACAACTGTGATGCTTAACAAGGCAGCCGAAATCAGGCATATTGTAGTGGAAAATGAATCAGATGCACTATTGCTTGAGAATAACTTCATTAAAAAACACCAGCCCAGATATAACATACTTCTAAAAGATGATAAAACATTCCCCCGAATCTGCATAAAGAACGAACCATTTCCAAGAGTTTTCAGCACAAGAAATGTTTTTAAAGACGGATCCATTTATTTTGGGCCTTATACTTCAGGGCTGATGGTAAAAACTCTTCTGACTCTGATAAGGCAGCTTTACAAACTCAGGACATGTAATTTCAGCCTGACAGAGGGTAATATTTCAGCCGGGAAGTTCAGGCCATGTCTGGAGTATCATATCGGTAATTGCAAGGCTCCGTGTATAGGCAATCAAAGTGAACAGGAATATGATGAATCAATACGACAGATACGGGATATCCTCAAAGGAAATATCCTCACCGTTACCAGCCATCTGAAAGATAAAATGGCGGAATTTTCCAGGGAGTTACGGTTCGAAGAAGCCCAAATACTGAAGGAAAAAATAGATATTCTGAACAGATTCAGAAGCCGCTCCGCTGTTGTAAGCAATACAATAAAGAATGTCGATGTCTTTGCTTTTGCTCAGGACAATGAAAGATGCTATGTTAATTACCTTAAAGTGGTTGAAGGCGCAGTGGTACAAGCATTTACGCTTGAAATAAGATCGAAGGTTGATGAAGAACCAGAGTCTTTGCTTGGATCAGCAATTACTGAAATCAGAGAACGCTATTCAAGCGATTCTCCTGAGATTATTGTGCCTTTTCATCCTGATATTCAACTGGATAAAATCAAATATACAATTCCTAAAATAGGTGAAAAACTCAAGCTCCTGGAGCTCGCAGAAAGAAACGCGATCTATTACAAGCTCGAACAGAAGAAAAAGCTGCTTGAGCATAAGCCTGTTTCAAGGTCCGGAAAAAACCTTGAAAAAGTAAAAAATGATCTTCACATGCCTGTAATACCCGTTCATATCGAATGCTTTGATAATTCAAATATCATGGGAAAAGATCCGGTTGCCGCATGTGTAGTATTTCGTAACGGACAGCCAAGCAAAAAGGACTACAGGCACTTCAATATTAAAACAGTTACAGGTCCGGATGATTTTTCTTCAATGGAAGAGGTAATATACAGGCGTTACAAAAGAATCCTTGAAGAAGATAAGCCAGTTCCGCAGCTCATTATTATTGATGGAGGAAAAGGACAACTTTCGTCTGCAATGAAGAGTCTTGAAAAACTTGGATTAAGAAAAAATGTGACAATTATCGGAATTGCAAAAAAACTGGAGGAAATATATTTTCCGGGCGACTCAGTACCGATATACTTTGACAAAAATTCATACAGTCTGAAATTGATCCAGCAAATGAGAAATGAAGCTCACCGGTTCGGAATAAATTTTCATCGTGACAAACGTTCATCGGGAATGACAAAATCAGAACTGGATGAGATTAAAGGTATCGGACCAAAAACGAAAGAGATCTTGCTTAAAACTTTTGTATCTCCAGAAAAAATTAAAAATACACCCGCAGAAGAACTTGAAAAACATATCGGCAGGAGTAAGGCACAGATTTTAGTTAAATTCTATAAAAACCGGCCCTGAATCACATTTTGAGTAATGCTCAATAAAAACCGGCTATATGTCTGATTAACTAATATTTAAATAAGCTGTTAGCTCCGGTAAAGTCGCTGAGAATCGAATAAATTCTCTGATCCAGGAAGAGAGTACGGAATACTTAAGGGAAATTCTGTTAAAATTTAGTCCCCCCTTTATATTCCCCGCTGCGGGGGGAAAAATTCCCTGTAGCTGTAGGAGGTTTTTCTCCCCCCTGGGGGAGACCAAGAGGGAATTTAGGATAAAATAAAAAAAGCTTTCTAGAATTCCACCCTGAAATTAAAAACTGGAATCATTCCAAGACTGAGAATATCATTAGAAATAATGTGGCTATTTTCGAAACTGAACCTTCTTTTAAAAATATTTCTCCTTCCTGTCACATTCTGAATATCGAGCATTATTATCCAGGAATATTCCGGCTGGTTCTTCCTGAAATTAATTCCAGCATCTAGCCGGATGAAATCAGGCAGTTGATTTTTATAACTCTGGTAGTTATCATATATGATTCGTTTACTTTTCAGCGACAGATATTCATTTACCGGAGTATATCTGTAGCCTCCCCTGAGCATAAATCGGCTGTTTATTCCAATGCTGTTTCTTTTATTCCTACCGACAGGAAAATCCTTCCCAGCGATAATGTTTGAAATGTACCGGGTGTTATAGTAGGTATTATACCGCCTTTTGTCCCCTGCCATGTACCAAGAATCCATTATGGATCCGGTAATAAGGAAATAATAATTCCGGCTGAAGGTTTTTTCAAAAGTAACTTCTACTCCGTTGTTCATTCCTTTCCCTGCATTTTCCAGTACTGCATCGGTGAGCCTCTCTGCGGCATTTATAGTTGAATACTGGCTTGTGATTTTATTAACAATAGGGATGTTGAAAAGATACTGAATATAACCCTCGATCCTGAACCTTAAATCCTCCGTCATCATCAGATCCAGACCTGCAACCCAGTGAAGGGATTTTGAAAGTTCAAGATCATTATTCAAAAGACTCCTTACCCCTTTTTTGTCTCTGATAAGAGCATTGTAAACTGCAAGAGACTCAGTTCTGGAATGGAGTCCGAATCCTGCAAGAAAAACATTTCCGGGAGCCATCTGCCATCGAATGCCGATCCTTGGCTCAAGGCTTGACTGATCATTCAATGAAAACTTCATAAGATGGAGTCCGGCAATAAATTCAAAATTTGATGCACTTCTGTATTTCCACTGAAAATAACCCTGATATAAATTGCCTCTCACAGAGGGATCAAGAAGAGTATCATATCCGCCGGTTGGATTCAGTCTGTAATCAGACATTGTGCCTGACAGAAAATTAAGATTGACGCCGCTTCTGAAAATGTTCCTTTGATTCAGTTTATGATTGGCCAGAATAGAGTACCTGAGTGAAGGATAGATGTATTGTGAGGAATAGCTGTTGATACGGATATATGATGAATCGACGTAACCTTCATTCCACGAATCAGAGAAGGTGGAATAAGCTATCACTGATTTCAGATAAGTCTTTTCATCTGGCATAGTATAAAGGTATTTTGCACCGAATGTAACTGAACTTTGGAGACCCATTTCTTCCCACCTGTCGGAAAGTGTTTTCCATAATAATGTGTCGCGCACCACTGTTTTACCAATCCGGTTCGATGCAAGCAGACCAAAAAAATTAATTGTTCCGGAATTGCGGAGAGGCAGATTAATATTGAAAACAATATCTCTTGTGCTGGGGGCGACATTTGTTTCTTCAAGGTCAATTATTTTCAGGTCGGCAAGGAATTTGAAACTTGTATACCGTGCGTTTAACAGGTAAGAAGCGTCTGAGCTTTTTGAAAATGGGCCCTCCATTGATATTTCAGCACCTATCATTCCGGTCTGAAATGCATATTCGCGTTTATCAGAATTACCCTTTCTCAGCTTCAGATCCATAACTCCGGAAAAGGCATTGCCGTATTCAGCGGGAAATGCCCCGGTGAAAAAGTCAAAATTGTCAATCACGTTTGATGTTATTGCTGAAAATGCCCCTCCGCTCCCTCCCTGCCCGTCACTGAAATGGTTAGGATTTGGAACCTCAATTCCCTCAAGCCGCCACAACAATCCGCGGGATGAATTACCCCGGATGACAATATCGTTGCTGTAGTCGTTATTTGCGTTGCTGATTCCGGCAAAAGCATTCACTATCCTGGAGGGGTCATAGAATCCCCCGGCATATCGCATAGCATCTTTTGTTATGATTGTTGTGGCACTTGCCGCTGCCATGGGATTCAGACTCGATTTTCCTGAGTCTCCGGGTCTGACAACAGCCACTCCTGTCTGAATGACTTTCTCCTGAAGCTCAACCGGAATATAAATTTCCTTACCGGATGCAATCAGCATATCATTTATGAAAAGATCCTCGTATCCAAGGAAAGTAACTTTAACAGAGATCCTTCCTATTTCAGCATTCAGTCTGAATTTACCCTCGGCATCAGTTGACGTGCCAGATGGCGGGTCGGTATTTAATATCACAATATTTGCCCCGGCCAGCGGTCTGCCTGTCTCTTTGTCGGATACAACCCCCTTTAATGTCTGGGTAATTGTTTGAGCATGGATTGTAGGGCTAACGAATGTCAGTAAAACCCAAAGTAAGACATGCCGTCCCATTTAAAATCTAATTTCCAAGCCTGATATTCAGTTTTTCCTCTATCAGGGAGGCTATTTTCGGAGATCCATTTGTCAGGAGACAATGCATTCCGGTTGATTCTGCGGCCCTGACGTTTTCCTCGATATCATCAATATAGAGGCATTCTCCGGCATTCAGTGAGTACCTTTCAAGGAAACACCTGTATATTCTCTCATCGGGTTTTGAAAGTTTTACCTCAGCGGATATGATGCCTCCATCGAAATGCCTGAAAAAATAATAATCGTTTTTTATTTCCTCAAATGTATCCAGGGGGAAGTTGGAAAGGTAATATACTCCAAAACCCTGTTTTTTTAGCTCAGGAAGAAGTCTGACGTTGTCATCAAGGGGAAACATTATATCAGCCCTGAAATTGAAAACAAGGGCTATTTCCTCCCTTTTAAGGGCAGATTTGAGTGCAATTGAGTCGATAGCCTCGTAAACGGTTATATCTCCATTGTCGAGCTTCTTCCATTCCTCACTCTGAAAAATGTCGGTAAGAATAATATTTCTTATGGTTGAGGGGTAGTTTTTCTTCTTCAGGTATTCAGAAGGGATAAAGCTTATAAGCACATTTCCAAGGTCAAAAATGATTGTCCTTATCATATCAATGATTTTTCATGCTTATGGGCTGGCCAGTAGCTTCAAGAACATTCCACCACAATTCCCCCTCAACATCTATTTTTTTCCTTTTTGCCACCGCCATAGAAATTGGAATCAGAGTAAATTCATAATTCCAGTATCCCACAACGAAGTCAGTTTTACCGGCCAGCGCGGCATGGACCGCATTCTGGGCGAGAAGATTGCTGAACTTGCTGTCATTTGCATTTGCAGGGGCACTCCTGATGATGTAGCTTGGGTCAATATATTTTATTGAATGTGGAAATCCCTTGGAATTAAATTCTTCCCTGATCTTCTCCTTAAGATAGATCCCGATATCCTTATGCTTGACATTACCGGAGGCATCGAGTTCGGCGTTCTCATTTTCAAAAAACTCCTGTCCTGCCCCCTCTGCAACAACTATTACAGCATGATGCCTCTCTTCAAGACGTTTTCTCAGGATTTTAAGAAACCCCCTGGGTCCATACAGATCAAATGGTACTTCAGGAATAAGGACAAAGTTCACTTCCTGTACTGCAAGTGCGGCGCTGGCGGCGATGAAGCCCGAATCGCGGCCCATGAGCTTTACAAGTGCAATGCCATTGTAGGCGCCGTGAGCTTCATTATGGGCATTCATTATTATATCGTTGGCAATCGAGAAAGCAGTTTCAAAACCAAATGATTTCTGCATAAGATCAATGTCGTTGTCAATTGTTTTCGGAATGCCGGCCACTGATATTTTGAGTTTTCTTTTTTCAATCTCCTTGTATATAGCATGTGCTCCCCTGAGGGTACCGTCGCCGCCGATACAGAAAAGTACATTGATATTCAGAATTTCCAGAGTGTCAACCATCTGCCCGACATCCTGATTCCCCCTTGATGTGCCGAGAATCGTACCGCCCGACTGATAGATATCACTTACCATGGTAGGTGTAAGCTCAATCACGGAATGGTTATATTTCGGAATCAGCCCTTCATATCCATATTGTATTCCAAGTATACGGGTAATTCCATACCTGTAAATAAGCTGATTAACAAGTGCCCGGATGACATTGTTAAACCCGGGGCACAATCCCCCGCAAGTTACTATTGCAACTTTTGTTTTAGCAGGTTCAAAAAAGATTGTTTCCCTGGGGCCTGCCTTTTCAAATGAAATCGGAGTCTCCCCCGTCTGCTTATATCTGTAGAAATCATCCAGTGAAACCTCATAAAGGATCCGCTCATTATCATTTACGAATTTGTATACGGGACTGTCTTCCCGCTGAGAGGTCTTAAGAGGGGAAACAACACTTCCTTTGCCTAAAGTAGTGGTAATGAAATCCTCGTACTTCATATTAAACGGATTTGAGTTAGAAACTTAGCTATTGCATGGAATAAAGCATCTCCACACATTCCAAATTTAGCTTAAAAATATGAAGAAATAATATAACAGATTTGATTTCCATAGAAAAACCCGATGGAAACGGGTTATGAATTACAAAGTTGAGGATCAGTTAGACTGGATTATCTGCTTGATTCTTCCAACCAGGCCGTTCTCAAGCTTTACTTTAATTCCGTGAGGATGCATCGGGGCTGAAGTGAGTATTTCTTTTACCCTGCCCCCTGTAAGTCGTCCGGTGCGTTTGTCTTCAGTGAGTTCAACCATTACATCAATTCCCGGTCTTATATCTGCTCTGCGAGTCCCTTCCATTTCTGCCTGTTTTTGAAACGTAACTGTTAAAACTTAAATTGATCTAAAAATTCAAATCAGGCTACAATGATATATATTTTTATTTCACGTAAATAAAAAAGTGATAAAGATTTGATAAGGGAGATTTATTTGATGATCAAAAGGCTCCTTTCATACGTGTCCTGATCATATACAAGCCTTTGCTTGCAGTAATGAAAAGCGATTTTCCGTCCTTACCGCCGAAACAAACATTAGCGGTCCAGTTTTCAGGCACCGGAATATTCCCGAGTTTTTTACCTGTTTTATCAAATATGGTGACCCCTTTACCTGTCAGGTAAATATTCCCTTTCAGGTCGATTGTCATGCCATCAGAACCCATTTCGCAAAAAAGCTTTTTACCAGACAAGCTGCCATCGGAATTGATTGAATATGACCAGGTTTTATTGCCTTTTATGTCAGCAACATAAAGGGTTTTTCCATCGGGGGCTCCAACTATTCCGTTTGGTTGCAGAAGCTCCTCCTCAACCCGTTTCAGGTTTTTATGGTCGGGGCTCAGATAATAAACACACTGCTTTTCCTGGGGCATTTCGGTATGGCTCCACCAAGGTCTCTTGTAAAAAGGATCCGTAAAATAAATACTTCCGTCAGTAGCAACCCATAGATCATTCGGACCATTCAGAAGTTTACCGTTAAATGTATTCAGGATTGATTCAACCTTTTTATCTGGACTGATGCACCAGAGTTCGTTTTTCTCATCGGCACACGACCACAGGTTTCCCCTGTTGTCAAAAAAAAGACCGTTTGAGCGGCCAGATGGCTGCATGAAGGTTAAAAGTTTTCCTTCAGTGCTCCATACCATTATCCTGTCGTTCGGCTGATCGGTGAAATAAACATTACCCGCCTTGTCGGGTGCGGGTCCCTCCGTGAAACTGAAATCTCCTGCGAGCTTTTTAAGCTCTGCTCCGGGTTTCAGAATAGAAGAGAGGACTGAATCCTGAGATATTATTAATGTCGGGAACAATATAAATATCGCCAGAAAAGAAACGATGGATTTCATATGCAATTGATTTAATAAATAGGGCTCTCTCATAAGTCTGATATTTCATTTATGTTTTCTCTGTGTCGCTCTGTGTCTTCTCTGTGGCACTCTGGGTAACAAATATTTATAAGAACTTACACAGAGATCACAGAGTTTTCATAGAGGTCCACAGAGGACTTTTGAGACAGTTTCATTTTATTTATTTAAGCTGAATTTTCTTGATTCGTTCAACATAATTATCGATCTGCTCCGGCTTTTCAAACCCGATGATTATCATGTCAACAGTTCCAAGCCCCAGAACAAATTTTAGTGATTCTTCAATTTTTTGAGAGTCATCCTTAAGCTTACCCCCGCCTATCAGCTTCATTCCGATCACACCTTTTCCTGCCTTATGGAACTTTTCAATAACAGGAACAACGACCGATGGATCTCGTTGATCCATGGCTTCCCCAAAAGGATTTATCCTGACATGGATCACATCGACCCAAGGATGCTCAGAAGCAACTTTAAGCGCATCGAATGAATGTACCGATAATCCATGCGCCTTTATTATTTTTTTTGCTTTCAGCTCTTCAAGGCCGTCCATAAATCTCCTCTGCTCATCAGACCATGCTCCGGTTGTCATGCAGTGCAGCTGGATAAGATCAATATAATCGGTATTCAGTTCTTTTCTGAAACGGTCAACGACAATTGCAGAATCAGGTCTTTCCTTTTCCGGAATGCCCCCTGCCGTTACCCACATTTTTGTTCCCAGGACATAGTTTTCCCTGGGGATACCTTTAAGTGCGGTCTGAGTGAAAGGATGAGTTCCGTAACTATCGGCGCAGTCAAAAAAGCGGATACCTCTTTCATATGCAGCCCTGATAACAGATTCTGCAACACCCGCCCTTGTAATATTGGAGGAACGGTTGTAACCGCTATACCCTGTTCCCATTCCCAGAAGCGTTGTTTTGATCCCTGTCTTTCCAAGGGTAACAATCTGTAAAGGATCGAACATCCGGGCTTTCCTCTCTAAAGGTATTGCATTTACCGAGTTACCGAAAATCATTGTTCCGGTACCTGCTGCGATAGTAGCCATGAACTGTCTTCTCGTGAAATTCTTTTTTCCCATAATTCTGCATTTGAATCGGTTAATTATACTGAAACAAAATAAAGATATTTTATGTTCATAGTATCAAATTCCTGTTTTTTATTGAAGGATGTTAACCTTAATATGTGAAGGATTTTTGGAATCATGGTAAATTCTCTGAGTTGCCTTTTGAAAATCGCTGTCGGAGCACTTGTAAATGTTGACGAATTTTTGTGGATTCCTGTCAACAAGAGGGAACCATGAATTCTGAACCTGAACCATAATCCTGTGGCCCTTTTTAAATGTATGCGCAACATCGGGGATCTCATATTTTACCTCAGTTATCTGTCCGGGCACAAATGGTTCGGGCTTTTCGAAACTTTTGCGGTATTTACCTCTGAAAACTTCACCGCGCACAAGCATCTGATAACCTCCAAGAGGATATTTCAGATCAGGGTCCCCGGCTTTTGTATCGGGAGGAAAAACGTCAATCAGCTTTACCACAAAATCAGCATCAGTTCCTGTCGTAGTGACAAAGAGATCAGCATTTATCGGTCCTGTAAGAGTTAAGTCTTCACTAAGGATATCAGTCTGATATACCATTACATCAGGACGTCTGGAAGCAAACCGTTGATCATCAGTCATATATGCTTCTGTCCTGTTGGTATGCACATCTTCTGTATATGGTACCGGATTCGATGGGTCAGATACATATTCATCAAAAGATGTTTTGGTCACCGGGGCCTGGAATGAAGCAGCTTCGCCTGAATTAAAATAAAGATTTTTTTCAACAATGTTTTTCGGAGGCCATGATGGAAATTCTTTCCATTCATTTGACCCTGTAACAAAAATTAAAGCCTCAGGAATTGCTGTATTATTTGCTCCTTTCAGGTAATGATTAAAGAAGGTTTCCTCCTGGAGTACATATTTTTTGTTTGCATCAAGTCCCCAGTAAATGTTTCCAAGATTCTTTGCTTCACCAAATGCCCACTGACCGTGAGACCAGGGACCCATTACAAGGAAATTCCCTGTTTCAGCTGGATTCTGTTTTTCAATTGCTTCATATGTGTTAAGGGCTCCGTACAGGTCTTCAGCATCGAACCAGCCGCCAACTGTCATTACAGCCGGTGTTACGTTCTTTAGATACTGACGCGGATCCCGAGCCTTCCAGAAATCGTCATAATCGGGATGCGAAAATGCATCATTCCAGAATTTAATACTGTCGCCCAGGTATTTAGGAGCGATGTTTTTGACCGCACCAAGCGATAAAAAGAACTCATAATTATCAGGAACAGGATATCTGAATGAGGGATGTCCCACCCGTGTAGTCTTCCTGTGGGGCTGGCCGTTGCTGTAATAAAAATTGAAACAGTCCTGCAGGAAGAATGCACCGTTATGATGAAAATCATCACCAATGAACCATGCAGTAACCGGTGCCTGGGGAGAAACAGCCTTTACAGCCGGATGTGCATCAATAATTCCCATTGTAGAATAAAATCCAGGATATGATATTCCAAAAATGCCAACATTCCCATTGTTATTCTTTACATTTTTGACAAGCCAGTCAACTGTATCCCAGGTGTCAGTTGTTTCATCAATATCTTTATTGTTATTCTTTACCGGGATGACGGGACGGATATCCTCATAAACACCTTCGCTCATATATTTTCCTCTGACATCCTGGTAAACCATTATGTATTCATCTTCCACATATCTTGAATAAAGCTGCATGAAGAAATTAAAATTCAAAGCTCCTCCTGGTTCTATGTTATATGGCGTCCTGTTCAGCAGGATGGGATGATTTACAGAAATGTTTTTAGGAGTATATATCGATGTAAACAACTTTACACCATCCCGCATGGTTATATAGACTTCCTGTTTTTCGTACTTCTTCTTCAGGGCATCAGGGCTATTGGGAGCTGCTTCAATAGGTTTTCTTCCGAAAGTTATGTCGAGCTTAAGTCCTCCCTGTTCAAGATTTCCTGTTATCTCGGTGTACCCGGAATTTACTTTTCCAGCATACTTAAAGCCTGCACCTGCATGGGTGAATGAAAAATCAGGAAAAGCGTATGATGTTGTTGTTGAGGCTATTCCAAATGCTCCCTGATCAGGACTGTCCCAGGTGGAAGTATAACCATTGTCAGAAGACAATACATGAATAACGAGTCTGAGTTCTATTCCCTGTATATTGGCTTTCCCGTACCAGTCGCCTTCAATAGACTGTGAGTAGGTGTTGCACATAATAAAAATCATAAAAATTATTATGCCCAATAATTTTGCTGTCAATTTCTTCTGTTTCATTTTATTTCTTTATTTCATTTTTATTTCAATCTAATCCAAGCTTTTTCAGCACTTCCCCCGGGTAAACCGGTTTCCCGTTTTTTGTTGCGGCTCCTGTTACCTTTGCACGCACAATGAGTTTCATATCATCTGTTCTGTAAATATCCTGCATGAACACAAGCCTTATGTTTCCCTCCCTCTGGATATTAGTTTTAACAATAAACCTGTCAGGGCTCCTGAGGGGAAGTTTATACTCAATTTCAACTTTTGTAACAATGAGGTCAGTTCCCTCTTCATGGAGCTGGGCAAAACTGATCCCCCGTGATATCAGGAATTCATGTCTTGCATGCTCGAGGTAGTGCTGATAATTTGCGTTGTTCACCACGCCCTGTATGTCACATTCATAGTCTCTTACAGTAAAATCAGTGCTGTGTAAGTATCGGGGTTCCTCCATTGGATTTGGGTAAAATTATATAATCGTCAGCTCCAATTACAAAGATCAATTTATTTACAATTTATAAACCTGTTTTTATTAAAAAGAATTTTGATTCAAGAGGTTTTATGGTATTATCAGAGTCAACTATGGATTTGCCTGTAACATCAGATCCGGAAATTAAAAGCTGATTACCGGTCAGCCCGTTTTTAAGGCTGAGTTGAACCTCTTTTCCACCAGTCTCCCGAAGATGAATAAGTATTGTTTTTCCATCTTCAGAAGGATAGGCATTTACCAGTAAAACGTTAGCGGGCCATCCTTCTATAAATGACCCCTCTTTTTTATTATCCCCGGTACCCTCTCCCGGAAGGATCCTTGTCAGGTATGGTACTCTGGAGCTCCATCCGAAACGGGATGCGAAGCTGTCCGAGATATCATGCGATGTCGTCAGGCAATAGGTCCAGGTATGTCCTCCCCTCTGGTCAGCATTGAAATTAGTGACCCAGTAGTTATTCATAGGCCAAGAAAAGACATGCGTACTCTGAGGCATTGCCCCTGCCTGGTATCGTCCTGTATTTATTGCGCCGAATTGCATCAGCGGCATTTCGCTGCAACCCATTACCAGCTGTGCGTCTGAGTTCCTGACGGCAGTGAAATTCTGAACAGTGTTCCAGTCATTGGAAGAGCCTTTTATCTGATCTTTGCCCGTTTCAATTATTCCGCCCTGAACTTCGGTGAAGTGTTTTCCATTTTTTAAGTCAAAAGGGAAAGCAATATAAAAGCTTTCTGGATCTGTGATGCTTTTCTTAATAATTGTACAGACAATTTCAATCCGTTTTTCGGTATTGTAAAGCCTGATTTCAAATGAATAGCCTTTTGGATTTATTGTAGTTTCGGATTCACCAAAGAGTTTGATGCTATTAAAAACTGGACCCTTTGTGACCGAATCAAACCAGACTGTATCAAGCGGAGATCTCTTGAAATCAACAAGCATTTTTCTTTCCATCTGGCTTCTGTTTCCAAGCTGCTCAAGGATAAATTCCGCCATACCGTATTCCGAATTCTTATCAACAAGCTCAATTGATAATTCCTTATCAAACCATGATCTGATGGTTCCTCTGGAATAGTCGGGAATGATTTTATACCATCTGTTCTCAAGGAATTCCGGTGCTTCTTTGCTGATTGAAGCGTTTTCCTCGTTCAGCGGACGTATCAGGAATTTCTTAAATCCGAATGAAGGGATATCATTTAGCCATACTGCCCAATATGTTCCGTCTGAACGGCTCGACAAATTTTGTACCGCAACACGATTCCCCTCAGTGTCATATATTCCTGCAGTAGTTCCCCGCGGAACAATCTGATGGTCTATGTAAACCATAGTGAGGCCTGACCTTTTCCAGTTCAGGGTATTAAAGACGATCAGAGATGGATCTTTTTCTCTTTTAAACATACTTTGCAGTAATCCCATTGCGTCCTCCCCAAGGGATGCAGTACGTCGGTTAGCTTCCCATGCATACGATTCCTTGAGTGCCCTTTGTTCCATTGTCGGCTGGCTGAATGGCTCCCTGACACTCTCAGAATATCCGGTAGTATGTTCGGTGTAAAACATCAGGGCATCATTAACCAGATCAATTTTACTTTGAGTACCCTCGGGAAGTTTAATCCCTGCAACAGCCGCCATAGAAAGAGCTCCGGTATTTGCTTTAAATGAGGCAGCCGCTTTTCTTGTGACTGAGGTCTCCCGCGCTGCTGAACCGAAACCGTCAGTCCACCAGTCCGGCCATGCTCCTCTTATCACTGGGAATTCATCACCATGTTCATTTTCCATTTTCCTGAAAAATGATTCAGCAGTTGTGTTCGAAATCTTTGGCCACTCGAATACCTCATCCCACTTTTTTATCATCTCGCTTGCCAGTGTTGAAGGAGGTGAATTATCTGTAAGATAGCCGGATAATTGAATAGCGATATCTTCAAATGGATATTTAAGGGCTTCAAGATTCTTCAAATATGTAAGAAGGTTGTACTGGAATTTATTCAGATCGCCGTTCTGGATCTCGAAAAGAGTATTCCCTGTCATATAATGTTCAGCTCTGAAAGTCAGTATCCTTTTTCCGGACGGAGATTCCCACCAGAACATTGTTGGTTTGTCAAAACAGATAAGCGCACGATGTCCATGTGTACCCATATTAAGGTATTTAATGCCAAGCTGGTTGAAATAATCATTCATACACCAGCCAATCCCGTTTACGTCGTTTTGCATTGCAAGAGTTACAGGGATGCCCCTGGCTTTTATCCTTCCTGCTGCTTCAAGCGATGCAGCCAGTATTTGTTCATCAGGGACCTCATCGAAATTGAAATACATACCGGTAACTTCAATACGGCCTTCCTTTATGCGTCTTATCAGACGATCGACCTGCTCAGCAGGTCTGCTTTTTATAAACTCATCCACGGGCCACGAAGCTTCGCATGTCCATCTGAATTTTGCATTGTCCGGATAATTGTCTGTAGCATCACAGTAATCAAGGGCGTAATCAATATATCTGAGGTGTTCTGCAAGGATCTCAGTTTGTGACCTGGTATAACCGATATCGGTATGTGAATGCTGGATTAAATCCACATTCCATTTTTTAACAGGGTTAAGGGTAACAGTATTTGACATTGAAAAGTCACCGGCAATGACTTTAAGATCGATCCTTGATGGTTTCTGAACTTGCTGAAGTCCTATGTTTACACTGTTATAGCCAAATTTCAACGGAGCATTGGAAACCAGTTTATTATTGGCATAGATTTTACAGTCGGTTTCTTTCCCGAAATAGAATATTGCAGCTTCAACCAGCTGAAGAAGTGCATTATTTTTTTTAATTACCGCGGGAAATGGATTAAGAGCCACACCGGTTTTGACCTGCTGTTTATAGGTCATGTACCATGAAGTAAGATTTGATTTGCTTCCTGTTACTTTGATCCTTAGCGGTTTTCCTTTAATCAATTTCCCTGAGGGAATCCGCAATATCATATATCCGTGATGGTCTCCAAACTGATCGGTCATTATTGAATTAAAACTCAGACTGGAACCATCACCTGAATCAATTGTCCAGGCTGAGCGGCCATCAGTGTTGAAACTAAATTCATGTTTCAGATCAGTTGTAAGATACATTCTGGCATTTCCGGGACTTGAGCCAATTGCAGTAACCCAGATGAATGCAGTATATTTCTTTTTCTCACCGAGAAAGGGAGCATCAGTTTCCCACTCCATAAAGTCATTGGCGCTTTCAGCCCTTATAATAATGCTCTGGCGGAGCCCTGGGATACAGGAGTGGTACTCAAAATCAGTACCTGTGATTTTACCCGAATATCCATTCACCAGTTCATCATCGGAATTGATGAATGGCTGAGCCTTCAACAGAATCACTGAACAAAAAAAGGTCAGTGCAAATAATAAAAATGACTTCTTCATATATTTCCTTATTTCCTTATTTCTCTATTTCCTTATTTCCCTATTTCCCTATTTCCTTATTTCCCTATTTCCCTATTTCCCTATTTCCCTATTTCTTTATTTCTTTATTCCCTTTTTCCCTATTTCTTTATTTCCTTTTTCCCTATTTTTTTTATTCCCTTCTGTCCCTATTTCATAAATGCCTTAACAAGAACAGCTCCTGAAGATGAATTGTTAGTTATTCTTATGCTTTTAGCAGCCGCAGGGATGACGAAGGTCTCAGCATAGCAATAGGTTGCTTTAAATCCGTTCATTGTTTCAATATCTATTCTTTGCCCCTCTGTAAGACTCATTACAAGGCATTTATTATTCGTCAGGATATCAATGGTACTTTGAAAATGATATCGATGAACATCATATGAATGAGTTTCATGAGTCGGCAGATGGAAAAGCACCCAGTCGGAACCAGTGTCAAGCAGTTTCGGCTTTGCAATAAGATTCTTACCTACATAATCTCCTTTTCGGTCAAAGAAGAGATTGATCATCCCCCTGTCAATATTAAGCGGTCTGGGTTTCCCGTCAAGATCAGGTCTTTGCCAGTCATACATTTTAAATGTAAAAATATACGGGGTTGTACTTATTTCAAGAACAAGATTGTTCTTTCCGGAACCATGAATTGTGCCGTATGGAATTAGCAAAAGATCATGCTTTTGTACGGGGTGCCACAAGATATATTTGTCAGGATCGAAAGCCTTGTTGTCATTAAAACTATCTTCCAGATCATTTCTGAAATTTTCAGGGTCAATATTATCACAGAAACCCAGAAAGACACCCGCATTATCTTTGGTGTCAAGAATATAATATGTCTCCTCCTGTGTAAAAGTCTCCCTGAAATTCTCCTTTATATACTGAGGTCGGGGATGACACTGAAGTGAAAGATTCCCGCCATCAAAGGTATCAAGAAAATCGAACCGGATCGGGAAATCAGTCCCGAATTCCTGATAACAATCTCCCAGAACAGCTTCAGCATGCAGGTACATAAGACAGTCGAATGAGACTTCGCAGAGCACCGAGGAACTTTCTATCAGCAGTCCGTTTTCAGGAGTGATAAGTTCAAATGACCATGCATAGTTGGGAACATTTTTATTCAGGCCTGCAATATTGTTCTTTATCCAGGTTCCGCCCCATGCCCCGGGTTCAAACCATGGCCTTGCCCTGAATACATTGCAGCTCATATGCGATAGGGATTCCCTCAACGATATTCCTTCCATCCAGACCGGTATTTCCGGACGTTGTCCGTCGACGAACAAATCTACAAAAGGCAGAGTTTGTTGTTTATGTTTATTCAGAACGACCCAGTCGACGAAGTAAAAACATTTGTACATTTTCTTGGGATCGGAAACAACTGTTGTTCCGAGATTGGATATAGTGCCTGCCCGTGAGCGGAACTGAATTTCATTTTTTGGGATGTCAATAAAGATTAGCAGGCTTTTCCATGAGGCCAGTGCCGCCCCAGGACCTATCAGAATATTAATATCATAATCCTCTTCGGGCCCGACTGATCTAAGTCTTTCCATAATAAAGTAATCTTCCAGGTTCAAAGTAGTCCTTCTCCCGAAAAGAGGATCATCTCCGCCCAGAAAAGGAGCAGTCATTTCAAGGATCTGCCATTCAGGCTTGTAAAAATCAGAAGTCTTTTTCCATGAAACCTTGTAACCATTCTTCGAGAGGATTTTATCAAGCTGAACCTGAAAAAGGTCAAAAAACACACCGATATATCCGTCAATTGCGACAGTTCTGTGGCTTTTAATTTTTCCGGCAAGGGAATCGAATCCTGTAAAAATCTGATTATCATCTATCCTCATCGATGGATAGATATCATATTTCCCTTCGGCACAAAGAGATTTGCTGGCCGGTAACAAAAACTGGCCACTCCTTCTCAGGTCATTATTTTTGCAGGAAGTGTACAATCATTATCAATTTGCATGGCAATGGGACAAAGACTATTTGAGAGATATGACAAATAATCTGTTACCTGGGGAACCTTCTGAACAATTTATTGATTGCACGGTGAAATTTGTGAATGCTGTTAGGTTTGTAATGCATCAGAATGCATTCTTTTGTTATAAAATTAACACCAGACCCCTCAAGCTCTTTAAGAGCATCTTTGCTATCGGCCATCTGTTGTATCCAGATATGTTTTATCCCCTTTTCCTTTGCGTCCCTGATCACTCCTGCTGTCTGGTCTTTACGGGTCATGACAATAAGCCCGTGAACATTATCGGGAAGGCTTTTAATATCATGAAAAACTTTTACTCCGAGGATCTCTTCCGCATGAGGATTAACTGGGATTACGTTCATTCCCTTAGCTTTTAATTCCTTGAACGCTGCAAAACCGAACTTTTTCGGATTACGCGACACTCCGGCCATTGCAATGGGTCCGGATCCAAGAAACTCCTCAATTTGTAGTAATGTTGTCATAGGCTTAATTTTTGGATTTTACAAAAGAAAACAAAACACATGAATGCTTGCAATAAATAAGTATAAAGACTTAAAATTACAATAAAAACATCAACAATGGTTAATTTTTATTTACTTGGTCTAAGGAAAACCTATTAACCGTTATGAAAAATACTGAGGGTCAGAAGGGATATCTTTTTTCGAAAGGGTATTCGAATTATGTTTTCATTTTACTGTTCCTGTTATATGTTTTTGATTATGCTGACAGGATGGTTGTAAACTCCATGTTCTCATTTATCCAGGCAGAATGGTCGATTAACGCCACACAAAGCGGCTGGCTGGTTTCAATAATTTACCTTTCAATCGGCATCCTTACATTTCCCGTTTCCCTGGTGATTGACCGCTGGAGCAGAACAAAAACAATTGGGATCATGGCAATTGTCTGGAGTCTTGCCACCGCATTGTGTGCCTTCACAGGAAATTATGTCCAGCTATTTATGGCAAGAATCCTGATAGGATTTGGCGAAGCAGGTTACGCTCCCGGAGGAACTGCATTAATTTCAGGAATGTACCCATTGGAAAAAAGATCCAAAATTATGGGATTCTGGAATGCATCAATCCCCATTGGGTCAGCTATAGGAGTCTCAATGGGTGGCCTTATTGCTGCCTCTCTTGGTTGGAAGCATGCATTTGGACTTGTTGCGATTCCCGGACTTCTTGTGGCAATATTGTTCTTATTTGTCAAAGATTATAAAACAGTTGACCTTTCTTACATAGACAAGAGCAATCAAAAGATAAAGATGGAAAGAAAAGATATGTTCAAAGAATTTCTTTCCAGACCATCAGTACTTTTTACTTATTTCGGAATGGCGGCAATTGTTTTTGTTACAACAGCTATGATTGTATGGCTTCCGACCTATTTTGCATCCGAATTAAAGATTGAGCCAAAATTAGCCGGGACATTGGCAGGAGCAGTAATGCTTTTAGCACTTATCGGGGCACCGCTTGGCGGATATTTAACTGATAAATGGAGGGAAAAGAAATCCAATGCCAGGCTTCTGTTTCCGACTATTTCAACCATGATTTCAGCCTTATTGCTTTTTATTGCTTTATTCCTGTTTAAAGGGACGGGGCAAATTATCGTATTGTTCATTTTTGGCGCCTGGGTAATGACCTTTTTGGCCGGAGCAGCAGCTGTTACTCAGGATGTCATTCATCCCGGAATGCGCGCAACCTCTTATGCCATTGCTGTCGCTGTCCAAAATCTGTTGGGCTCATTTACTGCACCAATAGTATTGGGAAAAATATCGGACCTCTCGAACATTAAAACTGCTGTAAGTATCCTTCCATTTGCTCTTCTGATCGGGACAGTTCTGTTTTATCTGGGATCCAGATATTATAATTCTGATATGGAGAAAGTTACAAAGATCAGACTGGAGGTGGCATGATTGAACAAATAGTAATTTCATAGAATAATTTAGTATAGGCTGTATCATAAGTGTTTTTAACCACCCCGTCATGACCCTTCATGACATTTGCCAGCCCTGCATTCTGGCTCTTCGCTAAAATAACCCACAGGGCTATTTTTTAACGCTCAGCCCTCTTAAAAAGGAGGAGAAATATATAGTATTGTAAATCAACAATTTCCCCTCCTTGACAAGGAGGGGTGTCCCGACGAAAGCGTTGGGACAGGGTGGTTTATTTGACTTTTTCGACAACCTCCCTCCCGACTTGTCGAGAGGGAGGTTGTGGATTTTTGATACAGCCTCAAATCATAAAATTCTATTTGAATAACTACTTATCCCTCGAAACCGTATAACGTACAAACTCCCTGAGTGATTCCTTTACCTCCGACTCCGGATAAGTATCCAGTATTGCAAGCGCCTTATCCCGGTACTGATTCATTCTGAGCGCCGCATATTCCATCCCTCCGTTTTCAGAAACAAATCTGATTACCTCTTCTATTTCGGATCTTGACTTTTTATTATTACTGATTATGTGAAGGATATGTCTTTTTTGGGAAAAAGAAGCCTTTTCAAGAGAAAATATCAGAGGCAGTGTGATTTTCTTTTCCCTGATATCGTTACCCGATATTTTTCCGGTCAGTCCGTTGCCTTCATAATCAAGGAGGTCGTCCCGTATCTGAAAGGCAATTCCTATACTTTCCCCCAGTTCTTTCATCAGCTGAATGGTATCAGGATTATTGGTTGCTGACCTTGCTCCGCATGCAGTGCATGCTGCAATAAGTGCTGCAGTTTTACCTTTTATGATCCGGAAATAATCTTCCTCTGTTATATTCAGCTTCCTGGCTTTCTGAAGCTGAAGCAACTCTCCTTCAGTCATTGATTTTACAGCTTCAGAGGCTAATTCAAGCATATCAATCCGGTTTTTTTCAATGCTTATCAGCATTCCTTTTGTAAGCATATAATCCCCGACAAGAACTGCGATCTTGGAATTCCACAGGGCATTTATTGAAAGAGCACCCCGTCTTTCTTTGGCATTATCCACAACATCATCATGGACAAGGGATGCAGTATGAAGAAGTTCTATCAATGTTGCGGCAACATAAGTTGGTTCACCTATTTCCCCGTTTAGCTTTGCACTCAGGAAAACGAGTAATGGCCTCATTTGCTTGCCTTTACGACGAAAGATATAGTTAAGTATAATTTTCAGAAGGGGAATTTTGCTTTGCATCGTCCTGCCGAAATAGGCTTCAAACTGAGCCATTTCTTCCTTAACAGGCTTTTTTATATTCCCAAGGTCAGACATCAAAGGATTTTCGTCAAATATACTAAAATAGGTATTAAATGTTATTTTTTAAATTTGCAAGGACATTGTAAAACTATTGTTGCAAGCCTTTCAGCAAAAATTGTAATATATTTGTTGAAAGAAAATTAGGATTAATGGAAATAAAAAGCTTGAATCCGGAGCATCTCGAAAAAGCAGCAGGAATGCTGAAGGCGATGGCACACCCTGTCAGGATATCAATTATTGGCTGTCTTGAACCAGGTAAATGGAAGAGTGTTACCGAGATACACAATCTGATCGGAATTGAACAGTCAACAGCATCTCATCATCTTGGAATATTAAAGGACAAAGGAGTTTTGGGATCGAAGCGTGAAGGGAAAAACACATTTTATTATCTGAAACATGAAAGTATTGTTACCCTTCTGAATTGTATCGGAGATTGTTGCCGGTAAACCTCATTCCAGCGACTGTTTTTTAATTGTTGAAAGGACAATTAGCAGCAATCAACAAGCACATGGCAACTGATTTTATTTCAGGTCCCTGAACATTTTCTTCTGGAAAATCACTATTGCAAGTACACCGCAGGTTATTGCAGAATCAGCAATATTGAATACCGGACGAAAAAATACAAGCGATTCCCCCGGCCTGAAAGGTGACCAGTCGGGCCAGGTGGTGTTAATAACAGGAAAATAAAACATATCGACCACCCTTCCCAGCAGAAAGGAGGAGTAACCTCCTTCAGGACCAAATATGACGGCAGGCTGGCTGTAGCTTTCACTAAAGATCATTCCATAAAAAGCGCTGTCGATAATGTTTCCAATTGCACCCGCAAGTATGGCACTGACTGCAATGATCAGCCCGGTGTATGATTTTTTCTTTATGAGGGAGTTCAGGAACCAGGCGATACCTGAAATGGCGATGATCCGGAAGAGACTCAGTATTATTTTTCCGGTTTTGCCGCCCATTTCCATTCCGAATGCCATTCCGTTGTTTTCAATAAAATGAAGCAGACCCCAGTTACCGAAAATATGTATTTCCTGTCCAAGGACCATATGAGTTTTGACCCATAATTTCAGAATCTGGTCAGCAATCAGGATTAGAAAAATAAAAAGTACTGCCTTTTTCCCTGTCGACATTATTGTCCAATTTTATTTTAGGGGCGAAAAATAGTAAAAATTGGTGATAAAAATACCCCCCGCTAAAAACGGAGGGTATTTTATTCCATCTTAAAGTCTATTTTCCTATTGCAGCATTTATGATATCACTGACAGGTCACATTCAAATAGTTACCGTCCCAGCAGTAAAAATCAGAAGTCCCAAAGAATTTCAGGCATTTTACCTTGCCATTTCGCAGTGTTGTGCTCCAGAGAACATTCATATCAAAGAATTGTTCATACTGGGCATTATAGTAAGAGATTGTATAGTATGCATTTAATGCGCCGGTTGTCAGTCCGTACTCAATATAACTGTTGGCAAATGCATTTCCAGCCTTTGTATATGTATATTTGACTGAGCCAATAATGCTGCCGGCAACTGTCCAGTCGATTCTGACAATCTCCCCCGGATTCTGCTGGCTTTCATATAGTTTCCATTGTCCTGATTTACCGTCAAGTGCAGAAGTCCCTTCAAACCACAGGAAATCGGTAAAACCACCTGTCCCCTCTTTTGTTATGTACATTTTCCATACGACATTTGATGTCGTTATCTGACCTGTGAGCCGAGCAGTGTATGTTACGCTTAGCAGAGTGGCATTACCGGTCCACTGCCAGGTACTGTTATCTACATATACAGCTTTCTGCTCAGTTGCCACCTGAAATGAGTATACGGGAACTGCGAGAGTAGTATAAATTACAGCGTTAAACAACATGGCCGCCCCTGCGGCAAACTCCCAATTACTGGTTTGGGTTCCTTTGGGAATTGAAATTGAGCCATCTCCTTTTTTGCCGGAATCAAAATTGCTGAAGTCAATTGTCATAGATTCAGAAGGCGGCAAAACCGGAGGATCGCCTTTATCTTTTTTGCAGCTGTTCATTAGAACGACTGAAAGTAACACTACAAGAGAAATTGAAATTAGCTTTTTCATATCCAGTTATTATTTATATACAAGATAAACGATCAACAGCTAAAAAAATTATAATAAAATTCGAATATGGGAAGAAGTCAACCTGTAAAATGCTTGAAATTAGTCTATTCTGACCTTTAAAACACTATTTTAGGTAAAATTATGCCTAAAAGAGACTCCTCTAAAATGAAAAGAAATATCAGAATGCCGGATGAGGATGTTAAATATCAGTTTGAAAGAAATAATTCCGGGATTAATTCTAATAATTTTATTCCTTTTCATATTTTTGAGTTGGATGGATTTTGTTGGGAGTTTTAGCTTAATTCTGATCATTAAGTATAAATATTAGAAAATTTACTATTGATGCGCAATTCTTTTCCTGTAGAAAAATTGAGGTACATATTGCTTTCTGTTTTCCTGGCGGTTATTATAAATCCAGTCTTCTCAAATAATATACAAGAGCAAGATTCCACAATCTTTAAACAGAAAATTTCTGACACAGAAGCCCTAATCAGGGGGGAAAGACTTTTCTATGGTCTGGTATACCCGGAGAATAAATCCGTAAATTGTGCCAGTTGTCACAATACACGGGTATCTGACACTTTAAACTGGAATCCTGACGCTTTGGAAATTTCGAAAAAGTACCTGGATAAAAGTGCGGCTGATTTAGGCAAAGTATTGCTCAGTCCTGCCGGGAAAAAATTAACACAGGTACACAAAGGGTTTCAATTATCTGCCGAAGAGGTAATACTGATCAAAGCATATATGGATAAACTGACTGTTATGGGTCTTAAACAACACAAACCTGTATTAACGAATCTTTTCCTGTTCATAATTGCTTCCATTTTATTCCTGATTTCAATCATAGATCTGATAATCAGTAAAAAAATAAAAAAACAGTGGATCCACTTCATCATGCTTACTTTCACTGGTATTTTTATAACTAAGTCACTTGTTGTAGGTGCAATAGCAATTGGTCATTCCCCGGGTTATGCTCCTGATCAGCCTGTAAAATTTTCACATGCTGTTCATGCCGGACAGAATGGAACAGATTGTCTTTACTGTCATAGTTTTGCTCCTTACAGTAAATCGGCAGGGTTTCCCCCGGAGAATGTCTGTATGAATTGCCATCTGTTGGTGCGAAACGGAACCCGTTCAGGTGCATTTGAAATAGCTAAGGTAATCAGAGGCTATGAGGAATTGAAGTCGATTGAATGGGTTAAAGTATATAATCTGCCTGATCATGTTTTTTTCAGCCATGGACAGCATGCAGGTGCCGGAGGAATAAGCTGCCAGGAATGTCATGGCGATGTTAAAAATACAGATAGGATCAAACTTGCAAATGAATTAACTATGGGATGGTGCATTAATTGCCACCGTACGAAGAATGTAAATTTTCGAAACAATAAGTTTTACGCAGAGTATAGGGATCTGTCAGATAAGATTGGCAAAATAGAAACAGATAGTGTTACGGTCGAGGATATTGGCGGCACAGAATGCATGAAGTGCCATTATTAAGAGCAGATTTTCGAAAAAAGTAGTTTATGAAGAAAAAATACTGGAAAAGTGTCGAAGAATTTCAGGGGATCACTGCTGGCAATGACATTGATAGTGAGGAGACGCATAAAGACCAGGTTCTTGAATTGTTTGGATCTGATTTTTTAAAGAAATATTCTTCCAGAAGAGATTTTCTGAAAGTATTCGGTTTTAGCCTTTCATCTGCAGCTTTAATAGCAAGCTGCAAAAGACCGGTTCAGAAAGCCATTCCATACCTGATTCATCCGCCTGAAATTACTCCAGGCAAATCATTAAACTATGCAACAAGTTTTTATGACGGTCATGAATATTCTGGTATTCTTGTCAAAACACGCGATGGTCGGCCAATAAAAATTGAAGGCAATATTCTATCCTCGTTTAACAGGGAGGGTACAACAGCCAGAGTACAGGCATCAGTTCTAAGTCTTTATGATGATGCACGTCTGAAGTTTCCGACATCAGATCGCTCCCCTGTTTCATGGAATACTATTGATGAACAGATTATTAGCGATCTTGCAAGAATCAATTCAGCTGAAGGTGAAATTGTTTTGCTGACCTCAACTGTAATTTCCCCCTCAACAATTAAACTCATAAATGAATTCGGAGCCCGATTCAGGAATTTCAGGTGGGTGCAATATGATGCTGTTTCATATTCCGCTGTTTTGGAAGCCAATTTATTATGCTTTGGAAAGGCAGTAATTCCTGATTATCATTTCCAGAACGCAGGGTATGTAGTTTCAGTTAATGCTGACTTTCTCGGTACATGGGTATCTCCGGTTCATTTTATCCAAAAATATGTCTCGCGCAGAATCCCTGATAATAAGGAGAAAAAGATGCTTCGGCACATTCACTTTGAGTCGGGATTAAGCCTTACCGGTTGTAATGCAGACAAAAGAATAAGAATAAAACCTTCAGAAGAAAAATCACTTCTTGCGGAATTGTATAACAGGATTGCTGCAAAAACCGGCGCGGAAGAATTCCCCGGGGTGACCGGCAGCGCAGATCTTACAGAACTTGCCGATAACCTGTTCGCATCAAAAGGCAGATCAATTGTTCTGTCAGGTACAAACAATGTTGAAATTCAGATCATTGTTAACGGGATTAACTCGCTGCTAGGTAATTATGCAGATTGCATTGACCTGAACCGGAATCTTAACATAGCAGCAGGTATTGACAACAGAGCTGAGGAGCTCGTAACCGATCTGAATGCCGGCAAGGTAAAGGCATTGTTTATGTATAATGTTAATCCAGTATATGATTACCCTGATTCGGAAAAGTTTTTATCAGGATTAAAAAAGACAGAACTGACAGTAAATATGACAGGTTCCCTTAACGAAACAGTAGGGAAAGCAAGGTATGAATGTCCGGTCAGTCACTATCTGGAATCATGGGATGATGCCGAGATTATCCCGGGGCAGCTAAGCTTGAGCCAGCCATGTATTAATCCTCTTTTTAATACTCGCTCGTTTCAGGATTCGCTGTTAAAATGGTCCGGAATTTCAATTTCATGGCACGAATATTTGATGGCAAACTGGGAAAAGGAGTATTTCCCGAAGTCAAACCTGTCAGGATTCAGGAATTTCTGGGATTTAAGCCTTGGGAATGGGGTATTCAGCTACGATATCGCAGACAATAAACCGGCTTTGTTTAATAAGGAAGGGCTGGCAAGGGCCATGAATACCTTAGTGAATACTGGTATAGACGGGTTTGAAATTGTTTTCCACGAGAGTGTTGCTCTTGGAAATGGTATGCATGCCAATAATCCCTGGTTAATGGAATTGCCTGATCCTGTATCACGCCATTGCTGGGACAACGTGGCTGCTGTTTCGCCTGCTGATGCGGCCAATCTGGGTATTCAGACCGGACATTTGATTAAGCTTGCAGATGGGCTGACTCTTCCTGCATTTATTCAGCCCGGCCAGGCTGAAGGTACAGTCTCGGTTGCTCTGGGTTACGGACATACAAACTCCGGGCCGGTTGCAAATAATGTGGGTATAAATGTTTATCCCTTTATCAGAATAATTGGAGAAAACCGGGTTTACGGATTTATCACCAATAAAGTAGAAAATACATTGAAGCAAAGCCAGTTAGCTCTGACCCAGGTCCATCATTCCATGGAAGGAAGACCTATTGTAAGAGAAACTGTTCTCAGCAAATATAAAACTAACCCCGCATCAGGTAATGAGCTTCATGAAGAATATGAATCAAAACACAAAACTCTTTATCCCGAAGTGAAGTATGATGGTTTTCACTGGGGCCTTGCAATAGACCTTAATTCTTGTGTTGGATGCAATTCCTGTGTTATAGCCTGCCAGGCAGAGAACAATATTCCTGTTGTGGGCAGGGAAGAAGTAAGGCGTAGAAGGATAATGCACTGGATGAAGATTGACAGGTACTATTCAGATACTCCTGATGATCCGAAGGTTTACTTCCAGCCGCTTACATGCCAGCACTGCGATAATGCACCATGTGAAAACGTTTGTCCGGTTTCAGCCACCAACCACAGTAGTGAAGGCTTGAACCAGATGACCTACAATCGTTGTATCGGGACCAAATATTGCATAAATAACTGCCCGTATAAAGTGAGAAGGTTTAATTGGTTCAGGTATACTAACAATAAAGCATTTGATTTTAATACAGCATCAGATCTTGGTAAAATGGTTTTAAATCCGGATGTAACTGTAAGAGAGAGGGGAGTAGTGGAAAAATGTTCTTTCTGTGTACAACGGATTCAGGAGAAAAAATTACTGGCTAAACTGGAAAACAGGACCCTGAAAGATAACGAAATAAAAACTGCTTGCATGCAGGCATGCCCGGCAGAAGCTATCATCTTTGGGAATCTGAATGACAAGAACAGTAAAGTATCCGGATTATTTGAAAATCCAAGACGTTACCATTTGCTGGAAGAGTTACACACCCTTCCGTCAATAGGGTACCTTACTAAAGTCTGGAACGATGAAGAATCAAAATCATAAATAGTCTGAAAGTCGATGTATAACAGGAAAATCAGAGGACCACTTGTTGAGGGGAATAAGACATTCAATCAGATTTCAAAAGAGATACTTGCCCCAATGGAAACCACTCCCGGATTATGGTGGTCAGTTGCTTTTGGCATTTCATCCATAGCTGCGTTATTTGGCTTTTATGCTATTTATATAACAGTTTCTCAGGGAATAGGAACCTGGGGAGTAAATAATTCAGTTGGATGGGGTTGGGAAATTGTCAATTTTGTATGGTGGGTAGGTATCGGACATGCCGGAACAGCATTCTCGATATTCCTCCTTATCCTCAGGCAAAGGTGGAGGACATCGATTAACAGGGCAGCTGAAGCAATGACCGTAATTGCTGTAATGCTAGCAGCACTTTTCCCAGCGTTACATATGGGACGTGTATGGCTTGCTTTTTACATTTTTCCTTACCCTAATACCCGTGGTCCGTTATGGGTGAATTTCAATTCCCCTCTTTTCTGGGATTTTATTGCCATTACTGCATACCTTCTGATCTCAATCTCTTTCTGGTACCTTGGTATGTTACCTGATTTTGCAACTGTCCGCGACAGGACAAAATCGAAAATCAAAAAAGCTATTTATGCTTTCTTTGGCATGGGATGGACAGGCTCGAGTCATCATTGGGTAAGGTTTGAATCTCTTAGTTTTATCCTTGGGGGTATAGCTGCTGTGCTTGTTGTCTCCGTTCACTCAATTGTTTCAACTGACTTTGCAGTCGGAATAGAACCGGGGTGGCACACAACCCTTTTTCCCCCTACTTTGTTGTCGGTGCCATCTTCTCAGGATTTGCAATGGTTATGACTCTTATGGTTATTGTAAGAAAAGTTTACAAGCTTACAGATTACATTACTGATAATCACATGGATGCTATAGCCAGGATACTTATTTTTATTTCACTTATTATGGGAACTGCATATTCAACCGAGGTCTTTATTGCATGGTACTCGGGTAATGAATATGAAATGTTTACATTTTTCCGTAATAGAATTACAGGCGATTATACCTTCCAGTTCTGGGCGATGATAATATGTAATGCATTGATCCCTCAGCTTTTCTGGTTCAGGAAAGTCAGACGAAGCTGGGTGGGACTGCTGTTAGTTTCTCTTTTCATTAACCTTGGAATGTGGTTTGAAAGGTTCAATATAGTTGTAACAACTCTCAGTAAAGACTTCCTGCCGTCTAACTGGGTTTCATATAATCCGACTTATATCGAAATAGGTGTTTATGTAGGAACTCTGGGGTTATTCGCCGCAGGTATATTGCTTTTCTTCCGGTATATACCTTTAATGGCTGTCAGTGAAGTGAAGAGTGTGGCTCATATTGGGAATAAAATAGATGATTAACGAGGTTCAGTTATGAACAGAACTTTCAAAATAGGAGTTTTCGATGAAGAGGAAAAATTTATTTCCTCCATCAGATCGCTGCAGGAAAAGAAATTTAAGATTTATGAAGTATTTACTCCTTATCCCGTGCATGAGGTATTTCATTTGCTGAAACGGAAATCAAGACTTCCAACGGCTGCATACTTTTTCGGTTTGTTCGCGATTATTGCCGTGCTTTCATTCTTATATTATACCTCAGTCATTAACTGGCCAATTGTCTATGGCGGGAAGCCCTTCAACTCATTCCCATCATTTATTGTTGTTACAATCGTCCTTACAATTTTTACAGTTACTATCGCAAGCCTTGCAGCCTTTTCAGCGCGGTCGAAGCTAATTCCCGGCAGGGAAAACACAATCTTTGATCACCGGGCAACTGATGATAAATTTGTGATAGTTGTGAATACGGATATCCTCAATAGTTCAAAATCCGAGCAAATCGCGAGTCTGATGAAAGAACAAGGCGCCGTTGAAGTAATTGATAAAGAGTTTGAAAATGTAAATGCATGAAAAATAGCTATTTATCCGGAAAAATTTGCAGAGCAGCTTTTTTGCTCCTATTTGCAGTAATTCTTATCAGTTGCGACAGGAACCGGAATAATCCTGGATGGGATTATTTTCCGGATATGTTTTATTCCACTGCCTATGAGACTTTTACAAAAAATCCGAATTTCAAAGATGGTTTGACTATGAGAGTCCCTGTCACCGGAACTGTTCCCCGTGATATTACTCCCTTCAATTATACAATTGATCCGGAATCACGCATACTTGCGGGGAAAGAGCTCATAAATCCTGAATCCCCGACAACCGAAGCGTTGTTAAGAGGGAAAGCGGTCTATTCAACATTTTGTGCCGGATGTCATGGTGATAAGGGTGAAGGTGATGGCCTTCTTTTTGCCAGCGGACTCTACCCTTTAAGACCCCGCAATCTTACAGACAATACTTCAGATAATCTTAAAGACGGAGAAATTTTTCATAGTATAACACTGGGATTTGGATCAATGGGAGCACATGGATCACAGATAAGGATTGAAGACAGATGGAAAGTGGTTCTTTATATCAGGGGACTTCAGGCCGACCTGAGGGGAATTTCACCTGTTGATAAGGAAGGAGAATAGTCGGTGATAGTAATTAGGTGGTTGACAGAGCATTTTTGATATAAAAAAATAAAGTAATGAAGGAGCAATCAAACGTATCCAAAACCTTCAGAATAATCTTCCTGACATTCATATTCATTGGTGCAGGTACCTTTCTTCTTGGTCTTATTTCTGATCCGAAGAGAACCTGGGCTAATTACCTGATTGTTAATTACTATTTTTTATCATTGGCGATGGGAGGTACTTTCTTTCTTGTGCTTCAGAGTATTTCACAGTCGGGATGGTCTGCTGCATTCAGTCGTATTCCTGAGGCTATGATGGCTTATATCCCATTTGCTGCGGTTTTCTTTTTACTTCTCTATTTTGGAAGGCATGATCTTTATCATTGGTCTCACAAAGAGTCAGTTCCCCTTGATCCCATATTGCAGCATAAATCGGTATTCCTGAATGCTCCGTTTTTCTTCCTGAGGATGATATTCTTTTTTATTCTATGGATCTTTTTGACCCGGTTATTAAGAAAAAATTCCCTGCAGGAGGATCTGGCTGGTCCGGAAACCATAATGGTTTTATTCTCTAAACGCGAGCTATACTCAAAAATATTTATTTTCATTTTTGCAATTACCTTTTCCCTTTCAGCCTTTGACTGGATAATGTCCATTGATGTACACTGGTATAGTACTATTTTCGCATTAAAAAATCTGGTAGCCTCCTTTCTGCATGGAGTCTCGATCATAACACTTATAGTATTTATTCTTTACAAAAGGGGGTATTTCCCTTTTCTTAATAAATATCATATGCACGACTTTGCCCGATATATTTTCATGCTTTCTATAGTATGGGGTTACTTCTGGTTTGCCCAGTTCATGATAATCTGGTACGGAAATATTCCTGAAGAGACAGTCTATTATTTCGTTCGCTGGAAGGATGGATGGAAAGTCCTGTTTTTTCTCGAGATAATTATTAACTGGGCGATCCCGTTCCTAATTTTGCTTCCGGTAAAGACCAGCAGGAATATGACTGTGATTACGGCTGTTATTTTATTCCTTGTGATCGGCCAGTACCTCGACCTTTTTGTTCAGGTGATTCCGGGAACAACCGGGATATTAAGATTTGGATTGATTGAAGGTGGTTTATTCCTGGGATTTGCGGGATTATTTTCTTTAGTAGTTGCAATTTCTCTAAGTAAAGCAAAAATAATACCTTCGAATCATCCATATCTGGATGAAAGTATAAAACATCAGTTTAAATAGGGGCTGTATCAAAAGTCCTCTGTGGACCTCTGTGAAAACTCTGTGATCTATGTGTAAGTTCTTAATTATTTGTTGCACAGAGTGCCACAGAGAAGGTACAGAGATACACAGAGGAACCATCACTTAGATTTTAGACTTTTGAGACATCCTCTTTCTATCTTTGTGCATTACGCTATAATCCTGTCAGAAATCAGCAGGATCAGCACCAGCAGAAAGTAAGAATCTAGGAGTATTGAATATTTCCTGTAGAAATCCTTATTGCCGGAGTATTTTATTAATCCTGAAAACTGCCATATAAGAATTGCTGATGCTATCAGTAGAATTCCAACTATCATTTTGCTTTGAATTATTTCAAAATAACACAGGAAAAGGGCTGCTGTTACAGAGGTTACAATCCAGGTAAAAGTGAGCCGCCTGATCTGGTTTCTGTTCATAATATTTGTAAGGCTTGGCAGGCCGGCTTTTGCATACTCCTCACCATACTTCAAAATGAGAAGCCAGAAGTGCGGAATCTGCCCTGTAAAAAAGAGAAATTCAAGAAATATTATCGGTTTATCCCATATCCCTCCTCCGGCTGCCACCCAACCAATCAGAGGAGGGAATACTCCTGTCAAAGCCCCTGGAACTACTGCAAACGCGGTTAATCTCTTTGCATAAGTATATATTCCATTATACCAGGCAATTGCAATTAAACCAATGATCGCTGCCGTAAGATTGCCAAATGAATATACCACAATCGTACCTGCAAGAAGATTCCCGAAGAAATATAATAATGCCCGTCGTGATTTGATATTTCCGGATGGGAGGGGGCGGTTTTGAGTTCTGTTCATGTTCCTGTCAGGACCAATTTCCTGGATCTGGTTAAGAACAGATGCTGAAATTGACAGAAAAAGGATTCCAATACTAACCAACACAATTTTTAATGAAAGATGCGGATCAAAAATAAAATATCCGGTAAAGCCTGTAAGACTTACCGGAATCATTATTTTCAGCTTACTTAATTGCAGGTAATACTTGAGTTTATATCCCGGATTATTTGTCATTAAGCGATTTCATATATTCAATAATTTTTGAAATGTCATCATCACTCAATGTTGCTTTGTAACTCTGCATAAGTTGCTTCGGATATCCTTTTACAATTTCTGAATTGGGATCATTTATGGCACGCTTAATATACTCATCGTCCACTGTAACCGTGACCTCTTTTCCATCTTTTATCACTACCTGTTTTTCTCCATACAGATTCAAATAACTTGGCCCTACTATTTTCGAACCATCAGAAGAATGGCATGCATTACAGCCCTGGTTAATCATTATTTTAAGACCTTCAGCACCGGGAACCGATTCTTCAGTTGCTTTGATAACTGTTGATGAATCAGCATACCATGCAGTATAATCTTCATTTGAAAGAACTTTAACATTTGCATTCATATATGAATGCCTTAATCCGCAATATTCGGAGCAATAAAGATCAAACTCACCTACTGTCTGAGGAAGAAACCACATCATCTTTTCTCTTCCTGGGACCATATCTGATTTTACCCTGAAGGCAGGAATAAAAATACTATGGATAACATCCAGGGAGACAAGATTTAATTTGACAGGAGTATTTACCGGAATAACCAGATCGGGGCTCTGCTTTCCGTTTTCATATTGAAATGAAAAGCTCCACATCCTGGCAGTACTGGTAATATTCAGAGCATCTTTCGGAGCCTTGTTCATTGGTTTCCACCCCGCCCAGCCATAATAAAACATTGCAATAGCCAGAAGAATTGGAATAACGGTCCATATAATCTCCAGACGGGTGTTCCCTTCATTCTGGACAGCAACTTTATTTTTTTTGTTATTATACCTGAAAACAAAATAGAGCATAATTACGGTAAGCCCTATTAATAATAACAGTGATATACCTGCAATAAAGTAAAATGATGTATTGAAGGTGGATACAAAATTTGAAGCATCCGTTGTAGTGGTTGAATACATACTTGTTATCTAAAAAGGTAATCCAGAAGAGTTATTATTATTACTATGGCTATGAGAAGGGTTACAGCTATTACAGCTGCTGAGAACATCCTGTTTTCATATTTAAGATGCATGAAGATCCGTAAAACAAATGATGATTTAACTGCGGCTATAAAAAGAGCAATTGCAACTGTCAGAGTACCCAGTGAAATTTGCGTCACTGCTACCGAAATCAATGTTGCAACTATCAGCCCTGCAAGCACAAAAAGATAAGTTCTGTAAGGAATTATATGATTCTTTTCATTCTCCATTCTTGCTGGCAAAATTAGGTAATAAGATAAAATAAAGGAAACAGAAATATCCAGATCAGGTCAACCAGATGCCAGTAAAGGCCGCTGTTTTCAAGCAACACATAATTTTCCGAGTCAATTTTGTTCTTTATAGTCTTTGATGCTATGACCCCGATAAAGACAAGTCCGATTATTATATGCAACGCATGGAGCCCGGTCATAAAAAAGTACAAACCATAAAAAAGAACATCCCCCTGACCCCGAAGGGCTAAAGCAGGGGATCCGGGGTAAATATGTTCCCTGATATGACTGCCCCATTCAAAGTATTTGTTTGCAAGGAAAGCCAATCCCAGGAATATTGTAATGCCAATCAGCAAAAGAGCAAACTTCTTGTTTTTCTTCTGAATCGCTGTAATCGACATTGCAATAGTCGTACTGCTGACCAGCAGAATTATTGTATTTATTGTCCCGATAAACACACTCAGCTCTTCAGCTGCAAGATGGAATGCCTGAGAATTCCTGTATCGGTATACTGAATATACAACGAATAATCCACCGAATAACAACATTTCAGTAAACAGGAATAACCACATTCCTATTTTGGAGGCCAGATCATCACGATGTATCTCTGCTGTCATACTTATTTATAGTCGTATGGTCCTTTTGTAATTTCAGGAGTGTCAATAAAATTCTCGACCGGCGGAGGTGAAGGAATTGTCCATTCCAGAGTCTTGCCACCCCATGGATTAGAAGAAGCCTTTACCCCTCCCTTCAACGAAGCAAACAGATTTATTACAATAATTGCTAGTCCGGAATAAAGAATCCATGACCCCATGGTTGAAATAATATTACCAGCATGAAATACCTCATCATAATCGAAATACCTTCTTGGCATCCCTTTAAATCCAAGGTAAAACATCGGGCCATACAGGGTTATGAATCCAATAAAAAAGAGTATCAGACCTATGTTTGCCCATCTTTTATCGTACATTTTGCCGGTAATTTTTGGAAACCAGTAATGCATCGCTCCGAAAAAAGCAAACCCCGTACCGCCGAACACTATAAAATGAAAATGGGCAACAACAAAATGGGTATTATGAAGATGCACATTGGCTGCAAGTGAACCAAGAATTAGTCCCGAAAATCCGCCGATCATGAATACAAAAATGAAAGCTATTGCCCAGTAGAATGGAGTCTGAAGATCAATGGAACCCTTGTGCATTGTGGATATCCAGTTGAATACTTTTATTGCACTTGGGATAGCTACAAGAAAAGTCAGGAGAGAAAAAGTATAAAGAGCTGTTCCGCTCATTCCGGAAGTGAACATATGGTGTCCCCAGACGAAATAGCCAACAAAAGCAATTGCCAGGACAGAAACAACCATGAATTTATAGCCGAATATTGTTTTATGAGAGAAAGTAGTTATTATCTCAGAAATGGCTCCCATGGCAGGTAATATCATAATATAAACTGCCGGATGACTGTAAGTCCAGAACAGATGCTGATACAGAAGAGGATCACCTCCTAGTGAAGGGTCGAAAAATCCAATATGCAATGTCCTTTCGGCAACAACCATCAGGAGGGTTATTCCAATAATCGGAGTTGCAAGCAACTGGACCCAGGCTGTTGCATAAAGCGACCAGGGGAATAACGGCATTTTAAGCCATGTCATACCGGGTGCACGCATCCTGTGTATTGTTACAAGGAAGTTCAGACCTGTAAGTATCGATGAAAATCCCAGAACAAATGCCCCAAATACTGCCGGGAGCATGGTACCGGTAGTTCTGAAGCTGTATGGGGCATAAAATGTCCATCCGGTATCAGGAGCTCCCTCCCCTGCAAACTGGGAGATTATAACCAGGGTTACACCTATTACATACAAATACCAGGAAAAGAGATTGAGTTTTGGAAATGCAACATCTTTTGCCCCGATCATTATTGGCAGAAGAAAATTACCAAATACGGCAGGCAACCCAGGTATGACAACGGCAAAGATCATAACAATTCCATGCAGGGTGAAGAATGCATTATAGGCCTGAGGACCCATAATGGTTTTGCCCGGGGCAATAAGTTCAAACTTCATTAATAAACCCAGGGTGGCTCCTACTACAAAGAGTGACAGAATGGAAAAAAGGTATAATAAGCCTATCCTCTTGTGGTCGGTGGAAAATATCCAGGAAAAAAGACCTTTGTATCTTCCTTTAAAATCAAGATAGCTGGGCTCCCCAATCTCTTTCTGAGTATTCATCTATTTTGCCTTCTTTTAAATATTACCCTTGAAAATGCCAGAACTAAAAATATCACGACAACAAAAAACAGAATCACTATTGCCGCAACCCTGGTTACATTAAAAACAAACTGATTACCCTGATCATCATAGGAATAACAAACTGCAAGAAGCCTGTTTATGCTGGGACCGATCTTTCCTTCTGCTGCCTCAACCATCGTGATTTTGATATCGAAGGGTAAAAAATCAATACCCCTGAGGTAACGTACGATCTTTCCGTCAGCGGCAAGGGCTATCAGTCCCGTTGGATGAACATATTGATCATTAACCTTTTCATAGTTAAAACCAACTGATCTGGTCAATTTTGAAATGCTAGTGCTGTCAGAAACAAAAAAAAGCCACTGTTTTGCCGACTCTTTGTCCTTCATCGTACTTAAATAACTGGCTTTCTTCTTAATTCCCAGGTCAATCCTTTCAGTTGGATCGAAGCTTATTGTAATAACATCATAGTCTTTACCAAGCTTAAGATCGACCTGATCAATGAATTTAGAGATCCCCCACATCAGAGGGCTGCAAGTCCCAGGGCAATTGAAATAAACCAGATTCAGAATGGTTGGTTTGTTTATCACTTCCTTCAGAAGTACAGTATCCCCTGACTCATTAACCAGCTTTGCAGTCAGATCTGCATATTGTCCCTGCTTTTCTTCAAATCCGATTTGCATCTGCTGATTGAACAGAGTGGTTTGAGTATAGGATTTAATACTTATCAGGGAAAGGCCAAGTGCAAGAAACAGTTTAAATTGACTCATTGATATATGCAATATTGTTTATGACCTGTTTTTGACCGGGTTTTCTGACTCAGAATAAATGCCGGCTATCATTAATGAGCCACCCATTAGTGATATGTCTTTTAATAGAGCGATCAGAGTGGCAGTGGTGTTAACCCCGTTTATCAGATGCGGTAAATGAATGGTGACAATAAAAATAAAAAGAAGCAGTGCAAGAAGTAATGTCGAAATTGTGACAAACTTCTTTGTTATGATGCTTATGCTTGCCAGTATCAGCATTATACCTGTCAGGATCATAATAAATCCTGTTCTGGGAATGAAAGAAGTCAGCAACCCCATGTAATAGTCCATCATCAAAAAATGATTGATTCCAAAGACTGCAAAAGGAAGTGCAAAAAGAATTCTGCCAACCGTTGTGATTTTTTTCATTCAGCGACAGGTTTAAATTTCTTAACTGTATAACCAGACCCTGAAATTGCGGCTTTTATTTTCACAGTGTCAGTTATCCCTGGAAAATATTCAACAAGCGCATTACCGGAAACATAAGAAGCCTTCACTGAATTTATTCCTTCGAGCATTCCAACTCTTGACTGAATAGTCTGCTCACATCCGGTACATGTCATCCCTCCTATTGAAACCTCAATAAGAGATTTTTCCACTGGAGCATCCCTGTTGGATGATTTTTTGCTTTTGCCGCAGGAAACTACAGCTAAAACAATGAATAATCCTATCAGGAAGACGGTCAGCCTTTTTCTTGACATATTGAACAGGTTTAATGTTAAGTAGTTACAGGAAAATAGTTCCTATAAAAGTATGAAATTTTTCTTTTTATGCTTCAAAAAGTCCGAAAAATCACGATCCGGTGATAATATTTAGTTTAAATTGAACATAACCATTAAATTGTTGTTAACTCTAAAAATTAAATCAATGGAACGCAAAATCTTTTTAAAGAACATTGGTCTTGGTATTATGGGCTTTTTATATACAGCAAAATCATTTGCCAAAGAGCCAAAAAACTTAAAAAATTTAACAATGGAAAAATTTGATATTCATGTATTCCCGGCATTACCATATGCCTATGATGCGCTTGAGCCTTACATAGATGCACGCACAATGGAGATCCATTATGACAGGCATCACCGTGCATACTTCAATAATTTCACAGCAGCGATTAAAGGGACAAACCTAGAAAACAGCGAAATAGAGCAGATCTTCTCAAAGGTTTCGGAAGCAGGAGACACCGTCAGGAATAACGGAGGTGGTTTTTATAACCATGTCTTTTTCTGGAATAACCTTGCTCCCAAATCTGCAGGTCCTTCATCTGATTTAACAGCTGCCCTGATGAAGGAATTCGGGTCCTTTGATAAATTTAAGGAACTTTTCAGCAATTCAGCTAAGACACGCTTCGGAAGCGGCTGGGCATGGCTCTATGTTACGGCTGATAAAAAACTGGCCGTGGGAAGCACCCCTAACCAGGATAATCCTCTGATGGATGTTTCAACGATCAAAGGGAAACCATTACTGACTATCGATGTATGGGAGCATGCCTACTACCTCAAGTACCAAAACAAAAGAGCAGACTATGTAGAGGCTTTCTGGAATGTGGTAAACTGGGAAGAAGTAAGCAAAAGATTCAATGCGGCTATAAAATAATCGTAGGGCTGTTTAAAAAGTCTAAATCCATTAACCGCGAAGATCGCAAAGGATTTACGCAAAGATCGCAAAGAGCTAATTATTAAAGGTTTGTCTTTGTGTGCTTTGCACCTTCTTAGCGTGCTTTGCGGTTTTAAAGACTTTTTCAACAACCCCAATAAGTTTCGGTTCCTATGTGTACAGGAACCTTTTTATCTTCAGCGTTGCTGTTTTCTGGAACGGAACGGGCTGCAAAACAACCTTGTTGATCTGGCAGAATTTGCTTACATGGGAATTAACATATTCCTGGAGTTCAAGAAGTAATTCTTCCTTTTTCTCCTCATACTGCCGGCTCATATCATCCTTAAGGTTCTGATATTTCTTTTCAAGCTCTTCCATATTCAGATGCACATAAGCAACCAGCTTGCCTTTTTGCTGGATAACAAGCGATTCTACAACAAACCTGAAATTATTGATAACCGATTCTATCTCCTCGGGATAAATATTTTCTCCGCTTGCACCCACAATCATATTCTTGAGCCTTCCCTTGATATACAGATTCATCCGTGAGTCAAAAACACCAAGATCTCCGGTTTTGAACCAGCCATCGTTTGTCAGAACCTCTTTTGTCATCTCGGGCTCTTTGTAGTATCCTTTCATTACGCTTGGACCCCTGGCCCATATTTCGCCTTCCCCGGTTTTACTGTCGGGGTTGTTTATCTTAAGTTCGATGCCCTCAATTGCAGGTCCCGTTGAATCAAAAACCGATTTCGAGGGGTTTGCACCGGCAAGCAATGGTGAGGTTTCTGTCAGTCCATAACCAATGGCATACGGAAATTTTGCTTCAAGGAGAAATTTCTCAACACTCTTGTTAAGCTTTGCACCACCGATGCCAAAGAATTTCAGATGACCGCCAAAGGTCTTATAAAGCTTCTTCCCTGCAACTTCATTGAGTTTCTTCCTTATGAAGGATATTTTGTACAGGATCCTTAATAACTTCTTTTCATTAAAGGAGGGGAGTATTTTGTTAAAATAGATCTTTTCCATAATAAGCGGAACAGTCAGCATCACAGTGGGCTTAACTTCAGCCATGGCTGGTATAAGAACCGCAGGAGTCGGTGGCTTTCTAAGGTAGTATACGCACGCTCCTCCCAGAACCGGAAGCATTAGTCCGAGAGTATTCTCATAAGTATGCGACAAAGGCAATACCGAAAGGAACCTGTCATTTTCATCAATGTGCTGAATAACCATACCCTTCACGGCATTGAAAGAAATGTTCTTGTGAGTAAGCATCACACCCTTGGAGCGGCCGGTGGTCCCGGATGTATAGATAATTGATGCAAGATCATCTTCGGCAACATCGTATTTTTTTTCAGGAAATCCTGTAGGATCATAAACAAGAGACTTGCTATGAGAAAAGATTACAGAAAAATCATCAACAAGAATTCCGGTCTTAAGCTCCTCGGATTTATACCCTTCCAGCTTTGGCAATTGTGATGACGAAACGAAGATTGCTTTGGCTCCCGAATGGCTCAGAACATTCCCGACTTCTGTTGCTGAAAAATCAGGTAAAATCGGTACAACAACAGCTCCCATGAAGGTTATTGAAAAAAATGCTGAACTCCAGTTTGGCATATTATTGCTAAGAAGCGCTACTTTATCTCCGGGTTTAATACCTGCTATATCAAGAAAAGCCATAAGGGAACTGATCTCTTTTGAGGATTCATTCCAGGTTTTTGGCTTCTCACCTACGAAAGCATAAGAGTTATGACTGCCGTATTTACGTACAGTCTCATTGAATAATGCAGGAAAAGTAAGCGGGATATTATTTTCTTTCATCTGCACCTCCTGTTTAAATTTTGTAATAAACTGCAAAGATACGAATTTATCTGCATCCTGTTAATAACATGTTAAATATTGCATTATTGCCTTAACAAGAGGGTTTAAAAAAGCTTTATTAAGGGAAGTTGGTTAAATTTGTGATTGTTTATTTGAAACAAATCAATGGCAACACTTATAAGGATAACAAAGGAATTCTCATTTGAAATGGCTCATGCCCTTTGGAATTATGACGGACCCTGCAGGAACGTTCATGGCCACTCTTACAGGCTTTTTGTTACACTCTCAGGTATTCCTTCTGAAGATCTGCAAGATCCTAAAAACGGAATGGTTATAGATTTTACTGATCTTAAGAATATTGTGAAAAAAGAGATAATAAATATATTCGACCATGCTCTTACCGTCTCCGGGAATTATGACAGGGAGAAACTGGAAGTATTTAAAACGATGTTCGGGAACACTGTCATTACGGAATACCAGCCTACCTGTGAGAACCTGGTTGCAGATTTCGCATCAAGGATAAAGAAACAACTCCCGGGGAACGTCACCCTGCATAGTTTAAAGCTTTATGAAACGGCCACCTCTTATGCTGAATGGCATGCTTCGGATAATGAATAAACTCAATATGTCAGAAAATCAACCAAAAAGACTCTTTCTACTGGATGCTTACGCTCTCATTTTCCGTTCGTACTATGCATTCATAAAAAATCCCAGGATCACTTCAAAGGGGATGAACACATCTGCAATTTTCGGATTTCTCCTGACTCTCAGAGAGGTCCTTCAAAAGCAAAAGCCTACTCATATTGCTGTAGTCTTTGACACTGCAGCTCCGACCTTCAGGCATGAGATGTTCAAAGACTACAAGGCTAACCGTGATGAAACTCCGGAGGATATAAAAAAGGCTGTCCCCTATATCAAAAGACTGGTTGAAGCTTATAAAATACCAATAATCGATTATCCGGGCTTTGAAGCCGATGATGTTATCGGAACCCTGGCCAAGAAAGCTTCCCGGAAAGGATTTGAAACCTATATGATGACACCGGACAAAGATTTTGCACAGCTTGTTTCCGACAATATTTTCATGTTCAAACCCTCTAGGAGCGGGAATGAATCAGTTAAATGGGGAGTTGATGAAGTGAAACGAGAGTTTTCAGTTCAGCAGCCTGAACAGGTAATTGATATTCTTGCTCTTATGGGCGACACGGCTGATAATATCCCTGGCGCTCCCGGGGTCGGACCCAAGACAGCAATGAAACTGATATCAGAATATGGATCTGTTGAAGAACTATTCAAGCACACCGATCAGCTTAAAGGCAAGCTGAAAGAGATCATCGAGAATAACAGAGAACAAATTGAACTTTCAAAAAAGCTGGCAACAATAGATCTAAATGTCCCGGTCGACCTTAATGAAAATGAACTTATACTTGAAACAGCTGACCCCGAAAAACTGAAAAGCATTTTTAATGAACTTGAATTCAGGACTGTTGCTGCCGAAATCCTTAATGGAATAGAAAAGAGCCGAAAACCGGCAGGGTCGGAACCTGTTCTAATTTCTCAACCCGGCTCAGCTCAGGGCACTCTGTTTGATAATGATCAGGTTTCGCCCCTGGTTGAAAAATCAACAATCGAATCGGTTCCTCATGAATATCTTGTTATTGAGACACAAAAAGAACTGGAGGAGTTTGTCCTTAAGGCAATGAAACTGGATGAGATCTGTTTTGACACGGAAACAACAAGCATAAATCCCCTCGATTCAGAACTGGTTGCTATTTCATTTTCATGGAGAAAGGGTTCGGGCTTTCTGGTTCATTTCCCCGGATCAAGGGAAGAAACCATAGAAAAGCTTACGATCCTAAGACCCGTTTTTGAAGATCAGGGCGTCAGAAAGATAGGTCAGAATATGAAATTTGACATCCAGGTCCTTGCAAACTACGGTATAGAGGTGAAAGGCAGTCTGTTTGACACAATGATTGCTCATTACCTTCTCGAGCCTGATATGCGGCACAACATGAACCTTCTCTCAGAAACATATCTCTCTTACAGCCCGGTTCACATAGAATCCCTGATCGGGGAGAAGGGGGTTAATCAGAAGAATATGCGTTCTGTTCCTGTTGAACAGATAAAAGAATATGCAGTTGAGGATGCTGATGTGACATACCAGCTTAAGGAAGTGTTTCAGCCCAGGTTAAGGTCCGAAGGATTATCAGACCTTGCTGATGACATAGAAATGCCTCTTATCAGAGTGCTGGCAGATATGGAAAGAGCCGGTGTCAGGCTGAACCAGGAGAATCTGAAGGCAATTTCCACCGGCCTTCGTGAGGATATTATCTCACTTGAAACAGAGATTTTCACACTGGCGGGAACCGAATTTAATATCTCTTCTCCAAAACAGCTTGGCGATATTCTGTTCATCCGTCTGAAACTCGATGACAAGGCAAGGGTTACAAAAACTAAACAGTTCAATACCAGTGAGGAAATTTTGCAAAGGCTCGCAGGTCGGCACCCAATAATAGATAAAGTGCTTGAATACCGTGGACTTAAAAAGCTCCTGTCAACCTATGTCGAAGCACTGCCACAGCTGGTTGACAAAAAAACCGGAAGGATTCACACTTCATACAACCAGGCAGTTGCCTCAACCGGCAGGCTTAGCTCTAATAATCCAAACCTCCAGAATATTCCCGTAAGGGATGAGAGGGGAAGGGAGATAAGAAAAGCATTTGTCCCGGAGGAAGGGAAACTTTTCCTGTCTGCCGATTATTCGCAGATCGAACTGAGACTTATGGCTCACCTGAGTGGAGACAGGAACATGATAGACGATTTCCTTTCGGGGAACGATATACATGCCGCTACGGCCTCCAAGATCTTTGGCGTTGAAATAAAGGATGTTACAAGAGAGATGAGGAGCAGGGCTAAAACAGCCAATTTTGGAATTATTTACGGAATCTCTTCCTACGGGCTCTCCGAAAGGCTTACAATTGGACGCAAAGAAGCAAAAGATCTTATCGATGGGTATTTCAATTCATACCCGGGGGTGAAGAAATATATGGATGACAGTATAAGAAAAGCAAGGGATCTTGGATATGTAACAACAATGCTGGGCCGGAGGAGGTATGTCAGAGATATATTGTCACGGAACCAGGTTGTAAGGGGAAATGCCGAACGAAATGCCATCAACGCACCCATACAGGGGACAGCAGCCGATATAATTAAAATTGCAATGGTTAAAATCCACGGGAAACTGGAAAATGAAGGTTATGACTCAAAAATGATACTTCAGGTTCATGATGAGCTTATCTTTGAGGTTGTTCCCGGTGAGATGGAAAGAATAAAGAAAATGGTTGTTCATGAAATGTCCGATGCCTTAAAACTTGATGTCCCTCTGAAGGTTGATTGCGGAACCGGCAAAAACTGGCTGGAGGCACACTGATTCCGCCCCCTGATTACCCCTAAAGGGGGACTTTGAGATGTAATCAAATTATTGCCCCCTTTAGGGGGGGGGCAAAATAGAGGAATGGGATAAATATTTAATATGGAAATTAGCGTATTATTCTTCGGTGTTCTTGCAGAGGTGACAGGCACCACACGGAAGCATTACAGGGATATCAAATCATTCAATGATCTGAAGCATAGGGTCAACGATGATTTTCCTGAGATAACGCACTATAGTTTCAGGATAGCCGTCAATAACAAAATAGTTAATGAAGATCCGCTGCTAAGGCAGGATGATGAGGTTGCATATTTACCGCCCTTCGCAGGAGGATAAAGAAACAGTTCCAGTAGTAATAAAAACTATATCAAAATGCACTTAATCAACGGACCTGTAATGCCCGGCGCAATTTCAGAATTGGTTGCGAAAGGCGGACAAAATCAAGATTGCGGGGCTCATTCGCTCTTTGTCGGACAGGTCAGAAGAGACCTCTCCGATGGCAAATATGTCAGAGCCATAGAATATTCTGCCTACGAGGAGATGGTAATAGGGGAAGCTGACAAAATATATAAATCTATTTTGTCAGAGTTCGACGATGTAAAGTCAATTGATATTATTCATTCAAAAGGACTGGTAAAAGCCGGAGAAATATCACTTCTTGTAATGGTTTCTGCTGGTCACAGGGATCATGCATCCCGGGCATGTGCAAAAGCAGTTGAACTTATAAAGGGAAAGCTTCCTATCTGGAAAAAGGAGATACTTGAAGATAACTCCGGTCAGTGGAGGGAGAATGAATAATTACTAAATATTCACTTCACTGTAAGACATATCAACAAGGCTAGCTTTAATTGCGGGACTTTGAGTTTCATGAGTAATCATAATTGATCCCTTTTTGCCCTGAAGGATTGAATTATAATCCTGGCTTTTATTAAGGATCTCAACTGCCTTTAAAACTTGTTCATCAGTTTTAATTGTCCAGGCAATTGCCCCTTCCTCGTAAAAATACCTGCCCAGGATCTCGTCCTCAAGGAGCCCTGTAATTTCACTACGGAATGTATTTAGATCATTGTCAAGAGTATGGTTCAGCTCTTTCTGGAGTTCTGTAAAAATCTCCTTGTGGGTATCATAGTACTTTTCTTTCTTTGCATTGGCTATAAGCTCATTCAAAGTGATTTCGGTGATTGTTCGGTATGAGAATTTACGGCCTGCCAGATAATTTTTAAAATCGGTAAAATCCTGGTCAGTGAATTTAAAATTCTCAACTGTCTTAATTCCGGGATGCATCCAGTAATATACGTTTGCAAAATCGAAAATATAGTTACGATAGAAAAGCTCGGTGGTGATCTGGCTCAGCTGTTCAGGAGCTATCTCTATATCAGGTGTAATTCCACCTCCATCCTTTACAACTCTTCCGTTTCTGGTTTTAAATTCCGAAATAAGCGAATCAGGTATTATTCCCACGCTTCCGTCCTCGTTGGGATGCGAAAAGTCGAGGGCCTGTATGCACCGTCCGCTGGGGATGTAATATTTTGCAGTTGTGACCTTCAGCTGGGTGTTATAGCTAAGCGGGCGGGTTATCTGCACAAGACCTTTCCCATAGGACCTCTGGCCGACAATAATACCCCTGTCGAGATCCTGGACTGCTCCCGCCACTATTTCGGAAGCTGATGCAGAACCCCTGTTTATTAAAACAGCAAGCGGAATCTTTTCATCAACTGCCGATTTTGTTGTTTTAAAAGACTCGTCGAACTGCTTTACCTTTCCTTTTGTTGAAACAATCTCATTTCCGGAGCCCACAAACAGGTTTACTATTTCTACAGCTTCGGTAAGAAGACCCCCGGGATTTCCCCTGAGGTCAAGGATTATCTGCCTGGCATTTTTGTTTTTTAGTTCAATCAGAGCTTTCCTGACATCATCAGTGCTATTCTGGGTAAAACTTGTAAATCTTATGTAGCCTGTTCCCGGATCAATTATCCCGTAATAGGGAACGGTCGGAACGACAATTTTCTCTCTTTTGACAGCAAAATCCATTTCCTTACCATTTCTTTCTATGGTAAGATTTATCAATGTTCCGGGATTTCCCTTAAGTTTTTCACTTACGACATCTGTATCAACCCCCTTTAAAGAGACTCCATCAACTTTTTTAAGAATGTCGCCTGTTTTGATTCCGGCAAGGTCAGCAGGAAATCCCTTGTAGACAAGAGATATTACAACATATTCACCGCCGCCCCTTACAAGAGAACCTATACCTCCGTATTTGCCAGTTGTCATAAAGGCCACCTCATCGCCTTCTGATTCGGGATAATAAACGGTATAAGGATCAAGGGTTTTGAGCATATTGTCGATCCCCGTTTTAACAAGTTTGTCGGGAGTCAGTTCATCCACATAAAATGTATTCAGCTCTCTGAAAAGAGTCAGAAATATATCAAGGTTTTTAGCAATCCTGAAGTCCCGTGTCTCCTGAGTGGAAAGAAATGAAACACTGACCCCTGCGACTATCAGTATAATGGTCACAATTAGTATTCTTGCTGAACGTATCCTTTTCATAAAAAGCATCTTTAAATATGAAGTGCGAAATTAAAAAGAAAATCCGGCAATGAAGCTGGCATTGAAATATTTAAAACAATTTTAACTTTTATTCTGCTTCTTCAGGATATTGTCACTAAGTTTTTCAATCAATTCTCCGATTGACTTTTCAATGACATTAAATTCGGCGACAGTATCGTGCCTGTAGATAATAATAAAAGTTACCTGAATATTTTCTGATTCCAGCAGGCGGTAAAGGAGGTATTTCTTTTTCCGGTAAGCTTCCCGTATTCTTCTTTTTATAAGGTTCCGGGTAACCGCTAACCTGAAATTCCTTTTCGGTACACTTACAGCCACCTGAGCCCTTGACGGCAGGCTGACATTGCTTATAATCCAGACCACTTTAAACAGAGATGTATGGAAAACACTCCCGTGTTCAAATATTTCATCGATCAGTTTAGTCCTGCAAAGCCTTTCATTCTTGCCGAATGTCTGCCTCTCACCTTTGTTCATCTCAAAATCAATTATCCCCGGGATTCACCTTAGCTTACGCCGGGACCGGAGCGAACCGATATGCTGATTATTTTTACCTGCAGTTTTTGTTGTGCTCTTTGAGAAAATCATCAAGGGCCATGGTCATTGAGGGAGCTTTTGGATTGGGGGCATTAATATCAAGTCTTAGTCCTTCATGCTCGACAGCACTTGCAGTTGTTGGCCCGAAAGCAGCAATTTTGATATCCCCCTGGACAAAATCAGGAAAATTCTCTTTCAGCGATTTGATACCTGAAGGGCTGTAGAATACCAGGATATCATAATCGAATTCGCTGAAATTGGAGAAATGGTTGCTAATGGTTTTATAGAGTGTCCCGATAGTGTATTTAATATTGTTATTATCGAGGATTTCAGGAATTTCTGCATTATGAGGTTCAGGAAGTGGAACGAAGAATTTATCATCCCTGTGCTTGATTATCATATCAATCAGATCCTGGAATTTTGACTTTCCATGGAAGATCTTGCGTTTTCTGTAAACAATATATTTCTGGAGATAAAAAGCAACGTTTTCAGTAATGCAAAAATACTTCATTGTATCAGGAACAACAATGCGGAGTTCATTGCAGATCCTGAAAAAATGATCTATCCCGGTTTTGCTTGTAAAAATTATTGCAGTAAAATCAAGAATATTGATCTTTTGCTGACGGAAATCCTTTGAAGAAACTCCTTCGACCTGAACAAAAGGTTTAAATTCAACTTTAAGATTGTATTTTTTTGCCAGATCGAAATAGGGAGATTTCGGATTATTCGGCTCTGGCTGCGATACTAAAATCTTTTTAATTTTCAATTCTTTACAGATTAAGTTTTACTTTTCGGGTAACACTTCTCATTATAAATCGAGGCCAGTGAAATATTTCACTAAAATCAGAACTGGTAAAATTTCCAGCGCACAAAGGTACAAAATCAAATACAATACTGAAATATTCCTCTTCATAAAAATTAAAAACAGCCTGAAAATACGCATTAAATAAAAGATAACAACACTATAACTCCTGAAATGAAAAAGACACCGGCAGGCAGGAAAACGGTATAAACCAGCAATACAACCACAGCAAAAACGATTACTGCACTGTATCTGTATGACTGATAAACATTAATAAGGTATTCCTTGAATAACTCTGATTCTCCACTAAGATTTCCGGCTGCCAGGCAGATAAAATGCCTTGAAGTGATCGCAAAGATCACAAGGCTCAGTGAAATAAGCATGAACAGAAATGGAGAAACCCCGGCAGGAATAATATCGTATAAGTCGGCTGCACAGTAAATGAACAATCCTATCACCGTGAATGAAATAAAATTCAGAACTGTCGACTGCCAGGTGAACAATGACCCGGTATCACGTGCAGAAGATTCATTAATGCCACGGAAAAGAATAAACCTTATAAGCTCAGGAAAAATGCTTCTTGTGGTTGTCCCCACAATCAGCCACAAATAAGCGGCAAGAAACACAATGGCAATAATCCAGTCGTGATTAAAAGGCTTCCGTGGCAGGTCCTTTCCCTCCCTCAGCTCATTAATCACAATTATCCTGCGTTCATGAGTTACAGGTAGAGGTCTTATCGGCAATATGGTAGGGAAAAAATACCGGAGGAAGCTGGTCAATATTTCTTACAAAACCAAGTGAATCATACATAGTGAAATCAGCTATGCTGTTCCTTGCGCAAACAGAAGTTGTATCGGTTATCGATACTTCCGGTAATCTAGAGAATCTCTTTAACTTGTTTATTGAATCCGCATACCTGATATGTGCAGGGGCTTTATCAAGCTTCCGGAATACTGAATCGGGTAGCAGCTTATCAGTATTTATCCGGATAACAAGCTTTGGCCTGATTGTGTCCTGTATATCGAAGCCTGTAATCATAACCTTTTTGCGGAATAGACCACAAAAGTAATGATTATTAAATTTATCCGGTAAGTTTTATAGATAACAGAATGATCAGAAATAATCATTCCTGGTACCTGATATGTCAGCAAGGATATTATTTGCAAGCCTGGTTGCCCCTATCCTGAAAAGTTTATTATTCAGCCACTCTTCCCCCAGGCAGCTTCTTACAATGTTGTAGTAAGTCAGGGCATCTGCAGAGGTAACGATCCCACCGGCAGCTTTAAATCCAACTTTAATTCCTGTTTCTGTATAAAAATCCATAATGGCTTTGCACATTATAAAAGCTGCTTCCGGAGTGGCCGAAATGGAAGTTTTTCCGGTAGAGGTCTTAATAAAATCTGCACCGGCATCCATTGCAATCATCGATGCTTTGAATATCTGTTCGTTGTCTCCGAGCAAACCTGATTCAACAATAACCTTAAGGTGCTTTTCTCCCATGGCCTCCTTGATTTCACTGATTTCCCCGGCAACCATCTCAAAATCATTCCCGAGAAAAGCGCCGACAGGCATTACAATATCTATCTCATCAGCTCCTTCATCAACCGCCGTTTTGCATTCGGCAACTTTTATGCTTCTGAACGTCTGTGATGATGGAAACCCTCCTGCAACTGAGGCTATTTTTACATTTTTAACAGTAAGCTTCTCTTTAACAACCGGAACAAAATTTGGATAAACACAAATTGCTGCAACATTGGGGATATTCGTAAACCTGCCCGAAAAACTATTTACTTTTCCTGTCAGGCGAAGTATCTGACTTTTGTTATCTGTTGTATTCAGACTGGTCAGGTCAATAGAGTTCAGGATATTCATCAGAAGATGTTTATCAGGACTTTCCATTGTAAATGAACCTGCAGTTTTCAGGCCCTTCTTGATTTCAGTTTCTGAAGGGCACTGTTTAATAAGTTTCTGATATAGCTTTGTCATATGACCTTCCGTTTGTTAAATCTTTCAGGTATTGCATTAATAAAAGTTCGGGTTCAATTTAATGCTTTTTGTTATCATAATTAATTAATTTATGATTTTATGTTATCAGCTGGATTGCTGTTTCTGGCCAGAGAAGCAAAAATACCCAGAATTGACAGAATGGAGAAGATCACAAACCCCAGTCTCATTCCTGATATCAGTCCTGGATAAGTTAAGGGATTGATTGTCTGTTTACCGATAAAAAGAGCAATAAGCATCATGGCAATACCCATACTAAGCATTTGTCCAACCATTCTCATTGTACCCACCACTCCGGAAGCCACTCCCAGATGACGTTTTTCAACCGAGCTCATAATGGCATTGGAGTTGGGCGAGGAGAAAAGGCCGAACCCGATTCCCATTATGAGGAGAAGTGCCGCAATTACATACACTGGTGTTTCAGATGTTATAAAGCACAAACATATAAGCCCGGCTGCAGTCAGACCCATACCGGCTGATGCTATGATCCCGGGATTATATTTATCAGACAGCCTTCCGGCAATTGGCGACAAAAGCGTCATGGCAACAGGCTGTGAGATCATTATTAAACCGGCAGTTCTGGCGTCAAATCCTTTAAGGTATTGAAGATAGAGACTTATGAAGAAACCTGTTGCGCTTGTTGCTGAATAATGGATAAGTGCGGCCAGTCCCGAAAAAGCAAATATCCTGTTTCTGATCAACAGGCGAATATCAAAGACGGGATTTGAAACTCTCTTCTCAAAAAGTATAAAAACAACTGACAGCAAAGTTCCTGTTATCAGGCATATCCAGCCTGTGACTGATGGGAGCCTTGAGAATCCGTACATAGAAGCAAAAAGTGCAACGCCGTAAATAGCTGACCCCGGCCAATCAAATTTTTCTCCTTTTGATTCAGCCCATTCAGCTTTAATCCTGGTTTTTATCAGTATAAGCGAAGCTATGCCAAAAGGAACAAGGAATGCGAAGATGCTCCGCCATCCAAAATACTGGGTCAGCAAGCCTCCGATTACGGGACCAGCTGACAATCCGAGATAAACGGCAGTAATGTTTATTCCCATAGCTTTTCCGCGTTCTCCGACAGGAAAGACAGAAGTAATGATAGCAAGGCTGGTGCCGAAAATCATTGCTCCGGAGATTCCCTGAAGGATCCTGAGAACTATAAGTGAAAGCAGGCTCCAGGAAAAGACAATAAGAAAAGTTGAAATAGTGAATAGCAGGATGCCGGCCGAAAAGACTTTTTTTCTGCCAATTATATCAGCCATCCGCCCGAACGGCATAAGGAACATTGCCGATGAAAGAATGAAGCTGCTTATTACCCATCCGAGCCCGATAGCACTGGCATTAAGATCTTTGCCGATAGCAGGCAATGCCAGGTTAACTGCAGAGCCAAGAAACGGAGTTAAAAATGCAGCAAAGGCAGCGACAATCATAACCGATCGTTTGAGACTCTTTTCGGAAGCAATTTCAGGGATTTCGTTCATGGCACAATTTAAATATTTTACAAAGGGATCTTTATTCCTTTTCCTTTGAATCAATAATTATTGTTACAGGACCATCATTAACAAGTTCCACCTGCATCATGGCTCCAAATTCACCTGTTGCAACATCTTTACCCAGGAGGGCTGAAAGCTTGCTGACGAATTTGTTATAAACCGGAATGGCAATGTCGGGATGTGCTGCCCTTATATATGAGGGCCTGTTTCCCTTTTTTGTTTTGGCATGGAGAGTGAACTGGCTTATAACCATTATACTGCCATTAGTATCAAGAACCGATAAATTCATAACATCATTGCTGTCGTTAAAGATCCTGAGCTGTACAATCTTGCTGGAGAGCCATTCAATATCATTCTGGTCATCAGATTCTTCAATTCCCAGAAGTACAAGTATTCCGGACCCGATCTCCGATTTCTTCTGATTATTTATTGAAACAGATGCCCTGTTCACTCTCTGGATCACAGTTCTCATGCCTGCAATATTTTATGTGATCAAATATATACATTCAGTTAACAAATCTGCAAAAGGATGTTTTATATTATATTTGCCCAGTTTACTCAAATTTCATGGATTTTATCACTATTGTTGCTGTTGCTCTTGGATTGTCGTTTGACACCTTTGCAGTTTCCCTTTCTTATGGTGTTATTCAAAACAAGATCATTTTCAAACATGCTGTCAGGCTTGCCATTGTAATGGCTTTTTTCCAGTCAGGACTTCTTGTAACCGGATATTTTTTAGGCTCATTCATCAGCGATATAATGAAAACAGCTGATCACTGGGTAGCTTTAATTCTTCTTTCAGTGCTTGGGATCAGAATGATAATTGAAGGAATCAGGAAAAAAGACGATAATGAAATAAGAGATTACACAAATCCAATGACCCTTATCTCAATGGCAATCGGTACAAGCATTGACGCATTTGCAGTGGGAATAAGCTTTGCTTTGCTGAGCATAAAGATTTGGTATTCGGCTGTGATTATCGGAATCGTCACCTTTCTGGCCTCCATGATCGCGATCAGGATTGGCAAATCCGCAGGGGAAAGGCTGGGGAATAAGGTAGAGATAATTGGTGGTCTAATCCTGATTGCAATAGGGATTAAAATATTCCTTGAGCATATTTTGGGCATGTAATCGCCCCCCAGCCCCCTAAAGGGGGGTTCTATTCCCTGTTTTAGCCCCCTTCAGGGGGTTGGGGGCTCAATACTTATTGTTCTCACTCCAAATACCGGCCCGGCCATATTGCCCTGATGTGCCTGAAATTTCACTGTCACATATGACTTACCACGTGAGATCACTTCAGGGATATCATACTGAATATTTATAAACTGGCCATCCTTTTTACCAGAGATATTTTCAGTTGCTATCAGTTTTTCATTTACCAGGATATCAAAGGTTTTCGCTCCGGGGAAACCGCCCCAGTATTCAACAACCAGGGCTGAGGCCAGATCAGGCTTTAATTTCATATCGAAAGAAAACCATCCGCTCCTGGATTCCCTGTTGGCTCTCTCCCTGAAAATTCCGGGCGTAGTCTTTTCTCCCCTTAGATTATGTTCCCGTTCCGGCTGCATTTCTCCGGGCTGAACATAATCAATTGTTGCTTCTTTGATTTTTCTGTGTTTTTCGACAGCGGCTATGTATTCTTCTTCACGGGCTTTCCATCCCGCCTCGTCAAAAAGATCCCAGTAAACAGTATATCTCCGGTCGTAATAAGTATAGAACGGCTTAAGTTCAACATCCCTCGGCCTTCCTGTATTGATAGTTATGAAAGTATTCACCTTGCCATCGACTGGTTTCAGCCATTCGGAAGGATCCCTTTTTTCTGTCATAAGCACAGGAACATACATCGGATCTTTTGATACTGAATCATCAAGTGGTCCAAGATCTCCTGCCATAACAAGCGGGCCATACATTACAGCAACCCTGCTGCTGTCGTCGGGCATTGATTCGAGCCTGAGCGAAAATGGAAGTTTCACCTCGAGAACATCACCACTCTTCCAGGTTCTTTCAACAGTTACAAAGCTGCCAGGTTCCTGCTTTGTTTGTTTTATTTTTCCGTTTATCAGTACCTCCATGCCGTTCCTGGCCCAGGAAGGATACCTGAGCTTTACTGCAAGTCTCACAGGATCTTCAGATGTAAATTCCAGGATTGATCCCTGCTCTTCAGGGTATCTGGTCCTCTGGACGATCTTCATCCCTTTCTCTTTCCAGGAAAGCTCTGATGCGATGTATTGAAAAACATATAATTCATTTTCCCCATGGTAAAAGATGTTCATTCCGTATTTTGAATGGTTTTCCATGCCGGTTCCGATACAGCAAGTAAAATCTTCGGGATCCTGGAAAGCCTTGAATCCGCCCATGTCGAGCGACAGGTTGTAAACAACATGGCCGTCATTCGGGTTCTGTGAAGCCAGGATATGGTTAAACAAAGCTCTTTCATAGAAATCCGCGACATTTACCCTCGCTTCCCATTCAAAAAGATGCTCCGAGAGTTTCAGCATATTGTACACATTGCACGATTCAGTTGTGCCCTCATCGAGCCGGTCCCTGAGTTTATCGGCGGGACCGAAATATTCATTATTCCCGTTGCCGCCTGTAACGTATGAATGATGATTGACAACCCTTTCCCAGAAGAACTCTGCTGCTTTTCTGGCGTCAGTATCACCGGTAAGCTCATATACTCTCGATAAGGCAATAAGCTTGGGAATGTTTGTGTTCGCATGTTTTCCTGGAAGGATATCCTTTCTGGCCTTCATAGAATCGAGAAATGATTTCTGGTAAAACACCCCTGAAAGCTTCATATATTTTTCATCTTTCGTGTCAGCATAAAGGTCCGCGAATGTTTCACTTATTCCCCCATATTCACATCGGAGCATTTTCTGTACCTGTTCATCATTTAATTGTGAAACTACCTTTTCGATCCAGCCGGTAAACCGTTTCTCAACCTCAAGCGCTTTCCTGTTTCCGCATAACCTGTATGCATCCCTTAATCCTGCAAGCACTTTATGGTGTGTATAGAACGGAGACCAGATTCCGTTCAGATCAAATCCCTGGGAACGAATATTGCCCTTTGCAACCTCCTCTTCAAAAATCTTTTTCCCGTTTGTGAATGCTCCGATATACCCTTCCCCGTCTGCTTCCTGCAATCTGGTGAGCTCGTCAACAATATAATTGACCCGTTTCAGGAAGAGAGAATCACCGGTTGACTGATACATCATTGAGCAGGCGCTCAGGTAATGTCCAAGGCTGTGACCTGCCAGCATTTCGTTTTCCCAACCCTTATAATGCTCCGCTTTTGGTTTCAATCCCGCTTCGGTGTAAAATTTGGCCAGAAGTCTGTCGGGTTCATAATTAATCAGAGTTTTTACATCCAGGTCCATTGCATGTTTGAAAGGTCCTTCAAGGAGCTTAACATCAGTTAAGGAAAAAGGCAATGCAGCGAAAGTTACAACCTCCTGACCATTTGTTCTTATTTTGTTCTCATGGTGCGGATTGCAGCTTTGGACAGCCAGGATCAAGGAGTAGCAGAACAAGAATATAATGATTTTTATTTTCATAGAGTTGTTAGGTTAAGTATTAAACATACACGTAATAAAAATTCAGAACGGTATCATAAACCTTTCCCTGTTTTCAAATACAGCCATTTCTGTATAGCCGGCGCCTTTCAGGAGCTCATATGCTTCATCAAAATGCTGTGCCACTCTTGCTGGCATGTGAGCATCAGAATTGACACACACCGGGACGTTTTCTTCCCTGAAGATCTTAAGATATTTTCTGTCGGGATAGAAATCACCGATAGGCCGGTTCCTTCCATTTGTGTTGATCTCAAATGCAACATCATGAATTTTAAAACTTTTTGCCAGTTTCCTGTAAAGGATTTCCGGATCAGCTGATGGTTTAAAGCCATAAATTCTGATAAGGTCGCAGTGTGCTATAATATCAAAGAGCCCTGATGCGGCGGCTGCAATCACCTGTTCAAAATAGGTTTCAAACAGATTATCAAAATTTCTTCCATAATAGAATTCGGGACCCGTATCAACCGGGAAATCTCCGAGATAATGAACTGATCCGATTGCATAATCAAGTTTCGTTTTTTTCAGGAGCGACCAGATATCTTTTTCCTTTCCTGGAAGGAAATCAACTTCAAGTCCTTTTCTTACTTTAATGCCAGAGACGTTCCGGACAAGACTGTTTATATGATTAAGATAAGGTTTAACATCAGAAGCATCCATGCTCCAGTCGAGCGATCCCCTGAAAAGTGTAAGATGTTCAGAGAAACCAATCTCTTGTAAACCTGCAGCGACTGCAGCTGGAATATAATCTTCAGGGGCAGCCCTGCCATCGCTGAAAGATGAATGTATATGATAATCAGTCCTGTAAATCATTTTGCTTTAATCAGTTACGGGATAAGGAAATCCTGTCACCAAAGTAGGTTCAAATTTCCAAATAAAACAAATAATGCGATATTAAAGTAATCGGGAAAATAATAACTTTGTGAAAAACTCACAGGAGTGGATAAAAAAATCAGCATATGCGTCTGCGAGCAATGTGATTTCAGAGATGTGGTGTTTTCTACACTCGATGATATAAGCATTCAGGAATTATGCAATCACAAACAGGAGCGCTCATACAGCAAGGGGGAAATAATTAACCACGAAGGAGAGAAAATTACCGATTTCAAATATCTCAAGTCAGGTCTGGTAAAGCTATTCAGAAGGGCTCCTAATGGCGATGAACAGGTTATTACGATAACCCGTCCATTTGAATTCGTCAGTAACATGAGCATATTTTCTGATGAGAAATACAAATATTCAGTTTCGGCACTTGAGGACTCTGTTGTCTGCACTGTTGAGCTGGATTATATTAAAAGACTTTTCCTTGTAAATGGCGGGTTTGCAAGTAACCTGCTGACTAAAATATCGACAATAAATGATAAGATCATCGGCCAGACGCTGGACATAAGGCAGAAAAATCTGGCAGGCCGGGTGGCTTTTGTTCTGCTCTATTTTACAAAGGATATTTACAAATCAAGGGTATTCGATATTCCTGTTTCACGAAAAGAGATCGCCGATTATATCGGAATGAGCACAGCAAATGTAATCAGGACACTTTCGGATTTCAAACGTGACGGAATTATCAAGATTTTCGGAAAGACAATGGAAATTGTGAATATCGAAAAACTGGAGATAATTTCAAAAAGAGGTTAACCCCCCAGCCCCCAAAGGGGGGGCTAGTTAAATACTCATGAAAAATTACTGCATTATTATCGGTTTTCTGCTTATTTCTACCTTGCTTTTTGCTCAAAGCGGCGGACCTGGTCCGCAACCAGGAAATGGCAAAAAGACAGAACAATATACACTTACCGGATTCAGACACGGAGTAAGTTTTTTCCCCAAGGTGAAATTTGACGGAGTTCAGTATGAATCAACTGACACACTTGGGTTTGACAGGTACCATTCACTGGACGTTATTTACTCATGGCTCGTGAAGTGGGAGAAAGATTTCCCTGATCTTGTCGAGCTTTATGAGGTCGGGAAAAGCTATGAGGGCAGACCTCTTTTGCAAATGACATTAACTAACAAGAAAACTGGAAAAGAGACTGACAAACCTGCAGCTTTTTTCGAGGGAGGCAGGCACAGTGGTGAGGTCACAAGTTCGGAATGTGTGATGTGGATGGCTCAGTATCTGCTTTTACATTACGGAACTGATCCTGAAGTAACTCATCTTCTCGATACAAAAACAATATATTTAAAGCCTGTAAATAATCCCGATGGGCATAACCTTTACCTGAACACCTCTCAAAGCAACAGAAGTACTGTCAGGCCTGAAGATAATGACGGCGACGGGCTTCTTGATGAAGATTCCCCGGATGATCTCGACAATGACGGGATGATCCTTACAATGAGATGGAAGGATGAAAAGAAAGGTAACCTGATCCCTGATCCTAAAGATTCTACCGGGAGGATAATGAAACGGGTTCCTGCAGGAAAGGGCATATATCTTTCGTCTTCAGAAGGGATCGATAATGACGGCGATGGCCGTATAAATGAAGACGGGATCGGAGGACTTGACCTTCACAGAAATTACCCTGAGAACTGGCGGCCTGAAACAGAACAGACCGGCCGGGGATATACACAGGGTGGTTCAGGGGAATTCCCGTTAAGCGAGACCGAAACAAGGGCTGTGGTTGATTTCCTGCTGAGTCACCCCAATGTTTCTGTCGTCAATTCGATGGATACCAGTGTGCCTATGCATCTTAGACCACCATCCACTTCTCCTTCGGAGGAAAGAATGTATCCGGAAGACCTTGCATGGTATAAGATCTTTGATGATATCGGAAGAAAGATTACGGGGTACAAAAAAGCCGGCGATGTATTTAACGATTATGGGAACGGCAATCCTCTCTTCGGTCATGGACCTGATTTCGGTTATTGGTATTATGGAGCAATCTGGTATGGTGACGAAATATGGAATGGGGCAAGATTCAAAGATTACAATAATGACGGAGACACAAACCAGATAGACATTCTGAAATGGGATGATGAAGAGAATGACGGAGCCGGATTTATTGAATGGAAGCCAGCCAGGCATCCTGTTTACGGCGACATCGAAATGGGTGGATTCAATCTGAAATTTTTCTCCCAGAATCCTCCGGCAAAGCATCTTGAACCATGGGTAAAAAATGAGGCCTTGTTCAATATCGAAATGATAAAGCACCTTCCTGAGGTTGACTGGACGAAGGTTGAGACAAAAAGGATAAAAACCTATAAGACGGATTCTGCAGACTTCCAGCTCAAGATCGGAATTATTAACAGAGGAAAACTGCCAACAGCACTTAAACAGGCGCACCTGGTAAAAATAGTCAGAGAGGACAGGATCGAGCTGGAATTTGATACAACAGGATGGGTAAAAAGCAAGCCAGCGTATAAGGTAATTGAAGAAAAGAAAAAAACACCTGAAAGGTCAGGCAGGGGTATGTTTGATGATATGGAAGGATCATCTCCCGCTTTCATTGCAACTAAGAATATTCCCTTTACGCAAGGAGGGACGGTAACAGAGGCGCTATTTACAATAAGGCTTTACAACCGACAGGAACTCAAGGGTAAGGCAAGTATGTTTTCGACAAGGGGAGGTGTTCTGAAGAACAAGGAATTTGTAATTAAATAAATATTCAACCGGGATAATCAAAATGAAAATGGAAAAAGACAGAGTCAGGGATATTCCACGAAGGAAATTCATTGAAATGAGCCTGAAGGGAGGAGTTCTTATTGCAGTAACACCAGCTCTTTTAGCCCAGCTGGTATCGTGCAGCAAAGGAGTTAAAGCATCTTCAGCACTGGATATTGACACTGCTATTCTTGCAAAAGTCATTGCAAAAGCCCTGGAAAAGGGCGGTGATTTTGCGGATGTATACCTTGAAAACAGGATCTCCCGTCAGATTATAATGGAAGAATCCAAATTCAAGAGCGGCCTTTATGGTATCAGTCAGGGTGCTGGAGTCAGAGTAATATCTGGTAATAAAACCGGGTATGCCTATACTGATGAAATAACTGAAGAGAAGCTTATTAGAGCTGCTGAAGTCGCTTCATATGTTGCAACTAGCGGAAACAAGATTTCTCCTGCCGGGATTTCTGTAACCAGCCGTCCCTCATTTATTACTGTTCAGCAGCCTCTTGGCGAGATAGCTGATGAAAAAAGAATTGAGATCATAAGAAGGGCTGATCAGGCTGCAAAGGATTATGATCCCAGAATAAAAATGGCTAAAATTGATTACAATGATGAGGTGCGAAGCAGAGTGATTTTCAACAGTGAGGGTTTATATCTGAAGGATGACCTTCCTCTTCTGTTCTTCATAGTCCAGGCAATGAGCGATGACGGTAAGGCGAGACACATGTCGCGTGAAAGATTAAGCCGCCATTCGGGCTTTGAAATATTTGATCAGGTCACACCCGAAACTGTGGCAAAAAATGCCGCGAGAGAGGCCATAGCAATGCTTTCTGCCGGAGATGCACCTGCAGGTATAATGGATGTTGTAATGCAGAACGGGTGGGGAGGTGTGCTGGTCCATGAAGCTGTCGGTCATCCTCTCGAAGCTGACAATATCTCAAAAGGTATAGGCGCTTTCACAGGAAAAATGGGACAGAAAGTTGCCGCCGATTGCTTTACAATGATAGATGACGGAACATTACCTAATTCCCGGGGTACGATAAATTTTGATGATGAGGGAACCGTGGCGCAGAGAAACATACTTATCGAAAAAGGAGTACTTAAAGGATTCATGACAGATGTACTTAGCGCTAAGCAGCTGTCGATGGCACGAACCGGAAACGGAAGACGCGAATCTTTCAGGTATATCCCGATCCCGAGAATGACAAATACATTTATTGATACTGGTAAAGATGCCCCCGAAGACATTCTTTCCTCAACAAAAAAGGGAATCTATGTTCAGAGCCTGAGCGGAGGAAGCGTAAATCCGGTTACAGGAGTGTTTAATTTTACTTGCCGTGAAGCTTACCTAATAGAAAACGGTAAAAAAACATCCCCCATAAAAGGAGCAACCCTGATTGGTTCATGCATGGACGTTATTTCCAATATTGATGCAGTAGGTAATGACCTTGATTTCGGACCTGGCATATGCGGGAAAGGACAGGCAGCTGAAGTCACTGCAGGGATGCCAACCGTAAGGATCAGGGGAATAAATGTAGGAGGTAGCAAAGCTTAGATATTTCAAAAGAAAAGAATATGAATTATATAGAATTGACAGAAAAACTCGTAAATAAATGTATCAGCCTGGGAGCCGATGCAGCGGAAGTTTATCTGGAGACAGGCAGAAACCTGTCGGTACAGGTTTTGAATTCAGAGATCGAAACTATTGAAGAGGCTTCTTCACAGGGAGTAGGATTCAGGGTCTTCACCGGTGGCAGAATGGGATTCAGCCACTGTAATGATTTCAGTGACAGATCTCTCGAAGATACAATTTCAAGGGCAATCGGATTTGCAAAATTATCCACCACTGATGAAAACAACGTCCTTACTGACAACAAAGGGATCACTCAGGTGACCGACCTTTACGATTCCGGGATCAGAGCTGAGCCGATGGAAAAAAAGATAAAAATGGCTCTGGAGCTTGAAAAGCTTGCAATGAAGAGTCCGGGTATTTCAAAAAGTTCGGGAGCCGGCTACAGTGAAGGAGAATCGGAAGTCTTTATTGGCAATTCGAACGGGATACTGAAGAATTATAAATCCACAGGATGTTCCCTTGGAGTTTCGGTAGTGGCCGAAAAAGGAGAGCAGAAAAACACAGGTGACGAATATTGCTCAAGAGTATTCTTCTCGGATCTCCTCCCTCTCGAAAAGATCGCCTCTTCTGCTTCATCTAAAGCACTTGAGTTAATTGATCCGGTAATGATAAGCACTCAGAAGGCAGCGGTTATTTTTGATCCCGATGTAGTACGTTCGCTGTTCGGCGGAATTATCTCAGCCCTCGACGGGGAGAGAGTACTTCAGGGAGCAAGCTTCCTGAAGGATTTTATGAACATGAAGTGTGCTTCACCCCTGATAACGATCGTGGATGACGGAACAATATCCAAAAGTCTCGGAAGTGCACCCTTTGATGGAGAAGGTGTACCGACAAGGAAAATCGTTCTTATTGAGAACGGAGTAATCAAAAACTTCATTTACAATACAAATGCAGCAAAGCGTGCAGGTGTTCAAAGTACAGGAAGCGCATCAAGAGGTGGTTTTAGCAGCCTGCCCGGGATAGGGACTCATAAAGTATACCTTCAGCCCGGGAGATATACACCTGACGAGATAATAAAAAACACAAAAAAAGGTCTTCTCCTGAAGGAGGTTACGGGTTATGGAGTGGATCCGGTAACCGGGAATTTCAGTGGAGGAGCAAGTGGTCTCTGGATCATTGACGGCAGAATTGTTCATCCGGTAAAAGGTGTTACAATTGCGGGAAGGGCTCTTGATATTCTCAATTCCATCGACATGACAGGAAATGATATTGACATGAACAGAAGCTATTCAGCTCCGACTGTCAGAGTTGCAGAAATGCAGATCGGCGGTAAATAAGATTGTTTTTTGAATTCGGCAAAAAGATATATTTTAGAGGTCTTAAAATTTTAAACAATGGTTTCAAATAAAAAGCAGAAGATCATGGCAGAAGTTAAAAAAACAAAAGGAGTGATTGCAATCCTTACCGGGGGAGGAGATGTTCCGGGACTTAATCCCGCAATAAGGGCGGTAACAATCCGGGCAAACAGGGAAGGATTTAAAGTAATTGGACTCCGCAGAGGCTGGGCCGGAATAACTGAACTTATAAGGGACAATAAAGCTGACAATAGTAACTGTTATCAGATCCTTACTGATGATGAAGTTAACAAGGCAGGCCGTACCGGAGGTACATTTCTTCACACCTCACGTACAAGACCGAGCCATATGACAAAAGGGAGTGTCCCTGACCATTTGCGCGATACATATAATGCAGAAATAAACGATCTGACTCCGGAAGTCATTAAAAACCTCGACTGGCTTGGTGTCGATTATCTGATCCCGATCGGAGGAGATGATACATTAAGCTATGGAGTACATCTTTACAAAAAAGGGGTTAAGGTTGTCGCAATTCCCAAAACCATGGATAATGATGTTCCTGGTACAGATTATTGCATTGGCTTCAGTACCTGTGTCACAAGGACTATTCAGATGACCAATAGTCTTCGGACTTCGGCCGGATCACACGAAAGACTTCTCGTGCTGGAAGTATTCGGAAGGTATGCCGGGTTTACCGCAATGCTCCCTACAATGGCCGGGGCTGCTAACAGATGTGTTATCCCCGAATATGAGTTTGATATAGATCAGCTTGCACAGCTGCTTGTTGAGGACAGAAACCATAACCCCAGCAAATACTCAATAGTCCTAATTTCAGAAGGAGCAATGTTCAAAGGCGGGCAAATGATCTTTGCAGGTCAGGAAAAGGATGCATACGGACACGCAAAGCTTGGTGGTATTGGTGATCTTGTATCGGATCAGCTCAAAGAGCTCTCAGCTAAATACAATGGCGGGAAAACCATTAACACAATTACCCAGAAACTGGGATATATGGTACGCGGAGGTGATCCTGACGCCCTTGACTCAATTGTACCAATGGCTTATGGTAACCTAGCGCTCGATTTGATCCTTAAAGGATTGCATGGCAGGATAGTAGTGCTGAAAAACGGAAGATATGATAATGTTCCTATAGATGTCGTTACATCTTCTAAAAAGGTCGTGAAAGTATCCGAACATTACAATACAGAAAGACTCAGGCCATACTATCACAGCTTCGAAATGAAGCCGTTCCTTTTGATGGCTTCGGATAATTGATCCTCTTAGCAGATATTTTAACTTACTGTAGAGACGCGCAAGTTGCACGTCTCTACATGTTTTTTGGAGCCTTATTTCCTGTTTTTTAATCCTTACCCCCTTCCCGACCTTCCCCCACGGGGGAAGGAGCTGGTCAACATTTCCCCCTTGGGGGAAAGTGAAAGGGGGTAAAAATCTTCATATAGAAAAGGAATAATCTATACTTTTACTATAAATATTATTTATTGGAAACCGGAATCGTCATAAAATCAGTAGGCAGCCGTTACAAAATTCTCCTCGGTTCAGGGAACATAATTGAATGTGTTCTCCGTGGCAAGCTGAGAGAAAAGGAGGTGCAGACTACAAACCCGGTTGCAGTTGGAGATAAAGTAACAATTGATCCCGGGGACGACAGTAAAACCGGAATAATCACAGGGATTCTTGAAAGGAAGAATTATATTTTGCGAAAAGCATCCAATCTGTCAAAACAATCACAGATAATAGCTGCAAATATCGATCAGCTTCTTTTAATGGCTACAATAATTCTTCCGCAGACTCCTGTTGAGTTCATCGACAGGGTCCTGATTACTGCTGAAGCGTTCAGGATCCCTTCCAGGATCATTTTCAATAAAACCGATCTGTATGGCGCTGATGAACTTGAAAAGATGGAGCATCTTATTTCAATCTATTCACGGATAGGGTATGATTGCTTCAGGTTATCAATAGAGGAGGCGACCGGTCTTGATGAAATTGCCACAATGATGAAAGACAAGGTAAGCCTGATTTCAGGAAATTCAGGTGTGGGTAAAACCACACTTCTGAATATACTCAATCCACGACTTAACCTTAAAACCGCTGAAATATCAGAATACCATAAACAAGGGAAACATATTACAACTTTTCCCGAAATGCACAGACTGCCATTCGGAGGATTTGCTATTGACACTCCGGGCTTAAGAGGCTTTGGAGTTGTTGATATGGAAAGAAACGAAATATACCATTTTTTCCCCGAAATATTCAAAGTGTCAAAAGAGTGCCGTTTCTACAACTGCCTTCATCTTGATGAACCAGGATGCGCTGTCAGACAAGCAGTGGACCGGGGGGAGGTCGATCCCCTGAGGTACCGAAGTTATTTAAGTATATTGAATGATGAAAATACTAAATACAGGTGAAATTGAGTTAATTAGCATAAGCTAGTTTACTTGGTCTGACAACAACTTTTATAATATGAGGAAGATATTGATTATTGTCATATCGGCATTTATGATAATAATAGTAGTGAATTATATCTATTATAAAGGTTTATATAATAAGCAGATTGATTACAGGGTAACCCTGCTGGACAGGCAGGTCCTGGCTGTTGGATTATCTGTCGACAGCACCAATAACGGATTCGATAGCGACCTCAACCAGATAGTCTCTTCAGACGATATCCCGCTTTTTTTCTCTGACCCTGAGAGCAGAAGCAGGACAATCGAAAGGTTGAAATTGTTCTTCTCAAGATACGATGACCTTATAACAGGGATAAAGCTTTATGATAACAACAAAAATGAATTTACTTTAAAGAAAGATGAGACCGGCATTAACTGGCTGGAGCAGATTTTTGTGCTTCATGTACAGGGCGAAATCAAGTCCGGAGTCCAATTGATCAGGGAAGGCCGCAATTATGGATATCATCTTCCTGTTTTAAAGGATGAGATCCCCGTGGGTAACATTGTCGTGGAAATTGACTATCAAAAGTATTTTAAAGAGATATTCAACACTTTCAATTTAAAGGACTACCAGTGGCAATGGGTGGTAAGCGATTCAGGGGTCATAGTCTTTAATAACAACGAAGAAAAACTCAGGTTTTCGGAGATGCGGAAGATCGTCTCGGGCCTCGGGAGAGGGGCATCTGAATACCTTATTCACAAGGCTGAAAGCGATTATCTTTCACAGGAGATAATATCCTCATATTATTCAACACATCTTCTCCAGAAGAATATCGGTCTTGTTTTCTCAACACCAACCGATAATTTCAGAAAATACGTTATCAGGAATTCAGTTCTTCTTGCCCTTGTAACCCTCCTGGTCATTCTGGCCCTTGTTTATTTTTTCCTGAAACAACTTAAGAAGCAGAGGTCTGAAATAGAAAGACTTGGTACTACAGAAAAGATGCTGTTCAATATGATCGAAGAGATGCCGGTCGGAGTGATTATTTATAACGGCAGCCGCGAGATAATAAAGGCAAACAGAAAAGCTGCTGAGCAATATTCTTATCCGGACGAAGGCGAAATGAAGGGTAAAATATTTCCTGAATCTACGGTTACCGATGAGAACAACTATTTCTCGAAACATCTGGGAGGCTCATTCAGCCCCGATCAGTTTGTAATACTGAAAAAAGAGATCGGTGAAATCGTTCTGTTCAGAACAAGTATTCCTGTTAAGTTTCAGGGCGAAGATGCCACAATGGACATGCTTGTTGATGTAACAATGCTCGAATCGGCCAGGAAACAGGAGGCAAAGGCGAGTTCAGCAAAATCTGAATTCCTTGCCAGGATGAGCTATGAGATACGGACCCCACTGAACGGAATTATCGGGATGACGGATATCCTTGAAAAGCAAAAGCTTCCTGGCGAGGCCAGGGATGTTCTTGGCCTTCTTCGCCGCTCTGCAGAGGTTTTGTTGAATATCATAAACGACATTCTTGATTTTACAAAGATAGAATCAGGCAGGATGATCCTTGACGAAATTCCATTCAGCCTGAGGGAAGAGATAATGTACAGCCATGATCTTGTCAGGACAAAAATTGATGGGACAGAGGTTGCCCTTATCTGCAAGGTGGATGAAAATGTACCCGACAAGGTAATTGGCGATCCTTACAGGCTGAGACAGATACTGACTATTTTCCTGAACCATTCAGTCGAAAATACTGCAAAGGGACAAATAAGCCTGACTTGCAACCTGAAAAGCATAAGTGACGGAAAAACTCAGCTTGGTTTTGAACTAAACGATACAGGGAAATACTTTGATAAGGCGACACTGAAAAAGATTTTCGGCGAATATGTTAATATTGAATCGAAAGTACATCAGGAAGCTGATGAATCAGGTTTTGGGCCTATCCTGGCCAGGCAGATTGTTGATCTTATGGGCGGGGAATTTTATGCTGATTCACCCTCGGGACTGGATGGCGATCAGGGTACGAAAATCAATTTCACGATAACGCTTTATTCGAACGAAAAACCTGACAAGGCTTTGCATTTTGAAAACATTATGACATTCGGACAGATAAAGACCCTTGCGATAGCAGGAACCCAGACACGTGACGAGGAAATTCTTGGTTCACTTCATAAGCTTGGCCTGGCACTTACAGTTACCTCTTACCAGAAATCAACAATAAACCAGCTAAAGGCAAATCTGAATCATTCTGAAAACAGATATTCTCTTGTTGTAATTCTTGATGATAAAGAGTTCAACGGATTTGAAGCTGCAAAGGATCTCTGGGAAAATAAGTTGTCGGCCGAGTTTATAATTATTGTGATAAGTTCTAACGATTTAAAAGGCAATCTGCTCAAATGTATCACTATGGGGATCGATCACTATATCGTCAAGCCTTATGATATAAAGGAACTATATGATACCCTCAGGATGAGCTTTCCTCAGACTGACAAAATTGCCCCTGAAACCGAAAAGGAGAAAACGAGAAAAGATCTCAGGATCCTGGTAGTCGAGGACAACAAAATGAACCAGAAGGTTATCGGAACAATGCTTAAGAGCCTGGGTTACTCTTTCGATTTTGCTGATGATGGTTTCGCAGGTCTGATACAGGCAAAAACCCGCAGATATGATGTTATCTTCATGGATCTTATAATGCCAGGGATGGACGGCTTTGAGTCGGCACGCAAGATCCTCGAGTACGACAACACCCTCCTGATAGTGGCATTTACCGCTGATAACATGCCCGATTCAAAAAGGAAAGCAGAACTCTCGGGAATAAGGGAATTTATCCCCAAACCTGTAAGAATAGATGACCTGAAAAAATTCTTCTCCAGGTACTTCATCAGAAATTAAGATTACTTATTAAGTTTGATGCGTTATTTACCCGGACAATCAAAATGATTGAACGAAAATGATGTATCAACCAGAGTCTAAAACAGATATCAAAACGTTTCTTGATCTGGCAGGAAATACGCCGGTAATAGATGTGAGGTCGCCCTCAGAATTTGGAACAGGACATATTCCGGGAGCTTTAAACATACCTTTATTCGATGACAGGGAAAGAGAAGCTGTTGGTATAAAATATAAAAAGGAAGGACGTGCAATAGCCATTATTGAGGGATTGAAACTGTCAGGAACCTCAATGCACCTGAAGCTTGAAAAGGCTCTGAAAATATCGAAAGGGGGCAGGCTTCTTGTTCACTGCTGGCGAGGAGGCATGAGATCTGAAGCCATGGCATGGCTATTTTCCATTGCAGGTATTGAAACAAATATTCTTGAAGGCGGGTATAAGGCTTACAGACATTTTATCCTTGAGAATCTTTCAGTGAACAGGAATATGATAATCCTGGGAGGACTAACAGGGAGCGGTAAAACGCATATATTGGGTTACCTGAAAGAGAAAGGTCACCAGGTCGTTGATCTTGAAAAACTTGCCAGTCACAAAGGGTCGGCTTTCGGTTCTCTTGGACAAGCTCCCCAGCCATCGTCGGAATTTTTTGCCAATCTGCTGTTTGAAGAATTGAAACAGAATGATCCGGATCAGCCTCTCTGGCTCGAGGACGAAAGCAGGAACATTGGCAATGTATTCATGCCGGAGGAATTTTACCTGAATATGCAGAAAAATCCTGTAATCATACTTCTGATGGATATCAAAACCAGGCTTCCGAGACTTATCGGAGAATATTCAAGCTACTCTTCAGATGTGCTTATATCAACCATAACAAAGATAAGCAGGCGTCTTGGCGGAGACAGGACAAAAGAAGCGATTGAAGCTGTACAGAGAGGTGATTACGCAAAAGCAATTGAGATAACACTTCATTATTACGACAAAACCTATTTATTCGGGCTGGGGAAAAAGCAGGATAAAAATATTTGTTATATTAATACCAATACCGATGATATTGAAACAAATGCCCGCCTGGTGATTGAGGCGGCAGGCAGGATAAAAAGATGAGCTATGCATCGACCCATTTATAGACCTTATCGGAACGTCTAATCACATTATCTATTTTAACCGAGCAAAACTCTCCCTTCGATGCTTTCTCTGTCTCTTTGAGATCAACACGGATCTCTCCTGCTATGAATTCTATCACGCCTGTTGTTGGTCCTGTAATAAGTATTGTTTCCCCTCTTTCAAGATCTCCGTTTTCAAGCTTAATCTCAGCTACATTAAGCTTTGAAAAATAGTTAGTGACTTTTCCCAGATAGACTTTTCTTTTTGTTGCAGATGACCCATAGCGGGTATTCCATTCACCAAGCCTCTGTCCGAGGTAATAGCCATCCCAGAAACCACGGTTAAATACAGAAGCAAGCCTGGTTTTCCAATGCAATATTTTTTCATCGCTGTACGAACCCTCTGCTACTGATATAACAGCTTCATTGTAACATGATGATACTGTTTTAACATATTCAGCCGATCTTGCCCTTCCTTCAATTTTGAAAACTGCTACTCCAGCTTCTATAAGCTTATCTACAAATCCTATAGTGCAGAGATCCTTTGGGGACATAATATATTCATTATCGATCTCGAGCTGGTATCCCGATTCCTTATCAGTTACAAGGTATGATCTCCGGCAAGTCTGGTAACACTTCCCGCGATTGGCTGACATATTGTTTTCATGAAGGCTCAGGTAACATTTACCTGATGTTGCCATGCAGAGAGCGCCGTGAACAAACATTTCAATCTTTACAAGATCACCGCGGGGTCCTCTTATATTTTGTTCAGTGATCTTGTTACAGATATTTTTAACCTGATCAAGATTCAGTTCCCTTGCCAGAACAACAACATCAGCCCACTGTGAATAGAACTTAAGTGCTTCTATATTTGTAATGTTGAGCTGGGTCGAAAGATGAACATCAATTCCCGAATGGAAAGCATAGTTTATAACCGAAAGGTCAGATGCTATTATTGCTGAGATCCCGCTTTCAACAGCAGAATCAATTATCCGGTGCATCTGCTCTATTTCATTATCGAAAACGACAACATTTACGGTCAGATAGCTTTTAATGCCGTTTTCCTTACAGATTTTTGCGATGTTCCGGAGATCATCAAGTGTGAAGTTTACCGATGAGGCTGCCCTCATATTAAGATCTTCAGCTCCGAAATATACCGAATCGGCACCACCCTGGATCGCAGCCATCAACGACTCATACGATCCTGCAGGTGCCATTATTTCGATATCTTTCCGGTTCATCCGGGAACGGAGTTAAGTATTATGAGGCAGAATCAGACAATACCAGTTTTCATCATGATCCTGATACAGGTGCCCTTGCCTATCTCCGAAGACTTGACAAAGATCTTTCCGTGATGATATTCTTCGATTATTCTTTTAGCCAGTGAAAGACCAAGCCCCCATCCTCTTTTTTTGGTTGTAAATCCGGGATTGAATACTTTCTTCCAGGCCGATTTGGGCATCCCCTTGCCTGTGTCGGAGATATCAATGATTGCATGCTTTTCAGCTTCCTCAACCCTGATTGTGATTTCACCATCTCCTTCCATTGCATCAATAGCATTCTTGCACACATTCTCGATCACCCATTCGAACAGGGGGGGGTTGACAGGTATATTAATCTCCTCATCAGCTGAAAAAGGCAGAACAAACAGCACTTTTGATGAGGATCTTGTTTTCAGGTAGTTAACTGAATTCTGTATAAGGCTTATTATATTTTCCTGGGTAAGAGATGGTTTTGACCCGATCCTTGAGAACCTTTCCGTAACTTTTTCAAGCCTTTTTACATCAAGTGCAAGCTCTTTTGTAACAGGGTTGTCGGGATAGTTATTCTGGAGAATTTCGATCCAGCCCGACATCGAAGTGGTGGGTGTTCCAAGCTGATGAGCAGTCTCTTTTGACATCCCGACCCATACACGGTTCTGCTCAGCCTTGCGTGATGAGCTTAAAGCCAGGTATGAAGCAAGTATAAACAGGATGATAAATCCAAGCTGAATAAAAGGATAATACATCAGCTGGCTGAGTATGATGCTGTCCTTATAGTAAATTCTGTTCGATGTTCCGTTTCCAAGGTCAATGATTATGGGATCATTGTCACTTTTCATTTTTTCGAGCTTTACTCCCATTAGCCCTGAATCTTCGATCTTCACCTGTTCAATATTCCTGGTAGCTATTATATTGTCAGAACCATCGGTCAGAATTACAGGCACAGTATTGTTATTTTCAATTATTGAAAGAAGAAAATCGAGATTCTGCGTGGAATCAGCCTTATTGATAAGCCTTGTAGCTTCGGCCCACATTTCAACTTTTTTACGTTCCTCCGCTTTAAGGCTCCGCACAAGGAACTGTGTATAAATCAGAGATCCTACACCAATTAGAATGGCAAATAGAAATAAAAAGACCTGCCAGTTATTTCTGTTCCGAAGAATATTCAAGTGTTTATCTGTTTTATGTGAAAAAGTACTATTTCTTTTTAAAAAGCCTGTCTAAAAAACTCTCTTTTATTTGAACCGGAGGCTCCGTTTCTTTTGCAGTTGTATCCGATCCTTCCCATGTTATCCTGAACCTCGGCCGTGAACTCTTTTTTTGTACCGGTTCAGAATCCTTCTTATACAACCCATACTCCTCATTAATTATTGTTTTAAGGGTCTGTTTTTCTTTTTTAAGATTCTCCCTGATCTGGATACCGGCAGCCTTCATATCGTAGCTGACTTTTACCTCTTCTCCCTTTCCGACGATTTTAAGCAATAAAGATGTCCTGCCGAGTCCATCATCCTGAACCTCTCCGAACTCCTTGGAATTGTTCCTGTTTTTTCTTTCTTTTTTGCTGAGGATCTCGGAAAGCAGCATTTTAACATGGTACTGGTAATCATTATCAAAGCTGTGCTCTCCATTTACTGAGAGATCAGCAGCTGAAGATTTAATATCCATCTGGGGCAGATAAAAAATATTATTTCTTATAAAGAAATCATTTTCAAGCCTGTCAAATTTAATATTCTCCAGCTCCGAAAGCTCTATGAATGAAGATAATGCCTTGATCGGATCGAAATCAATCAATGCTCCGTCAGTCAGAATGTACTTCCCTTCCGCTACAATTGACCTGATATCAGGATTCAATAAAGAATCGGCCGGCAAAATAAGTGTAATATTCCCTGAAAGTGTTCCTGCAAGGTTTTCAGCTTTCAGAAAATCCTGCCCGAAATTATGGAATGTCACAAATGAATCATTAACATCGACTCCGGCAACTGAAAAACTTCCCCTGCCGATAAATGATTTGTTGGGGTTCTGTACAACCAGGCCGTTCCCGGAGACACGGCCTTTTTGTGAATTCATGCTGAAGGTCCTGAAATTCAACATTTTTGGCTTGATGCTGAGGGTGCCGACAATATTTCTGGCATCAAATGTCTTATATACAAGAGTATCGACCTTGAAATTAACATCGAGATTTATATCATCAGGAAGCAAAAGCGGCGCTTGTGCAGCAATATCTTTGCTCTTTTTTGCACTTTCTTCCGAGGTGTTCATAAACAGCTCAGGTCTGAACGATGATGCTGATATAGTTGCTGAACCAAGCAGATTCACAGGATTTCCTGTAAACCAGCCCGGAAAATTCATAAATTTCCCTGAGAATAATATTTTCTGTTTATTAAGTGTTAGCCTGAAATTGTCGGTAGTTGTGCTTTCATTGATAATGAAATTACCCGTTGCATCCCTTATATCAAGCTGCTTGTTCTCAAAGCTTATCCCTACTGAATTAAAGACTACCTCCGATTGTGAATCCAGGTTAAAAATCTCAGAAAACCTGTACGAATCCTTTTTCCCGGGCCTTCCTGAAAATTTAAGGTTCATATCGATCGATCCACTTGCACTGGTGATATTCTTAAGATTAAGGTATTCCTGCAGCTCGGCAGGTAATAGTTTCCCTTTGAAAATAAATTCGGTCTTCGGATTTGTGAAATCCGACACTGAAAATGATCCCTTATAATCGGCCGAACCGAGTCGGGTTGTAAAATTGGTTACACTGAATGAACTTGTCAGAGGTCTGTTTTTAGCGCCATTTGTAAAAGCGCCGTCAAACGAAAAATTTTCAATTTTCAGATCAGATCTTGAGTTGTCGATATGAGCATTTTTAAGAGAGAAAGTTATGTTATAATGCGCATCTTCAGTCGCAGTGAACTTCCCCTTGGTGGTCCAGTTAAACTTCAGGTTCCCTGAAGGACGGTAAGCAGAAGCTGCCTCACTGTATTTTTCAGGCAGGAATCTGGTTATTTTTGAGATGTCAATATTATCTGCGGTGACATTCAGATCAAGATAATTGTCGGCAGCAACAAAACCTGTAAGCACAAAATCCCAGTTCTCAATCCTCATTGTGCTTTTTCTGAAAAAGGTTCCCTTTTCATTCTGATTCAGACCTACCACCAGCTCCGCCGGGATACTTTGCCGAAGTGAAAAGCTACCGAGTTGAAAAAGGTCAAATATCACTTTTGAATTTCCATCGAAGTCAATATTATTGCCCCTAATTTTGCTCCTAAGCTGTCCATCTTTAAAGATTCCCATAATTACAAGATCAACCCTCAGGTCGTTATAAACGAATCCGACATCCGATAAATTTATCCTGTTCAGGTTAAGCTTTACGTTATCGGCACCAGCCGTTTTTTTTTCATTTTTTGAGAGATCGTAATTATAATGGCCGGATGTATCCGTATAGAGGTTCAGTTTCCCTGATCTGACACTTATTTTTGTGAAAGTATAGGTTCCCCTTAGCATGTCGATGGTCCTGAAATCGATGGATGCTGTTTTTGCAGTAAGAAGAGTGTCGGTGTTGATTCCCCTGAAAGCATTCCGATCAAAATCCGGGGAAGAATGAACTATCACATTTTTAAGTTCTATAGATGCTTTTGGGAATTTCTTTATAAGGGAGAGCCTGTAAGATCCTGTTTCTATTTTGGTTGAGAAGTTATTGTTCAGCGTTTTCAGAAGGATCCCCGCAACCTTGTTCTGCATAATCAGCGACAGGGAAAACAGTAAAACCAATACTGAAACAAAAAGTATAGATGCTATTTTGAGAATCTTTGCCGCCAGTTTCATTTACATCAAGTAAATATCCTTCACACGGGTAGTTAACGGGAGGCAAAGTTATATTATTTGAAGCAAAAAATATTTTTATTTGAACAGGAAGCGGAAATCATCAATTTCTCCAAGTTCAAGGGGCTCATGATCCTTTTTGAATATCCTTGCATTTCTCCGTCCGATCAAACTGATCTCCCGGTTTTCAATCAGGAACATCGTACCTTCCCTGAGGCCTGCAACCCAGATGCCGGGGTTTACCTCAATGAACTCTGCGATGCGCTGTTCCCTTGTTTCACCAGCATGACCGGCGGGATTTGCATCAAGGTAATGGGGATTGATCTGAAAGGGAATAAGGTTAAATGCCTTGAATGAAGTGGGCTCAACAACAGGCATATCGTTAGTGGTCCGTATTGTTGGGCATGCCACATTCGATCCGGCGCTCCACCCTATGTAAGGCGTGCCCGCAAGGATTTTTTCCCTGACAACCTCAATCAGCTTATGATCGCGAAGAAGCTTCAGAAGCATCCACGTGTTGCCGCCGCCAACCACTATGGCTGATGCTTTTTGCACAGCATTGACAGGATCCGAATAATGATGGATCGAGATTATGTCGTGCCCGATCTCCCTGAACCTTTCGCGGACCTTTAGCTCATAGTCATCGTATGAGAATGTCACTGCGGCATAAGGGATGAAAAGAGCCTTAATATGTTTATCACCCAGGAATTCCCTGATATTCTGTTTTGGATATTCAAGATATTGTTCTCCCGGGTTTGTGGAGTTGCTTATAAGTAGAAGTCTCATATCTGGGAAATAAATAGAAATAAATAGAAATAAATAGAAATAAAATAGAAATAAATAGAAATAGAAGAAATACATTGAAAAATATAGAAATACATAGAAATGGGAAATCAGGGTTTATTGGGAAGCCGGGTAATTTTATAATTTTCGGGTATGGCTGCAACTTCAAGAAAATTAAATGAATAATCATAGATATTGAAAAGAAGCACCCTGCCTGAAAGTATTTTCCCGGTTTCGGTTATAATCTTGATCACTTCATTTGCCATTAAGGTTCCGGTTATCCCGGGAAGCACTCCAAGAAGCCCTACCTCTGCAGGCTGAGGATTCTTAAAGTCCTTGCCTTTGATCATTGGATTATAACACCTGTATGTTGGTCCGCCCTCGTAGTTAAATACCGAAACCTGTCCCTCATACTTGTATATTGCCCCGTGAACCATTGGTTTTCCGAGGATCACGCATGCATCATTTATTGTATACCTTGATTCGAGATTATCTGTCGCATCGACAATCACATCATAGTCTTTTAAAATGCGCAGTGAATTTGATGCGTCTATTTTCAGGTTTATCCTTTCAGTTTTGATAAGATTGTTAAGGTTTTCAACTCTGTTGGTGGCAATTATTGATTTTAGCTTGCCGATATCGTCAGAACTATAAAGCAACTGCCGTTGGAGATTTGTTTCGTTGACCATGTCAAATTCTGCAATGGCCAAGGTGCCAATGCCGGCTGCTGCAAGGTACTGAAGTACAGGGCATCCCAAACCTCCTGCACCGACCACAAGAACCCTTGCCTGCTTTAACTTCTCCTGACCGGGAATACCAATCTCAGGCAGCATTATCTGCCGGTTGTAACGCCGAATTTCGCGGGTGGATAGAATTGAATCGGGCATGAATTAACGAAAGTAAAAAAATGGTAAATACGCAATGCATTGCGTATCAACAAATATATAAAAAAGGTGACAGGCAACAGGCATCAGGCGTCAGGAAAACCGTTTTCTATTTCCGCCTTTTATCCATTGCCCGTCGCCCGTCGCCTGACGCCCTTCGCCTTAATCGTTGAACGTAAACGCCAGCCCTATTTCGAATGGTTCGAGATTATAGCCGTTCGGCCCTTTCAGATCCTGGAACCAGGGAGTGAGATAATATGATCCATATATCATGAAATTTCCATATCCTATTCTGGCTGTTACACCTCCACGGAGGAGATTAAGATTATAGTCGCCGTTTGCCCTTACCTTTTCTCCGTCTTCATAGACAAGCTTTGTCCATGCATTCAGCTTTACCCCTCCTATGACCCCGGCAGCAATATTTAATCTGTTGTAGCCGGCAGGGATCTGGAATTCAAACATAAGGGGAGCGGTCAGATATAAAGTATTGAATTTAGATTTTTTTAAAGGCACAGTATTATCTGGCATAAGGGCTTCAATAACGCCATCAGTGCCGACATTTATAGTGTTAATTCCTTCAAACCTGTAGGTATTCCAGTTTATTCCGATTCCTGTAACAAGGCCTGCATACCTGCTAAACCCTATATTTACCTGGGAGAAATTAAGGTTGAAACAATTTGATCTGCTTGTATTAAGAGACATATAGGAAATTTCTTCAGGAAGTGTCATTGATTTAACATGAAGATAATTATTGAACCCTACTTCAAGTCCAGACCAGTGACCTCTGAAATTCCTGGCGCCCCTGTAACGATCCTGTTCTTCCCATTCCTGATTCCAATCCCTGGATTTATTCTTGTTCCTATCGGTTTCCGTCACCCAATTCCTGTCCGAATCAGACTCTTCCAAATCACGTAATTCAGTATCGTATTTTTCAATATCGACTTTTTTCCCGTCGGGTGAATCCTGGATATTCAATCCCCGGTCGCCCATTTTGATTATTACAAGGGAATCGTTACCGTCAAAACGGAAAAAATCATTTCCGATAATTATTGTAATATTATCGCTCGTGTCAAGTGCGCTGATTTGCTTTTTCTCTATTATGTGTTACTTCCCGTGATTGCAGCGTAAAGGCCTGACATGTCAATGCTGCTGCTAAAATTAAAATTGAATTTCTTTTCATGACTTTAAACACTTTCTGTTGTTTTTCATTGCTGGGACGGAATCAGGAACCAAAAAGTTACAGTGCTTTTACAGGCTTTTTAACAGGAGCATTAAACTTCAGTAATCTTGAGCTGAAATTGTAAGATCTGATATCCCCGTTTTCATCCGTGTTTTTATTGAGGGCTATTTCCCAGCCAAAGAGTTTATTCAGTCCTTTTATTCCTGCCTGTGCTATTTCATATGATTCCACCGGCCTCGTTCCCGAATTTGTGTCCTTCATGATCTTTTCGTGGAAAAGCCTGGCAAGGAACAATTGAACATTGCTTCTGTATTCTATAAGAGGCGGAATATAGGCAGGATCATATACCTGAATAGAATAGGCCTCCGGACTATATGCCGTAATAAAATTCTCAGGAATTTCAACCTTAAGCGGGTTTAAAGCTTCCGGCCTCAGAAATACGGGCAGAGAATCCGGTCCTTCCAGGTTAATCTGTTCTGTCGGGGTCAGATTCACCTCGCTGATCAGTATCTCAGCGATTGATTTTCTGATAGCCTGTCTCCTGCTATTTCGTATCGTATTCGTTTCAGGCTTTTTAACTGCAACAGGTTGGCCAGACTCTATAAAGATAGTATCCGGGGTTATGATTTGAGCGGTTTGGGTTGATTCCCTTTTAGTTTTTCCGGGTGTAATCTGAAATATGGAGACAATGATTGCTATAGTTGCAGCTGCACTTAAGCCAATGACTGACAACCTGAAGATTTTCTGACCGGTTGTTAGTCTTTTAATACTGCTTTTTCCTGCAAAACTGACTGATAAAGGTTTCAGCTTCAGTTTCTGGATAAGCTCAAAGCTCTTTCTTTTCATTTCATCCCGGCTGATAATCTCATTCAAATCAGATTTTTGTCCGGGTGTAAGATCATTCTCAAGACTTGAAATGCATAAGTATTCAAATTGTTCTTCAGAAAGATTTTCGGGCGATTTGCCAATCACATTTTTTCCACTGAAGGTTAGATCGGATGGATTAAGTATTACCGTGGTGAGGCCATTCAATTCCTCATTCAGATCGGGATTCTCCTTCAAAAATACCTTAAGCTCCTCAACCTGTATTTCACTGAGATTGCCATCGAGAAAGTCGGTGAACCAAATTTCATAGTTCGATCTGTTTGGCTTCATAATTAAATCACAGTTTCAATTTTCACTATAAAATTCTTAAGAGCCACTCTTCCACGGTAAATGTTGATCTTGACCTGGGCTTCGGTCAACCCCGTTATTTCACCTATCTCTTTATAGCTGTATCCTTCATAATCGCGTAACAGAACAAGCGATTTCTGGTTTTCAGGAAGACGTTCAAGGGCCAGATGTAATATTTCATTCAGGTCGCTGTACTGGGATTCCGAAATAAAATCATAATTGTCATGGTCTTCCAGTGAAGTCATTCTGTTTTCCTTCCGTATAATATCAATCATTGTACGATATGCAGTAGTGAATAACCATGATTTAACTACCGGATATTCAATTTCCGTCACGTTTCTCCAAAGTTTTTCATAGCTGTCCTGCACGATATCATTTGCCCGTTCCTCATCCTTAAGATTTGTCCGGATGAATCGGTAAACGGAATCAGAATACTCTTCAACAGATCTGTTATATTCCTTTACTGTCATAAAATGAATTACAGTATAAAGACGGGGGAAACTGCAAATAGTTACAATTGTATCGCCCCCTGCCCCCTGAAGGGGGTTATTTTTGGGGGATAAATAACGTAGTAGAGACGCCCAATAACGTAGTAGAGACGCCCAATTTGGGCGTCTCTACAAAATTATGACGTGTGCAATATTATGATTGGTGTAAAATTATGATTGGATTTTTGTGTCTAATTGAATTTGTAAACCTTTACCCAGTCAACCTCCATTGTGGTCATTCCGTTTATCGGTTTATCAAGGCCGCCGGCCAGCAGTACATACATTGGTTCCTGGGGAACACTGGATGTCTGCCTGAAGATCTCCTCGCCGTTTATTTTCCAGACAAGCTTATCCTGAGTCCATTCGAGGGTGTAGATATAAAAATCGTTTGCATATCGAGGGCCTATTGAGCTTTTTGAGAACCGGCCGGGATCTGCAACAAAATCGGTCCAGACTTTATTGTTCGAAGTCCGGCAGATATCAATATGAGGTGTGATCTTGTCCGCAAGCATCCAGAAATTATTTCTTGCTGCAGGGTTGCCAAGTTTGATCTTGGCTGAGAAAACACCATACTTCTGCCTGAAGCTCTTTCCTGAATTTATAAGCCCTGAAGTGTAGCCGAATTCCTTTGTTTTAAATCCTGAAGATACCGACCATACTTTACCTGTTGTTCTCTGGGGCTTTGTATGGATCTTAAGAAGACTGTTACGGATCTCGAAATTATCTTTTTCAGTATATGCATGCAGATCGTTCTCTACTGAATAATTGTCTTTCAGAAGCTTATCGCCCCAGTAAAAATTTGTAAGCCATTTTTTTGTGTCAAGTCTGTCTCCTTCAAAATCGTCAGCGAAGGTAAGCTCTTTGGTTTTAAGCACATCAAACTTATTGGAATCCTTTACCTTGAAATACCAGACAATGTCCTCATTCTTCTTCAGTTTTTCATATTCCTGAATATCTTTATACTCTTCTGTCTTCTCAAATCTCTTGGTATCCAGGAGGTAATTTTTCTTTTCCTTAAAAGAGGGTGTTGCCACATACTCTTTCAACTCATTATATCTTGCAAGCCTGGCTGAACCGTCAATGTTCAGGAAATTTGCATATTCCTTCGATGATTTGAATTTATAGAATTCTTTTATGTCAAGACTCTCTTTCTGACGGTTGTAATCAAGGAGTTTTTTATATTCTTCAGTGTCCTTGAAGGTTATGGGCCTCATGTTCTTTTTTGCGAGGAATTCGGCACTTTTAACAAATTTGTCAAGTTCCTCATATCTCTGGACAGCCTTTGATTTTGTAACATTTGAGGGAGCCTTAAGGAATGCTTTTATCTCCGGGTCGGATTTCAATGACTTAAATTCCAGCGAGCCTCCTGTATTCATCAGAGTCCTTGAATGTAATAGGTTTCATCTTTTGCTTCTGCCTGAAAGCATTAGATTTAATAAAACTCTGAAGTTCCTCGAAATCCCTTATTTTCTGAGACCCGTCGAGATCCCTGAATCTTTTAAGTGTGCTGCCTGAGATTGTTTTGAAATATGTCAGAATATCCTTCGCCTTCTGGAGCGACAGGAACTCTTTTTCTTTATTGTATTCTTCTGAGTTCTTATACCTCAGGGATTCTATTTCCTTCCTTTTCTGAATAAAAGACGAGGAGCTTACCAGGTCGTGAAGTTTTGTATATTTTGAAAGCAGGTCGGATTTTTTAAAAGCCTGGAGCTTTTCGAATTCATCAACCAATGCTTTTTCAGCCTGTTCGATCTTTGATGTAGAGGGGATCAATCCAAGTAGAAGCCGGAGACTTGACATTGTAAAAAGGTTTTAAACAATCGGTTAAAGATATATAAACTTGTATAATAACGGTTCGGAGCCTCAATTATTTGATTGGCGAAGAGAAATTCAGATACTCTTCTTCCCCCTTAACGATTAGACGACTACGCTTCAGGCGTCAAAAATGATCAAAACAATTCTATCCTATAATTCCGGGTATAATTTTGGGAGACTTATTCATTCATAGTTTCAACAACGGAGCGGTTCCATAAGGAAGCCACAATTGTAGCGAAAGTTGAATAACCCCTGGTGACAACCGAGGGGCGGGTAATCCAAACATGATGGGCTGTCTCATAAGTCTGAAATTTCATTAATGTTTTCTCTGTGTCGCTCTGTGTCTTCTCTGTGGCACTCTGTGTAACAAATATTTATAAGAACTTACACAGAGATCACAGAGTTTCCACAGAGGTCCACAGAGGACTTTTGAGACAGCCCCGATATAAATTACGATAAATAATTATTGTATTACAATACAAAATATATGTAAAACAACATATACTTTACCTGTTACAATATCAGTTCATCACTAATCGTCTGAAGGGATCTCAAGTATCTTAAGGGCTTTAGCCAAATTAATAAGGGACTAAAGTCTATTAACATAACAAACGGTTCAGGTAAAGGGCTGTTTATAAAGTCTAAATCAATTAACCGCAAAGAGCTAATTATTAAAGGTTTATCTTTGTGTGCTTTGCGCCTTCTTTTTGCGTGCTTTGCGGTTAAGAAAGACTTTTTCAACAACCCCTGGAGGGCAGCCCTGTAAGTAAAATAATAATTTCTCCCGAAAAAATTTGCAAATTAAAAAAACAGTTTTTAGCTTTGACTAACCGTTCAATCAAAAACGGTTTCGTCTATTTAATTTTTAAATGAATGCTTAATCAAAAAGTATGTCACCAAGATCACCACAACAGTTTAAGGAGATGAGGGATGAGAAAATGACCCTTATAATGGATGTTGCGCTTGAGCATTTTGCCAACGAAGGTTTCTACAGAACAACCATAAACCATATTGCCAGGCATGCAGGGATCTCAAAGGGCCTTATGTACAATTATTTTGATAGTAAAGAAGCTCTGCTGAAAGCTATTATTCACAGATCAGTAAATGAGGTATATAAGTACCTGGATTTTGATAGAGACGGGTACCTTTCTGAAGAAGAATTTGAATTTTTTGTCAGGAAAATAAACTTGTTACTAAAGGAAAAAAGACACTTCTGGCGGTTATTGATGCAGCTTTTGATGCAAAATGACATCAGGGAAAAATTTCTGATAGCATTTCCTGAATCCGATTCCCTGATACACCCGGGTCATGAGCCGGGAGATAACTATTACCCAACACAGATGATGAAAATGATCACCGATTATTTCTTGCGAAAGAGAGTGAGAATTGTGGAGCAAAATAATCCCGAGAATGAGATCAATATGTTTATAATTACAATGATAGGTTTTGCAGTGAAGAGTATTTATTCAGAAACTGATGATAATGATAATGCAATTAACAGAATAATTGAATTATTTAAATAGATTATTTATGAAAAACAAATTTTCAATTATATTTATTCTTCTGATTAAGGGACTCAGCATGAATGCTCTTCTTGCTCAGGGCCTTAGTGCCACAGATATTGTCAGAAAAGCTGACGATAAATTCAATGGGGAAAAAAGCAGTTACAGTGTAATGTCAATGACAATAATCAGACCCGGGTGGCAGAGGACAATAGAATTTAAGAACTGGACCCTTGGAAAGGATTATGCGCTGACATTGATCACAACCCCGGCTAAGGAAGCTGGGCAAACTTTTCTAAAGAGGGGTTCCGAAATGTGGAGCTGGAATCCTTCAATCAGCAGGCTGATTAAGCTGCCTCCTTCAATGATGTCGCAGGGCTGGATGGGCTCGGATTATACTAATGACGACATACTGAAGGAATCCTCGGTAGTAACTGATTATGTACATGAAATTGCAGGAGAAGAGGACATTGATGGGCGGCTATGCTATAAAATTAAAATGACGGCCAGGGAGAATGCCGCTATTGTCTGGGGCAGGCAGATCAGATGGATTGACAAGAAGGAATTTCTTGTATTAAAGGCAGAATTGTATGATGAGGATGGTTCCCTGGTAAGAACTGAAACCGGTTCGGAAATTAAGATTATGGATGGCAGATCTATTACTTCCAGAATTGAACTGGTTCCGGCAGAAGAGCCTGAAAACAGGACCCTTCTTGAGATCAGGGAGATTAAATTCAATATACCTGTCGGGGAAAGCTATTTTTCGCAGCAGAATATGAAGATAGTACGCTGATATAGGAAATAAATGGTATGAAAGAGGAATTCAAAATAGCGTGGCGAAACCTTTGGCGAAACAGACGCCGTACTGTGATCACTTCAGCATCTGTTTTCTTCGCAGTGTTTTTTGCAGTAATTATGAGATCATACCAGCTGGGAAGTTATGACCATATAATCTCCAACTTTATCGAATCATTTTCGGGCTATATTCAGGTACAGCATGTTAAATATCAGGATAATCCATTGATTGATTATTCATTCGTATATAATGATTCACTTGTTGCTGGAATTTCGGGAATTGACAAAGTAGTTTCTGTTACTCCCCATCTGGAATCTTTCACACTTGCCTCGAACGGGGCTCAGACAAAAGGAGTGGCCGTAATCGCAATTGACCCCGAAAAAGAAAGAAATTTTTCAAATCCTGAAAACAAACTTGTGAAATACAGGATTACTGATGAAATGATGGAAAAACTGAAGGAGTCAAAAGTTATTCCTGAAAAAGTTATGAATAAGATAGGAAAGATTTTGGGGAATGCCTATTCATCAGCAGCACGACTTGAATTAGAGCTCGGACTTTCAAAAAGTGATAATGATATTTATATACCTGAAATACTTAAGAATGCTGAGGTCACAAATGGATATTTGACAAATGATGACGATGGGATACTCGTCTCCGACAGGCTTGCCAGCTTTCTGAAAGTAGCTATCGGCGATTCTGTAATACTTATGGGGCAGGGGTATCATGGAGTTACTGCAGCCGGAGTTTTCCCTGTGAAAGGCATTATAAAAATACCTTCTGCTGAAATAGACAGCAGGCTCATTATAATGACTATCCCATCAGCACAGAATTTTTTTGATGTTGAGGGAAAGGTGACTTCACTGGCAATTAATCTTACCGGGAAATCACGGCAGACTCTGAAATCAATACAAATTGAAATAAACTCACTGCTTCCCGATAAAAATACAACAGCTAAAACCTGGTATGAACTTAATCCTGTGCTTTATCAGCAAATACAGGGAGACAGTCAGAGCGGGGCTGTAATGCTGGGGCTCCTCTATTTTATAATTTTCTTTGGAATATTTGGAACAGTCCTGATGATGATTGCGGAAAGAAAAAGGGAATTTGGTGTTCTTATTGCAATAGGAATGCAAAAAAGGAAGCTTAAGAATATTGTAACAATTGAAATGATATTGCTGGGTGCTTTAGGCTTAATTACAGGCCTGCTGGCAAGTGTTCCGTTGATTTTATATTTTTATTATTTCCCGATAGTCTTGAAAGGAGATCTAGCCAAAATGATGGAAGATTACGGCTGGGATGCTGTTATGCCCAGCGCATGGTTCGGTCCTTATTTTTACTGGCAGACCGTATTTGTTGCAATAATGGTATTCCTGGCAACACTTTATCCTTTAAGGAAGATTAGTAAATTAAAAGAAATTGACGCTCTGAAAGGCTAAAAACAAAAATGTTATGGTATGGTCTATTGCATGGAAAAATTTATGGCGTAACAAAAAAAGGAGTCTTGTAGTTGTATTTGCCGTAACCCTTGGAATTATCTCAGGTGTACTTCTTGTTGGTATAATGAAAGGCTGGGTTGAACAACGGCTGCATGATGCAATATTCAATGAAGTGTCGCATTTACAGATACACAATAATGAGTATATTGAAAATGAAGAGATTGATCTTACAATAAACAATCTGTCTGAAATGTCTCAGAGCATCGATTCATTACAAGGTCTTTCAGGTTGGACTTCAAGAACTAAAATAATAGCAATGGCCAATACTCCCTGGGCAAATACCGGTGTCATTTTATATGGGATTGACCCCGGAAAAGAAAAACAGGTAACTGAGATTTATAAGAAAATTGTACCCAGGGGTGGAGAATATCTTGATATAGAGAAGAAAGGAGAGATATTTATCAGTGATAAAAATGCAGAGATATTAAAACTGAAACAATACATTATTACTGCTGGGATACTGGAGAAACTAAAAGCGGACAGAATTCCGGATAATATTCTGGCAAAAATTGAAGGACTTGTTGATGTAAGATTCAGGTCACCAAAGGATTTCAGGGAGGCATTGAGAAATGAACTGAGCAGAAAGGAACTTGACAGATACGGTCTTTTGATAATGGACGAAGCTCTTGATTACAGGTTAAGGAACAAGATACAGGTTACAATTTCGGATGAATACGGGACTCCGGTTCAAGGTACATTCAGAGTATGCGGAATATACAAGACAACAAATGCAGGTTTTGACCAGGCAGCTGTTTTTGTGAATTCAGGGGAACTTGCTGCTCTTTACGGTGGAAAAGGGATTCTTACTCATGAAATCGCAATTTTACTCAATAATATAAATGATGCAGGGAGTGTGAAAGAAAAACTAAGCCGGATTTCACCGGATAATTCTGTCAGAACATGGAAAGAACTGGCTCCTGATGCAGCAATGATGAATGATTATATGGTTATGTATTATTTCATTTTCATTGGGATAATAATGCTGGCACTTGCCTTTGGCATTATAAATACAATGCTTATGGCAATTCTTGAAAGAACCAAGGAACTGGGCATGCTGATGGCAATAGGGATGAACCGGAAGCGAGTCTTTAAGATGATTATGTTTGAGACAATATTCCTTACTATTATCGGGGCAGTGGCGGGGATGTTGTTGGGATGGTCTATTATATCGGTTCTTGGCAAGACAGGGATACATTTCTCGGGTTGGGGCGAAGGGTTTGAAGCTATCGGATTTGCTGCAAGGGTGTTCCCCGTAATAACTCCTGATTTTTTCATTTTTACAGCAATTATGGTGATAGGGACAGCGATCCTCTCTTCGATCTGGCCAGCCCGGAAGGCTCTGAAATTAAATCCGGTTGAAGCACTCAGAACAGAATGATATATTTCAGATTTCGGATTAGCGATTGCGGAATATTGAAATCCGAAATTTACAAAATGAAAACTTAACTTAATAATTGCAGAATCATGAAGGTACTTGAATTAAAGAATGTGAATAAGATATACAATTCCTCTGAGGTACAGGTTCATGCAGTAAATGATGTGACCCTGGCATTTACTGAAGCTGAATTTGCTGCAATAGTCGGACCATCAGGATCTGGGAAAACCACTCTTCTGAACATGATAGGCGGGCTTGACATGCCTACATCAGGTGAGATTATCATAGACGGCACAAATCTTTCGAAGCTTAAATCATCGCAGCTTATTGACTTCAGGCTTAATAATATAGGATTTGTATTCCAGTCGTATAACCTGATCCCTGTTCTGACAGCAAAGGAAAATGTTGAATTCATAATGACTCTTCAGAAATGGCCCCGGAAGGAGAGAGACGACCGGACTCTTGAACTACTGAGCGCAGTTGGTCTGGGCGACAGGATCAACAGCAGGCCATCTAAACTGTCAGGCGGACAACAGCAGCGCATAGCTGTTGCAAGAGCCCTTGCCTCAAGGCCAAAATTTGTCCTTGCCGATGAACCCACAGCCAACCTAGATTCAAAAGCAGCGACCACGCTTCTCGAGATAATGGAAAAGTTAAATCATGAATCGAAGATCACTTTTATATTTTCAACGCATGATCCCAGAGTGGTTAAAATGGCACACCGGGTAATTACCCTTGAAGACGGAAAAGTAATTTCCGATGATATCAGGGAATAGTGATACATAATTAGGGCATTAATTCTCTGTATAAAAATGGAGCAGCTAGGGAAATTAATAAAACCACCCCGTCCCGATACTTCAATCGGGACACCCCTCCTTAGAAAGGAGGGGAAAGTATTTTTATATAATACGACTCATTTCTCCTCCTTTGCAAGGAGGAGTTCCCTGACCGAAGTGTCAGGGGGAGGTGGTTGGCTTTTTAAAAAATCTCTTTTTGTAATCCTCTTATTCTTCGTAATCCTGACTGGACTCTTTTCCCAGGAAAAATCCAGGGTAATAACTCTTACCGGCTACCTTACAACAATGCAAAGTGCAATGTTCGATTCCCTTTCGGGCCCGTTCCTTAACGAGAACCTTTTACACAACAGATTGAATTTCAAAGGTTATATAAACGAAAACGTTACATTCTCTGCCGAATTCAGAAACAGGCTTTTCACAGGCGATCTGGTCAGGCTCGGGAAATCCTATTCCAGTCTTATCGGAGAAGACCAGGGTATGTTTGATATGTCATGGAATGTCTTTGACAAGCAGTCATTCCTTTTTAACACAACGGTCGACCGGCTATGGCTGGATCTTCATTATAGTAAATTCCAGCTGACAGTTGGACGACAACGGATAAACTGGGGCCAGACTTTGGTATGGAATCCGAATGACATATTCAATGCATATTCTTTTTTTGATTTTGATTATATCGAAAGACCAGGTAGCGATGCTATCAGACTACAATATTTCCCTTCATCATCCTCTGCTGCCGAGCTTGCTTTTAAAGTCGATGATAAAAACGATGTTACCGCTGCAGCATTGTACCGGTTCAACAGGTGGGGCTACGATTTCCAGTTTCTGGGAGGATTTGTTAACGGAGAGGATGTTGTTTTAGGTGCTGGCTGGTCAGGGTCAATTGGAGGCGTATCATTCAGGGGAGAAGCCTCCTGGTTTGATCAGTACGAGGATTTCCCTGGAGATAAAAGCACTATCCTTATCACTACAGGATTTGACAAGATCTTCAAAGATAATTCAATGGCACAGGTTCAGTTGATGTACTGCAATAATCCACTTGTGCTTAACAATTTCAACAGCTTTTATACTGGCAATCTCTCATCAAAGGATCTTGCTTTTTCCCGATTCTCAGCTTTCAGCCAGTACACCTGGGCCGTTACGAGCTTGCTGAACCTGTCGCTTTCAGCAATGTGGTTCCCCGATCTTGAAGGATATTTTACCGGACCTTCAATTGATTACTCGCTTGCAGAGAATCTCGATTTCTCATTGATATGGCAGCATTTCAATGCAGTTATGGGCGGTGAGAAATCACGTATCAACCTGGGTTTTCTCAGGCTTAAATACAGTTTCTGAACCCCACATGATTACAATCACAAACAAGAATGAAATTGTTTGAAACATGTGGGCTCCATGTGACCTTTAAAATCAATAATATTTACAAATGAAAAATTCATACTTTTATCGCTTCAAAAATTTACAGATTTCAGAATGGCACTTGTACATGAATTTGAACGAAGCGGTAACTGGTTATTCAGAAGAAGAAGCTGGCTTCCAGCAGCATTTATCGTTATAGGAATTATTGTCCTTTATCTGACAAACAGGCAGGCAATTCTTTTCAACCTGACAGAAGAGTTGATTTTCCTTGGAGTAAGCCTTTTCGGGGAAGCTATCAGGATATATACCGTCGGGTATGCTCCTAAAAATACTTCAGGGCGCAATACCGCCGCCGGCCAGATCGCAGATGAATTGAATACTTCGGGTATTTATTCTCTTGTACGCCATCCACTTTATGTGGGTAATTTCTTTATGTGGCTCGGACCTGTACTTTTTACAAGGACATTTGTATTTCTGATACTATTTATCCTGGTTTACTGGCTTTATTATGAGAGAATAATGTTTGCTGAAGAACAGTTCCTGCGTGGTAAATTCGGCGAAGCCTATGACAAATATTCTGAAAAAGTAAAAGCAGTTATTCCCCGTTTCAGGAGTTTTGTCAAACCGGCACTTCCTTTTTCCCTTAAATCGGTTCTCAGGCGTGAATACAACAGCTTTACCAATATTTTTATAATATTTGTTCTACTCGATCTTTCCAGGAACTATTTTCTGTCAGAAAGGATGTACCTAACCCCGGTCTGGATCTATATAGGAATCCCCGCAGGATTATTCTGGGTTGTGATAAGGCTGATTTTTAAAAGAACCAGCCTCCTCAACGATGAAAACAGATAAGACTTTCTTAGTCCCTGCTTCCGCCTGTGAATATCATTATATAATAAAGCAGAGTGGCAAGTGATCCAAGTGCAGCTACAACATAAGTATATGCAGCCCATTTAAGCGCATCCTTTGCTTTATCGTGATTCATCGATGAAGTAATTCCTGTATTTTCAAGCCATACAAGAGCCCGTTGGCTTGCATTAATCTCAACCGGCAGGGTAACAAAGCTGAAAATGGTAGTAAATCCAAACAGTACAATACCTGCAAACAATAAAGCCGGAAATGTATTCATAAGTATTACACCGGCCAGAAGAACCCACTGGACCCATTTGGATGCAAAGCTTACGGGAGGTACAAGTTTTGATCGTAAACCGAGCCAGGCGTAAGCCTTGGAATGTTGAACAGCATGTCCGGTTTCGTGGGCTGCCACGGCAGCAGCAGCAATACTCCTGCTGTTGTAAACATCCTGACTGAGATTGATCGTTTTCTTGTCAGGATTGTAATGGTCGGTAAGCTGGCCCTGAACACATTCTACTCTAACATCATAAATGCCGTTATCCCTCAGCATTTTTTCAGCCACATCACGTCCTGTCAATCCTCCATCGGTAGGTATCTTTGAATACTTTTTAAATTTTGATTTTAAGACAGCGCTTACGATCCAGCTGAGGATCATGAAAACTCCGAAGATCAGCCAGATATTCATATTTACATGTTGCGGTTCCATAAATTTATAATTTTTATTTATTCTCCATTAGTCTCCAAAAGTCCTGCCAAACCTGTTAATCCCGGTTTACAAGGTCATTTTGTCACATCTGCAAAATTACTAAATAGTCTTTAATTAACCTAAGTCGTGCAGTCATCCATGTCGTGCAAGTCCTATGATTTTACAGACTAATCGCTATTTGTTATCTTTGCTTTATGTTAAAGGCGTTGAACAAGATCCTGACTTTTCTTTTTTCACTTCCGGTCCACTTTTACAGGTATGCCATTTCTCCTTTGCTGAGACCCTCATGCCGTCATGTACCGTCCTGTTCGCAATATGCCCTTGATGCATTAAAACTGTATGGACCGGCGATGGGATCCCTGATGGCAATGAACAGGATTCTACGTTGCAGGCCAGGCGGTACACATGGATATGATCCTGTCCCACTTTTCAGGTTTAAAAAATACGGGATCTTAATGCATTATAGAAAATGTAATCGCTTAAAACACTGATTTTCAGACTGCATGACCGCATGACTGCAAGACTGCATGACAATCAAAAGTTCAGTTCATCCTTAAGCTGCCTGAATCCTGCACGGCTTACAGGGAGCTTGTCACCCGACTGCAGGATAGCCACGTGATTATCTTTCCCGTAGGGTTCAATGCGCTTTATCTCTTCGACCCTGACGATATAGGACCTGTGAATTCTTACAAAGTCAGTCTTTGAAAGATTATCTTCATAAAATTTCATTGTTTGCTGTTTAAGAGCTTTTCCGGCTGAATGATGTATCATTACGTAATCATCCTGGGCTTCAACATATTTTATCTGATCGACCGGGATCAGGTTGATAGCATTTCCCTTCCGGACCACTATCCTGTTGACAGGAGAGACCGGATCAGGTTTTTTAGCCAGGATCTGACTGGCAGGTTCCTTGTTCCCTGCACCTGACTGTATCTTGTCAGCAGCTTTTTTCACTGCTTCAAGGAACCGTCTTTTCTGGAAAGGTTTAAGAAGGTAATCCACTGCGTTGAGCTCAAAAGCTCTAATTGCAAACTGGTCGTAAGCTGTTGTAAAAATGATCTCCGGCTTTTCGGTCAGCACCTCAACCAGCTCGATACCTGTGAGCCTTGGCATCTGGATATCCAGGAAGACAAGGTCGGGCTTCAGTGATGAAATTGTTTTCAGTCCGGTAAAACCGTCAGCACATTCAGCAATAACATCTATATAGTCAAGCTCCTGAAGATAAAACTTGATTATGTCCCTGGCAGGGGTTTCGTCTTCAATTATTACAGTTCTGATCTTTTCCATTTAATAAATTTGATAAGGTTTTAACCCTTATGTACTTTTTTAACCGCAAAGTACACAGAGTTATCGCAAAGGGCGCCAAGTTAAAACATTAACAATTAATTCTTTGCGGACTTTGCGTAAAATCTTAGCGATCTTTGCGGTTTATGGATTTTGACTTTTTAAACACATTCTGTGAAATTAAAGTTAAAATTACACCATTCCTCTTAGCTTTAAGTGGAAGGGATGGGGTTAGGGCTCAATTCTTATAGAAACAAATTTATATCATTTCCCGGAAATCAGACCTCGGCAGGGATAAAAAGTGAAACAGTGTATATCCCGTTCTCCTTGGTTGACTTTATTGATGCCCGGTTGCCGAAGAAAAGGTCAAGTCTTCTGGAGACATTTATCAGACCAGTCCCGGTGCCTTTTGCAGACGAAGGTGCCTGGTCATAATTATTGCTTATTACTATTTCGAGGTACCCGTTTTTGCATGAAACGTTTGTCCTGATATTTACTGATTCAGTACTCTCATAAACACCATGCTTTATTGCATTTTCGTAAAGGGGTTGAAGGATCATGACCGGCATTTTAATGTCAAGGCATTTCTCAGAGATATTCTCCTCAGTGAATAGTCTTTCGCCAAAGCGAACCTTTTCGATCTCAAGATACAATCTCAGGTTTTCAAGTTCGCTTCTTAAGGAGACAGGTTGTTCATCCTTCTTTGAAAGTGCATATCTCATGAACTCTGAAAGTTTGATTACCATATCCCTGGCTTTTTCAGGGTTTGTAATAGTGAGTGAGCTTATTGAATTAAGGCTGTTGAACAGGAAATGTGGATTGATCTGCGATCTCAGCATTTTAAGCTCGGTTTCCCTGACCAGGCTCTCCAGCCTTGCCTCTTTTACATTCTTTTCCGACAGATTATACAGGCTCACAAAAAGGTAATAGGCAAGAACGATCAGACCGTAAATAAAAACTCCGGTACCAACCCTGTAGGGAAATGTCGCCTCCCAATAGGCCTGATAATCGTTGACCTTCGGTAAAATCGCCTGAACCAGGTATTTGGTCACCAGGACCCAGAGCGCCACTGAAATTGCTCCACTAAGGACCAGGTTAGCAATTTCAGAAATGTTCCTGCTTCTTGCAGCATTAAAATACCTGAATGGATACCATAGCGACAAACCTATTCCGGAATAGATTGCCATCGAAATTACTCCATCGGGAATTGTCATTGTCGAATAGGCACCATATGCATAATAGTATAGCAGAAGCTGGCCTGCAGTAATGAAAAGCCAGACCAGCCACCATACTATCAGCCTTACTCTGTTTGAAAGTACCGGATGCTTCATTCAGGAAAATAAAGTTAGTAACTTTTCACTTCTCCGCCACCAAAGACAACAGCTCCCTTTATAACCAGATGTTTTGAGGCATCAACTGTTCTTCCGGGTGTTAATTTGCGTGAATCGCTGAAGCCGCCAAGCACCGGAGTTACTTCAATTGTTACATGCCAGTCGTCGGGAACTATGAGTGTTGCACCACCGAATACGCAGGCAATTTCAAGTTCGGAAATACCAGTTGCAAGAACTGCCTTTGTGAGGTCAAGTTCGATACCTCCGAAGATAGCAGTTATTTTTCCTCCTTTAAAATTCTTGGAAACAACCTGACGTTCACCTCCGCTGAAAACATTTATATAATCAACATAGTCGTCGCCGATGATACCTTTAGAATTCAGGTTTGCCCTGTTCCAGCTGCCTCGTCTTGAAACGATAAAAATTACACCGACAATAATAAAAATTGAAGGCCAGAACATGTTATACATATGAAAAGTTTCCCTGAATAAAAGGGGTATCATGAAGAATCCCCCCACTGCCATCACAATTATACCCGCGGTCTTTTCAGTTGCTCCAAGTGTCATTACCAAACCTATTGCTACCAGCAGCATTGGCCAGCTGAATATCACATTATCAATGAATTCAGGAAAAAAACCTGTATTTCTTATTACAAGGAACAAACCTGCCAGGACAAGTACAACCCCAACCAGGGTCCTGTTATTTGAAATATGATGATGCTCTTTTACGGTTTCACGAGGTTCTTCGCTTATCCGTTGACGCTCATCTCTGAATTCTCCATTTGTTTCCATAATTTTAGTTTTTTTCGAAATTAATTTATTTTACTGTTTCTTTTTATCAGTGAAGATATTATAAAGCCAAGTCCTACCAGGATAATTACTCCGGGCCAGTATATTGTCCTTACAATTTCGGGCAGCTCATAGTCCCTGTTCTCCATGAAAAACCATATTCCGAGGGAAATAAGCACCAATCCTCCTGTAAACTGAAGGTTGAGAAGAAGCAAGGCACCAATGAAAACAAGTGCAGTTTCCCATGTGAAGTAATCTTTCACACCCCCCAGACCGAGCATATCATTTGTGGCTACCAGGAGAGCAAGACCAAGGACTATTAAGAACAAACCGAATCCAACCTGTGGGTGATGTTCATAATTTTTTTTCGGGAAATGATCTCTGTTTTTCATGACATTTAAATTTTCTGTTTCAAAAATACATCTGAAAATAAACAGTGGTTAGTAAAAATCGGTAAGCTGCGGGAAAAAACCGGCAGAAGGTCTTTTTAAGCAATTAGTGTTACTTTTTTGTTGATAATTTTTTTAATTGGAGAAGGATTTATATTTTTGCAGACCAAATTTCAGAATGATGCCGGGATTGTTTACAATACCAATAAGTGGAATTAAAGCCGGACATCACACATTTGAATTTGAGATTGATAAGTCGTTTTTTGACCTTTTTGAAGATTCGGAGATAAAGGAGGGGGAACTTATCGCTGTTACTGAGGTGCTTAAGAGCAGTTCACACCTTGACTTTGATATAAAGATCTCGGGCAAAGTAAGGATATGCTGCGACAGATGCCTCGAGATGTTTGATCAGCTGGTTGAAAGCGATAACAGACTGCTTGTTAAATTTGGCAGTATTAGTGACGACAGCGATCCGGAGATAATTACAATACCTCCTGATGAAAATGAACTGGATCTGAAGCAGTACTTTTACGAGTTTATTCATTTATCGCTTCCGATCCGGAGGATACATCCTGATGATGCAAAAGGGATCAGTACATGTGATCCCGTAATGCTTCAGAAGCTCAAAGAACACCTGGTTGAAAAAGAGAAAGGTGATGATCCCAGGTGGGATGAATTAAAGAAATTAGTGAACAATAATTAAAAAAGAGTAAAATGGCACATCCCAAACACAAACATTCGAAGACCAGAAGAGATAAGCGCAGAACACACTACAAGGCTACCCCTCCTACGGTTGGAACATGCTCCAACTGCGGGTCTTCAGTACAGTATCACAGGGTATGTCCTGAGTGCGGGTTTTACAGAGGCAGGCTTGTAATTGAGAAAAAGGCAACTGCCTGAAATTACTAATCAACCCGAATCGCTATGAATATTGGAATTGATGTCATGGGCGGTGATTATGCACCCTATGCTATTATAGAAGGTGCAGTTGATTCTCTCAAGCACCTTTCTCCGGATGAGGTTCTTGTTCTTCTGGGTGACGAGAGCTCCATACTCAGGAAGCTTGATGAAATGAAGATATCTTCTTCATTTTTCAGGATTGTACCGACCACGGAAGTGATCGAAATGGGGGATCATCCTGCCAAGGCATTTTCCCAGAAAAGTGATTCAAGTATTGCCGTTGGTTTCAGGATGCTGCAAAACGGATCACTCGATGGTTTCTGCAGTGCAGGGAATACAGGGGCTATGCTCGTTGGCGCCAGTTATACAGTAAATGTCATCCCTGGAGTCTTCAGGCCTGCTCTGGCAACAATCCTTCCCTGTATCGACGGGCGCGATTCAGTTATACTTGATGTCGGCCTGAATCCCGACAGCAAACCCGATGTTCTTCTTCAATATGGGATTCTCGGAAGCATCTACGCAAATTTTGTACTTGGGAAAAAAGATCCTACCGTTGGGCTTTTAAATATAGGTGAAGAAGAGACAAAGGGTACTTCAGCTGTCAAGGCGGCTTATGAACTTATGAAGGAACATCCAGGGCTGAATTTTAAAGGAAATGTCGAAGGTCATGCCCTTTTCCATGAGGATATTACCGATGTTGTTGTGTGTGACGGTTTTGTTGGTAACATCGTTCTTAAGCAGGCAGAGTCAATCTATTCAATCTCAAAAAAACTTAACATTTCACACCCGTTTTTTGACCGTCTGAATTTTGAGAATATCGGAGGAACCCCAATAGTCGGTATAAATGCAAACGTTGTTATCGGACATGGCATTTCAGAGCGGAAGGCTATTATGAATATGGTCCTTCAGACCAGGGCGGTTGTAAGGGCGAACCTAGCACAAAAGATTATAGAAGCAATCTGATTATGGGTAAAATTAGGGCTGTCATTACCGGAATCCATGCCTGGGTTCCTGAATACAGGCTGACCAATCTTGAACTCTCCAAAATGGTTGATACATCCGACGAATGGATAATGCAAAGGGTCGGAATAAAAGAGAGAAGGATCCTGAAGGAAGAAGGACTTGGCAGCTCAGACCTGGGGGAAAAGGCTGTAAAAGGACTTCTTGAAAAGACAAATACATCCCCCGACGAAATCGATCTTCTGATTTGTGCCACTGTCACTCCCGACATGGCCTTTCCTGCAACTGCGAACATAATTTCAGACAAGGCAGGAATAAAGAATGCTTTCAGCTTTGATATTAATGCTGCCTGTTCAGGGTTCCTTTTTGCCTTACAGACAGGCGCCTCCTTTATTGAAACAGGAAAATATAAGAAAGTTATTGTTGTCGGCGCCGATAAAATGTCGGCAATTACTGATTATACAGACAGGACCAGCTGTCCCCTATTCGGCGATGCATCAGGAGCAGTCCTCCTTGAGCCAGGGAAAGGGGATTATGGCATAATTGATCACATTTTTTATACGGACGGATCAGGACAAAAATATCTCCATATGAAAGCTGGAGGATCTGTTAAACCAGCATCACACGAGACCGTCGATGCGCGTGAGCACTTTATTTACCAGGAAGGTCAGAGCGTCTTCAAATTTGCAGTTGTGAATATGGCCAATGTAGCTGCAGAGATCATGGAGCGCAATAAGCTCAAGGCGGACGACATAGCATGGCTTGTTCCGCATCAGGCTAACCTCCGGATTATAGATGCTACCGGAAGAAGAATGGGAATTCCTCCTGAAAAGGTTATGATAAACATCCAGAATTATGGGAATACAACCACCGCCACTATTCCATTATGTCTCTGGGAATATGAGAAGAAGCTTAAAAAGGGAGACAAGATAATCCTTGCTGCCTTTGGAGGAGGATTTACATGGGGATCGATTTACATGAAGTGGGGGTACGATCCGGTATAAAATCATATACTCCCCCCCTTTAAGTTCCCCCTCTCTACGTTGTAAAGAGGGGGAATTTATTTATATACAGTATTTTACACCCCCTCTTTGCAAAGCAGAGAGGGGGATGGGGGGTGAGTACATGCTTACAGATTCCCACGATTTGATTTAGGTGGAAACATTTTATTTTTCCCTGCAATAGTTTTTATATTTGTGAGTTATTATGTTTGTAAGTATAATTCTGGGAAAACATGGGAAAATACAACGAAACAGACAACGCCACAATTAACCTTATCAGTAACGGCACAGAGATCACAGGAGATGTCAAATCGAACGGTGATATCAGGATTGACGGACTGCTGACGGGAAACCTTACAACCAAGGGGAAAGTTGTAATAGGACCAACCGGAAAAGTGAAAGGAGAGGTTTACTGTAAAAACTCCGAAGTTTCCGGTGCGGTTGATGGAAAGATTTGTGTTAGTCAGTTGCTTACCCTTAAGACAGATTCAAAGATATCGGGTGATATTTTAACTTTTAAGCTTTCAATTGAACCTGGAGCGAAATTCACTGGAAACTGCAAAATGAGTGAAAGCGAAAATAATGAAGGAACCTCTTTCGCAAAAACAAAAGAACACGAACAAATCTCCGAAAAGTCAGGGAAGTAAAGGACTCCAGGATTTTGGAAAATACTCAACCCTGGCATTCCAGATGATAGTAATAATTGGTGTGATGACATGGTGCGGAGTGAAACTGGATAAAGTCCTCGGATTATCCACCCCTGTTTTTACTGTAATTCTTTCCCTTCTTGGAGTATTTGCCGGTATTTATACCGCAATCAAGGATTTTATTAGGTGATCATTCTTCCCTGTGATTTTTAGAAAATATTCAATAGGACTTCTGCTTCTGGATCTTATCCTCCTGACTGGTGGATACCTGCTTGTTACATTTACCAATGTTGCTCTTCGTTTCAGCGAAATTACCATACTGACACTCTGCTTTACTTCAATTGTTCTTTTGTCGCTATATATTTTCAGCAGGGGGTTGAATAAGGAGCCAGCCAGCCAGACAATGCATCTTATGGTTGCGGTTTCCATTAAAATGCTTATGGAAATGGTACTTGCGCTTATATGGTTTTTTGTTGCTAAAAAAACTTTTACCTCCTCGCTTTTGTCATTTTTTGTACTATATTTAGCGTTCTCTCTGTATTCAATTATTTCTATGTTGAACACACTGAAAATTAAACCTTTATAAAATTTTACCAACTTTAAAATGCAATTTGTCAAAAGTCTTTTGTTCTCTCTGCTTCTTTTGATGTTCTCATTCCCCCTGTCAGCCCAGGAGGAGCATGGAACACCAGCCACAGAGGAAGAATTTGATGCTGGCACATTTATTCTTGAGCATATAGCCGATTCACACGAATGGCATATTCTGACAAAGAAAAATGGAGAAAGCGTGGCCATTTACCTGCCGGTTATCCTTATTTCAAAAGAGAAAGGGATGGATGTTTTTTCCTCAAGGAAACTTGCTCATGGCCAGCATTATAAAGGTTACAAGCTTGAAGAAGAAGGGGACCTTAAAGGAAAGATTGTAAATGTAAATGAAGACGGAACGGTAAATGAAGAAAAGCTACCGCTCGACTTTTCAATCACCAAGGCTGTGGTCGGATTGTTATTTTCGGTGCTGCTTGCACTGTGGCTGTTTTTATCTTTATCCCGTTCATATAGAAAAACCGGAATAAGCCATCCCAAGGGTATCCAGAGCTTCCTCGAGCCAATTATTCTGTTTGTCCGTGATGATATTGCGATTGCAAATATCGGGGAACACAAGTATGAAAAATACATGCCATATTTACTTACGGTTTTCTTTTTTATACTCTTCAATAACCTGATAGGGCTGATCCCTTTCCCGCCTCCGTTTGGCGCCAATGTAACCGGTAATATTGCCGTTACTTTCGTCCTGGCTTTTTTTACATTTATTATTACTCAGTTCAGTGGTAACAAGAACTACTGGAAACATATAATTGCAACACCTGGCGTACCGTTCTGGCTGCTTCCTGTTATGATACCTGTTGAGATCATAGGGATATTCTCAAAGCCATTTGCCCTGATGATCCGTCTCTTTGCAAACATCACCGCAGGTCATATAATTGTATTGAGCCTCGTCTGCCTTATCTTTATTTTCAAATCGCTGATGGTTGCACCCGTTTCCATAGCATTCGTTATTTTCATGGATTGCCTCGAGCTTCTTGTGGCATTCCTTCAGGCATATGTTTTTACTCTGTTGTCAGCTCTTTTCATAAGCATGGCAATGGTGGAAGAACATCATTAGTTATTATTGTTTAATTAAAACCAGTTATTATGACAGGTACAATGGCAGCAGTTGGAGCAGGTCTTGCAGTAATAGGAGCAGGACTTGGTATCGGAAGAATTGGTGGATCGGCAATGGACGCAATAGCCCGTCAGCCTGAAGCCAGTTCGAAGATACAGCTGAACATGATCGTTGCTGCAGCCCTTATTGAAGGAGCTGCTCTTTTTGCAATCGTGGTTGCTCTGATTGCCAAGTAAAGAAACAGAGGCCCTGCAACGGTTGGTTGCAGCGCCTCTTTTAACAGAACATTAAATTCAAAGATATGGTCTTATTAATGAACAGTCTGGTATCTCCAGCAATAGGCCTGGTATTCTGGACAACAATCATTTTCCTTCTCTTTTTTCTTATCCTTAAGAAATTTGCGTGGAAACCTATACTGAATGCAGTGAAAGCCAGAGATGAAATGATCAAGGGATCTCTTGCATCTGCAGAAAAGGCACGTAAAGAGATGGCAAAACTTCAGAGCGATAATGAAGCTATTCTTAAAAAAGCAAGGGAAGAGCGCGAGGGGATCCTGAAGGAAGCAAGAGATGTACGCGATAAACTGATCGCTGAAGCCAAGGGAAGAGCTTCCGAGGAAGCAGATAAACTCGTTGAAAAAGCCAGGGTAAGCATTGAAAGGGAAAAGGCAATAGCACTGGCTGATATAAGGGAACAGGTGGCAAATCTCTCAGTTGATATCGCTTCAAAGCTTCTTGGGGAAAAGCTCAAGCAAACCGGCGAACAGCAAAAGCTTATTGATAATTACCTGAAGGATGTTGATTTCAACAAAAACTAAACAGCTTTTCATTAATGAACGAAAGCAGAATATCTGTAAGATACGCTAAGGCTCTTTTCCAGTCAGCACTCGAAAAAAAAATCCTCGACAGAGTGAACCAGGATATGATCCTCGTCCTCAGTGTTTGCAACGTCCCGGAAATGAAGGAACTCCTTAGCAATCCCGTGATAAGGCCATCCAAAAAAACACAAGTGCTTCATGGTGTTCTGGGAAAGGACCTTCATCCACTGTCGCTTTCACTCATCGATCTTGTTGTCAGGAACGGCAGGGAAAGATATATTCCTGCAATAGCAAGGGTGTTTGTTCACGATACCAAAGAACATAACGGCATTACAGAATCTGTTCTTACAACAGCTGTAAAAATTGATACCGAAATCAGGAATCAGGTTTCGGACCTGATTGAAATAATATTCAAAACCAAAGTTGACCTTAAGGAAAATATCGATGATTCAATAATCGGCGGGTTCATTCTTAAAGTGGAAGATAACTACATTGATGCCAGCCTCAGGAATAAGCTGAGGAAGATCAGGGCCGAACTTACAACCGGATAATTTTTAAACCAGGATTTAATCTGAAATAACAGGATATTATAAGAATTTAGAATATGGCAAATATTAAACCAGCAGAAGTTTCAAAAATTCTCAGACAGCAGCTTGAAGGTATTCAAACCGGCGCTGAACTCGAAGAAGTCGGTACTGTCCTGGAGGTTGGTGACGGCATTGCCCGCATTTATGGTCTTTCAAATGCCGAATCAAATGAGCTGATAGAGTTTGAAAATGGGATAGAGGCAATAGTGCTCAACCTTGAAGAAGATAATATCGGAGCGGTGCTGCTTGGCCCGACAGAAGAAATAAATGAAGGAGACATTGTTAAACGCACGGGAAGAATTGCCTCAATTGGGGTTGGTGAAGGACTGCTTGGAAGAGTAGTAACACCGACAGGGCAACCGCTGGATGGTAAGGGACCTATTGAAGGGGAACTTTTTAATCTGCCTTTTGAAAGAAAAGCTCCTGGTGTAATCTTCAGGCAACCAGTTAAACAGCCTCTCCAGACGGGGCTGAAAGCTATTGACGCTATGATTCCTATTGGAAAGGGTCAGCGCGAATTGATTATTGGTGACCGGCAGACAGGGAAAACAGCTATTGCTGTCGATACAATAATAAATCAGCGTAGCAATTTCGAAAAGGGGAAGCCTGTTTATTGCATCTATGTAGGAATCGGCCAGAAAGGCTCAACAGTTGCAAACATTGCCAAGATTCTTGAGGAGCATGGGGCCATGGAATATACTGTAATAGTACTGGCAACTGCCTCCGACCCTGCAGCTTCACAGTTCTATGCACCTTTTGCAGGAGCAGCCATCGGGGAATTCTTCCGCGATACCGGACGTGATGCACTTATTATTTATGACGACCTTTCGAAACAGGCTGTATCGTACAGGGAAGTTTCACTTCTGCTGCGCCGTCCGCCAGGACGTGAAGCATACCCGGGTGATGTCTTCTACCTTCACTCAAGACTTCTTGAAAGAGCCGCCAAAATCATTGAATCCGATGAAGTGGCAAAACAGATGAACGATATTCCTGAAGCTATCCGCCACCTGGTTAAAGGTGGAGGATCACTTACGGCACTGCCAATTATCGAAACTCAGGCAGGAGATGTTGCAGCATATATCCCGACAAACGTTATTTCCATTACCGATGGTCAGATCTTCCTGGAAACAAGCCTCTTTAATTCAGGGGTGCGTCCGGCAATCAACGTTGGTATCTCTGTTTCAAGAGTGGGGGGTAATGCCCAGGTAAAAGCAATGAAGAAAATTGCAGGGACCCTGAAGGTTGATCAGGCTCAGTACAGAGAACTTGAAGCATTTTCGAAATTCGGCTCCGATCTTGACGCTTCAACACTGGCCATCCTGAACAAGGGCGCCAAAAACGTTGAGATCCTGAAGCAACAACAATATGTCCCAATGCCGGTCGAAAAGCAGATTGCCATAATATATTGCGGAACAACCGGGCTACTTAAAGATGTTCCTGTTACTAAAGTCAAAGAGTTTGAGGTTGAATTCCTCGAGTATCTCGATCTTAAACACAGGGATGTTCTTGATCAGCTAAGTGAAGGAATACTGAATAATAATATTACGGATATTCTCGAAAAAACAGCTCTTGAACTTGTGAAAAAATACAAATCCTGAGCCATTCCGGGAAAACTGAATAAACAGATCTTTAATGCCCAACTTAAAAGCTATAAGGATAAGGATAGCCTCGGTGAAATCGACAAGGCAGATAACATCGGCCATGAAGATGGTGGCTGCGGCCAAGCTGAGGAAAGCTCAGGACAAGATTGTCAGGCTGAGGCCTTATGCAAATAAACTACATGAGATTCTTGTAAACCTTTCACAAAGTCTTGCGGATTCTGAAATAGAAAATATATATGGCAGGACAACTGCGCCAGAAAAAATTCTGATCGTTGTAATAACATCAAACAGGGGCCTTTGCGGTGCCTTTAATTCCAATGTAATTAAAGAGGCAAAGAGAATTATTGCTGATAATTATTATGATCAGTTTAAAAAAGGTGGCGTCAGGTTTCTTAATATCGGTAAAAAAGGCTTTGATTATCTGAGGAAACAGAAATTCAACATTGCAGGGGAAAACAATGATCTTCTAAATGAACTCACATTTGAGAGAGCTTCGAAAATTGCCGAAAAGGTTATGAATAGCTTTGTAACCGGTGAGTTTGACAGGATTGAGATCATTTATAATCATTTTAAGAATGCTGCCGTCCAACAGCTGACAAGGGAAGTATTTCTTCCTGTTGAGTCAGCTACAGTAACAGGGAAAGCTTCAATTGCTGTTGACTATTTATATGAACCTGACAAGGAATCCATAATAAAGGAGCTTATCCCGAAATCGCTAAAAATACAGTTCTACAAAGCAGTTCTCGATTCTTTCGTTTCTGAGAACGGAGCAAGGATGACAGCCATGCACAAGGCAACGGATAACGCAAATAAGATGGTCAACGATCTGACACTTCAGTATAACAAGGCACGGCAGGCCTCAATTACAAATCAGATCCTTGAAGTTGTCAGCGGGGCTGAAGCATTGAAAGGATAAGTATTGAAATTTTTATTGTTGAAAGGAAAATGTACAATCAACCGGGACTGAAGAAAATTGTTAACGCGTCATTGGTCAATATTTCGTATAATACGGAATCGGAGCGACTCATTGACCCGGTGAAGTATGTCCTTTCAATAGGAGGAAAACGATTGCGCCCTGTTCTTGCATTAATGACCTGCAACCTTTTCAGCGATCAGATCGATGAAGCAGTGGTACCTGTAACCGGACTGGAGATCTTTCATAATTTTACCCTTGTCCATGACGATATAATGGACAAAGCTACTGTAAGGAGAGGATTTGCGACGGTTCACAGCAAGTGGGGCACCAACCAGGCAATCCTTTCAGGCGATGTGATGGCTTTCATAACAAATGAATGCTTCCTTCAGTCTCCTCCGACCTTGCTGCAGAAGATATTCCGGATTTTCAATAAAGCTGCTGTTGAGGTATGTGTCGGGCAGCAGATCGATATGGATTTCGAAAAGGCAACCATTGTTTCGCAGGATGAATATCTGAGGATGATCGAACTTAAAACTGCCGTGCTGATAGCAGCTTCAGCAAAAATAGGAGCCCTGTTCGGCGGTGCCGACGACAAAGAAGCGGAAACACTGTATGAATTCGGAAGGAACCTGGGACTTGCATTCCAGATCCAGGATGATATCCTTGACACTTATGGCGATGTGAAAGTTTTTGGAAAGGTCTCTGGAGGCGATATCGTCGCTGGCAAAAAGACGTTTCCATATGTTAAGGCAATGGAGATTGCAGCTTCGGATCAAAGAAAAAAGCTTCAGGAATTGTATTCAGCTGAAACATCCGATACTGAAACCAAAATTAAAAATGTTACAGAAATATATGATCAGCTGAATATTAAGTCTATCTCTGAGAACCTGGCCGGAGAATATCTCAAGAATGCATTAGGTTTTCTTGAGAAAGCGGGAGCACCGCAGGAGAGAAAGGCAGAACTTATACAGATGACGGGATCGCTTGCAGGAAGAGACCGTTAGATTATTTACCAGTGAAGAAACAATTTATTAAACTTCTAAAATAATTCGGATTTATGGCAAAGAATATTGGGAAAATAAGCCAGATCATCGGACCGGTGGTTGACGTAACATTTAACAAGCAGGGTTTTGAGATGCCTGATATTTATGATGCTCTGGAAATCACAAGAAATGATGGATCAATCCTTGTAGTGGAGTGCCAGCAGCATATCGGGGAAAATACAGTCAGAACAATAGCCATGGATTCAACTGACGGACTGCGCAGAGGTATGGATGTCATTGCTACCGGGGCACCCATTACCATGCCAATCGGAGAACAGATAAGGGGACGTCTTATGAATGTGACCGGTATGGCTATTGACGGCATTGGCAATCTGGATAAGAAGGGCGGATACCCTATTCACCGGAAACCACCTAAATACGAGGACCTTTCGACTGAAAAAGAGGTTCTTTACACTGGCATCAAGGTAATCGACCTTATTGAACCTTATTCAAAAGGAGGTAAGATAGGGCTCTTCGGGGGAGCAGGTGTGGGGAAAACAGTTGTTATTCTCGAGCTTATAAATAATATAGCAAAAACTTATTCCGGACTATCGGTTTTTGCCGGTGTCGGAGAAAGAACCAGGGAAGGCAACGACCTTCTGCGGGATATGCTCGAGGCAGGAGTTATTAACTATGGAAAGGATTTCCTTGAGAACATGAATTCGGGTGGATGGGACCTTTCAAAAGTTGATATGGCATCTTTGAAAGAATCAAAGCTTGCACTTGTGTTTGGACAGATGAATGAACCCCCTGGAGCAAGAGCCAGAGTTGCATTGTCAGGACTTTCAGTTGCTGAGCATTTCAGAGATGGCGACGGGAAGAGCGGAGGAAGGGATATCCTCTTCTTTATGGATAATGTATTCCGTTTTACCCAGGCGGGTTCTGAGGTATCTGCCCTTCTCGGTCGTATGCCTTCAGCAGTTGGATATCAGCCGACACTTTCAACCGAAATGGGGATAATGCAGGAACGCATAACATCAACACGCCATGGGTCAATAACTTCTGTACAAGCTGTATATGTGCCTGCTGATGACCTTACTGACCCTGCCCCTGCCACCACATTTGCACATCTCGACGCAACCACGGTGCTTAGCCGCAAGATCTCTGAGCTGGGTATCTATCCCGCAGTCGATCCGCTCGACTCAACGTCAAGGATATTGTCAGCGGACATTGTAGGTGAGGCACATTATAACTGTGCACAGCGCGTAAAGGAAGTGCTTCAGAGATATAATGAGCTTCAGGATATAATAGCAATCCTTGGTATGGACGAGCTTTCGGAAGAAGACAAGCTCGTTGTTCACAGGGCCAGAAGGGTACAGAGATTCCTTTCACAGCCATTCCATGTTGCCGAACAATTCACCGGTATCAAAGGGGCCCTTGTTTCAATAGACGATACAATAAAAGGATTCAATATGATACTCGAGGGAAAGGTTGATCAGTATCCCGAATCGGCATTTATGCTCGTTGGCACTATCGAAGACGCAATTGAAAAAGGAGAGAAAATTCTGGCACAGTCGAAATAATCCTGTTGCTCGTTCCTTGTTGCTAGTTGCTAGTTGATCAATAACTAATGACTAGCAACCAGCAACCAGCAACCAGCAACCAGCAACATTTGTTATTTATTTAGAATGAAGATCGAAATAATAACCCCCGACAAAAAGATCTATGAAGGGGAAATCAAGTCAGTAAGGGTCCCGGGAAAAAAGGGCTCTTTTCAGGTTCTGAAAGACCATGCTCCAATAATTTCCACACTCGAAAACGGACCGGTAATTATTATTGATCAGGCTAACCTTGAATCTGTCTTTGAAATCAACGGCGGAGTAATTGAAGTCAAAGCCAATAAGATCATTCTTCTTGCGGAATCGGTGAAATAAGATTTACAGCCGATGACTACCGAAGAATTCCGGAAACATGCCCATGAACTGGTCGAATGGATGGCCGGGTACATGGATAACATAGAAAAATACCCTGTAAAATCACCCGTAAAACCGGGAGAGGTGTTTAACCAGCTTCCCGATTACCCCCCTGTAAAGCCGGAATCTTTTGATTCACTTATGAAAGATTTCGAGAATATCATCATGCCTGGCATTACACACTGGCAGAGCCCAAATTTCTTTGCATATTTTCCGGCAAATACAAGCCCTCCTTCCATACTGGCTGAAATGATCGTCTCAACTTTAAGTGCCCAGTGTATGATCTGGGAAACATCTCCCGCTGCAACGGAACTCGAAGAGAAAATGATGATCTGGCTCAGAGATCTTATAAAATTGCCGAAAAATTTCGAAGGTGTTATTCAGGATACAGCATCTACCTCAACACTGGCGGCAATACTTACTGCACGTGAAAAAGCAACTGATTTTCTTATTAATGATGAAGGAGCGGTCAATTCCATTACCCTGAGGGTTTATTGCTCTGAGCAGGCCCATTCATCGGTGGAAAAAGCCGTAAAGATCAGCGGTATTGGAAGAAAAAATCTAGTAAAGATTCCGGTAAGGAAGGACTTTACAATGGATATCCAGAAGCTCAGGGAAGCTGTTGAAAGCGACAAAAAAGTCGGGTTCAGACCCTGCTGTGTCATTGCAACCCTGGGCACAACGGGGACCACTGCAGTTGACCCGCTGAAAGCTATAGGAAAGATATGTGCTGAAAATGGCATATGGCTCCATGTCGATGCCGCAATGAGCGGAACGGCCCTTATCCTCCCGGAATACCAGTGGATGCTCGACGGCAGGGAATATATCGATTCGTTTGTATTCAATCCGCACAAATGGATGTTCACAAATTTCGATTGCTCGGCCTACTTTGTAAAACACCCCGGATATCTGATAAAGACATTTGAAATACTGCCGGAATATCTTAAAACGAGGACAAGGGGCAAGGTAAACGATTACCGCGACTGGGGAGTTCCTCTTGGTAGACGATTCAGGGCCCTGAAACTCTGGAGTGTTATCAGGATGTATGGCGTTGAAGGGCTTCAGGAGAAAATCCGAAGTCATGTAAGGATTGCAAGACGTCTTGCTGAAATGGTGGCAAAGGAACACGATTTTCAGATTCTTGCACCGGTAACAATTAATGTGGTATGTTTCAGGTACAAGCCTAAGGGAATAAAGGAGGAGGATCTTAATAAATTCAATGAAACTCTTAACCATAAACTTAACGATTCAGGGAAAGTATACCTTTCCCATACTGTCATAAACAGCATCTATACCCTACGCTTGGTTACCGGCCAGACAAACGTCACTATGGAACATGTTGAAAAGGCATGGGACCTGATTAAGAATACGGCAAGAGGCCTTTAGATGGCACCCCTGTTACTAAACCTGTTTTTACCGATATTCATCCCGAAAATATCGATGTTAAAAAGAAGCCTGACATAAGGATAATCGCCGAGTGAGCGCCAGGAAGCCTCGATACCCGAGGAAATCATAAAGGGCATCCGGAAAACATAATAATCGGCCATCAGCTGAATGCCAAAAGACCTGAATGTTTCTGTGTAATCGTGTTTTGACATTGTAACTTCCCTTATTCCCAGGGAATTTATATCCGAAACAAAAACATAGTTGTTTGTACCCCTTGTAAAATCATAGAAGAAATCAGTCCGTATTCTTGTCATGTATAAAAAACCTGCAAGATTAAAGTCAGGGTAAGCGATTGGCATAAAATAATCGAGAGAACCTGTCCGAAGTTCCTGCGAAATTATATTTTTATAAAAAGCATCGTCAAACCAGGTCCTGATTCCTATATATCCTCTTGCAAAAGTAGCCCTGTTGCCGAGAACAAATTTTTCAGGATTCTGCTTTTCAGCCTCCAGCTTTAGTTTAAAACCGTGGTTCTTCATCAACCCCGGGAAATAAAATATAGTCTTTGCAGTAAGTATGTCTCCGTAGATCTCGGAGTCAAAAGGGTAATCAGAATAACTTACATCCAGTATCTGCGCCCATTTTGGATAAATATCACGAACCGCCGACCGTTGATAGTTTGAAAAATAGACCCTGCCTGTCAGCTGGTTTTGCAGGTTATCATAAATTCCCTTGTTCTTTAAATAGATATAATCGTTCCTGACTGTTGAGGAAGCTGATAAATAAAGGTATTTGGTGAACCGCCCACCCCGAAATGATAATGGGAGCGAAAGAGTGTTTGTCCATTCATATCCGTTTAAAATATCTGCGGGATCTGATACATTTTCCCTGAATTTCTCAACATAGACTGAATTGCCGTAATCAATCCTTGATTCAAAAACAGGGTACCAGCCAAGCCATTTGATGCCGGCATGAAACTTATGTCTCTGATCTGAATACTCATATCCGAATGATGAAATCATAGTGCTCAGATTGTTCTGCGACATCAGGGTAACACCAGGTGTTATTGATGACGGATCATTCTGGATTTTTTCAATATCAGCATAGAACGGCATCCAGCTGTGAAACCTAAAGAGATTTTGCCACTTTCTGTAAGGAACAGGTGTATAGAATTGATCATTTAACGATTTGGATCCGGATGGTAGCTGTTTGAACCTGTTGATCAGGTATGAGGATTCATCGTTTTTGATCTCCGTATGTACAGAAACGGTGGGTAATGTTGTATAACTTATATTGTTTCCCGAAGAGGAGTAATCTGAAAACAGCAACAGGTAGCCGGACAGGTTCAGATCGCTGATTCCGAATCGTGATTTTGTAAGAGGCACAACTGATTTGTCGGGTTTGCACAGGTAGATATTATCTGTTCCGGAATGCGAACTAACAAAGAACAAAGAATCATTTCTGAGAAATGTAGACTGAATATCATCGTTTCCGGCCTCAATAAGCGTATGCCATGTTTTATCGATTAAGCTGAACTTAAGTATTCCTTCCCCCTGTTCTGTTAAATAAATAACAGAGAGTGTTTTCCCCGAAGCGTCCCATTGAGGCCTCTGCAATGATGCGTTCCCGGGAGACTGAACAACATCAAGCTTATATCCGTTCCAGGCATCGAGGATCTGAAGACTGTTCCTGTTATCAATTGTGTTCTCGGTGGCAGCAATATAGTTGCCGTCGGGCGATACTGATGCCGACATATACCTTGTTTTACCTGTCAGTTGCTGAGTTGTTCTTTTCTTTATGTCCATTACATTTATTACTGACCAGTTTCTGTTCTCCCATCTCGGATCAGAATGATTTTCCACCCATACAAGCTTTCCTTTTCCATAAGAAATAAACCAGGGATAGCCGTAGCCGGGAATATGGATCCTTTCTTCCGATTTCTCCGAAGGCCTTATCAGAACAAATGAAGGAGGATCCTTCAGTGAGGTTTTAACGGCTATTATACTATCATTTCCAACAAGAACCGGGGAATAATAGTTGACATGATTTTTCCCTTTCGGGGGATTCAGTATTTCATATGTTTCGCTTTGTGATCCAATATCGTCATCTGTCCAGAGTGTTTTTAGCGTGTCGAAAGTTTCCCTGAAAAGTCTTTTTTTTGTAAGGGATACCGATTTCCTCAGGCTGAGATTTACAGGATTTATCAAAAAAGGGGCTCCTGCTGTAAGGTTGAGCGCTTTCTTCCACATCTGAGGATCATACTTAGCATACGACCATGCCATCATCTGGTAACCTGTCTGATAATGGTCAGGAACATAATCACGGAATGAGCCATTAATTATTTTGTCGTATTTATATATGCGGCCATTTTCAATCATCATTGCCTTAAACTGCTTCTGAAAAGAGGGAACCCGTCCCCGACCTGATCCCGTAAGGACCGATTCGGAAAAAACAGCATCGCCTTCAAGGAACCACAAAGGGAGAAGGGAAGAAACAATCCCGGTAAACTGCTGGCCGGTAATATATGACATCGCTTTAGTAAATCCCCTGTTCAAGGATTCCATCTGAAGCACATGTGTAAGCTCGTGGATTGCCAGCTGGGTGTTGGGATCGAGAGGAATTGAATTCTGCTCCGGAGTAGGATATACTTCCATTCTGCTCGGTGCCCATGCAACATAACCATTTAATTGAGTTGTGTGGTTATGAATGATTACCGGTATCCTGAATTTCTTTTCAGGGTAGAGGGAAACCAGCTTTGAATATGCATTATCAAGCGATCGTGCAAAATCAATTCCGGCATCTCCATAACTTTTCGGATAAATGACATTAAACCTGCCGGTCTTTATCTGCATCCATTTCAATGATGCCGGATCCTGGCCGGTATCATAGTATTGGGCGGAAATGACTCCTGACAGAGAAATGAAGAAGATACAAAGCAGGGTGCGAAGGAATTTCATTAAAAATCATTTACTCAAAAATAGTAAAATTAGTGAGTGCCTCAACCATGAGCCATAGTCTGAAAAATTTACTAATTTCACCGTTCAATTCTCTGGATGGATTAAAGAATAAAACCAACTTATAAGATGAAAAGATACAGGCAGATAAACAATATAACTGGCTGGGTGGTTTTTGCAGTTGCTGCTGTCACCTATCTTTTAACAATTGAACCGACGGCCAGTCTCTGGGACTGCGGGGAGTACATTGCATCATCTTACAAGCTTGAAGTCGGGCATCCTCCCGGAAACCCTGTATTTATGGTATTTGCCAGGTTTTTCACCCTTTTTGCCGGAGGCAATACTTCGCTGGTAGCCGCAATGGTGAATGCAATGTCAGCCCTTGCAAGTGCCTTCACGATCCTTTTTCTCTTCTGGACAATCACTCATTTGGCCAGGAGGATCTTTTTACGCAATGAAGATGACTTTACAACTTCAAGAATCATTGCAGTCATTTCATCTGGTGTCGTTGGAGCTCTCGCCTTCACATTTTCTGATTCATTCTGGTTTTCAGCTGTTGAGGGGGAAGTATATGCATCTTCATCCTTCTTTACTGCGATGGTCTTCTGGGCAATACTTATGTGGGAGGATGTGGCAGATGAAGAATATGCAAACAGATGGATAATCCTCATTGCATTCCTTATGGGACTTTCAATAGGGGTTCATCTTCTTAATCTTCTTACGCTTCCTGCCATAGTCCTTGTATACTACTTCCGGAAATTTGAGTTTTCGTGGAAAGGCTTTATGACATCACTTGGAATATCAGTAATCCTTTTGTCATTACTTCTTTATGGCATCATGCCAGGAATTGTGACGATATCATCAAAGCTTGATATGTTCTTTGTGAACAGCTTAAAATTACCACCCAACAGCGGGATGATTTTCCATTTTATTCTTCTGGCAGCATTTTTCATTCTTGCAGTAAGGTCGACCTTTTCATCAGGTGAAAAAGTAAAGAACTCGGCTTATGCTATTGGTGCAATGCTGCTTTCAGGGATCTGGGTAATTTCAGGATCGATGATCCTTAACCTTATGCTGCTTGCATGCATAGCCGCATATATCTGGTATCTTGCCGGAAAGAACCGTGTTGTCCTTAACACAATTCTTACCTTTGTAATGGTGGTACTGATAGGATATTCATCCAATGCGATAATAGTTATCAGGGCTTCTGCCAATACCCCTCTGAATGAAAATCAACCTGAGAATCCTTTCAGCCTTCTTTATTTTCTGAACAGGGAACAGTATGGTCAACGTCCTCTTTTCAGAGGACCTTATTATAATGCCCCTGTTACTGATTATAAGGAGGGGAAGCCAAAATATGTCCTTGAAGATGGTAAATATGTAATCAGCGCCCACGACCTTGAACGGGTATACGACCAGCGGTTTTTAACTCTTTTCCCCAGGATGTGGAGTGAGCAGAGTGAACATGAACCAATTTACAAAGAATGGGGAAAAGTAAAGGGAATTCCGATCTCAGTTACAAATCAATCGGGTGAAAAAGAGATAATACGTAAGCCAAAGTTCAGCGAAAACCTAAGGTTTATGTTCTCATACCAGTTCGGGTATATGTATGCCAGGTATTTCATGTGGAATTTTGCAGGCAAGCAAAATGATACCCAGGGAACAGGCGGAGCTGTCAACGGCAACTGGATGACTGGGATTAATTTTCTTGATGAGCCCAGAGTAGGGACATCCGACCTGCCGGCAGGAATGAAGAACGACACTTCAAGAAACGTCTATTTCCTTCTTCCTTTCCTGCTTGGGATAATCGGATTATTCTACCATCTTAACCGCGATTATAAGAACTGGTGGGTAATACTGCTTCTTTTTCTTTTAACTGGTGCGGCGATTGTTTTTTATCTCAACCAGTATCCCAATCAACCGAGGGAAAGAGATTATGCCTATGCTGGTTCATTCTACTTTTTTGCAGTATGGATCGGACTGGGAGTTCTGGCTCTTTTTGAAGCTGTTTCAAAAATTGCAGGAGAAAAGGTTGCTGCCCCTCTTTCAGGCGCGATATGTTTATTTGCAGTTCCTGTGCTTATGGGATTCCAGAATTGGGATGATCACGACAGGTCGGGCCGTTACCTCGCTCGCGATGTGGCATTTAATTACCTTAATTCATGCGCACCAAACGCTATACTTTTCACAAATGGAGATAATGATACTTTTCCTTTGTGGTATGCCCAGGAAGTTGAAGGAATGAGAACCGACATCAGGGTCTGTAACCTTATGCTTCTTAATACCGACTGGTATATCAACCAGATGAAAAGGAAAACATATGAATCTGGTCCGCTGCCTGTTACTCTCCCGATAAAAAAATATTATGACGGGGTGAATAATCAGGTCTTCATTGTGGAAAAGACAAAGGATCCGGTCAGCATATCAACTGTAATCGACTGGGTAAATAGCGATAACAAAGCAACAAAGGTCCAGGTTTCAGCTACCGAAATACTTGATGTGATCCCTTCGCGGACCATCAGGATCCCTGTTGATTCTGCAAAGGTAATAGCATCCGGAACTGTCAGGCCAGAGGATGCGGACAAGATTGTTCCATATATTGACATTAAGCTGAAGGGGAATTCAATTCTTAAGAGCCAGCTTATTGTACTTGACATACTTGCCCATAATAACTGGGAGCGGCCTATATACTATGTCACCGGGTATCACGATGACGCGCTTGGCCTTGAGGAGTATTTTCAGATGGAAGGACTTGCTTACAGGCTGGTTCCAATCAAATCTGAAAACAAAGGGTGGCTGGAGTATGGCAGGATCGATTCGGATATCCTGTATGACAATATAGTGAACAAGTTTGTCTGGGGTGGTGCAAATAATCCTGAAGTCAACCTGGATTATAATCATATCAGGACCTTAATGGTCATTAAGGCCAGGCTTGTTTACTCACGACTGGCAAAAGCCCTGGCCGCCGAGGGAAAGAACGAAAAAGCGGTTGCAGTGCTTAACAGCTGTCTCGCTTTGCTGCCTCCTGACAGGTTTCCGTATGATCCCTATTACACCGATCTCATTGATGCTTATTTTGCAGCAGGAGAGGCTGATAAAGCGGTTGAAATGACAAAGAAAATGAGTGATTATTATTTTGAAAGGCTGAACTATTATCTCAGGCAGAATCCCTATGTTTTAAGCTCGGCAGAATATGAAGTACAATCTGCCATTCAATATACCTCAAAGGCAGCCGGATATTGCGAGACACATGGTAGAAAGGAGATTGCCGACGAGATTACCAAAAAACTGGAAGCATACTATACCGAATATATCGGCAAACAGCAGAATAAAGCGGAATAAAATGATCAGGAACGGTAGGGAACGGAAGTGTGAACTTCCTGCTTGAAGTATTTTTCCAGCAGGGAATAAACATTTTCAGGATAAACCGGCTTAAGAATGTACTCGTTGCATCCTGCAATATAAGCGTCAGATTTTGACTGTTCCGAGGAATATGCTGTAATCATAAGGACGGGAACACTTTTCCTTGTTTTCCTGAACATCCTTGTGCAATCTATACCGTTAATAAGAGGTATAAGAAAATCCATTATCACCAGGTCCACCTTTGCTTCTTTGTTGTTCAGGAAATCAACAAAATCCTTTCCAGTGCGAAATTTGATTACTTCAGCCCCTGAACTTTGTAGAAGAGTTTCATAGTACCTTATGGATGGAATATCGTCTTCGACAATGACAATAGTCTTATCGGTTAATTCTAAACCACTGAAATTCAGAGACATTAAAAATTGAATTTGACTTGTATAAATTTACGACAAGATATAAATGTCTGCTTGTAAAAGGAACACAATTATTAACAACTTATAAACAAAATTAATGCCTGAAACTGAATTTTCAAAGGGATTGGTCAAATAAAAAATGCTGTTGATAAAAGAAAATTGGTCCGGGGTCCGGATTTTGGGGTCCGGGGGACTTCAGAAATTGTTTACCGGCATTCCCAGGAAATTCTGGTATTGTTGATAATTATATCCCCTTTGGCTTCGATGGCTATTAGTGCAGCATCGCAATATTCGGTTTCAGACCCTTCCGATATAACTCCGCCACCAATCTCATAGGTCACCTGCCTGCAGACCTTACATGATCCAAGCGGCTCGCACGAGTTGAATGCCAGCGTGATTAATATGAATGAAATTATAAATACTATTTTTCGTTTCATCAGAAAATATTTTATCAAAATTAAGAATTGTTCTGCTTCTATTCCTGTTTTTGTTTAAAAACGTATTTTTAATAAAATTATTAGGTATTTTGATGCAACTATTTTCTAAAGAACAAGTCATTAAGGAGGAATGAAAACAAAAAATAAAGAATAAATAATTAAAGTCATGGAAGATTCAAATAAAATGAGGAAACATGTGACCGTGGTTGGAGCTATACATATTGGCTTTGGATTCATTGGTCTGATTGGAGCGATTGGTGCTTTTTTCGCACTGAATTTTGCAAAAGGAGTTGTAGGCAATGATGAGATTCCATCGATGGTTTTGGGATTTCTTTCAATAAGTGTCCCTTTGCTGATAGGATTTTTATCAACTCTTGGACTGGTTGGGGGGATAGGACTTCTCTCTTTACAGGGCTGGGCAAGATATCTTGTTATGATTGTTGCAGCAGTTGGGTGTCTTAATATCCCGATCGGAACATTAAAAGGTGTATATTCCCTATGGGTTCTCCTTCAGGATGAAACTATTAAGCTTTTCGATCGCGGGAAAGTCTAAGGGCAAAAGCCCGATTTCCATCTACGCTAAAAACTACGGCTTTAAAGCCGTAGTTATAGCAATGTAGCATGACTTTACAGACAGTATAAGGGTTTCTTTACCAAACTACGGCCTTCAAGCCGTAGTTAGCAAAATCCGACATATTAAGGACTTTAGTCCTTATTTTTTTTCTAAATTGTCGCAAAATATTTCTTATGAGCGACGACAACAAGATTATCTTTTCGATGTACCGTGTCGGTAAGACATACCCTCCTCACCGTCAGGTGCTTAAGGATATCTCACTCTCATTTTTTCTGGGTGCGAAGATTGGTATAATCGGACTGAACGGATCAGGGAAATCAACCCTGCTGAAAATAATTGCAGGGCTTGAAAAAGAGTATCAGGGAGAAGTCACATTCCTTCCTGGTTATACGGTCGGGCATCTGCCACAGGATCCACTTCTAGATGAGAGCCGCACAGTCCGGGAGATAGTCGAGGACGGTGTTAAGGAAACCATGGATCTGATTAAGGAATATGAAACAATAAATCTAAAATTCGGCGAACCTGAAGTGTACGAGAATCCCGACAAAATGCAGCAGCTAATGGACAGGCAGGCTGTACTTCAGGAGAAGATCGACTACCACGACGGCTGGAATATCGACTATAAGATCCAGAGAGCAATGGATGCACTAAGGTGCCCCGAGAGTGATGCAAAAGTCAGTATTCTTTCAGGGGGTGAAAGAAGAAGGGTTGCCCTCTGCAGGCTGCTCTTAAAGCAGCCTGATATCCTTCTGCTTGATGAGCCGACAAACCACCTTGATGCCGAATCTGTACAGTGGCTCGAGACAACCCTCAAGCAATATAACGGCACAGTTATATGTATAACTCACGACAGGTATTTCCTTGACAATGTTGCAGGCTGGATCCTTGAACTCGACAGGGGTGAGGGCATCCCATGGAAAGGTAATTACTCATCATGGCTTGAACAGAAGACCAAACGGCTTGAAGTAGAGGAAAAAGGAAATGTTAAAAGAAGGAAGATACTTGAAAGGGAGCTTGAATGGGTAAGAATGTCTCCAAAAGCAAGACATGCAAAATCAAAGGCAAGGCTGGGTGCTTATGAGAATCTTTTAAACCAGGATGTCAAAGCCAAGGAAGAGAGGCTTGAAATATTTATTCCCAACGGACCGAGACTTGGGGATAAAGTAATAAGGGCTTCAAAGGTTGCCAAGTCATTCGGAGATAAGCTCCTGTTTGATGATCTCGATTTCAATCTGCCTCCTAACGGAATAGTCGGTATAATCGGTCCGAACGGAGCCGGAAAAACTACCCTTTTCAGGATGATAATGGGTCAGGAAAAACAGACTAACGGGGATTTCCAGATTGGAGAAACAGTAGTACTGGGATATGTCGATCAGGCTCATGCAGAAATCGACCCCGCGAAGACAGTATATGAAGTTATTTCAGGCGGGCAGAATGATGTTATGGTCGGGAACAGACTTGTTAATGCAAGGGCATATGTTTCAAGATTTAACTTTACGGGAGCCGACCAGGAAAAGAAGTGCGGTATTCTGTCGGGAGGGGAAAGGAACAGGCTTCATCTTGCTCTTACTCTTAAATCGGGAGCAAATGTCCTTCTGCTCGACGAGCCAACAAACGACATTGATGTGAACACCCTCAGGGCTCTCGAAGAAGGACTTGAGAACTTCGCCGGTTGCGCTGTGATTATATCCCACGACAGATGGTTCCTCGACAGGGTCACCACTCATATGCTTGCTTTTGAAGGTGATTCAAAGATCGTTTGGTTCGAAGGGAACTATTCCGATTATGAGGAGAACTATAAAAAACGGGTAGCAGATACAACACCGGTCAGAATCAAATACAAGAAACTGGTATAATTAGTCATGCAGTCATGCAGTCATGCAGTCATGCAGGTCCTGCAGGTCGTAATGACTTGCACGATATTAAAATCTAAAACATGAGACATCTGTTTAATACCCTTGCCCTGTTTTCGGCACTTCTTCTAACAATCCATGTAGAAGCCCAGATCGGACGCCGGTTCCCCTCGGAGAAGAAGATCGTCAAAGATCCGGTAACTGGAACAGAGCTGACATTCCTTACAAGCACCCCCCTCAGCGATTCAAAGATCTACCAGACACACCGTCAATGGACGGCCGACGGCAAATGGATTCTTTTCAGGTCAGGCAGGGTACCAGGCGAAACACTGGCTGTAAATGAGAAGACAGGAGTTATGGTCCAGGTTTCGGAAGGGGGCTATATGGGAATGCTGACACTGGCTCAGAAATCGATGAAGCTTTATTTCATGCGCATGGTTCTCAGGCAGCCCGGTCAGACCCGTGGCGGACCAGTCCAGATAGTTGAGGTAAATCTCGAAAAGCTGTTAGCCGATAGTGAGGCAGGCACATTGAAAAAAGAGAATGAATATCAAAAGGTTTGCGGAACAATTCCGGCTGAAATAGGCGCTGGCGGAGATATGGCTCTTGATGCTGACGAAGAATGGGTCTATTACAGGGTAGGGAGGGGTGAAGCTGCAAAACATCTGCCGGCAGGAACCAAGTTGGAAACGAATTTCGGTCCAAGGAATATGGGAACCGGACCTTCAGGGATCGGGAGCCTGAATTTAAAAACAGGAGAGATTAAATTTGTTGTCGCTGTTCCTTTTCAGGTAGGCCACATACAGACAAATCCATGGGTACCTGGTGAGATTGTTTTCTGCTGGGAAACCGGGGGGAAAGCTCCGCAGAGAACATGGACGGTAATGTCAGATGGTTCGGGTCTGCGTCAGCTTTATCCGGAGTCGGAATATGAATGGGTTACCCACGAAGCAGTCATAACGAGAGATGAGGTTGCCATTGCTATTATGGGTCACCGGAAGATTGGTACTCCTGAACTGCCTGCTGATCCTGCCAATCCGGGCCAGGAAGTTGGATGGGGACCTTCAGGAACTCGGGAAAAGCCGACAGGGTTGGGAATAGTGAACCTGAGAACGCGGGAAATGACAATAGCCGGACAAACTCCTTCCGGCAGCGGACTGTGGCATGTGAATGGCTCAGCAGATGGAAGATGGGCGGTGGGAGATGACTTTACCAGGAATATATACCTTATAGACAGGCATACTCATGAGATGATCCTTCTTTCGGCCGGGCACAAATCAACCGCTTCAGATCATCCTCACCCCACCTTCAGTCCGGATGGAACCAGGATAGAAATCCAGTCAGCAATGTTATCCGAAAATAACCGGTCGATGAATATCTGTATAATTCCGGTTCCGGAAGATTGGCTAAACAGAAAGTATTAAATAAGGCGTAACGGCATGAAGGCTTGACGGCACAAAGGCAAAGCAAAGGCTCCCCTCCCGGGAGGGGTTAGGGGCGGGTTACTTAAACAACTTTGGCACAAACTCTGAAAGATATACCCTCCAGTTTGTCCATGTATGCCCTCCTTCGCTTTCCCTGTATTCATAAGGCATCTTAAGAGTGTCAAGTTTTTTCCTGAATTCTTCGTTATACTTGAAAAGGAAATCTGTTTTGCCGATGCCAATCCAGTAAAGTTTGTAGCCGTTTTCCATCTGCTGCTTTAGAGTTGCATCAAGATTATCATATACTTTTGATGTGACCTTCGAATCTGGTAAAATGGCTGCGGAAAATAGCCCTATGTAATCGAATGTATTGGGATGATACCTCGAAATATGCAGTGAATGGAATCCTCCCATGGACAAACCGGCAATCGCGCGACCCGATTTGGACGTAATTACATTGTAATTACTTTCCACAAAAGAAATTATGTCTTTAAAAGTCTCTTCATACCTGCCGTCCATGGTGTTTGGAAGCTGCATTGTCGGCTTATAGAAGCCAAGGCTCGATTCTCCTGGCGCTGCTTCCTGAACGACATTTCCGTTTGGCATCACAACGATCATCGGCCTGGCTTTGCCCTGTGCAATAAGGTTGTCGAGGATCTGGGATGTTCTTCCAAGATTTATCCACGCTTCTTCATCGCCGCCCATACCGTGCAGAAGGTACAGTACGGGGTATTTACCCGCACTTTTCTCATAACCTGCCGGAGTATAAACTGTTATGCGGCGGTTAATTCCAAGTGACGGGGAATTGTACCAGCACCTTGTTACTGACCCATGCGGAACATTATTGACTTTATAAAGGTCTGCTTTTCCTCCGCCGATAATGAGGACATTGGTTACCGACGCAACATCACGGATCAGATAGACATTGTTCGGGTCGGTAGATTTTATACCATCAACGATGAATGAGTAACTGTAGAGATCTGAGGGAAGAACCCCTGTCGTATATGACCATATCCCCTTATCTCCCTTTATCATTATTTCCGAACCAGGGGTATAGCCCTTTGCAGGCATCCAGTCGCCTGATATTTTAACCTCCTTTGCATCAGGGGCCTGGAACCTGAATGTTACCGAATTATCAGCATTTATTTCAGGGGATGTAATATTAGCACCTCCGAAAAGAGCCTGCTGGGAAAATGAAGTCTGGCAGATCAGAATGATCGTTAATAAGGTAATAATCAGAGGTTTTTTCATGTTTGGTATTTATAAAATTATTAAGTATCTGATATGAATTGGCAAATGGCAAATATAGGGGAAATTGCATAAACCACGGCTTTTAAGCCGTGGTTAGAGAACGAAAATAAATCCGGGCTTTAGCCCTGATATTTCACGTATTCAATATCTCCTCTGTGATTTTTATCGCATCATGAATGCACTTTTCACACACATTTTCACTAAGGTTACTTTCTTTTAAGATACGGTGTCCATCTTCTGTTTTAAGATCAACATTGATAAGCTCCATGCAATTCATTGTACCATGTAAAACCGTGAATTCTTTGCTGAATTTCTGGATTGCAGCATATGTTGTCTCCTTTCTTTCTTTGTTATCTGAATACTTTCTGCAGTAATGGATCCCCATAACCATAAAAGCACCGGTTGCAGCTCCGCAGGTCTCCTGAAGCCGGCCCATACCACCGCCGAAACCACATGACATGCTCAGGGCAAGGGTCCTGTCGAAATTCATTTCCTCTGCATACGCTGATACGACTGATTGAGAGCAGTTCAAACCCGATCTGAAAGATTCAATCGCGATCTCTTCTTTTGATTTCATTTCATTTTGTTTTTCGTGGCTAAGATAAGAATTACTGATTTGGAGTTAAGGTTCTGAATTTCTTATTATCTTCTTTGCATATTGATTTTATCAGCCTGCGCCCCGACATTACACCCGTTGGCAATCCACCTCCGGGCTCAACCCATTGCCCGCACATATAAAAACTGTTTAAGCCTGGTAATGTCTGAGACATTGGTTTCATCATGACATAAGAATTTTCAGGTGTCAGCTGCCATCCCTCAAAACTGCCCTTCCAGTTACCTGTGTATCTTTCAAAAGTCATAGGGGTTGCCACATCGGTCATCTCGACCTGTGAAGAAATTCCTGGAAAACGCTGTTCAAGAAGGGCAATGACTGTATTTGCAATTTCTTCTTTTGTGCGGTCATATTGGTCCTTGTTCTCATATAGTTTTTTCCAGTACTCATAATCTGTCTCCAGCATTATGATGAGGGCTGTCCTTCCTTCAGGAGCCATTGAGGGATCATGGTGGTAAAGATGCACCGGCAGCCTTTCAAGCATCCTGTCGCCAACTTTTACCTGTTCCCTAAGCGGGAAGCTGAATCCTGAGATTGATAAGTTGACATCATCGAATTTCCGGTTCACGCCAAGCCCTACAAAGATAAGGGGATAAAAGGGTATCCATTTTTCATACATATGCCTTATCCTGTCGTCGGTGAATTTTCCTTCGAGCATTTTGAAGATTGTTGAATAGCCGTCGGCACCGGAGATTACTCTTGAACTGTGATATTCATTGCCATCGTCGACCTTGATGCCATAAGCCTTGTCGCCATCAGTTAAAATCTTTTCAACCCGTTTTTTGTAGTGAATTGTTCCGCCAAGAGATTTGTAGCGATCCTCAAGGGCTTTTGACAAAGGCATTGATCCGCCCAGAGGGTATCCTGCATTCCTTTTATGAAGATATGCAAATGTAAAGAACAGGAACATTATTGAAAATTCGGGCATCCACATCTCATCAAAGGCTTTTTTCAGAACAGGATCCTTAAATCCGGCGGCAAACTCCTTTCCGGTGATCTTCATCCATTCCTGTAATTTTTTCCCTTTTGTGACAAATGTCCAACCAAGGCGCAACCGTTTCATAAGCTTTTCCCCGAGAGGGGTATCTTTTGAGGGGGTGTCAAATGCCAGGCAGACCCTGATTGCATTTATGAATTCCCCGATTTTTCCGGCATCCTTAGGAGAGAATTCAAGCAGATGCTTCTCAAGCCTGTCAACATCAGTATAAAAAGTCAGCACGCGTCCATCGGACGATTCAAAATGCATGTATTCATCTATGTAGATGAATTCCCTGCCCTGTGTGACACCGACCTCCTCCCAGAAATCATGCATGCTGCTTTCAGGCGAAGAACCCACGAACCAGTGAATGCAGCCATCGATTACATATCCCTTTCGTTTCCAGGAAGTGCAAAGCCCTCCCGGCTTATCGTGCAATTCAAATATCTGCGAGTTGTAACCATTCATCTGGGCATATATCCCGGCACAGAGTCCTGCAAATCCTGCCCCGATAATTATTATTGAATTTTCCCTGATTCTATCTGCCATAGCTTTAATTTGTTTTCTTTGCAAAAGATAATAATCTTATTTCAATTCAGACATGAGAATCAAACTGAAATTTCTGACAGCAATAGCCGTAATCACAATGTTTTTACAGCCTTTTGTTCTTTCCCAAAAGCAAAAAGCATTGCCACCTGCACCTGAAAAGGCCGTTCCTGTGGTGGTTCCGGTTATAGTCAACGGAGAAGCACAGAAAATCCCTGCTTTTGAGAATTCTGATGAATGGATTAAGCAGGACCTGTGGGTGGAAGCTGAATTTGATACCGACGGCGACGGGAAAAAAGACAGGATGCATGTTGATGTAACACGGCCAAAGCAAACAGAAACGGAAGGTCTTAGACTCCCTGTCATTTATGAGTCGAGCCCCTATTTTGCCGGAACAGGTTCTACTGCCGGCCAGTATTTCTGGAATGTCAGACAGGAACTTAATGCCGATCCTCCAAAAAGGAATAATCCTCCGGCTATAGTAAGACGAGGTCAGCGACCAGTTATATCCACTTCACAAACCAGGGCATGGATCCCATACGGGTTTATTGTGGTGCATTCATCTGCCCCGGGGACAGGTCTCTCCCAGGGTTGTCCAACAATCGGAACAAGAGTAGAAGCCCTTGCCCCAAAAGCTATTATCGACTGGCTCAATGGAAGGGCAAAGGGTTTTACAACCCCCGAAGGATCAGAAGAAGTGAAAGCCTACTGGACCACCGGGAAAGTCGGAATGATAGGTACTTCATATAATGGCACAATCCCATTTGCAGCAGCAACAACCGGTGTTGACGGCCTTGAGGCGATCATTCCCGTTTCGCCAAACAACTCATATTATCATTATTACCGTTCAAACGGCCTGGTACGCAGTCCCGGAGGGTATCTCGGAGAAGATGTCGACGTCCTTTATGATTTTATCCACTCAAACCCGGACAACTGCGCTTACTGCGACAGTGTCTATAAAAAGAATATCATTCAGGCAAATATTGACCGGAAAACAGGCGACTATAATGATTTCTGGGCACAGCGCGACCTGATGAATTATATGAAGGATTTCAAAGCTGCCACCCTTATGGCCCACGGATTTAACGACTGGAATGTAATGATAAGCCACTCCTCCCGGTTCATAAAGGTTCTGGAAGAAAAAGGAGTTCCGGTTCAGATCTATTTTCATCAGGGCGGTCATGGCGGTGAACCCCCCTTTGCAATGATGAACAAATGGTTCACAAGATACCTCTTCGGAGTTGAGAACAATGTGGAGAATGGCCCCAGGGCATGGATTGTCCGCGAAAAGGACGACAGGCTTAATCCAACTCCATATACTGATTATCCGAATCCTGATGCATCTCCGGTTGAGTTTTTTCTTTCACCGGGTGCACCAAAGGCAGGAGCTCTCGTCCCTGAAAAACTAAAAGGCAACAGCTACGAGACGCTTGTCGATAATTTCTCATTCAGCGGCAGTACCCTGGCTCAGGCAGAATGGACCGAACACAGACTGCTCTATCTGACTGCTTCATTGAAAGAGGCTGTTCATATATCAGGTACGCCTTCAATAACAATAAAAGCATCCTGTAATAAACCTGCCGTCAATCTTTCTGTCTGGCTGGTTGTATTGCCCTGGACAACCACACCAAATGCAAAAAGTACCGATAATATTATCACCCGAGGGTGGGCTGATCTTCAGAATAACAAGTCACTCTCAAAAAGCGAACCCCTTGCCCCGGGACGCTTCTATGAAATTACATTCGATCTGGAGCCTGACGACCAGATAATTCCGGCTGGCAAGCAAATAGGTCTCATGATTTTCTCAAGCGACAGGGAATTCACCCTCTGGCCCGAACCGGGGACAAGGCTTACAGTGGATATTAACGGGACATCAATTACACTACCAATAGTCGGAGGTAAGAAGGTTTTTCAATAAAAAGTCGTGCCTGTCATGCAAGTCATGCAAGTCGTGCAAGTCAAAAGCGGGTTTTCCCAATAAAGGACCTGCAAGACCTGAAAGACCTGAAAGACCTGCATGACCGCAAGACTGCATGACTGCATGACTGCATGACTTTATTTCATAGTCGCCTTCCTTGTCGAGGCATTGACAGGACCACCCTTTCCGTTAATGATGCTTTTAACGATGCTTTCCTTGTTACCGTTAAGCCAGAATATGATTTTATTATGGATCTTATCCTCGAGATTTACAGGAGTTTCAATTGCATTGTCAACTATTACAGGAGCATCGTAAAAGACATTATAGATTCCTATTCCCCATGCTTCATGGTTCTTTACATTATCGGAAACCTTATATGAAGCATAGCCGAAAATGCCATCATGCTTCCATGCGTCAACTGTTGGAGGATCGTAAGGCATCTCACTCTGATAGAAATATACCCTGCCGTTATTTCCGTTCCATAAAGTCTGATACTCCTGAAAATGCTCATTGAATAATCCGTAAATCGTCACATTGTCCCCGTTTACTATCAGTCCGTTTGCTGCCCTGTTCTTATCCCAGCCAACCCCGTTCCCATGGTCGGCCCTCCAGAGCCAGATATGGTCAACAACCACATCCCTGCTGTTAATAACCATGCAGGCACCGGCTGAACCTTCTGCCGGGCCTCCGACCCTGAAAAATATGTCATAGAAAAAAGCAGGGTTTGCGGCGTCCTCCTTCGCTGAAGCTTCTGAGGACACGTGCGGCTTGCGGAAATCCGGTTGGCCGACCACGAACAATTCTTTAGAAAAGATCTTTCCGGCATCTATTGTGAGTCCGCAGACAGTTATTCCGTCAACATCCGATATCTCCATTGAAGCATTGCCATTTTCCGGGATCAGGGTTGCCAGTCCTATTCCCATTATAACAGTCCCGGGTTTGGTTACCTTCAGACTTTTTTCCAGAAAATATCTTCCGGGTGTTATCAGCAGGTGTTTTCCCTTTTTCAGGGCTGAATTCATTGTTTCGGCATTATCAATACCCGGTTTTGCAATATAGAATTTATCAATGCTCAATCTCTTTTCTGATTTTACTCCACTCACCCAATCGGGACCGATGCTGTTCTGCTTTAGCTGAGGTACTTTAACATTAAAGCCTTTTCCCTCAAATGCCAGGAAGGGTTTTTCGCGGATAAAGGGAGTCTCTTTTATCGTTGTGTATGGCAGCTCCGGCCAGTTTTCAGCAGGAGCCCCATTCACACCTACAAACATCATGTTCCAGTTTCCACCGTCCCATTTCCCCATTTCGGTATTTCGTGTAAACCATTGCTGCTGGGGACCGGAAGTGATAATACCATCAACTTTTGAGTCGGCAAGAAAGCCGCCGCTTGCATATCCCTTGTCGAAAAGCTGCAGGTTTCCTTTTATGTGAACTCTTCTCAGAGGAGCTGCCTGCGAGACACCCCAGACCATCGTGGAATTGTCGGATGGTATCACGGTCAGGTTTTCCACCGAACGCCAGAAATTTGTAAGAACACTGTTGCCATGCATTGTGTTCGACCTTACAGCTCCGTTAATAATCACATCATCAGGAGATTCCCCAAGCCCGAGAACCTGCATATAGTAATCTACCCTGATGTCAAGATCATACTTCCCGGGTTTGAACAAAAGCGCATAACGGTTGGTGCTGAATTCGCTAATTCGGGCCGACTGCCTGGCAAAAACTGTATCAATTACAATCTGGATATCCTTCATATCCATTGAAGGGTCAAAGACAAAAACATTTTCACCAAGCGATGGCAGGTTGAATTTCTTAAAAGTTTCAGGCATGGCTCTGCCCGAATTACCTGATACCTGAGAATAACAATAATGCATTTCAGGGAACAACATCAGGATCAATAGAGGAAAAATATACCTGATCTTCATGTATTTTTTTTAGATTTTAATGAACATTTTATTCTTGTACAGCCAGTAACACAGGTACCATAATGCCGCCCAGACGCCCAGTCCTGTGATTATTTCTGTAGTGAGCTCTCCTGCCCATGAGAACAGCAGTTTGCTGAACGGTGATACGATCCTGGTTATTAACCCGGCTCCTCCGATTGAAAAGAACAGGTAGATGAAAATGCTGTTCATCCCCACGATAATAAAGAACCACGATCCTTTCTGAAACAGCTTTTTTACATCAATAAGCCAGTAGCAGAAAGCAAGCACCAGTATTGCCCATCCCCCGCTGGCAAAAACAAAGGATGATGTTGCGATCTTTTTGATTATAGGAGTTATATTAAGAAGATCAAGGGAATATCCGATTACAAGACCGGAAAAGCCGGCTATCACCAGTGCCCGGATCTTTTGTCCGGAAGTTTTTTCACTCATAAGAAGTTTCCCGCAAAGCACACCCCAGACTGTATGAGCTGTAGTGGAGACAAAGTTCAGGGTTGCCCATTCGCTTGCTTTTTGAACCCCCTCAATCTTATTGTTGAACCAGGCCCCAAGGTTTTCGAAGTTCACCCAGGGATTATTGAATCCTTCCACAGGGAAAAAGCGGTATGCCAGATCGATCAGAAGCAGGATCACAAGGGTAAAGATCAGCTGGAACTTAAAGCTCTTATTTCTAATAAGGAAGGCAATAATGTAAGTTACAGATAATTGTGCTAGAACATTCTGGAACCTGAAAACCAGGTGCCCGGCATCGACAAAATAGAGGGCCCATCCGAAGAACAGCAACAGGGCAGCACGCCTGAAAGCATGAAGATTGACTGTTCTGATGCTTTCACCCTTTTTTATCCTGTTAGCAACGGCAAAAGGGATTGCAACGCCCACTATGAACATGAAGAAAGGCTGGATGAGGTCCCAGAAATGGAGTCCATGCCATTCGTGATGATGGAGCTGATTGCCGATAAAATGCACTAAGCCGTTATTTGAATGTAACAGATGCGAATAGAGTTCCGTTGCTTCTCCTGCAAGAAGGAACATTGTGAATCCGCGGAAAAAGTCTACTGATGTAATCCTGCCTGGGGCAGGAATAATTGTTGTTTGGGTTTCTGTGGACATATTTCAGGTTTTTGGAAGCTTAATAGGGTAATCCAAATGTAAGAAATAATGTATTATGTATTATAGGCGATGTATGATGTAAAAAATGGCGACAGGCGACAGGGTATCAGGCGTCAGGAATACAAAGTCAAGTCCCCCTTTGAAGGGGGCCGAGCGTAAAAGAGGCTGTCTCAAAAGACTGATTTTACCCCCAAACCCCCCAAGGGGGGCTTTCTATGTAATTGGTTATCAATAAGTCCCCCCCTGGGGGATTTAGGGGTGGATTTAGAAAAAGAGGCTTTTGATACACCCTCTAGCGAAGGAGCCAGCCTGCAGGGAAAGATATGTGGTAGGGCAAGGGGGATGTTGAAGATTGCTTCGTCTCTTCGTTTCTCGCAATGAGGGTAATAATTAAAAGCTCCCCTCCCTGGAGGGGCTGGGGGTGGGTAAAATCGCCCGCTACACTTTTCCCTCCCGCCATGATTTTAGACAAAATTCACGCTCTCCGTGGACGGCCATGGCTACTAAAAATTTGCTGCATTATAGCGCTAAAAGATGGAGCTCTCGAGCCGGGCTTTAAAATTTCCCTTTTTAATATCTATGAATTATGCACGTTCAGTAGAATTCCTGAAAAAGCTATCACTGATATAATAAACAACAAAATCATGATACCCTTGGTAATCTTCACTCCCTTGGTCTCTCCATTCCATTTATCATCAAATGAATTAAATTTATCCTTATATCTACTATAGTTATAAATCAGTAATAAAATTGCAACAAAAACATATAAGAATTTTGATAGCCTTAAGGTTGGTTTACTGAATGCTTTTGATAAAATTTCAAAGTAGATCAATGACAAAAAATCAATGCAAATAAAAATTTGAATAAGTGTAAGTAGTGCTATTGGAGCAATGGAATCTTTACCATCTGTTTTAAAATATAGTCTGGCTAACCTGTAATAAATATAATCAAAAAAATCAAATATTTTTTTTGCCATATATTACCTCTTAAATTTTTTACCAAGAATCAACCCATACGCCCACCCTATCGGATACTAATCTTCCTGTTGTTAACTTAAACCCTAAGTCGGTTAGCCCATATGCCTAACCCATGTAAGGAATAAATGTAGCAGCAGCGGAAAGAAATTCTGATGCAATACCGTTAGCAATAGTAACGGCATAATACCACGCAGCAACAACATCGGAATCAGCTTCTCCAGATTGGGCGTCATCCCATCTTAAATAATTATTGATAATGTGGCATTGATATGATTCCTATAATCAACATCAATATAAACAACGATATATAAAAGCTAACATAAAGTACAGAATAGAAATGTTTAATATTCTGTGTTTGAATAATTACCTTGCGTAAAACGCCAATCTTTTTCTTTGTTAATTTGTGAGATAAAAAGAGAAATGGGATTGACATAAGGACAACAACCAATCCAACAATTGGTGCAAGGGCTATTCCTGACCTAATTATTTTCCAAAATAATTCTTTATCAATTAATAAAAATAAAATGAAAAGCCCTAGTATAAAAGAACAAAAGAATGATAACCCGTCAACAGTCCTTTTAAAACCTTTAAATCTTTTTTTATATATTCTTTTTACTAAAGAATAGTGGATCATCCAAATATAAAACATATAATCAATGTCGTTTATTGTTTGCATTAATCCATTCACCACCCAAATCTAAGAACATTGTCGAAAATAGAAGATATCCACCAGCGGTTTGACCACCTGGAACAAATAAGAGTCCAACTCCGATCGCATAATTTAATCCCAACGATGCATGGAAGTTACCCCATTTAGGGTTCCCCTTAGAATAATCATCGGCTGCTTTAAATGTATTAACCAGTGCACCTGAGGTTCCACCAGCTACGTTAAAACGAAAAGCTAATTTCCCGAAAATTTCGGACCCCTCCCTTGTCATTTGCACCGCACTTTTTGCCAATGTGCCGTACCTATAAGTTGAATTAGCTGTCAATTCTGCTGCCGTTCCAATCATGCCATGACTGACATACCCTGCAATTCCAGCAATTTCAAGAAGGGGTGATTCACCAAACCCCCCCGCGCCTGATTGAAATGATAATCCATAATTTAGATCTCCTGAATTATTACCAAAAAACTTTTGAAACTGTGAACTGGAAAGATTTAAAGTAATTTTTGTGGAATATATTTCAGCCGATTCGGTTATCAAATACCCGAGGGATGTTAAAGTTGTGGATGCTGCAGGATTACCTTCTCCCCCATCAATCCAAAACTCAAAATTTCCGTTAGAATCATCATAATAGAATACTCCGGAAGTATTAGGTGTGTTAGCCAGGGCAAAATCAAGGCCTCCAGCCGCCAATGCATTAAGGAAAGATATAATGTAAGGTTTGGGAATTTTAGACCTCTCATAACGTATTCTTTCATACCCGCTTGGATCAACATATTTCAGCGGATTATTCAGGCAGTATGAATACCTGTTGAAATTCTGAGTTAAGTAAGGGTTCTGCAGGAATGGATCCGGACTTAAAAATTGCCCGGCAATCGGATCATACATTCTCCCATTCATATTGATAAGGTTGAACCAGGGCAAATGCTCATGCCCGGTAAATCCTCTACCGGCAACAAACAGAGCCGGTTCTGAACCGGGACTGTAATTATTCCATGTCGAAACATTCCTCATCCTTCCCCAGGCATCATAGCTATATTGATAGACCAATGTATTTGTTGAAGCATTAACCACATGGGTAATACTGCCTAGATGATCTCTCAGAAGGTTATAATATGTTGTAGTTCCACTTTGTGTTATAGCAACAACAGGGGCAGTATATGAATCTCCCCCGATAAAAGTGTATTCCTTGGTAGTTCCACTAGCTGTTTCTTTTATATAGCTATTTTCAGGGTACCACCTTGTAAGAATTGTTGTAGTGTTTTGCTTAACCTCCATCTTTGCCCTTCCGTTATCGGCATTGTAAACAAATGTGGCACTATATGGATCTTCCTGGATTGTTTTAACGCTTTCAAATGAATTATATGTAAGCGAATCAACAGTATTTGGAATGATCATGGAAGTGGGGCTGATCTCACTGAGGGCATAAGGCTTGGTGGAATTATTATAAAGGAATGATCCCACATCACTTTTTGTGAAAATACCTCCTTTGTCATAATGATATGCCATATCAAGTGTTGTGGTAGTTCCCTTCATTATATAGTCGAGTCTGTCAAGGCCATCATAATAGAAATCCTCTTTCAGTCCTGTATATTTGTTGTTTTGCCTCCAGTTAAGATTACCCGTTGCGGAGTTAAAGTTATAAGAATAATTCTGAATTGTCCCTGCAACCGTTGACGTGGGATAACCATAGGAATCGAAAAACCGAATCCGGCATAAGACGCACGAGCTCACCGAAGGTAATCTCATACTTTTGTCGGACATCATTGATATTGAATCACTACTGTCCGATTAAATCTATTATTTGCGGATTAAGTTGTTGAATTAATGACATTTACAAACAGGTCGCCCCGATGGGGCTCATTATTATGTTTCTATTTATTTTCTACAATCAGATCGTCCCTAACGGGACTCATAAAAGCCAAACTCCGTAGGAGTGAACTGTTTGTAGAAATCAGCACCACCAAAATCTTAGCTCCGTAGGTGCGACCTGTAATTTATCGGACAGTAATGATATTGCATATTGTTCCAGGTAAAATAATTTCTGTAAAACATAAATAATTTGTTGTAACACGATATGTCAGATGAAGTGTTCCGGAATACATTTGTCAGCAATCCCTGACCTCCCTGAACCTTTTCAGGTGTTCGGCAGTATCATTCAGCAGCCTCTGAACTGACAGTCCGTGTCGTATGTCAGGGATAATTATCTCTGAGGATCCGTTTGTAAGAAAGACATAATGGGCATGTATCATCGACCGGTGCCAGCCCCCGGGGACATGGCCCGACGGGAATGATGTGACAGGCCTGTAATTGCTTCCAGTCATCTGCTTTGACCATGTTCCTGATTCTTCAGTGTAATACTCAAAGAAATCCGGAGTTAATGATGAATACCTCAGTGCGCCGCCTGTGGCATAGATCTCAATCGAAAGGTTATCTCCGGTACCCGAGCTTACCCGGCTTGACGAAAGAGTACCGGCAGCATGGCTCTCCTCATCATAAAGTGATATCTGGCTGAAGAGATCAGATCCTTCAGGTACGTCTTCAAATTCCCCGGCCTGTAAAGCTCCTGTGATATGTATCTTTTCGCCCATAAATGCTATTAGAAGGCTGATAATGTGAGAACCCAGATCGGCCATTGCACCTCCGTCAGGGGCAGGAGTGAGACGAGATACCCGTTTATCCCTGTATGATTGTTTCAGATAATCGCTGTGATAGTACCTAAGGTCAAAGTGAATTGGTTTACCAAATATGCCGGATCTCCACAAAATAAGGGCCTCTCTTATTGCGGCAGTATAGAGGTACTGAAACCCTACCTGGGTCCTTACCTCAGGGTGCTGCGCACTTAATTGAAGTAAACCTCTCTCTTCCTCAGGGCCTGAGCATAACGGTTTTTCAACATAGATCCGCTTTATTGACTGCATTGCAAGAACAGCCTTAAAATGCTCAAAATGAACCTTGTTCGGCCCAAGTATGAAAACCGTATCAATCCTCGGATCTCTTATAAATTCCTCAGGTTCACATGACTTTGCGAAGCCAAACTTTGAAGCAAATGACTCACGGCTCTCCTTCGTGGCTGAACAAACAGCAGCCATTTCGATTTCCGGTGCTTCGTTATAGTAATATTTTAAAGAATTAAGCGAAAAGGCATGGGAGCGGGCAATACCACCGGCCCCTATAAAACCGATAACAGCTTTTTCCTTGTCCATGATATTTTATAGCTCAAATATGTTTCGATTACTCATAAATGCCTCATGAATTCACCCGGCCGGAATCTTTTCAGTTTCAGGGTTAAATTCCCCTTCCCAGCGTGCTATAACAGCAGTGGCAAGACAGTTCCCCAGGACATTCACAGAGGTTCGTGCCATATCCATCAGTTCATCGATTCCAAGAATAATATAAATAGGCCATGTCGGAAGGCCAAAGCTGGCAGCTGTTCCAAGCAGGATGACCATCGATGCCCTCGGCACTCCGGCAACCCCCTTGCTGGTAAGCATAAGGGTGAAAACGATAAGAAGCTGTTTTTCAAAAGGAAGATGTATACCGCTTATCTGAGCCACAAAAATGGTGGCCAGCGAAAGGTACAATGTTGTTCCGTCGAGGTTGAAGCTGTAACCTGTAGGCATAACAAAAGCAACTATTTTGCGTGGAACTCCAAACTCCTCCATCCGCTCCATTGCTATCGGAAGTGCCGATTCGGAACTTGTTGTCGCAAAAGCGATCGTGACTGGTTCTGCCACCTTGTTTAGAAATTTCTTCACAGGGATCCTGAACAGCAGGGCAACAGGCAAAAATACAACCAGCATAAGAACAATCAGTGAAACATAAAGAGTCGCCAGAAGCTTGAAAAGATTGACGAGTATGTCCAGCCCCATATGTCCGATACTGTAAGCGATAGCTGCAAATACGGCGAATGGGGCAAAATACATTATGATCTGGGTAAACTTGAACATTGTCTCTGCCAGCGACTCGGTAAATCTCACCATCGGAATCTTGTACTTGTCCTTGATCATCGCCACGGCAATACCAAAAATAATGCTGAAAACAACTATCTGAAGTACCTGCCCCTCATAAATCGACTTTGCAATGTTTTCGGGAAATATATGGAGGATCAGATCACTTCCTGACTGAGTAACCACTTGCGGAATTTCAGACTGATTAACGGCAGCCGGTACAACTACTCCGACACCTGCCTTGCTGATATTTATTGCCAATAACCCGATGAACAGTGCAATTGTTGATACAACCTCAAAATACAAAAGTGATTTCCATCCCATCCGTCCCACCTGTTTCAGGTTTGAGTGGCCGGCTATCCCGACGACAAGCGTGGCAAAGAGCAACGGCGCAATGATCGTTTTTATCAACCTCAGGAAAATCTTGCTTATAAGCTGCATTTTAACGGCTACATGCGGAAGATCATAGCCGAATTCCGCACCTACTAACATGCTGATTAGGATCCATGTTGTAAGCGACTTCTTATATAATGCATATCCCACAAAAGCGCCGATGGTGATCCACCTGAAAACCATCAGGAGACTCTTGTTAATGCTTAAAATGCCGTAATGGTTAATGATTGTCAGCAGTGATACTATAAAAATTGTTGTCAGGAGGAAAATCACATAATTCCGGGGAACCTTACCCTTGATTTTTTTTTCCGGATCAGCATTCACAGTGACTTTTTGGGATTCAGGCATAATTATTTTATTTCAGGTAGATAACCAAAATTAATTTAAGTTGCTAGTTACTGGTTCCTGGTTACTTGTTAATTGTTGAGTATAAAAATAATAAGTGATTTTATTGTTATCCATTAAATATCTTTTAACAGTCATGATTCTCATTTTCAAACAACTAGCAACAAGCACCAAGTAACTAGCAACTTGGGTTTATTAAATGACAGGATGAAAATAGTTATAGTTTGCAAAGGATTTATAAAAATCGGAAAAAATAATAAATTCACCGCACTTAAATCGTTATTAACAATCCAGAATTGTAAGGAACAAAGTTCTGGTAATAGGTTGCTGTTGCAGGCAATGTCTATATCTTCAAGGGAGGAGAAAAGCTATATTTGGTAAAGCAATAAGGCTTGAAGGCTTAACGGCTAGGTATGGCACCTCACCCCAAACCCCTCTCCCGGGGGAGAGGGGCTATGAACGCTTTGAGAGCCAGGCTCCCCTCCTTGGAGAGCCTGCCCCGCTTCAGCGGGGGGCTGGGGGTGGGTTAGTTTAAGTTAAGCCCCTTATAAGTCAGTGTTTAAAGAACATTATTCCTTAACGATTTTATACGAGTGCCTTCTTTCTTCCCCTATCCTCATAAAATAGATTCCGGAATTCAACCCGGAAATATTTAGAGTTGAGTTTTCCGAATTCAGCTTCCCTGTCATAACTATCTGCCCCGACAGGTTCAACATAATATAATCTGCAGGCAGAAGGTCAGGGAGACTTTGGATTGTTACAAATTCATGAGCCGGGACAGGTGAAACGATAAAATTGTTTTCTGTATCAGGGTGAGGGACTGAAAGATTCAGATAGTCTCCAAGGAAAGCGTGTAAATCGAGCAGGTGAATCTTCTGTGGGGTTTTTATGATCGGAGCCAGAGTAAAATATTCGTTAGTAATAAAGTATTTTATCCCGTTTGTTGTTGTTATCCCCTCTATCTGATGATAAGGCAGCATTATATCGATCTTTCTTTTATTTCCGCTGAAAAAATCCGATCCTTTGAAATCATATAAAAGATAAAGGAAAGGATTCAGCCTTTCATTGTATCCTATAAGTGCTACGATCCTTTCCTCTTCAAGATATACTGAACCGGTTATCAGTCCGTTGATATTATAGGAAGCTCGTGGTTTTGCCACATAATTGCCGGGAGTCTTCGGAAGTGAATAAACTCTTGTCCCGTTGCTTACCCATTCCTTTGTAAAAAGGTAAATACTGTCACTGGAAACAATAAATGCCTCGCAGTCAAAGTCAGAAGCATATGCGGCTGGAGTAAAGTCGGTCTGGTCTTCATAGGTGAAACAGATAGAATCAAACACCGCCGAATTGTTCAGTATTGAGCTTTTACCGGCCCTGTATATTTTCAAATCATCGCGGTTGCCTGAATTGTTGCCGATATCTCCGATATAAATGAAGTTTTTATCCTGAGAGATCTCCTCCCAGTCAGTGTTTTTAATATGGCTCATTGGCCAGGGCTGAACAATTCTTCCATACAGTGTATCGAGCGCATAAATATTTGTATCGCTGTTATCGTTATGTGTCCAGAACTGATTTTCCCAGAATACGATTCCTGATGTTTCGGAAAGGACTCCATCAAGGTTCAGGCTGGCCAGCGCTCCGATATTGGCAGGATTATATCGGCAGCTCCCGTCATTGATTGTCGCTGACTGATCGTAATTAATTGCCAGTCGGTCGGTACACCCAGATTTTTGGGCCCTGGCATGACCTGCAATCAGCATGATCAGCATAATAAATATGAAATCCCGGTAATTCATTAAAACTAACCTCTTTTTAGGCAACCACCAATAATCTGGTTTCAGCTTAAAGATATGAATTAAAAATAAATTGTTTGGTTGCACTGAGGCCTACAGAACTGCCTGCCGGGATGCAGGTAAGACACAAAGAACCACAGATAAATCCTACGTCAGCTCTCAGCTTCATTAAGCTTGACGAAGGAGATCCTTTGACCTTTGCCAGTCGCCTGTTGGCTCATATGAACAATCTGTGAAATTCATATTGTTCATTTTCAGGGTTTTCATAACTTTTACATGTAAATCCAGGATCATGAAGATGTTCCTTTATCGTGACGGTTAGTAATGACTGGGACGGCAATAACTGTCACGGGCAGCCTGGCAGGTGGATTTTTTATATAGAACGCTCTGATTATGTTTGATTCTGCGCAGCAGGACTTTGCCACATGGCCTCCTGACGGGAAAAAGATCGCATTTACCAGGACACAGGGAAGGAATTTTGATATCTGGGTGATGGAAGTTGATATAGAAATAATTAAAAGAGAGCTCCAAAAAAATTAGAAAAATCAAATCCTATGATGGGCAGTATTAATTTGTGTGTATTGTTATTGTTGCAGCAGCTGCTCCTCAATCCACATTTGATAATTACTCATGGCAAAAAGAATCTTCTGTTATGGAACTCGTTGACCGGTTTATTACAAAAATCTGAGAATCAACTAATAATAAAATGAGAAAGCTTGTCCTGTTTCTGATTATCCTGATCTGTACTTCTATAGTTTCCCTGGCCCAGAATGGCAATGTTCCTGTCGAGCCTTCCGAAAAATGGGGTAATAACCAGCATCAACCCGAAAAGCTGATGGACGCCATCGGGCTTAAGGGAGGTATGACCATAGCCGATATCGGGGCCGGAAGAGGCCGTTTAACCATATTTTTCTCAATCAGGGTTGGAGAAACAGGGAAAGTATTCGCAAATGAAATTGATGAGACTGCCCTTGAATATCTGAAAGAAAGGTGTAAAAGGAACAATATGAATAATGTTACGACTTTCCTGGGAACGGCTGGCAGTCCCATGCTACCGGCTGGTCAGGCAGATATTGCTTTTATGATCATGACCTATCATCACCTTGCAAAGCCAGTCGAGATGATGAAGAATACGATCCCCTGCCTGAAAAAAGATGGCATACTTGTCATTGTTGAACATGATCCTGTAAAGTCCGGCGAGAATGGAAGCGAAACAACCTCACTGGAAAAGCTGACAAGGGAGGCAAACGAAGCTGGATTGCAAATTATCCGTGTTAATTCCGACCTGCTTGAAAGAGATAATATTTATTTTCTGAAAGCAAAATAGGGTATTATTGACCTGCAGGGTCTTATAAATACTGATATTCAAATTCTTAAAGATGAAATTATCAGTTCCTCCTTGTATCTGCCGGATTAGTCCCCGCGTTCCAGGTAAGTTCCTTATTCCTATATATCTATTACTATTGGTTTCTTCAAACCTCCTTTGCCAGGAAGATGAATCGGCTGTAAAAGCAAATATTATCAGCTTCAGTCCTGGCAGTAACAGGATCAAAGAGAATATTCTTATTCCAAAAGTACACAGTGGTTCTATCATCAGCATTTCATACAGATTTGAAAACGAAACCAGGAATTATAATGAGTTTTCATTCAGAATAGGTTACAGCAAGTTAAGAACAAAGCTTGAAACTGAAAAGGTTACTCAAAATGAGCAATTAAACTTTAGTTATTCATGGGGTAAAGGGCTTCTTATTCAGAAAAAAGTAAAATACTACCTTGGATTTAATGTTGGGTATGACTGGACATTAATGGAATATGTGGTGTGGGATGAATCAAGAGGTTATTGGGGAACAAGTCTGACTGCAGGACCTTATAACAGAGTAGCTGTCAGACTGAATAATAATTGTTCATGGATTTCTTCTATTCATTTCAATCTTCTCGGAATCCTTAGCAGACCTGAAGATGTCAGGATTTATGCCCAGGAAGAATGGACTTTACCGAATATCATGAAAATCACTAACAGCGACTTTTCCCTCGGCATAATGAACAATATTCAGATATATAATTTTAAAAGTGAATACAGAATCCCCTTTAAGGGCGACAACTTTCTTTCAGTTTACGGTTCTTTGTTTTATGAGACTATTTCAAAAAGTGAAGGACAACCATTACAAATTTTGCAGATAACAGCAGGCATAGGAGTAGGATTTTAAAGAAAAAACTGATTTTTATGGACGGCAAACTTATTAAACCGGCTTTCATATTACTCATTTCAGGGCTGGTAATTTCCTGTCTGAAGGATGAATCTTATAAATTGCCTTATTCCGGATTCAGGCCGGCAGATACCGGGGACGGCTGGATTATTTCGTATCCTGAAGCCGAAGATATGGACAGTATTAAGCTTGACCGTGCATTCAGATACATTTACAGGGAAGATGAATACTATCTCGTAAGAAGTATGATAATTATCCGGAACGGAAAGATAGTCGCTGAAGCCTATCCTCATGATCCTGATGATATCAACCAGATTCAGAATATTAAATCTGACACAAAATCATTTACCGGCATCTTAGCCTGCATTGCCCTGCAGTTGGGATTGCTCGATTCCGTAAATCAGAAACTGAGCGATATTTACCCCGAATGCTTTATAAATCACCCGGATAAGAAAAATATTACTATTGATAATGCACTGACAATGAGAACAGGTTGTTCAGGTGAAGATGAGAATGCGGGTTATGAACGCTTTTTCACAGATAACTCAATTGAATACAGCCTCTCATCTCCCTGGTTATATACACGGGGAATAGATTTTTATTATACTGATGCAACCCCACAGCTGATATCATATGCGATCCAGAAAAGATACGGTAAACCGCTTTCCGAATTTGCCAGGGAATACCTGTTTGAACCGCTTGAAATTGACGACTTTTTCTGGCAGGCCTCAAAAGATGGGATCACTTTCGGCGGTTCAAACCTTAACCTAAAGCCGCGTGATATGGCAAAATTCGGTCAGATGCTGCTCAATAATGGTAAATGGCGTAACAACCAGGTTGTTGATAGTATATGGGTGCAGGAAGCAACAAAACCCCATTACACCTTTGATGGATGGGCATACGGCTATTATTTCTGGATCTACCCCGGGGAAAACGTATACTGGGCAGCAGGTCACGGTGGACAGACGATTATGGTAGCTCCTGATAAAAACCTGGTTGCCGTTGTAACCGCATGGCCCTACGTTCAGGATAATGAAAAATGGAAGGACAATTTTGAGTTCTATCTATACAAACAGATCCTTGAAAGTTGTAAATAAAATTACTGAATGATCAGCACCATTATTTATAACAATTTGAAATTCAAAATATTAATGAGAAAGTTGATACAACTTACCCTGAGATCTGTTTTTGTGATTATCACTTCAGGATTAATAACATTAAGCTGTGTTAAGGAGAAAGAGTATCCGGAAGTTTACATTTGTTGAAGATTATATTATACCAGCATTGAGGGAATAAGCCCTGATTAATCCGGTTTTGGATAATCTTTAAAGAACTATCTTTGGATGCAATTCACTAAAGAACACCGGACTGATTGAAAATTACAGTAAAAGTATCATCAACACTGATGGAATTCCTCACAGGACAATATCCCGATTCACCAAGGACCAGGATAAAAAAGCTTTTGCAGGGAGGCACAATACGGGTAAACGATAAACCAGTTACCCTTTACTCATATCCGCTTAAGCAGGGAGACATCGTTGAGGTCAATAAACAGGCAGGCAATGCGGCAAGGGCAGGACTTCCATTTCCTGTTCTTTACGAAGACCAATTTGTAATAGTTATCGATAAACCCCCTGGTAAACCTACCTCTAGTACCGATGGCAGCCTCAGTATCCAGGAGATCATTTCGGAGTTTCTGAAAAAGCAGAGCAAGGGTAAATTCAGGGCACATGTAGTGCACCGCCTCGACAAAGAGGTTTCGGGAGTGCTCCTGTTTACCAAGACTAATGAAGCTATGGAGACTATTAAGGAAAAATGGCAGGAGACTGAAAAGCATTACTATGCCCTGGTGGAAGGAATTCCTGAAAAGGAAGAGGATACAATCAGTAGCTGGCTTATTGAAGACGGAGCCCAAAAAGTACATTCCACAAATAATACAGCCAATGCCAAGTACTCTGTTACAAATTACAAAGTAATTAAACTGATAAAGGATCATGCACTGCTTGATGTCAGAACGGATACAGGCCGGAAAAACCAGATCAGGGTGCATCTTTCGGATATTGGTTGTCCGATTATCGGGGACAGAAAATATGGAGCATCGGATGAGTTTAAAAGAAGGGTCAGGCTGCATGCCTTTTCACTAACATTTCCCCATCCCGCTGATGGCAGGATTATAACCGTAAAATCCCCGATGCCGGAAGGATTCCTGTCGCTCAAAATGAAAGATGAACATTATAAATAAGAAAGGCTGAAATCAATGTTACTTTCTTTGTCTTGAAACAAAGAAAGTAACCAAAGAAAATTCAAGGCTTAAGATAATTTTGGGGCTTCTGTATTAAAGCTTGCCCACGCAATACAACTCGTCGTCCTTCGTTCTCCTCAAACAGTATTGCTTACTTATGGCCTTCTCAGCAAGCTTTAAAACAGTCGCTTTTCCCCAAAATTATCTAAGGCCGTTTGAAACCCGAAAAACTAAGAACATGTACGCAATCTGTCCTTGAATGGAGCGGGGGCGCCCTTTTCTTTGGTTCATTTCTTTTGGACGGACAAAAGAAATGAACATTAAACTCTTAATATCACAAAAAGACAGATTTTTACTACCTTGCTCCATTACAAACCAAACTCTGAAATATCATGTTTATAAAACTTTATCTCATTGCTTTTGCAGCATTCCTTGCCATTGACATGGTATGGCTTGTACTGGTGGCAAACAAATTCTATCAGAAGCATATAGGGTTCCTTATGAAATCCCAGATCACCTGGATTGCAGCCATAATCTTCTATCTGATCTTTATTGCTGGATTGGTGGTTTTTGTTATTTCACCAGCCTTTGAAAAACACTCCTGGAAACATGCTTTGCTATTTGGTGCCCTGTTTGGGCTTATCACCTATGCCACCTATGATCTGACAAACCTGGCAACATTGAAAGACTGGCCGGTCATTGTTACAATCGTTGATCTTATATGGGGCATGGTGTTATCGGCCTCGGTGTCGGTGGTGACCTTCCTGGTAGCTGAAAAAATATTGTCATAAGATATTCAACTACTGGTTTCTAATTAATATGAACAGAATCTTCAGTGAAGGAATGAATTTTGAAAGTCTTAGATTCCAGGGTACTGTTCTGGAGGTTGGAGATTATGAAAACTGCACATTCAGAAATTGTGACTTTTCAGGGTCAGATTTATCCAATATAAATTTCCTCGGATGTGAATTCCGGGAGTGCAATTTAAGTCTTTCCAGGCTGGCCCAGACATCTTTCAGGGAGGCGAAATTTATTAATTGCAAATTGCTGGGACTGCATTTTGAGGATTGTAATGATTTAATGATATCATTTGGATTTGATGGCTGCACACTTGACCTGTCATCCTTTTATAAACTTAAAATTAAAAAAACAGTTTTCAAGAATTCAAAAATCATTGAAGCTGACTTTACGGAAACAGATTTAAGTAATTCTTTATTTATAAATTGTGATTTGCAGAGAACAATCTTTAAAAATACTAACCTTGAAGGAGTTGATTTCCGGACTTCATTTAACTATTCAATTGATCCTGACCTGAACCGGATCAGAAAAGCAAAATTCTCGTTAGCCGGAATAGCAGGGTTACTTGACAAATATGATATAGTTATAGATTAATAAAGTGGACCATTGAAAGGACATAACCGTGGATTCAAATTGATAAGAAATTGCATGACCGCAGGATTATTTATACCCACCCCCAGCCCCTCCACCACAAATCTCCCCTGCAATCAGGCTCCTCCCTAAAATTAGCCACTGGCTAATTTCTTTACGGTCGGCCCCCCAGGAGGGGAGCCTTATTCTTCCATGCACGCCGTACCGCGAACCTTAATTATAATACAATGGACCAAAAAAATCAAAAAGCGGTTATAAGTTTGTTATTCACAGGAGTATTGATGGGGGCACTGGATATTTCAATTGTAGGCCCTGCAATACCATCTATTGAAAGCTTTCTGAAACTGGGTCCGCGTTTTTCCGGCTGGATATTTTCAATATATGTATTGTTCAACCTGATCGGTATTTCCCTGTTTGCCAGGTTATCGGACATATACGGGCGAAGGAATATATATATTTCAGCCCTGGCAGTTTTTGCTGCTGGTTCGCTGGTGGTTTCGATGTCGCAGAGTTTTGATACTCTGCTGATCGGAAGAGCTGTTCAGGGGTTTGGTGCAAGCGGGATCTTCCCAGTGGCATCTGCCCTGGTAGGAGATATTTTCCCTCCCGAAAAACGTGGACGCATCCTGGGTCTCATCGGAGCAGTATTCGGGCTAGCTTTCCTGATGGGTCCGTTTATTGCAGGTATTCTTTTACATTATTTTGAGTGGCATTTTCTTTTCATTATAAATCTCCCGGTATCACTTGTCCTGATCTACTATAGTTCGAAGGTATTGCCTTCGGTCCCAAACAAAAATGTATCACGGATTGACTGGGGTGGAATAATTTCCCTTGGGATCGCTCTTGCCGGGTTTACGCTCAGTGTTAACAACATAAATGCTTCCGGATTGCAATCGGGGCAGTTTGCTTACAGATTCATATTGCCTTTTTCAATTGCCCTGATATCTTTTTTCTTGTTTATGATTATCGAAAAACGGGCCAAAGATCCGGTGATAGAATTCAGTTTCTTCAGCAACCGGCAGATAGTAATTGCCGGCATCATTGCTTTTGCCACGGGAACAGTACAAGCCTGTTTTGTCTTTATTCCGAAATTTGTGGTGCAGAATTTCTCAGTCACTCCATCTGCAGCCAGCTTCATGCTGACACCATTCGTTCTGGCAACTGCAATCGGTTCACCGGTTTTCGGCAGGCTTATAGATAAATACGGTGCCAAAAAGATAGTAATTACGGGACTTTTATTTCTTTCAGCAGGATTCTTTTTGCTTTCGACTTCCGGTAATCAAAAGAGCATTTATTATATCAGCGGAGTTCTGGTCGGACTTGGTCTGTCAGTGCTCGCTGGCAGTTCGCTCCGTTATATAATCCTCAACAATACAACTGCTGAAGACCGGGCAACATCCCAGGGGATGCTGACAATTTTCATAAGCATAGGACAAATTACAGGAACTGCCGTCATCGGCCTTCTTTTGGCATCGATGACCGGTAATAATATTTTCGGAACTATTTTTACCGGAGTTTCAATCCTGTTGCTTGTCATGATCTTGCTCTCTTTCGGACTTGAAAACAGAGTCATCCCGAAACCCGCACGAAACTAAATTGCAATCAGCAAAGAGCGAGGGGACTTCCCTTGCACCGGATAAAAAATCCGCCGTCATGATAGTTGTCGTGACGGCGGAGACTTTATACCAGATGGCTTATCGGATCAAATGTGTTATTTTCTGCGCGATGATTGAGAAGACCCTGATGCCCTGTTATTACTGCTGCTTCTCTGTCCTGATTCAGTCCTGGATGACGATCTGCCCGAGGCGGATGGAGCTGACCTCTGAGGAGAACTTGATCTCTGTACTGTTTCCGGCCTTGAAACTGACCTGCTTGAAGCAGATGGAGCTGACCTCTGGGGAGCACTTGATCTCTGGACTGCTTCCGGCCTTGAGACTGACCTGCTTGAAGCGGACGGAGCTGACCTCTGGGGAGCACTTGATCTCTGAACTGTTTCAGGCCTTGAGACTGATCTACTTGAAGCAGACGGAACTGACCTCTGGGGAGCACTTGATCTCTGAACTGTTTCAGGCCTTGAGACTGATCTGCTTGAAGCAGACGGAACTGACCGCTGAGTTGAAGTACTCGATCTCTGGACCGACTGCGGCATGGAGGTAGTTCTTGTGGAAGCAGACGGAGCCGACCTCCTTGTTTCTGTTGATCTCTGTACTGATTCGGTTCTTGAAACCGAGCTGTTCGAAACAGATGGTGACTGTCTCCTGGAGTCATTTGTTCTTTGGCCCACCGATGAATTGTTATTGGTTCTTCCTTCCAGATTACCAACTGATCTTCTGCTGGAGTTGTTGCTCTGGCGTGCGGAAGCATATGAAATTTCTCCTTCACGTCTCATTTCCGGACGCGAATAAGTGTTCCTGAAATTGCCTTCCCTGATCCTGCGATCCACCATCGGGGAATGGGACCTGATGCTGCCATAGTAAAAGTCGTTATACCTTTCGTAACGGATATGGTTCCAGCGGCGATAGTGCCTGTAGTAATCGCGGTAATTATTATAATGATATCCGTAGTAGAAATGCCAGTAGTAAGGTCGCCATGGATTCCAGTAAGAAGGGTAATAACCCCAGTACCACGAGGAGTGCCAGCAGACATAATCAGGGTAATAAATATATCTTACAAGAGGCCAGTCGGCAACCACGTTGATAGTGATCCTCGATCTTCCGGTGTAACCGGGATTATAGGTTCCAGCATAATTGTTATCGTAAACCGGTTCAACAACATAATTCCTGCCATATAATGCTTCATCGCCGACAAGCTGTATCTGAACAGTTCCGTTTCTGAACTTTTGAACTGTAAAGACAGCGACATCCTGAGTTTCCTGACGGTTCAATGCGACCCTCAATACTATGTTGTGGACGTTCCCGTCAATATAGTCATTCACTGTTATGTAATCAACCATATTGTCTCCGTTCAGATCAAGGTTATTGATCTTTGAATTTGCGTCGTTCAGGCTTCTCTCAAAATCCTCAAGGGTTGGGGATTCCTGAAACAGGTTCATTACTGCATAAAGATTTAGATTATCTCCCGGCAGACCAATGTATTCATCAGGGTAATCCTGCGCCATAAGAGCGGTGCCTGCTGCTATCATTGCTGCGAGAATCGATGTGATTATAAACTTTTTCATTTTAATAAGTGTTAGAAGAATTTTGCCTTCACTACATAAATATCAAAACTCATACCAATCTTTAAATTATTACATGGCCAGGTTCCGGGAGCACTTTTCTAATGGTATGTAGCTTAACTTTGATAGGGTGCCCCGGATATTTAGAGGTCATTACAAAAACCATGAACTTATGAAAACAGAATTTAAACGGCGTGATTTCATTGCGACATGCATGAAAGCCGGGGTAACCTGCTGTGCAATATCTTATGGCACAACTCTTACAGGGCAGTCTCCTGCAACTAAGCAGGATACCAGGCCTGACCCCAAAAGCCTGGAATATTGCGGGTATAAATGTCCTGCTGACTGTCCTCTTAAAAAAGGAACGCTTGAGAATAATGTTGAACTGAAAAAGAAAGCTTATGCTGATTTCAAGTTTAAGGAAAAGTTTGGCATTGAATTCGATCCCGGGAAAGTCTTCTGTTATGGATGTAAGATAAAGGATAAACCCTTGAGCATGACTGTCAAAGCATGCACTGTCCGTAAATGTGTGATCGACAAGGGATACGAATGCTGTATTCAATGCCAAGGCCTGGCAAAGTGCGACAAAGAATTATGGACCACTTTCCCAAAATTCAGGGAAAATGTGATTGAGCTGCAGAAAAAATACAAAGCATAGCTTATTCCCCTAACCGCATACCGCACGGCGCACATCGCAAACCTCCAGAATAGCTATATTTGACTACCATTTGGCAATAATGATTTTTGTTATGGAGGAAAGACTATTCGCTATAGGGGATATACATGGTTGTTATGAACCGCTAAAGGAATTAGTTGAACATAAAATTGAATTCAGGAAAACCGATAAGCTTATTTTGCTCGGAGACTATATTGACAGGGGGAATCAGAGCAGGGAAGTAATTGATTACATCATTGAACTAAAGAAAAAGGATTTTGATATAGTTGCACTTATTGGCAATCATGAATCAATGCTGCTTGATGCTTTAGCTAATGATTTATTTTTACCGGAATGGATTCAGAATGGAGGTTATGCAACTTTGTTGAGTTTCGGGATCAATTCATTGAAGCAACTTGACCAGGTATACATTGATTTTTTTAAAGGATTACAATATTATTATCTTTTAAATAACTTTCTGTTTGTACATGCAGGTTTTAACGATAGAATAAATAATCCGTTCGACGATAAATATCATATGATCTGGTCGAGGAGGGAGAAATACACAAACCCCGTCTTAAGAGATAAAACTATTATTCACGGGCATACACCTGTGCCGGAATTGATCTGTAAACAGGACATTCAGGATCAAAATAAGGTAATAAATATTGATACCGGATGTGTATATGCTGATACAGAAGGATATGGACGCTTATCTGCATTTGAAATATATTCACGAAAACTTATTTCGGTATAGTTTCTATTTTATAATGCCTACATTGTGCAAACGGTGAATAATTATATCCTATGTAGATTAACATTTTCTTTTCAGTCAGTGTCTGTAGTTAAAAATAAAAAACCAATATGTGTTTTTCAGCGGAAGCAAGTTTTGCAGCAGGCATCGTCATTTCGGCAGTCGGAGTTGCAGCTGTCAGTAGTGTGCACAAACCATCACAAAGGTTGTTTGCCTTTATTCCCCTGCTTTTCGGGCTTCAGCAGTTTGCAGAAGGCTGTCTCTGGCTGACATTGCAAAGCAGCGATTATGAATTAGTCAATAGTATCTGCAATTACATCTTTTTAATAACAGCACAGGTAATCTGGCCGGTTTTGATGCCTCTCTCGGTCCTGATGATGGAGGAAAAGGCCAAAAAGAAAATGATATTGCGTATTTTACTTGTAGCAGGAATAGCATTGTCGCTGTATTATGGTTTCTACCTCCTGACTTCCAATGTAACCTCTGAGATTCTGAATTGTCGTATCCTTTATACAATTGAATCACCGAAGACACTTTCGCTGCCAACATTCCTTATATATCTGGCAACAACAGTTGCTCCCCTTTTTATTTCCAGTGTAAAGAGGATGTACTTAATGGGCATATTAATAATATTGTCACTGGCAATTTCTGTGTTTTTTTATAAAGTGCATCTTACATCGGTATGGTGCTTTTTTGCTGCCCTGATAAGCATGATCATCCTTTGGATCCTGAGATCTGACAATGCATCGGGTGAAATGGTGAAAGTGAAATAAATCAGAAATTTTTCTTACCTTGGCTCTCCCGTCATAGAAATTGATTTTATCGATCAGTTTGCTCAAATCATATGAAGAAAGCAATCCTATTACTGCTTTTTGTTTTGCCGTGTGCAACCGTTTACACACAGGATACGGATCTTAATAAGAACATCAAGATCGGGATCTATACAAATGGAGGCTGGAACATGCCAGTAAGGCTGACAACAAAATACATAACAGAGGAAACAAGTCCATGGTATGGATATGGATCATGGGCTGCAGGTGTCAGGTTTTCTGGATTGCTGTCCGCAAATTACAGAATCGAAATTGCTGCATGCTATTCAGGACATAAGGTCGGATTCGAATTATCCCCTCCGATTTATGACGAAAAGAAAATCTATACTGAAAACTTTGGAACCGTCAGCATCCCTGTAACACTAAAAAGGTATCTGCAAAAAAAATTCTTTTTCAGTGCAGGCTCAATTATTGATTTTGCCCTGGAAGACAAGCCGGTATGGCTTGATACCCAGTCGGGATTAGGTTTAACTATTGGAGCAGGCAGGGAATTTCATACAAGATGGATTACAATTGATCTGGCTCCGGAACTGGAGCTCCATTCAGTTGTACCATTTAATGAGGATAATTATCATCAAAGATTATTTTTTGCAGGGCTAAGTATCGGATTCAGTTACAATTTAACTTATGAAGCGGATTCAAAAGACAAGGATAATGTAAAATGATTTACAGGGATGCCAGCCGGCAAGCTATTAAATATGAGACACAGATTAAAAATATTATTTTTCATAGCAACCATCGGAATTTTAAGTCAGTGTGAAAAGTATAGCTCGGTTAAAATAATTGACGAGAATTTCCTGGAAGCACTTATTGAAAAGGGAGTTGATACTGATGGAGACGGAACCATAAGTTTTCGTGAAGCGGCAGATGTCAAAACACTGGATATCTACTATTGTAACATTTTTGACCTGACCGGGATTGAATGGTTTATCAACCTGGAAACACTGAGATGCGGCGATAACGACTTTACAGAGCTGGATTTTTCACAAAATACAGCATTGAAATACCTTGATATCGAACATAACAAAGTCTCCTCTCTTGATGTTTCACATAATGTCAATCTGGAAACCTTGATAACTATGTATAATCCATTGACCTCGCTTGACATATCAAAAAACACCGCTTTAAAATACCTTATTTGTGAGGCAACTCCAATAAAGAATCTGGACCTCTCGAATAATATTTTGCTGAAAGGGCTTAACTGCTGGGGGAATGGATTAAATGCCCTGGATATTTCTAAAAATACAGCCCTTGAAACACTGAATTGCAACAGTAATTATATAGTATCTCTTGATGTTGCGCATAATCCGGCTTTAAAAACCTTGCAATGTGATTACAACGATCTCACAATGCTTGATCTTTCAGGTAATCCGGCCCTTACAGGATTATTTTGCACCGATAATCTACTTACATCGATCAATATTTCCAACTGTAATTCATTGGTGTATCTCTATTGCTCTTCCAATCGACTTACCGACCTGGATGTTTCAAATAAACCGAGGCTTGAGTCTCTCAATTGCGAGATAAACAAGATAACTTCCCTGGATCTTTCAGCTGATACTTCCCTGCAGCAGCTTATATGCAATAAGAATCAGCTGACCAGCCTGGATGTGACTGGTAATAAAGCCCTTGCCCTACTGGAATGTTCCAATAACCGGCTTACAAGTCTCAGCACTAAAAACAATCCCGAGCTTTGGCTGCTTCATTGCGGTAATAATCAGATATCCAATCTGGATATTTCCAATAATACCAGGATATATCAGCTTGCTATCAATGGAATGCCGTCGCTTACAAGGGTTTGCGTCTGGATTATGCCGTTCCCGGTTGAAGCTTACACAACAGGCAGTCCCAATTTCTATTATACAACTGACTGTAGTAAATGATGACCAGATGTTAAGAATGATCATTAACAGAAATACTTTTTTAAGCCAGCCTGCGATGAGGAGATCAGGAATCAGGACTGCCATATTGTTATATGCAGGGATCTTTCTGGCGCTTTTATCAGCCTGCGAGAAAACCACTGAGAAAGGAAGGTTGGCCGATATTGATGGAAATATTTATGATACAGTTGTCATAGGTACCCAGGTCTGGATGGCGGAAAACCTGAAAACCACCAGGCTGAACGACGGAACGGAGATCCCTCTGGTGACGTCAGATACTGCCTGGAGCAATCTGAGAAGCCAAGGCTATTGCTGGTATGGTAATTATGAGGCATTTTTCAACCTGAATCATTACGGGGCATTATATAACTTTTATGCAGTTAAATCAGGCAAGCTTTGTCCGGCCGGATGGCATGTGCCTGATACCGACGAATGGTATACCCTGATAACATTCCTTGGAAATAATATTGCCGGGGGAAAGATGAAGGAAACCGGAACCCTCAACTGGCTGAGTCCCAACACCGGAGCTACGAACGAGTCGGGTTTTAACGCCCTTCCTGGCGGTTTCAGGAATGCATACTACAAGAATTACCAGCGCTTCAGGATCTCAGGATATTTCTGGCACTCGGAATCCACAGATGCGATGAGTGTTGCATATTCATCAGAAGATGTAATACATGGCTCCATGAGTCGGAATGATGGACTCTCTGTCAGATGTGTGAAGGATTAAGATTGTTATACAGTTATGCAGTTATGCGGTTCTGCAAGTTAATATAGATCTGCATGACAGTTCGAAAGCATGATCCCGAGTCGCTTCGCTCTCGGGATTTTGTCATCTCGCTTCCGCGTGATTCCTTAACTTCTTCCTCAAACCCCGTACCACGTACCTCGAACCATTTTCAAAATTCTTTCTACCTTTATCTTCAATCTTAAATATTTTTAATGACCCCCGTCTATTTTAAAAATCAGGAAGAGTTCAGAAATTGGCTTGAAAAAAACCATAAGACAGAGACTGAACTAATGGTTGGATATTATAAAGTCGACAGTGGCTTACCGAGTATGACCTGGTCTCAATCGGTTGATCAGGCTCTCTGCTTTGGCTGGATTGACGGAATCAGAAGGTCAATCGACGACAAACGGTATTGTATTCGTTTCACGCCAAGGAAACCAACCAGTATCTGGAGTAAAATAAACATTGAGAAAGTTGGCGAACTTACGAAGAAAGGCCTTATGTATCCAATGGGTCTTGCAGCTTTTAACAAAAGAAAAAACTCAAAATCAGGAATTTACAGTTTTGAGAACAGACCTGAAAAGTTCTCTGATGAGCTTGAAGCCTGTTTTAAGACAAATAAAAAAGCCTGGGATTTCTTTATTTCACAGGCCCCGTCCTATAAGAAGATGGTTACTTTCTGGATCATGTCAGCCAAATTGGAAAAAACCAGGCTGACAAGACTTGAAAAGCTTATAAAAACAAGTGAAAAACAAATCAGGCTAACTTTTATGTAAACTTAACCTGCAAGGCTGTACTAGATTTTCTGTAAGCCGATTGACACTAATAGATCAAAGCTGATAGCTAAATTAATTCTAACTTTATCTCATGTCCGGTCAGTTCAGGTACAAAAAAATTCCTCAATCAAGGATTGCAACATTCGATATCTTTTCAGTCGGATTGCTTAAACATCATGTAAGTGCACTGCTTGAGTTTGATGTCACTGACAGCAGAAAAAAGCTAAGGGAATTAAGGATAAAAGGTGAAAATATATCTTTTAATGCATGGATAATAAAGGTTATTGCAAGCATAGTGCAAAAGCATCCGGAGGCTTCGGGATATCTGTACAATAAAAAGAGGCTTATAATCTTTGATGATATAAATATTTCGATAATTGTCGAAAAGATAATTGGTGACAACAGGGTACCAATTCCATTGGTTATAGAAAAAGCAAATGAAAAAAGTGCTTTGGAGATAACTGATGAAATCGAGAATGCGAAAAAGCAGGAAATATCAGGTAACGACATTGTTCTGAAAAAGAAAACTACCTTTTATGAAAAACTCTATTACCATTTACCCGGATTTATAAGAAGATCTGTCTGGAAGGTTATGCTTAGAAATCCAAAACTCGCATTTAAAAAGATGGGTAATGTTGCGGTTACTTCAGTAGGTATGATGGGGAGAATAAACGGATGGTTTATCCATAAATCAGTCCATCCGGTTTCCTTTGGAATAGGTTCGATATTAAAAAAGCCCGTGGTGATTAATAATGAAATTAAGATAAGGGAGATGCTCAATATGACTATTCTCGCTGACCATGATGTAATTGACGGAGCTCCGATGGTAAGGTTCCTTGATGACCTGACAAACTATATTGAAAACTGTAAGGAAATAACCGGCACGAAATCATGATATGAATTTTTCGTATGATAAAATTGACAGTATATACTGAAGACCTGTTATACTATTTGGCATTTGTAATGCAATTTCAATAACTTTAAAAAAATTATAAAACCAGTTAATATGAAAATTAAATCGCTTTTAACCACTCTGCTTTCAGCAGCATTTATCGCCCTCTCCTGCATTACCCAGGGGCAGACATATAAAATCTCACTTGCTGAATGGTCATTGAACCGCAGCTTATTTAAAAAGACTATTACAAATCTTGACTTTCCAAGAATTGCAAAGGAGACCTATGGTCTTGATGCAGTGGAGTATGTTAACCAGTTTTTCAAGGACAAAGCTGAGGATACTGAATATCTTACGAAGCTGAAAAATGAATGCGATAAATATGGTGTTAAAAGTCTGATAATTATGGTCGACGGTGAAGGGAACCTGGCAGACACCTCACTGGCAGCAAGGACAAAGGCGATTGAAAATCATTACAAATGGGTAAAGGCAGCAAAATTCCTTGGTTGTCATTCCATCAGGGTGAATGCAGGCGGCAGGGGTACGATGGGCCAGATGCAGGCTGCAGCAATTGATGCCTTAAGCAAGCTATCAGCTTATGCGGCTGATTTTGGGATAAATGTGATTGTGGAAAATCATGGAGGAAATTCCTCATACGGGAAATGGCTGGCAGAGATCATGAAAGCTGTTAATAAGCCTAACTGCGGGACATTGCCTGATCTTGGAAATTTTTATGAATACGACCGTTACAAGGGTGTTACGGAGCTTATGCCTTTTGCAAAAGGGGTAAGCGCAAAAACACATGATTTTGATGCCAACGGAAATGAGACTCAGATCGATTATGTGAAGATGATGAAAATAATTTCCGATTCAGGTTTTAAAGGATATATCGATGTTGAATACGAAGGTGCAAAGTTAAGCGAGGATGAGGGGATAAAGGCAACGATAGCCCTGCTCAGGAGGGTAATTGAGCCATATAACAAATAATATGGTAATCGGAATAGACATAGGCAGTACGACAACTAAAGTGGCTGCAATTGGTTTAAGCAATGAAATCATCAAAATTAAAACCAAAGCCATTGATGCAATAACATCTGCTACCGGGGCATTCGGGAAAATGATTATGGAGAATCATTTCAAGCTTGAAAATATCGCGAAGATCAATATTACCGGGGCAGGCGCTTCAAAAATCAATGGTAATCTTTTTGGTATCCCGACCAGCAAGATCGATGAAATGACAGCGATAGGTATTGGCGGCAAATATCTGTCAAAAAAAGACCAGATAATTATTTCAAACATCGGAACCGGAACAGCCATAATTGAAGTCAACGGGGAGAAAATTACCCACCTTGGAGGAACAGGGGTCGGTGGCGGAACAATAATTGGACTGGCGAAAGGATTGCTGAAGATATCCGAATTCGATACTATAATGCAATATGCATTAAAAGGTAATCTTAATAATGTGGATCTGAATATCGGAGATATAACAGAAACCGATATAGGCTTCTTAAACAAGGACTTTACGGCATCTAACTTTGGCAAAATGCCTGATACTGCAACTAAAGAAGATATTGCAATAGGAATAATTAATCTTACATACCAGGTTATCGGGATGGTTTCGGTTTTTGCAGCGAAAAGCAAAAACAACGACACAGTTGTTATTACAGGTAACGGAAGCAATAATCCCATAGGACAGAAGATCCTGAACAATATTTCCCGGACATATAATATCGACTTTGAGTTTCCGGCTGACGCCGAATATGCTACGGCAATCGGTGCAGCGCTATCTGTATAGAAAAGGCTTCAGGCGATGGGCTTCAGGCAACAGGGCACTATAGACAAAGTCCCCCTTTGAAGGGGGCAGGGGGATGTAGGGATCAAGATTGCTTCTTTCGTCCGTCAGCTGACGGACGGATCGCAATGACGGAATAAATAAGATAGATTCAATCCCTTTCGGGTGAGGGCGAGGGTTTAGTTATTTTTTGATACAGCGAATTGATTCTCCCCTTTGTTTTGGATTATTGCTGCTTTTAAGACTACCACTAAGTGAAAGATAAAAATCGATTGCACTTGAAGCTTTGCTTTCTGTAGTACTCCACCATGTACCAATACTGCCAAGGTTGAGAAATATGCCGTTCTCAACACGATAACCTCCTGATAGACCGGTAAAACCGCTTTCATTGGTTCCGATGTTACCATCAATCCATCCGGTGGTATTTTTCATTTTATTACCGGAAGCATCAGGGCCTCCCAGGTAGTACATAAGTGTTTTCCAGTCTACATCACCGGGCAGAGACCAGCCGGCAGGAGCCAGCCCTCTTGGGTCATTAACTGCATACCAGTTGTATAGTTTTCCGTATTTCGGACCATTTGCCGGATCGTTATTATAGTAACACCATGCGGGTTTTCCCGACTCACCGGCTGCTACCCATTCTTTGTTGGTTTTTGCCTCAGGAATTGTATCGCCATTCCGGAAGGTGGTTACATTTAGATTTGCCACTGCCCAGGTTTGGGAACCAATCTTTACTGTTCCGGCATCTTTGGATTTGGCAGCCGGTAATGGTTTTGAGCTCTTCTCGACTGGCTTTGGCTTCGTCTGTGCAGGCTTTGTTGTGGTCTGGGTTGACTTTGGTTTTGTCTGCACAGGCTTTGCGGTGGTCTGAGTTGACTTTGGTTTAGTCTGAACAGATTGAGTTGATTTTGGGACAGTCTGAGTAGTCTTGGGTTTCGTCTGTACAGATTTTGTGACCGTTTGAGTGGATTTTGTTTGTGTCTGTGCAGATTTTGAAGTGGTCTGGGCAGAATTTAATCCCCAGGAAAATAAAAAGAAAATAACTGAAATCACTGAAATAATCGGGTTTGCTTTTTTCATATTTATCTCCTTTAAATTGCCGGTAAATCTGAAAAGTTTCCGGTGATTGAAAACGCTGATCAACATGTAAACGTGCATGGGAAGACTTTAGTATGTATTTATCTTCTTCCCCGGACCCCGTACCTCAAACCGTTTTTCCATATTTTCAGTAACTCTGATTACCTTTGTAAATTCAATAATGTTTTGAAAATTCCTCATTATGTCAACACTATTTACCCCTCTTAAGATAAAGGACATTACCCTTAAGAACAGGATAGTCACTTCCCCGATGTGCCAGTATTCAGCAACTGATGGTTTTGCAGGCGACTGGCACCTGGTCCACCTTGGAACCAGGGCAACTGGAGGCGCTGGAATGGTTATTGCCGAGGCTACAGCTGTGGTGCCTGAAGGAAGGATTACTCCCGGTGATCTTGGTCTCTGGAGTGATGCTCATATCGATGGACTAAGAAAGATCGTAAACTTTATCCATTCACAGGGCGCAGCCGCTGGGATCCAGATCGCACATGCAGGAAGAAAAGCCTCTTGTGCAGTACCATGGGAAGGCGGTAAACAGCTCAATGAAGAGAACGGAGGATGGCAGACCGTTGCACCGGGCAATATACCCTTCACCCCAGGAGAGAGAGCACCTTTACCGCTTACCAAAGAAGGAATCCAAAATGTTATCTCCGCATTTGCTTCAGCAGCTGGTCGGGCAAATGCTGCCGGCTTCAATGCTATCGAAATTCATAGTGCACACGGATATCTTTTGCATGAGTTCCTGTCACCCCTCAGTAATAACAGAAAGGATGAGTACGGTGGTTCCTTTGAGAACAGGATACGATTATTAACCAAGGTCACCGAAGCTGTCAGAAGGGAATGGCCTGCAGAAAATCCGCTTTTTGTCCGTATCTCGGCAACTGACTGGACAGAAGGAGGATGGACACTTGAAGAGAGCGTGAAACTCGCTTACGTACTTAAAGATATGGGTGTTGATCTGGTAGATTGCTCTTCAGGCGGTAATATTCATGATGCAAAAATACCTGTTGCTCCGGGATTCCAGGTCCAGTTTTCTGATGCGATCAGGAAGACAGGAATTATGACCGGCGCAGTGGGATTAATAACCACAGCTGGTCAGGCTGAATCGATTCTTCAGGAAGAAAAGGCTGATCTTGTTCTTATGGCAAGAGAACTGCTTAGGAATCCATATTTCCCATTGAACGCCGCCAGGGAACTCGGTGAGGATATTGAATGGCCGTTGCAGTATCTGAGGGCTAAGAAGGCGTGACGGTTAGGTTTCTGGTTAATGATTTGTTAATTGCGGGGTCAGATAGAATTAAATCATTGTTTGAATTGTCTAATATGAAGAAAGTTTAAAATGTGACACCAATTTTGGGTCTCATTTAAAAGAAAACTTATTAATTCAAACAAATAACGATATGAAAAACAAAATTAGATTTACCGGTATATTACTGATGCTTTTTATAGCAGGCAGTATATCACTAAGTGCACAGCGCGGTATGAGAGGAATGAGGCCGGATTCATCAGAAATGAAAATGATTAGGATGAAGCAAATGCCTCTGATGAAACAAAATCCTGATTCATTAAGAATGGATGGGATGCGTCATGGCATGAATCCCGGCAGGATGAATAATATGGGCTGGTTTATGAATCCCGGCTGGCAGATGGGGCATATGGGGATGGATCGCGGGATGAGAATGATGGGACCCGGAATGGGACGTGGAATGGGACATGGCCCGATGGGACCCGGAATGGGACGTCCGGGAATGGGCATGCGGCAGGGAGTTCACGGAAGGGCAGTGGAAAATATTCCGAACCTTACAGAAAAGCAGAAGAAGGATATTGAAGGACTGAGACAAAAACAGCAGGATGAGATGCAAAAATTCAGGTTTGAGATGCAGGGGAAGATGAAAGAAATGAGAGAATCGCACAGGAATAAAGTAATGAACCTGCTGAATGATGAACAGAAAAAGTGGTTTGAAGAGAATACTCCAAAACCTTTAAGCAAGTAATGTTTTTAATACTCTTTGTCCTTCCGGATCGATCAGTGGAATAACTATATTTGCTGATACTAACCACACGCTTCCATGGACAAAGAGAAACGGCCATATGTCTGTCCGGCAGAATTTGCCGGAAGTCTCGACAACTCATTGCGAAGGCTCGTTCATAAGCCGCGCAGGATCCTTGAAAATCATGTGATTAAAGGAATGACTGTTCTTGATCTGGGCTGCGGTCCGGGTTATTTTACTATTGAGCTCGCAAAGCTGGTCGGTGAAAATGGTAAAGTCATTGCTGCTGATCTTCAGCAGGGAATGCTCGATAAAGTGACCAGGAAGATAATGGGGACCGATCTGGAGAAAAGGATTGAAATACATAAATGCAGTGAGGATATTATAGGCATTTCGCAGAAAGTTGATTTTGTCCTGGCATTCTGGATGGTTCATGAAGTACCCGATCAGGAGAGAATGTTTAAGGAGTTGAAGTCTGTCATGAATCCGGGTGGCAGAATAATGATCATCGAACCGAAGTTCCATGTTACAGAAAAATCGTTCAATAAGATGATCGGCAGGTTAGAATCGGCAGGGCTGGAAATCATTGAAAGGCCAAAGGTTAGTTTAAGCCGGACGGTTTTACTGTCGGTAAAGGGTATATGACAGAGGGGGCAGAGAGCTAGCACTGTTTCAAGTTTCTTTGTATCTTTATCATATAGCAATCTGTTGTATTGAATAGATTTTAAAACAGTGCAAATCAATTAGAAAATCCCTCACAAATGAAAACACAAAAAAAAGTCCTTTCCCGTTTCTTGTTATGTTTGATTTTTTTTCTACCAGCTGCAGGTTTCGGACAATCCATTTCAAAACTGCCCGATGATGTAGTCAGCAGCATTAAAAAGAGAATTGAGTCGGGATTGAACCCGGGCATAGTAGTTGGCATTATCGACAAAGAGGGGCCTCACTATTTCAATTATGGCAGGAAGTCGATCAATGGATCTGAAACTGATGAGCACACAATTTTTGAGATAGGTTCAATTTCAAAAGTATTTACAGCTACCCTGCTTTCACGACAGGTTATCGAAGGGAAACTCAAACTTGAAGATCCAATCAAAAACTATCTTCCGGCAGCGGTTAAAGTTCCTCAACGCAGTGGAAAAGAAATCACATTCGGAAATTTGTCAGATCACACTTCAGGATTACCCCGTATGCCAGAAAATTTTTTGCCATCCAACCCTGGAAATCCCTATGCCGATTATACGGTTGATCAGATGTATTCATTCCTATCCCGCTATGAGCTTACACGCGATATTGGTTCCGTCTATGAATACTCCAACTTTGCTCAGGGGCTCCTGGGTCATATTCTTGCTCTTAATGCAGGTGTTTCGTATGAATCGTTAATGATTAAAACGATAGCTAAACCACTGGGAATGAAAGAGACGAAAATCACATTGGATGAAAATATGAAGAAGAACCTGGCCAAAGGTCATGCTAATGGGGTTGAAGCTGAAAACTGGGACCTGCCGACTTTGGCAGGTGCCGGTGCAATACGCAGTTCTTCTTACGACATGTTGAGGTTTTTATCAGCAAATCTGGGATTCCTCAAAACTCCTCTTTCGTCTGCGATGAACAAGACTCATGAAGCTCGCCACGATAAGGCAGGGGGCTTGCGGGTTGGCCTTGCCTGGCACATCTCAAAGGGTAAAAATGGTGATGTGATCTGGCATAACGGAGGGACGGGCGGATACAGGGCATTTGCCGGATTTGTTAAAGAAACCGGGATGGGAGTCATCCTGTTAACGAATTCCACGGAGAGTGTCGATGATATCGGATTCTATCTGCTAAACCCGGATTCGAAAATGCGTAGTATAAAACCGGGTATAGCCGCTGAACTTCGAAAAGCAATTGATGCAAATGGAATAGAAGCAGCAAAGACTCTTTTCTACGATCTCAAAAAAAGTAAACCCGACGAATATGATTTCAGCGAAGAAAATATTAATATTCTGGGTTATTCTTATATTGATAAAAATCTGGCAGCCGCCCTTGCTGTATTTAAAATTAACATAGATGAACATCCTGCATCATCAAATGTTTACGATAGCTATGCTGAAGCACTCCTAAAAAATGGCGATAAAGACCAGGCAATTGAAAACTACAAGAAATCAATCGAATTGAATCCGGGCAATACTAACGGCATTCAGGCATTAGAAAAGCTGGGAGTGAAATTTCAGGTCGAAAATCCGGAAATACCCGAAGCAACTTTAGATAATTATGTTGGTACATATGAGCTTACCCCTGGTTTTAATATTATAATTACTCGTGAAGGGAAGCAGCTTTTTGGTCAGGCAACAGGACAGAACAAGTATGAGCTTTTTCCAAAAAACAGCAGGGAATTCTATCTTAAAATTGTTGAAGCGCAAATCACTTTCAATTCCATTGAGGAAGCAGTCGAATCTCTGACCCTGCTTCAGAATGGCCAGAAAATTACGGGGAAAAGAATCAAATAATAGTTTATTTTCACGTAATGGGGAAAAAGATGAATTAAAATTCAACATATGCTTATGCCAGGATCAGATCTAACAAATGGCAGAGGACTTTCATGCAACTCAGGTATAAACATAATTTAACACAATATACAAATGAAAGGTATCCGTTTCCTTCTGTTTATTTCGCTCCTTATGGACCAGGTTTTAATATCGGGACAATCTCAAAACCTGTATTTCAGGCGCATTGATGAACCCCGTGAAAAGGCCTTCAGCCTTCTTGTTCCAAATGGGTGGGTAATAGATGGGGGTGCTATGAGGTTACTATCCGACGGGATCGCCGGAGCAAGCAATATGATTGAATGCAAATTCGACATTGCAGTTAAAAACAGTGCCGACGGGAAGGTGATGATACGCTGGCTACCTGAGATGATGTGCATCGATCAGGCAGTTGCTTTTGGAAATCCTGAGGGAGCTATTTACAATAATGCTCTCGTAAGAAGGAAGAGAACACCTGAGAAATTTATTATAGAGGTTGCCCTGCCATATTCTCACCCTAAAGCAATGAATGTGAAGGTGATATCCAGTAAGTCGCTGCCTGCTCTGGCAGAATTCTTCCTGAAAGGTGTTGATCCGGGCCTGAAAGCTGTTACAAACATGTCCTACCGTGCAGGTATGGTTGAATACACCTATTCTGAAAATGGCATTAAGTACCAGGAGCGCATGGTTACAGTCATAGAAGATTATGGTTTAAACGGTGCTGGTATGTGGAAGAACAGGTCCACACTTCTTACCAGGGCTCCATATGGTGAACTTGGCAAATGGGAACCTGTACTGAGTGTAATTCTTAATTCAGGCATCTGGCGTACAGGCTGGGTGGGGGATGAATTAAATAACCAGCGCAGGCGGGCCGGACAGATGCTTATGACCCAGAAAGAGATAGAGGCTATCAGCAATTCAATTAATGAGAACCACCGAAAAACCAATTCGGAGATCAATAAGGATATGTATCTTACGCTTACAGAGCAGAATGAGTATAAGAATCCTCATACCGGTAAGATCGAAGTTGATACTGATCACTGGAAATACAGGTGGGTAAATAATCTTGGAGAATTAGTCTATTCAAACCAGCAGAATTATAATCCAAATCAGGATATAGAGCTTAATAAAAGGGGATTTAAGCTCTCATCTCCCCGCAAATAGAATCGGATGCTATATCCTGCAAACTGCTATTGGCAGTGAACCATTTTAACGAGATAGAAATGACAGACCCTGGTAACTGTAAAAATATATCATGGGCTGCCTTATTGTTTCTTTAGCATTTATAATGAACGGATTATTATTTTTCCCCTTGGCTTGCCATGTTCTGCAAGTTCAAAAGCTTCGGCCGAATGATCCAGGGTAAAATAATGTTCAATTACCGGATAAAGCTTCCTGTCGATGAACAGCTTCTCCATTTCATCCATGTCTTCAGGCCTCGAACGCATATTCGATGAGGTAAGTTTCTTCGAGTAAAAAAGCTGTACAATAAGTGAGGAGAAGAAAAGAAACGGCTTTATTTGGGTTGTAGCATATATTCCGCCGCGTTTCAGAAGACTGCAGGTATAATCCATATCCATTTTCCCATAGGCATCCAGAATTGCATCGAATTTCATTCCGCACTTTGCTAGTTCCTCTTTGCTGTACCCGATAGTTTTATCTGCTCCCAGTTTCCGTGCCAGTTCGGCATTCCCCTTGCTGCATGTTGATGTTACATGGGCACCTTTTGCTTTGGCGATCTGGATTGCAAAATGCCCGACCCCGCCTGTCCCTCCGTTAATAAGAACAGTTTTCCCTGTGGTTACTTTACATCTTCTTAGTCCGTTCAGGGCTGTTAGGGCAGCTATAGGCAGCGATGCAGCCTCTTCAAATGATATCTGTCCGGGTATAGCCCTGGCGAATTTCTGGTCGACTGCCAGCAGCTGCGCCAGTGCACCTGGTTTTCCCCAGATCACCGGAGTGGCGCCATAAACCCTGTCGCCAGGCTTGAATTGTGTTACTCCATTACCGATTGACTTAACAACTCCGGCATAATCAGAACCAAAGATGCGTGGAAATTTGGAGCCGCTCATGAGTTTTGCTATGCCTCGTTTCACCTTATAATCCACAGGATTGATCGACACTGCCTTAACATCAACCAGCAGCTGACCATCGCCGGCTGAAGGATCGGGGAAATCTCCATACTGTGACACTTCCGGTCCACCATAGGCTGTCGAATAATATGCTTTCATTATTTTTTTATATTTGATGTTAAGTTACAACATTAAACAGGGAATGACACTGATTGTTCAACTCATGGGTTTTACCATTCCGGGGCAGGGAGTTCCACTTAGGCTCCCCTCTTGGGAGAGCCTGCCACGCCTTGCGTGGGGTTGGGGGTGGGTTGTATTTTTCTGAAGCTCCGGCATGTTCACAATGGAAACAGCACTTGATGGAATGTCCCAATTTTTCGTTTCCAGCCTGGCTTTCCATTACTAAGGGCAGTTTAAGGAGCTCCCCATTTCTGAATACTTTAAAATAGCTTGACAAACGCTGCCAGAAATGTTACCTTCGTATATATTTAAAATCATAAACGATGGAAATAATTAAGAATTTATCAGGCAGCAGACTGGATCTCAGAACCAAAAAAGCAAAAATAACATTCCTGATTATAAATATTCTTCTTTTGATTGGTATTGTTTTGATCGTTTCTACTCTATTATATCTTTTGTTTAACCTAAATCAATCAGATAAACTGATTTACAAAAGCTTTGTAATTATTATTACCGGCCTGGTCCTGGTTATGTCCTATGCCATAGGAATTAACGAAATTAAGAAAAAGCAAAATACTCACAAAAGATACTTTTAAAAGACCGGATTATTTAAATTTTCTTTTTATTCCATTCAACCAAAAAGTATAAATATGAAAAACAACCGTTTACTGATTTGTACTATCGGAGGGATAATTGCGGGTTTGATCTGTACTGTTGGTGGTCATCTGAGTGGTAATATTTCAGAGCTTACCTTCTTTACAATAGCACCTACATTTTATAACAGAGTGATGCTTGGATTTATTATTGGGATAAGCAATCTAAAAATGAACTTCTTACTTCATGGTGCATTGGTTGGTTTTTTAGTCTCATTGATAACCTCAATCCCCTTTCTGGAGGGTGGCATTACCGGATTTTTGTTCTTCACGACTGCCGGTATCATTTATGGAATATTAATAGAATTATTTGCCACAAAAGTTTTTAAGGCTGAAGCTGTTGTTTAGCTGAAAATAAGCCTGCTGCAAACCGTACGCCTCTTCAAATAATCCCTGTCAATACCTGGCATAACGTGTAGTTATGAGAGATCAGGAAAAAGTCTGTTGACATATACCCGGCTACAATTTTACTATCTGAATATGCGTTTTCTAAAAAGCAATAGAATCCTTATTTAATAGTAATTCCCAAAACAACCTTTTATGAAAAAGCTATTTTTTGTTTTTTTCCTTTGCCAGGTTACTTTATTAAATGGACAATTTGATGAACCAAAGTTCGGAACAATTGAACCATCGGACCTTACAATGACCAGTTATGATAAAGACACTACTGCAAGTGCACTGATGTTGTTCAATTTCGGAAATTCATCTTTTATTCTTAATAATGACCAGGAGTTTCAATTTCTCTATAGAAAGCATTGCCAGATCAAAATATTCAAGAAGTCAGCTTTTTCTCTTTCCGATATTAGTATAAAACTCTACCAGTCGGGAGATAGAAGAGAGGAACTGGGAGGTATAAAAGCCTTCACATACAATATGGTTGACGGAAAAGTTATAAAGACAAAATTAGATAACGACAAGATATACAGGACGAAAACCGACAATTACCTTACTGTCAATTTTGCATTTCCCGAGGTAAAAGAGGGTTCAATCATCGAATATGAATATTCCATCATCTCTGATCTTCTTTATAACTTCAGGGGATGGAACTTCCAGTATAGTTTCCCTGCACGATGGAGTCAGTATACATACAAGATCCCCGAGTATTTCACTTACAGGGAGTCATCAAAAGGTTATTATACTTTCGATGTCAACAATAGGAAACAGGGAAATACGACATATACTTTGCCGACAAATACTGTTACCGGAAGAACAGGAGCAAGTAAAATTGATGGGCCCCCCCAAACATTAAAAGCGATCACATCCATAACCACATTAGCTCTTAAGGATGTACCTGCATTTATTTCTGAACCGAATATTGATTGTGAAGATAATTATATCCAATCGATAGAATTCGAGTTAAGCAGTATTAAGTATCCCGGTCAAACGGAAAAAGCATATACACAGTCGTGGGAATCAGTAAACGCTCAGATGGTCAAGGATGAAGATTTCGGAACACTCCTTAAAACTGCCGGTTTCTTAAAAGATACAGTTGCAGCTGTCTGCAAAAACAAAACCAGCGAAATCGAAAAGGCAATCAGTATTTATAAATGGGTACAGAACAGAGTGAAATGGAACGGTGATTATAGCCTCTGGGCTTTGAAGGGGCTTAAAAAGCCTTTTAACGACCGGATCGGGAATTCATCAGAAATCAACCTCCTTCTTACAGCGATGCTTCAGACAGCAGGAATAGTGGCAAATCCGGTAATTTTCAGTACACGGAGCAATGGCATCGCAGTCTCCTATTACCCTACAATTTCCAAATATAATTCAGTACTTACAAAGACTGATATCGGGGGAAAATCATACCTGCTCGATCCGGTAAATAAATATTGTCCATTTGGTATACTGCCGGCAGAGGATATTAATGGGCAGGGAAGAGTAGTAAATGACAGGGCAGGTGACTGGGCAAACCTTGATGCAGCCGGAAAATACACTGAATATAAAAATTACAACCTGGGACTCTCTCCCGATGGAAGAATTACCGGCTCAATAACAGGCAGTTATGATGGTTACGCAGGAGTCTATTATAGAGATGCCCTAAATTCTGAAAAAACAAGTGATGATTATTTCAGGAAAATGCAGGAAAATCAGAAAGGGCTGACAATTACAAGTTATTCTATCGGGGAGAGATACAATAACGATAAGCCACTTGCCGACTCACTTGTTGTTGAGGTTTCTGACCATGCTGAAATGATAGGTGACAAGATACTCTTTAATCCGCTTCTCTATGAAAGAATAGAAATGAACAGATATACCCTTGAAAACAGACTATATCCTGTAAACTATAACTACCCTATCTCGGAGGTCTACATCTTTAATTACAATCTGCCTGCAGGCTACCAGGTTGAATCGATGCCCAAATCAGCTACTCTGTCACTTCCGGATAACTCAATTTCAGTATCCTACAATGTACAGAAAACGGAAAAATCAATAAAAGTGGAGTACAAACGCACAATAAATAAAATTCTGTTCCTCCCTGACGAATACAAGAAATTGAAAGGACTTTACGATGATCTAGTTAAAATGCATACTGAACAGGTTATTCTGAAAAAAACGGTCTGAAGGCAACATAAACCGGATATCAGTTTCTATACTCCGTTTTTAATGATCAAATGATTACTAATCTTAGCAGAGATGAATAAATATTATTTCCTGTCAGCCTATCTGATGATATTCCCTTTCATGAATATCAGCTCACAAAACTATTCAGTTGCATTTATACCCGATAGTTTAAAAGCCAATGCAAACTGTGTGATCAGGGAATTTTCCAGGGCAGATGAACTAAAAAGTGTGAACACAGGTACAATCAGGATAAAGAGAGTAATAACAGTTCTTGCAAAGGAAGGAGACAGCAATGCCGAATTATCTGTCAATTACGATAAAAACTCATCAGTAAGCATTAAGGATATCACAATATTTGATAGCAATGGTAATAAAGTTAAAAGTATAAAGCAGTCCGATATTAAAGACTATCCGGCATTCGGCTCATCAGAACTTTACTCTGAAAACAGGATAAAGTATTATGATCCCGATCATGTTGTATATCCATACACGGTTTCTTACGAATATGAGATTAAAAAGGACAATATTATCAGTTACGGTGTTTGGAGGCCAATAAGTGACTATAAGATGTCTGTTCAGCATGCCAGCTTTACATTTGCTCATCCTGCAGATGTTAAAATAAACAGAAAGGAGATGAATATCCCGGCACAAAAATCGGAAGGAGCGAATAGTGAATTTAATCATACATGGGAAGTCAGCAACCTGAAACCTATTGAAGAAGAGCCTATGGATATAAGCCTTGCTGAACGTATACCCAGTGTATTTTTAATGCCAGCCAGACTTATTTACGACAAATATGAAGGGAGTGCCAACAGCTGGGAAGAGTTCGGGAAATGGATCTATTCCCTTTACCAGGGACGTGATCAAATATCAGAAACGGAAAAGGGCAGGATTGATCTGTTGTTGAAGGATATTCCTGATACTCTTGAGCGAATAAAAACACTCTATAAGTATATGCAGGGAAGAACCAGGTATGTCGCAGTAACACTTGGAATTGGCGGATTTCAGCCATTTGATGCGAATACTGTTTTCGAAACCGGTTATGGTGAATGCAAAGCCCTCAGCAACTATATGCATTCATTGCTTAAATGCTCCGGCATAATATCCTTTCCGGTACTTGTTGCTGCAGGCAGATATAAAGTCCCGATATTCACTGATTTCCCAAATTTTCTACAATTCAACCATGTTATCCTGTGTGTCCCCTACAGAAAAGATACAATATGGCTTGAGTGTACAAGTCAGAAAATCCCATTTGGTTTCCTTGGTGATTTTACTGACGACAGAGATGTGCTAATTATTGATGAGAATGGCGGAAAATTTGCCCGTACAAAGAGATATGAAGCCAACGATAATATAAGAAGATGCAAGGCAGAATTCCTGATAGATTCAACAGGAACAGCCTCCTGCAATATCCGGACTATTATGCAGGGACTTCAATATGACAATATTACAGGTTTGCTTGCCTCGAATTATGAAGAACAGAAAAAGTGGCTGTACAGCAATTCAACATTACCTGCTATACAAATAAAGAAATTTTCAATCGACGAAAGTGGAAAATCGACACCATCAGCTACAATTAACGAATCTTCAGTGTCAAAGAATTTTTGCTCATTTTCAGGTAATTATATGATTCTACAACTTAACCTGGTCAATGTGCAGAAACCTCTTCAAAAAATGCTTAAGTCACGGAAATCGGATATACTTATCAGCCGGTCATTTATCGACTGGGACACACTGGTTTATAGAATTCCGAAAAGTTATTTGTATGAAGTTCTCCCGGCAGGGACTAACATAAATTCTGTTTTTGGAAGCTTTACCACGACTGTTGAGGGCAACGGGAATGAGATTATGTTAATCAGGAGACTATTTATTAAAGAGGGAAGATATAAGCCCGGCGAATATGAGAGCTTATATAATTTTGTATTAGCGATATCAAAAGCTGACAATACCAAAATAATTTTGTCAAAAAAGATATAGTAAAATTTACCGGAAATTTTTGCCATTGTCCCCTGACACAGGCAATAAAGTAAAATTGCTGCAAGTTATAACCTCTTCATAGCCAGTAAATGTAAAGTTCTGCAGTTCTGCGGTTATTAAGTTTTGCGGTTATGAGATTTTTGATCTGACCGCATGACTGTACGATCAAATGACCCTATGAAAGCTTAACGACTGACGCAAACCAGAAGGTGGTTAATTCCTTTATTATAGCAGACTATGGGTCAAATATCTTATCGTTTCAGGTAAAATAATTATTGATATGGATAGAAATATTGTTGAAATACATTGAAATATTGTTGTTATACAATATGTAATAATTATCTTAGTATTAAAATTTAAACCTGGTGACATGGCTATAATTATAAATCTCGATGTGATGCTTGCAAAGCGGAAGATGAAACTGAATGAGCTTTCTGATATAGTTGGCATAACAGTATCGAATCTCTCAATTTTGAAAACAGGGAAGGCAAAAGCAGTTAAACTGTCAACGCTTAATGCAATCTGCGAGGCACTCAAGTGCCAGCCTGGGAATTTACTGGAATTTCAGCATGACACTGGTGAAAAGATTATCTGAGCAAGTTCGGCTCTGAAGGGTTAGCTGCTACCTGCCTTCAGACTGGTGGAAGATTCTTCACTAACGCTCGGAATGACATCCCATTTTTATTCGGGATGAGGAATCTCTGATAATAAGAGACTGAAAAAAAGGATAATAATAATTGGTTCAATATGCATGATTCCTGATATTATTAATTTCTTAATTTCGTAGTACCCCTTAAAATGGAAATATATGAGAACTTTTCATCTTCCATTCCGATTACTTTTTTCAGCATTAATATTATTCTGGTTTAACGTTCTTTCATCGCAGCAATTACCTGCCGGTAAAGACTCAGGACACAATCTTCTCCGATTTAAAAACTTCACTTATATTGACCAGCAGGGAACAGGGCTTGAAGCTTTCAGTTTTCTGATGCCATCCGACTGGAAGTTTGAAGGCGGAATGACATGGATACTTGATAATCCAATGATGCCCTCTGTTTCAGCTTTCAGGGTATATAATCCCAATGGAAAAGAGGAATTTGAGGTCTTCCCGAATCATTGCTTTTACTGGACCACCAATATCCAGCAGCTAGCTATGTTCCCTCCCGGCAGCAGGTATTTCGGAAATGTGGTGAAACAACCGGTAACAGCCCAGAAGGCTCTGCACGATATTATCCTCCCCGAACAAAGAAGAGAATATAAGGATCTGACAGTCCTGAAAGATGAGAATTTTCCTGAGCTTCCTCTTGCGCTTGGAGCTGGAAAACAGGCCCAGGGACCTGTAACTTCTAAAGCTACCGGGGCTAAACTCAGGGTCAGATATGTAGAAGAAGGAATCCCTATTGAAGAAGAGTTCTATTCAGTTGTTGAGACTATTACATTTCCAACCCAAACAATGTATGGTCCGGTTTATAGCACTCTCTGGTTCATCGACTATATTTTTTCATTTAAAGCTGAAGCGGGAAAGCTCGAAAGCAATACAAAGGTGTTCCAGGTTATTACCTCCTCTTTCAAACTAAATCCGAGATGGTATGCTAAATACAGCAATGTAATTGAATATCTGGCACAGCAACAGATAACCCGGATCAGGAACATAGGAGAATTCAGCCGGTTGCTTAGCCAGCAGAGCGACCAGATAAGAGAGGAAAAAATGCAGCAATTTCAGGCAAACGGAGATGTATATGACAGGGTAGCTCAAAAATTCAGCGACAACACTCTTGGTATTGACAGGTATTTCGACCCGCATGAAGGCAAAGAGGTTGAATTGCCAGGCGGTTATAATCATGCCTGGTGCAATAATAACGGAGAGTATATTATAACCGATAATCCCAATTTCAATCCCAATATCGGATCAAATCTGCACTGGGAACCAATGAATAAGAAGCAGTAAATAAAGCATTTCCGGTGTTGTACTTTCTGAAAAACCGGCTGCCGTTGACCGCTTGTTGCGGAGACAAAAAGCCAAAACCAAAGCCTTTGACTTTTGCCGGGTAATTAAATCCTGAAAATGAACTTTATATATACATCATTGTTATTAGTGCACGAAGTAAAATTCTTATTATGAATAATTTATACTCACCAATGGATCCGGTTAAACACGGGTCGGTTCAAATGACTGAAGGATTTCTGTTAGGAGGGTCCATATTCATGATGATTCCGATTACATTGGTTCTCCTGTCCCGGATATTAAAGTATCGGGCAAGCCGCTGGACGAGCATCATCTTTTCTGGCATGCATGGAAATGGCGTAACCCGGAAGCCGTTTTTGTCAAAACAGATATAAACAAAAGTTAAATGACCAACTCAGACTAAAAAATTAATTAAATGAAAGCAATAGTGTACTCAGAATATGGACCACCGGAGGTTTTGCAGCTGAAAGAAGTACAAAAACCTGTCCCCAAAGACGATGAAGTACTTGTAAAAATATATGCTACCACTGTAACAGCAGGAGACTGGCGTTTGAGGAAAGCCGATCCATTCGTTGCAAGGCTTTTTAATGGTTTATTCAAACCCAAAAAGGTGAAAATATTAGGGTTTGAATTAGCAGGAAAAATTGAGGAAGTTGGTAAACAAGTTAAATCATTTAAAACAGGTGACACTGTATTTGCCTCCTGCGGATTAAAATTCGGTGCATATGCTGAATATAAATGCCTTCCTGAGAATGATTTAATTACCATAAAACCTTCCAATATGACTTTCGATGAAGCCGCAACAGTTCCGATAGGTGGACTTACTGCATTAGGATTTTTGAAAAAAGCAGGTATAGCAACTGGGCAAAAGGTTCTTATATACGGGGCTTCCGGAAGTGTCGGTACGTTTGCCGTTCAGCTTGGTAAGTATTATGGGGCAGATGTGACAGCTGTATGCAGTACGGCAAATGTAAATCTTATTAAATCCCTTGGAGCAGATAAGGTTGTTGATTATACAAGAGAAGATTTTACAAAAAATGAGAACCGGTTTGATATTATTTTTGATGCAGTCGGAAAAACTTCTAAATCAGCTTGTAAACATCTGCTAAAACCAGAAGGAAAGTATGTATCTGTATCCGGTTCTCCAGAAAAAACCACAAATGGTTTACTATTTTTGAAGGAGGTTATTGAATCCGGAAAACTAAAGACAGTGATAGACAGAAGGTACACGCTTGAACAAATCAGAGAAGCGCATGCATATGTGGAAAAACACCATAAAAAAGGGAATGTAGTAATAAATATTTTTGAAAATAAGTGATATATTTATTATGCATTATGACAGTATTAAAACAAAACATTGACTAATCACGACAAAACAACTTACTAATTTTATCTCCATTTATTATGAAAAAATCAATTTTTTTACTTGTTGTTGCAGCTTTTATACTGCAAAGCTGTGCCAAGATCTTCTACGCACCGGATGCAAGACCTCTTGCTCAGAATCAAAGAATTATTGCTATTGCTCCCCCAAAAGTTTCAATAGCACCCAGAAAGAATGTTGACGGAGCAGCCCTGATTGAACAACAAAAAACGGAGTCAGTAAATTTTCAGCGGGAAATGTATAGCTGGATGTTAAAAAGAAAGATGCAGGGGACTATCTCAGTTGAGATTCAGGATGTTGAGACAACTATTGCTCTTCTTTCAGAAGCAGGCATAAATGAAGGTAGAATATTTACCCCGGATGACATGTGCCGGATCCTGGGAGTGGATGGAATTTTAACATCAAATTATTCCCTGAGTAAGCCAATGTCGGAGGGGGCAGCAATTGCTCTTGGAGTTATTGCCGGTGTCTGGGGACCTACAAACGAAGCAACTGTATCATTATCTGTACATGATTATAGTACAAAGAAAATGATCTGGAATTATGATCATAAACTTTCATCTTCTCTGAGTACTCCAGCCAGATTGGTGGATGCACTTATGAGGCAGGCAAGCAGAAAAATGCCTTACTTTATTAGCAGGTGAAATCCAGTAAGTCAGAACGCCGCACACCGCAAAACAATGTATTATGTATTACAGGCGATGTATTATGTTATGGTTATGCGCTTATGCGGTTATGCGGTTATATTGCTTATAGCTCGTAGCTGGTAGTGAGGAACTCGGAGATCGTGGCTGATCAGATTCTTCTGATGAACATATCAAGCGCTTTTGCGATCTCCACCAGTTTGCTGCAGTCAACAATTTCAATATTGTCCTTCGGAGTATGCGTGATATCCTGATCATTAATGTTGTCGATGAACCATTTCGAGGAGACAGCTATTGCGGGTACTCCGAATTGTAAAAAAATGCTGTGATCACCCTGGGGCCATAGAACACCTTCGCAGATTCCCGGATATTGCGAAATTATCTCAGTAATTATACTATTCAAATGGTCCGGTAAACTGAAGAGTGAAAATGCCGATGGTCCTTCTTTATATCCCGCACCATCAATGTTTATATTCAGTAGGATCTGACTGAAGTTGTTCTGATTTGAAGCTATATAATTCATTTGTCCGGGTACAGCATAGTAATCTTCTCCATTGAAGGCGACAATCTCAATCATCTTCTCTCCTTTATAGTCCTTTAGAAGGTCTGCCAGGAGCATAAGTACTATTACTCCGGTTGCGTTATCTATTGCCCCGGGAGTTCCCTTTTTTGCATCAATATGAGCTGTCATGACAATCTTCCCGGAATAGTCCTTACCCTTCCTTCCTATGACATTAAATCCTTTGCCTGGTATTCTTTTTGAATTAGATTCGAGGTAAAGGATCTTTCCATTATACAACGAAAGTTTTTCGCCTTCTTCTTCGGTCAGATAAACGGAGGGTATATTAAAATCTCCATCTTCTATCAGAGGAAATGGATAAACGCCTCCGGCCAGAGCTGCATTTCTGCCTGTTGCAGATATAATTGCCCTTGCCCCGCTATTTTCTAAAGTTGCGATTATCCTTTTATGTTCTTCAGGATTATAAAAGACGAAATTTTTGGGCATCAGCTGTTCTTTTGCAAGTTCTCCTTTGAGAAGAATAAATTTCCCTTTTCCCTCGGTGTTTTCCAGTTCAGCAATAGAGGATGCTGCTACGAGTTCTGCTTCTCCTTTAAAACCAAGGGTATAGGGACTGACAAATACATTGAAATATGTACCTTCTGCCCTCAAAACAGCTCCTTCTTCTTCCCAGTCGATTGCGTCAAATTCAGGCATGGATGTTTTCCAGCCAAGGGCAGATAATTCCTTTTCAATAAAAATTGTGGCCTGACGGTTTCCTTCACTGCCGACACACCTATCGGTTATCTCCCGGCAAAGAATATTCAGGTAGATTAAACTCTTTGAGTACAGACTGTCTGAAGTCATTAAAGAATCAGGATTTTAACGTTTTTAGCACCAGTTGTGTTATGTTCTGACTCTCTTTTGAAACAAACACAACAGATCCTTTGCTTATATCGAGAATATAAGTAAACCCATTTTCGGTCGCTATCTTATTGATTGCCTTATTAATCTTTTCGACAATTGGTTTAACCAGTTCAGTATTTCTGTTTTGTAATGCTGTTGATGCGTTTTGTTCAAATTCTGACAGTCTTTTTTGTTTATCGGCAAGCTCATCCTCTTTTGTTTTTTTTACAATTGCTGTGTATGATGATAGCCCCTTCTGGTATGCATCATAAAACTGATTATAGGTTACTGTCAGCTCCTCATATGTAGCTTGGAGCTCTTTTGTTTCCTTTTCCAGAACTGCCTGGGCACTGTCTCTTTCAGGAAGAGCCTGCATTATTTCATCGAAATTTACATGTCCGATCTTTAATTGATTCTGTGAGAAAGAGGTCGTTGATATGAACAGGAATCCTGTTACTAATAAACCGGAGATAAGAGTTTTCATAGATTCTGACTTGAGGTTTTTTACTTAATAGCTGATGATTTGGCTTCCATGCATGGATAAAATTAGTCTCGCAGTAATAAACAATAAAAATACGCAGGATTATTCTGTGACGGAGTTAAGGCCTGGTTAAATGTCTGTTAATGAGTAGTTAAAATCCTGGCAATAGTACTTTCAGAATTGTCCCTTTTGATACAGCCCCTTTGTCGTTTCACTCCTCAGCCCGCGCGACTTCTTCCTAACCATAAATTTCATCAGGTATCGAAACAAAAAGATATTGACTTTGTTATATAATTATAAGAACTTTGCAAAAAAGGACGACATATTACGAAATTGACTATTTGTTTCTTTTATAATAGTTTATCTTTTTAGGAATACTAAATCATTATCCGGATGAAAGCAGTCAATTATCTCATCAACGGATTTCTGTTTCTGGCTGTTGTATCTGCCATACCTTCTTACGGACTGGACGGATCGAAAAGAAATATTATCACAGGTTATGTAGTGGATGTAAATCAATTCCCTGTAATTAATGCAATTGTAATAGTTGACAAAAATAAAACCAGCGTTGTTACCGACGAAAGAGGATTTTATAAAGTAAAAGTCAAACCATATTCAATATCAGTTGGTATTGTTTCTTTTGCCCATGGTTTCATTGAAGAAGCTATCAATGGCAGGAAAAGGATAAATTTTACTTTTCCTGTTTCAGTTCTGGGTCAAAATATTATCCCGGAATATAAACCGGAGGATGAAGAAATAAATATTGGTTACGGCACTGTGAAAAGAAAGAACCTGACAACACCTGTAAGCAAAATATACGGTAACAGGCAACCTTCATTTTACACCTCAATTTTCGATATGCTGCAAGGAACGGTGCCAGGGGTTATTGTAAACGGAGGACACGTTATGATACGAGGGATATCATCGAGATACCTGAGCAATGAACCTCTTTTTGTGGTCGATGGCACACCTGTCAGTTCAATAGCAGAAATCCCTCCTCAGAATGTGGAATCGATCGCGGTCCTTAAGGGGTCAGCCAGCGCTATTTATGGATCAAGGGGAGCAAATGGGGTAATTCTTATCGATCAGATCGGTGCACCTCTAATAAGGGATAGCGTTGCGACGGTTGCTTCCAGGGTCGTACCAACTGCTGAAACAAGGGCTGCCACAAATATTAAGAAGAACACAGGAACGCTGAACGGAATAGTAAATGCCAATTCTTCTCCGACCTTTGTCACATTCGAATTTGGTACAACTCCGGGTTATGGTAACGTAATAGCAGCTGCTCAGAATCCTGTAACAGGAAGCATCCCTGCAATTGTCAGCGCTGAGATTACCGGTCTTAAAGCCGGTAAAACCTATCACTATAGAATTGTCGCAGCAAATTCATTCGGTAGATCGACCGGCATTGATATCCCGTTCAATTACTCGGGTGAAGTCCCATATGCTGAAACCCATACCGCAACAAAGTGCTCACCCCGTGCGGCACAATTAAATGGCATTGTGAATACGCGTGGAGTATCAGCTGTTGTGACTTTTGAATATGGTACAACAACAGACTATGGTGCCTCGATAGCAGCCACCAAAAGTCCTCTTTCCGGCCCGGCAACTTCGATGGTAAGCGCAAATGCTGCGGACCTGAAACCCGGAACAAATTACCATTACAGGATCGTTGCAAAAAACGATGAAGGAACGACTTATGGCGAGGATGAAACTTTTAGATCAGAATATTCAATTGGAGAGTATTTGTACGGTGGTTATATATTTTATATTGATGAAACCGGGGAACATGGGCTTGTATGTGCACCAACCGATCAAAGCATGAATGCGATATGGGGTAGCTCAGCTCCGGCAGGAGCGGCTGGAAGGGCTGTCGGTACTGGTTATAAGAATACGGAAGATATTGTCTCTGGCAGCCCTGAGGAGGTAAATGCAGCCAGAATATCCCATGATATGGAAATGAATGGATATAACGACTGGTTTTTACCCTCAATTAATGAATTGTTCCTTATGTACTCTAATTTACATTCAAAGGGCTCAGGAAGCTTTGAAGATCAATTCTACTGGAGTTCTACTCAGGATAATTATGGGGCATGGGTGGTGAGTTTCCATTATGGCAGCAAGAGCAATCAGAGCAGGGATAAGAAAGAAGTAAGGACTCGTGCAATCCGGGCTTTTTAAGCGAAATCCAACGAGACGGAGAAGTTGCGATCACTTTTATCCGGCTTAAGGTGGCCGTGGCACCGGATTTTCACATCAGGGGATTTCAATCTCTGATGGATCATCCTTACTATCTGGCAAAAACCAGTTTTCATCTACTTCCATATTGTCGGTGATTCTTTCGATGGTTACCTTCATATATTTTCCCTCAGCAGAAACTGCGATCTCACCGTTTTGGAGAATTATTTCTCCGTTACCTTCAAAAGAACGGGTTCCTTCGCTTGTAATACGAGCCACAATTTTCACCTCCTGTCCAAGTGGTATGGGCTTCCTGAATCGGGTTTTCAATTCCAGCGTAACACTCCATATTTGTTCCTCTTTACCGCAGCAGATTGACCTGCCGATTGTTTCGTCAAGAATTGCAGCTGCAATACCTCCATGCATCCGTCCAGGATAACCCTGGTGTTGCTCTGATGGATTGATTAATGCTACAAGTTCTTTGGCATCAGTTTCGAAGAAATTGGCATGGAGTCCGAAATCATTCTTCACACCGCATACAAAACACATCTTTGAGATGTGCTGCTTTTTCAGGACTTTATGTTTCATGTTGATAAAGCGTTGTACAAAAATAGATGATTCATTGGAAAAGCAGGTTACTTCATCAATTATAAGCAGGAATAAACCTGACAGTATGCCGCACCTCAATGTATTATGTATTACAGGCGATGTTTTATGTGTTATATTAAAGACTATTCTTCTATTTCCACAATTACCTCTATTTCCACCGCCATATTAAATGGCAATGCATTCATGCCAACTGCTGACCGGGCATGTTTTCCATTATCGCCAAAAATTTCCACCATCAGGTCGCTATAACCATTTATTACTTTAGGCTGGTCCTTGAAATCTTCCGTACAATTTACCATACCCAGAACTTTTACAATCCGTTTTACTTTGTTTAAAGAGCCAAGCTCGTTTTTTAAAACTGCCAGGTGGTTGATAGCTGTTATACGGGCGGCTTCATAACCCTGTTCTATCGTCAGGTCTTTGCCTACTTTACCTGTTACATAAGTATTATCTGCTTTCAAGGGTCCCTTACCTGCCAGGTAAAGCAAATTGCCAGCTCTTACAGCATTTACATAATTCGCAACCGGGCTTGATGGGGCTATTAACACAATTCCCTTTTCCTTAAGTTTTGTTTCCGCATCCTGTGCAATAAGAGCAGTTGACAACATCAAAGAATTAATGAATAATAAAAAAATCTTCTTCATTTTATAATAGTTGTAAAATATAGATTATTTTAATTCCGTCAGGGCATTTACAAGCACATCGAGCTCGGCAGTGGTTGTATAGACATTTGGTGTTATCCGGCATCCATGAACTCCGGCGCCATCTATTGGAGCAGTATAGATTTTGTACTTTCTAAACAATATATCACCCAGATCAGACGGTTTCATGCCTCTTATTCCGGCATTTGCTATCCCGCAGGAGCGAGCGGGATCAGCTGGTGTATTTAAAATGACATTTGGAAGATCTCTTACTTTTGAGGTCCAGTAATTCTGTAAATATCTTAATCTGGCTTCTTTTCTTTCCACACCAATAATGTTATAGAAATCAATGGCATCGACTATAGCAAGATCGGTGTGAACAGGATGCGTTCCAATGTGGTTAAGCCTTGAAATATCATCCGGCTTTCTTTCCCCCTCAGCAATCAAAGGCCATACAGTCCCTATTTTCTCTTTCTTCACATATAAAATTCCGGCTCCCAGCGGAGCACTCAACCATTTGTGAAGGCTGCTACCGTAATAATCGCAATTAAGATCCGGTACTGCGAATTTAAAATGTGCAAATGAATGAGCTCCATCGACCATTACCTGGACTCCCCTCTCGTGAGCCATATCACATATTTTTCTTACAGGCAATATCTGTCCTGTAATATTGATCATATGGCAGACCATAAGAAGTTTTGTTTTATCTGTAATAACTGAAGCATACAGATTTACGATCTCATCATCTGTTTCAGGAAGATTTGGTACCGATACCACTTTGTTTAAAACTCCATATCTTTTAGAAACCTGTTTAAACATCTCGAGCATAGCACCATAGTCCTGTTCAGCCATAACAGCTTCATCGCCTGGTTTCCAGTCGAGTCCTCCGATAATCATGTCGAGCGATTCCGTTGTATTCCTGGTAATTATCAGTTCATCGGGAGAACAGCCTGCAATTGCAGCAAGTTTCGCAGCAACAGACTTTTTGTTTTCAAACTGAATAGTGCGCATGTAATATGAACCCTGAAAATTTATCTCCCTCACATGTCCAACAAACTTTTCCAGTACCTGTTCAGGGAGAAAATTATAATACCCGTTTTCAAGGTTAATAAAATCGGGTTTAAGTTTGTAACCTTTGCGTATTGAGACCCAGAAATCCTCATCCCCTGCTAATTCAGCCGATGACACAGCAGATACGCTCCTGAACAGTTCAGCAAGACTATCAAGGCTCAGCATACCACCTAAACCAATCAACCCTGCACTCTTAAGAAAAGTTCTCTTATCCATAGTTTTTTAAGATAATGATCCATTATTATGAAATCTGAACACAGGAGTGTTATTAAGAATGTTTCTCCTAAGATAACCATTAAGATTTATAAGATATGATGATACAATTGACAAAAACCAAAAGAATCCTTAATTCATTAAAATTTGTATACTCTTTGCCAAAAAACCAATAAACAATATAATCTTTGACATTCTTTTGAACGAAAAACTTCAATTATGAAACATTGGAATCTTGTTATTATGTTTCTGTTAATTGCTGAAGCAAGTCATGCCCAAAAGATTATGGGTTTTACGGATACCAGTGCAGCAAATCAAATAAACTGGGAAAAACAGTTTGATGAACAACTTAATGCAAAAAACCTTGATATCTGGATGCAGTATCTGTCTTCTCATCCCCATCATGTAGGTAGTCCGCAGGGCAAAGCGAATGCAGAATATATAGCAAACTTACTTACTCAATGGGGCTATCAAACCGAGATAGTATCTTACAATGTCCTGTTTCCAACTCCTAAAACAAGATTGCTGGAACTCACAGGCAGCAGGCCTTTTAAGGCAAAGCTTGAAGAACCAACATTGAAAGAAGATAAAACTTCCGGGCAAAAAACCGAACAGCTGCCTTCCTATAATGCATTTTCGGCCGATGGTGATGTGACAGCTGAATTAGTCTATGTTAATCAGGGAATTCCTTCAGATTATGAAGATTTGGAAAAAATGGGGATAGAGGTAAAGGGCAAAATTGTGATCGCCAAATATGGTGGATCCTGGAGAGGAATTAAACCGAAAGTAGCGTATGAGCATGGGGCTGTTGGTTGCATTATTTATTCCGATCCCGAAGATGATGGCTATGTACAGGGTGATGTGTATCCTGAAGGTGCTTTTCGCCCGAAGGCCGGAGTTCAGCGGGGTTCAGTGTTGGATATGCCTGTTTATCCCGGTGATCCTCTTACACCGGGAGCAGGGGCTACAAAAGATGCAAAACGTTTAAACATGAGTGAAGCAGTTACTATTATGAAAATTCCTGTTTTACCCATATCCTATGAGGATGCATTACCTTTATTGCAATCCCTGGGTGGTCAGGTTGTGCCTGCATCATGGAGAGGTGGATTACCTCTTACATATCATGTTGGTCCAAGTAAAGATAAAGTGCATTTGAAATTGCAGTTCAACTGGGATATAAAACGATTGTATGATGTGATAGCTAAATTACCTGGCAATGAATTACCTGACGAATGGATCATTCATGGAAACCATCACGATGCCTGGGTAAACGGCGCTGGGGATCCTATAAGTGGTATAGTGTCGGAAATGGAAGAAGCAAGAGCCATTGGCGAACTGGTAAAAAAAGGATTTAAGCTAAAACGTACCCTGGTTTATTGTGCCTGGGATGGTGAAGAGCCTGGCCTCCTGGGATCAACCGAGTGGACAGAAGATCACCAGGCAGAGTTAAGAAAAAAAGCTGTTTTTTATTTAAATACCGATGCCAACTCCCGTGGTTTTATTGGTGCTTCCGGGTCACATTCATTAGAGACATTTTTTAATGAAATAACCGACGATGTTATTGATCCGCAAACAGGCGTTAGTATAAAAGAAAGAAGATATGCTCTTAGCATTGTAACTTCGGATAAGCAAGCAAGAGCAAACTTAATCGGAGATAAAAATATTAAACTGGGTGCTTTGGGTGCAGGCTCCGACTGGTCGGGGTTTCTTCAGTTTTTAGGTATTGCATCTATGAATATTGGTTTTGGTGGAGAAGGAGAAGGTGGAGAATATCATTCTATTTATGATTCATATGATCATTTTGTAAAATTTACAGATCCCGGATTTCAATACGAGGTTACTTTGGCAAAGACTTCCGGCAGGGCTATGATGAGAATTGCCAATGCTGATGTGTTACCATTTGACATCAACAGTTTTTATAAAACAGTTGCTGACTATGTTACAGAAATAAAAGCATTGCTTGATAATACAAGAACTGAAACTGAACAGGAAAATAAAATGATCCGGGATAAATTATTCGATTATGCAAAAGATCCGACAAAATATTCTCAGTCACCAAAAGTGGGGGATGCTGTGCCATACCTTGATTTCAGCAACCTGGAAAATACAATGTTCACAGCTTAAGAACACTTCCGAAGAATTTCAGAACCAATATAGCAGAGCCACCCAATTGCCTGTTGATAAACAAAATGAGTTGAATGGAATCTTATATAAAACAGAAAGAAGCCTGCTCAATGAAAAAGGATTACCAGGAAGATCATGGTATAAACACCAGATCTATGCTCCAGGATATTATACAGGTTATGGAGTAAAAACATTGCCAGGCATCCGTGAGGCTATAGAACAAAGAAACTGGAAAGAGGCCCAGGAAAATATTGAGATTGTTTCAAAAACAATGGAAGCTTATGTTCAACAGGTGCAGCAAGCACTGAATATTCTTAAAATAGCTTTTTAGTATATATATGCAACCCGCATAACTCCTTCCCACAGCCGATCGCGCCAAGCCGCATACCTCACTCGGCATGCTAATGTTTTGTCAATGTTTATGTGCTACTCCGTTGGCTGGATTAAGAAACGGTTGTAACAAAATTAACTGTGCAGAGTCTATTACTGCAAGAAAGAACTGAACAGATAAAATTCAAAACATTGCTTCTATGAAAACAATATTATCAATAATGATTATTGTTATCCTGTCGTTTTCGTCAATATTTTCTCTGGCCACAAATAAACCAGATTTATCTTACCCACCAGTGACAGACATTGTATATGCTGTTCGGAAAGATAACATAGTAATCCAGATGAGAGATGGCATAAACCTTTCAACAGACCTTTTCTTTCCTGAAAATACAAATGAAAAACTACCTGTAATTCTCATCAGGACCCCGATAAATAAAACTGGTTTAGGTTATATGCCCTATTATTTTGCTTCTCAGGGATACGTTGTCGCAGTTCAGGATGTTCGCGGACGGTTCGCCTCAGAAGGTTTATGGGAACCATTTATTAATGAAGGGGATGATGGATTTGATTCGATTGAATGGCTTGCAAAACAGGAATGGTGCAGCGGTAAAGTTGGAATGGTTGGCGGATCATATATGGCTCATGCTCAGTTTCTGGCTGCAATAAAAAAGCCACCTCACCTGACAACAATTATCCCGCATAACCTGCCTGCTGACCCTTTTAAAAACTCACCATATGAAAACGGAATTTTTCTTTTAGCACCGGAATTATGGTGGCTTAATATTATTGAATCGGGGATTGATATTAATAATCCTGCAGCTATCCGCGAATCTCAGAAGGTCAAAGATGATACGAATCTTTTTCACCTTCCGGTTAAGGAAATAGATCTCTTAATAACAGGTAAAAAAGTACCATATTTCAGCCAATGGACAGAACATAATTCAAATGATCAGTATTGGAAAAGAGCAAGTTATCAGAGTGCACTTAAAAATTTAAAGATACCCGTATTGCTGCAATCAGGATGGTATGACACTCACAGCATTGGGACCACTTTGGCATGGGAAGAACTTTCCAGATCGGGAAATAAGAATGCCAGATTGATCATTGGTCCATGGAACCATGCCAATTTAGTAACGCCTTATCCATCGGTCAATAAGGTCGGAAACGAAGCCAATGTTGATTTACTGGCTCTTTATAAAAGATGGTTCGATTTCTGGCTGAAAGGTATTGACAATAAGGTAAATGAAGATCCGATTGTTAAGCTGTACGTGATGAATGATTTCAGATGGATTATTTCTGATACATATCCACTGAGCCAGACTACTTATAAAAAACTTTATTTAGACAGCAAACAAGGTGCGAATTCCTTAAATGGAGATGGTAAGCTGAGATGGAGTTTTTCGCCTGATAATAAACCATATGACTCTTTCATTTACGATCCGGGAGATCCTGCTCCTGCATTTATCTACAGGAATTCCCGGGGAAGAAGGATATCTGATTCAATAACTTCAGGAAGAAAGGACATCCTGGTTTATGAATCAGATCAACTCGATTCCGCAATTACAATTTTAGGCCCTGTCTCGGCAAGATTGTTTGCGTCATCGGATTGCCCCGACACCGACTGGTTTGTCTACCTCTTTGCCATTAATGAGGATAATAAATATTTGCCCATTACACATGGCTGCCTTCGTGCAAGATTCAGGAACAGTTTATCACATCCTGAACTGTTAAGGAAAAATAAAATCTATGACTATCAGGTAGACCTTTGGCACACCGGCATAAAACTAGGAAAAAACTGGAAAATCAGAGTAGAAATTTCATCATCAGATTTTCCTCAATACTCCAGAAATCTTAATACAGGAATGAATAATGAAATGGAGACACAGTATAAACTTGCAGAACAAAAAATATATCATTCTGATAAATATCAGTCATACATTATTTTACCTGTTATTTCAACAAAAAATAACTATAACTAAAATTCAAATGGGTCGATACTTTTAAGATTCCTTTTTCAGCCTGGTTATCTTCTTATTGGCAGGTAAAAGATAACTTTGATAGATAGGCAAATATTTATTCATAGTAACCTTTGGGAAAGAGTTTAGTTTTAAAACAGAAAAGAGATCTTATGAATCAGGAAGAGATGTTCAGGGTAGCACTCCGCGAGAATGACAAGATGGTATTTAATATATGCCGTCATTATTTCGGACCCGGAGATGAGGCCAGAGACGCGTATCAGGAAATTCTTTTAAAAGTCTGGCTTAATATAATGAATTTCCGGGGAGAATCTCAGCTGAAGACATGGATATGCAGGATTTCAGTAAACGTATGCCTGACGTATCTTTTAAAAGCAAAAAAGAAATCCTCAGTTTTTATACCCTCTTCATATCTGGGAAATTATGACAGAGTCAGTGAAGACGAAGATAATCCGGAAGAAGCAGAAGCAAAATTGAAATTTTTTGAGGAATTCAAAAACAAGCTAAGTCCGGTCGATAAAATTCTGGTGACCTTATACCTGGAAGATATTGACTATACTGAAATATCCGAAATAACTGGTCTTAACGAAGGTAATGCAAGGACAAGGATACACAGGATCAAAAATCAAATTAAAAGAGAGTGGGAGGGAAAATATGGAACTAGATGATTTCAAAGGCAAGAAAAGGCTAACAAATGATGTTACTGCCGGTGTTGATAAAAGCGATACTGTGAGAGCAGATAACATTATTGATCTGTTCAGATCGTATCAGAAAAAAAATAAACGAAAGGCCACTATGATGATAGCTGTAAATTTCGCATTAGCTGTGATTTACATAACGAACATGTCTTTCCAGACAGGTATGGCAGCTCTTGGATATTTACTTTTGGGGGCAGGAGTTTTCGGGGGAGTGATATATTTATATCTCAGGTATAAAGCATTCGCTCCAGATACCTACTCACTTCCAATAAATGATTTTCTGGAGAGAGCTGAAAGGAATATAAGCTATTTTAATGTTACAGACTATTTGATTGTTATTCCTTTACTGCTGATCATTGGTACTGGTGGAGGTTTAGTTTTCATCGCAAGATTGCTTAAGTATACGGCTAATGACACTCTTCTTATAATAATCTGGGTTCTCTTTTATATCTCGCTCTGTGCATTTGGCTTTTGGGCGGGCAAAAGAAACTGGCAAAAGACTTATGGAGATCTGTTTGAAAAAATAACTGAAATGAAAAACAGTTATTCCGGGAACCACGATAAGATTGATTAGAATTTAAATATAAATAAACCGCAATGTCAGATTGTATAGGAATTAATACAGATAGGTTGTTGCTGCGTTCAATAAGACCCGATGATGCAACAGCGTTGTTTAAATACCGCTCTGATGCGGTAATAAATAAATACCAGGGATGGATCCCAAAAACAGTTGATGATGTTCATGATTTCATTGAAGACAGAATATCTCCAACAATTGATTTAATTAATACATGGTATCAATTTGGAATAATCTTAAAAGAGAATTTTGAGTTCATTGGAGATATTGGAATTCATTTTCTGGACGAACAGAAAAAGCAGGTTGAAATAGGTTGTACTTTAGACATTAATTATCAGGGAAAAGGATTCGCCACTGAAGCTTTAATTCGTATAATAAACTATGTATTCTTTGATTTAGATAAACACATAGTAGTAGCTTACATTGATCCTGAAAACATTAAATCAATAGCCCTGGTTGAACGAATTGGTTTTAAAAAAGATGTACTTTTTAAAGAAAATAATTCTAAATATAGAGAGTGGCCTGACGATATAGTTTATTCTATTACTAAAGAAGATTGGGTTGCAAAGAGATTGCTCTCTCAGACCTAACACTAAAATGTTAAGGCTTAATGGCGTGAAGGTGTAACGGCAAAAAGGTTGTTATGCGGTTGCGAAGTTATGCAGTTATTAAATTGTACGCCGCTGTACTACTTCAAAACCCTTGTTCCGAAAATAAACTTTTGATTCCACCAGGGATCATTTATTGAGGTGATTATCACACCATTTTTGGCAGAAGCATGGATAAATTTATTATTCCCGGCATAGATACCCGAATGGGTGATAAAGTGATGTGTTTCGTATGTTCTGATGAAAAAGACCAGGTCCCCTTTTTTGAGTTCATCCATCCGGCTTATTATTTTGCCGTACCTGGCTTGTTCTTCCGAGTTATGGGGCAGGTTAATGCCAAGTCGGGCAAAAACTGTTAACAGTAATCCGGAGCAATCCATGCATTTCATTGTTGTTCCGCCCATGCAGTGAGGCACACCAAGGTATTTTTCAGCTGTTTCAATGATTTTATCAGCACTGGCAGTTTGGGTATTTATATCTTTTTCGATGCCAGCCGCCAGAAAATCGTTAAGATTTTTACTGTCGGCGTTGTTTATATTCTGAAACGATTGTTCAGGATAGAGCCGCCTGGCGCAGGAAGCAACAACCAGCAGACCTGTAAAAACCAACAAAACAATAAACCTTCCAACGGTATCAGGAAATACTTTCATCATTATAAACTCAGCTATATAGCGTGGTTAATATGAGAATTATTGTCTCATTTTAGAAACAGTTCTGCAGTTTTGCAGTTGTGCAGTTTTGCAGTTGTGTTCCGTTGCGTCTTTGCAGAATGAGGATACTCGCCGCAAATTAAGTGATCGCTCAGTTCTGCGGTTATTGGGTTTTAGGGTTGTGCAAGTCTGAATTGGATTATACTGGGGATTAGTTTTGCCAGAATTCATTTATCTTTATATTATAACATTGTTTTTAATCTCTGAGTTTCTTCATTGTGATAATGAAACACTCTATCATTTAATATCATATAATGAATGATCAGTATAGTCCGGACTAATACAGCCAATTCTGATTTCTTAATTCTGGTAAGGAAACTTGATGCCGAGCTTGCAATAAGGGATGGGGACGATCATGCATTTTATTCACAGTTCAACAGTCTTGAAAAAATCCGGCATGTAGTTCTGGCGTATGCTGCTGGTGAGCCGGCAGGTTGTGGTGCGATAAAGAATTATTCGGCCGGTACGATGGAAATCAAGAGAATGTTTGTCTTGCCGGACTACAGGAGAAAAGGGATTGCAGAAAAGATACTGGCAGAGCTTGAACGATGGACCGCAGAATTATCATTCAGTAAATGTATTCTTGAAACCGGCAAAAAGCAGCCTGAAGCCATAGAACTCTATAAGAAGAACGGATATCAGCCGATTGCCAATTACGGACAATATGCGGGTGTTGAGAATAGTGTTTGTTTTGAAAAGAAGATACTCCTGTAATAATTCTTCCCGCATTTTGTTTCCAGTATATTTTATTGCCTTACGCCCGATACCTGACGCCGGTCCGTTTATACCAGATCACATGCTTCCGGCGGCATCCAGTGTGCATCCATACCTTCCCATTTGATATTGCAACCAATCGGGTTGGTAACAGGGATGGAGATTGTTTTTCCGGCAGTAAGCTCCTCCAGAACAATTTCGAGGTTATTGACAGTCATACGTGATATATCGCGCGGACTATCCACACCTCTTCCGGTATATACAAGTTTCCTGTTCTGATCGAACACAAAGAAGTGCGGAGTTCTCAGGGCGCCATAAGCTCTGGCAACAGACTGATCCTTATCATAGAGATAAACCCATGGAAAATTGTATTTCTCCATCCGTCTGACCATATTGGGAAAGCTGTCTTCAGGATAAGTATTTTCGCTGTTGGAGTTTATTCCAGCGAATACCACCTCTTTCTCCAGGTACTTATCTGCTGTCGATCTTGTAACCTCATCTGAACCTATCACATAAGGGCAGTGATTACAGGTGAAGAAGATAACAAGGAATCTGTATTTATCAAAGTCAGACAGCTTATAAGTTGAACCATCGGTAGCAGGCAGTATAAAATCTATTGCTTTGTTTCCGGGTTGTAGAGTAAATGACATAACTGTTTCTTAAAGTTCATGTAAAAATACTAACAATCGATCAATTATTTTGTTTGAAGTCAAAAGACATGCTGTTCTCCATTTCACCTGCTTATCATCTTCATCCGGTATGAAGCTATGATTCTTTAACAGAAAGTTCTTTATATCTTTTTGTTTATTTCCTTGACCTGGATTTTAAATTGGTGTAACTTGCAGCAATATAATTAAATACCTGTGTCCAGACATCAGTATGTTGTAACTAAAAAGTGATCTTTTTCGTCTTTATAATGAGACGTTTGGTAATGATAATTATCTAACTGGTATTATATCTTCATCAAATTTAAAAACAAGACAAATGAAAACAGTATTTTATTCTATGATCTTTGCGGTCCTTATTTTGACTATACAGGGATGTGAAGATGACTTTGGGCATCACAAAATAACGGTTATTGGAACGGGACCAGTAGTGACCAGGAACCTCGATTTACAGTCATTTAACAAAATTGAAAATACAGGAATAGCCAATTTTTTCATAACTATTGGAAGTCCGCAAAAAATTGTTCTGAAGGCGCAACAAAATATAATTGATGTCATGTCCTGGGAGGTCGCAAATCAGGCGTTAAAAGTCGGACTTGATAAAGAAGTGACAATTGAAGACCATGAAGAAATAAGATTCGAGATCACGGTACCTGAAATAAAAGATATTGAATTGACAGGGGTAGGAGATTTTGATTTTTCAGGTGCTGACCAGAATGAGTTATCGGTCAATCTCACTGGTGTCGGCAGTGTAAGAGCATATGATATGAAAGTAAATGCCTGCAACATTACTTTAACCGGTGTAGGTGATTGCAAGGTATATGTCATCGATGAACTGAATGTTAAAATAGCAGGTGTCGGATACGTTTACTATAAAGGAGATCCGGCAATAAATTCAACGATAACAGGAGTGGGGAAATTGATAAATGCTAATTAATTCCTTCCATTACACCGTAATTCCTTAACATCGCCCGTCGCCCGACGCCTAAAATACGTTGTCGTGCGGTCGTGCGGTCGTGCAGTCGTGCAGACGAAAATTTACATTAATCTGCGAAAATCTGCGGGAAATTATATTTTGGGTTTTCAGAGCCTTGGGAATCAAGACTAATGAGGACTGCGGATCATACAACAAAATGTCTCTTCGCCTCTTAGTCCCTCAGTCTCTAAGTCACCTTTACACCATTACGCCGTTATGCCGTTTCACCTTGACATCGCCTGACGGCACATATTTTCTTCCCCATACCTCGTAACAATATTTTCTTCCCCATACCTCATACCCCATAACCCATACCGGTTAAGATAATTCCTCCCAATTTCGTATTTTAGCTGTCCTTGATTTGATAAAGATCCGTCAATATCCAGAAATGTATACAAAAGCAATTGTCAGAAAACCCGGCAGGAATTTCGCTGAAGGAATTACGACTTCAAACCTGGGCAAAGCCGATTTTGAAAAAGCCCTTGAACAGCATTCAGCATATTGTGATGCGCTTGCAGGGTGCGGCCTGGAGCTTATTGTCCTTGAAGCTGATGAGAGATATTCCGATGGTTGTTTTGTAGAAGATACTGCAATTGTCACTGGCGAAGTGGCAGTAATTACCCGACCCGGAGCTGAATCCAGGATGGGTGAAGAAGCTGAGATATCAGAGATCCTGTCGGAGTTCAGGAAGATTGAGGCTATTAAGCTTCCCGGCACTCTGGACGGAGGAGATGTTCTGAGGGTGGAGAATCATTTTTTCATCGGGATCTCCGGGAGAACAAACAGGGATGGTGCCAGGCAGCTTTCGGAAATACTTTCAAAATATGGTTATACCACATCAGAAACAGAAGTAGGAGAGGGTCTACACCTTAAATCGGGGATTGCTTACCTCGGGAAAGGCAATTTCATTTCCGTTAAGGGATTTTCAAAAATAAGTGGCTCCCAAGGGATTATCATTTCAGATCAGGAAGAAAGCTATTCCGCCAATTGCCTTCGGGTGAATGATTTCCTGCTGATCCCCAAAGGATTTCCTGAATCAAAAAAGAAGATCGTTGAACTTGGGAATAGCATTATTGAGCTTGACATGTCAGAATTCAGAAAGATGGACGGAGGCCTGACCTGTTTATCGTTATTATTCAAATGAAACTGGCTACACGCCGCACACCGCACGCCGCACACCGCACTCAGTAAGCCTTCCTCTTCGTTTTACATTTGTCGTTCCCGGCTTTACCCCTGACACTGTAACTTATGATTTCATTATTTACCTTTATATCAGATCTTTTAACTCATACTTAATAAATAATAACATAAACCGGATCGAAATGAAAAAAATGATTTTAATGCTTGCCGTTGTACTTGCTCTTCCGGCATTGGGACAGACAAAAGAAGATTCCCTGGCCATAAAAAAAGCAATTACCGATTATATCGAAGGATGGGCAACAGGAAATGTTGAACGCATCCAGATTGCTGTTTCACCTGAACTGTCAAAGCGGAGAGTCGCCGCTTCCGGAGAATTGGTATTTGCCCAGGATATGAGCCGTTCGCTTCTTTGTGCATCAGCTCTTGCAAATGCAAAGGGAGTGCGTATGCAGGATCTGACACCGGGTAAAGAGCTTGTTCCGGAGATAAAAATCCTGGATATCGACGGTACAAACGCCAGCGCAAAAACATGGAATGCCAAATATGGCTTCTTCGACTACATCCACCTGTCGAAAGCCGGTGGGGAATGGATGATCGTGAACGTGCTGTGGGATATGAATAGCAAGAAGTAAGAGCAAACTGAACCCAGAAGCAGGCATCAGGCGTCAGGTGTCAGGCGTCAGGCATCAGACGTCAGGCGTCATGTATTAGTCAGTCTTATGCTTGAAAAAAGACCTTCACATTATTATTTTCTTTAAATTGAACAACAATTAAATTACACTTATATGAAGATCAAATCAATTCTGACAATAATTGTGGTATTGCTTGCAGGCCAGTTACTAAGAGGCCAGTCAACCGGCAACCCTGTTACCGACCTTCTCCTTTCAGCATATTCGGAGAGAAATTATACAACCCAGCTGGTTACAGATCAGCAGCTCGAAATAATTCTTAACTGCGGTATTAAGGCACCGAGCTCCAGGAACCAGCAACCGTGGCGCTTTACTGTGATCAAAGACGAGGCTGCAATAAAAGAGATAATCAGCGATACTGTTGCAGGGAATGTGCTTATTATAATTTCGGGGGCTGAATCGCAGACAGGAACAACACCTGATTTTGATTGCGGGCTGGCAACCGAAAGTATGTTTGTAGCTGCCCACGGTCTGGGTCTGGGTGCCCGCATTTATGGTAGTCCTGTAGGCAATATTAACTCAAAGAGGGATGTTTACCAGGTACCCGCAGGCTTTAAGGCAGTGATAGTATTAAGGGTCGGGAATGTCGAGAAGCCTGTTGATGCAGTCTCTTCAGCCAGCCCCAGAAAGAAGTTTGATGAGATCGTTAACTTTAAGAAGTAAACGAAAGTACTGCCTGTACTGTATTTTTAAAACTTCCACTCCGGTTCATCCGGAAGTTCCTCTCCGGCAGGAATTACTTCGTTCACTACAGATGTTATTTTCCAGAGGCCATCCTTTTTATCCAGCAGCCAGAGGTCAACTCCTCGTGTGGGAGGGCGCTGGCTGCCGGTGATCTCTGCCGAATATACAGTGGCAATAAACGCAATATCCTTATATACCATCGACTTCATCCTGAGTATCTTCTCCACGAAGCCATTGGCTTTTACCTCCGGATGCTGGTAGAAATCCTTAAAATCCTGTATGAAACCGTCGGCCGTGAACCGGGTTGATTTATCGCGGGATGTTCTCAATACAACCACTGCCTCATCAATGAACATCGATCTTACTTTTTGCCAGTCGACCGATTCGCTGTTTTTAGCGGTGACAGAAACATAAATATGCCGGATCAGCTCTTCCGGGGTTTTGTACCACGATCCACTGTCTGACTGCTGGCCATTTAAAAGGCCCAGGGATAAAGATTCCAGAAACAATAACAGAATCAGTCGTTTCATTTTTAATTGTTTTAAAATATAACATAATCTCTTTACTGATGTAAATTTACAACTTTCAATTTTATATTTGCCTGACACCCGACGCCTGACTCCTCTAGTACATTGTCTTGCGGTCGTGCAGTCGTGCAGTCTTTTTCTTCCCCGCACCCCGTACCATTTCCTAATACTCCCCCATTTATTTGATAATTGCTTTATCCGATATCAATTTGGTAAGTAATGCTATTCGGGGGTATCTAAGGCGCCAGTCCTCAATGGTTTTTTCCATGGCAGCTCTAAATTTCGACCATCATTTTAGCCTTTTCAATTGCTTCTTTTACCATTTCAATTCTTTTATCCTGTGTATTTCTTTTGGTGTTGTATATTTGAAGTATGAAAACGAAACAGTTTTGGAACTATTTAGGGATTGTATTAATCATATCGCTGGTAATGGGAATCCTTATACATTTCAACAGTATAATGCTACGATTCGGGCTTATTTCAGAAAGTACCGGAGCTATTGCGCGTGATTTAAGGCCTGGCGTCGTTATAAGTCAGGTGCTGATAAGCTCATTAGTAGCTTTCCTTACATTCATTATCAACTATTTTATTTTAAGGCCGTTAGACAGCACCAGGCATCTCAATGCAAAACGAATTTCGATTTCAATTATACTAACGTTTGTATCGGTTACTGTCTTAACCGAAGCATTTTTTGGTTTAAAACATTTAATTTATAATGAACCCGATGCAAACAAGTTTAATTTGATACACTCATTTCGTGATCTTTTAATAGTGACAGTTGTCATCAGCGGGATCATATTTATAAAGACTATTTATGACAAACAATCTGTTAAAATTGAAAACGAAAAGCTGAAAAATGAAAAACTGCTTGGTCAGTATGAATCTCTTAAAAATCAGATGAGCCCGCATTTTCTGTTTAATTCCCTTACCGCACTCAGGGAGCTGATAGATCAGGATGCAAAAGATGCCAAGCTTTATATAAGTCATCTTTCCCTTGTGCTCCGGTACACCTTAAGCAGCATTGATGCTCAGTCGAAAAGTCTTTATGAAGAACTGGAAGTGGCTGAATCATACCTGCATCTTGTGAAAATAAGGTACGGAGCCAGTTTAAGGGTTGAAACCTCGGTTGACGACCGGTTTAAAAACTACAGACTTCCGCCACTGGCTATCCAGATCCTTATTGAAAATGCAATCAAGCACAACGAAATCAGCAATAAGAATCCTTTTACGATAAAGATCGGTACCACTGCCGATCAAAACCTGGTAGTTACTAATCCTATCCAGGAAAGAGTATCAAAAGAGTTCAGTTCAGGAATCGGGCTTTCAAATCTTTCAAAACAATACCAGTATCTTGCCGGAAAGGATATAACTATTTCAAACAGAAACAATGAATTCAAAGTTGAACTGCCTCTTATAAATCCATCAAAAAATGAAGGCTTTAATAGTTGAAGACGAAATTCTTGCTGCACAGAATCTAAGGAAGATTCTTGAGGATCTGGGGTCATTTAGTACAATAAATACCCTTGACAGCATTAATTCAACAATTGAATACTTCAGGAACAATGATCAGCCAGATCTGCTTTTCCTGGATATTCATCTTGCCGACGGACTGGCTTTTGAGATTTTTGATAGAGTGCAGGTTGACTGCCCGGTAATTTTCGTGACTGCTTATGATGAATATGCATTGAAAGCTTTCAGGGTAAACAGTATTGACTATCTTCTTAAACCACTCGATATTTTTGATGTCAAGCGATCTCTTGATAAGCTTAGAAGGTTTTCCAGAACATCAGGATTTATAGATAATGAATTGAAGAACCTGATATCATATTTCAAGAAAAGTTCAGCATATAAATCCAATTTCCTTATTCCACTGAAAGGGGACAAACTGATGCCGCTGAAAGCCGATGATATAGGTTATCTTTATATTGATCACGGAGTGGTCAAAATTTTCACGCTTGACGGTAAGGCATATAGTATGGAAAGTACTCTTGACGAACTTGAGGGTATGCTTGATCCGGAATTGTTTTTCCGTGCTAACAGGCAGTTCATTATCGCGAGGAAAGCAGTTAAGGATATTGATTTCTGGTTTAACAGCAAACTTTCTGTCAATCTGAAGGTGCAAACTCCGGAAAAGATAATTGTCAGCAAAGCTAAAGTTACCGAATTTAAAACCTGGTTTTCAATCGGAAAATAAGATACTCAAGAATTGAAACCCTTACAGAGCTGACAGGAATTTTCAGATAATCAGATCAAACCTCAACCTGCATATCAGCCATTTCAACTCACATTTCAGCTGTCTCATTTTAGTTTTTGTAGTTGATGATTTATCAACTTTTAGCTTTGCTTCAAATGAATTTAATTTTTTGAAGTAACTATCAGTCAGATAAATTAATAAACTATCACATGAGAACAGTAATTTTAAAGAAATGTATATTATTTGCAGCGATCATTTCTTCAATATTGAATGCACAGTCACAGGAGCTGCTTACTATTCCCAGAATTCAGGGTGAAATAAATTTTGACGGGACAGTTGATGATCCCTGCTGGCAGAATCTTAAAATCCTGCCGATGGTCATGCATACGCCTACCTTCGGAAATCAGCCAACTGAAAAAAGCGAGGTTCTGATTTGCTATGATAATACATATATATATGTGGGGGCCAGGTTGTTTGACTCGGAAGCGACAAAGATGCTTGTAACTTCAAAGAAAAGGGATGAGGGTTCAAACAGCAATGAGTCACTTACTCTTGTCTTTGACTCATTTAATGATAAAGAAAATGCCCTGGTGTTTTCAACAACTCCAAGCGGACTCAGAAATGATCTGACCGTATTAAATGATGCAATCTCATCAAATCCAAGAAACCTTCCTTTCAATGACAGTTGGAATACTTTCTGGGATGTTAAAACCACAAAAGATTCTAATGGCTGGTATCTGGAAATGAGAATTCCCTTCTCCAGTATGAGGTTTAAAGAAGAAGACGGGAAGGTTATAATGGGGCTGATATGTTTCAGAAGGATAGCTCATAAAAATGAGGTAGACATTTATCCTGCCATTCCGCCTGACTGGGGTGATTACAGCCCTTATCGTCCATCTAAGGCTGATGAAGCGGTATTTGAAGGGATCCATTCAAAAAAGCCATTTTATATTACTCCTTATGCATTGACGGGCTATCAGCAGGATTATGCTATTAATGAATCGGAAACAGCATATGAAATGGACAGGAGTCCTAAGCTGAATGCCGGACTTGATGCAAAATACGGGATAACCAACAATCTAACTCTGGATGTTACAGTTAACACAGATTTTGCCCAGGTGGAAGCCGATGATGAAGAGATCAATCTGACCCGTTTTTCTCTATATTTCCCGGAAAAAAGAACCTTTTTTCAGGAAAGGTCCAGTATTTTCAATTTCGGATTTGAGGGTAAAAGTAACATGTTTTACAGCAGAAAAATAGGTCTTTATAAGGGAGAGCAGGTCCCAATACTTGGCGGTGGAAGGATAACAGGTATGGCAGGTAAATGGGACATAGGGTTCCTGGATCTGCAAACCAGGTCATTTGATCCATCAGATCCTGTACAAAATGGTCTTCCTTCAGAAAATTTCGGAGTTATGAGACTTCGCCGCCAGGTGATCAACAGTAACAGCTACGTTGGAGGAATTATTACATCGAGGCTGGGAATGGATGGTACCTATAACACATCATACGGTATTGACGGAATATTTAAGATACTTAAGAATGATTATTTGAATATTAAACTTGCACAGGTTATGTCTGAAGGGGCTTCAAACAATATCTTATCATTGGATCCGTCCAGAATATTTATGAACTGGAAAAGATTCAACAATAAAGGTCTGGGCTATGATTTTACATATACAAGGAGCGGTAAAGATTTTAATCCCGGTATAGGATTCCAGCAAAGGAAAGATTATTCTTTCTATGCAGGAAGCCTTCAGTATGGATGGCTGCCAGGTGGAAGTTCCCCTCTTATCAGTCATAAATTTGAATTAAATGAGGAGGTGTATGTAAATAATCCGACAAATGACCGCCAGTCTTCGCAAACAGAACTGGCATATAAATTCAATTTCAAATCAGGATTTAGCGGGATGGTTGGAGTAACAAATGATTATGAAAATGTTGATAAAGAATTCAACCTATCAGAGGATGTAGGCGTCCCTGCAGGGAAATATAATTTCTCGCAATTTGTAACACATCTTCACTCCTCTGCATCAAAAAGGCTTATAATGAATATCGATGCTTTTGCAGGAGGTTTCTATGATGGTACTCTCCTTACAATTGGCATGGAACCTCAATTGAATATAGGTTCTTCATTGCAACTAAGCCTTGCATATGAGTATAATCATGTAACATTCCATGGACGTAATCAGGAATTTACAGGGAATATAGCCAGGCTCAAGGCCCTGTTAATGTTTACCACTACCCTTTCTGTCAGCTCATTTGTACAATATAACAGTACTGAAAATAATCTGACATCAAATATCAGATTACGTTATAATCCGCGTGAAGGGAATGATTTCTACATAGTTTTCAATGAAGGCAGGAATACTTACAGAGATCTTGAAAATCCAAGGCTCCCCGTTTTTACTAACAGGTCAATTCTGCTTAAATATACATACACATTTATTTTATAGAGACCTGAAAGTAATTTAAAAAACTAAAAGTGAATTATAAAGCTCATTCTGGGGAATTGAAAAGTACCAACCACTCATTTCACTTACTACTAAAGTCGTTACGGTGGGCAAAGCTGACAAAAGCACCAGGACGTTCAGCCGGATGGCAGCGCCAGATAACAGGCCACCTCAACAGGCTGGCCCCATACCCCACACCATTTCTTAATCTCTCCTCAGATATACTTGTTTGATATATGTAATTATTTTAAATTAAAAAAAGGTCAGGTAACATATTCCCATCCTGCCCGTTATATATTAAATCCTGGTCCAAATGAAAAGTCGCTTAAATAGCCGGATCATCCTTTTACTAATATTAGTCCCTTTTGCGACATCCTGCGAAAAACCAGAGATCTCAGATGATCCGTATTTGCTCGAGACACTTTATACTAATTCCCAGGATACCCTTACATTTGAAAACAATCGATATTTTCTTGAAACGGACCTTTCACGAAATATGATGCCCGGTGGACCAATACCTGCAAAACGCCGGTTGAGTGCACTGGTATTCCTGGTCAGAGCTGACAGTCTCGCGATTTCAACAAATATAACAGCAGGAAAACTTTATGTAATTAATTACCCGCAGATTTGGATTTCAAAACCTGGTGATTCCAATATATCCCAGGTACCTAACTATAAACTTGGTAAAATAAGTATTGATGGACCTGAATGGGATACAGATATTTATGTAGATGTTGTAATAGAGGTAGTAAATAGTTCAACCAACGACAGCTATCTCCTGATTGCACGACATCAGTACATCCAAAAACTTGAATAAACCACTTTTTCAGGAGGGGCAATAGACTTAATAGTATCGAGCGTCGGTAAGATTCCGCAAGCTATTCGGTTATAGAGTTATACAGTTGTGAAGTTAAGCTGTTTTGCCGGCATCTTCAATGAAGCCCGGGAGGACAGAGCTTCGTACTTCGTAATTAGTTTCCAGTGAGTTTCCTGACAACGTGGTTACCGACTTTCCGGCCCTGCGCAGCACTGGTATCAGCCGTGAAGCGGTAATGAATGCCACCGTAAATCCTGCTTTGAGAAGCTTCGGCAGCAGCCTCGTTGAATGAGTTGAAGCTTCTTTCGAGACCTATATATCTCAGGTCGGCGGTATCGCGGAATGCAAAGTTATTTCCGAAAAGTGATGTAAGCACCATGGCGGCAGAGGCTGAGATGATACTGTGTCCGCTTGTATATTCAGGGAATGGAGGAGTCTGCAGATAAGGCATCCAGAGTTTGTCGAATGAGTCGTTTATAGCAGTTACCGGCCTGACAAAACTGCTCCTGTATTTTTCGTCCCAGCATGATATGAAGCCGTCATGAAGGGCTATTGCAGTATATGCGTATACCCTGGCAACCGTTACCTCATCGGCATTTGTCATCTTTGATGCAATGGCGGCGATACCCATCCAGTGGCCGCCGGGGGTGATCTTCTTGTTTGCGAACATCATATGGCCTGCATGTTCCATAACAAGGGGATTATCATCCCAGAATTTTGCAATCAGCTTCTGTTCTTCGGTGAGGTTTTTATTTATATCATATACCTCTTTCAGGCTTTTGTTGTAGATGCTCCCCGCGTAAAGCTGTATTCGGGAGGAGGGGCAGGCATGAACATTGAGGCAGAATCGAGAGCAAAGGGCACCATCTCATTCCAGCACCATTCTATTCCGTCGAGGTAATCGGGCGGAGTGGGCCTCCATTTTCCGGGTTCATTGCTTCCGAGGTACTTTCTCTTGCCACGGCTCTGGAGATATCCGTCGGCATTTGCCCTTTTCAGGATAGTCTTTGCAACAGTATCACCGAAGGCGATGGAATTGTTGTAGATATCCTTGTCAAGATTCGATTCGAAACCCTTATAAATCTTCTGTTCATATCCGGTCAGCGAATCAACTGAGAAGATACGTACCTTCCTTACCACATCGAAGAAGGCCTTTGTTGCTGCGAGTGTGAAATTGTATTTTTTTCCATCAGCGGGAACAGGCATCGATCCAAACCCATTTAGCCTTTCGGCTAACGAAGGAGCTCCCGGATTTGAAAACCTGACTGCCTCGTATGCTGCCAGGGAGGTATAGGCATAGATCCTGCTGGCAACCGGAGGAGAGAAAATGTCATAAATGATCACCTGTGTAAGCTTGTCCTGGTTGTCATGCAAAATAGTGGCATTGGATGGAAGTTTGATCTTCTCCTTAGTACAGCCGGCAAGTATAAGACATGCAACGGTTATTAATACTAAAGTTTTTTTCATGGCTGTACTTTTGTTTGGTTTAATTTGAATGTTCTTAAGCTTCCATTGTTTTGCGATGCTGCAATGAGGTATTCACCTCCTGGTCCCCTGAGCTCAACCAGGCAACGTCCATTGCCCGGTATGAAAATTCCGCTTTCTGATATTGAAACGGGCGAGAAAGTTCCTTTTCCATCACCTTTCAGCAGGATGCCGCTGAGGGCATCGTAGCGACCTGTAAGCACCTCGGTACCGAAATCATTTGTTGAGGCAAGCAGGTCAAGGTTTCCGTCGCTGTCGAAATCGTACACCACGATTCCCCTGAGCGGAGCGAACTGTGCCTCAGGAGGAAGAGGACATAGAGAAAATTTGCCATTGCCCCCGTTCACAACCACCGACGATCTGAACTCTGTTGCCTTAAGCCTGAAGGCAGCCATGAACTGTTCCGGTGTAAAAATCATATCAATTGTTGCCGCCGCCAGCGATTTGTAATTCTGAAACCTCGATCGCATTGAGAGCATCTGTTTCACGATATCGTCGCGTCCAAATGCCGGGAACTCCCTTTTGACTGTGTCGGTCTGGCTTGCCTTGATATACAGCGATGTGAAAGCATCGTAGCTTCCGTTGTTGTCGAAATCGCTCCCATATACCGAAACAGGATATTTATCAGAAGCCCTGTAATAGGAGTTGAGCCCGAGGTTGCCGGCAATGTAATCCATATCGCCGTCCCTGTCGAGGTCGGCATAGGCAGCCCCGTTTGTGAATGTCGGAGCTGAAAGGCCCCATTTTCCAGAAACATCACTGAAAGTCAGGTTCGCGTTATTGCGGTAGAGGTAGTTATGAATCTTCACTTCAGGCACCTGCCTGAGGATATCCATTTTTGGAGTTGTATTCCAGGCCATGCTGCGGAACATTCCAAAGTCGCGGTCGGTGACATCCCTTGGAAAACCGTTGCCTATGAAGATATCGCGGAAACCGTCATTATTGAAGTCGGCAAGAAGGCATGTCCAACTCCAGTCGGTCGCCTCTACTCCCGCAAAATAAGCTATATCGCTGAATACCGGGAGTCCGGATGAGCCATCGGTCGGGATTCTTCCCTGGTTAAGCTGCAGTGTATTCCGGCTGTACTGGAAGTTGTATCCAAAGCGTTCGGAGTTCTGGTAGAACTGGTATGAAGCAGGAAGCAGCATCATTTTCTTTCTGAAGTTGTCTTCGGGATTCATGTCGAGGGTAATGACATCCACGAGTCCGTCGTTATTTATATCGGCAGCATCGTTACCCATGGCGCTGTTGGATGTATGTTTGAAATACAGGGAGAGACTCTGGGAGAATGTCCCGTTACCGTTGTTTATCCAGAGAAGGTCGGGTGAGAGATAGTCGTTGCTGACATAAATGTCGAACCAGCCGTCATTGTTTATATCCAGTATTGTAGCCTGGTTTCCGTAACCTTCAGTGCAGATATGGGCCTCCTTCGATACATCGGTAAATACAGGATTCTGCTTAATGCTGTCGAAATCGTTTCTCAGGAGCCTGCCGTTACTCACTCCTGTGCCATCAGTCGACAGAACCCTGAAGACATACTGAGCATCCCTGTCGTTTATTTCATTAACTACAAGGTAGACATCCAGATCGCCATCATTATCGTAGTCGAAAAACGATGCCTGGGTGGTATGGGTATTGTCGTCGAGGCCATAGGCGGCTGCCATGTCGGTGAAACGTGGAATACCGTTTTCTCCTGTGCCCATGTTGATGTAGAGGATGTTCTTTCTGCGTTGAGGCGATCCGCTTATTGTCGCGCTAACATAGATATCCTTAAGCCCGTCGTTATTTATATCAACCACAGCGGCGCCCCTGCACCATTTCCCCTGGCCTTCAACCCCTGCCTGTTCAGTAACATCCGTGAAATTCAGGGCTCCATGGTTAAGGTAGAGCCTCGACGGAACCAGGTTGCCTGTGAAATAGATATCAGGCATGCCATCGTTGTTGAAATCGGCTATTGCCACTCCTCCACCGTTAAAAATATTTCCATTGTCGAGCTGGTTTACCGAGTCATTTTCAATAATGAGGTTGTTGAAGCTAATGCCTGATCTGGAGGGAGGTATTTTCTCGAATACAGTTGATATTTTATTACATGAAACGGCAAGAAACACCAAAGCTGAAAACGTGAATGGCAGCGGATGAAAGGAATATTTCCAGAGTGACATAAAGGTCAATAAACGAAAAACAATGTTTAAACAAGCTTTCAGGAAAAATGTTCAAAGGGGAGATGAGTATAAATCTTTCCCACACCCCGTACCGGGCCGAGCATTAAAAAATAGCCCGGTGTTTTGTGATTGACGGGAGCATGACATTCCTGAATGAATTTTTACATTTGTTACCTTATGCTCAGACTAGTTTTCAAAATAATGATAAGTTTTAGTAACATAAAAATAAGTTAGGTTTAAGGAAGGTGCTATCAGACTGGGGCTTTCGCCGCACAAGAAAATGTTTGGCTGATGACAAACATATGATTTTTTTGATTTGGTTTACAAAATGACAATGATTTCATAACTGGAATAAACAATAAACTAACTACTGTCAACTTTGTTATATAACATAAAGGAGGGAGCAATATGAGCAACGAAAAGAGAAGACCGGAAACGAAAGGTGTTACCGTGAAGTTACTTACAACGGTTGACCTTGGCTCTGAGATTGATGGCATGGCAGGGCGCCAACTTCGAATGCGTATGGTGACGATCGAGCCCGGAGGGGTAATCGGCCCAGTTCACAACCATATTGACAGACCAGGAACCGTTTACATATTGCAGGGAACGATTACTGACCATCGAGATGGAGTTGCAACGGACTATGGACCTGGAGTGGGATGGCCTGAGGATAGGAACACCACACACTGGCTTGAGAACAGAGGAACGGTTCCGGCGGTGGAGATCTCGGTCGACATATTCAGGCTTGAGTAAGCTGAGCCTAACTTCAGGTTTGTTTATAATGAAGCACTTACAACTCCAACCTGACTGAATATTATGCAAAGTCTTATTGAGATAAATTGATCACATCCTGACAATCCTAAAATTTCCCCTAACCATAAATCAGTTAGACGTAATATTTTAATTATCTGTAATATATATCAATAATCATGAATATGGAAAACTCAACAAATATTAAAATTAAGCCGATGGGGATAATGTCCTCTCTCCTGTTTTTTGGAAATGGAATCTGATAATTCTATTACCATCTTGTTTAGCCCTTTCCTATATAATCTATAAACGAAAAAATACCTGGATTGGAATTATAGCTCATATGGCTTTCAATAGTGTGCCTTTAATCGGACTCATAATCGGGATAATCGGATAAAATAATACTCCGCCTGACACTGATGGTATAATTAATAAGCTCGTCATAGTTTTTGCCCCGACATGGCGTGATTTTGTCGCTTAGCTCCTCAACTTTTGCTCCTGCACCAAGATTTTTAACTGGGGTACGAAAGCCGTAAAAACACTGAGGTCTATACCCATATGTCCACCAGAGTTTTCGTCCAGGAAAAGAGTCCGTTTTACAGAATAGATCTTTGACTAAAGGATTTTCTAGAAATATTTATATATTTACAGGGAAGCAAACAGAAAACACCACATCCAGGTTAGAAATATACCCCGCTATGGTGTTTACACAATCGTTAAGCTGTAAAATAAGAATAACCGTCCTGACTGACAAGCAGAGAATAAAACCGGAAAATCATTATTTAAAATAGAACAATTAATCATGGGTATTAAAAAATAATCCAGATCCAAAAAATATTATTAACCCAATTAAAGAAGACTAAGATGAAATTAAAGAATTTACTTATGCTATGCATTTTGGTGTTAATCTTGACACCGAAAACTTCTTTTTCGCAAGATGAAAAGAAAGTGGAGAAATCAGTTTACAATTTAGATGGAGTTTTTAGTGGTGCCGGAGGCAAATACTATCTAAGACAGCTAGGTAATGAAATACTTTGGTATGGGGAAGAGGATGCTGTTTCACCCACATGGTCAAACGTTGCACACGGCGTTATTAAGGGTAATACTATTACCGTTAAATGGGCAGATGTTCCTAAAGGAGAGATTATGCAAAGCGGTAGTCTTGTTATCAAAATTAATTCAAACGATGAATTGGTATTAATTAAGCAGACCGGAGAGTTTTTCGCAACGGATTCATGGACAAGAATACCATCAAATTAAAGTCAACTGGAGATGAAGCCCCGCTTCAGCGGGATGGGGCAATTTAATAACTGCATAACCGCATAACAATGTTCTTTCCAGGACCCCTTACCCCATGCCGGGCCATTGAACAATTTGGGCTGTAAATCCTTAATAATAGAAAAACACTGACTATGGCAGAATTAAAAACGAAACAAAACAATTCAGACGTTAGTGAATTTATCCACTCGTTTGCCGATACAGAGCAGAAACGTAAAGACAGTTTTGAGTTATTAAAACTGATGCAGGATTTTACAGGGTTTAAACCCAAAATGTGGGGGCCATCCATTATAGGATTTGGCAGCTATCATTACAAATCAGAGAGAAGTAGTCAGGAAGGAGATTGGCCATTAATAGGGTTTTCACCGAGAAAGTCAGCTATTTCACTTTATGTGTACACTGCAACTAAAGAGCATGAATACCTATTAAAAGATTTAGGAAAATATAAAATGGGGAAAGCCTGCATTTACGTTAAGAAGTTATCTGACATCAATCAGGAAGCTCTCAGGAAACTAATGAAAGTGACTATTGATTATTTGCAATCGAAGTATAAGATCTAATGGATAAAAATATGGATAAGGCAACACAAACAATGATTGAAAACCTTTATAAAAACACAGGTAAAACATTGGAACAATGGATTGCCATTGTAAAGAAGGAAAATTTTCCAACACACGGGGAAATATTAAAGTTTCTAAAAGAAACTCATGGTCTGACACATGGTTTTGCGAACTTAATCGCTCATAAGGCAAAAGGATCTGACGCTGATTCTGCAGAAAACAAAGATGACCTTATTGAAAAGCAATTCACAGGTAAAGAGCATTTTAAACCAATTTATGACAAGTTACTTTACGAAATTAAAAAGTTCGCTACCGATCTTGAAATTGCTCCAAAGAACGCTTATGTGAGTTTAAGAAGAAAAAAACAATTTGCAATACTTCAGCCAGCTACAAAGACTCGTTTTGAAATTGGAATTATCCTTAAAGGACAAGAACCGAGAGGAAAATTAGAGGCAATTAATTCTGCCAATGCAATGTGCTCTCACAAAATTAATGTATCAGATATTTCTGACATTGATAAGGAAACAATTGGCTGGTTAAAAACTGCTTATGACAATGCAGGATAAAAAACCAACATCCATAACAAGGATAATAAAGTAAGTTGTGCAGCCTTCGCCGCTAAAACAACCCACAGGGCTCAACGCTCAGACTGGCCCCTCACTAATCCTGCCTTGCGGGATCTTAAACGGTCGGTCCTGCTCGGCACTGTCGGGCCGTTAGCATTCATGCCTGCGCTTCCTGGGATGCAATTTACCTGTAAAGAGACAATTGAGAAGAAACCCAAGTGGTTCGGATGATTATTAATCGGCAATTATTCATTATCTTCATATCCCATCTGCATTTAAAAATCAATTCGATGAATCCGATATTGAAATTAATGGCATTTGTTGTAGTTTTCGTTGTATTTAATCAGTGTAATAAAGAAGACTCTGATACAGAAAGTATCCATGACAAGAACTTCCTGCAGCTTCTAATCAAAAAAGGGATAGATGCAAATGGAGATGGCAAAATTAATTCTACAGAAGCTGAAGCAGTCACTTTTCTTAATATATCTTTCAGTTCACTAAATGATATCAGCGGTATTGGACTTTTTACAAACCTTGATTCCCTTGATTGTTCTAATAATTCTCTTTCTTCACTGGATGTTTCCAGGAATTTAAAACTTGTTTATCTGAATTGCAGTTCCAATAATTTATCAAGGTTGGATGTCTCATACAATAAATTAATGATTGATTTATGGTGTGCCAATAATCAAATTCCAGCTCTGGATATCTCAAAAAACATGAGTTTAAAATCTTTGCTATGTAGCGGTAATCAACTGAACGATCTGAATGTATCGAACAATACTGCATTACAGACTTTGTGGTGCGGTCCAAATAATCTGACTAACCTTGATCTATCGAATTGCTTAGCCCTTAAATCGTTGCAAACCTCTGAAAATAAGTTATTGTCAAATCTCGATCTCTCTAATAATTTATCTTTGCAGTCTTTGATGTGTCATAGTCAGCCTATCCGAACTCTGGATTTAGCAAATCATTATGCCTTAGAACAGTTGGATTGCTATGGTGATTCGCTCGAAAAATTAGACCTCACCGGAGATACTTCATTAACCCTTTTAAGCTGCCAGTATACTAAAATAACAAGTCTTGATCTGTCGAGCTGCCCTAATCTGGAATTTTTGTGGTTCAGAGGTTGTAAAATGACAAGTGTTGACATCTCTCATGCAATTAAGTTAAAAGATTTATGGTGTAGCGAAAATCAATTAACGAGCCTGGATATCTCAAAGAATGTTGCTTTAGTTTCATTAACCTGTGATAATAACAAGTTAAAAAGTCTAGATGTTTCTAATAATATTTCGCTTAAATATCTGGTTTGTGGAGGCAATCAAATAGCTAGTCTTGATATTTCGCGTAATACTCTCCTGGGCTACCTAAATATTTATAATATGCTTTTATTACAGAAGGTTTGCACCTGGATTTTGCCTTTCCCACCCTCTGGTGTTGAAGTAGTCTCAAATGGAAGTCCAAATGTGTATTATTCAACTGATTGTAGTAAATAATAAGTTATCAGGAAGAACTTACTGCTTAACTTTAAAAGCAACATGATAATAATTCTTTAAAATAGCACTAAATGCTAACGCTGACAATATGGGTAAGTTGTTTCCTGAAGTCTCGGGACGTGTAATCACATTTTTTGCTTTCATGCTTCCCGGCAGGCAGGCTTGCACCTTAAACCGCTGTAATACATTTCTAATGAAGAAGTTAATTTTATTATTCGTCCTTGCAAATCATTTATCTGTTGCATTCTCACAAATCGTAAACGGGACTATACTGGATAAGCAGACCAAAGAAAAGATTGGTTATGCTGCTGTCTATTTTAGCGGAACATTCAATGGAACTTATTCAGATCAAGATGGCAACTTCAAGATTGACGTGTCAAAAAACTCTTCAATGCCTCTCTCTGTTAGTGCGGTTGGTTATTACTCAGTTACTTTAAATAGCTTCTCAGGTGTTAAACCATTAACAATTTATATGACACCTAAAATTTATGATCTTAGCGAAGTTGTCATTAAGGCCAAATCACTCGTACGGGCACGAAGATTAAACCTTGAATTATTCAAAGACCAGTTTCTGGGACAAACATATAATGCACAGCAATGTAAAATTTTGAATGAAAGCGATATAACATTCAACTATGAAAAGGACAAAGATACTTTAAGGGCTTATGCCTCAAAACCAATTCAAATTGAGAATAGTGCATTAGGATATAAAATCACATATTTTCTGGACAAATTTGAGTTTGACAGAAAGAACAGAACTTTCTTCTTTAAAGGAGATATTTTCTTTAACGAAGATATCTCCCCGAAGGAAACTGTGATTCAATCATATGATTTGCAGAGAAGGGATGCCTACATGGGATCAAGAATGCACTTATTCAGAGAGCTCTGGGCAGATAACCTGAAGGCTACAGGATTTGAAGTATTTGATCCCTCAGGAGAAAATCTGGAGTATAAAAAGATAGTATTTGAGAATAGCAATCGTAAAAAATATCTTACTTATAAAAAAGATCTGATCATTACTTACAATTCAAAAGTTGTTAAAAGCTATATCGTTTTCCTTAAAGAGACTGTTTTCTTTGATGGTACCGGGTATTTCGATGCATCATGCATAAGCTGGGAGGGCCAGATGGCATCACAACGAATTGGTGATTTACTTCCTTACGAATATGTTCCAAAAAATAACTGAAAAGCCACTAAAATAGACTATAAAGGTAAGTAGCTTACCGATTAAGAACTGCAGAACAGCATAACTACACAACCGCATAACAACCTTCACGCCTTGACGCCTTGACGCCTTCTCACCTCACGCCGCTTAATTGTATCAAACAAGTTGTCGTTAGCATAACCAAATAATAATAGTGCATCAATTCTTTCGACTTTCCGGACAGCAACCAAAGACGCTATTATTGTACCCTCACTGCAGCCCAATAAGGCAATTTTCGAATTTATGATTCTTTTGTCCCGCTTCAATTGTGAAATTATTGATTCAATATCTTCAGCTTCAGTTAATGGCAGATATTTGGATCATCATAAAAAAAATAGCAGGTCTTTATCCCATATTAAAAACGCTCAATCCATTTCAAAATTATTTCTGTACCCTTTACAACGGTTGACTTACCATGTGACCCCCCGGTTAGGATCTCATATTTCTTATTCGGACCTTTCCATGCAGAATAGATCTCATCACAACCGGCTTTATCCACAATCATGTCATTTTCACCATATAACAGTAACAACGGATAATCTGCATTACGTGCATTTATGACCATCGCATCCATAATCTTTTTTGATTCAGACATATAATGCATACTGAAGTATTTTACCAGAAACGGATCATCGTTCCTATCCTCCGATTCTCTTCTGTCAGCCTCGTTTTCGATTATTGAAGGATCACCTGACATATTCACTACCGGCATATGTGGTGCAAAAAGAAAGTATCCTATATATCTGAGATAATCCACCACTCCGGGGGTCATTCCTTTGGCTGATTTTACTTTAAATGGAGGGTTCACCAGAACAATACCATCTGTTTTCTGCAATCCACAGGCGACTTTAAGTGCAATTGCGCACGACATACTATGTCCGAACAGGATGATTTTTCGGTTACTGTTCTGGATATATTTGTCACCTTTAATGATCTCCACATAATCCCCGATAAAATCTGACAGATCCGGGCCATCGCCTCTTTCGCCCTCCGAATACCCGGTACCACGGGGATGAATCACCACAACACGATTTTCGTTATTGCTTAATCCCTCAATAATATCTTTTTCGCTATTATGGTTTATGCCTGTAATTCCTGATACGATATAAATTGTGTTTTTAAATTCTTCTCCCGGAACATATTCATAAACGAATATTTTTAATCCATCCCTTACAGTAATAAAAGAGCCTTTCTCCCCGTCTTTAGGTATTGGACGATCGGGGTTTTTCATTCCTCTGCAGGAGATAAAAATCAGTAATATTGAAAGCAATGTGAATCCAGATAATATGATATGTGGCTTTTTATGATTCCTGATTGAATGCCACCTGGAGTTATTTTGAATGATTTTGAATGCTATTTGCAATTTTAACAGTTTTTTCATCTCTGCATAATTCCAAACCAATAGCCCAAAGTCTTTCCTGCATTTCAGGGTTAAAAACCATTTCATCTTCCTTTATCCCGATGAACTCATTATTCTTCCATGTAACAATCTTTCCGGACTTCTTCAGGCTTTCTTCCTGCTTTTCAGTGAACAACGGAGCCATTATCATCCCGCATTTCTCTATTGAAATAAATGTCCCCAACCACTTCATCATAGTTGCCATCATTTTCATTGAAAACGGAATAATATTAATCTGATTACTCCAGACTGTCTTGGATATTTCAAAACCAATGAAGGATACATTTGACCCATTCATTTCTCTATAAATATCGTGCAACTTAACCAGGAACATTCGTTTGGCAACCATAGCCTGATGTATCCCATTTTCATAACTCCAGTCTTTTTTCATCTGGATATCGTCCCAAAAAATCTTGCCACCACGGGTTACATTGAAAATCACTCTCCCACCGTTTTGCGAATTTTCCAGCAAGTTCAACAGATTTAAAGTCAGCATAAACTGAGATAAATAATTTACCTGGAAATGTGAATCCATTCGATCTTCAGTTTCAACACGTTTTGCACCATAACCTAATCCGGCATTTATGAAGATACAATCGAGGTACTTGTGTTTACTTTGAATCTCGCCAATAGCATTCCTGACATCACGGAGCCTTGTAAGGTCGCATAAAACAAATGATATTTTTTTATTCATGGTGGAGCTCTCAAGCTCTCTGATTGTAGCCTCACCAAGTTCTTTGGATCTGCACAGTAAAATAACTTCATGAATCTGGTTATCTATTCCGGCCAATACCTTAGCCACTCCTTTTCCCATTCCATTGGTGCCACCAGTAACTAATATTTTCATTTCTATTTTCTCGTTTTTTTAAACTAGATGGTAATGATCACATTTCCTTTCTTATGGCCTGATTCAACATACCGGAATGCCTCAGCTGTCTTTTCCAATGGATAGATTCTGTCTATAACCGGTTTTAACTTTCCCGATTCAATAAGCCCGTTGAAAAAATTCAGATTTTCAGCAGTTTCTTTTGAAACTCCCCCCTTGATTTTCTTACCTCCGATAATTGAGGTCCACATCATTTTTAGAATATCTTTTATTTCAAGCATGTTTTCAAGATAAATTCCTTTTTGCTTTAACACGGCCTTACATTGTGAGAAAGTAGTCTTGCCTACAACAGCGAAAACAAAATCATATCTCTCATCGCTTTTAGTAAAATCCTCTTTTGTATAATCTATTACCTTATCCGCTCCTAAAGATTTCACCATTTCTGCATTCGAGGCACTACAAACCCCGGTAACTTCAGCTCCATAGTACCTGGCAAGCTGAACTGCATAAGTTCCTATTGCTCCGGAGGCGCCATGGATAAGAATTTTTTGTCCGGTGTGGACTTTTCCTAAATCTCTGATAAAAAACAGTGCTGTGTTTCCTGCTAATGAAATTGCTGCGGCTTCTTCCCAACTCAATCCTGACGGTTTAACAGCTAATGCTCCCTTTTCGGCAACACAGCAATACTCGGCATGGGCACCCATTTTGACCCCGGGTGATCCAAAAACATGGTCACCCTCCTTAAATAATTTTACATCTTTGCCGATGGCTTCAATTTCTCCTGCCAGATCAATCCCCAGTATATTTTTTTTTGGTTTTTTGAAGCCAAATATTATGCGTGAGAGAAATTTGAACGATTCAGGGACAAATGTTAAGTTACGGACATTACAGTCAGTAGTTGTTACTGTTGTAGCATGTATTTTTATCAGCACTTCAGTGTGTCCGGGAACGGGTTTTTCTACTTCTTTAAGCTGTAGTTCATCCGGTGGTCCGTATTTTGTGTGTACGATTGCTCTCATTCTTTCCATTTTTAAAGATCTTTTCTGTCTGTTGGCAGCTGATTATTGTTTAAACTTACAAAATATGATTAGTTATTTTTGTTCTTAACAGGTTGAATTACATTTATTTTATCACGTATAAAGGTAATTAAAATACCGATTAAGAATGTCAGGGTTACCCAGATCCAAAAACGTGGCTGAGGTACGTTAATTCGCATAATCAATGGTGGTATAAGCGGGATAAAGGCATTCGCCAAACCATGGGCATAAAGTCCCGAAAATGGCTTGTTCCCTGAGATTTTTCTTATCCAGGAAAGAATAAAGGAATATCCAACGATAAGGAGAATAAAACCCCCGAAATTCATGTAAGTCTGACCAGTTCCTGTTATGAACCATAAAGGAAGATGCCAGATAGCATGTATTACCCCTAAAATCACGTTTGCAAGCCATATTCCGAATTTATTTTCAAGAATCGGCAGGGCATAACCCCGCCAGCCAAATTCTTCCTGGCCTCCTCCCAGAAGGATCATAATTAATAAATAAGGGATAAAAGCCCAGACAGAAGGTAATAACATCGGTAATCGTTCTTCCCCGAATAATTCCGGGGAAAACCATGCAATAAATGTACTTCCTCCGAAAATTAATATGGGGAAAATATAAGCTTTCCACCCTAAACGGAAATCAAGAAAGCTCCGAAGATAAATTTTTGAAGAACCCTTGCCTTTTTCGTGATGAAAAGAAATAAGAGCACCGACAAGCGGCCCAAAAACACCTATCATAAGTACAGGTGTTGTCAGGATTGATAATAATTTATCTGAAACACGAATGATCCCGAGGTTGGCGAGGATCAGAGGAGTCCAGATTATCCAAGACCAGAAAAATGTAAAAATGAAAAACCGGAAAGGGAAACGGACATTAATATTCATAATTGAGATAATTTGTTGTAAGGGAGCTAAGATAGTTATTCTGAATTTACACCTAATTGCTCACAATCCAATCAAAACCTGAAGCCAAAATTCAGACCGGGTTCAAATTTGTACTTGGGTGCTCCGTTTTCAATAACTGCAAAGGATGCAGGAAAGTTGGTGTTCACAGGCCAGTATTTTAATGCATATGCAGGTTCTATAAACAAGCGTTTCTTAAAGAATTCAAAACGGTAGCCCAGAATAAACTGAAGATACAATTGAAAACCCTTTTGGATTTTTTTGTTATCCGTATCATAAAAGTGCTCAAGAAAAAAGGTTGGTTCGATAGTCGTAAACAAGTTCTTCCAGTGGAATCGCTGATAACCCAATCCGATACCGTAAGCTCTGACCTTACCAGGGTAGAATTCTTCTGAATGCATATAGGTTCCCAGAGGTTCATAATACGTCCAGGTTATAGCCTCTACAGTAATGTTATCTTTTTGGGTGAGCCGGTATCCATAATTCAATTGAAAAAAATTGACAGAATCTCCTATATTGCCCAGGAGGAAAAGTGTGGTTCCTATTGAGTGCCGTCTAAAAGCAGTATCTTTTTTTGCTGTTTGAGCCAAAGCATCATTGTATTGTCCCAGCAAAATGAAACAAACAAAGACAATTTTTGCTACCGATTGAGTTTTCATAAAACTATATTTTTAGTAATTATTAAATATTTTGAAAACGGACTTACTTTTAAAAATTTACCCCGATATATAAATTCGGTTCAAAGAGGAAATAGTTATTCCATTTACTTTCTCTCTCTTTAAAACCTTGTGGTATATTAGTGTCAATTGGCCAATAATTACAATGAATCTGAGGCTCAATAAACAATCTGCCTTTAAACAAGGGTATATGGTAACCAAGATGATAGGTTGTATATAATTTGAAACCGTTATCTATTTTCTTGTTACTTTCGTCCAAATATGTTTTCAATAAGGGGAGAATCTCTATTGAAGCGAATAATCCTTTCCAAAGCATACGCTGATAGGTAACACCTAAACCACTTTCTCTTAGTCTGCCAGGATAGAATTCACTTTCTTTCATTAAAAGTGGATCCCAGAAAGGTATGCCCATAGGTTCAAATAATTTCCAGGTAGCGACCTTAATCCCGATTTTATCTTTTAAAGTAATCTTATATCCAAAATGAAATTCAAACATGTGAACGTTGGTTTCTTCCGGACCAAAATTGTCGAATGTCAGATAAGTGGTGCTTACTGAGAATTTGTAGTAAGAAATTGTGCCTTCGACAGTTCCTCCCACCTTTAGTGTGTGGTTTTGACTAAATGTCAGTGCTGAGACCACTGAAATCATTAATGATGTTGAAATAAGCTTTTTCATTTTTGTAAGGTTTTAGATTTGCCTTTTATGTTCTTATTGATAAAATTCTCAATAAAGGTCGGAGACAGCCATCAAAAAAAAATCACCCACACGGGTGATTCGGTGGGTGATTTTTTAGATTAAAGTTTTTTATCTAAATCAATCTGAGCTCTTTAGCTTTTGTAACTGCATTGGCACGACTGTCTACTCCAAGCTTCAGGTAAATATTTTTCAAGTGTGTTTTAACTGTATTAACAGAGACAAACAACTTATCGGCAATTTCTTGATTCATCATATTTTCTGCAATAAGTTTAAGAGTGTCTGATTCGCGGTCGGTCAATTCCAATTTCAGCTGAATTTTTTGACGGCTTTTTTTCTTTTCAATTGCTCCCCTGAGTTTATCAATAAACTCTTTCGGTATTTTGGTTTTTCCGGCAGCTTGTATTTTATATACTTCCTCCAATAAATCAATAGTATAATTTAGGTCAAACAGAAAAAATATCAGGAGATCTTCATTTGCCGCATATTCCATAGCTTCAATCAAACTTCTTACGGCTTTTTGCTGGTCGCCTGTCAGCTTATACAAGATAGCAGAATAGATTTTTAAATAAACTAATGTTTCAATTCTATTACCTGAATGAGCCAGGGAATATAAATCTGAAATCATTGTCTCTGCTTCATTTAATTTATTTTGAGCAAGTAACAACCGAACATAATTTATATAGGAGAATTCTTCTTTATAGCTTATCTTTTTATTTAGTCCTAACCCATGCTCCTTTACAAAATCATTTGCTTTGTCAATCTGATCTGAATCTATCAGTATTCTTATCATCCAGCCTGTATATGTATCAGTAACATGATGAGAGGCGTCGAATTGTTTCATTACCTCTTCAAGCTCATTTAGTTTGTTTATGGCTCCAGGTTTGTCGTCACGTGCATATAAAACATAAGAAAAAGCCAATAATACCTTAATTCTTTGAGTGATATTTTTTTCATTTTTACTCAGATTGTACGCCGTCTTTACATTCTCCCAGGCTGAATCAAGATCGGTCCAAACGCATTGAAAAACCGACATCAGTGTAATCAACCCGGTATAAGTCCATTCTGCTTTTACTATTTCCGAATATCCGTTTACTTTCATATAATTTAAAAGATCAGAACAATGCTTATATGCAGCTTTGTAATGGCCATGCCTCATTTCATGATAGGCTATTTCATATGCAATTTCAGATATAAGATATAAATTGTTCGATTTCTTGCTATAATCCAGTGACTTTCGAAGTGTTGTTGCCCCTTGTTCAATATCCCCTTTTGACATTTCCACCATACCGACAGAATACCAGATCCATCCTAACCACAATGAATCATCATCTGACAGGAATTTCATGGCAGTCCGGGCATAATCCAATACTTTATCCGGGGACATGGCAAATGTATTCAAATAAGCAAATGCAACAGATATTTTGCTTAACAACTTATTGTTTGATTTTACTATATCTGCCGATGAATGAGGATCATTAATTATCTTCGTAGTTATATTTTCAGCACTGGTTAAAAACGGTTCAGCTTTCTGAAGCTCATCTGTGGTAATCAGGATCCATGAAAAATACAGGCACAGTGTTGGATTCTTTTTAACCAGATGATCCGGTATCAAATCGCAAAATTTTAAAATGGAAGTGTGCAGTCCGTTTTCCCACATGCTCTCTGCTATCCCGCCCAGAATTTGAATACTCTTATCGTAATTTTTTATTGTTAATGCATTCTTCAAAGCAAATTCATACATGCCGTTCTGCTCAAACCATTCACAGGCTTTGTTATGCAGATTCTCCAGATACGGTTCAGATAGAAGCAAAAGCCTTTGTTTCAATAAGTCTGCAAAGAGGTGATGATATCTGTACCAGCTTCTCTGCTCATCCATGGGTATAACAAACATGTTATTTTTTTCCAGGGTTTCAAGAATCAACTGGCTGTCATTTATGTTCAAAACCGCGTTGCATAGAGGAGCAGACATTTGCTCCAGAATTGAGGTTCGCAGTAGAAATTCCTTGATGTCATCTGTCTGGATCTTCAGCACCTCCTCCATCAGATAATCCATTATGTAGCGGTTATCTCCTTTTAAGTCCTGAATAAATTCGGAAATATTTTCACGGCCCAGCATTGATAAAGCTGTAAGCTGCAACCCTGCAATCCAACCTTCTGTTTTAGTCTCGAGCGAATAGACATCTTCAATGGATAACCCCAGCCTTAATTTTTTATTAAATAATATTGAAATATCATTTGCCGAAAAACTAAGGTCCGATGAACGTAACTCAACTAATTGATACTGGCTCCTTAACCTTGAAAGAGATAGTGCCGGATCGGAACGGGTCAGGATTGCAATATGGATATTACCTGGAATATGCTCTAATAAATAGGTTACTAATTTTAATATCTCGTTACTCTTTATTAAATGAAAATCGTCGAGGACCAATAAAAAGTTTTGACTGATGTTGAGTAATTCGTTTATTAGCAGGCTGGCAATTGATTCGACAGAAGGTGAAGTGGGTGAATTTAAAAGTCGCAAGGCACTTTGTCCGAAGTCCTGGTGAATATTTTGAATTCCCGAAATTACATAGCCTAAAAAAACTGCCGGGTCGTTATCACTATTGTCGAGTGAGAGCCATGATGCCGGAATTTTGTTCTGGTTGATCCAATCGCTTAGCAGAGTTGTTTTACCATACCCGGCAGGAGCAGAAACAAGAATGAGCTTTCTGCTCAGGCCGGAGTTCAATTTTTCAAATAGTTCTGTACGGTGAACCACATTATTTCCGGCAGGAGGAATATGTAGTTTTGTTAAAAGCATATACGCAAATTATGAAATATTTTAATTTGAATATAATCTATTTTATGTCGGCAAGGTTGTTCAAGCCTGGCAGTACATCCTTCCGTAAAAAAGGTAAAAAGATACCTGTGATTACAGAATGCATTTCATGTGTCGTGCCAATAGCAGGTGAGTGCATTGACGGGTCGCGCTTTCTCGCATAAAATCATAATTAAAATGCCGATTAAGAATGTCAGGGTTTAAACTATATAGTAATAATTACATTTCCTTTTTTATGGCCTTGTTCGACATACTGAAAAGCCTCAGCTGCTTTTTCCATTGGAAAGATTCTGTCTATAACCGGTCTTAACTTTCCGGAATCAATAAGCTCAATGAAGAATTTCAGATTTTCAGCCTTTTCTGTTGAAACTCCACCCTTAATTTTCTTACCTCCGACAATTGAGGTCCACAGCACCTTCAGGAAATCGTTAACTTCCATCATGTTATCAAGATAGATCCCTTTTGGTTTTAAAATGCCCTTGCATTGTGAGAAAGTAGTCTTGCCAACTACATTAAAAACAAAATCATATTTCTCATTGCTCTTAGTAAAATCTTCTTTAGTATAATCAATTACTTTATCCGCTCCTAAGGATTTTACCAAATCTGCATTCGTGGCACTACAGACTCCTGTGACTACTGCACCGTAGTATTTGGCAAGCTGAACTGCATATGTACCAATTGCTCCTGAAGCACCATGGATAAGTATCCTTTGTCCGGCCTGTATTTTTGCCAGATCTCTTATGAAAAACAATGCAGTATTTCCTGCTAATGAAATAGCGGCAGCTTCTTCCCAGCTCAAATAAGCTGGTTTTATCGCCAGTGGTCCATTTTCAGGAACACAGACATACTCTGCATGACCCCCAAATTTGGTCCCCGGTGATCCAAAGACATGGTCACCCGCCTTAAATAGTTTTACATCTTTTCCGATGGCTTCAATTTCTCCTGCCAAATCAATCCCAAGAATTTTAATTCTGGGCTTTTTGAAACCAAACATTATTCTTGCAAATAACATAAACGATTTAGGTACAAATGTGAAGTTACGTGCGTTGCAATCTGTAGTTGTTACTGTTGTCGCATGGATTTTTATCAATACTTCATTGTTCCCTGGAATGGGTTTTCCTACCTCAAGAATCTGAAGTTCATCCGGTGGTCCGTATTTTGTGTGTACAATTGCTTTCATTTTTTCAAATTATCGGGATTAATACTAATTATCGTCAGCATATCACTTATCGGTTGTTGGTATTGTGTCGTTTATTTTGGATCATCTTTTGTCTTCCAATCTTTATAAATCATTTCAAAACCCGCACATATGCTTTTAAATCCTAATGAGTTATGGGTTTCGCTTTTATAATGGATATAATCCCATTTTAATCCTTCCGGTGCATATTTTTCAAGCATTTCAATAAAAGAGAAAACGCCCATTTCCTTTTCATTTGACAATGAAATAAAGATTGATTTTTTAATATCCTTATTATTTTTAAGAAAGTCGGGCATTTTCCTGACACAGGATTGATCATCATACCATAAACTTGGGTCAATGCATATAAATGAGCTGAATAATTCAGGATGATTTTCCATAGCATAAATAGCAAATAATCCTCCTGCAGAATGTCCAATAATACAACGTTCTGAATTAGCCGGGTAAGTTGAGTCAATTAATGTTATTAATTCTGAATTAATAAACCGAAGGAATTTATCAGCTCCTCCACCAGTTGGTTGTTCCTTCGAAGGTGTGGGCAAATAATCTTTTTCTCTATCGTTGGAAACAATCCCCACAATTATCATTCGGGGCATAATTTTCAACATATCTGAATAATAATTCACAATTCCGAATGTTGCAAAAAGAGTATTCCCCGGATCTAAGACGTAAACTACAGGAAATTTTTCATCCGGTCTGTCTTTGTAATTATAAGGTGGAATTACAACTATAGTTTTTCGCTCGTTAAGAACTCTTGATTCAAAACTTATTTTATCTCCAATGACAAAATCACTCTTTTTTTGTTGTGCTGAACAGATGCTGAATTGTGTAAGGATTAGTAGAGTTAAAATCTTAATCTTTGAACTAATCTTCACTTCTTTCAGTATTCTGGCAAGCCTCTCTTCGTCTGCAATAATCGATTTTAGATTTGTCAGAGGGCATTTATTCTTTTTCATATGTCCGGTCTTTTAAAATTTAAATCCAAAATGAAACCCTGGTTCAAATAAAAAATATTTTGGCCATTCTTTCTCCATCGCTGCAAAAGATTCAGGCACTTTGGTACTTATAGGCCAATGAGTAAAAGCAATTGAAGGCTCAAGGAAAAAACGGTCATTAAATAGTCTAAAATGATATCCAAATCGAAGTGTAAGAAATAGTTGAAAACCATTTTGAATATTTTTCTTATCCAAATCCAAATAGTGTCTCAATAATGGAGTAGCGTGAAAAGTAGAATAGAAATTTTTCCAAATAAAGCGTTTATAGGCTAGTCCTATTCCAAATTCCCTGATATAGCCGGGATATGCTTTTTCCGGGTCATCAAACGAATCTCCGAAAGGGATACCTAATGGACTATTGTAAGTCCACGTAATAGCTTCGACGATCAGTATATCTTTAGGAGATAAACTATACCCATAATTTAACTGGTAGAAAGAAGGGGAAGGTTTTTCGAATACATTAAACAAAACAAATAACGAACTTCCAATAAAATGCCTTCTGTAAGTAGAATCTACTTTTTCTGTCTGGCAAAATACCATTGTTGAAATCATGGCAATCACGAGTGTTATTGAAATTAACTTTTTCATTTTTGTCTGTTTTTAACTATTAATTACTTTTTTATCATTCTATTTTTTAATCGGGTTGATTGATATTAGTTTTATGTTTAAATCCCTGATGATATTTAAAACTCCATGCATATGAGCTTCGTCTTTCAGATTTCCTGATAGAATAGTATTGTCTCCTTCATAGCTGATTTTCATACCTTCAAAGCTGTTCTCCCATTTTTTATCAAGATGTCCCTGAATTGTTATTTTAGTCTTGCCTTTCATATTACAATTGATTAAACTCTCAACAAAGGTCGGGGGCATCCATATAAAAAAAATCACCCGTGCGGGTGATTTAAGCGAGTGATTTTTATTTTAAGGAGATATTATGTACTATATTAATCCCATTTCTTTTGCTTTTGCAACGGTGCCAGAACGGCTATCAACTTCAAGTTTCAGAAAAATATTTTTCAGGTGTGTTTTAACTGTGTTCAAAGAAACAAATAATTTATCCGCTATTTCCTGGTTCGACAGATCTTCAGCAAGAAGTCTTAATGCGTCGAGTTCGCGATCGCTTAACCCGGATTGTGAATTAATTTTCTTAAATTTTTCTCTCTTTTCTATTGCGAGTTTAAGTTTGTCTATTAATTTCTTTGGAATTTTAGTTTTTGCAGTTGCCTGCATTTTGTAAACTTCTTTTAGTAAATCGCTTATTCCGGGATGATAAAGAACAAAAGTCATTAATATATTTTCGCAGGCAGCATCCTCAAAAGCTTCAATCAGGTTTGTTAAGGCTTTTTCTTTGTTTCCTGTGGCCTTATTCAAAATGGCATATATGACTTTAATTTCAATTATTCTCTCAATTCTATTTGCGGCTTGTGCCAGTTTCAATAATTTTAAAAGAAGAATCTCCGCCTCCCCGAATTTCATTTCGATTATTAATAAAAGAGCATAAGGACAATATCCATGGTCATCTGAATAAGATATCTTTTTATCAAGTCCTAATCCAATTTCCTTAAAAAAATGATGGACCTTTTCAAGTTCATTCTGTTGAATAAGTATAATTCCCTTAATGGCAACATAAATCGCCATAATACTGAGGACTACTTTATTTAGTTTTACGATATCTTCCGCTTCATTCAGCATTTTTACAGCCCCTGCAGTATCCCCACGTCCATATAAAATAAGTGAATAAACGCTTAATACGATGACTTTATTCGAATTGTTAGAATCATTTTTACTTAAGTTATATGCAGTTTTTATATTTTCGAAAGCATCATCCAGGTCAGTCCGCATACACTCAATTCCTGCTAAAGAAGTATAAAGTCCTGCAAAGGTGCATTCAGATTTTGCAATTTGAGAATAACCACTTTCTTTCATAAATGTCAAAAGATCGGAACATTTCTTATAGGATGACGTATAAAGTCCCATTCGCGACTCAAGGGCAGATAACCTACACGCAATGGTTGATATAAGTTGGATGTTCCCTGATTTTTTACCATATTCCAGTGCTTTTTCATAAGCATCGATACTTCCCTTGAAGTTTTCACATGCCGTTTCAGCAATTCCAATAGAGTACCATCCCCAGCTATACCACAGCGGGTCATCTTCCGAAAGGTTCTCCATAGCAGCTTTACTATAGCTGAAGGTTTTTTCCGAGTCTTTTGCTATTGAATAGAGGTATGCAAATGCAACATATATTTTTCCTGACAGTTTCTTATTATAATTAACATCTTCTTTTGATGAATCATTATCGTTAATGATCTGCCTTGTAATTATTTCTGCGCTCATCAAAAAAGGTTCAGCTTTCTGAATCTGACCGGCTATAATCAATATCCATGAATAGTATAAACTAAATTCAGCATTCTTTTTAATTAATTCATCAGGTAGTAAATCTCCATATTTCAGAATTGCAGCATGCTGACCGTTTTTCCACATAGTCTCTACTATTTCCCCAAGAAATAGCATGCTTTTTTCGAAATTCTCTGTCACAAATGCATGTTCAATTGCAAATAAAGGCATCGCATTATTATAAAACCACTCACTTGTTTTATTATGAAGTTCAATAATGGTTGCTTTTTCTCCTGAATGAAGTCTCTGTTTTAATAACTCCGCAAAGAGGTGGTGATATCTGTACCAATTCCTCTCAGTATCCAGAGGTATAACAAACATGTTATTTTTTTCCAGAGTCTCTAGAATCAGCTGGCTGTCATTTCTGTTCAGAACAGCGTTACATAAAGGAGCAGACATTTGCTCCAAAACAGAAGTCTGTAATAAGAATTCTTTGATTTCATCGGTTTGGATCTTTAGCACCTCTTCCATCAGATAATCCATGATGTATCGATTATCTCCTTTTAAGTCATTAATATATCCGGAAATATCTTCACGGCCCGACATAGATAAAGCAGTCAGTTGCAGACCGGCAACCCAGCCTTCGGTTTTTGTTTCAAGAGAGTAAACATCATCAAAGGATAGACCAAATTTCAGCTTTTTATTGAACAATATTGAAATATCATTTGCCGAAAAACTCAAGTCTGATGAACGCAACTCGACCAATTGATGCTGACTTCTTAACCTTGAAACAGATAGTGCCGGGTCAGAACGGGTCAGGATAACAATGTGTATATTACCGGGAATATGATCTATTAAATAAGTTACCAGTTTCAGTACTTCGCTGCTGTTGATCAAATGGAAATCGTCGAGTACTAATAAAAAGTTTTGATTGATATTAAGTATTTCGTTGATTAACAGGCTGGCAATTGATTCGCCAGATGGTCTGTTGGGTGAATTTAACAGTGTGAGGGCGCTTTGCCCAAATGCTGAATGAATACTTTGAATTCCCGAAATAATATAACTTAAAAATTCTACCGGGTCATTATCTCCATTGTCGAGTGAAAACCATGCTGTGGTAATCTTTTGCTGACTTATCCAATCGCTTAATAATGTTGTTTTACCAGAACCTGCAGGAGCAGAAACAAGAATGAGCTTTCTGCAAAGGCCGGAATTCAATTTTTCAAATAGTTCTGACCGGTGAACTACATTATTTCCGGCAGGAGGAATATGTAGTTTTGTTAAAAGCATAGATGCAAATTATGAA
>CAVPBE010000002.1:0-474053 GCA_963701745.1 uncultured Bacteroidales bacterium | reverse complement strand
AGCTCCCAAAAAAATGGATGGAGAGAATAGGAGAAGGGGAGATGGTGAGAAAAGAAAGTGTGGGTGTGAGAGTGAGTCTTGAGGAAAAAGAGATGAGAGTGTTCGCGATTGCTCTTACACTCGCTCTCACTCTCACTCTTTTTCAGTACCCGGAGCGGGACTTGAACCCGCACAGCCGTAATGGCCACAGGATTTTAAGTCCTGCGTGTCTACCATTCCACCATCCGGGCTGAAATTGTTATGCAGTTATGCAGTTCTGCAGTTTTACAGTTGGTGGCAATACTTAAAATCCTATATCAAAAAACTCCGTCCTGTGTGTCGGACCCTGTCCCGCTTCAGCGGGAATTCCACCATCCGGGCTCTATTCGGTCTTGCGGTCGTGCAGTCGTGCAGTCGTGCAGTCGTGCAGTCGTGCAGTCGTGCAGTCGTGCAGTCGTGCAGTCTTACTCAGTCGGATGAAAGTGCAAATTTATAATAATTTTCTTAAGAATTTTGATTCTGCTGGTTTAAGATTACCTGCTGGATACCTTTAAAACAACTACATTATCTATAGCAGCAGAATCAAGACCACTAAGTTGCAGGCTAACAGTTGCAGCAGTATTATCCACCCTGAATTTTACGGATTTTCCTGATTCAAAGTGGTAAGCTTTTTTAATCTTATAGGGGAACCTGATGAGACTGAGCTGGCCCATGATTTTCTCCGGATGCGTAATATGCAGATAGATTTTGTCCTCCTTTTCGACTGCAACTCCCCATTCTTCAGGTAGCATAAAGCTTTTACGGGTTCCATATACTGTTTCGCCATATATCTTAAGCCAGTTCCCCATTCCAATAAGTCTCTCCTTGTGTGCCTCAGGGACTTTCCCATCAGGTGTAGGACCGATGTTTAACAACAGGTTGGCACCACAGCCTGCCGAACCAATAAGTATGTGAACCAGCTCCTTTACTGATCGGTTAATAGTATCGCCTGTGACATATCCCCAGCTTTTGCCAATGATATCACTTGTCTCAAGAGGAAGCTCCTGGGAGATAACTGCATTGGCTGAATATCCTCCACCGGTATGGCTGCCAGGAAGATCACGTTCAAATGTCTGATAATCTTCTCCAGGGAAGGTTGCAAGATGGTGATTGTTGACAATCATACATCCGGGCTGGAGATCATGGATAAGCTTATAAATTTCATCGTATTTCCAAACTCGCAGCTGTTTTCCTCCGGGAATCTCCTTTGTTTGTTGCACCTGGTCCCAGTGGCCGTCAAACCATATTCCGTATATCGGACCATAGTTTGTAAGGATCTCTGTAAGCTGGTTCTTCATGAACCTAATGTAAGCATCCCAGTTGCATTCACCCTCAATCCCTGTTCCCTTCTTTACATTGCCCTGGCAATAATCGGGACGATAAAAGTCAGTAAGGGAATAGTAGCAAAACAACCTAATTCCCTGCTTCTGACATTCATCAGAAAGCATTTTGAGTACATCCTTTGCATATGGAGTTCTCATAATGCCCCAGTCGGAGTACTTTGTATCAAACATGCTAAAACTGTCGTGGTGACGGGTGGTGAATGTGATATACTTCATTCCTGCATCCTGTGCCAGCCCGACTACAGCAGCTGCATCAAATTTTATCGGATTGAACTTGTACATGTTCAGCCGGTATTCATTTACATCTTTGCCTGAAAGGGCCCACCCGATCTCACGGCCAAGCACGCTTGATACTCCCCAATGGATAAACATTCCAAAATGGGCGTCCCTGAACCATTCCCTGTTCTGCAGGTTTTCTGCAGAAGGTATATAACCTGATTGGCCTTTATCGAGGTTATTACCCTGCCCCTGACATGCAAGGAATGTTAACAGCAAAATGAAACCGGAAACCGTTTTCTTCAACATATTTTTAGAGATTAAAGAATCAAAAATAAAAAGTTTCGCGATGAATGTATAACGCGAAACTTTTTATAATCAGGATAACCTTAATAATTGAGCAGAAAATCTATTATTTTACAAGTATAGGTTTACCAAGTCCAACCTTTTCAAGCTCCTTAAGCTGTGTTGCTGCATCTCCAGCAACAACATAATACATCTTCGACGGATCAATATATTTCTTCGCGAGCTCAAGCTGTTTCTCCACTGTTAATCCTTTGACAAAAGCCTCTTCCTTCTTTATATAATCAGTCGGCAGGTCATATGCAGCGATGTTGTTCAGCATGCCTAACAGGCTTCCAAGGGTTTCAAAATTACGGGCATTACTTTTTAATAAAGCTGATTTTGTAAAGTCGATATATTCCTGCGGAATGGTCTCCCTGTACTTTTCCATCTCAGTCTTGAAAATGGTTACTGATTCAAGTGTTGAGTTTGTACGTACCATAGATGAGGCGGTGAATGTTCCATAGTTTTTAGCTCCGCTGAAATTTGATCTTGCTCCATAAGTAAATCCTTTTTCCTCACGCAGGATCAGGTTGAATAACCCGTTAAATGATCCGCCGAGCTTGTAATTGGTAACATAAGCAGGATAGTAATCAGGATCTGTCCTGGGGATGGAGGGGCATCCGATATAGATAACCGACTGTTTGGCACCGGGTACATCAACAAAATAGATTTGAGATTTTTCAGGCGGTGCTGTAACTTTAATCTCAGGTAATGTAACATCTTTTGCCTGCCATCTTGTATTTATTCCGGTTAGAGCGGTCTCTACCCTTTTCTGATCAATATCGCCTGCAATAATAAACTTTGCCAGGGAGGGAGAAAAATTCTTTTTGTAGAAGTCCTTAAGATCAAAAGTTGTGATAGCATTTACAGATTCTTCTGTTCCGACCGCTTCAACAGAAAGAATACTATTTTCTCCAAAGATCAGCTTATTAAGCTCGTTCGATGCCAGGTAACTTGGATTCGCCTTGTTTCTTTTCAAGTTGTTGATTACCCTGCTTTTGGCAAGATTGAACTGTTCCTCATCCCAGCGTGGTTCGAAAAGCATTTCTTCAACAAGTGCGATAGTTGGTTCAAAATTCCGCGCCAGCGTACTGACTCTTACTGTAATATTCTCGTTTCCTCCGTAAAATGAAATGCTTGCACCAAGAAGTTTTATTGCATCCTCGAGTTCCTCGGGTGTTTTGTTCCTGGTTCCTTCATTCATAAGAGAAGCAGTCATACTTGCCACGCCTGCTCTATCTATCGCATCCATGAGGTGACCACCGGAAATAATAATTGAGTATTGCACTAGCGGTAACTCGTTCTGCTTAATCCCATATAATTTCATACCATTGCTGAGTGAACTGGTCCACACAGCCGGGATTGTCACTTCAGGGTCAGGGCCTATTGGTGGCTGAACAGTGCGGTCAATTTGTGTCGGAGTTTTGACAACGGGCTCTTCCACCGCTGCAACATCTTTTACCTCAGCAGCTTTTGTGACATCTTCTTCAATAATTCCTGCATTTAGTGAGTTTTCGGGGACAAGTGTGATTTCGCCTTTGGGAACAAAACTAACCTCGATAAAATTCTTCCCTTTTATATATTTCTGAAATGCGTTTTTGACATCTTCAGAGGTCACTGACTGAGCATCGATGAAATCTTTTTCAAAATACTGCGGATCTTCTTTGAACATATTGTACTGGCCAAGAGTGAATGCTTTACTGAGGATACTGCTGAATGAACCATAAAAGCTTGTTTCATTTCTTGCCTTGATCCTCTTAAGGTCCTCTTCAGAAAAACTTTCTTTTTCAAACATGTCAAAAGCTTCAAAAATTGCTTTTTTGACTTCGCCAAGATTTACTCCCGGATTTGCTGTCACTGAGATTGTAAAATCCCCGGCAAGCTCCTGTGAACTACCTCTTGCTGAAACAGATGAAGTAAGTTTTTTATCTTTAACAAGAATTTTATACAGGGGTGTCTTTTTACCATTTGAAAGAAGATCACCGAGATAGTCAAGTGCGTATGCATCTTTTGTGAATTGCTCAGCACCAGGGAATACAATCGTAATCCTCGGGGCTTTTGCAAAATTATCCTCGTGGTACAGCTGAATTGTCTTTTCAAGAGAGGCTGGCATCGGACCTCTTTTTTCTATTGCTTCACCGGCAGATATCTCACCAAAATATTTTTCAATCAAAGGTTTTACCTCCTCTTTGTTAATGTCGCCTGCTATAACAAGTGTTGCATTATTTGGTGAATAGAATTTTTTGTGAAAAGCCTTAACGTCTTCAACTGTAGCATTCTGCAGATCCTCCATCTCTCCGATAACATCCCAGCTGTAGGGATGTCCTTTAGGGTAAAGGTTCTTAAGGATAAGGTAATCGCTGAATCCATAAGGTGCATTGTCGACGCCCTGCCGCTTTTCATTCTGAACCACATTCTGCTGGTTTGCAAAAGCTGATTGCGTTACAGTGTTCTCGAGGTACCCCATCCTGTCTGATTCCAGCCACAGGGCCATTTCGAGAGCATTTTTTGGAATGACTTCATAATACATGGTGGCATCCTGTCCGGTACCTCCGTTAAGTTCTCCTCCTGCACCCTGTATCAGCTTGAAAAGCTGATCTTCACCTACATTCTCGGATTTCTGGAACATCATATGTTCGAAAAGATGTGCAAATCCGGTTTTTCCAATTACTTCGCGGCTTGAGCCTACATGAAAAACTACTGCCACTGCAGCAATTGGATCAGATTTGTCTTCGTGAAGGATAACTGTCAGTCCGTTTGGCAATGTGTATTTTTCAAACGGAACTGTGATTCCAGGATCAGCTTTTTCTGTGGTGCAGGAAAAAAGGATTACTGCAACCATCATAAGAAAAATGTAAAAAGTTCTTTTCATGGATGAGAATAATTAAGATTAATAAATATGTTATGGTCTGGGGATCGAAATTAGGAAAAATACTGGTCTTTAATCGATAAGTGTCAATTTTTTGAATTTTTTCTGCGAAATTCTTCGTGATCCGCGGGAAAAAGTGACGGGATTGCCCCGACCGAAGAGTTCAGGCGGACGGGATTGTGGCGCCCTTGGCGCCACGGACCCTTAGTGAGATACTTTCAAACAAAGCACCTGCTTTCGCAGTTGCTATTTTTATTTATTCAGGCCTTCCTCCATGTTAACATGTCGTTGGTCTGTCATAAATAACAAAGCCGTCACGATTAATCGTGACGGCTTTGTTTGAGCGGGAGACGGGACTCGAACCCGCGACCCCGACCTTGGCAAGGTCGTGCTCTACCAACTGAGCTACTCCCGCGAATTCACGGGCAAAAATATAAATATTTTTTGATCTGCAATGATTAAGAAGCTGAATTTCGGATTTCAGATTTTGGATTCATAAATTCTAAATCTAAAATCTGGATTCTATTTATCAGGGCCCCATGCTGTAAGGGTACTGTTCTGAAAATAGAGCTTGGTCTTGTTATAGAACCACTCTTCCTTGACTATATTGCCGCTTATCACCCTGTTTATCTTTTTCGGTGAACCCCAGCTTTCTTTGACAAGCTCAGAATTCATACCTTTCCAAATTTTGCCTTCATATAATTTGGAACCAAGTGATTGCCCGTATTTATTTTCGAGATATTCATACCTTCTGTCAACCTGGTTTTGCACCTGGCTTGCTTCCTGGCTGTAATTTTGTCCACTGACAGGTGTCCGGGTAACCACCGGAACTGCCTTAACCGGTGATTTATTTATATCAGCATGAATAGCATAAATATAACCTAAATTCCCTTCAAAAACCACGTGAAGGAAAGTATCGTATGAGCCTGGAAGCACATCAACAACCGAGTCTTTCGGTATAACCATTATTACCGATGTAAGGTCATCCTTATCCTTGAAAAGGCGGCTGGCCGATTTTAATGTGGCTGCAATAACCGTGGACTGAACAGTTGGCTGACTTTTTTCCAGATCATTAAGAACCTCTGTTTTTGCAACCTGCGAGTTCAGGTCGATAAACATAAAAAATATTATGCCTGAAAATATTATTCTTTTCATGTGATTGTTTTTTAAGGCATGTTCAAAAATTGTACCATGATTAACTCTTCCAAACCAGATCACTATCGGGACCCGTCCCAAGGGTCTGATTGGCCTCTCCCCAAACCCCTCCCCTTAAGCGGGAGGGGCTTCAAAAACATTGGATAAAAAGTCCCCCGCTCTCCTGGGAGCGGGGGATTAGGGGGTGAGGCCATTTAGAATATTTTTCTTATAAGCATTATTCCGTCCCTTACCGGCAGAATTATATTTTCAATATTCTTTTGTTTTCTGATCATTTCATTGAACTCGATAATACCTTTTGTCTGCTGATCCTTTGTGTCTTTCTCAAACACCTTTCCTCCCCATAACACATTGTCTGCAATTAAAAAGCCTCCAGGCCTTACTTTATCTATTATCAAACTGTAGTATTCAATATATTCCCTCTTGTCACCGTCGATATATACAAGATCAAAGTCTTCCTTGATTTTCGCAGCAAAATCCTGAAGCCGGCCTGTAATACTTTTGATCCTTGAAGCTACTCCGGCTTTTGTGAAATAAGCCCGGTTAAACCCTGCAAGCTCGTCATTTGCTTCAACGGTTATCAGCATTCCATCACACTTCAGTCCTTTTACAAGACATATGGCAGAGTATCCTGTAAATGTTCCTATTTCAAGTATACAGGAGGGATTAACCATCCTGGATATCATTTCAAGAAATTTACCCTGAAGATGTCCGCAAGCCATATTTGGATTTAAAAACCGGAGATGTGTCTGTCTGTAAAGATCTTCAAGCACCGGGTCCTCAGGAGAGGAATGATCAAGAATGTATTTTTCAAGTTCGCGGTCCATCATTATTTATAAATCAGTGTTGATAAGCTTCCCGGATGGAAAATTTCATTTGCTGCAGCCAGCAATTCTGATGATGTGATTTTGTCAATCTTATTACAGGTCTCCTCCAGGCTTTCAATCCTTTCAAAGACGAGCAGGCTTTTCCCCTGGCTGAGCATCAGGTTTTCATGGTTCTCATAACCTCTTGCAAGATAGCCTTTTATCTGGTTCTTTGCTTTGCTAAGCTGTACCGTGCCCAGTTTTGTGGTCCTGAATTTGGTCAGTTCGGATAAGGTGACCCTGATGCTCTTTTCAAGATGCTGGCTATCTGTTCCGAAATAAATAGAGAATGCCCCCGTATCACAATAAGGATTATAAGACGACTCCACATTGTATGCAAGCCCGTTCTTTTCCCTTAGCGACATATTAAGCCTTGAATTCATTCCCTGTCCCCCAAGAATGTTATTCAGAAGGAACAGCCCCAGTCGTTTTTCATTCTTCAGATCATAAGCTATGTTCCCGATAATGCAATGATTCTGAAAAGTGTCCATCTTTTTTTCGACCGTTGAAGGTTTATATATAAATGGAGCAGATTCTCTTTTATAACGCTTGTTCTCAGGTACCACTCCAAAGTATTTCCTGAACAGCCTGAGAACCTTTTCCTCAGGAATATTCCCGACTGAACAAAAAACCATCTGGTCGGTATTGTAATTTCTTGAGATAAAACCAGAGAGTTTTTTATGTGTGAAAGATTTCACAGTTGATTCAGTACCAAGAATGTTATGTCCGATTGCCTGGTCAGCAAAGATGAGCTCTTCGAAATCATCAAATATAAGTTCCGCCGGATTATCGAGATATGAGTTGATCTCTTCAATCACAACATCCTTTTCTTTTTCGATCTCTTTCTCAGGGAGTACGGAGTTGAAGGCAATGTCGTTTATTATTTCCACTGCTCTTTCATAATCTTCCTTAATAAAGGAAGCATGTACTGCAGTCTCTTCCTTCGTAGTATAGGCATTAAGCTCGCCTCCGACATCTTCAAGACGGCTCAGTATATAATAAGCCTTTCTTTTTTTTGTTCCCTTGAACAGCATATGTTCGATGAAGTGTGCTATTCCGTGTTCCGGTACAGATTCGTCGCGTGAACCTGTATTGATAACCAGTCCACAATGGGCGACAATTCCAGGTAGCCTGTGATGGACCAGTCTGATTCCGTTTTTCAGGGTATCGAAGAGAAGCTCCATTATATTATTTTAGTAAGGATGCAAATGTACCATAACGGCAAAACGATTCCAAATCGAAATTTTATAAGCAAAGTTTTGGTTTAACAGTTTTGAGATATATATTTGCAGTCCGAAAAGGAGGTGCCATAGCTCAGTCGGTAGAGCAATGGACTGAAAATCCATGTGTCCCCGGTTCGATTCCTGGTGGCACCACAGAAAAAAGAGTGAAAAGCGAGAGCGAGAGCGACCGGATTTCACTCTTTTCTTTTATAGGTTACATTTTGGAAAAATGTTAACTTGTATTTTTTTCAATTGTGTCAGGAAAGGTCAGATTTATAATAGGGTGTTTGGCGGTCACGTATTTTTTCAGTACTGCAACTGTTCAGAGTCAGATACTTAAAGATACTGCGGCATTGAACCTCCTTAAAGGAGGCGTTGACGATATCTATGGGTACCGGTTCGATGAAGCCCGGGATGTCAGTATAAAAATGGACAATATTTACCCGGGTCATCCGGTAATAAACCTTTATAATGGGATGCTTACATACTGGGAAAACTTTCCTCTGATCCCATCTTCTCAGGCTTCTGTTTCCTATGAAAATTACATGAATACTTGTATAAAACAGTGCGAGGATACCAGGAATCCGGGGGATTATGCCGAGTATCTGCTGGCCAATTTGGGTGCGAGAGGAATGCTGCTGATGTATTATGCTGATAATAACCTTACTGCAAAATTGAATCCTCTTGTAATGAGTACATACAGGCATGTAAGGGAGTGTTTTGATTATGTTTCTGTTTATCCTGATTTTTATTTTTTCACAGGTCTCTACAATTATTATCGGGAAGCATACCCCGAAGCCCATCCAATATATAAAATGCTCGCATTTCTTTTTCCTAAGGGAGATATGGTGAAGGGTCTCCTTGAATTGCAAAATGCAGGATTAAATTCAATTATGCTAAAGGCAGAGGCCTATTCTTTCCTCTCATACATTTTTATGAGTTTCGAAAATAATTATCAGAAGTCACTTGCCTACACAAAGGGTCTTCATGAGCTTTATCCGGCCAACCTGCTGTATCTGGCAGGCTATATTAAAAACCTGCTTCTTTTAAAGAATTATGATGAAGCTGAAAGTATTATTTTTTCATCAGCCGGGGAAACCGGGAGTGCTTATTTTCAGGCTCAGGTAGCAGTATTTAACGGGATCCTTCAGGAAAAAAAATACAGGAATAATACTCAGGCCAGAAGATTTTACAATAAAGCAATAAATGACCTTTCTGCCTTCGGATATTACGGTAATGATTATTCTTCCTATGCTTATTTCGGGTTGAGCCGCATAAGCGAAGTTAACAACGATAAACAGAACAAAAAAACATACCGAAAAATGGCACAGGACCTGACAAGTTACAAGAAGGTAAACTTCGATGAATAAAAATCCAGTTGATTGTTCCCGGTTATCACAATTCACCCTGTTTCTTATCGTTTTCCAGGATAAATGGTGTAACCTGGTATACACAGTAGTTCAGCCAGTTAGAGAATAAAAGACTCGCATGGCTTCTCCATTTGACCATAGGCAACTGTGCCGGATCGTCATTATTGAAATAATTCCTGGGTATGCTAATATCGAGTCCTTTTGCAACATCGCGGTCATATTCCGATTTTAAGGTGAGGGGATCATATTCTGAATGGCCGGTAACAAAAACTCTTCTAAGGTCTCTCGAAGCAACAAGGTAAATTCCTGCTTCTTCTGAATCAGCAAGGATCTCAAGGTCCTCCACCTTCTTAATATCTTCTTTTCTGACTTCAGTATACCTTGAGTGTGGTGCAAGAAAAACATCGTCAAATCCTCTTGTCAAAGGATTTGTCATATTATAGATCCTGTGCCTGAATACGCCGAACATTTTTTCCTTCATCATATACTTTGGAATTCCGTAATGGTGATACAATCCTGCCTGTGATGCCCAGCAGATATATAAAGTCGAGGTCACATGCAGATCGGCCCAATTCATGATACGGACCATCTCTTCCCAATAGTCAACCTCCTCAAATTCCAGATGCTCTATAGGTGCGCCGGTAATTATCAACCCGTCATATTTATGACCGGAAACATCATCAAAGGTTTTATAGAATGAGTCAAGATGCTCTTTTGGAGTATTCTTTGACAAATGCATCTTAGTATATATGAGTGTAATCTCAACCTGCAGTGGTGTGTTGGAAAGAAGCCTTAAAATCTGTGTTTCTGTGGTTACTTTTACTGGCATCAGGTTAAATATCAGTATTTGCAGAGGCCTTATATCCTGATGAACAGCCCTTGTTTCCTTCATTACGAAAATATTCTCGTTTTCAAGGATTTTCACTGCTGGCAGATTATCCGAAATATTAAGTGGCATAATTCAAAGATGTTTTGTATTCTGTTTAAAAGTATCGGAATTGTTTTTTTGGATTCGAAAGATAGTATTTATTCATAAAATCGATTCAATTGAAGATGGCATTTTAATACCAGATTGTTCCCTCCCTTATTTGCTTTATAAATCCTCTTGTGATCGGAAATTAAAAACTGAATGGCACCGGCAGGCATAAAATGGCAAAGCATATTCATATATGACTTCAGGTTAAGCTGAAAAATGAACATAAGTACCGGAATAATAAGAGCTTTTATTATGAGTCCCGGGTAAAATAATATATGAGGTTCAATGATGATATAAGCTATCCCGGTAAGGAAAATTAATACAGACAATAATACCGTTTTCATTAGTTTTGGGCGTTTTGCATAGTAAATTTATGATGTCTTTACTCCGGAATCACTATTTATCCTGGAATCTTGTCATTTTTTATTTGTCGTTTGTCAAAACGGCAATGATGCTGTAAACAAGCTTTAATAGCATCATAACATACTAATAATCAGTATTATAAATTTAATACCCGATATTTAGGATTCATTTAAGTAGTTCTGCTGATAAATAAGAGACCGGTTTTGACCAACTGCATCAATTCTTATATAAGTAGTTAATGTCTGTTATTGATCACCGGTATTTAAGTGACAAAAGGCGGTCTGTTTCACCGCATTTCACCACTAATTGGGCTATATCGTATTGACGGGCTTTAGTTTGAATTATATATTTACATCATAGGAAACAAATAAAAATAACGCCATGAAAACATTTTACCGGATATCATCAAATGAATTAGGAACTGTCCTGCTTAAAAGGAGAAAAATTGCCAAGGCTTTGCGGTGGTGGCTGCGGGAAAATGGTTTTATATATAAGTACATGTATTTTGTCAATTAGATAAGGTTAGAAAAGTTTAGGTTTGTTAATCGTCCCCGGATTTTAAATCCGGGGGTTTGTAAAAGGGAAGGATCCGGGGTAAATCCTTCTCTTTTTTTTATTAAAGTTTTGGTTAATTTTGTCATTGTGATTTGTAAATATTAATATTAACTGAAATGAAAAAAGCTGTTCTGACATTAACACTGGTAATATGCATTTATACCTTTGCATCTGCCCAGGACTATAAAACTGGCGTTGGTTTGAGGCTTGGTTTTTCGAACGGCCTGACTTTAAAACACTTTGTAAGCCAGAGGTCTGCTTTTGAAGGTTTGCTTTCAACCAGATGGAGGGGGTTTGAACTTACAGGATTATATGAGATACACAACCAGGCATTCGACGTTGAAAGACTTAATTGGTATTTCGGCGGTGGCGGACATATAGGATTCTGGAATGGTGATAACACATATGGACGTTGGGGCGATGCTGGTACAAACTATACAGTAATAGGAATTGACGGAATATTAGGGATCGAATATAATTTTGAAGATGTTCCAATCAATATAGGTCTTGACTGGAAACCTGCTTTTAACCTGACAGGTTATTCCGGATTCTGGGGTGACGGCGGAGCTCTTTCAATAAGATATATATTCTAGAAAGATATCCATGCATAAGGAAATTCTAAAAAACCACAAAATATGATTTCATAGCATATTTTGTGGTTTCTTATTTGCATATATCTGGTTTAAAATCCGTTAAGCTTCATTGTTACTGTAGGGATCAGCAACAGAAATCCCATGATAATCAATATCAGCAGTATTGGCATAATCCACTTAAGCCATTTGACGTATGGGATCCTTGCCATTCCAAGCACTCCGATAAGTACACCTGAAGTAGGGGCGATCATATCTGTAAACCCTGCTCCGAACTGAAATGCCATTATTGTAGCTTGCCGTGTCAGTCCAACTATATCGGAGAACTCGGCCATAATAGGAATTGTAAGGGCTGCTTTTGCCGATCCGGAGGTAATAACAAGATTAAGAACCGACTGAAATGCGTACATTATAGAAATGGCCGACAATTGACCGGAACCTTCGAGAGCACCTGACAATGAGTTGAGTACTGTGTCAATTATCTGACCATCGGTGAGTATTGCAATGATGCCTCCTGCAAATCCTACAACAAGCGAAGCCGAGACTATATCCTTTACCCCGTCAACGAACAATTTTGTGGTTTCTCCGGGCTTTTTGCCAGCTGCAAATCCGGTTACAAGACCCATTGCCAGGAAAAGCGCTGCTATCTCCATAATATACCATTCGTACCCCAGGACCCCTATAACCAGGTATATCATTGTAAAGGCAAGTATGTTCAGAACAAAAAAATGGATCGATTTCCTTAGTGTTATGTAGCTTAGTAAAAAGTATAATCCGGCCGAGACAGGCAGGAGAGGGGCAGAAACTTTAGATAATCCGATTGTCAGATGCGTCTCCGGATATTTTACAGCGAAAATTATAAGAACAACGCCTGTCAGCAGGGCGACTATCCACGCTGAAACCGGTGTGTGATAACTGATCTCTTCAATGTGGGAATTCCCCTTCTGTCTCCAGTATTCATCTGCTTCATACATGATGCTTTTACGGGGATTCTTCTTTATTCTGGCAGCATACCAGAGCACAAACATTATGCCTGCAAATGTTATTAAGACCCAGCACAAACTCCGGTATTCAATTCCGGTAAATAATGGTACGCTTGCAAGCCCCTGAGCTATCCCGACAGTGAAAGGATTGAGTATTGCGCCTGCAAAACCTATGTGTGCAGCAAAGTAACATAGGGCTATACCAACAAATGAATCATATCCCATTGAAATTGCAAGTGGAACAAAGATCACGGCAAAAGCAATTGTCTCTTCGGCCATGCCGAATATAGCGCCGAAGAGACTGAATAGCAACATTATAAGTGTAATGATTATATTATTGACGCCAAGCAGCTTGACCAGACGGAACCGCTCCATCCGCCGCGTAAACCCCAGGAAGGAAAATATCCCAACATCAATCGCTTTTGTGTCATTCATTATCCAGAATGCACCTCCGATCATCAGGATAAATACAATTATGTGCGACATATTTATGAAGCCTTTATAAAAGGCTGAAAAGATCTGCCAGGTCTGGGGCTGGCTATCAACATAGTGGAAGGATCCATTCACTATTACACTGCGTTCAACCCCGTTGACGTCAACCATCTTACGGTCAAACTTACCTCCCGGTATTATCCAGGTAAGGATCGCGGCAAATATTATTATGCTGAATACTATTACCAGATTATGTGGGATAGAGAATTTAAGTCGCATACAATGTGTTTTTGCATTAGTAAAACCCCCTTTAGGGGGAAGGGGGCATGTCTTCGTCAAGTAAAAATAATCAAATTATAATAAGTGCTTCTTTAAGTACTGCAGAATGGCTAATTTTACCTTTTAAGTTTAACTTAAGCAAAAATACTATGCTTCTTATAAGGAATGCCACTGTCTATTCGCCTGATTTTTGCGGGACAAGAGATATTTTAACCGGGTTTGATAAAATTCTGGAAGTTTCTGAAAAGATCAGTATACCCATCGGATCAGATGTCGAAGTGTTCGATGCAGAAGGATTGATAATAGTTCCCGGTCTGATTGACAATCATGTTCATATTGCCGGTGCGGGCGGTGAAGGTGGACCTGCAACCCGGACTCCTGAACTGGCGCTTTCCGGAATGTTTGAAGGCGGAGTCACTACAGTTATTGGATGTCTGGGCACTGATGGATTTACACGGACTGTCGAATCAGTTTTGATGAAGGCAAAATCTCTGAGGCATGAGGGAGCTTCAGCCTGGATATGGACGGGCGCCTACCAGGTTCCTTCACCTACGATTACCGGAGACATAGGAAGGGATATTGCGCTTATTGAAGAGGTTATAGGTGTTGGAGAACTTGCAATCTCCGATCACAGAAGTTCATGCCCTTCAACTGATGAGCTTATAAGGATCGCAGCGCATGCCAGGGTCGGAGGGATGCTGGGTAAAAAAGCAGGGATTGTTAATATACACATGGGAGATGCAAAAAATCCCTTCAATCCGATTTATGAAGCTGTTAGGAAAAGCATGCTTAAATTTAATCAGTTCCTTCCAACTCATTGCAACAGGAATGACTACATTTTTGACGATGCCAAAATCTACGGAAAAGAAGGGTATATTGATATAACAACAAGCTCATGGCCATATTTCACTGACGAAGAGGTAAAACCATCAACTGCGATCAGACTTCTTATCGAATCAGGAGTTCCGGTAACGAATATCACCTTTTCATCAGATTCATGCGGATCCCTCCCGGGATTTGATGAACAGGGAAGGCTGATTAAGCTCGAGATGGGTCTTCCTTCATCAAATTTGAGAGAGCTGGCGGATACCGTTTTAAATGAAAAGATCCCGCTTGAAACAGCAGTCAGGGTTCTTACATCAAACCCTGCCACTATTCTTAAGCTTCCCGGGAAAGGATTCATTTCGAATGGAATGGACGCCGATCTTCTTTTCCTCAACCGGGGAATGGAGCTGGTGAACCTCATTTCAATGGGAAAATGGGTTGTGAAGGATGGTAAGGTTCTGAAAAAAGGAACTTATGAATAAAAGAAGCAGTCTGATGATCAGTCAAGATTAAAACTCTCCCCCGGGAGGTAAACATTTATCTGAAGGTTGTCAGTTCCAAGCAAACCATTCTGCACTCTCCTGATTGCGTCCATATTCCTGATAGATATAACCTGTCCTACTCCTGTAACTCTGACGTTTTTCCTCTTAACAATAATAGCAGTCGATTCATCAATGCCAATGCATAACTCATCAGGGTTTTCAATCGAGGCTGCAACAAGCCTGTTAAGCCTCTGTCGCCTGATAAAATGCTGATCTATAATAACATCCTTCAATAATCCCAAACCTTCAGTAATTTCAATATTATCAGATTCAATTGTCACAAAACCGGCCTCAGATTCCGGATGCTTTTTCTGGTTGCCTGTAATCATCTTCTTACTCATTACCGCTGCCCCTGCACTTGTACCGGAAATTACTGATCCTCTTTTATAAGCCTCATAAATTGCATCCAAAATGGATGTATTTAGTACTACTGACATAAATCGTGACTGATCGCCGCCGCTAATATAGATCAGTCTTGCATTTCTCAGTGAATCAAGCTGTGGCTTCGGAGGAGTCTCTCCCTGCCTGAAATTATACCCCGGGACTATGCTTATCCCCGCTGCCATGAAATCTTCCCTTGCCCATATTATTGCACTGTCGGGAACAGAGCTCGCCATCGGCAGGACAAACATGTATCCCTCATTTCTGATACCCGACAGATCTACCAGCTCATTCATCATTTCATCTGTCCTGTCACCTCCTCCAATGATAAATAGTGTACCCTTTACATTTTTATTATTGCTTGTGCAGGAGGCTAAGAAAATGCTCAAAATGGCTATTGCCAGAAGAATTCTCTTTTTCATAAATGATGTAAGTTTATTTTCAGAAATATCTATTTTCTTCCGTCTTCCGTCTTCGGTCTTCGGTCTTAAAGATACCCACCCCTCCCCCTCCCGGGAGGGGATCCAAAACTCCGGTCTCCCGTCTTATTAAAACAAGTCTAAAGATATCCGGAATTTTTATCCTTTTGATAATTATAATTTATTAATTTTAAGGGAATCATCAGTCAATAACCTGAACCCTGTTTATAATCAGAAACCATTAAACCGGATAATATGAAAAAAAATCTTATTCTTTCATTAATTATTTCTTTTATGCCGTTTCTTGTCTTTTCCCAGAAGGGATTCAACGGCCTCGATATGAATATGGGAAATTTGTACCGTTTGTCCGATGCAAAAACCCGTTCAATAAGTCCTGAAAATATTACCGGGGAAAAAGGCAAAGCAGGTATGGCACGGCTTGAAGACAAGGACAAACCCAATGTTGCCAATGCTGCTAATGCTGCCCGTGACCTGGGTCAGGGCTGGAAGGTGAATCCATATGTAAGAATCAAACCTGGAGAAACATTTACAATGGCATTGATTGATGGTCCTGGAGCTATTCAGCATATATGGATGACACCTGCAGGCAAATGGCGTTATTCGATTCTCCGGATCTACTGGGATGATGAAACTGAACCCTCTGTTGAATGCCCGGTCGGAGATTTCTTCGGCATGGGATGGGGGCAATATGCACCGCTTGTTTCAGCAGCCATATGTGTTAACCCCGGCAGCGCATTTAATAGCTACTGGGTGATGCCTTTCAGGAAAAAATGCAGGATGACGATGGAAAATGTAGGCGACCAGGATGTTATGACATTGTATTACCAGATTGATTATACCCTGACAGATGTTCCCGATGATGCTGCATACTTTCATGCCCAGTACAGGCGGCTGAATCCTAACTTAACTTCTGACTACACGATTGTTGATGGTATAAGGGGCAAAGGTCAATATGTCGGAGTTTATATGGCTGTGGGTGTTAACAATAACGGATGGTGGGGCGAAGGTGAAATAAAATTCTTTATTGACGGGGATACAAAATTTCCAACTATTTGTGGTACAGGAACTGAAGACTATTTCTGTGGTTCTTACGATTTTGATACCCGTAAGAAAAATGCTGCAGGCGTGGAAGAAGTCAATTATACCGAATTCTGCACCCCCTATTCCGGTTTGCATCAGGTAATACGAGGCGACGGACATTATAACGTCATGCAGCGGTTTGGCCTCTATCGCTGGCATATAATGGATCCAGTAAGATTTGACAAGGATCTGAGGATTACAATACAGGATCTTGGCTGGAGGCAGGGTGGAAGGTATCTGGCACAGAAATCAGATATCGCAACAGTTTGTTACTGGTACCAGACTGATCCACATTCAAAATTCCCGAAGATACCGGCATGGCAGGAGCTGGAAGTATATTAATAAGAAATAAGAAATAAATAGAAATAAGAAATAAGAAATAAGAAATAAATAGAAATAAGAAATAAATAGAAATAATAAATAATAAGAAATAAATAGAAATAAGAAATAAATAGAAATAAGAAATAAATAGAAATAAGAAATAAATAGAAATAAGAAATAAGATTATGGAAGAGATTAATAAGAAAAATCAAACAATGATGGTAGGAATTGACCGTCGCAGTTTCATCTCAAGAACATCTCTTGCTGCATTTGGAACCATAGGGTCAGCTGGTCTGATATCAGCTTGCAGCAGGGAGGCGGCAAGAAAAAATCTGAAGCTTCCGGTACTTCTGACCCAGGCTCCCGATGGCAAACCTTTAAAAGCCGGATTGATCGGTTGTGGCGGCAGAGGTACGGGAGCAGCAGTAAATTTCCTTGATTCAGGCCCGAATCTTCAGATAACTGCCCTCGGTGATGTTTTTAAGGATAAGCTCGACCAGTGCAGGGAACAGCTGAAAATCCAAAAAAATGTTGAAATTCCCGATGAAAAGTGTTTCCTGGGATTCGACAGCTATGAGAAAGTAATTGATTCTGGAGTTGATGTGGTACTATTATGCACCCCACCTGTTTTCCGTCCCTATCATGTTGAAGCTGCAGTAAATGCCGGCAAACATATTTTCATGGAGAAGCCTATCGCAGTCGACCCTGTTGGAGCAAGAAAGGTAATGGTGGCAGCAAAAAGAGCAGAAGAAAAGGGTCTCTGTATGATAAGCGGTACAATAAGACGAGTTCAGAAGGATTTTATGGAAACATGGAGAAGGGTGGCTAATGGTGAAATAGGTGAGATTGTTAGTGCCCATATCACCAGGAACGGTGGCTCACTATGGGTTATTCAAAGACAGCCAGGCTGGACGGATATGGAGTACATGCTCCGTAACTGGGCAAACTTCTGCTGGGTATCAGGCGACCACATTGTAGAACAATTCATCCATGAAATCGACGTGATGAACTGGTATATTGGAAAAAATCCTGTGAAAGCAGTTGGCTGGGGCGGTCGTCAGAGAAGGATTACAGGCGATCAATATGACTTTTTCAGCATTGAATATATTTACGATAATGGGATGCACACACATTGTGCAGCCAGGCAGATAACAGGTTGCAGTAATATAACGGAACAGTTTATTGTCGGGACCAAAGGATTTGCAAATGCTAAAGGAAGCCTCTATGACCTCAAGGGAGAAGAGATATGGAAGTATCCTTATCCTGAGGAAGGAGCTACAGATGAGACATGGAAAGTAACCGATCCTTATGTTCAGGAACATATTAATCTGGTAACCGCTATACGTACAGGGAAAACTGTCAGTGACGCCGTGGCACAAATAAATTCAACCCTGATAACAATTATGGGACGAATGTCGGCCTACACGGGGAAAGATGTTACCTGGGATGAGGTGATGAATTCAGATATGTCGCTGGGTCCGAAAATATTTGAATTCGGCCCGGTTCCTGGCATACCCGAAATACCACCTGTAATAGGAACAGAACCTAAATTAACATAACATGAACAGACGTCAGTTTACAAAAAAGACAGCTATGGCCTCGGCCTTGATCTCGGCAGTTTCATTGCCTGGTATTAAGACTTTTGGATCTCCGGCCAAAAGAAACCTGCAAACCGGCATAATGTGGGGCAGCATAGGGGTGGGAAAAACAGTGCTTGAGAAATTCGAGGCTGCAAAGCTTGCAGGTTACGATGGTGTGGAGGTCGACAGCCATCTCGACAGGAATGAGGTTTTGAAGGCACGCGAGGCTACCGGCCTTAAAATTCACAGTGTTTGTGATTCTAAACACTGGAAGCTCGTCCTGTCAAGCCCTGATCCCAAGGTAAGGGAGGATGGGGTTGAGGCTTTGAAGGTTGCACTTGAGGATGCAAATATATTCGGTGCAGATGCTGTTCTTCTAGTTCCGGGAAGGGTTACTGATTCAGTAAGCTATGATGATTGCTGGAACCGTTCTTCGGAAGAGATCAGAAAAGCTCTGCCGTTTGCAGAGAAACTAAAGGTTAAGATCGCTGTCGAAAATGTCTGGAATAATTTTCTGCTGAGCCCGATGGAGGCAACCCGATATATTGATCAGTTCCAGAGTCCATGGGTAGGGGCTTATTTCGATTGCGGCAACATCCTTGCCTATGGATGGCCTGAACAGTGGATAAAGATCCTTGGGAAAAGGATTGCTAAAATCCATATAAAGGAGTACAGCCGCAAGATCGCCGACACTCAGGGAAAATCAGCCGGATTCAATGTAAAACTGAGGGAAGGTGATGTAAACTGGAGTGCTGTGATGAGTGCCCTTGATCAAGTCGGATATAAAGGATGGGCAAGTATCGAAATGCCAGGGGGCGATACTCCCGAGGGTCTGAAAGATCTGTGCGACAGGCTGAAGTTAATTCTCGAAAGTTAAACCTTTTTTAACCGCAAAGCTCGCAAAGGTTTTACGCGAAGATCGCAAAGAATTTTATCAGGATGGTTTTATGCTTAGCGTCCTTTGCGCATTCTTAGCGAACTTTGCGGTTAAAGGATTTATTTTTCGAATAAAATGTTTTCAAAATGAGAAGAATTGCTTTCCAATGCTATTTTATTATTTTAATTTTCACATCTTCCCTGCTATCATGCTCCCAGAAAGATAGGATAGTAAAAGAAGGACACCTATACAACGGTTCATATACCGGTGAATATCTTAACAGGATCGCTTTCCCTATTGGCGGCATCGGAGCCGGAATGTTTTGTATTGAAGGAACAGGTGCAATTTCCCATATGTCGGTCAGGAACAGGCCGGAAGTGTTCAATGAACCTCCAATGTTTGCCGCAATATCTGTAAAAGACCGGGAAAATGGGACCAAGGTGCTCGAAGGACAGGTCCCTGAATGGAAACACTTCGGACAGCCTAATTCAGGTAATGGTTCATCCGGGGCTACCTACGGACTTCCCCGGTTTGAAAACTGCAGTTTTTTGGCACGATTCCCAGTTGCCACAATAGATCTAAACGATGAAGATATTCCGCTATCTATCGTTATAAAGGGGTGGAGCCCTTTTATACCAACCGATGCAGACAATTCGAGTCTGCCTGCCGGTGCCCTGGAATATTCTTTCAAAAATACCTCCAATTCAACAGTTGAAGCTATCTTTTCTTATAATACAAGGAATTTTATAAAGCAATCTGGTGGCAAAGGAAGTGTCAGGCCGATTGCAGGTGGTTTTATTCTTTCAGAGGAAGGCACGAAAGAGAATCCAGAAAAGAAAGGTGACTTTGCGATATTTACCAATGAACCCGGAACAATCGTAGATCACTGCTGGTTCAGGGGAGGCTGGTGGGATCCGCTTACTATAACATGGAATACAATATTGAAAGGAGGAACAAGAAACTCCCCAGCTTCAGATTTTGATGCTCCGGGAGCATCGCTGTATGTTCCGTTTTCAGTAGATCCGGGTGAAACAAAGACGATAAGATTAATGATGGTATGGTATGTCCCGGATACAAACATGAAATATGGTCAGGATTCAAAAGATCCGGATGAAGAAGAATGTACTGATCCAACCTGTTCGTGTCACGATCCATTTTACAAACCATGGTATGCAGGCAAATTCGCAAACATAAATGAGATAGCCAATTACTGGAAAACAAACTATACAGACCTTTTTTCTAAAAGCGAATTATTCAGTGACTCATTTTACAACACCTCTCTTCCTCCGGAAGTTATTGAGGCGATAGCTGCTAACCTTACAATTCTGAAATCACCAACAGTTCTTCGCCAGCGCGATGGGAAGCTCTGGAACTGGGAAGGATGCGGTGATAATTCAGGCTGTTGCGCCGGTTCATGCGAGCATGTCTGGAACTATGCCCAGGCAATCCCTCATCTGTTTCCAAAGCTTGAACGGACACTCAGGGAAACTGAATTCGGACCCAGTCAGGATAAAGAGGGTCATCAAACGTTCAGGGCTGCTCTTCCCATCCGGCCTGTCGCCACAACATTTTACGCTGCAGCCGATGGCCAGCTTGGCGGAATAATGAAAATTTACCGCGACTGGCATATTTCGGGCAATACCGATTGGCTTAGAAAAATGTTCCCGAAAGTTGTTGAAAGCATGGATTATTCCATCAGGACGTGGGATCCGCGTTCTACCGGCACCCTTGAAGAACCGCATCACAATACTTATGATATTGAATTCTGGGGACCTGATGGCATGTGCACAAGCTTCTACCTTGGGAGCACTGAAGGCAATTTCAGAGATGGGCAGTTACCTTGGTGAGGATATTGAAAAGTATCAGTCACTCTATTTAAAGGGGAAAAATGCCATTGAAAATGAGCTCTTCAATGGGGAATATTTCTATCAGAAAATAAAATGGCAGGGATTGAATGCTCCTGATCCGGTTACTGCCTCAAAAGGATCATGGACTTCTGAATATTCTGATGATGCAGTAAAGCTTCTGCAGGCTGAGGGTCCAAAATACCAGTATGGATCAGGCTGCCTGTCGGACGGCGTTTTGGAGCTGGATAGGTGAGGTGTGCGGACTTAAAAATATAGTTGATTCAACAAAAGTTGCAAGCCATCTCAACTCTGTATACAAATACAATTTTAAAAAAGACCTTACAGATCATTCAAATCCTCAAAGACCTTCATATGCACTGGGAACGAGGGAGGTCTTCTGCTCTGCACCTGGCCAAAGGGAGGAAAATGCTGTCCCTTCCGTTCGTATACTGCGATGAGGTATGGACAGGTTTTGAATACCAGGTAGCCTCGCATCTTATGATGATGGGTGAAGTTGATAAAGGGATTGGAAATCGTTCAGTACAGCCCGCAGACAGGTATGACGGAAGTCTAAGAAATCCGTTCAATGAATATGAATGCGGGCACTGGTATGCCAGGGCATTATCAAGCTATGCACTTCTTCAGGGTCTCACAGGAGTAAGGTATGATGCTCTTACACAGACAATGTACGTTGATTCAAAGATTGGTGATTTTACCAGTTTTATTTCGACTGAAACAGGGTTCGGTAATGTGGGATTGAAAAAAGGTAAACCATTCCTTAATGTAGCCTACGGGGAAATAACTGTCAAGGATTTTAAAGTACTTTGACAGTATAGAATTATTTTAAGGGCTTTTTTAAACCATTGGATTATTCATAAGACTCCCCTCCTGGGAGGGGTAGGGGTGGGTAAAAATAAAGCCAAAAACCATTTCACGCAGATTTACTCAGATATTTCGCTGAGTTCCGCAGATTAGATAATGAATAATTTCTTAAACAGGGACACCTCTGTGGTTAAGTAAATAATAAATTGATTAATCCGTCTGTTGTTAGATCTAGATATTCTTCCATCTGCAAATTCTCCAGTTGTTTTTGTTTGCGGATTTTAAAAGCTTTTTATCCGGATTGACACAAACCGGATTGCCAACTATTTGCAGAACAGGTAAGTCAGAGATGGAATCACCATAGTACCACGCGTCTGAGACTTTACTGTTATTCTTTTCACAATACTCCATTAGCCTTATAGCCTTTTCCTTTCCAAAGCAGGGCTCGCCTGAAGGCTTACCGGTACATATGTCATCGACTGTTTCAATCTGTGTGCAAATAATATCGTCAATGTTAAGATGACCTGCAACAGCCTGACATACAGGATATAAAGCCGAGGATAGTATTACAGTAGCGGAATTTCTCTCCTGATGCCATATTATCTCATTTCTGGCTTCGTCGGGGATCGTTCTGATCATTTGCTTCAGGAATACTTCGGATGCCAGTAGATTGACCTTTTTTAAAGATACCCCGTTGAGCCATTGCAGCATTCCGGCAATGATCTTTTCAGTATCCAAAAGGTTGAATTTGTAAAGGAACGACATCCATAAAGCCCTGATCAGATCCTGGAGGCTCATCATTCCTTTCGCCCGGGCTTCCCTGACAAGAAGCTTCCCACTGTTTGATGTTATCAGGGTATTATCGAGATCGAAGAATGCGATGTAACTTTTCCCCTTTAACTTATTTTCTGAAGAAATGGTTCCCATCAGGATTGTATATAATATTCAGAGCTTTTGGAAGGATGCTTACCTTGAATTCTCTGGAAAAATTAAGCTCTCCGTCCACATGAAAAGGAACTTTTTCAGGAAATTCAATTTCAAGTCCGGAAGTCTGGTAGTAAATGACCTTTTTATCATTGATATGTTCTCCTTTGGGGACTTTGAGAAAAATCCTGAATCGTTGAAACAGATTCAGTTTCTTTATTGAGCAGACATCCAGCAGACCGTCGTTGGCAATAGCTTTGGGTGTCAGGAAAAAACCCCCGGCAAACCGTCTTCCAATTGAAATAGTGTTAATGAAACAATCTGTTTCAGTAGTACTTGGTCCGCTTGTCACCTTCATCCGTTTTTCCCTGAAAAAAAGGATCGTTTTAATAATGTGCCATATATACTTGTTTTTCCCACCCTTTTTCACCTTACCGGGTTCGGTATAATTTTCTGCAGCAACCTGGGCATCAAATCCCAATCCCATCCCATTCAGGAATACCATCCCGTTAACTGAACCTGCATCCATGCTAATTATATTCTTTTTGAAAAGAATCTCCCAATCCTTATTTGAGAAACGACCCGGAAATCCGGTAACCTGAATGAAATCATTTCCTGTTCCGGCCGGGATGACTCCAATTACAACATCCTTTTTGTTAACCAAAGGTCTGGATATCTCATTTACCGTACCATCTCCTCCTACACCTATTATATACCTGTATCCTTTTTCATAACACGATTTTGATAATTCGACAGCATGTCCGCTTCTTTCCGTCAGGATTATTTCACCATCAATACCATATTTCTTCAGCTTCTCACCGATTACAGGGATCATGGTCCTTGCAAAACCATTTCCTGCTATCGGATTGACAATGAAAATCCATTTTTCTTTTAATTCTGGATTCATAATTATAATGTTAAATAAACACTCGAAGACCTTTGCAAAAAAAATCTTTTTAACCGCAAAGCACGTCAAGTTTTCGCAAAGCACACAAAGTTAAAAGATCAATAATCAACTCTTTGCGTCCTTAGCGTAGAATCTTTGCGAACTTTGCGGTTATATTTTCATGGCTTATAATAATCGCTGAAAAAATCAGTGAAATAATTTTAGACTATTAACGATAAGCCGATTCAATTACGCTTTTAACTTTTTCAATTATTTCATTATCGCTTTTATCGATAAGTTCTTCTCTTGGAATCGGCTTATGAATTATGACCTCCAGCTTCGAACCAAAATCAATATAAAACCTGTTTTTCGGTTTCAGATCATAGAAGCCATTTAAAGTCAGAGGTAGTATCCCGATATCTCTTGTTTTGAAAAGGTAAATGAAACCCCTGAAAAAGGGATTTATTTTACCGTTCAGCGTTCTTGTACCTTCAGGGAAGAGTGCAACTGATTGATCTTTTGCTTTTTCCATCAGCTGATAAAGCATGTGTCTCGTGTTGCTTACTGTAGGTTCTTTAAATGGAACATAATCAGTAAGTTTTAAAAAGCGGCCGAAAACCGGTACCTTAAGAAGCCGCTCATGTCCGAACCATGAGACATTAGGGTAAAAAGAGGTTATCGCCACAATATCAAAAAGGCTGGCATGATTGGCAAGTAGTATGTATTTCCTGTTTTTATCGATATTCTCCTTCCCTTTGATTGTCAGCTTTTTCCCCATTATAAGGAACACAGATTTTGCCCAGATCCCACAAAGGAACCGGACCGGCTTTTTTGCATTAAACCACGACATGATGACAACCAATACGACGCCGACAGCTGTATAGCTGTATAAAATTGCATACACTGGAAAAGTCAGAATGGTATTGATACCAGAACCCATCAGGAAAAGGCGATTTTTCAGGGCTGAAAATAGAATATTTATTGATACAAAAGCTAAATCACTGATCTTTATGATCCCATGATGATCATTTCCCGGAATTGCTGACAAATGCTATTTGCTGACTGTCGGGCGACCAGGAGGGTACATTTATGGTTCCCTGTCCGCCGTAGAGATAAGCAATGACTTTGGGTTCGCCGCCATTGGCTGGCATAAGTCGGAGCATTACCCTCTTATAGGAAGGATGGCCGTTTTTTTCAATATCCGAAGGGAATGAAATAAATGCTATCCACTTACCATCGGGTGAAATGTGAGGGAACCAGTTCCTGTAATCGTCAAAAGTGAGTTGTTCCATTCCCGATCCATCAGGTTTCATTCGCCAGAGCTGCATATTACCTGATTGGCTTCCGTTGAAGTATATATATTTGCCATCGGGTGAATATTCACATCCGTCCACATGTTCACCAGCCTTAAGGTTTGTTAAAGCAACTTCTTTTCCTCCTTTTATAGAATTGCGATAGATATTATAAATATTCTTTCCTTCCCGCTGAGCAACATATACAAGCTCTTTGTTATTCGGAGCCCAGCCATGAAAATATGAAGGGGTTTCTTCTGTAATTAATTTTGGTGTTCCGCCTTTAAGCGGTAAAACATAAACTGCCGATCCTCCGCCTTTCCCGTTTACGGCATCCTTGGCGCAGCTGATAGCCAGCAGCTTACCATTGAATGATATACCATGATCATTATTATTCCTGGTGGCAAAGCCTGTATTAAGCTTCACAAGATCGCCACCTGTTACAGGTATTTTATACAATAAACCATCCATGTTGAAAAGAAGCTGTTTGCCATCAGGCATCCAGTTAGGGGCCTCAAACCTTCCCTGCTTTTCATAAATTACAATTCTTTTTCCGTCAAAAACATTCATTGTTTCAAGACGGCAACCAACAGAACCATCCCTTGATGCATTATAATTATCACCAACAGGCTGATCGATACGTACATTCCAGACCTTTGCCTCTTCAGTGATTTCAGGATTATGAGAGCAAACAAATAATCCGGCGAGGATTTCATCAGGCAGATTAACCATTTCATACGAACCTATAGTTACAAGAGGTTTGCCTGAGTGAGCTGCTCTCATGAAAATAATCCTCCCAGAACGTTCTATCTGGATTATCTCATAGCCTGATCCTTTGGCAAATATTTCATCTTCAGGATCTTTCATCTCGGCACCTTTTACATCACGCCATTGCATAACTGTTAGTCCGTCGCCATGCAGGGTAGCAGAGATATGCCTGGAATCCTCGTCAGTTGAGGCCCTGAGCATCCAGCCTGTCTTCCTGTGAGCTTCAGTTCCCTTGCCTTCGAATTTAAAATTTGCGGTTAGTATAAAGTCTCCCTTTATTTTCCTGTACAGGTAATGGAATTCGTCCCTGGCAAACCAGATGTTATAGCCCGATCCCTTTAATAAATAGGATTGATCTGCAGCATTATATTCAACCGAACCCGTATTCTTCGGATTACCTATGTCAGTACTGCTTTCAAAAATTCCGGTTGTTCCCTTTTGAGCCATTGCCGAATTTAGTAAAAAACAGCATATGAGAAGCGAAAAATATTTCATAATTATGATTGATTTTAATACAATAAAAATAATGTTTTTAGAGATACTTTATTGGTATCTGGCTATATTAAATCTCAATTTATACTGCAATCGATTGCATATACAATTTAAATTCATTAATATTGATGTATAATATCCCAGAACTTTGTTAAATTTAAGGTTGCGAAATTTAATGATTTTGTCAAACGATTAATATATGAATGATATTCTCAAAAAAATTGCACGTTGTGTTGAAACTGGCAAAACAGATAAGGTTTCTCCATATCCTCCTGATATGAAAGGAGAGGATGGAGCTGATGAACTGACAAAAATGGCCATCGAAAATGGAATTAAACCGGATGAAATCCTTGAGAATGCACTGATCCCGGCAATGGCTGTTGTTGGTGACCGATTCAGCAGGAAGGAGATATATGTCCCACAAATGCTTATGGCTGCAAAAGCCATGAACAGTTCCATGAAACATATTAAGCCTTTTTTTCAGTCGGGAGAGACAAAACGAAAGGGAAAGTTTATTATCGGTACGGTATCAGGAGATTTACATGATATTGGAAAAAATCTGGTATCAATGATGATAGAAGGAGGCGGATGGGAGGTTATCGATCTCGGGGTTGATGTTGGGACAGACAAATTTCTTAAGGCTATTGATGAAAATCCCGGTGCAATCGTAGGACTATCAGCTCTTCTTACCACGACGATGGAGAATATGAAAAAGACTGTGAATTCACTGAAGGAAAAACACTCCGGTCTGAAAATTCTTGTCGGTGGAGCTCCTGTAACCCAGGAATACTGCAATAAGATTGGAGCCGATTTCTATTCTCCTGATCCTCAGGGTGCAGTAAATTATCTTAAAGAGCTTGTGGTATAGGTTACCTTTTCCCAAACCTCCCGCCAGGGCGGGACAGGCTCTCCCCCGGGGAGGGAGGGGCTTAAAACAAAGATTAAAAGTAGTGTAGCCCCCTTCTCTCCTGGGAGAAGGGGGAATGGGGGATAAGGTCGCTTGACCATGAGGGTTGGGGTATGAGATCAATTATCAAAGGAAAGTAAAAACTCTATGAAGACATTGCTTAAGGGTAGGACAAAAGAAGTCATTATTGATTCGAATGGTCCGGTTATTATAATTGGGGAATCAATTAATCCCACCCGTCGTAAAAAACTCGTCACAACATTGCAGGAAAGTAATTTTACTTATCTCCTTGAGCTTGCAGAAAGCCAGATCAGGGCAGGAGCGGATGTTCTTGATGTCAATGTGGGCTTTCCGGGTGTTGATGATGTAAAACTTCTTCCTGAAGTAGTCAAAGCTATCCAGGATAAGTTTGATATTCCACTCTGTCTCGATTCACCCAATCCTAAGGCCATTGAAGCTGCACTCAAGGTATCGGTCGGGAAGTGTCTTCTAAACTCAGTAAATGGGAAGGAAGAATCGATGAATGCTCTTCTTCCGGTTGCCGGTGAGTACGGAGCTGCTATAATTGGATTATGCATGGATGATGAAGGCATTACAAATGATCCTGAAATAAGAGTGGCAATCATTGAAAAAATCATAGAGAGGGCGCTAAGAGCCGGGATCAGAGCTGAGGATGTCGTAGCTGATCCTCTTGCAATGGCTGTGAGTGCTGATCCAAATGCCTGCATGATAACTCTCGAAACCATAAGGCTGGTAAATCAGAGGCTTGGGAACAACATTACAATGGGAGCTAGCAATATTTCGTTCGGATTGCCCGACCGGGAATCTCTTAACTCTGCTTTCATGACCCTGTCAATTTATTGCGGAGTGACCTGCCCGATAGCAAATCCTGAAAAAATAACATCTGCTGTCCGTGCAACAGACCTCGTTCTGGGCAGGGATGATTTTGCACTGAGATTTGTTGAGTATTTTCAAAGCCGCATATAATTCAATGACAGGCATAAAACCTGCCCGCCGATGGCAGCCTCACTTTTATCCGTTTAAGAAAGAGACTTTCGGCAAACGATTATGTCAGAGTATTGAGATTCTTGTAAAAGGTCCGGTATGGGGATGCCGGATGTGCGGCAACTGCCTCTTACAGGAGACTGCTTTTATCTGCTGTATGGAATGCCCTAAAGGTCTGAGAAATGGCCCCTGCGGAGGAATAACTCCCGAAAAGCAATGCTATGTCGATGAAACCAGAAAATGTGTCTGGTATGCAATTTATAAGCGTGCACAGAAAACAGGTCGCGAAAAGACTCTTCTTGAGGTACTTCCTCCCCTCGACTGGAGAAAAGTAGGTACTGAAACGTGGGCAGATGTGCTGAAACAGGTAATGAAAGTGGGAACCGGAAAGTTCCTTGGTTCAATATTCTCCAGCGATACCTTGAAAAAAAACCAGATATGGGATTCGGTTTTCAAAACTGTCAGACAACCGGAATGGTGGAAGGGTGATTCTGACTATCATCCCACAGCTTACAGTGAACCTGCCTCAGATCTTGAAAAATACCTGCGTGAAGGTAAATTTGTGGTGGCAACAGAGGTCACACCTCCGGTAAGTTCAGATTCTGGTAAGCTTATCAGGGACATAGAACTCGTTAAACCTTATGTTACTGCAATCAATTTTACTGACGCTTCATCGGCAAATCCAAAAATGTCAGCCCTGGCATGCTGCAAGGTAGCCTCGGATAATAATGCAGAACCTGTATACCAGATAGCGGCACGCGACACAACAAGGACCGGACTTCAGTCGAATGTGATCGGTGCAGGTCAGTTCGGAATACGAAATATTCTGTGCGTTACCGGAGACAATCCAATTGTCGGGCCCGCTCCGACAAGTGACATGAATTTTGTCGATCTCGACTCAGTTCAAATGCTTTGGATACTTAGAAGGATGAGGGATGAGGGGATCTACCTTGACGGACGACAAATGAAATATCCCCCGAAATTCTTTCTAGGTGCGGCAACCACGCCCTTTGCATCCGATCCGGAATTGCAGGCCATAAAAGACCAGAAGAAAGTCAACGCCGGCGCCCAGTTCTTTCAGACCAACCTTATATTTGAACCCGAACGGCTTGATCTCTGGCTTGAACAACTTGATAAAAGAGATGTTCTCAGCAAGGTTTATATAATGATCGGACTTGTACCCCTCAAAAGCTTTAAAGCTGCACTCTACCTTCATCGGAGAGTTCCTGGGGTATATCTTCCGGAGAATATTCTAAGACGTATGGAAAAAGCTGGTGAAAGTGCCCCTGAAGAGGGTGTTCAGATCGCACTGGAGCTTATCGATAAAATTAAGAACAAAAAAGGTATAAACGGCATCCATCTGATGACTCTGGGGTGGGAGGAAGTTGTGGGGAGGATTGTTACTGAATCAGGATTATACAACCCAATCCGCCTGAAGGGGACTGTAAATTAACGCTGGTGCGTATTTAAAATTCGTTCCTAATAATAAATTAGCACGGATCACAGATCCGCGCTAGCGAGCAAGAAAATTTATAAAATGCAAACTGCCACTTTTCAATTCAATTTTTCGGACCTGAAACTTGATGTTCCTCAGATTGAGCAGGTTATGGGTTATAAGGAAGGTGAGTCACAGGAAACAATTTTTGAAATGATAAATAAATTGTTGAAAGAGACAGAGTCATCGTGCAGTATAAAAGCAGAATACAGGGTTTTTCCTGTTGAGAAATTTGATGATTTGGAAAAATCAATTCAGATAAACGGACTTGTTTTCGATCTGAAAAAAATTGTCTACTCACAGGTAAAAAAATCTGAAAGAATTGCTGTATTCCTATGTACAGCAGGACAGGAGATTGGCAAGAGGAGCAGGGCAACGATGAAGGAGGGTGATCTTTTAACAGGATACATCTATGACGTTATTGGCAGTGAAACCGTTGAAGCAGCTGTCGATCTTATGCAGAATAATCTTCAGGAGACAGCTTCAGCTGAGGGTAGGAAAATCACAAATCGTTATAGCCCTGGTTATTGCGGATGGGATGTTGCTGAACAGCATAAGTTGTTTCAGCTTATGCCTGAAAATTATTGCGGAATAACGCTAAATGATTCTGCTTTAATGAACCCTGAAAAATCTGTAAGCGGATTTATAGGAATTGGTGAACAGGTAAAGTATAACCCTTATACCTGCAGATTATGTGATATGAAAGATTGTATCTACAGAAAGATAAAAGTTAAAGGCATATAAAAAATAATCTCTGTGGAACTCTGTGTATCTTCTGTGTTCTCTGTGTAAGTTCTTACAGACAAGTTTGTTACACAGAGAACCACAGAGAAAAAACATAAATTTAATGTAATTACAATGTAATTACTTCTCCGATTTATATTTTTCGAATTCTTCTGAGATTTTGGCATCTATATGATTCCCTGCATGCACCAGAATCCGGTATCTTAGGCGAAGCTTCGTTCCCTCTTTCAAAAAAGTCTCCTCGCCATTTGCAGGCCAGTACATTGGTGTCGGTGACATAAACCCATAATCGCGTGTAAACCATGGAGAAGGATACCACGGGTTTGAAGGATGCTGCAAAATTGCAAGACCTTCAACTGAAGTTCCTCTTGGACCATAAAAGTCAATCCATGGTGAAGCTTTGCCGAATGTTTCCTTTTCACTTCTGGCTCCCTCAGCGTTTATCATTGTTCCCCCGTTTGTCACTGCCAGGTCAGCAGCCATTCTTACGCTGAACAGGGAATGGTTCGTTTTAAGGATGTGGACATCCATCAACATTTCCATGGTGATCTCTGAATCGATCTGCGTCACCGATGCTGAAGGAGAAGTGATTATGAACTTACGGGTATCCTTCACCGGCGACAAAGCACCGGGACGGCTCCAGATACATTCATCAGTTATCATGACCGAATCGCCACCCTGTTTTTCAATCTGGGCATTGACCGAGATTATTCTCCCGCGTTCCAGCCCCTCCTGCCAGTAATTGCCTCCGTTTACAAGATCGCATCCGAAAAAGAGCGAGGTGTGGTGAGGGTATACTGCATTCCTCATTGAAGTGACCGATCCGCCTGATACAGGTCCATTTACCGGATAGAAAAACGGATATTTTTCATCTTCTGAAAAGATATAGCTGGTGAAGAATTTTCCGTCTATCTCTACATTAATTTTTGAACCGACTTTTACAGCAGTGATTTTTGCTCCCGATAAAGATAAAGTAATCATTACACCCGTAAGTAACATCAGGGCAATAAGCTTCAGCTTTCTCATGGTATGGATGATTAGAGCTTTATATAATTCGTTCCGTAAGGAGCTCTTTGCGGCCTCGAAAGTAAGCTATTAGCCTCGGCATCGTCAGTAAATCTCTCCGTGCCGGGATCCCATGTGAGTTTCCTTCCAAGCTTCATTGCAATATGAGTTACCAGGCAGACAGAACATGCACGATGGCTTATTTCGACAGGTGAAATTGGTTCTTTGCGCGATTTGATGCAATCAAGCCAGTTACCCTGCTGTGAATCACTCTTATACAGATGTATTTCATTTGGGCCGATTACTGAAGTCAATATCTTGGGATCACTTGCTTCGAGAGGTTTTTGACCAGGTCCCTGTGGAATCGGGTCGCTTTCTGTTGCTCGATAGTTCCCGCGTGTAACGAAAATCCAGCCTTCTGAACCTTCGTATCTTACCCCATTAGGGTAACCTCCACTGGTCAACATTGTGATTCCGTTTTTATATTCAGCTTTTGACATAAAATCACCATGAACATCCCACAGGCCGGATTTAGGAAATTGTGCTACTGCTTCTATCGATACCGGTCCTGTTAACTCCGTATCCATTCCCCATGCTGCTGAGTCGAAATGATGCTGTCCCCATCCTGTAATCATACCTGCACCAAACTGTTCGCATCTGAGCCATCCCGGGCGGTCATTTATGCTGTTCTGCGGGTGCACACGTATTTCAGTATAGTAAACCTGCGGAGTGGAACCTAACCACATATCATAGTTCAGGTTTTTAGGTACAGGCATTTCAGGTGCTTCCGGTCCTGAAGGATCTCCGGGAAGACCGATTTTTACTGTTTGCAACTTCCCTATCCTTCCATTTCTGACAAGTTCAGCAGCAACTCTGAATTGTGCACTGGAACGCTGTTGTGTACCAACCTGGAGTATAACTTTTTTACGTATTACCACATCACTGAGCAACCTTCCTTCAGCAATAGTAAGTGAAGTTGGTTTCTCCAGATAAATGTCTTTGCCAGCCAGTGCTGCTTCAATTCCAGGTTGAGAGTGCCAGTGATCAGGTGTTGTAATAATGACAGCGTCTATTGATTTATCGAGAAGTAACTCTTTATAGTCGCCATAGGTCTTTACGTTGACATAATTGCTATTACCGGTTTTTTTGCTGTAAAAGCCTTCTATAAGTTGTTTCCCCATTATAGCTCTTTTTGAATCAACATCAGCAACAGCAACTAACATGGCTGAATCAAATCTCATTGTTGCCGAAACGTCGCCACTTCCCTGTCGGCCGCAGCCGATCCATCCTATGTTAATCTTATCACTGGGTGGATTCTTGCTAATAACGGATGCAGGCACAATTGTCGGTAAAATAATTGTTCCAGCAGCTACGTTTAAGGATTTTGAAATAAATATTCTTCTTTTCATATTTTTAATACTTTGGTTATCCTGATTTTAAAAAGCTATAATAGGCAATACAAATATCGCAAATAAAGAGAGAAGCTGCTTGTTAAACAGCAGCTTTCTCTCGGATCCTTTCTTTATTCAGGTTACTGTTCTACTAATGAACCTTCCCCTTCTCCTTCTACCCATTTTAATGGTGTAACATTTGAATCAAATCCCGGATAACCTGCATTTTGATTTATATGACCGAGACTGTTTGCATTAATTGCAGATGAAGGTATTGGCCAAAGAACTATATAAGGCGCTATCCTGTAGTTATAAAATGGAGCTTTAACGTTATTCCTGTAGAAAATGTTTTTCTCAATAATCCTGTCATACCAGAAGTTATTTGTACTAAAGGTACCCATACTATATGTTTTTCCATTGTAGCAGGGTTTGCCTGATTTTGCATAAATAAAAGCTATTCGGGCAAGTTCGGTTCTTCTTGGCTCTTCATAATACAATTCGCGTGCACGTTCGTCGAGAATAGTACCAATGTTGATCTCAGCAGGAGTATAAGGTGCAGAGCCTGCTCTTGTTCTGACAGTATTGACATCGGCAGCAGCCTGAACAGGATTGTCTTTCCAGAAATATGCTTCGGCTCTCAGAAGATATGTCTCTGCCAACCTGAAAGCATACCAGTCACCATAACCTCCATCGGGGGTATTATCAGTGGGGTCGATTGTAAACAGCTTGTAAGCCGGCCAGTCGAACCACGATCTTATAGTATCGGTGCACAGAATGCCGCCGGACAGATCACGCAACTGAAGATGCTTATTATAATAGGGATCACTTGTGGCTTTCAGTGCAGGAATATTATACACGAGATCTTCCATTTTTATCCAGTTTGGAAACTTATGACGGAGATCGTTAGCATCGGTCCACAGGTCATGTTGATACCATGGACTTGGGCGGACACGACCTATTCCCCTTCCGTATTTAGCAACCTGGTCAATTTCAACAGCATATCCTCCAACCTTGGCTCCAAGAGGTTGGTCGGTGGTTCCTGTCTGGCCAGTTGGAGTTTTTACCTTGCCTGCACCACCCCAGTAAGGAACAGTCTGGCGCATTATCCTGAGTTTCTCGCTGGCGCCATCCTCAATCATTGATTCACTGCACACAAAGAGCCATATTCTTTCTTTATTTTCAGCAAGGGCTTTGTTCTCCTCCTGATGCAGATCCCAGATAACGTCGTGAGCGGGATCATTTTTATAAGCTCCGAATCTGGTGGTCATTAATGCGTGAATACCATCGTTGATTACAGCATCGGCCGATGTTATAGCGGCATCGAAATCAAGCAGTGCAAGGTTTACTTTTGTAAGTAAGTGATTAACTGCTGCTTTATTTATATCACCGATAGGAGAATTGGCATCTACCCATTGAGCTGCAAATGTCAGGTCCTTTTTGCATTTCTGAAGTATACTCTCGCGCGTACATGAGTAAAAATCAAGCTTGGGCCCTGTAATTTCTTCCAGAATGAGAGGGACGTCACCGTATTGATTCGCCATTCGGTAATAAACATTTGCCCTGTGGAAATAAGCCTTTCCAAGGATATTGTTACGCTGAGCTTCTTTGCCAGTCCAGTCAGCATTATCAATTCGAGATATAACCACGTTAGCGTATTTTATCCTGTTGTAGGCTTCTGTCCAGTACCTGCCTAATTTGGTCACATCACCGTAATCCATGTTAGCATCAGGCAGAATAACTGCCGGCATATCCATATGAACCCCGGTTTTATCGGTTGTTCCCTCTACTGCAACATCTGAAAATATCATTTCGGAAACGAAAGGAGGGGTATCTTCATAGTACTCATGCCTTGCGTTTCGAAGGCATGCTATCAGTGCGGCATTAAATCCTTTGGCATCAACAAAGGTATTTTCGGGAGCGTAAAACGATAGTGGCTTCGGGGTAAGAAAATCCTCAGAGCATCTGATTCCCAGAAACACCATTATTACAATTATCAGTGTTATTATACTATACTTTTTCATATCCTGTATTTTTAGAGAGTAATATTAAGTTTGAACGAAATGTAGGAAGGAGTATAGGCGTCGTTTTCAGGATCCATCCATGACCATTCAGGAGCATAGACCCATGGATTATCAGCCACAACAGACAATCTGCAATTTGATACATTTATCCTGGAAAGCAGGCTGGAAGGAATATTGTATGATAAGGAAACATTATCCAGCCTGACAAACGAGTTTTTCTCGTAGACGTTAAAGTTAGTCTCATAACTGTCTACTCTGGCCCACTTATTACTTGCATTTTCGGAAGTCCAGTAAGGAACATTGTAATAAGTTCCCCTGTCATAGAATGCTTCGTTGTTTCTCAGATAGTTATTTGCTTTCAGATGTCCCAGATAGGAATACATTTTGACCGAGAGCTGCCAGTTTTTGTATTGCACTTCATTTCTAAAACTTAACCTGACCTTCGGCCTTCTGAAACCAAGGAATTGTTTGTCATCATTGGTATATTTACCGTCATCATTAACATCCTCCAGCTTGTAATCACCTACTGAACGGGAATATGCTGTTGCTTCAGCGGTTTCTGCAACCTGCCAAATTCCAAGGGTCTTATAATCCCAGACCTCATCGATGGAACGACCTATAAACCACTCATTGGTGATATCATCAACCTCCTTCCTTTCTCCTGTGACTGCATCTGTTGTGTAGTCTCCGAACAGGTGAACAATTTTGTTTTTATTATGCGAAACAGAGAAATCAGATGACCATGTGAAATCTTGCGTTGAAATATTAACCGAACTCAGGTTAATCTCTATTCCACGGTTATTAACTTGTCCCAGATTTGAAAATACACTTGAGTAGCCTGTAACATTAGGTAATTGTCTTGGCATAATCAGGTCTTCGGTTTTTGAGAAATATGCTTCAACGCTTCCTCTCAACCTTCCCTTGAAGATTGAAAAGTCAAGTCCTGCATTATATGCTGATGTCTTTTCCCATTTCAGATTTGCATTAGCCATCCTGCTTGTATACAGTTGGGATACATATGATGTAACATTACCCGAGATAAGCAGGAATTTCCCTGAGTTCAGATTTGACAGAGCATCATAAATACCGACACCGCGGTTACCATTCACTCCGTAAGATAATCTGACTTTCAGCTGATCGATCCAGCCTATATTAAAGAACTCTTCTTCGCTTATTGACCATCCTGCTGCCACAGACCAGAAATTAGCCCTGGGATTTGCCTGGCCAAATGCTGAGTAACCATCACGGCGGAAAGAACCGGTAAGGTTATATCTGGATTTAAAAGTATAATTCAGACGGGCAAGCAATGCATCTCCGGTACTGACCTGGTCATCGCTGGTCAGAGACACATCCTCTGTTGCGGCCTGCATCCTGTGATAGCCAAGAACATCAGAAGGCTGAAAATTCTTTCTTTCCATATAATCGTACCAGTAATTGTATTTCTCAGCATTCTGAACAAATGTTGCATCGAAATTATGGTCTCCGATAGTCTTATTCCACTTTAACATATTATTTATCTGCCACTCAAAAATTGTCGTATTTGCCCTTGAAGCTCTTCCTCCCTGCAGTGCCCATTCGAAATGGCCGGATGAATATGTGTTGTAATCCCTGTTCCAGTTATACCGGGGAATAAACTCAGAAGTGAAGGTAAAACCAAGTGGAAGAGTTATTGTGGCGTAGATCTTGCTGTTAAGCGTGTTGTATTTCCGGAACCGGTTGCGATATTTCATCTCCAGCCAGAAATTCGGGGCATTTATGTATCCTGAAGGTGTTATAACCAGAGTCTTTCCATCTTCTTCAAACATTGATGAATAAGGAGTGTTGAATAAACTGTTCCCCGGGGAGATAGGGCTTTCATCACGAAATGCCATCTGTGTGTTCAATCCAACCTTCAACCAGTTGTTGACAATTGCTTCAAGGTTAATTCTTGAGCGGATAGAGTTAAATTCTTCATTGTACCTGATTCCTTCATTATCTGTATAGCCAAGCGACCAGTAATATGATACAGCATCAGAACTTCCCGACAGGCTCAGGTTATAATCCTGAGTAAAACCTGTCTGCCAGGTGTATTTTTTGAAGTCAGTTATATTACCTTCTTTATAATTATTTATTTCAATAGGTGCAAAACCGATCCTTGATAACCATACCTCATCGAGATCGGTTGCTGCGGTCGAGCCATCATAAGCTTTCCACTGCTCAAGAGTTACTCCTGTTGGAAGATTCTCATAGCTGTTATAATAGCCCGGGCCTATGGTGTTCTGACGGCGCTCATTAGCTTCAAATCCCGCAATTCTGCGTGCAATATGCTGTTCCCCATTCATCATTTCAAAATGGGCAGGAGAGGTATATGCAAGTCCCGTACTGGTGCTGACATTGATAACAGGTTTGCCTTTCAGGCCTCTTTTTGTGGTTATCAGAATTACCCCGTTAGTTGCACGGGCACCGTAAATAGCTGCAGAAGAAGCATCTTTAAGGATATCGAAAGTTTCTATATCCACCGGATTAATGTCAGCAAGGTCGCCGTAATAGATCATTCCGTCAACAACAACCAGAGGAGCATTTGCATTAGCCTGGTCGGCATCATCTGCTCTTAATGAGGTTTCTCCCCTGATTTTCATGTCGCTTGCACTGCTAATCCCTTTAGCACTTGTATTCAGATTAACCGCCAGTCCAGGTATTGCCCCTCTAAGCATGGTCGTAACATTCGATGTAGCCTCCGTTTGAAGATCCTTAGCATCTATCCGTGAGACAGCTCCCGTAAGGTCCTTTTTTTTGACGGTACCATAACCAATAACAATAACTTCTTCAAGCAAACCGACGTCAACCTGCAAAACTATATTGAAGTTAGTTTGTGTGCCAATCTCAATTTCCTGAGTTTTCATCCCGATAAACGAAAATGAGAGAATCTTCACATCGACAGGTACCTGAAGTCTGAACTGACCATCGGCATCTGTAAGAGTACCAATAATGGTACCTTTCAACTGAACTGATACACCCGGAAGAGGATTCTGTTGTTCATCCGTTACCTTCCCAGTAAGAACTTTTTGTGCCGTCAGATTCATTGAAAATCCGGCAAGCACAATTAGTAACAGTAGAAATTTTTTCATGGAGTTAATTTAAAGGGTTGATAAAAATATTATATAAAAATTCAGAGAAACAGGCTAGTCAAAGTCAAATTTCATTAAATAAGTTGAATAATGCAACCGATTGCGAAACTATTTTAGAAATTTGCATGTAATTTTATTTTCTTTTCCTGATTATTACCTGAGGCGGATAAGCAAAATAAAACCATGCACTTTCAGCTTGTTCTTTATCGAAATGGCCATTGAACACAATAAACCTGTACCTGAGGGCGTAGTTTTTACCCGGACTTAAAAGCCAGTCCATATCTTTGGTCGGGCAGAAATTTGCAAACATATCACCACGGTTGTATTGATTCTCAGGCCAAATCCTTAATGGTTCAGGATAATTGTAATTTGTAGGGAATGACATCATTACAACACCGGCATAATCGCTGTCAATTTCTCCCTGGACTATGCACCAGCGTGCTTTGCTGCCATCAGAATCTTTCCTGGTTTTTCCTTCTGAAGTCAGTACCATACTGTTTTTATTGTCCCATTTTTCAGTGGTCCTCCATCCAAGGCCGGCGTACCTGTATTCGAGAAGTTTTACCGGGCTCTCATCAGCGCAATTCATTTGCATATTGAAGTCGACAATGAAGTAATCCTGGTTTTTCCCCGGAGTAAAAACCCTGACCCGTTGGAGCTCATTCATTGCGACCTTTTCCTTTCCCGTCTTTTTGAAAACTACATGTTCGTGAAGCGCTCCGAATTCAGAAAAAAGAGGCCCGTTCTCCACTGAAACAAATTTCGCAAACCGGACTGTTCCCTGCCTGGAATTGATATTCCAGAAATCGACTGTATCTCCTTCATACTCAACATGAGTCCATGGATTCCAGATGCCGTAATGGTGGTAATGATCGGGAGGTTGAATTCGAGTCAAAATTTGTCCATGAGGTGACCATAAAGGATGGATGAATCCGCTTCTTTTGTAAGCAGTATCAACTCCACTGGGAGGATAAACAGTTTTAAAATAATACTGAAGCAGATTTTTATCTCCTGCATGAATAACAAGAGCACCGTCATTTACTGAAGCTCCTATTGCCTCATGTTGATTTGGCCTGCTTTGTACAAGTTCATACAGGTGTTTTTCTCCTTTACTGACGATTCCGGTTGTTACCATCCATGTCAGTTTCCTGGGATCTCCAGGCTCGATCTGAAAAGGAATTTCTGTTTTGATTTTATCTCTGACCTCATAAAGAACTAAAAGCGAATCAGAAAGATATGTTAACTCATCAAGATTAATACTTACAGGTACATTTAATCCGTAAGCTGCCTTTGTGAGATTTACTTCCAGTAAAGCAACCTTTTGTCCATAATTATTAATGCTGATCAGGCTTAAGATAACCAGCATTGAGCATTTAGCAAAACCAGTCAGACATTTCTTCATTTTTTATGATTTTGATAGGTTTGAGAATTTTTTTAAACTTGTTCCTATAACTTTCAGGGACAAGGGTTACATTCTGAGGCGGTTGGATATCAGATATAGTAAAAGCGCCCATTCTCTCTTTTGACAATATGAATTGCTCTTTGCTGAAAGTGGATTGCGAATAGATCTGGTATAGAGGAAAATGTCCTGATATACCGATTGTCAGGAAAATATTGCGCAGATTATTTATTATCAAGGCTTTAAAAGAATTAAGATATTTGATCTGAATAAATACTTGAATTCTGTCATATAAAATTAAATAACAAATTCTTAAAATCAAATTTGTTTTATAAAATATGCAACCGATTGCGGATTTTTTGAAATGTTTTTCACTTTGAAGCATTTTATGTTAAATTTGTTTGCTAAGACCTCTTCAGATGAAAAACACAAAGGATGTCACAATTTACGATGTGGCAAAAGCCCTTAATCTCTCCCCATCAACGGTAAGCCGAGGATTAAAGGATCATCCTCATATTCATAAGGAGACAAAGAAAAAAATATGGGCAGCGGCAAAAGAGATGGGATATCAGCAGAACAAGTTCGCCAGTTCCCTAAGGAAAAGACGTACAGAGACCATTGGGGTAGTGGTTCCCAAGCTGAATAGTTATTTTATGGCAACAGTAATTTCAGGGGTTGAGAAGATCACAAACAAACTGGGTTATGGATTGATTATCAGTCAATCCCAGGAATCAGGGAAACAGGAAATATCATGTGTTTCAACTCTTTTTGACAGCCGTGTTGATGGTATGCTGATCTCCCTGGCCTTCGATACAAAGAACCTCGACCATTTTAACAAACTTTTTCATAAGGATATTCCTGTTGTGTTTTTTGACAGGGTTGCTGATTGTCAGGGCTGTATGAGTGTCGTGATTGACAATTATAAAGCCGGCTATGATGCAACTGCACATCTTATTGAACAGGGTTGCAAAAAGATAATTCATCTCGGAGGAAATCTCCTCAGAAATGTTTATTCGGAAAGGTTCAGAGGATATAAACAGGCGTTACATGATAATGGGATCGAGTTTAATCAGAAGCATGTTTTTATCTGCGACCTGACAGAGCAAAAGGGCAGGGAAATAATGAAGAAGGTCTTTAAAACGGATCTTCATCCTGACGGGATTTTTGCTGCCAATGATACATCTGCAGTTGCAGCGATACTGGAAATTCAGGAAGCAGGCCTAAGGGTCCCTGATGATATCGCAGTAGTCGGGTTCAATAATGAGCCTATCAGCCAGGTTATACATCCCAATCTGACTACAATTGATTATCCGGCAAAAGAGATAGGAGAGATTGCGGCAACTGTCCTTATTGAAAAAATAAGTAATTCACAATCAGTAAATTATAGTACTATTGTGCTTAAACATTCATTAATAATCCGGCAATCCTCTTTAAGACGTAATTGATCCATATAACAGATTAAACATAATATTATGCTCCTTCTTGGAATTGATTTGGGAAGCTCTTCAGTCAAAGCATCTATAATTGACGGAGAAACTGGTAAATGCCTGGCTTCAGCATTTTATCCTAAAGATGAAATGAAGATAATTGCCATTAAGCCGGGTTGGGCAGAACAGGAACCTGAAGAGTGGTGGTCGAAATTAAGGTCAGCAATTCTTGATTGCAGCCACCAGCTTGGAGCAAAGAAGAGCAGCATTGGTGCAATCGGAATATCATACCAGATGCACGGACTTGTTACAGTTGACAAAGATTACATGGTTCTTCGTCCTTCAATAATCTGGTGTGACAGCCGCGCCGTCAGGTACGGAGAAAATGCATTTAATTCGCTGGGAAAGGATTTCTGTCTTTCACACCTGCTTAATTCCCCCGGCAACTTTACAGCTGCAAAGCTTGCCTGGGTAAAGGAGAATGAGCCGGATCTGTTCAGCAGGATCTATAAGATAATGTTACCCGGCGATTATATTGCAATGAGGATGACAGGAGAAATAGTGACTTCATTTACAGGTCTTTCTGAAGGTATTTTCTGGGACTTCAGGACAAGTGGTTTATGCAGTGAGATAATGGAATTTTTTGGTTTCAGGCATGAGATTATACCTGAACAGAAGGGTTCATTTTCTATCCAGGGCAAACTGTTAAAAGACATTGCATCAGAGCTTGAGCTACCCGAAGGAATTCCCGTTGCATACCGTGCCGGGGATCAGGCAAACAATGCATTGTCGCTTAATGTGCTAAATCCAGGTGAGGTTGCTGCCACAGCTGGCACTTCAGGTGTAATTTATGGTGTTACCGATAAAACAAAATTTGATCCGCAGTCAAGAGTGAATACCTTCCTGCATGTCAATCATTCTAATGATAATCAGCGGTTGGGTGTTTTGCTCTGCATAAATGGCACAGGTATTCTGAACTCATGGCTTAAGAGGAATACAGGAAATGGCCTGTCGTATAATGAAATGAACGATCTTGCTTCAAAAGTGGCTCCGGGTTCAGATGGTCTCTCCATACTGCCTTTCGGTAATGGAGCTGAAAGGATCCTGATGAACAAGGATATCGGATGCCGGATCAGCGGGCTCAATTTTAACAGACATTCAAATTCCCATCTTTTAAGGGCAGCCCAGGAGGGAATTGCATTCTCTTTCAGATACGGACTCGACATTATGAAAGAGACAGGTTTTGATCCGGGCTTGATAAAAGCTGGTAGTGCAAACATGTTTCTGAGTCCGGTTTTCCGTGAAGCCTTGTCATGTATTACAGGAGTTGAGATTCATCTTTATAATACTGATGGTTCTATAGGGGCAGCCCGTGGGGCAGGTATCGGATGCGGTTACTATAAGTCCGAAAAAGAAGCATTTCAAGGACTTGCAGAAGTTGGAGTCACAAGTCCTGACAAAACAAAAACAGATGCCTATGAATCGGCATATTACGCATGGAAAAATCTTCTTACAAGTATTTAATATTTATTTGAATCCTGCTTAGCGATCTTTGCGCATTCTTTGCGACCTTTGCGGTTAAGGAACTCAGAGAACGATAATTTAAATTTCATAAATATGATTTACAAAGGCAAAAAAGAGTTTTATCCCGGTATCGGGAAGATTGAGTACGAAGGAAAAAAATCAAAAAATCCGCTCGCATTCAGATGGTATAATCCGGAACTGGTAGTGTCCGGCAAAAAGATGAAGGATCATCTTCGTTTTGCAATCGCTTATTGGCACTCATTCTGCGGCGATGGTACAGATCAGTTTGGCAATGCAACTCACGCATATCCCTGGAAGGATCTGCCGGCAGATGATAAAATTAAGCACAGACTTGATGCTGCGTTTGAATTTATTACCAAAATAGGTGCTCCATATTACTGTTTTCACGATATAGATGTAGTGGGAGGTGACGGAACAGTATTTGATATTGAAAAGCGTCTTGAAAAATTTGTACCTGTTATGAAAAAGTTGCAGGAACAGACAGGCGTGAAGCTTCTCTGGGGAACCGCAAACCTGTTTTCAAATCCAAGGTACATGAACGGAGCAGCAACAAATCCCGATTTTGCAGTTGTTACAAATGCAGCTGTGCAGCTTAAAAATGCAATTGATGCCACGATAGCACTTGGTGGTGAAAACTATGTATTCTGGGGTGGGCGTGAAGGCTATATGAGTCTTCACAACACTGATATGAAGAGAGAGCTTGAACATATGGGAATGATGCTGACCCTTGCCCGCGACTATGGAAGAAATAAAGGATTCAAGGGGACTTTCCTGGTTGAGCCAAAGCCAATGGAGCCATCAAAGCATCAGTATGATTATGATGCAGCTACCGTAATAGGATTTCTAAACAAATTTGGCCTTGAAAAGGACTTTAAGCTGAATGTTGAGGTTAATCACGCGACACTTGCCGGACACACATTCGCTCACGATCTCCAGGTATCGGCAGATGCAGGGTTACTTGGCAGTATAGATGCAAATAAAGGGGACTATCAGAATGGTTGGGATACAGATGAGTTTCCTACAAATGTGTATGAGATTACCGAAGCCATGCTAGTCATACAGCAGGCTGGAGGATTCAAAACCGGAGGTATTAATTTTGATGCACATATAAGGAGAAACTCAACTGAAATCGAGGACCTTTTCATAGCTCACGTCAGTGGCATGGATACTTTTGCAAGAGCACTCATTATTGCTGATAAGATTCTGAAGGACAGTGATTATCTGAAAATGAAGAAAGAAAGATACGAGTCATTCGATAAGGGTGCTGGAAAAGAATATGAAAAGGGCAAGATGACGATCGAGAGCCTGAGGGAAATTGCAGTAAAAGGAGGAGAACCCGCTGTCAGAAGCGGGAAGCAGGAGTTGCTGGAGCAGTTAATAAATATGTATCTCGAATAAAGAAAGAACCTCATCCCCAAACCCCTTCTCCTGAAAGAGAAGGGGCTTTTTTATGATGTGGTTATTTCGAATACCGGAGGGTTGGCAATTGATTTCTTAACCTTGCATAATCCTGCCACGTGCAAAAGCGAAGCTTTGTATTTCTCTGGGAAATCAGGAGGAAGCTTTATGTCAAGTTTGATTGATACGGGTAATCCGGTTTCCTTGTTATATTCGGTAGTCTGAATTATTTTAATGTTCTCTGCCGGCAACTGCCGGTTATCACAGAAGGATTTTACATAGATGCCTGCGCAAGTCCCTATTGAAGCCAGGAACAGTTCAAAAGGAGAAGCTGCAGTATCGCCACCGCCGTTGTCGGCAGGCTGGTCTGTTTTTATTATGTGGCCATGAGAATGTGCCGTCACAACTTTTCCTCCGTCAAATGTGATTTCCATCATTTCACTAAAAAATTAAGTGGCTTATTTTCTTTTTATCAGCATTAGTTCAAGGTCCTCTTTAAGTGCGGAGAGGTCTTCCTCGTGTTCGACTTCCTGGGAGAGAATGGTAAGTATCATATTATATGAAACAGGATCAGCAACTCTGGTAATATCAAGCAGGTTATTATAGGTCCGGATTGCACATTGTTCTCCCTTTATATTCTGATTCAGAACCTCCTCAACATATGGATCTGCCGGAGCATCATATCCGCAACCGGTAATCTTTAGCCATTCTGCCGGGGAAAGCACTGGTGTTCCTCCAAGCTGAATTATCCTTGTTGCGATTAATTCTGCATGGCTGAGCTCTTCAGTTGCATGAAGGGTAAGTTCTGCAATGACAGCATCTTTCATTGGTCCTTTAACCACTTTTGCACCGATCCAATATTGGTAATAAGCTAGCCATTCATCTGAAAGTGCTTTGTTCAACATGCCGATGAGTTCATCAACATTCATTTTTACAATTTCTCTACCTTTTTGTCCCATAATTAGTAGTTTTAATATATGTGAGATTCTTATTGTTCATTTTTTATCTGGTCGGTGAAGTTACCTACGATCTGTAGTTTGATATCACTGATCTTAAAGTTAGGAATAGTTTTCTTTTTCAGATAATTTTCAAGAAGTTTATCAAGCTCTTCATCATAAAAGTCTTCAATACGTTCTGATTCAGCGCAATAAAGGTGATGGTGCTTTTCGTTCACGTAGTCAAATCGCATAATACCATCTTCATTTTTTACCTTGCTGACAATTCCTTTTTCGACAAAGACATCAAGGACTTTATAGACAGTGCTCAACGGGATATGGGGGAAGTTTAATCTAAGGTAATCTATGATATAGTCTGCTGACGGGTGGTTGTTTAGGGTGTATATCACTTCGAGAATGGCAGTCCGCTGGGGGGTTACTCTAAGGTTGGAGTCAGTCAGTATCTTAATTATGTCTCTGTTGGCCATAGGGAAAAGTTTTAAATGAATCTTGATGTCAGCAAAAACAAACTTTATTGGAAAATCAGGTACATATATGAAACATTGTCAAGGTATAAAATTGAAGATTCAGTTTCATTTGAGAAAAAATGTCAAAGGACAAATATACTTAAAAGACAAAAATTCTTAAATAATATTAATTATCAAATAATAGAGATTATCAAATGAAAGGGATTATCAAATAAAAGGGATTATCAAATAACAGTGATTATCAAATAACAGTGATTATCAAATAATAGTAAATATCAAATAATAGTGATTAGTAAATAATAGTAAATGTCAAAAATAAAGTGTATCAAAAAATAATGATTGTCAAAAGATAAAAAGTGTCAAATAACAATAAATATCAAATAATAATAAATGTTAAATACGAATTAATATCAAATACTAAATAGTGTTAGGTAAGAAATATTCTTAAAAACGAATCATTCTATTCTGGCGTTAACTTATTATAGGAGGAATCATTTGACTTTTCACCAAAAATCATGGTGAAAATCCAAAATAACCCATCCGAAAAAAAAGATTGAACGGAAAGTTATTCCATCCAATCTATCTTTTAAATCCTTGTCGGCCCGGAGGGACTCGAACCCTCGACCCGCTGATTAAGAGTCAGCTGCTCTGCCAGCTGAGCTACGGGCCGGATTTTTCTGACCGCAAAAGTAACTATTGCAGACTTAAATAAAAATATATTTCAAAAAAATCCTTCTGATTAATCCCGATTATGAATTTTTTCCTGATGATTACCCCAGTTCAAACCACTTGAGAAAGATCGGAAGTTCTTTATCGGTATATCCGGTATGATGAAACTCGTTTGTATGCTGATTATAAGTGTACTCTCTACTCCATTCCTCTGCATTCTCTGCAACCTGAGCAATTGCATCAGTGATGAACATAAGCTCATCATCTGTCATTGTAGGATGAAGCGATAGTCTTACCCAGCCGGGCTTCATCGAGAGATCCCCTGCTTCTATCCTGTCGGTGATCTCCTTCGAAAGCTTAAAATCGACCTTCAGCAGAAAATGGCCGTAAGTTCCGGCACATGAACAGCCTCCCCTCACCTGAATACCAAACCTGTCGTTTAACAGTTTGGTCGCCAGGTTATGATGAATTTTATCAAGATAGAATGAAAATACCCCAAGCCGGTCAGTTATGTTTTCAGCAAGAATATGTAATCCTCTTATCTTTTTGAGTTCTCTGAAAGCAAGTTCAGTCAGATATTTTTCGCGTATGTTGATTCTCTGAGTGTTCATTTTTTCCTTGAGGGTAATTGCCAGTGCAGCTTTTATTCCCTGTAAGAACCCTGGTGTCCCTCCGTCTTCTTTGACTTCAATGTCGCTTATGTAGCTGTACCCACCCCAGCGATTGGTCCATTTAACAGTGCCACCTCCAGGGGTATCGGGAGTTTCATTCTTGTAGAGTTGTTTATTGAAAATCAGCACACCAGCACTTCCTGGACCTCCAAGAAACTTGTGAGGGGAGAAAAAAACTGCGTCAAGTTGCTCCATTTTGTCGGATGGATGCATATTTATGTCAACATATGGTGCTGAAGCAGCAAAATCGACAAAACAATATCCGTTATTTTCATGCATTATTTTAGCAAGCTCATGATATGGCGGCTCATAACCGGTAACATTCGAACAGGCGGTAAATGATCCGATAAGCAATGGCCGATCCTTATATTTGACTATTTTTTCCCTTAATATCCCAGGATCAACCTTTAATTCTGAATCTGGCTCCAGTACCACAACCTCAGCAAGCGTTTCAAACCAGGAAGTGTGATTTGAGTGATGCTCGGCATGAGTTAAAAATATTACCGGACGGTTTTCATTTGGTATTTCCCTGCAGGCATTATATTCTCCATGAGTAAAAACACAGTAATTAATGGCCTGCTCCGGCACCTTTAATCCAAGAATTCTCTGAAGTTTTGCTAATGCTGAAGTCATGCCGGTTCCGGTAAAGATCAATATATCATTTTCATTGGCATTCACATGGCGCTTGACAATCTTCTGTGCCATATGATATGCATCGGTCATGGCTTTCCCGGTTGCAGATGATTCAGAATGGGTATTCCCTACCAGAGGCCCGATCTCCTCTGTGATCCTTCTTTCGATCGGCTTAAATAACCTGCCACTCGCAATCCAGTCAGCATAGATCAGCTTTTTATCTCCATAAGGTGTATCGACATATGTGTCTTCTCCGATAATATCTTTACGATACTGATCAAAATATTTTTCAGGATCCTGCATCTTAAAATTTTAATATATTGTCCCTGTAAGGAAGATCAAAATTATCAATTATTTGTTTATAAATTGCACGGTTGAGATCATTTGCCCTCCATCCAACCTAAAGAGGTGCATTTCAGGAGATTAATTAAGCTCCATTCAGGGGGTTGGAGGCAAAACTCAACGAGACCAAAGGTCTTTATTATGTAATATATTTCTATCTATGAGACTAATGCATAAATACTTGATAATCTATTTATTTCTCATTTGTCCTTTCTTTTTTACCGTAGAAGCGCAACCAAAGAGACACAATACCCTTGATTCTGTATCAGATAAAATGGTCTCCTTTTCTCCTTCCTCAGTAGAAATAAAAGGCAACCTTGGAGAGAAAATGGACCTTGTTATAGCAGAAAGGATAAAAGCACAGGATGTAGATCATCTTATAGAACCTTTCCGTCATAAAGATAAGACAAGGCTCTGGCAGAGCGAGTTCTGGGGAGAATGGATCTTATATGCAATTGCCGCTTATAATTATAACCACGATCCTGAATTGCTCGCGATAATCAATAATGCCGTCAAAGGATTGCTTCACTCGACCTAAAATGACGGTTGATGCAATTTGCACCCGACAAATAGGGGCTTGGGGTAGGAAAAAACAAGAAACAAGAAATAAGAAAATAAGAAATAAGAAATAAGAAAAGCGACAGATTTACATGAATTTACTATATAAATATTCAGTTATCCTGATATTCAGTTTTGCCCTGATTGTATTTATTCTGCTCTTTTTTATTTCTGCTCCATATGGCAAATTTTCAAGAAAAGGATGGGGATTTTCGATTAAGTCGAAGCTGGCATGGATGATCATGGAATTCCCGTCACCATTCCTTATGACATTTTTTTTTATCACATCTGACATTAAATCTTTACCTGAGATCATTTTTCTTATTTTATGGCTGTCTCATTATGTTCACCGTACATTTGTATACCCTTTCAGCCAGTCGGGCAGAGAAAAGCCATATCCCTTGATAATTGCTTTTATGGCAATAATTTTTAACTGTCTCAACGGCGTTTCAAATGGATTTGGAATATTCCATCTTTACAGCTATAGCGCATCATGGCTTTTAACCTGGCAGTTTATCTCCGGAATATTAATATTTCTGACAGGATTTGTCATAAACAAAACGGCCGATAGAAAACTTCGTTGTCTAAGGAAAAATAATCCTGAGGAATATGTTATTCCATCCGGCTGGCTTTTTAACTATATCTCATCACCTCATTATTTCGGAGAGATTATCGAATGGGCAGGATGGGCAATCATGACATGGTCATTGCCGGGTCTGGCGTTTTCTGTATTCACTTTTGCAAACCTTTTCCCAAGGGCAGTTTCATCCCATCAATGGTACAAAACTCATTTCCCCGAATATCCTTCAATAAGGAAAGCTATAATCCCTTTTATTATATAATACTATGAGAATTCTGCTTACAGGAGCCACAGGATATATTGCCCAGAGATTATTGCCGGTACTGCTGCATGAAGGTCACGAAGTGATATGTTGCGTGCGCGACAAAAACAGATTCAATACCCTGAAGTACCCTGCCGGCCTTTTATCGGTGATTGAAGTTGATTTCCTAAAGCCTGATACCCTGGTTAACATTCCGGGTAATATAGACGCGGCATATTACCTTATTCACTCTATGTCCACCTCAACAGCTGATTTTGGTAAACTGGAGGAAATTTCATCAGTAAATTTCAGGGATGCCATTCAGAAAACCGATACAAAACAGGTGATATATCTGAGTGGAATAATAAATGAAGAGAAACTGTCAAAACATCTTTCAAGCCGTAAGAATGTTGAAAGAATACTGGCATCAGGGTCATTTGCTTTAACAACACTCAGGGCAGGAATAATAATCGGTTCAGGAAGTGCCTCTTTTGAAATAATCCGCGACCTGGTCGAGAAACTGCCGGTTATGGTTGCACCACGATGGCTTAAGACTTTTTCTCAACCCATCGCGATCCGTAATGTCATAGATTATCTGACAGGTGTACTTCTTAAGGAGGAAACTTACAATAAAAGCTATGATATTGGTGGACCCGATATCCTTAATTATAAGGATATGCTTCTGCTATTTGCAAAGGTCAGGGGACTAAAAAGAAGAATTGGCATCGTGCCAATAATGACACCTAAATTATCATCATACTGGCTCTACTTTATAACTTCTACATCATATGCCCTGGCACAGAACCTCGTTGACAGCATGAAAATTGAAGTAATCTGCAGGAAAAACAATCTGAATGAACTGCTTGGAATCACTCCGGTAAATTATGAAGCGGCCATAAGGGAGGCATTTGAGAAGATAGAACTGAATCAGGTTCCCTCAAGCTGGAAGGACGCCCTGACGTCTGACATACTTAATGAAGGGATATCAAAATATGCCGAAGTTCCGATCCACGGGTGCTACTCTGATTACAGGAAACGAATGATAAGCAACACTGAAGTGGTTCTTGAAAGAATCTGGACCATTGGAGGGGCTACAGGCTGGTATTATGGTGACTGGCTCTGGAGATTACGTGGATTTATTGACAAGCTGTTCGGAGGAGTTGGGCTCAGAAGAGGGAGGAAAAACCAGAATGAAATATCCGCGGGAGAAACGCTTGATTTCTGGCGTGTTCTTATAGCAGACAGGAAAGAAAGAAGATTACTTCTGTTTGCCGAAATGAGACTTCCTGGCGAAGCCTGGCTGGAATTCAGGATAGATAACAACAACATACTGAACCAGACTGCAACATTCCGGCCATTAGGGCTTTGGGGCAGATTATACTGGTATGCAGTGCTCCCTTTTCATGGATTTATATTCAGGGGGATGATAAATGAAATTTCAAAAGACTAAAGCTTTTTTTATTCCACATGATTTACTAAATTCTTTTTCATAATAACATAAATCAGACCGATGAAGCCAATTGTTATAGGAGACATGATACCTGAGTTCTCACTTAAGGATCAGAACGGAGAGCATTTTGATATCAAAACCGTTCTGGGGAGGAAGAATCTTGTTATCTTTTTCTATCCCCAGGACGGAAGTCTTAACTGCACCAGGGAGGCATGCTATTTCCGTGATCTAAACGAAGTTTTTATTGAGAATGATGCAGCTGTCATTGGAATAAGTGGTCAGTCGGTGGAAAGTCACAGGGAATTTGCTTTAAATAACAAACTACCTTACACCTTGTTAAGTGATAGTAATAATCAGATAAGAAAACTTTTTGGTGTCCCTGCAAAGTTCTTTAAAATGGTTCCCGGAAGGGTTACCTATGTTGCAGACAAAACAGGTAAAGTAATCTATATCTTCGATTCTCAGACAGATGTTCAGCGCCATGCTGATGAAGCTTTGAAGATCTGTCTCCTCCTCAGAAAAACCAACGGATAACTCTAAGTACTTTAGGCACTTTAGTCACGCCAGGCAATTTTTTCTCCATTTATTTGGAAAGTTAGATGATGGAATTTACTTTTATGCCGCGAAATAAATTTTCATTATCAAATGGACGACGGCCCTGCGAGTTTAAGTATTAATATCCTGATATAAGGGAGCCAGACTGCTCATCCGGTCGCTTCCTGGTTTGTCAGAAACAGTAAGGAGGTGACTATGACTTCACTCACAACATTTTTTTTAAGCGGAATAATCGGGAAAGAGGTATTCGGAGCTGATGGTGATGCTATTGGTGTGATAAGGGATTTACTTGTCAATGCAGTTCCCTCCGGACAAAATGATCCGAACCAGCAGCTTATTGCAGGTATTAAGCTGAAAATAGGCAAGGAGACAAAGTTTTATTCCTTTAATGCCTTCCGGGTGGTCAAAGCCCGTGAATTGCTCAATGTAACTTGTTCCGGCCTGATAGAACTTAGTAATGATGAGGTTATTAACGGTCTTCTACTGGTTGAAAACATACTCGACAAGCAAATAGTTGATCTTAACGGACGTAAACTTGTCAGGGTTAATGATGTCAGGCTTGCAACACTTCCGGCAGGTACTTTTGCAGTAGCTGTAGATATCGGAATAGAAGGTCTCCTTCGCAGGATCGGGGTTTCTATCCCGATAAAAAGAATTCTCTCACTTTTCAGGGTAAATATACCTTCAAAATATATTCTCTGGGATGATGTCCAGGCAATAGATTTTTCAAACTTTAATATCAAGCTTTCAAAAAGCTATGCAAAGCTTCACACTCTTCATCCATCCGACCTTGCAGATATCCTTGAGGATCTTGGTAAAAAATCAAGCACCTCTGTTTTTTCAGCTCTTGATGAAGAAAAAGCAGCGGACGTTCTTGAAGAAATGGAAACTCAGACCCAGATTCATATAATAGAGAGTCTGCCTGTAAATAAAGCTGCTGATGTTCTTGAAAAAATGCCTGCAGACGAGGTGGCTGACATCCTTGATGAAATGGAAGACGAGAAGGCTGAAATCCTGTTGAAGGAGATGGACAGTGAATCATCTCAGGAGGTGAGGGAGTTGCTCGAATACCCTGAAAACTCTGCAGGCGGCCTTATGACAACAGATGTTTTATCATTCAGATCTGAACTAACTGTCGATGAAATAATCAGGGAGTTACGCCTGAAAAAACCTGAACCTTCCGAGCTTTATACCCTTTTTGTCACAGAGAAAAATGATGAGCTGGTTGGTACTTTTAATCTCCGCGACCTTATAATTGCACAGCCTGAGACATCTGTCAGTGAAATAATGAAATCCGAACCCGTATTCCTTTATGACAATCAGAAAATCGATGACATAGCTGAAACCATCTCAAAATATAATTTGCTGGCAGTTCCTGTTGTTGACCATGATAATTTGCTTCAGGGAATGGTGGTTGTGGATGATGTGGTTGAAGACCTTATAAATAAGCGAAGAACTAACAAGAGATAACCGGAGAAGAAATGTTCAGGACAAAATTCAGCAGGACCAGCTTTTACAAAAACCTGGTGATATTTTTTGCCTTGCTGGGGCCGGGTATAATAACCGGCAGTGTCGATAACGATGCCGGTGGTATCACGACATATTCTGTTGCAGGTGCGATGTACGGATACGGTATGATCTGGACCCTTATTCCTTCACTTATTGTACTTCTGGTAATCCAGGAAATGAATGCAAGGATGGGCATAGTAACCGGAAAAGGCCTGTCAGATCTAATCAGGGAGAATGCCGGTGTAAAGGTCACCTTTTTCATTTTCATAGGATTGCTTTTGTCAAATATTGGCAACACTACAACTGAGTTTGCCGGAGTTGCCGGAAGCATGGAAATATTCGGGATCAGCAAGTATTTTTCAGTACCGGTTGTTGCAATACTTGTCTGGATTCTCGTTGTCAAGGGAACTTATCAGATCGCTGAACGTATATTTCTGATATTCAGTGCTTCACTTCTGACATATGTGGTTTCTGCCCTGATGTCAAAACCTCAGTGGAGTGAGATCGGTGCTGCAATTATCCGTCCTGGCATTGAAATCAATACGCAAAGTCTCACTGTTATAATTGCTCTTGTCGGTACCACTATTGCCCCATGGATGCAATTTTATATGCAATCGTCAGTAATCGAAAAGGGACTGAAGATGAAGAACTACAAGTTTACAGTGATTGATATTGTGGTGGGATGCCTGGTAACAGTTATTGTAGCTTTTTTCATTATGGTGGCATGCGGTTCCACCTTATATCCAAATGGCATTGAGATAACCGTAGCCAAAGACGCTGCTATTTCTCTCGAGCCTCTTGCAGGCAAGCTTGCATCGCATGTTTTTTCTTTCGGCCTGTTTGTTGCATCAGTTTTTTCAGCCACAATTCTGCCACTTGCAACAGCTTTCTACATTTGTGAGGCTTTTGGTTTTGAGGCAGGAATTGACAAAAGCTGGGATGAGGCAAAGGAATTTTATGTTCTTTATACAGGGATCCTTGTAATATCAGCAATAATTATTCTTATACCAAATGCCCCGCTGATCGATATTTCAATCTGGTCGCAGGTTCTTAATGGTATCCTGCTGCCGGTAGTGCTCGTAAGCATGATCCTTCTGATAAATAATAAGAAAATAATGGGCAATTATATAAACAAACCGATTCAGAACATTATCGGATGGAGTGCTGTAGGGATTCTTATTGTATTATCAGTGGCACTTCTAGTATTGCCTCTCCTGGGAAAATAGCTATTTAATCTGCTGTTCCAAAGGCCAGGCTCCGCTGGTAAATGATCTTGCCTCGATAAGTGCAGGATCAATAACAACATGTTTTATGAGCTTCCTGTTCCATGTATATGTAATGTGGATCATATTATCTTTTGATTGAATCACGGCCGGGTAGGAGTATTCGGTGTCTTTTATATCGTTTTCAAGAAGTGCGGCAGATTTCCAGTTTATACCATCATCCGAAATTGCCGCATTCAGCATGTTGCGCCCCGATGTAAGGTGATTGTATATAAGCAGATGCCTTCCGTCTTTCAGCGACACAGCATCAATCCCGGAGTTTGGATTCGGGATTGAAGAAGGCACGAGGTCTGTCCAGCTTGCTCCGTTATCTTCCGACCAGGAGGTCAATACCTTAGATTGTTTGCTACGGCATAAAATCTGCAATTTTCCTGAAGGATATAGCAATACCGATGGCTGGATTGCTGCTATTTTCTTATCATTTAATTCACTGGTTCTGGTCCATGTTATTCCATTGTCAGGAGTCATTTCCATATGCACCCGCCACCCATCATTTTCAGAACTTGAAGGACAAAGAAGTACCCCATTTTTCAGAAGCACAGGCTTATTTTTAACAGGCCCGGCAATCCCATCAGGGAGCTTATGCGATGCAGACCACGAAATACCGTTATCATCCGAGATAATAAGCTCTCCCCACCATTCAGAAGGGCTTGGTCCGACTTTATAAAAAAGAAGTATCTCATCTCCGGAATTATAAAGAACCGGATTCCAGCAAGGGTATCGTTTATTGTTTTCCCTAATCCCGTTAGCTGCTTCTTCAGGTTTTGACCATTTCCCATCAGTGAAGCGGCTTATCCATATTCCGACATCAGGATTCCTCTCGGCTGTACCTCCAAACCATGCAGCAATAAGCCCGTCAGACGTTTCTGCAATTGTTGAAGCATGACAGCTCGGGAACTTGACTTCTTCCGACTGATAAATAAATTCTGATTTGATAATGCACTTGCCGCCTTTGTAAAGGTTTTGGGAGAAAATATAATTACCTATCAAAAGTGATGCAGCAATTATTAATGTCTTTTTCATTCTATTATGAATTAGAGATTGTATATCATTTTTTTCACTTTCCTTTATTTCTCCCCCTGCCCCCCTGCCTTGCTCCGCCGAAGCGGCTACGCAAAGGCGAAGAAGGGGGGGTTAAATCCTTAAGGTTAACAAGCCCCCTTTAGGGGGATGGGGGCATTGTCCCCTTAGGAGGTTGAGGGTGAAACAACTTGTTGATCAAAAATCCTACCATGAATACCGTTATTGTTCCAAAAACAATTGTCAGATTGCTGTGAAACGGGCTTCGAAATGTCAGAAAGTTACCCTCCGTAAAACAGATTGGTGAGAGGCTCATCCATACAATAAGCAGAACACCAATTATAACTCCTATTACGGCGTCAGCTTTTCTGGCAGTTTTCGAAACATATCCCAGGAGGAAAAGACCAAGCATCCCGCCACTGAAAATGGAGGCCAGTGCCCACCAGGCATCAAGAACGCTTTCAACGCCGACAAGCAAGAGTGCAATTCCGATCCCAAATATACCTGTTATAAAGGATGAGAAATGGAGTACCTTCATTGAAGATTTTTCAGCGGCGCCTTTGTCAAAATATCTTTTATAGTAATCAGACAGTACAATTGTTGCAGTACTGTTCAGACTTGTTGAGACCGTACTCATGCCGGCTGAAAATATTGCCGCTATCAGAAGACCGGTCAGGCCGGCAGGAAGTCCGGTGGCAATGAAGTATGGGAATACTTTATCTCCGGCTCCCTGTAACTTCAGGCTATCTGGGAGCATCTCAGGTTGTGCAGTATAGTACGAAAACAGAGCTGTGCCTATATAAAAAAATAGAATTGAAACCGGGATATAGAGCAATGAACCGAATAGTGCTGAGGATTTGGCCTCCTTTTCTGAACCGGTCGTCATATACCTTTGAATATAGTTCTGATCTATTCCATAGTTCTGAAGGTTGATGAATAATCCATAGATCAGTACTACCCAGAAAGTGGAATCCCTCAGGCTTGGTCCGAAGCTTCCAAGACTGAATTTTTGATTTTCGGAAGCTATTTCAAAAAGCCTCGTCACTCCTCCGGGTATCTGGAATGTCAGATAAACAGCACAGATTAAAGCTCCCGCAATCAAAATAATTCCCTGGATTGTATCAGTCCAGATCACAGCCTTTATTCCTCCAAGCATAGAGTATAAAATAACCGCAAGTCCGGTTATTATGATCACTGTTTTCACATTCCATCCGAACAAAGCATTCACAGGGAGTGCCAGAAGTAAAAGGATTGCACCTGTGCGCATCAATTGAGTAAGGATATAGCAGGCAGAAGCATACAGCCGTGCCCAGGGTCCGAAACGAAGCTCCAGGAAATAGTAAGCCGATACGTTTCCGACACTCCTGTAAAGAGGGACGAAGAATTTCACTGCTGCGAAAGAGGCAAATGGAATTGACAGGCTGAATACTAAGGCATTCCAGTTTGATGCAAATGCTTTACCGGGAAGTGCCAGGAAGCTTATACTGCTTACAAATGTTGCAAAGATTGACATGCCGACAGCCCATGAAGGAATCTTTCCGCCACCGGTGGTAAACTGATCTGATGTTTTATTACGGAAGAAAAATGAGGCGCCAAAGACCACATTCCCTATTACCAGCACAAAAAAAACAACTGCATCAATTAAAGAAAGCTTCATAAAATAAGAGCTGAGAACATATTAACGATTTGATGACCGGATAAATTTACAATTTTAATATTAGATTTGTATAAGTCAATTTTCGGGTTAGTATTACACTCAACAGCCTGACCTATGAAGAATTATATTTCAACTGTCAATCCATGGCATGGGATAGATCCGGGAGAAGAGGTTCCTGCCTGTGTCAGGTGTTTCATTGAAATACCTAAGGGATCAAAAGGGAAATATGAACTTGATAAAGAGTCCGGCATTTTGCGACTCGACAGGGTCCTCTTTTCCTCGGTTCATTACCCGGCTAATTACGGATTTATCCCGCAAACTTATTGTGACGATCACGATCCGCTTGATATACTGGTAATCTGTTCAATTGATGTTTTCCCATCTTGCATAATTGAAGCAAAGGTGATAGGGGCCATGGAGATGATTGATCAGGAAGAAAGGGATGTCAAGATCATTTCTGTTGCCAGAAATGATATGTCGGTCAATTATATCAATGAGCTTTCCGAACTGCCACCTCATACCCTTGTTGAACTTAGGAAATTCTTTGAGGATTATAAAAAGCTCGAACATAAAAATGTTACAGTTGAGGAGTTTATCAACCGTGAAAAGGCTTACGATATAATATCAGACGGTTTAAAATTGTATAGTGAGAACAAGCAAAAACTGTTATAATTCCAGATGATCAATTACGGATATTTTGACTCATATATATATAACACACCCACAGGTGGGGAGAAAAGTCTCTGGGACAAAATAATTCATTGCAACAGGCTCTATTTTACCCTTAAATATGCAGAAGTTGTCCTTAAAACAAGAAGAGAGGCAATAAAAGGGAATTATGATACAAAAGCATGGGCTGATTCATCCATATATATTTTCCGGTTTATAGAAAAAGCCGGTGGGGTGTACCGGATTTCAGGGATGGAAAATATTTCAAAGGATCCCGGACCGGTAATATTTATCGGCAACCATATGAGCACTCTTGAGACAATGGTTCTGCCAGGAATTATTGCCCCTCACCGAGAAGTTACTTTTGTTGTAAAGGAGAGTCTTGTTCGTCATCCTCTCTTTGGTCATGTTATGAGATCGAGAGATCCGATTGTTGTCGGAAGGAAAGACCCCAGAAAAGACTTTGAAGAGGTAATGACAAAAGGGATGGAACTCCTCTCAAAAGGGACATCCATTATTATTTTCCCTCAGAGCACCCGCAATTTAGAATTCAGGCCTGAGGAATTCAACTCCCTTGGCATAAAGCTTGCAAAGAAGGCCGGTGTGAATGTAGTCCCTTTTGCCCTTAAGACCGATTTCTGGGGAAAAGGTAAAATTATTAAGGAACTAGGACCGCTTGACAGCAAGAAAATAATCCATTTCAAATTCGGGGAATCATTCCCGATAACCAGTCCGGGTAAAACAGAAAATCAAAGGATCATTGATTTTATTCAGGAATCACTGAAAGAGTGGGCGTGATCTTTCATTGAGGGTTCACTCCTTCCCTTAACTTTTAGAGGTGGAGCTGGAGGTAAGGTTAAGAGAATTATAAACAATAAAAATATTTTTTAAGTGTATAAGGTACATTTAAAAACATTTTTTTAAATTTGAAAGAACGTTTCATATCTGTTTACTTTAACCTGAACCTCTTGAAATTCGAATAATCAGATATAAATAACTAAAAACGCTAATTATGGGAATATTAGATTGGATCGTTCTAGGTCTGTTTTGTCTTGGACTCATTGCTATAATTATTTGGGTCACAAGGAAAAAAACTGAAACTTCCACAGATTATTTTCTTGCCGGGCGTGATGCAACATGGCTGGCAATCGGATCATCCATTTTTGCATCAAATATCGGATCAGAGCACCTGGTTGGACTTGCAGGCGCAGGGGCTTCAAGCGGTATGGCAATGGCCCACTGGGAAATGCATGGGTGGATCATACTTATACTGGGATGGTTTTTTGTACCGTTTTACGCCCGAAGCGGAGTATTCACAATGCCCGAATTTCTGGAGAAAAGATATAACAAAGAATCCAGGAGCGTGCTTTCTGTAATCTCGCTGGTAAGCTATGTCTTTACAAAAGTCGCTGTTACTGTTTATGCTGGAGGAATAGTTTTCAAGCAGGTATTCGGTATAGAATCAGTTTTAGGTATTGATTTCTTCTGGATCAGTGCCGTGGGACTGGTTGTACTGACTGGCATTTATACGACTCTGGGGGGCATGAGAGCTGTATTAGCTACATCGGTTTTGCAAACCCCTATTTTGCTAATAGGTTCAATTGTGATCCTGATTCTTGGGCTTCAGAAACTGGGAGGATGGAACGAAATGATGGAAATATGCCGTGCCGTTCCTGTAAATGCAGAGGGAGATACAATGACTCACCTTATGAGGTCAGCTAAGGATGCTGATTTCCCTTGGACCGGAGTAATACTGGGTTCAGCAATCATAGGATTCTGGTACTGGTGCACTGACCAGTTCATTGTTCAGAGAGTTCTCTCCGGAAGGAACCAGACTGAATCAAGAAGAGGCGCGATTCTTGGTGCCACATTTAAGCTTCTGCCCGTTTTTATTTTCCTTATCCCTGGTATGATCGCTTTTGCTATGAAGACGAAGGGAATGATCTTATTGCCAAATTCTGATGCTGCTTTCTCCGTACTTGTCAAGGAACTTCTGCCGATAGGATTCAAGGGACTTGTTGTGGGAGGCATTCTTGCAGCTCTGATGAGCTCACTTGCTTCCCTGTTCAATTCCTCGGCAACACTTTTTACTGTCGATTTCTACCAGAAATACAAGCCTCAGGCTCCTGAAAAAGAGCTTGTACGGGTAGGGCGTATTGCTACTGTGGTAGTTGTTGTACTTGGTATTCTCTGGATCCCTGTTATGAAAGGTCTTGGGAAATTCCTGTATGCATATCTTCAGGATGTCCAGGCAATGCTTGCACCTGGAATTGCCGCAGTATTTTTGCTGGGGATCCTTTCGAAAAAGATAACTCCAAAAGCAGGGCTTATAGGACTTTTAACCGGATTCGTCCTTGGCATGACCAGGCTTGGCTTCAATATCTTTGGTAAAGGAATGGGCCATGATAACATTTTCTATTCTGTTTTCCTCAAGATGAATGGTTATAATTATGAAGTAATACTCTTCTTTGTCATAATTACTCTTATGATAATAGTCAGTTATTTTACGCCCAGGGCAGATCCTGTTGCTATAAAGGGATTATACATCGGTTCCACAACCGCAGAACAAAAGGCTATTACCCGAGCCAGCTGGAACAACTGGGACTTGCTCTTCTCAGGGATTATAATATGTATCATAATAGCATTTTACGCATACTTCTGGTAGGCCTGGCCATTATGCCGTTATGCCTTTACGCCGTTATGCCATTAAACAATTAACAGAAATATTATGTACAACTTAAACAGCAAAGAGGTCTGGTTCGTCACCGGAAGTCAGCATCTGTACGGACCTGAAACACTGCTCCAGGTTGCTTCTGATTCAAAAGCTATTGCAGAAGCCCTTGACAATGCAGCGAATATCCCCGTAAGGATAATCTTCAAACCGGTCCTTACCACTCCCGATTCGATATTTGGACTCTGTTCAGAGGCAAACAATAATAAGAATTGCATCGGGCTGATTTTATGGATGCATACATTTTCCCCTGCGAAAATGTGGATAAAGGGACTTGGCGTTCTATCCAAACCATTTCTGCATTTTCATACCCAACTGAACCGGGATATACCATGGGATACAATTGATATGGATTTTATGAATCTTAATCAATCGGCGCATGGCGACCGTGAGTTCGGGTTCATTGGAGCAAGAATGCGTCTTAACCGTAAAGTTGTTGTAGGGCACTGGGATGATCCTGAGGCTGTTGAGCGCATATCTGTCTGGACAAGAGCAGCTGCTGCATTCGATGATGCCCTAAATATGAAAATTGCCCGGTTTGGTGATAATATGCGCGATGTAGCTGTCACTGAAGGGAATAAAGTAAGTGCTCAGATGAAAATGGGTTACTCAGTTTATGGATACGGAATCGGAGATCTTGTCGCAGCTGTAAATTCCGCCTCTGAGAACGAAGTTAATGAACTGATCGAAGAGTACAGGGCATCATATAATCTGACAAAGGATGTTGAAAAATCTGAGACTCTCCGGGATGCTGCCAGGATAGAAGCAGGAATGAAGAAATTTATGGAAGCCGGTAATTTTAAGGCATTTACAACAACCTTTGAGGACCTTCATGGTTTGAAGCAATTACCTGGTCTTGCTGTCCAGAGGCTCATGGAAAAAGGATTCGGTTTCGGAGCTGAGGGTGACTGGAAAACTGCCGCGCTTGTAAGGTCGATGAAGGTTATGGCTTCAAGACTTCCCGGAGGGACTTCATTCATGGAGGATTACACATACCACCTTGATCCAGCAGGAATGAGGGTGCTGGGTGCTCATATGCTCGAAGTTTGCCCATCGATTGCATCTGACAAGCCTTATCTCGAAGTTCACCCATTATCCATTGGGGGCAAAGCCGATCCTGCGAGGCTGGTATTCAAATCGGCAACTGGAAAGGCAATCTGTGCCTCGCTAATAGATCTTGGCAACAGGTTCAGAATGATAGTGAATAGAGTGGAGGTAGTTGATTGTCCTGATATGCCCAACCTTCCGGTAGCAAGTGTACTATGGAAACCAATGCCTGACCTGAAGACCGGGGCAGGAGCATGGATCCTAGCGGGAGGGGCCCATCATACAGGTTTCAGTACCGCAATTAATTCTGAATACTTAGATGACCTGTCGGGAATGATGGGAATTGAATTTCTTCTGATCGATGAAAAATGTGATCTTACAGCTTTCAGGAAGGAAATCAGATGGAACGAGATTTATTATCATATTTCAGGAGGTATAATTTAATCTGATTCCGATTTTGTTGTTCTACTAACTGTTTTTAATCTGAATATATCTTATGAAGCTCTATTCAGAACATCCAAGACATCTTGTTGCCGTCGATTGCATTATTTTTGGCTATGATATCCTTGAAAAGGAAATAAAGCTTCTTTTAATCAAGAGAAGCTTTGAGCCTGCTATGGGAAAATGGTCTTTGGCCGGAGGTTTTGTAAGGGAAAAGGAAAGCCTTGATGAAGCTGCCTGCCGTATACTTTACCAGCTTACCGGACTCAGGGATGTCTATATGGAACAATCATTTACCTATGGTGAAATTCAAAGGGATCCCGGTGCAAGGGTGATATCGACATCCTACAGTACTCTTATAAAAATCCAGGATATTGACAGGAAACTTAAGGAGCTGAACGGTGCACAGTGGCAGTCGCTGGCTCGTTTACCCCACCTGATTTTCGATCACAGGGATATGGTTAACAGGGCACTTAATGTGCTCCAGATGCAGGTCAAAGTCAAGCCAATAGGATTTGCTCTTTTACCTGAGAAATTTACCCTTGTTCAGCTTCAGAACCTTTATGAAGCTATTTATCAGCGAGAGATCGACAAACGGAATTTCAGAAAAAAAATATTGTCAATGAACATTCTTGAAAAGCTGGAAGAAAAAGAACGGGAGACTTCAAAGAAAGGAGCTTTTTACTATAAATTCAACGAGGAGAGATACCAGATCCATAAAAAGCAGGGCTTTGACTTTAGCCTGGATGTCAATTGAAGAAGTGCCTGGATTACCTAGAGTTTAAAGTACTTAAAGTTTAAAATGTTATGCTGGAGAAATTGAAGAAGATTGTTTTTCAGGCAAATATTGACCTGGTAAAACAGGGACTTGTTATTCATACATGGGGTAATGTAAGCGGAAAGGACGATAAGAGCGGTCTTGTTGTTATTAAGCCGTCCGGAGTAAGCTATGCGGCAATGAAAGCTGAAGATATGGTTGTTATAGATATAGAAGGAAATACAGTTGAAGGAAAATTCAAACCGTCAACCGACGCTCCCACCCACCTGTTCCTCTATAAAACCTGGTCTTCAATCGGCGGTGTTGTGCATACGCATTCTGCATACGCCACCGCATGGGCACAAGCAGGGAGAGACATTCCCGCTTTCGGTACAACCCACGCCGACCACTATTACGGAGAGGTCCCATGTACCCGTAAACTTACCGATCAGGAGATAAAGACAGACTATGAACAGAATACCGGAAAAGTTATCGTTGAGAGACTTGGTTATTCAGATCCACTGGCAGTTCCATCAGCACTTGTAAACTGTCATGGGCCATTCTGCTGGGGTCTCGATGCCGGAGAGGCAGTTTACAATGCAGTTGCACTTGAGGAGATAGCCAGGATGGCATTCTATACAGTCCTTTTAAATCATGACAAACCTATTGATCAGAATCTCCTGGAAAAGCACTTTCTCCGTAAGCACGGAAAGAATGCATATTATGGGCAGGTAAAAAAGAAACGAAATTAAATTTCATAATATGACAAAGAAATATGTAATCGGACTCGATTATGGAACAGATTCGGTTCGTTCAGTTGTGGTTGATACAGAAAATGGGGAGACTGTCGGAACATCCGTTTTTGAGTACCCCCGATGGAAGAAGGGATTATACTGCGATCCTGCAGCAAACCGTTTCCGTCAGCACCCCCTTGATTATATTGAAGGGATGGAGCATTCAGTAAAGGAAGCAATGAGAGGACTATCGGCAGATGTAATCCACAATATCGTCGGCATAACAGTTGATACCACAGGGTCCACACCGGTTGCCGTCGATAAGGAGGGTTTGCCCCTGTCCCTGAAGCCGTATTTTGAAAATGATCCGGATGCAATGTTTATATTGTGGAAGGATCATACAGCTGTAAAAGAAGCTGGTGAGATAAACGAAGTGTCGAAGTCGTGGGGTGGAACTGATTACACTAAATATGAGGGTGGGGTTTACTCATCGGAATGGTTCTGGGCAAAGATCCTGCATGTATTGCGCTCAAGTAGAAAAATCAGGGAAAATGCTTTTTCATGGGTTGAGCACTGCGACTGGATACCTGCGTTGCTTACAGGCAACACCGACCCCCTGACTTTGAAGAGAAGTAGGTGTGCTGCAGGACATAAGGCAATGTGGCACGAAGACTTCAATGGTCTTCCTGAAGATAAATTTCTGACCAGGCTCGATCCCGTCCTTTCGGGATTGAGAGAAAAATTATTCAGTAATACTTACACTTGTGATGTATGTGTCGGTACTCTATCTGAGGAGTGGGCAACCAGACTTGGTCTTCCTTCAAACATAAAAGTGGGAACCGGAGCCTTTGATGCTCATCTTGGGGCCATAGGAGGTCAGATAAAACCCTATCAGCTTCTTAAAGTAATGGGCACCTCCACATGCGATATGATTGTTTCTCCAATGAATGAGGTTGGAGATAAGCTTGTTGCAGGAATATGCGGACAGGTTGATGGCTCCATAATTCCCGGGATGCTGGGACTTGAAGCCGGACAGTCGGCCTTTGGCGACATCTATGCCTGGTTTGGCAAACTACTTATGTGGCCTGTTACAGAAATAATCTCTTCGATGAACTGGCTGGATGAAAAGACAAAAGAGAGAATTAATTCTGAAACTGCCGACCGTATAATATCCGGGCTAAGTGATCAGGCCGAATCACTGGCAGATGAAGAAACAGCGATAGTTGCTCTTGACTGGCTTAACGGACGACGCACTCCCTATGCAAATCAGGAACTGAAAGGAGCAATCTCAGGGTTGTCGCTGGGTTCAGATGCCCCAAGAATATTTAAGTCGCTGGTTGAGGCAACGGCTTTCGGATCAAAAATGATCAATGACCGCTTTGTCTCTGAAGGGGTGCGTATTGACGGAGTAATTGCAATAGGAGGAGTGGCAAAAAAGAATCCGTTCGTTATGCAGATAGTTGCAGATGTACTTAATATGCCAATAAAGGTAGCAAGCTCCGATCAGACTTGCGCACTCGGTTCTGCAATGGCTGCATCGGTTATGGCTGGTGTTCACAAGGATATTGGAACTGCACAGCAAGCTATGGGAGGGGGATTTGAGAAGGAATACATTCCCGATCCTGTAAGAGCTAAAAGATATGAGAAGCTATATCTTAAGTATAAAAAGTTGGGAGCATTCATTGAAAATGAACTGAAATAAGCCTTTTCAACCTTTAATGCTTTGACTAATTGGCCTCTCCCCAAACCCCTCCCCTAAAGAGGGAGGGGCTTCAATAACAGTGAATCTAAAGTCCCCCTCTCTCCTGGGAGAGGGGGATTTAGGGGGCGAGGTCGAATGAGAAAAGTATATAATTAATTTAATACATATCAAAATGCAAAAATCAATATTTCTCATTTTTGTTTTTCTTTTTCAGATTGGCTTCATTGCCTCTGCTCAAAAAGAAAATTCTGTTCTCGTCAACCAGTTTGTAGTGGTTGCAAATAATCCCGGGACTGTTATCAGCAAGGATATCTACGGCCACTTTTCTGAACATCTTGGAAGATGTATCTATGAAGGCCTGTGGGTAGGACTGAATTCAAAGATTCCAAATACCTATGGGATCAGAAATGATGTTCTTTTCGCTTTGCGCGAGATAAAGGTCCCCAACCTCAGGTGGCCTGGCGGATGCTTTGCCGACACATATCACTGGAGAGATGGTATTGGTCCGCAGGAAAAGCGCGCCTCCATAGTAAACACTCACTGGGGTGGGGTTACTGAAGACAATTCATTCGGAACTCATGAATTCATGAAACTTACTGAATTGCTCGACTGCGATGCTTATATAAACGGAAATGTTGGTTCCGGGACTATAAGGGAGATGGCAGAATGGGTTGAATACCTTACTTCAGACTCTGACTCTCCGATGACCAGGCTCCGGAAGGAAAACGGAAGGGAACAGCCCTGGAAAGTAAAATATTGGGCAATAGGCAACGAGAACTGGGGCTGCGGGGGAAATATGACAGCTGAATTTTATACCGATGTGATGAGGCAGTTTTCAACGTACCTTAATAATTATAGTGGCAATCGTCTTTACCGGGTGGCCTGCGGACCTTCAGACTACAATGTCGCATGGACTGAGACCTTGATGAAGGATCCGGCATCACGGGGAAGATTCCAGGGGTTGTCGATTCATTATTATTCAGTTCCGGACGGATGGGGAAGAAGTAAGGGATCGGCTACAATTTTTGACGAAAACTCATGGTTTAAGACCATGAGGGCAAACCTTCAGATGGATGAGATAATTAAAGGACATGAGGCAATTATGGACCGCTATGATCCTCAGAAAACAAAAGGGCTTGTTGTGGATGAATGGGGTAACTGGTACGATGTCGAACCTGGCACAAATCCGGGATTTTTGTACCAGCAAAACACCCTCAGGGATGCATTGACAGCAGCAATTCATCTGAATATTTTCAACCAGCATGCCGAAAGAGTCAGGGTTGCAAACCTTGCGCAGATGGTAAATGTACTTCAGTCGGTTATTCTCACAAAGGATGACAAGATGGTTCTTACACCTACTTATCATGTATTCAGGATGTTCAGGGTCCACCAGGAGGCTCAGCTTCTTAAAACTGATCTGAGGTGCGAGGATTATGCATTTGGTGATAGAAAGATCCAGGCTATTTCCGCTTCTGCATCAGTTGATAAGAGTGGGAGGGTTCATATTTCACTTGCGAATCTCAATCCGAACAAGCCAATTGTGGTCACCTGTCCGGTAATTGGTGAAACATACAAAAAGATAACAGGCGAAGTTCTTACTTCGGATACAATGATCGCATTGAATACATTTGAAGCTGGCGATAAAGTGAAGCCAGCATCATTTAACGGATTTACTTACAAGGATGGTGTTCTGACAGTGACAATGCCATCAAAATCGGTGGTCGTTCTGGAGTTAACGAAATAATTTGTTAAATACCTCTCCCCAAACCCCTCCCCCGGTGAGGGAGGGGCTTTAAAAACAGTTATTTTAAAGTGCCCCTCTCTCCCGGGAGAGGGGGATTTAGGGGGTGAGGCCGAAAAAACAAGGAGAGAGTAATTTAGGGGGAGAGGCCGAAATTTTAGATAGAACATAAAAACCCGAAATAATATTTATGAAGCAGTATTTAAAACACTTGATAGCAATCGCAGGTATTGCAGCACTTATTAACAGTTGCAGCAAAAACACTGATGCCGATTATCCTATTCAGCCGGTTCCGTTTACATCGGTCAAGCTTACTGATAATTTCTGGGCTCCGCGGATTAGAAAAAATGCAACGGTTACTATCCCTATAGCATTCTCCTATTGTGAATCCTCAGGCCGGGTGAAGAACTTTGAAATTGCCGGAGGACTGGACACAGGAGCATTTAAAACTATTTATCCTTTCGATGATTCCGACGTTTTCAAGATCATAGAAGGGGCAAGCTATTCACTCCAGACATATCCCGATCCGAAACTTGATGCTTATCTTGATACACTGATCCGGAAAATAGGCCTTGCCCAGGAGGATGACGGCTATCTATATACCAACCGGACAATAGCTGAAATGCATGGCGGTAAAGGATTGCATGAATGGGCAAGCAAAAACAGGTGGGAGCTGGATTCAATTCTCAGTCATGAGCTCTATAACCTTGGTCATCTTTATGAGGCTGCTGTAGCTCACTACCAGGCTACCGGCAAGCGTTCACTGCTGGACATTGCTATCAAATCGGCTGATCTGGTGAATAAGGATTTTGGTCCGGATAAGGTAAAAGTATATCCAGGTCACCAGGTTATTGAAATGGGACTTGTTAAGCTTTACAGAACAACTGGTGATAAAAAATATCTTGATCTCGCCAAGTTCTTTCTGGATATCCGTGGTCCAAAGGGAGATGCCTACAACCAGGCAAACAAGAGAGTCGTTGACCAGACGGAGGCAGTTGGTCATGCAGTAAGGGCAACATACATGTATTCAGGTATGGCCGACATTGCTGCAATTGAAAAAAATGATGCCTATCTGAATGCTATAACCAGCATATGGGAAGATATAGTGGGTGGTAAGATATATTTAACCGGAGGAATCGGTGCAACAGGAGGAAATGAAGGATTTGCCGATCCGTTTGTTTTACCTAATATGTCAGCCTATTGTGAAACTTGTGCATCAATAGGAGATATTTTCTTCAATCACCGACTATTCCTTTTGCATGGGGACGGAAAGTACATTGACATACTTGAGAAGACCCTGTATAACTCTATGCTTTCCGGTGTATCTCTTTCTGCAGACAGGTTCTTTTACCCGAATCCGCTTGAATCGAACGGACAGCATGAGCGCCAGGCCTGGTTTGGATGTGCCTGCTGTCCATCGAATGTGGCAAGGTTTGTTCCTGCAATTCCCGGGTATATTTATGGGGTAGCAAAGGATGAACTGTATGTGAACCTTTATTTATCAAATGAGGCGGATATTTTGCTCGGGAACAGGAAAATTAAAGTTTCCCAGAATTCTGACTTCCCATGGAATGGAAAGGTTGAAATTGCAATTGACCCCGAATCGCAAGGCAGGTTCAAACTAAAGCTTCGAATTCCGGGATGGGCCCGCAATGAAGCTATTCCTGGAGGTCTGTACAAATTTTCGGATAAGGATAATGGATCTTTCAAACTTACGGTAAACGGAGAGCCATTGACTCCGGAAATAGTAAATGGATATGTTTTAATTGACAGAAAATGGGATATGGGAGATAAGGTACTGCTCGATCTTCAAATGCCTGTCAGGACTGTAGTTGCTGATGAAAGGATTAAGGATGATCTTTTTAAAATGGCTGTCCAGAGGGGCCCGGTAATTTATTGTGCCGAATGGCCTGATAATAAAGATGGGAAGGTTCTTAACCTGGTTGTAGATAAGGGTTCGACTTTTAATACTGAATTTGTTGCTGATCTGCTGGGGGGTACCCAGGTTATTAAAACTTCAGGACGCCAGACCAGCAAAACTCTGGATGGTAAAATTGAAACATCTGAAAAAGAGAGCGTTACCTTGATCCCTTATGCTCTCTGGAATAACCGTGGGCCTGGTCAGATGATGGTCTGGCTTCCATCTGGCACAGAAAGCGCCAGACCCCTTCCAGCACCCACAATAGCATATCGCAGCAAAGTTTCGGGAAACAAAATGACAAGGGCGATAAATGCTGTTAATGATCAGATTGAGCCAGAGAACTCAAATGATCATTCGGTGTCGTATTATCACTGGTGGCCCGACAAGGATCAATGGGTATACCTGCAATATGATTTTGAAAAGCCGGAAACAATCACAAAAACAAAGGTTTACTGGTTTGATGATGGCCCTGATGGAGGCTGCAGAGTTCCCGATGAATGGGAAATTCAATATCAGTCAGGGAACACCTGGAAATCTGTGAAGGCAAAATCAACACACACTGTTACGAAAGACGGATGGGATTCGCTGGAGTTTGAAGCCATTAAACCATCCGCTGTTAAGATCAATGTTAAACTGAACAAGGAATTTTCGGCAGGTATTTATGAATGGATTGTTGAGTAAAGGGACTAAAGTCCCGGTTGTATTTTTGATTATCCCCGGCTTAAAAGCCGGGGATTGAGAATGTAGATAAGACTTGATTTCAGTGCATAAACCACGGCTTTTAAGCCGTGGTTTATAGATACCGAACCGACCCGGACTTTAGTCCTTAAATTTCAAATAAATGAATAAGAAACTGTTTCTTCTGATATTAATTCTTTCCACCACCTGTTTTAGTTGTTCGAATATTTCTGTCAATGAGATTTACATCAACAATAAAACCGGCAACGACAAATACCCTGGCACACTCAAAAAACCACTGAAATCAATTTCAGAAGCAAATAAACGAGTCCAGATTAAGCCTGGGAGTATCTTTTTTGCCGGTGCCCAGGTGTTTGAAGGGACTTTGATCCTAAATAATATTCAGGGTGCAGATTCAGTTCCCATTCTCATAAGCTCTTACGGTGAAGGCAGAGCAGTTATCAACGGTGGGAACAAGGAATCTGTACGTATAGAAAATAGTAAGAATGTACGTATTAATAATCTTGATCTGAAGGGCTCAGGACGCAAAGACGGAAACACAACAAATGGACTTTGGCTGGTAAACAATATCGGGTGTATCGTTGAGAATATTTATGTTGAGGGTTTCCAGAAATCGGGAGTGGATCTTTACAACTGCAAGGATACTAAAGTCCTGAAAGTTTTTGCTTATGACAATGGTTTCAGCGGCATCAATATTATGGGTTCCAATCAGGATTCATCTGAAAACATAATAATAAGGGATTGTAAAGCCGAAAACAATCCAGGCGATCCGACAAGGCTCGATAACCATAGCGGGAACGGAATACTTGTGGGAGTTTCGGACAGCGTACTTATTGATCATTGCACAGCAACCAACAACGGATGGGATATGCCCCGCCAGGGGAATGGTCCGGTTGGCATCTGGACATGGCAAAGCGATCATGTTACTATCCAGTATTGCATTAGTTACAGGAACAAGACATCCAAAGGAGGTAAGGATGGTGGCGGCTTTGACCTCGACGGGGGTGTAACCAATTCGCTGGTTCAGTATTGCTTATCATATGAAAATGAGGGTGCCGGCTATGGGTTGTTTCAATATTGGGGAGCATCTGTCTGGTCAAATAATATTATACGTTACTGTGTAAGTATAAATGATGCTCATACAACCGAAGGAGCAGGCAGCTTCTTCATCTGGAACGGATCAGACGAAAGCAAACAGCTTGCCGATTGTTATATTTATAACAATGTAGCTTACAGTAAATCAGCACCTGCTATAAGCTTCGAAAATGCTTCTGAGCATGAGAATTTTCTTTTCAGTAACAATATCTTTCTGGTATCAGATCAGAGAATTACCGGTAAGAACAGTGGAAGCAGTTTCACGGGAAATGTATGGCGGAGTATTACTGATCCTGTTTTAAAGGGTCCTTTAACAACTGAATTAACCGATCCGTACAAACTGAATACACTTGAAGGATTAAAGCTTCAATCCGGTTCACAACTAAGGGATAGCGGTGTAAAGATTATATCAATGTATGGGTTCGATCCTCCTTTAAAGGACTTTTTCGGAAATCCGGTCCCTCAGGGTTCTTCCCCTGAACCAGGGATCCATGAGCTGGATTAATTGATGAAAAGCATAATAATGACCAGTAAATCGGATGGAGATGCCTCACTTCGTTCGGCATGACAGGTGATATTTTGGGAGTAAGGGGAAGAAGAGGCGATTCGAAGAATAATTAAAAGTATGAAAATTGTAGATTTTTATGAATCGCCACTTCTTCCCCCCACACCACAAATAAAGCCATGTCATTTCGAGTTCCAGCGAGGAATCTCCTTCCTTTAGGCAAAAATTAATAAGTAAAATGCAGTAAATCATGTGTTTAGGTCACATGCCTTAAAGTTTAGAGGAAGGGATGGGTTAGGGTTCAGGAACCAATATGGGAAAGGATGTTTCCTTGGAGACATTCTCTAACTTTTAAAATCATTGTTATCTTTAATAAAAAAACATGATATGAAACAAACTTACTCATTGCGGATCTCGATATTAGTAATTCTTATGACTATTTGTACAAACTTTTTTATCCAGATAACAACCGCCCAACCCTCCGGTAATAACCTTGCTTTTGTTGCAACAACCTTGGGTTCAGCCCGATATGTGACATCATACAATTTTCTGAATGATGGGGTTACGATTGCTAGCGCTACTGGTATGAGGAGTGGCGGCAACAGATCCCCATTGCGTCTTTCAACCCAATGGATACAGTATGACTGGATACAACCGGTAACAGCCAAAGGGATTGCTGTTTTCTGGTGGAATTATGGAAACACCCTGAGGCTGCCTTATGCTTACAGAATAAAATATTGGGATGGGAATGATTTTGTCCCTGTTAAAAATGCTGCCGGCCTCGGCCTGGAAACCAATAAATATAATCTAACAACATTTGAACCCGTTCAAACTACAAAACTGAGACTTGAGGTCGATTCTGCAGACAGGTTTCCCGGGACAATTCTTGAATGGATGATATTTCAAGCAGATAATTCGCCTAATCACCCTCCAATAGCGCTTGCTGGACCTGATCGCTCGGTGATTATCGGCGGGAAAACATATTTGTCGGGCAGGACAAAATCTGTTACTCCTGTTACAAAAATTACCTGGAAAAAGAAGTCGGGACCGGGCAATGTTGTTTTTGACAATCCGGGAGAGCTGGCAACTAATGCTGTTTTCTCTTTAAAAGGCGAATATATAATAAGCATGATTGCAGAAGAAGGAGATCTGTCATCAACATCGGAGCTTATAGTAAAAGTAACTTCACCTCCCCCTCCTGAACGTCTTGATGTTGTTTATACAAAAAGGTATAAAATTGACAGCCCGTTATGGAATGCCAGGGCTAAAGCAATGATTGTAAATTGGATACCATGGTGCATTGACCAGATCAACCGGACCGACCTTAAGCTCGGGGAAGGCGGGCTCGATAACTTTATTGAAGCGGGCAAGGCTTTGCGTGGAGAACCTCATGGAAAACATAAAGGATATGTGTTCTCAAATGCATGGATTCATCAGACTGTCGAGTCGATGAGCATTGCCCTGATGATCGATCCCCAGGGAGACAGGGAAATAATTGCTGCTCAGGAAAAAATGAAAGCAACGCTTGAAAAATGGATTCCGATCATACTTGCAGCCCAGGAGCCCGATGGGTACCTTCAGACAGCCTTTACTCTCAGAGATACCGTTAGATGGAAATCGAAATGGGCTGTTGAAACCAGGGGTAATCATGAAGGATATGTTGCAGGATATTTTCTTGAATCAGCAATTAATCACTTTACACTTACTGAAGGTAAGGACAAACGACTGTACGATGCTGCTAAGAAGCTTGCCGACTGCTGGGTAGCAAATATCGGGCCTGGTAAAAAGGAGTGGTACGACGGCCACCAGGAGATGGAACAGGCGTTGGTCCGTTTCGGCAGGTTCGTGAACGATATGGAAGGGAACAAACATGGGGACAGCTATATCAGCCTGGCAAAATTCCTCCTCGACAACCGGAAGAACGGCAGTGAATATGATCAGAGCCATGTCCCTGTCCAGCAGCAATATGAAGCAGTAGGTCATGCAGTGAGGGCTGTTTACAGCTATTCAGGTATGGCAGATATTGCGGCCGAAACCGGTGATGTTGATTACCAGAGTGCTGTAATGTCATTATGGAACAACATTGTAAACAAGAAATATTATGTTACCGGCGGGATCGGGAGCGGGGAGACTGCGGAAGGATTCGGCCCCGATTATTCGCTTGGCAACAGCGCTTATTGCGAATCCTGTTCAAGCTGCGGGCTGATCTTCTTTCAATATAAGATGAACCTTGCATATCATGATGCAAAATATGCTGACCTTTATGAGGAAACGATGTACAATGCCCTGCTCGGATCGCTTGATCAGGAAGGTAAGAATTTCTTTTACGACAATCCTCTTAATTCGGGCCAGTCGCGCTATTCATGGCATGTATGTCCGTGTTGTGTCGGAAATATTCCCAGGACACTTCTCATGATTCCAACCTGGACTTATGTCAAGGGGAAAGATGATCTGTATGTCAATATGTATATTGGAAGTTCTATTAAAGTTGAAAAAGTTGCAGGTACGGATATCGAAATGATCCAGAAAACAGATTATCCCTGGAGTGGCAAAGTTACACTGATCGTAAATCCCGGCAGAACAACAAAACTTACAGTTTATGTAAGAGTTCCTGACCGTACCACCAGTGGTTTATATACTGCAGTTCCTTCAGTAAATGGGTTGAAGTCACTTTCAGTAAACGGCAAACCAATTCCGAAAAAAATCGTCAATGGCTATGCTGAAATAAATCGTACATGGAAAACCGGAGACAGGATTGATCTTGAGCTGCCTATGGAGATCCAGACTTTAACGGCTGATGAAAGAATATCTGCCGACAGAGGCAGGGTAGCTTTGCGTTACGGTCCCCTCATCTATAACGTCGAGAAAGCCGATCAGCCTGATATTGATAAATATATTGGTACCGGACCTCTTTCACTTGAATGGAAAAAAGATCTTCTTGGCGGCGTTATGGTAATTAATGGCAAATGGGCTGATGGTTCACCACTGATATCAATCCCGAATTATACGAGGAATAACCGGAACACAATAGGATCGACTGACAAACCGGAACGGCCAAATCCTGCTGATGGTTCAATTGTATGGATTAGGAAACAATAGAGTAGAGGGCATTAAAATCAACCACCTCTTTCCCGACCTGGCGGGAGGGAGGGAGTTAACTTTTACGAAAGCTTCTAGGGATAATTAATTGTTTTAGGACATTAGTCCTAAGATTTTGTTAAGTTAAACTTTATTAGAAAGAGATGAGAAAATTATTGCTGTTTTCAGGATTTCTGTTGTTTTTTCAGCTGAGTTTTTCCCAGCAGTCCTCCTTTGTTCTGAACAAACTCGAGTATTTCGAAAGAGGTGGTGTTAATGTTATGGCTTTCCAGGATATTTATCCTGAAGGGCACCAGGGAGGTGTTGCGGTCATTATGCATGGAAAGAGGCTGGCAACCAATGGAGATATAAGGCTCGATGAGACACCCGGACAATGGCAGCCGATACCTAAGCAGATTGAAAGAAAAATTGATGCTGCAGGAAACGTTATAACAGTAAGGCTTTCTTACCCCGATCCTGCTATAAACCGTAAGGGATTTAATCCGATCGAATACCCCGACCTGAATCTCTCCTATACCGTAAACGTCAGATCGCAGGGTCAATCAGTAATAATCACTGTCGACCTTGAAAATCCTGTCCCGAAGGAGTTTCTCGGGAAGGTGGGCTTTAATATGGAACTATTCCCAGGAGTTCTTTTTGGCAAGAGCTGGTATATGGACAAACAAACAGGAATTTTCCCGAGGCAGGCAAACGGTCCTGCAATGACGGACGACAAAAATGAAATTGTGGCCGGACAACCCATGGCAATCGGTAAAAAACTTGTAGTGGCACCCGAAAGCGATCTTCTAAGGATGTCAATTGAATCAAAAACTGGCGATCTTCAGCTACTCGATGGAAGGTATGTACATAACAACGGCTGGTTTGTCGTACGGTCGGTTGTTGCAGAAGGAGCAGCGAAAAATGCAGTTGAGTGGATTATAACTCCTAACGTTGTTGCCGGATGGAAAAGCACTCCTGTCATCCATGTTTCGCAGATAGGCTATCATCCCGGCCAGGAGAAAGTGGCAATTATTGAAGTTGATAAAAATGAAGCTAAAACAGTAGATCCGATCCTTGTATCAGTCGGGGAAAACGGTAAGAACACTTTACTGACAGTAAGGAAACCTGAACTCTGGGGATCTTTCCTCAGATACAATTATCTGAAATTCAATTTCTCCTCTGTTAAACAGGAAGGACTTTATTTCATCAAATACGGCAATGAGAAGTCACAGCTTTTCAGGATAGATTCGGATTTATTTAAGCGGAATGTATGGCAACCCACTCTGGAGTATTTTCTTCCTATACAGATGTGCCACATGCGAGTGAATGAAAAATATCGTGTCTGGCATGGGATGTGCCATATGGATGATGCACTGATGGCTCCTGTGGACTATAACCATTTTGACGGGTATGTGCAGGGGAACTCTACACTCACTGATTTCAAATCAGGTGATCATGTTGCTGGACTAAATATTGGCGGATGGCATGATGCTGGTGATTATGATCTGCGTGTCGAATCGCAAAGCGGTGAAGTTTATATACTGATAATGGCCTATGAAGCTTTCAACGTTAAATATGATGAAACCTATGTCGACCAGAAAACTCATATTGTTGAAATTCACCAGCCCGACGGGAAGCCTGACCTTCTTCAGCAAATAGAGCATGGCGTTCTTTCAGTTGTAGGCGGTTATAAAAACCTTGGCCGCCTTTACAGGGGGATAATAGAATCGGATAAGAGGCAGTATGTTTTGCTTGGTGACGGATCGACAATGACAGATGGCCTAATCTATAATAAAGATCTCACTGGCAGGGAAAGGACAGGATCTTTATCATCAGTTCCTGATGACAGGTGGGTATTTACTGAGAACAATCCTTCACGCGAGCTTACAACTGCAGCTCACCTGGCTGCGGCTGCCAGAGCACTGAAAGGATTTAATGACACCCTCAGCCTGCAATGCCTCAATGTGGCAAAGACAATATATTCTTATGACTACCAGCTGACAGGCAGGGCCATCAATTCAAAGATTCATGCAGCATCAGAACTTTTTTTAACAACCGGAGAAGATCAGTATAAAAATTACATACTGCAAAATGAAGCAGCAGTTATTAAAGGGATTCGTGATCTTGGATGGCTCATAGGACGCACACTTAAAAAGATCGACAGACCTGAATTCACAGCCGCCATAAAAAATGCTGCAAAAAGCCTGTCGGAAGATATAATGAAGCAGGCATCAGAAACCCCTTTCGGAGTCCCGTACAGGCCTAATATATGGGGAGCCGGATGGGATATCCAGTCCTTTGGAGTTAGGCAGTATTATCTTCACACTGCTTTCCCTGATATTTTCGCATCGGCTCCGATCTTCAATGCCCTTAATTTTATACTCGGCGTTCATCCCGGAGAAAATACATCCTCATTTGCTTCAGGTGTCGGAGCAAGATCAACAACTGTGGCTTATGGCGTTAACAGGGCCGACTGGTCATATATTCCCGGCGGTGTATCATCAGGGACTGCCCTTATCAGGCCTGACTTTCCGGAACTGCTCGAATGGCCATACCTGTGGCAGCAGCAGGAGTATGTAATGGGAGGGGGAGCTACCAACTTCATGTTCCTTGTACTGGCTGCAAACCAGCTGCTTGGAGAGGAATAGTGCCGCCATAGCGTCCTTTCTCTCAACCTCCCCTATACAACAAAATAAATTGATATTCCGAATGGATCCGCGTTGATAGGTATCGGTATGGCGGAGGAATGAGGATCTCCTTTTTTTAGTCGAAAACTATAAATAAATAATGTAGATTTGCCACTGAAGTCAGCTACTGATATTTATGGACAATAATAAGATTGTTAAATATTCAGAAAATCTGTTTTCCGGTGTTTTCTTTACCGGAATATTTGTCTTTTTTACATTTTTTTACAACAGCCACCTCCATTTTGAGGAGCAGTTTCAGCTGTTCCTCCTGACAGGTGACTCTTTTATTTCAAAAATTGGATATCCAGGTGGCTTCTCGGGATGGATCGGTGGATTCCTTACTCAGTTTTATTACCTCTCACCGGCAGGACCGTTAATCATTACCGGATTGCTCTTTGCACTTCAGCAGGTCATGAAAAGGATACTAAGCAAAGTTAATTCCAGTCCTTTATTATTCCCGTTTAGTTTTATCCCGTCACTACTGGCTGGTATGATCCTGTGCAATGAATTCTATCCATTATCGGCAATCACGGGTTTTATACTTGGGATTCTGGGGGGGCTTGTATATGTAAGAACCCGGGATGACAAAACCAGGTTTATAACCGGACTAATCCTTATTCCGCTTACTTACTGGCTGGCAGGCGGATCATTCTTAAGCCTGCTTCTATTAATGCTTGTTTATGAGTTTTTCCTTTATCTCATTTCGCGGAAAAAGAAAAGCAAAGGTAAGGATGCAGCAAGTGGATATGATCTCAAGGGATGGTATTTTATTTCCTACATCCTTATTGCTGCAGCGATTCCTATTCTTGTGAGACAATATCTGATCCTTCAGCCATTTATGATGACATTCATGAGCGAGTTCTACTATAACATAGTCACCACCATCCCAACAGCAGTCCTGGTTCTGTTCCTATTACCGCCTCTACTTCTTATGGTTCATTTTATTTCACCGAAAGAAAAACAATTAAAGAGATACCTGGCATTACAGATTTCAACTTTTGCTGTTTTGTGCTGGCTTGGATTCAGGAGTTTTGCAAATTTTGAGGCTGAAGAGATAATGACTTATGATTACCTGGCAAGGAACGAAAGATGGAATGATATTCAGAAATATGCTGAAAGAAATGCTCCACGCAACTTTCTTTCACTGGCCATGCTTAATCTCTCCCTTGCCAAAACCGGACAATTGGGCAACAGAATGTTCACCTATGACCAGCATGGTGTAACTGGGCTTTTTCTACCCTTTAACAGGGAGTATGTTACAGCGATAATGGGCAATGAGATTCTGTACCAGCTTGGACTGACCAATGCATCCCAGGAATATGCATTTGAAAGCATGGAAACCATTCCAAATATGGGTAAATCGGCAAGGGTAATCAAAAGGCTCGCTGAAACAAATCTGATAAACGGGCAGTACAAAGTATCAGAAAAGTATTTAAAAATTCTTGAGAAGACTATTTTTTACAAAAAATGGGCCAGGAATGCACTCACGGTTCTTAATAATGAAGAAAAGATAAATGACAACACTGACTGGGCAGAAAAGAGAAAGTTTTCTGTCAGGAATGACTATTTCTTTCATATAAAAAATATTGAAGCGGTACTTAACAGGATGGTCAAAGAACATCCCGACAATAAAATAGCTTTTGAATATCTTATGGCTTTCTACATGATCAATAAGGATATGAAAAATTTCATTAACCTCATTCCGGCAATGGAGAAAATGAAATACCGTAAGGTTCCGGTATCTTACCAGGAAGCTGTAATGTACATTATCGGTCTGAACAATGAGGATCCTTTTACCAATTCTCCGTCATATGTCAGCCAGGATACGAGGCTCAGGATGAAAGCTTATGCAGATATATATACAAGATATGCCGATGCAAGAGAGCGGCTTGAGAAAAGATTTGCAGGCACCTATTGGTTTTATCTGCATTTTGAAGAAGTTGAATTAAGTTCTCCGGAGGAGAAAAAAAATAATACAGGATCAACATGAGTTGGGCTAAATATTTTGTTATTATTATAGGATCAGCTCTTTTTATTTCCTGTAGCGGACCCGGGAATGATCTGAAAGAGATTGACAGGCAGCCGGCGATCTTTCCTGATTATTGTGATGTGATGATTCCGTTGAATATTGCGCCTCTGAATTTTAAAATTGTTGATGAACCGGAGAAAACAGAAGCATTAATTGAAGGGGCAAAAGAAAAGATAAGGATCGGAGGGAAAAATAAAATCATTTTTCCGCCTGTGAAATGGCATAAACTTTTAAAAAACAATGCAAATGGCCTCCTTAAAGTAACTCTTTATACCCGTCGGGACGGGAAATGGAATAAATACAAGCCATTCAGCATCCGTATCAAGAGTGAACCTGCAGATCCATTTATCGTTTACCGTCTTATCGCACCAGGATATGAAACATGGAGCGAAATGGGATTATATCAGCGTAATCTGACCTCTTTTGATCAGGACCCTATAATAAATAACCGTCTGTTGCCTGGGACCTGTATGAACTGTCATTCATTCAGGGCCAACAACCCTGATGATATGATGTTTCACCTTAGGGGCAACGATGGCGGCACCATTCTTATTCAGGACGGAAAAACAATTAAGCTTAATACAAAAGTAAAAGAAACGATTTCAAACTGTGTTTACCCCTATTGGCACCCATCTGAAGACTTCATAGCCTATTCGGTAAATAATATTCAGCAGGTTTTTCATTCATTGAAGGAAAAGAGGATTGAGGTATTCGATTCAAAATCGGATATAGTGGTTTATGATATCAGGAATAATAAATTGATCACAAGTAAGAATGTCTCATCGGAAGAGAGTTTTGAGACATTCCCAACCTTTTCTCCGGACGGGAAAAGTTTGTTTTTCTGCAGTGCAAAAAAGGGAATCCAGCCCGATAACTATGATAAGATCAAATACAGCCTATGCAGGATTGATTTTGATTCATCATCAGGCTCTTTCGGGAATAAAATTGATACCCTGGTAAGCTCTTTCAAGACCGGGAAAAGTGTCTCATTTCCCAGGATTTCTCCTGAAGGCAAGACTCTTGTTTTTACACTTTCGGATTATGGAAATTTTTCGATATGGCACAGGGAAGCAGATCTTTATCAGCTCGATATTCCCTCAGGTAATTTCCACCCTATAGATGTAATAAACAGTTCTGAATCGGAGAGCTATCATTCATGGTCATCAAACTCTCGTTGGATGATCTTCAGCAGCAGGAGGATGGATGGACTGTATACACGTCCTTTCATATCCTATTCAGACGAAAATGGTTCATTCAGCAAACCCTTTATGGTGCCCCAGAAAGATCCGGATTTTTATGAGCTTTTCCTCAGATCATTCAATGTTCCGGAATTTGTTAAGGGCAAAGTCCGGACTGATGGCCGGTCGATGGTGAAAGCTATAGGTTCTAAACCAAAAGATGTTATTTTTGAGCTCAAAGATTGATTTTATGTTGAAGAAGTATATAGTATATCTCCCGGCTATTATTGGGAGCATTAAAGGGGAATGGGAAGAGTGCCGGCATCAGATAGTTAAAGATCTGTCTTCAGGTATCAGACCGGTTAAATTTAATATTTTCATCAGTGCACCTGATTATTCCTCTTATGAGGAAATAAAAAAGGAAATTGCACAATCGGTGATCGATACATTCGGGGAAGTTTGCCCTGCATTTAATGTAACTATCCACCCGCCTGAAAAACCACACAAGGTAGTTGTTGAATGCTTATTTGGCACCGGAAATCATGCAGGCATCACAACAAGATTTTACAAATCATTTCCATATGTAGTTATTGAATCGGATTCGTCAAAAGAGGTGTGGGCAGCCGGACTCGGGAATGATGAGTACCGGAATGACACCCGAAAAGCTGCTTCTGCATCTTTCGATATGGTTGCTGAAATCCTTCAAATGGAGAATCTTTCGATGAACAACCTCGTGAGACAATGGAATTTTATAGGGGATATCCTTGGGATGAAGGAAGGATTTCAGAATTACCAGGTTTTCAATGAAGTAAGGAGTGAATATTACAAGAAATACAGGACAATTACAGGCTTTCCTGCTGCAACCGGGGTTGGTATGAAGTATGGAGGTGTTTTCCTTGATTTCTGTGCTCTGAAGTCAGATGATTCAATAAAGCTGAAAGCCATCAATAATCCTAATCAGATAAATGCATATGAGTATGGTCAGCAGGTTTTGAAAGGAATCACCGGAACTGTTGGATCAGCAAAGCATCCCCCTCAGTTTGAACGGGGACTTCTTCTTATGAATAAAACAGCCAGCACTCTCTTTGTTTCCGGAACAGCTTCAATCATTGGTCAGGAAACAATTGGAAAGGGAGATGTGAAAGAACAAACCCTAGTTACTATTGAAAACATAAGGAAAATTGCTGATATTGAACGTATAAGACAACTGGACGGCAAACAGGATATGGGTCAGGTAAGATTTTCGCTGGTAAGGGTGTATGTTAAGAAACAGGAATATTTTAAATCGGTAAAAAGTATCTGCAACGATCACTTCAGGGACTCTCCTGTAATATTCATTGAAGCGGATATCTGCAGGGATGATCTGCTGACTGAAATTGAGGCAGAGGTTTTAATTTAGAGCATCTACGCCATTATATATCCATCAGCTGGAGGATAGAGATTCCTCACTTCGTTCGGAATGACAGACTTTTTAGGGTTATCATGAAGGGGAAGGAGCAGTTTCGCCACAGCGAAACTGCTCCTTCCCCTTCTCTACTCCATAAAACTAGTTGTCATCCCGAATGGAGTGCAGTGGAATGAGGAATCTCGATATGTGTTATTAGAAAAATCCCCGATAACATCCGGGGTAAATTGTATATTTTCTTTTCAACCCTGGAGCGGGTTGAAGTTGTTAAATCTGAATTTCTTCAACCCCTGTGGGGTTGGAGATCTTTATTGTTTCATCTACCCGGAGTGTGACCCAGGATATTTGGTTTTGACGCCTCAAGCGTCAATTATTGTTATTTTTAAAAACTCTTGATATCTTGTAGGTAACTTTTTTCATTGTTAGCCAATAATCAACTAATTTTAGTACAGATTTTTTTATTGATTCAACTGGATCCACCTGTACCGGGTTATCAAATAATATTCACAAATCGATGAGAAAACTATTGTTATTTATCCCTGCAACTGTCATTTTGTTCACCATGTGCTCTCAGACCATATGGAAGAAAACAGATAACGGTGTGATAATCAGGTTTAGATCAGGGAGCTCCAATATCCCGAAACAGATGAAACTGGAGATTTTAAATGATGAGATCATTCATGTACTGGCATCTCCTGTAAAAAGTTTTTCAGATGAAAAGAGCCTTTGCGTAATTGACCGGAGCCTTCCCATTCCTTCCTTCACAGTCAGGCAAAAAAAGGACACACTGATCGTTTCGACAAGCCGGATAACTGCAAAAGTATCAGTCGTGACAGGTCAGGTGATCTTCTGCGATGAAAATGAGAAGGTAATATTAAGTGAAAAGGCAGGCGGAGGAAAGTCATTTACCCCGATAAATGTGGAGGGAACTTCAGGTTACACAATGGGACAGGTTTTTGAATCTCCTTCTGATGAGGCGTTTTACGGCCTTGGACAGCATCAGTCAGACGAATTTAATTACAAGGGGCTTAACGAAAGTCTTTATCAGTACAACACCAAAGTGTCGGTACCCTTCATAATGTCAAACCTTAACTACGGGATACTGTGGGACAATTATTCTCTGACAAAATTCGGTGATCCACGCGATTATTCTGAAATTAATCTTTTCAGGTTATATGACAACAAAGGCCAGGAAGGAGGGCTTACTGCAACTTATTTTATCGATTCCGACACTTCAAAGATCTTTGTCCGGCGCAAAGAATCATCAATTGATTACGAAAATCTTACAACGATTAAGAATTTCCCTGAGAAATTTCCCTTTTCCAGGTCGACAATAACCTGGACAGGTGATATTGAACCTATGGAAACGGGTTTATATTATTTCAAGCTTTATTATGCAGGCTATACAAAGCTCTATCTTGATGGTGAACTTGTTGTTCCTGAACGATGGAGAACTGCTTGGAATCCCAATACTTATAAATTCTGCAGAGAACTTGATAAAGGGCATAAATACTCTGTGAAACTCGAATGGAAGCCCGATGGAGGCGTCTCTTATATCGGACTAAAAGCATTGAGTCCCCGCCCGGCAAAAGATCAGGGGTCATTATCCCTGACTTCTGAAATGGGGAATCAGATCGATTATTACTTTATCCGGGGCAAAACCATGGATGATGTTATTGGCGGCTACCGGACACTCACTGGCAAAGCGCCTATAATGCCGAAATGGGCGATGGGTTACTGGCAAAGTCGTGAAAGGTACAGGTCACAGAATGAACTCCTTGACGTGGTTAAGGAGTATCGTAAAAGAAAAATACCTCTTGATAATATAGTGCTTGACTGGTCATACTGGCCTGTGGATTCATGGGGCTCTCATGAATTTGATCCGAAGTTTTTCCCTGACCCATCCGGAATGGTTGATTCCGTTCATAAACTTAATTCAAGGATAATGATCTCAGTATGGCCAAAATTCTACTATACCACAGATCATTACAAGGAATTCGACAGCAGGGGATGGATGTACAGGCAGGCTGTCAATGACAGTGTGAGGGACTGGATAGGAAAAGGATACATCGGATCGTTCTATGATGCCTTCAGCGAGGGTGCACGCGATCTCTTCTGGGAACAGATAAGGGGGCATCTGTTTACCAAAGGCTTTGATGCATGGTGGATGGATGCATCAGAACCTGATATTCTTTCCAATGCGACTATTGATTACAGGAAAAAACTTTCCACTCCGACAGCGTTGGGCCCTTCAACAAAATACTTTAACACCTATGCTCTTGTTAATGCGATGGCAATATATGACGGCCAGAGAAGCGTAGATCCAGGCAGCCGGGTATTCTTGCTTACGCGTTCTGGTTTTGCCGGCTTACAGAGATATTCGACCGCCACCTGGAGCGGAGATATCGGAACCAGATGGGAGGATATGAAGGCTCAGATACCTGCAGGACTTAACTTTGCATTGTCAGGGATTCCCTACTGGACTTTTGATATTGGAGGATTTTGTGTTGAGAACAGGTATACGCAAGCCAGGGAGGGATCTGAAGATATTAATGAATGGAGAGAGCTGAATACCCGCTGGTTCCAGTTCGGATCATTCTGCCCTCTTTTCCGAAGTCATGGACAATACCCTTTCAGGGAGATTTTTAATATTTCACCCGCCGGGAATCCGGCTTATGAAAGCATGGTTTACTATGACAAGCTGAGATACCGGCTTATGCCGTACCTCTATTCCCTTGCAGGACTGACCTATTTCAACGATTACACGATAATGCGGGCCATGGTTATGGATTTTGGAGGTGATAAAGCTATTAAGAGCATAGGGGATCAATATATGTTCGGCCCTTCCCTGATGGTAGCCCCTGTCTATAAATACAAGGCCAGGTCGCGCGATGTCTATTTCCCATCGTCCTGTGGATGGTACGATTTTTATACCGGAATTTACATACTTGGAGGACATCAGCTTAAGGTAGATGCCCCCTTTGAGCAGATCCCGCTTTTTGTCAGGGAAGGTTCAATAATACCTTTTGGCCCGGAAATACAATTTACCGACGAAAAGCCGGCCGACCTTATAACATTACGCGTTTATACAGGGAGGAACTGTGCGTTCACCTTGTATGAAGATGAAGGAACCAATTACAATTATGAAAAGGGAGAATGCAGTACCATAAAATTCAGTTACGATGAAACAACGGGAGAACTGACAATTGGCGACAGGAAAGGAGAATTCAGAGGCATGCTGAAAGAGAGAGTCTTTAACATTATCTGGATAACCCACGACAATCCGGTTACATTTGATCCTGTAGATGTTCCTTATGATTCAATCACCTTTAAAGGGGAAAGAGTCGTGATTAAAAAATCAATTAAATAACCCTAGAATAATGTTAAATACATCCACCTGAATACTATGAAAAAACTATCTATTATAACTCTGATCTTCTTTTGTTTTTCTATGATCAGTTCACAAGTCGATGCGCAGATTGCATCAATCAGGGACTCATTGGGAGGAGCTCCTGTCCCTTCTGAAATTGAGAATCCTGAATGTGTCGGTATAAATAAAGAACCGGCACATGCCACTCTTATGCCTTACGCAAACCTGAAAGAGGCTCTTGCAGCCGACAGGCATGCATCGACATTCTGCAGAAGCCTTAACGGAATGTGGAAATTCAACTGGGTATCGTGGCCTCAGGCCAGACCTGTTGATTTCTACAAGACAACCTATGATGTATCAGCCTGGAAAGAAATACCGGTTCCGTCGAACTGGCAGCTTCTGGGTTATGGCACACCATATTACAGAAACCTTGGATATACTTTTAAACGTGACTTTCCCAGGGTGATGAGTACTCCTCCCAGGAAATTTACAGCCTACGAAGAGCGAAATCCGGTAGGAAGCTACAGGAGGGATTTTGAGGTCCCGGCTGACTGGAATGGTCGTCAGATATTTATTGCATTTGATGGTGTGGATGCAGGATTCTTCATGTGGGTCAATGGTCAGAAAGTGGGTTACAGTGTTAACAGCCGAAATGTTGCTGAGTTTGATATTACAAAATATGTGAAGCCTGGCAAGAATATGGTCGCCGCAGAGGTTTACCGCTACACAACCGGAAGCTATCTTGAGGATCAGGATATGTGGAGGCTCAGCGGTATCTTCCGCAATGTTACCATATGGAGCGCACCAAAGCAGCACATCCGTGACTTCTTCGTTAAAACCGATCTGGATGACAAGTACATAAATGCTAATGTTGAGGTTATGGCGAAAGTAAAGAACTATGGAGTCGAACCTGCCAAGGCAAACAAGCTTTCAGTCACGCTTTATAATGGTGAAACCATAGTAGCTTCTGCGAATGGAATTGTTCCTGCATTGAAACCTGGGGAGGAGATCTCCGTGAAGCTTTCATTACCTGTTCAGAATCCCGATAAATGGACCGCTGAAATTCCAAAACTATATACAACCGTACTTACTTTAACAAGTGGTAAAAGAGTGGTAGAAACGCTTTCTGCTAAGACTGGTTTCAGGGAAGTTGAAATAAAAGGAAGAACATTTCTGGCTAATGGTGTGCCAATTAAACTGAAAGGAGTTAACCGTCACGAAAACTGGCCCGACGAGGGACATGCAGTAACTGAGGCACAGATGATCCGCGACCTTGAACTTATTAAGCAGGGAAACTGCAATCATGTCCGCACATGCCATTATTCTGATGATCCCAGATGGTACGAACTGTGTGACGAATGGGGAATATGGCTTGTAGCTGAGGCCAATGTTGAATGTCATGGCAATTCAGGGAAATTTGATGAGGAACCGAGGATGAAGGCAGCAATTCTGGACAGGAATATTGCAAACACCGAAAATTTCAAAAATCATCCATCAGTAATAATATGGTCACTTGGGAATGAGAATGGCAGAGGAGGTTCAAACTTCAGGGCAGCCATGGCAGCTGTAAAATCAATTGATAACACAAGACCAGTTCATTATGAAGGTTTTGGTACCGGAAAAAACAATCCTGCTGACCTCGACAGCCGGATGTACACTAATGTTCCTGATGTTGAACGTATAGCAACCGATACATCATTCCATAAGCCATTCTATTTGTGCGAATATGCTCATGCAATGTTCAATTCGATGGGTGCCATTGGTGATTATAATGATGTATTCGATAAATATGAGTCACTTCTTGGCGGAGCAGTCTGGGAATGGCAGGATCAGGGCATCTGGAACAGGCGTGATCCAAACCATGTGATTCTGGCCTATGGTGGAGGCTTTGGTGAATTTCCAAATGACCATTACTTTATTCATAAAGGAGTAATTGCTTCAGACCGTTCTCTTAAGCCTCATTATCCCGAAATGAAAAAAGCCTACCAGTGGATCGGAATTTCTGAAGGGAATCTTGAAGGAGGCATAATAAAAGTCAGGAATAGATATCAATTTATCAGCCTCAAGAGCTTCAATGCTTCATGGACACTTTCAGAAAACGGAACTGTAATTGGTTCGGGCACTTATCCTTCATTTGATGTAAAACCTGGACAGGAGGTCTATGTTCAGGTACCATATGAGATCAGTAACCCAAAACAGGGAGCAGAATACTTCCTTCGTATCTCTTATGCATTGGCAAATGATGCGATATGGGCAAAGAAAGGCTGTGAAATTGCTTCGCAGCAATTCCTGCTGCCTGCAAAAGTTACTGCTGCCGGACCTGTTGTTACTACTGCCAGGCCCCTGACAATGACTCGGAGCGAAAAGGAGATCACTCTCAAAGGGGATGGATTTACAGCTGTTTTTGATATGACATCCGGAACTTTTTCCAGTCTGGAGCGCAATGGTCTGAACATTCTCAAGGCTGGTGGCGGACCCAGATTACATCTGTGGAGAGCTCCTCACAGGAACGATGACATGTATGCCGACAGGGGATGGAATAGCAATGGCATTAAAGACCTTAAATGGACCGTTCAGGGAATATCGGTCGAACAGTCGACGGATTCAGAAGTCAAAATCTCAGTAAAGCTCACAGGTGAAGGGAAGAACGGATTTACCGTAAATCATGACGTTGTTTACAAAATTTCAGGCAATGGAATAATCACTGCTGAAAACAATTTCAATTCAAGCAATACCCAGCAGGTTATTGCTAGGATCGGTGTACGGCTGTTCCTGGATAAGCAATTTGAACAGGCAGAGTATTTTGGACGGGGGCCAATGGAAAACTATGCTGATCGTAAGCGTGCATTTGATGTAGGAGTATACAAAAGCACTGTAAAAGAGCTTCTTACTCCATATGAGAAACCGATGGATGCCGGAAATCATGAAGATGTGCGTTGGGTAAAGATCACCAATCCGGGAGGAATAGGCATTATGGCTCAGTGTGATACTTCGCTTCTGCAGTTCACGGCTCTTCCTTACAGTGATGAACAGATGGAAAATGTGGAATACAAAATAGATCTTCCACAGAGTGATGCAACTGTATTCTGCATAAGTCACCGTACTCTCGGTGTAGGATCCAATGGTTGCGGCCCGAGACCTTTGCCTCAGTATATGGTTTATGGTGCACCAACGTCATTTACTTATAAACTGAACCTGATGACCCGGTAGGATTTTAAATTGCCAGTCTAGGGCGATTTTAAACCTCACAGCTACAGGGTTTTCAAAGCTGAATATCCATTAAATTAATATAATAATATTATGAGACTTAGAATTATTGGACTTTTTATCCTGATAGCAATAACCGGATGTGGCAAAAAGCCTTCCGGCTTTGAGCTACCATCGCTGATTGGCGATAATATGCTCCTTCAGCAAAAGACAAATATAGAAATATGGGGTAAAGCGTTACCGGGCAATAAAATTGACGTCTCTTCCAGCTGGAAGGCAAATGGAGAGACAGTATCAGGAGAGGATGGCAAATGGTCAGTATCACTTGCCACACCTGAAGCCGGCGGGCCATATACGATTACAATTGCTGCAAAAGATACCAGTCTGACAATAAACAATATTCTAATTGGTGAAGTATGGGTTTGCTCTGGACAGTCAAATATGGAGATGCCTCTTGCAGGATGGCCTCCAAATGATACAATAATGTATTCAGCCCGGACCATTGGATCGGCATCGGTACCTGAAATCCGTCTTTTCATGGTTCAACGGAAAGTTTCAGGTGAGCCACTGGAAGACTGCACTGGGAGGTGGGAAATATGCAGTCCCGAAACAGTCAGCCAGTTCAGTGCTGCAGGATATTTTTTCGGGAAGAAGCTTCATGATGAATTGAATATCCCTGTTGGACTGATAGAGTCTGCATGGGGAGGCACACCTGCTGAAGCATGGATGTCGTCGGATGTTCTTGAGAAAGCAGGTGAATTTGTCTCTGAAATAAAGGGGATAAAAGAATCAATTCCGCTGCTTGCAGAATACCAGACGTGGCTTGATGGACATAAACAACTGGTCGCTGACAAGCCCGGCGAGGAGCAATGGAAGGATCTCATTTTTAATGATGAGAATGTCCCCTTACCTGAGTTCGACGACACCAGCTGGCCCGTTATGAACCTGCCTGGTCAGTTTGAAGCAGTAACTGGTGATTTTGACGGGGCTGTCTGGTTCCGTAAAAATGTTGAGATACCAGAGCAAATGGCTGGCAGAGATCTTTCCCTTATTCTTGGCCCTATTGATGACATGGACAGGACTTATTTTAACGGGAAGCTTGTAGGTTCTCATGAAATATCAGGTTTCTGGCAGACTGAAAGAAATTATGAAGTACCAAAGGAGATTGTGAAAACCGGATCCAACACAATTGCCATTCGTGTGCTGGATAATCAGGGAGGAGGTGGAATATGGGGAAAACCAGGATCAATGATGCTTGCTATGAAAGAGAATAAACAGGCTCAGATAGGCCTCGACGGTGAATGGAAATATCAGCCGGTTGCTGAGTTGATCGGGAACAGGTTTTACATTCTTGATCTGACCAAAAATGAATTTTCTGCAGTCATAAGGCCAAAAACGATCAATGCCTCAACTCCATCATCATTATTCAACGGAATGATCAATCCATTGATTAAGTATCCCGTAAAGGGAGCAATCTGGTATCAGGGTGAAGCAAATGTAGGAAGAGCAGATCAATACTCAAAAATATTTCCCCTGATGATCAGGAACTGGAGGGATGCATGGAAGATAGAAGATCTCGCATTCTATTTTGCACAGATAGCCCCATATGTTTATGGAGGTGCGGATTCAACAGAATCGGCTTATCTCCGCGAAGCCCAGGAAAAGGCTCTTGAGCTTCCTAATACCGGTATGGTAGTTACGCTCGATATTGCCACCGTCATGAATATTCATCCACCTTTCAAAAAAGAGGTTGGCGATAGGCTTGCAAACCTTGCCCTTGTAAAAAACTATGGAAAAGAAATCATTTTCCAGGGGCCAGTATACAAATCGATCACGGTTGATGGAAAGACTGTCAAGGTCAGGTTTGATTATACGGAGAAGGGACTTAAAACCAAAAATGGTAAATTATCGGAGTTTGAGATTGCCGGGAAGGATAGCAGATACTTTAAAGCTGAGGCAAAGATCGTAAATAATGAGGTATGGGTAACATCACCAAAGGTTGCTGAACCTGTATCGGTAAGGTACTGCTGGAGGGACAGGGCTTCAGCTTCTTTATTCAACAGTGCGGGATTGCCGGCTCTTCAATTCCGTACAAACCGGTAATATATAATTTGAACTGAAATACATTTTATTAATTTTATACAATTAAATCTGATATATGATGAAAAAGAATCTGCTGTTATTGCCAGCCCTGGTTATCTCAATTGCCTTATTTACAGATTGCAGCAACTCGTCAAAAAACAATGTGAGACAGGAGGTTTTTGGTAACCATCAGGGTAAGGATGTATACCTGATCACGCTTACAAATAAACTGGGTAACGTTATAAAGGTTACAAATTACGGGGCTAAAATCAACTGGATTGAGGTGCCGGACAGGAAAGGTCAGAAGGCCAATATTACATTCGGATATGATACTTTTGAAGAAACCCTGGCAGGTGATATGTCGTTCGGCTCCACAGTAGGGCGGTATGCCAACAGGATCGCCAATGGCAAATTTACCCTTGGCGGTGTGGAATACACTCTGCCTAAGAATAATGGACCCAATACACTACATGGCGGACCCGGGGGTTGGCACAGCGTCGTTTGGGATACCGAAGTGCTTAAAAACAGCGAATTTCCGGCAGTGAAGTTCTCGTATCAAAGCCCTGACATGGAAATGGGCTTCCCCGGGAACGCGGAGGCCGAGATAATATATACCTGGAGTGACAATAACGAAATTATCATGGATTATAAATGCACTACTGATAAACCGACAGTGGTGAATTTAACAAACCATGCATATTTCAATCTGCACGGGCCAGGCAACGGGTTTATCACAGACCATATTCTGACATTGAGGGGTTCCTATTTTACACCTGTAGATTCAGTGATGATTCCGACAGGGGAGATCCGTCCTGTGACCGGAACGCCTTTTGATTTTACAAAGCCGCACACGATTGGAGAGAGACTTGACCAGGATTATGATCAGCTTATCCTGGGGAAGGGATATGACCACAACTTCATTCTCGACAATAAGGAAGAAGTTGATGCAATGGTTTATGAATCAGGCAGCGGAAGGGTACTTGAAGTAATAACCGATCAGCCTGGTCTGCAGCTTTATATTGGCAATTTTCTTAACGGAACCCAGAAAGGCCATGGCGGTATACCATATGAATTCAGAACTGGTTTTTGTCTTGAATCAGGACATTATCCCGACAGCCCGAACCATCCCGATTTCCCATCAACTGTCCTGAAACCGGGAGAAACTTATAAAACCAGAACAATTTACAGGTTTTCAGTTCTTTAACATAGTTTTTACATTAAATAATCCCTTTATAATATGACAACGCGACGTATTTTTTTAAGAAACAGTGCAATTGCTGCTGCCGGATTAACATTTGCACCCTCTGTTTCAGGCTCAATGAAAGGATTTCAGGCAAGCGACAAGATCAATATCGGTGTTATCGGCTGTAATGGACAGGGATGGAGCAACCTGAGCGCCTTTCTCGAAAATCCTCAGACCGAGTGCATTGCATTATGCGATATTGACGACACAGTGCTTAACCGCAGGGCATCGAATGTTGAAAAGATCCGGGGAAAAAAGCCGGCAAATCTTTATAAGGACTGGCGAAAACTTATCGATAACAAGGATATTGACCTTGTTATTGTCGGAACTCCCGATCACTGGCACTGTATGCAGATGGTAGCAGCTTGTGAAGCAGGAAAGGATGTCTATTGTGAAAAGCCTATCGGAAGGACAATTGAGGAGTGCAACCTGATGGTCAAAGCTGCGGAAAAATATAAAAGAGTTGTTCAGGTTGGACAATGGCAGAGAAGCGACCCTCACTGGCAGGATGCAGTTAATTTCATTAAATCAGGCAAGCTAGGCAAAATAAGGCTTGTAAGGGTCTTCTCGTACCAGGGCTGGTGTCCCTCAATTCCAGTTCTTGCAGATGAACCTGTTCCTGCAGGAGTTGATTATGACATGTGGCTCGGTCCTGCAACCAAAAGACCATTTAACAGGAACCGCTTCCATTTTACTTTCAGATGGTTCTGGGATTATGCAGGCGGACTGATGACTGACTGGGGTGTTCATCTTCTGGATTATGCCCTTTTTGGAATGAATGTTACCGCACCGAAATCAATAATGGCCATGGGGGGTAAATATGGTTATCCTGATGATGCCTGTGAAACACCCGACAGCCTTCAAACGATTTATGAGTTCGACGGATTCAATGTTTTATGGGATCATGCAATAGGGATTGATGATGGTGCCTACGGACGCAATCATGGATTGGGATTTGTAGGCGAAAATGGAACTCTTGTGGTGGACCGTGGAGGATGGGAAGTAATCCCTGAAAAGGTGAATGGCAAGATCCGTATGGAAGCAGTCCCTTTAAAGAAGGGCTCCAACCAGGGATTAAAGAACCATGTAAAAAATCACCTGGATTGTATCGCCAGCCGCAATCCTAACACAAATGCAAGTATTCAGATCGGAGCACATATTGCTAAATTCTCAGCTCTGGGCAATATTGCCTACCGGACAGGTAAAAAGCTGGTATGGGATGGGACGAAATTTACAAACGATACCGAAGCAAATAATTACCTGGTTCCAAGCTACAGGGATCCTTGGAAGTTACCGGTAGTATAATTGTGTAAATCAGCGTAATCTGCGGGAAACATTAAAAAATTTCCCGCTGATTTCGCAGATAATCGCAGAAATAAAGAGATTAGGGTATAATAATCTTAAGAAATCATGAATAAACGTGTTTTACTTTCACTTCTTATAATTCTTATTGTCAGTAATTTACTTTTATCGGCCCAGCAGGCTGCATATTCTTTCCCTTTTCAGAATCCGGCTCTAAGTGAGGAACAGAGAGTAAATGATCTGATTTCAAGGATGACACTTAAAGAAAAAGCTGATCAGCTTCTTTACACTGCTCCTGCTATCCCAAGGCTTGGGATACCATCCTATAACTGGTGGAACGAAGCATTGCACGGAGTTGCAAGGGCAGGTTATGCAACAGTATTCCCACAGTCGATCACTATTGCTAATTCATGGGACGAGGGGCTTATGTATAATGTGGCAAATGCTATTTCTGATGAAGCCAGGGCCAAATATCATGAATTCCAGCGCAGGGGCAAGACAGGTATTTATCAGGGGTTAACATTCTGGTCGCCAAACATAAATATTTTCCGTGATCCAAGATGGGGAAGAGGTCACGAGACTTATGGTGAAGATCCGTTTTTGACAGGCAGAATGGGTCTGCAGTTTGTAAAAGGTATGCAGGGGGATGATCCAAAATATCTTAAAACTGTTGCTACTGCAAAACATTATGCTGTTCATTCCGGCCCTGAACCATTAAGACATGAATTCAATGCAAAAGTCAGTGAAGTTGACCTCAGAGAGACTTACCTGCCTGCCTTCAGAACACTTGTAGTGGATGCCGGGGTATATTCCGTAATGGGAGCTTACAATATGTTTAGAGATTATCCATGCTGTGCAAATCCGATACTCTACGGGATCTTGCGTAATGAATGGGGATTCAAGGGATACATAGTTTCCGATTGCTGGGCCATATCCGACTTCTACAGATTCACAAAATTTGCAAAAGACGCTGCAGAGGCAGCAGCACAGGCCGTTAAAGCCGGGACTGATCTGGAATGCGGTGCAGACTATAAAAACCTTATGACAGCCGTTGAAAGGGGTCTTCTTACCGAAGCAGATATTGATATAGCCGCAAAAAGGATATTCACTGCACGATTCAGGCTCGGTATGTTCGATCCTGACGAAATGGTTCCTTATGCCAAAATACCTTACTTTGTCAACTGCTCCGATTATAACAATTCACTAGCACGTCAGGCTGCCAGAGAATCAATAGTTTTGCTTAAGAATGACAGTAATACTCTTCCTCTGGCAAAATCTGTTAAAACAATTGCAGTGATCGGACCCAATGCTGACAATTTTGAATCGCTCATTGGCAATTACAATGGAATACCCGGGGACCCGGTTACGATTCTCAGAGGAATTACGAGTAAAGTGACCCCTGAAACAAAAGTTATTTATGCTGAAGGGAGTGATCTTGCCGATGGTATTCACAACCTTACCGTCATACCTTCACGTTATCTTCAGACCCCTGAAGGAAAGCAGGGAGCAGCTGGAGATTATTTCAACAACAGGGAGATGAAGGGGGAACCTGCTTTTTCGAGGATAGACGATAATATTAATTTCTACTGGGAACACCTGTCTCCAAGGGCCGATCTTCCGGATGATGATTTTGGGGTAAAATGGACAACATACCTGGTTCCTCCTGAAACAGGGACCTATTATCTCGGTTCCTGGGGCTCTTCAGCATATAAGATTAGTGTAGATGAGAAAGAATTTCTTACATACAGGGGTGAACATCATGCTTTTCATATAGAAAAGGCAATTGATCTTAAAAAAGGAGAGAAGTATAAAATAGAATTATTGTACAGGAACTATGCCGGCGATGCTGATATGAAGCTTCTGTGGAGCATGCCGCGAACAGGGCTGACGGAAAAAGCTGTTGCTGCTGCCACAGAAGCAGATGTTGTGATTCTTGTTCTTGGACTTTCTCAGCGGTTGGAAGGGGAGGAGATGCCTATAAAAATTGAAGGATTCAACGGTGGGGACCGGACGAATCTTAAGCTTCCTGCAGTGCAGGAGAAGCTTCTTGATGCTGTTGTCTCAACAGGTAAACCGGTTATTGTGGTTCTAACAAACGGAGGAGCCCTTTCGGTTAATAAGGCTCAGGAAAAAGCAGCAGCCGTGCTATTAGCAGGTTATGGAGGCCAGCAGGGGGGAAATGCTGTTGCCGATGTTATTTTCGGTGATTATAATCCGGCCGGAAGACTGCCTGTCACATATTACAAATCAATTGACCAGATCCCCGCATTTGAAAATTATGATATGGCAGGCAAAACCTACAGGTTCTTCAGGCAGGAACCATTGTATCCTTTTGGCTATGGTTTAAGCTATACCACTTTCAGTTACAGTAATCTGGTTCTTCCTGAAAAAGCAAATGCAGGTGATAAAATATATGCCAAAGTCACTATTACAAATAGCGGTAAAGTTGAAGGTAATGAGGTTGTTCAACTTTACCTGACAGATGAGAAAGCATCTACAGCAAGACCAATCCGCCAGCTTGAGGGCTTTTCCAGAATAAATCTGAAACCTGGAGAGAGCAAAGTGGTTGAATTCCATCTCGAGCCCAGGCAATTTTCAGTTATTAACAGCAAAAACAAGAGGATAATAGAGCCCGGGTATTTTACAATTGCTGTCGGAGGGAAACAACCCGGATTCAAAGGTTATCTCGATCCGCAATTCACACAGGTACTGACAGGACGGATAAGATTGACCGGTAAAGAGGTGCCGTTTGGAAACTAGAATATGTAATTACATTGTAATTACATTAAAAAGGGGTGCGACTTCACACCCCTTTTTATATTTCAATCTATTTCTATTTATTTCTTAATGAACCTGTAGACTTTCACCGAATGCGGAAGTAACTCAACATACATTGATGTTTCCTTCAGAACGATGTCTTTGTGTTCCCACAAATCTCTTACTCTATAGTTTGCAAGAGTCATAGGAGTAAATCCGCGTTGTCCTCCCTGTGCTCCGGGACCCATTCCACCAGGCATTCCCTGTCCAGCTACAGGTGCTCCCTGTGCTCCAGGGATACCCTGTGCACCTGGAGCTCTCTGTGCTCCAGCCCCTGGTGTTCCGGGTGCTCCCGCTGCCGGTGCAGCTGGAGGAGGCCCGCCAAAACCGCGTCCTCCCCCTCTGATCGAGGCAAGGAGTGAGAAGTCAACCAGGACTGACTTTTTCTCATCACTCGTATTTAGAAGACAAACAGCTTTTTCATTATTTGAAAGTGTTTTAACCCAGATCTGGTAATTTCCATTATCCCTGTAGCAGGTAGCCTGACGGCCGAGTGAATCCTGGTTTACCGCTATCATCTCCTTGTTCAGCAGTATTGACTTGGTTTCAGGAGTCATATTCTGGAGGTCATTGCCTGCCATGAGCGGTGATGCAAGCATGCACCAGAGTGAAAAATGAGTCCGGTATTCTTCGGTGGTCATTCCTCCGTTACCGACTTCAAGCATGTCGGGATCGTTCCATTTTCCGGGGCCAGCATATCTTGCAAGATCTTTTTGCCTGTTAAATATATCAATCATGCTGTTCCAGTTATCACCTATGTCACCGGTGGTACGCCACAGATGACCAACAGTTCCAGCCCATTCCCATGGTTTATTCGATCCCCATTCACAGATGCTGAATACTATAGGTCTGCCGGCGACTTTTATGGCATTGCTCATGTTCGTATACGATGATTTTGCATCCTGGGAGGTTGAACCACACCAGTCATATTTCAGATAATCGACACCATAACGTGCATATGTTCTCGCGTCCTGGTATTCATGTCCGAATCCTCCGGGCCGCCTCTGGCATGTAACAGTACCGGCACTGGAGTATATCCCGAATTTAAGCCCCTTTGAATGGACATAATCAGCTACATACTTCATTCCGTGAGGGAAACGATCCTTATCAGCAACAATTTCACCATTCTCATCGCGCGAAATCTGCCAGCAATCGTCAATTACAATATACTCATATCCGGCATCTTTCATTCCTGAGCTTACCAGAGCATCTGCTGCCTGCATAATAAGAGCTTCACTCACATCGCAGTGAAATTTGTTCCAGCTGTTCCACCCCATAGGAGGAGTTTTGGCAAGCTGATCGAACTTTTGAGCAGAAGTGTTCAATGTCAGAAATACAGCTACAAAAATCAGTAAATACTTTTTCATAATATAAAGATTAGTTATCCAAAATAAGATATTTAAAATGATCAGATATATTTTGTTAGACATTTGTCAGAACAAATTTATTTCATTTGTTTCATTACTTTTGTTGATATGTGATTTTCCATATTATGGCAAATGAAAACCATCTTCTCCAGAAACGTGTAAATCTTTTTGACGGAATTTCGATTGTTGCTGGAGCAATGATCGGATCCGGGATATTTATAACAAGTGCGGATGTTGCCAGAAGCGTAGGATCGCCTGGTTTGCTTATGATAGTGTGGCTGATATCAGGCTTAATTACAGTTATAGGAGCACTTAGCTACGGTGAGCTCGCTTCAATGATGCCCAGTGTCGGAGGGCAATACGTATATCTCAGGGAAGCATATCATCCGCTGATCGGATTTCTTTTCGGGTGGACAACATTTCTTGTGATACAGTGCGGGTCCATCGCAGCAGTGGCAGTTGCTTTTGCCAAATTTTCGGGTGTTCTGGTCCCATGGATATCTGAAAAAAATATTCTGCTGCAAATAGGGCCGTTGGGGATCAACAGTACAATGGTCGTGGCCATTAGTATGATCGCATTTCTTACCTGGCTGAATACCAGGGGAATAGTAACTGGCAAGACTGTTGTAAATATTTTTACCTCTACAAAAGTTATTGCACTTTTCGGATTTATACTGATAGGTTTTTTTGCAACAAAGGGCATAACATCCTGGCATATTAACCGGGAAGTATTCTGGGAGGCAGGAAAGATCGGGGCGAATAATCAGATTATACCTCTTGCAGGCTTTGCACTTGTTACTGCAGTGGCAACTGCGTTGGTCGGATCATTGTTTTCTTCCGATGCATGGTACAACGTTACATATATCTCTGGCGAGGTGATAAATCCCAAGAGAACAGTACCGCTTAGTCTTATACTTGGTACCATGATTGTATCGGTCATATATCTTTTAACAAACTGGGTATATATAAGAATACTTCCTCTTTCAGGATCTCCTGATGGTGCAGATGTTTTGGCCAGGGGTATTCAATATGCGACTGACGACAGGGTAGCTACCTCGGCAATGAGTGTTGTTTTCGGCGATTACGCTGCCATAATTATGGCTGTATTTGTGATGATCAGTACTTTTGGATGCAACCACGGGCTGATCCTTGCAGGTCCGAGGGTTTATTATGCAATGGCCAGGGACGGACTCTTCTTCAAAAAGGTAGGAGAAATAAACAAGAAGGGCGTACCCGGATTTGCTATAGTAATCCAGGGAGTCTGGGCTATATTGCTCTGCTTATCAGGCACATACAGCAATCTTCTTGACTATGTGATATTTGCGGTTCTCCTTTTCTTTACTCTTACAATCATCGCCCTCTTTATACTCAGGATTAAAAAGCCCGATATTCCACGTCCATATAAAGCATTTGGATATCCGGTGATCCCGGTAATATACATAATGACTACCTCATTTATCATGGTCATTTTATTGATCTACAAACCGAACTATACATTCCCGGGGTTGATCCTGGTAGTTCTTGGTATACCAGTGTATTATATCTGGAAGAAATTCTCACACAAACCAGTCGGAATGCCTGGCGATGAAATACCTGATGAAACCTAATAATGTTTCCAGAACGATTCATACAAAGGATCAGAACTCAGGAATACATTGATACAAATGGCCTTCTGAATGCCTTGCAGGAGCCTTCCCCGGTAAGTATCAGAATAAATATTTCCAAATGGAGTGGGAACCCACTCTCTTCTAAACCTGTTCCATGGTGTACCACAGGGTTCTACCTTGAAGCCAGACCTTCATATACTCTTGATCCTTTGTTTCATTCGGGATGCTATTACCCTCAGGAAGCATCCGGGATGTTTTTAGAGCAGATTTTAAAACAGACTGAGAACAGTGATGGATATATCAGAGCACTGGACCTGTGCGGAGCTCCCGGAGGGAAAAGTACACATCTTTCATCACTTATCGGATCAAGGGGATTGCTGGTTTCAAATGAAGTGATAAGGACAAGGGCATCTGTTCTTGCTGAGAATATTACAAAATGGGGTGCTACTAATTCCATCGTGACACAGAATGATCCTTCAGCATTTTCCAGACTCGAACGTTACTTTGATATAATACTTGTTGATGCGCCATGTTCAGGTGAAGGGATGTTCCGGGATACGGTTGCTGTTAATGAATGGTCGGAGGAAAGTACAAATCATTGTTCGGAAAGACAAAAGAGAATACTGACCGACATCTGGCCGGCGCTAAATGAAAATGGTCTACTGGTATACAGCACATGCACATTTAATCCGGGAGAGAATGAGGCAAATATTAAATGGCTTGTAAGCAAACATCAGGCCGAATGTGTTGAACTTAATGTTTCTGAATACGATGGAATTACAGAAATTGATTATCAGGGTATAAAAGGTTATGGCTTTTATCCGGGCAGGATAAAAGGTGAAGGGTTGTTTGTTTCGGTGATCAGAAAAACCGGTTATTCACAGAAACCCGAATCGGGGACCTTGAGAAAACAGGGAAAGGAGCTTCAACGATCAGATCTTGCGATTGTAAGGGAATGGACTGATTTTAGTCCCGATAAAATTATCAGGTCGGGAGATGAGATCTATTTTATTCCTGCCAGCATGTTAGACTACGCTATAATTGAGAGCAGACTGAAACTGATCAGCCCCGGAATAAGAATATGCTCTGTTAAAAAGAACAGTTATGTGCCGTCACATGAACTTGCTCTTTCGTCCGGAATCAGAAAAGAAGCCTTTCATAAGGCTGAACTTGATTATGGTCAGGCTCTTGCATACCTACGGAGAGACAATATGACTGTTACGGACATTCCAAAAGGCTGGTTCATAGCATCATATAAGGGGATAAACCTGGGATTCTGCAACAATATCGGAAGCAGGATCAACAATTATTATCCGATGGATTGGAGGATAAGGATGCGTATTACTGAAGCCGGCATAAAAAACATAATTTTATGGGATAGTTGATCCCTTTGTGATCCTTTATGTAACCTTTGTGTTTCTTTGTGGTAAAAAAAGAAATTAACCGCTAAGGACTCAAAGGATATCACTAAGGGCGCAAAGTTTGACAAACCAATAAGTCATGAGTTTCTATAAAATGGCAAAAGTATCACGTGAATTTCAAATATTTGCTAAACCAGTTGGAGCTCTGTGTAATCTAAGATGCAAGTATTGCTATTACATCGATAAGAAAAACCAGCATACGGAAAAAGGATCTCTCGTCATGAGTGATGATATTCTTGAAAGATATATTGTCCAGCACATAGAAGCCTCAACTGAAGAAACGATATTCTTTTCATGGCATGGAGGCGAACCGTTAATGGCAGGTATCGAATTTTTCAGGAAAGTAATTACCCTTCAGAAAAAACATAAGCCTTCAGGAGTTGAAATTGTAAACGGAGTTCAGACAAACGGAACACTTATCGATAACAAGTGGGCCTGGTTCTTTGCTGAAAACAATTTTATTGTCGGGATAAGCATTGACGGTCCGGGTGATATGCATAACAAGTTAAGGACCACGTCTGACGGCAGATCTTCGCTACAAGAGGTTTTAAGGGGTTATGAAATTCTCCAGAGATATAAGATCAAAAGCGAAATTCTCTGTGTTGTGAATTCTTTTAATGTTAAATTCCCGTTAATAATTTATGATTTCTTCAAAGAAATTGGAGCCAGATATATAACCTTTCTGCCACTTGTCGTGAAACGTCCTGGGACAAAATCCGGGGTAAGCAGGGCTTCTGTTCCTCCTCTGGAATTTGGAATGTTCCTAATTTCTGTCTTCGATGAATGGATTGAAAGGGACATAGGCGAAATCAAGATACAGGTATTTGAGGAGGCTGCAAGAACGGCATTTAAACAGCAGCATACATTATGTATTTTCAAAGAGAACTGCGGAGGAGTACCTGTGATTGAGCGCAATGGCGATTTTTATTCCTGCGATCATTTTGTGAACAGTGATAATCTCTTAGGCAATATTAATAAGGGTTCCGTTGCAGACTTTCTTGACAGTGAAAGACAGAAAGCTTTCGGCAGGGCAAAATCGCTAAAATTACCCCGTTATTGTATTGAATGTGAGGTTAAAGCAATGTGTAATGGTGAGTGCCCTAAAAACAGGTTTATCATAACTCCTGAGGGTGAACCCGGACTAAATTACCTGTGCGGCGGGTATAAGATGTTTTTCAACCATTGCAGGCCGTTTGTGGAGGCAATAGGTTTCGCAAGCAAAAGATTGTAGAATAGGGACGTGCCACGGCATTTCCCTATTCTTACCTTCCCGATAAATCCGCCCCTAAATCCCCTGAAGGGGACTTATTTATTTTCGAAAATTTTTTAAACCCCCTTTAGGCCTGTCCTGACCGAAGCGTCAGGGGGGCAGGGGGCGAATGTTATTTCAATTTCTCCTTAAAGAATCCAATCGTCCTTCCCCAGGCAAGTTTAGCAGCCTGTTCATTATACCTTTCCGGATTCGAGTCATTGTTAAAGGCGTGACCGGCTCCTTCATACATAAATATCTGGTACTCCTTGTTATATTTTTTCAAGGCTTCTTCAAAGGCAGTAATTCCTGCATTTATTCCGGCATCATTTCCGGCATAGTGGGCCATAATCGGAGCTTTTATCTTCTCAACGTCTTCAGCTACAGGCTGTCTGCCATAATAGGGCACTGCTGCATTCAGATCGGGTGCATTGACTGCCACCTGGTTTGTCATTGCACCTCCCCAGCAAAATCCGGTGCACCCTACCTTCCCATTTGAAAGCGGATGCGTTTTCAGGTATTTAACTGCAGCCACGAAATTCTTTGTCGTCTGTTCACTGTTTAACTTCTTGAACATTTCTCCAACGTTACTAATATCTTCAGGAGTTCCTCCCAGAGGGGAGAGCGCATCAGGTGCAATTGTAAGAAATCCCTCTTTTGCCATTCTTCTTGTCACATCCTGTATATGGGGAACAAGTCCGCGGTTCTCATGGATGACGATGACTGCAGGAAATTTTTTACCTTTTTCAGGTCTTGCAAGAAATGCCCTCATTTCCCCAGTTTCAGCAGGGTATTTGATAAACTCGGAAACAATTTTAGTCTCTTTTTTTGCCAGGTTGGCTGCCTTGGGTTCATTTGCTTCTATTACAGGGAATAGAGACAAGGCTGCAGCAGTGCTTCCTGTTATCAATGCAAGCTTTTTGATGAACATACGCCGGGTTACACGGCCATCTTTATAAGCGCTGTAAAGATTTTGTATTTCTTTTTCCATGGCTGTTGATTTTTTGAGTTTTAATAGACTATCAAGATAAAACAAAATTATAAAAGCTGCAAAAACAAGCTTTAATATTTATCGGCAAGGGGCAACATAGGCAAGCTTTGGGGAAATGGGAAAGTTTGTTATCTTTCCGTCGAAAAATAAAAGCTGTCAGAATGAAACAGGATATTGAAATAGCCCAGGAAGCTAAGATCAGGCCGGTTGCAGAAATAGCACAGATTCTGGGGATCCCCCAGGAAGAGCTGGAACTTTATGGTAAATTCAAGGCTAAGATTCCGTTGCATTTTATTGATGAAGAACGGGCAAAAAGAGCAAAACTCATTCTTGTCACAGCTATTACACCCACTCCCGCCGGGGAAGGAAAAACGACGACTTCAATTGGATTAGCCCAGGCATTGAACAGGGTAGGGAGAAAGACAACTGTTGTTCTCCGTGAACCATCCCTTGGTCCTGTATTCGGAATAAAAGGAGGTGCAGCGGGGGGAGGCTATTCACAGGTTATTCCTATGGAGGATATCAACCTTCACTTTACTGGGGATATCTCGGCGGTCGAGAAGGCACATAACCTCCTTTCCGCCCTTATTGATAATAATATTCAGCTTAAGACTTCTGATGGCAATATGGGTATAGACCCCAGAACGATTGAGTGGAAAAGGGTAATTGATATGAATGAGAGATCGCTAAGGGAAATAGTAATTGGGCTTGGCGGTACAACTGAAGGCGTCCCGAGGCAATCGGGTTTTGAAATTACGGCTGCATCGGAAGTGATGGCTACTTTATGTATGGCCAGGGATCTGAAAGACCTTAAGGAGCGGCTTGGGAATATTTTTGTAGGTTATACTTATGGGGACAAGCCTGTTTTTGCCCGCGACCTTAAGGCAAACGGTGCAATGGCTGCTCTCCTTAAGGATGCAATAAAACCAAACCTTGTTCAGACACTTGAAGGCACACCAGCAATAATTCATGGCGGACCCTTTGCAAACATTGCACAGGGAACCAATTCCATAATTGCAACAAAAACAGGCCTTTCGCTTAGTGACTATGTAGTCACTGAAGCAGGCTTTGCCAGTGAGCTTGGAGCAGAAAAATTCCTTGATATCAAATCGCAGGTCGGCAATCTTACTACAAATGCGGTTGTAATAGTCGCAACTGTGAGAGCGCTTAAGTATCACGGAGGTGCAAAACTTTCTTCTCTTAATAACGAAGACCTTGAAGCTCTGATCAAAGGGTTTGACAATCTTGACAAACATATTGAAAACATGAGGTACTTCGGATTCAGGCCAGTAATAGCAATTAACAGGTTCGATTCGGACACTGATGACGAGCTTGATCTCCTGACCAGGCATTGCACAATGAGAAATGTCAAAGTAGCTGTAAACGAGGCATGGTCAAAGGGGGGCGAAGGTGCTGTTGATCTTGCAAATAAGGTACTGGAGGAAATTTCTGACTCCACTAACAACTTTAAACCTCTTTATGACCTGGATTGGCCATTCGAAAAGAAAATTGAGACTATCTGCACCAAAATGTACGGTGCCGATCATGTGGAATATACTGTTAAAGCCAAGAGCCAGCTTGACAGGATTGACAAACTGGGCTTTGGCAACCTTGCAGTCTGTATTGCAAAAACACAAAAATCATTATCTGACGATCAGAATAAAAGAGGCCGTCCGCAGGGATTTACTATCAAGATAAGAGAAGTGGAATTATCGTCCGGAGCCGGGTTTATTGTTCCAATTGCCGGCACAATAATGAGGATGCCGGGATTACCGAATGTACCATCAGCAGAAAAAATAGATATTGATGCTGACGGGAGGATTTCGGGCTTGTTCTGATAAGTTATCTTTGGATTAGGTTTTTCTTTTGCTACTTTTAAAATGATTATGACCTTAAAGGCTTAAAAATGATGAAAAAAAGACACTTTATTGTTTTTTTTCTGCTGTTGATGGTCAATTTTACAATAGTCGATTCACAGACAATGTTTAGCAGGCGCTTTCAGCCCAGGTATCTTTTTGGCGTTAAGGCAGGGGTGAATGTTGCAAACCAGTATAGTCCGGGAAGCGAAGACGTCTTTGAAGCGAAAAGTATTGCTGGTATTAACGCAGGCGGATATTACAGCTATTTTCTAAACAGGGTTATCGCGGTACAGGCTGAATTATCCGTATCCGTAAAGGGATCTCACTGGAAGGAAAACAATTATCCAGATGAAGCGAAAGATATACTGACATATTTTGATCTGCCATTACTGATCAGATATCAGCCGCTCAATTTATTCAATATACATGCCGGGCCCCAGCTAAGTTACCTTGCAAAAGCTATGCAATATGATTATAGAACCGGATTGAAAGGTTCTATAGAAGATTATTATAGACCATTGGATTTCAGCTTTGTTTTTGGAGTTGAAGCAAATCTTCCGAATAAAATTGATCTGACTTTAAGATATGTACGCGGGTTGACATCTGTTTATGCACCCGGAGGATATAATTATCAATCGTATAATAATTATTTTCAGTTCACTGCAGGTTACAGATTCGAAAGGGAGCAGAAGCTGCAAAGCAAATCAAAGACAAACATCAGACGCAAAAGATAAATATTAATTTAAATTACAATGCACATGAATAAACTGCCTTACATTTTACTGATGACGGCTCTGTTGTTTTCAGCCTGTAAAAGATACAGCAAATACGAAGGTATTGCATTTACCGAAAAAGAACCCCGCGACTGGGAGAACCCTGAAATGTTCAATCAAAACAGGGAGGCACCGCACGCCACCATGATAAGCTTTGCTGATGAAATGTCAGCACTGGAAGCAGACAAGCTCAATTCTCCGAACTATTTATCTCTTGACGGGATTTGGAAATTCAACTATGTTGATTCCCCGGACAAACGCCCCTATTGGTTCTTTAAGGATGATTATGATGTACGGGACTGGGATGACATTGAGGTACCATCGAACTGGCAAATGAAAGGATATGATGTACCTATTTACGTTAATATAGGATATGCTTTCAAAATGAATCCTCCGTATATTCCGCATGACTGGAATCCGGTTGGGTCTTATAAAAGAAGCTTTACAATACCTGCAGGGTGGAATGGGAAGGAAGTCTTTCTGCAGTTTGGTGCTGTCAGTTCAGCTTTTTATTTATGGGTTAATGAGCAGCTTGTCGGCTACAGCCAGGACAGTAAAACTCCTGCAGAATTCAATATTACAAGATATATCAAGAAGGGCAATAACTCGGTATCTGTTGAAGTTTATCGGTGGAGCGACGGAAGTTATCTTGAGGACCAGGATTTTTTCAGGCTTAGCGGTATCCAGAGGAGTGTATTTCTCCATGCCCGGCCCAAAACGTTCATAAGTGATTTTTTTGCAGATGGTGATCTTGAGAACAACTATAAAGATGGCCTGCTGAAGCTGGATGTTTCGCTGAAAACAACCGATTCTGATGCAAAGGGTTTTAATCTTGAGGCTGCCCTTTTTGAAAATGATCAGAAGATTTACGCTGAAACTAAGGATATAAATCTGGCTGATAAAAAAGCCTCAGTGAATTTCACAAAACAGTTCCCCGGCATCAAAAAATGGACCTCCGAAACCCCTAATCTTTACTCATTGGTTTTGAACCTGAAAGATAATTTTGGGAATAATCTTGAAAGTGTAAGTGCCAGGATTGGCTTCAGGAAGGTTGAGATTTTTGATTCTCAGCTGCATATTAATGGTGTGGCAATCCTACTAAAGGGTACCAATATGCATGAGCATAATGATATTACAGGTCACGTTATTGATGAAGCAACCATCCTGAAGGATATCAGGGTTATGAAGAGCAATAACATAAATGCAGTAAGGACTTCTCACTATCCCCAGCAGGAGTTGTGGTATGATATGTGCGATAAGTACGGACTCTTTCTTATCGATGAGGCCAATATAGAATCACACGGAATTGGGTATGATAAAGATGTTACTCTGGCAGACAAGAAAGAATGGGCTGCTGCACACCTCGACCGGATGCAGAGGATGGTGGAGCGTGATAAAAACCATGCTTCAGTGATCATCTGGTCGCTTGGAAATGAGGCAGGAGACGGACATAATTTCCTGGAAAATTACAAATGGACAAAAGCTAGTGACCTGACACGGCCGGTACAGTATGAACGTGCTGAAAAAAGTACCAATGCAACCGAGAGGCATACTGATATTTATTGTCCGATGTATGCAAGAATATGGGAAATTGAAGCCTACGCGAAGGACTCAAAGAATGACAGACCACTTATCCTTTGCGAATATGCTCATGCAATGGGAAATTCTACAGGAAACCTGCAGGATTACTGGAATATTATTGAAAAGTATCCGAAACTACAAGGGGGATTTGTCTGGGACTGGGTCGATCAGGGTATTCTGAAAACGGATGAGAATGGAGAAAAATACTGGGCTTATGGCGGTGACTTTGGCGAGGAAGGAATTCCAAGTGATGGTAACTTCTGTATTAACGGTCTGACTTGGCCTGACAGAACCGGAAAACCAGGATTGAGTGAAGTTAAAAAAGTTTATCAGTATATTGGGTTCGAACCTGTAAGTCTTGCATCTGGTTCGATCAAAATCAAAAATAAATATTTTTTTACAGACCTGTCAGAATTTGTATTTGACTGGGATATCGTTTCCGATGGTGTGGCGGTGAAATCAGGTAAACTCTCATTCCCGGGTTTTAAACCTGGCCGTGATACTGTTGTAAACATTCCCGTTTCAGGAATTAATGTGGCACCGGGGGCAGAATACTTCCTTAATCTAAAAGTATCAAGGAGTGATGAATGGAATTATGTTCCTGAAGATCATGTATATGCCTCAGCTCAGTTTAAACTACCCATCCAGGGCAAACCTGTAATTGCCAAATCCGATCAGCTGTCTGTATTGCAGACGAATACTGAAGGTAAAAAGCTTGAAGTGAGCGGCACTGACATCAAAATTGTATTTGATCTTGAAAAAGGAAGTATGGAATCCTTTTCATATAAGGGTAGACAAATTTTAAGCAAAGGACCGGAACCGGATTTCTGGAGACCTCCAACCGACAATGATTATGGTTACGATATGGATAAGAAACTTGGGGTCTGGAAGAAGGCAGGAGAAAAAGCTGTTGTCAAAAAAGCGAATATCGGTCAGCCTGCAATGGGTAAAACAGTAATAACATTTGAATATGACATACCCGGTGATAATGGAGAAAAGATAGCCGGATATGTAACTACCTACACTGTATTAAGCTCTGGAGATGTTATAATTAAAAACCAGTTCTCAAAAGTCTCCGACAAGGTTCCTGAGATACCAAGAATGGGAATGCAGATGCAGCTGCCTGAAGACTACATGAACCTTAAATGGTTCGGACGGGGACCTCATGAAAATTATATTGACAGAAAAACATCGGCTGATGTGGGTCTGTATGAGAGCACGGTTGATGATCAGTATGTTCCGTATATCCGTCCGCAGGAGAATGGATATAAAACGGACACCCGCTGGCTTACCCTTACAGATGAAAACGGAACTGGTCTTCTTGTAAGCGGTAATCCGCTGATCTGCTTTGCAGCCCTTAAGAATATTCATGATGATTTTGAATCGCCTGGAAAGCTGTCGCAGTACCGCAAGGATGCAAAAAGTGCAAATACTCATACAATTGATATCAAGCCCCGCGAACTTGTTAATTTGAATGTCGATCTCGGACAAATGGGTGTCGGGGGCGATGATTCATGGGGAGCCATGATCCATCCTGAGTATCGTCTGCTTGATAAGAAATATGAGTATTCCTTCAGACTGAGACCAATAGTTAAAGATGACGATGTTCTGAAGCTGGCAAAAGAAAGATTTTAGAACCCTAAGGTTGCCCTTTTAATCCTAACCCCATCCCTTCCCCTTAAAATTAAGTGGAAGGAGAAGTTTCTGATATACTGTGTTTTTACTCCTTCCCTTATCCTTAAGGGAAGGAGTAGGAGGAAGGGATTAAAAATTAAAATTTCAGTTCTATTTTAAGCACCTCGTCTTCCCCTATAAGAACATTTTTAACATCATAGATAAGGGGTGATTTCACTTTTTTGCTAACAACAACTCTTGTAATTCCATTTGCAGCAAGTGTAATTGATTGGGGAGCCTCCGGGACACCGTTCACGAGAAAGAAAGGCACATCCGACCTGTTTGTAACTTCAATGAAAATACTCTTATCATTTTCAAAATAAGGTTTTACGACAGATATGCAATTGTAAAAGAATGGTTTCGCATATTCCTCTTTGCCAGCTAACATATCCTTGAAATATGCAAGGGTCCTTCGGGCAAACAGAGCCTCTTTCAAGGCGTCATGGGTTCTTTCCTTTGCAAAAACAAGGGTCATTGGTCTGTTGGTATATTCCGGCTCCTTATAGGCTTCACTTATTACAAAATGGTTATCGCTGTTGGCCATTACCGACAGGTTGTATTGCTTGCAGAATTTGAGTACCAGAGGAAAATATTCATTGCTGTTAAAGAACTCTATGCCATGGAGCCAACCTTTCTCAATAAGAGTATTATGTATGGGGTACAATTTGGGGATACCGTCAGGTTCCTGTGATTTCCAGCCAGGATGGTTCCATTGCAAAAATGCACCTTGCTTGATTGCAGCAGCATAAACATCCATCACTGAATCGGCGGTTAGAAGTGATGCATCCTGAATGAAAAGGGCATTAACATGTCCGGGGGGCATTTTGCGGGTTATTTCTGCACCATGCACAAGTATCAGGTTAAAATCCCTTGCAGTCGTTTCTGCGATCTTCCAGGCAGCATTATAATCCACAGGGATGAAATCCTTTTTAGGGGTATATTCAATGTGATCGGTAATAGCTATTGCATCCAATCCGTCGCGGTAAGCTTCTCCAACGCTTGCAGTCGGCCATATGTTACCATCGGAAAAGATTGTGTGCATGTGGAAGTCGCATTTAAGTGTAACATAACCCGGCAGGTCAGGAAGATTGACGATTTTCCTCTGGCCCTGTCCTGTAAGACATACAATTGTTATTAATAAAACAATGATAATCAGCTTTTTCATAGATGCATACTTAGTTAAAACTTTTATCTTTTTACTTTTATCTTTTGTCTTTAACCACGGAGTTCCACTGAGTTTTACAATAAGATTCACGGAGTCGCTCTGTGTTCTTACTCCGTGCAACTCTGTGTTACTCCGTGGTGAGTATTTTTAAGCATTTATATCTCTTCATAAAAATATGCGGTTTTTTCATCAAAATCATCCCATGTATAAATTTTCCTTCCTCTGTGCAGGGAATAAAAATTTAGCATGGCAAAGTCGCCGATGCACAATGTAGCGTGTATGAATAGAAACAAACTAAGGCTCCATTTCCATAGGCCGGGGAGAAATAGTACCAGTAACAACAGAGTTATACTTATAAGGAGGAACGGGACAAGGGCCACAAACCTGAATTGATTTTTTGTTGCCACATACCGGTGGGCAGTGACATAGAACATATATTGTTTCAGATCCATGCCTATTTTTATGTTACGGGCTCCTGTAAGATAATAGGGTATTATGTGAAGCAGCTCATGTACAGGGATACTTAGGATTGGGAATATTATCAGTCCGAGGCAGGAATGAAGGAAGATGTTCCTGAAAGGAAAATAACCGGCTATATTGATTCGGACGAAAAAAGCGATTCCAAGAAAAACGATGCATACTGACCAGAAAAAAACCATTAAGCCCGATTTTCTCCTTATATAGTCGAGAACAAATGTTACAAGTTCGTCGTAGGGAATTTTAAGTATCTGTCTGTATCTACATTGATCCTCAAGGTCTTCAACCTGTAATGCCATATAAAGAAGCTTTGCTCAAATTTAGCCATTTGAGGAAGCATTGCAAAAAATATGATGATAAATAAAACAGAAAAGTGAAGCTTGTATTTCACTTTTCTTACGTTTTTTTCCGTTGGCCCGTAATTTGATACCTTTGTACCAAACATTTAATTATTGAAATTTCTGCTTTCCATATTTATATCCCTGGTTTTTCTGGTTAGTTTATCCGGTCAGACTGACACCACCGGACTGTTAAAAGACACTTTACCAGAAAACTTTTACCGTCTTCATTCTATTGAACGGGAAGGGATCAGCCTTCCAGAGATAAATATAAAGGAGGTTGTCATTGTTGGTCGTCCGTCGACAGGAAAAAAATTCCCATTTTACAGATATCAGCGTCTTATCTATAACCTTAAAAAGGTTTATCCTTATGCGTTAGTGGTAAGAGCCAGGTTAGGAGCTATTAATGAGGAACTTGAAAAAATCCCTGATGACCGGGACAGAAAAAAATATCTCAGGATGGCTGAAAAAGACATCTTTGGCGAATACGAAGATGACGTGCGAGATATGACAATTACGCAGGGTAGATTACTCATCAAGCTTATCGACAGGGAGACACTTAACACCTCCTATGAGCTTATCAGACAGTATCGTGGTGGTTTTTCCGCAGCCTTCTGGCAGGGCATTGCACGTATTTTCGGGACAGACCTCAAGGCAGAATACGATCCTTCCGGAGAGGATGCCATAATGGAAATAATCCTGAAGGAACTGGAAGCAGGTAATCTTTAGCCGCGTACAAAATATTTATTAGATGAAAAGGATATTTATTGCAGTCAAAGTGGATCCGGGAGAAGAACTGTTGAGAATGTTCTCATCACTAAAAGCAATGCTTGTAGCAGAAAACATCAAATGGGTCGATCAGGCCAATATTCACCTGACCCTCTCATTCCAGGGAGATACGGAGGAAAAGAGGATCGGTTTATTAAGCAGGATGTTAAGCGACACGTGCACAGGATTTGGTGAGTTCGAATTCAATCTGACAGGAACAGGTGTTTTTAAAAATTTCAGGGATCCAAGAATTTTATGGGTGGGAATTCGATCGGCTGAAAAGCTTATCCAACTTAATAAAATTATATCGGAAGGATTAATACTAAATGGATTCGAGACAGAAGAACGGCAATTCAAACCTCACCTGACCCTTGGCCGTGTTAAGTCAGTAAAGGATACGGAAAACCTTAAGATTCTAATGGAAAGTTACAGGGATGTTCAGTTCCAGGTCGTGCATACTAATGAAGTTATCCTATTCGAAAGTATCCTTACACAAACTGGGCCAATCTATAAATCAATAGCAAAGTATAATTTATAGAATATTAGCCAAAATATTTTTGTTACACAGAGCTCACAGAGGAAACACAGAGCTCCACGGAGCAACTGAATACTGGATTTGTTCTAACTCTGTGTTTCTCTGTGAATTCTCTGTGTTCCTCTGTGTTAGTTCTTATTTTAAAATCTTTCCAAACCTGTTATACGAGTCACAAATTTTTTACTTTTGTTGAATTTAGAAACATATCTGATTTTTGATGACGGATTCATTTTTAGCCAAGGGTAAACGGAAATTACTGGTTGAGGAACTGAAACGCAAAGGTATATCCGATGAGGAGGTCCTCAGGGCAATAAACATTGTACCAAGACATGATTTCATGGACCCCGCATTTCTCAACCATGCATATATCGACAAGGCTTTCCCCATTTCTTCGGGCCAGACAATCTCGCAACCTTATACCGTAGCAGTACAGACCGAGTTACTCCACATAAAAAAGAGGGACAAGATACTTGAGATCGGCACCGGTTCGGGATATCAATGCGCAATTCTTTCTGAAATGGGGGCTAAGGTCTATACTATTGAACGGTTCAGGGAGCTATACCTTAAAGCCCAGAGGACGCTGGCATCGCTTGGATATGAGGCTGACTTTTTCTACGGCGACGGTTATGAAGGAAAGCCCCAGTACGGACCTTTCGATGGTATTATAATTACTGCAGCTACAAAGGAGATCCCTGAAAAACTGCCTGCACAGCTAAAGATTGGCGGCAGGCTGGTTGTTCCTCTCGGCAACAGTATTTCGCAGGTGATGACTCTTGTAATCCGAAAAGGTGAAAATGACTTTGAATATTCATCACATGGCAGTTTTGTTTTTGTGCCGCTTCTTAAGGGAACTGCCAGCGAATAACTGATTTCATATGGAGATATACAAGCTTGTTTTTAATCCGATCGATGTAAATACCTACATAATTTATGATGAGTCAGGTGATTGTGCCATAATTGATTGCGGATGTTATGACAAGGAAGAATTCAATGAATTGACAAACCTGATTGAGCAGAGAAAGCTGAAGCCGGTCCTTCTGCTGAATACACATTGTCATCTGGATCATATTTTCGGAGATTTTTTTATGATGGAAAAGTATGGCCTAGGAGCATTTTGCCACAAAGATGATACCAACAACCGGAAAAACTCAATGCATCATGCTCAAATGTTCGGATTATCAATGGAAAAGCCTCCTGAACCGGCAGGATACCTGACAGATGGGCAGAAGATTTCATTCGGACAAACGGAACTTTCGGTGATTCATGTACCTGGCCATTCTCCCGGTGGCGTTGCATTTTATTCAGAGAAAGATAATGTAGTTTTTACAGGCGACGCTCTTTTTGAGGGGAGTATCGGGAGGACTGACCTGCCCGGAGGAAATTATGAGACAATTATCAACAGTATAAAAGGCAAGTTATTTACACTTCCTCCCGGAACACTGGTCTATCCAGGGCATGGGGATGAAACTGCTATTGGTATTGAAAAAGGATCAAATCCATATTTTATTCACACCTGATCCTTCACTTTTTTTAAATAATTACTATTTGTTATTTTCACGGCTTCGTGAATATTAAACTTATTTTCTGTAAATTAATTTATTTCAAATATATGTCAACAGATATTTTTGCCAGCCGGCACATTGGCCCGCGTGAAAGTGAGCTGCCGGTAATGCTTAAAACAATCGGTGTAGATTCCCTCGACGATCTGATCGGTAAAACGGTTCCACATGGTATAAGACTCAGCAAACCGTTTAGGCTTCCAAAAGCCATGAGCGAATTTGAATACCTTGGTCATATCCGGAAGATCGGTGCAAGAAACAGGCAGTTCAGATCATTTATCGGGCAGGGTTATTATGGTGTAGCTCCATTATCGGTGATTATAAGAAACGTTCTTGAGAATCCCTCCTGGTACACTTCATATACACCTTATCAGGCTGAAATTTCGCAGGGCAGGCTTGAGGCACTTCTGAATTTTCAGACGATGATAATCGAACTTACAGGCATGCAGATTGCAAATGCATCCCTGCTCGATGAGTCGACTGCAGCCGCTGAAGCTATGATAATGATGTTCAACGCGAGGTCGAGAACTGCTGTAAAGGCAGGTGCTGATAAATTCTTTGTTGATGAAGATATATTCCTTCAGACTCTTGATGTAATTGCAACAAGATCTGAACCATTGGGTATTCATCTTGTTAAGGGAAAATTTGATGAAGTTGTTTTCGATGAATCATTTTTTGGGGCTTTTGTCCAATATCCTGCCGCATCGGGACAGATAAAGGATTACAGTGAATTCACCGGTAAAGCTCACTCGGCCGGTTTGCTAGTTGGAGTTGCAGCCGATCTTATGAGTCTCACTATTCTGACACCTCCGGGAGAATGGGGTGCCGACATAGTTGTCGGATCAAATCAGAGATTCGGACTGCCGATGAGCTACGGAGGTCCTCATGCCGGTTTCTTTGCCACCCGCGATGAGCTTAAAAGAAACATGCCCGGACGAATCATTGGAGTGTCGGTTGATGCCCAGGGAAATCAGGCTTTGAGGATGGCATTGCAGACAAGGGAACAGCACATCAAAAGAGAGAGAGCAACATCAAATATCTGCACCGCACAGGCCCTTCTGGCTACTATGTCGGGAATGTATGCACAATACCATGGTCCTGAAGGACTTAGAAATATTGCTACGCACATTCAAAAATCTGCCTGTACAATAAGCTGTGCCCTGAAGCAGCTTGGATATAAACAGGTTAACAGCCAGTTCTTCGATACATTGCAGGTTGAACTCCCGGCTGGCGTTTCAACTGGTGATATCAGGAATTTGTCGCATGAAATGGAAATGAATTTCTTTTATCCTGATGAGAACTCTGTAAGAATAAGCACCGATGAAGTGACTACTTTAAAAGAAATAAATGCAATTGCCGGAATATTCGCAAAAGCCTCCGGTAAAAAAGCAGAACCCATTGAATCATTTTGCGACTGCAGTTTTACAGAAGAGAAATTTATCAGGAAATCAGGTTTCCTGAAAGCTTCCTCTTTTAACAGGTATCATAGTGAAACCGAGATGATGCGGTATATCAAAATGCTTGAAAGAAAAGATTTCTCACTGACACATTGCATGATATCACTTGGCTCCTGTACAATGAAACTGAATCCTGCCACTTCAATGTTTGCAATGAGCTGGCCCGAATTCGGCAACATCCACCCCTTTGTTCCAAAAGATCAGGCTGAGGGTTATTATCAGCTTATTGATGAACTCGGTGAAGCGCTTAAAGAGATAACAGGTTTCCCTGCAGTCTCTTTCCAGCCTAATTCAGGTGCTGCAGGAGAATATACAGGATTGATGGTTATCAGGGAATATCATAAAAGGAAAGAAGAAGAACACCGGAATGTTGTCCTTATACCCTCATCAGCGCATGGCACAAACCCAGCGAGTGCAGCAATGGCCGGAATGCATGTAATTGTTGTGGAGTGCGATGAGAATGGAAACATAAATGTCGAGGATCTTCAGAAGAAGGCTGAAGAAAACAAAGCCAACCTGGCAGGCTTCATGATTACATACCCGTCGACACATGGCGTTTTTGAAGCTGCTATAACTATTATGATCGATATAATTCATACAAACGGAGGACTGGTTTATATGGATGGTGCCAATATGAACGCCCAGGTTGGATTAACCAGTCCGGGTCAGATAGGAGTTGATGTATGCCACCTTAACCTGCATAAGACATTTGCAATACCTCATGGCGGTGGAGGTCCGGGAATGGGACCCATCCTGGTATCTGACAGGCTGGCTGAGTACCTGCCCTCTCATCCGGTTGTTAAAACCGGGGGGAGCCATGGAATAACTGCAGTTGCAGGAGCACCCTTCGGCAGCGGCCAGGTACTGACAATTTCTCATGCATATGTTCTGATGATGGGACCTGACGGTCTCACGATGGCAACAAAATATGCAATTCTTAATGCAAATTATATTTCTTCTTCACTAAAAAACTGGTATAAAACACTTTACACCGGAACTACCGGATTTGTTGCCCATGAACTGATTCTTGATTGCAGGAACTTCAAGACCGAAGCAGGCATAACAGAATCAGATATTGCAAAGAGACTTATGGACTACGGGTTTCATGCACCCACCCTCTCTTTTCCGGTTCATGGAACACTTATGGTGGAGCCCACTGAATCAGAATCGCTTCAGGAGCTTGATAAATTTATAGATGCCCTGAAATCTGTCTGGAATGAGATAAATGAGATAAAAGAAGGAAAAGCAGACAAGGAAGACAATGTTTTACACAACGCACCGCATACTGCCAAAGTTGTAACGGCAAATGAATGGACCCATAGTTATGACCGTCAGAAAGCGGGATTCCCTCTGAAATGGGTTTCAGAGAATAAGTTCTGGCCGTCGGTGGGACGTATTGACGATGGCTATGGTGACCGGAATCTTATTTGCACCTGCGATCCGATAGATTCATACAGAAATGAGACACTGAAAATGCAATAAATTTTTTTCTCTTAAAATAAATTCTCAAATTTAGGTCTGAAGTTTATCTGAATAACCTGAAGCTTTAATGCGAAATTCTTCCTGGAACGATCTGCTTTTATTAATTGAGGGTAAGAAACTTAATTACCGGCCGGTCGGGTTTATTGTCGATAGTCCATGGATACCCGGATGGTACGGGATCCCTGTTATTGACTATTATGCTTCCGATGAACAATGGCTAAAGTCAAACCTGAAAGCAATTAACACCTTTCCTGACGTCTGGTTCATGCCGGGTTTCTGGTCAGAATATGGGATGTGCACCGAGCCGTCAGCATTTGGTTCGAGAATGATATTCCTTGAAAATAACCTCCCGCATGCAGAAAAGATCCTTGCAGATATTTCGGATGCTGACAGGCTTCCCCAGCCTAATGTCAGGACTGACGGTCTTCTGCCATTCATGATCAACAGGCTGAAGCACAGTGAGGCTGCAATCAGGGACGCTGACCACCAGATACGATTCGCTGTAGCACGGGGACCTTTGAATATTGCCAGTTTTCTTATGGGAACCACCGAATTCATGATGGCCCTTGCCCTCGATCCTGAAGGATCTCACAGGTTGCTGAGAAAGATAACCGGTTTTATCTGCGACTGGTTGGCCTGGCAGAAGGAGTGTTTTCCCTCAATAAACGGTATTCTTATTCTCGACGATATTATTGGATTCGTGGGTGAGGCAGAATTCAGTGAGTTCGTGCTTCCTTATTTTAGGAAAATATTCTCCAGCACAGGGGCAAAGGTAAGGTTTCTGCATAATGATGCTGACGGACTGATCACTGCCGGTCACCTGAATGAAATGGGGGTTAACGTCTTTAATTTCTCGTTCAATCATTCAATGGGTGAGATCAGGGAACTTGCCGGTGATGATGTTATCCTTGTAGGAAATATACCACCCAGGGATGTTCTCGCAGCAGGAAATCCGGATCAGATTCTTGCAGCAGTTAAAAAGGCTTCGGGAGAGATTATTAATCACCAAAGAATTATCTGGTCAGCCGGAGGCGGAATGCCACCGGATGTAAGAAATGAGAATATAAAAGCTTTTATTAAAGGAGTAAAAGAGATTTGTTAACTGAGTTGCTGGTTCCTGGTTCCTGGTTTTCAACAAGTAACAAGCAACAAGTAACCAGCAACTTGAATTAGTATATAAGTATAATATATGAGAAGAACATTAATAATTTTATTTTCTGCATTGATGCTGGCATCATGCGGATCGGGTGGAGGGAAAAAGCAAACATCTGAAAAAACAACTGAAATAATGGAAAATAATTATCCAGTAAGGCTGTTGACAGTCGATCCGGGCCATTTTCATGCAGCTCTGGTACAGAAGATAATGTATCCGCAGGTCTCCCCTGATGTACATGTCTATGCCCCTGAAGGACCTGATATTCAGCAGCATCTGAATAGAATAACATCCTATAATTCCAGGACAGCTGATCCGACAGCATGGAATGAGATAATATATAAAGGCAATGATTTTTTTGAAAAGATGCTTTCCGAAAAAGCCGGCAATGTGGTCGTTTTGTCCGGAAATAACAGGAAAAAAGCCGAATATATTACCAGATCGATAAATGCAGGATTAAATGTCCTGGCTGACAAACCTATGATCATTTCTCCTGACGATTTTCAAAGACTTGAAGAATCTTTTGCTTCTGCAAAAGAAAAAGGAGTTCTGCTATATGATATAATGACAGAAAGATATGAGACCACAACAATTCTGCAAAAGCTTTTATCGCTCGACGAAGACAGTATTTGGCACGCTTGAAACTGGAAGTGACAGGGAGCCGGCAGTAACCAAAGTAAGCGTTCATCATTTCTCCAAGATTGTATCCGGATCTCCGCTTCAGCGTCCTGCATGGTTTTTTGATGTTGATCAGCAGGGTGAAGGCATCGTCGATGTAACGACCCATCTAGTCGACCTTGTTCAATGGGAGTGCTTCCCTGAACAGTTATTGAATCCCGTCGGATATTAAAATCTCATCTGCAAGAAGGTGGCCAACTGTAATCTCAAGGGAAGAATTCAAAGGGGTTACGGGATTTGACGATTTCCCGGACTTTCTACGGAAGGACGTAAAGGATGGAAAGCTAAATGTTTATTCAAACGGGGAGGTTACCTACCAGATAAAAGGAATATGGGCAAAAGTATCTGTAACCTGGAACTATATGCCACCTTCAGGAGGCGGTGATACTCATTATTCAGTTATGCGCGGCACAAAATGCGACCTTGTAATTAAACAGGGTGCAGATGAAAAATTTCTGCCGACTCTGTACATTGAAAAGGCCAAAGGATCATCCATGGCCGATTTCCATCTCGCAACTTAAAGAAGTCCTGGAGAGGTTACCATATGATAGCCTGGAGATCGATGTTGTTGACAGCAAAACTCTGAAAATCAACATGCCGAAAAAGTACAGGGTGTCTCATGAAGAGCATTTCGGACAGGTAACCGCAAAGTTCCTGGAATATATGAAAGATGGCAAACTGCCTGATTGGGAAATTCCAGGGATGGTTACAAAGTACTACACTACTACTACAGCCCTGAAAAAAGCAAGGGAATAAAACGCATAACGGCTCAAAGCCTTCACGCCATTAGACAAAGAGATCTTCAATCACCATTCCATAAAGTTCTGCCAGGTCAATACCGGCTGCCTTCGCCTGTTTAGGTATGAGGCTCTCTTCAGTCATTCCGGGAACCGTGTTGATCTCGAGAAAATATGGTTTCGTTTTTACAACTATGAAGTCAACCCTTACAATACCTTTACAGCCAAGGAGATCGTATACTTGCGAGCTGAGATCCTGGATCTCGTTGGTGATTTCCGGTGGCATATTGGCCGGAGTTACCTCGTCTGATTTACCGGGAGTATATTTAGCCTCATAATCGAAGAATTCATTCTTGCTTATTATTTCAGTTACGGGGAGAACAATCGATTTACCTTTCACCTTTAGAACCCCGCAGGCAACCTCCCGGCCATCCATGAAAGCTTCGATCATTACTTCACGGCTCTCCTGTAAAGCTTTCTCAACGGCTGACGGTAATTCTTCCCTGGTCTTAACTTTTGTAACCCCGAAACTTGATCCGCTTTCGTTTGGCTTGACAAAACAGGGCAATCCGGTCTGCTTAATAATTGAAGCAGGATCAGGCATGTTTTCCTTTCTGAAGAGTATATTTCTTGCCATAGGTATACCATATTCCTTCAGATAGAGCTTGGAGGCCTGTTTGTTAAAGGTGAGAGCGGAACTGAATGTGCTGCAGCTGGAGTAGGGGATCTGCATCATATCAAAATAACCCTGGAGCAGGCCGTTTTCACCAGGAGTTCCATGGATTGCAATAAAGACAGCATCAAATCTTATCCTCAGATCCTCAGTTTTTAATGTGAAATCATTTTTATCAATATTATGATAGCGGCCCTTCTGATCCTCCCAGTACCAGCTGGTTCCCCTGATCATAATTATGTACACTTTGTAAGTCGGGGAAAGAAGCTTCTCTACTTCATAAGCGCTTTTCACAGAAATCTCATACTCTGAGGAATCACCACCTGCTGCAATTGCAATAGTTCTCATATAACAGATATTATTTCTCAAAAATAAAGATTTTAAAAATTGAATTCAGACCCGGGTAATAAAAAATGTTTCCAGTGCCAGAATACCATATCCGCTACGCGGAAAAACATGCTGATAAATGATAATTTTCTACAATACCATATCCGCTACGCGGAAAAACATGATACGGTTTGATGTTGCCACCTGGTGAATCTGATATTTCATAATTCCATTGCCCGTAGGGCATATGGTATTGTAGATAATAAACCAAACAATACATTTTTACCTCGTAGAGGTTAGGGAACATAATCCATATCCGCTACGCGGAAAAACATGGATACGGTTTATTGTTGCCACGTAGTGAATCTGATATTTCATAATTCCATTGCCCGTAGGGCATATGGTATTGTAGATAATAAACCAAACATTACATTTTTACCTCGTAGAGGTTAGGGATAATGTCACCGAATATCATTGTAGAACTCGAATAGATACTCTGAATTAAAATCTATTTCATTCTCTTCCAATAATTTCAGATATTCTTCCCTAAATACAATTTTTGAATGATGTAATTCCTGGTTTTCAATGTACCGATAAACATTATCGATCTGTGATCGGCTGTATGTAAATCCTCCGTATCCTTCCTGCCAGGAGAATTTTCCGGGAACCAATTTATTATTATTAATGAAAAGCGAAGATCCCCTTTTAATATCATGAACAGTATCAGAGACTGAAACCGCTGGATTAAGACCATATAAAATGTGTATATGATCTGATGTCCCATTAACTATAATAGACTTGTGTTTCTGATCTCTGATAATTCCGCTTATATATTCAAATATCCGAGGCCGGATTGATTTGAATAAGATGTTTTCTCTCTTATGTACAGCAAAAACTAACTGAACATACATCTTTGTGAATGCTCCTGGTTTCATATTTATATTTTATTAAATGCAGCATCTCAAATTTAAAAGAAATCAGTTAATTAAACAACTTTTGTGATAAATTCACCTGCCTATAAATTTTCCCTCCGCTTTGATAAAAATATTTTTCATTATGAGATATTTTTTACCTTTGATAAAATTCTAAAAATCATCAAAATGAAAAAAGGTTGCATATTATGGATTATAGTCGGAGTGATCTTCGCACTTGTAGTTCTTGGTGTCATATCATGGGGAACAAGGGTATATAATCAGATGGTTACTTTACAGGAAGGTGTCACCAGCCAGTGGGGCAATGTTGAGACGCAGTACCAGCGAAGAGCTGACCTTATCCCAAATTTCGTGAATACTGTAAAGGGTGCTGCCACTTTTGAACAGGAGACCCTGACAAAGGTTATTGAAGCAAGGGCCAAAGCCACTCAGGTTACAATCGATCCAACCAAAATGACCGCTGAGAATATGCAGCAGTTTCAGGCAGCACAGGGTGAACTCAGTTCAGCACTTTCAAGACTGATGGTTGTTGTTGAACAATATCCTGAACTGAAGGCCACTCAAAACTACAGGGACCTCCAGGTAGAACTTGAAGGAACTGAGAACAGGATCTCTGTCGAAAGACGGAAGTTCAATGAAGCTGCCCAGATAATGAACATCTATATTAAAAGATTCCCTGCAAATATTCTTGCCGGAATGTTCGGGTTTACTGCCAAGCCCTACTTTGAATCGATGGAAGGAGCTGACAAAGCTCCCGAAGTTAAATTCTAACCATCGCCAGGATATGGAAATAAAAGCTTCGACTTTCTTTACCCTGGAGGAGCGATTACGGATACGTGATGCCATAAAAAAGGCTGAGAGTGAGACTTCCGGGGAGATAAGGGTTCATCTTGAAACAAAGTTATCAGGGAATGTTCTGGACAGGGCTGCATGGATTTTCAAAAGGATAAAAATGCACGAAACAGAAAACAGGAATGGAGTCCTGTTCTATTTTGCCGTGCAGAACAAGGAGTTCGCCATTATCGGAGATGGTGGCATAAATTCTAAAGTTGCTAACGACTTCTGGGATAAAATCAAAAACAGTCTTCAGAAACATTTCAGGAACGGGAAGTACGCTGAAGGACTTATTGAAGGGGTACTGATGGCGGGGATGCAGCTTAAGGAACATTTTCCTCATGAAAAGGATGATACAAATGAGCTTCCAGACGAGATCTCATTTGATGATACCGGGGTAACTGAATAATTATGAAAAAAAGAATATTCTCTAAACCGATAGTCACATCATTTATATTGATCGCTCTCTTTTTGGGAAAAGTTATAGCCCAGGATTTTCCTGAAAAACCTTTTCCTCCCAGGCTTGTAAATGATTTTGCAGGGATGCTTTCAACTCAGGATGTTTATGCTCTTGAAGAAAAGCTTGTTGCCTACGAGGACTCAACGTCAACACAGATTGCCATAGTTACGGTTTCTGACCTTAAGGGATACGACAAAGCCGATTATGCCCAGAGGCTTGCCGAAAAATGGGGAATAGGACAGAAGGGTCTTGATAACGGGATAATAATTCTCATCAAGCCAAAAACACCTGGCTCAGACGGACAGGTTCAGATTGCCCAGGGCTATGGACTTGAGGGCGTTATCCCTGATATTATCTGCGGACAAATAGTTGATTATGAGATCTTGCCGGAATTCCGGAATGGGGACTATTATAAGGGTCTTGATAAGGCCACCAGCACCCTAATGTCGCTGGCCAGTGGTGAATATCCTGCTGATCAGTACGGCAAATCAAAAGGAAGCGATCTGGGCAATATTGCACCGATAATCTTTTTCATAATATTCCTTATTATTGTCATGTTCATGCGCAGCAACGGTGGGTCGAACCAGAAGCATATAAGCCGGAAAGGGCTCCCTTTATGGTTGCTGCTGTCGATGATGAATTCAGGAGGGAAGAAGCATAACGGTAGCTGGGGAGGATTCTCGGGCGGCGGAGGATTTAGCGGTGGCGGAGGTGGTGGTGGCTTCGGAGGTTTTGGCGGTGGAAGTTTCGGGGGAGGAGGTGCTGGCGGGAGCTGGTAATCAATCCCTTCCTGAGGTATAATTTCTCCACTTTTCGATCACCAGCTTCATATCGTCCGGAAGCTCGGAATCGAATAACAATCTTTTTCCTGTAACGGGATGATCGAACGCAAGTGATTTTGCGTGAAGTGCCTGGCGGGGCAATATCTTAAAGCAGTTTTTTACAAACTGCTGGTATTTTGAAAATGTTGTTCCCTTAAGTATCTGATCCCCGCCATATTCATCATCATTAAAGAGCGGGTGCTTTATATAACTGAAATGCACTCTTATCTGATGGGTCCGGCCAGTTTCAAGCTTGCATTCAATAACTGAGACATAGCCTAAATTCTCCAGGACTTTATAATGTGTAATTGCATTTTTCCCCTGACTGCCATCAGGAAAGACCTGCATTACCTTCCTGTCGCGGATATTTCTGCCAACATTACCGGTTATTGTACCTTTTGAAGGTACAGGTGTACCCCATATCAGGGCAATATATTTCCTGTCGGTCGTCCTGTCGAAGAACTGTTTGGATAACTTGTTCAGGGCCAGCTCATTTTTTGCAATAACCAGAATGCCCGAGGTGTCTTTATCGATTCGGTGCACAAGTCCCGGACGCAGTTCTCCAGTGTGAAAAAGAGGCAGATCCTTGAAATGCCACATCAGGGCATTCACCAGAGTACCTGTGTAGTTCCCGTAAGCCGGATGTACAACCATTCCGGGGTCCTTGTTCACCACCACAACATCATCATCCTCATAAACAATATTAAAAGGAATATTTTCTGGGATAATCTCTGTCTCCCTGGGGGGAGTTGGCAGAACAATCTGGATTATATCACCAGGTTTGACTTTGTAGTTTGGCTTTACAGGTTTATTGTTGACAAGTATATTCCCTGCATTAGACGCATTCTGTATTCGCGTTCGGGAAGTGTTTTCTATCCTGGTAAAAATGAACTTGTCAATACGTAGTAACGACTGTCCCGGATCGGCCTTGAACCTGTAATGCTCAAAGAGTTCCTGCTGATCGATATCTTCTTCTGTCATATGTAATTACTTTGTAATTACAAGTCTGAAATAGCCTGTGCGTCTGCCCTTCGACAGGGTAATCACAGTGTAGATGCCCGGCCTGATCCGGGAAATATCAATACGCTCACTATACGGTACTTTCATAAGTTCGCGCCCCTGCATATCAACAATCGATATAAATGCTGACCGGGAAAGTGCCAGATCGCTGCAATTGAGATTTATGTATTCTGATGCAGGGTTTGGCCATATTCTGCATATTCCGGGATCCATGGATTTATATCATCCGATGAGGTTGTTTTAATCGGAGCCCCGACAACAGGACGGATCATAATGCTTCCTTCCTTTTGCGATTGCAGCCAGGTTCCATTCAGCCAATAATACTGTCTGCCGCGGTTAGATGTGTTCACGTCAAAACCTGCATTGAGAAATGTCTCTGATCGTTGCCTCCATCCGGCATAAAATATTCCATTAACCATAACTCCATCGGGGAGGATATATGTGTGGAATCCGTTGATTTCATCGCCTGGCTCAACAAGAACATTCTCAGCGGAATAAATTACATTTCCGGGTAACCCATTATCATCACCCCATACCATAAGATCAAATGCCCTCTGATTGCTGTTGAGGTAGCTGTCGTTAAAGCTGATACGGATAGCTCTTATGGTATCCTGAAAGTATGATTTAAACCTGTAAGCTACCATTGCATTCCTTGAGCCCTGCCCGTTTATTCCATAACCTCCTTCGGATGAGCCGTCGTCATATGCAAAATAATTGCTGAAAATCTGGTTATAGATTATTGTGTCATTTCCCTTTGGATCAAAATCATCAGTTTTCAGGTAGCAGGTAATTCTGAAGAGGGCTGAATCGGTGGCGGAATTATTAAAAGTATAAATAAGATTTGCATTGTAATCAACATTTGTAAAGGGATCCACATTTGCCGCACCCGCTGAAAATGAATGAGAAATGCTATTGGTTAACATATCACGTATCTCGAAGTTCCTGGTTACATTCCTCGTTATTATATCATTGTTCCTGTAGTGTATCGGAATTGCTGATCCCATTTCCTGGAGGTAGACCTGCCTGAACTGCTTCCAGGGCATAGACTCATGGGTTTTAAGTATTGACCTTAGCGGTGTCCTGAATGCTACGTCAGCAAGGGATGTATCGGCTGCGTTCCTGTTTTTATCAAGATAAACATAGTCAATATTCCAGTGGTCGCAATTACCTATCATCGAAGGGTCCTTAAGATCAGAACTGAGACTTGCCCAGTTGACAAAACGGAACTTAAATCCATTTTTCAAATATCTTGAATTCGCTATTCTGATAATGACAGGTTTAAATTTCAACTGCCTGGATGTGTCGGCTTTCCATACAGAATGCCACTTGGATTCTTCAGGAGCAAAAAATTGAAGCGTCAGACTGTCTTTTAATTCAGGCTTATCACCAAGCCCTCCGGGCTGATAGTAAAAGCTCAGCCAGATATTTTCTGTGGCAAGATAATTAAGATTAAGCGGTTGTGAGGTTAGATGGTCAGCTTCGAAACCCTCCGATGTTGCAGTCTCGTAAAGTTTTCCTCCATTATCCAGCGCATCGAGTGTAGCAATCCCAATGGTGATCTGCTGATTTGAATAAGTGTTATTTATAAAAGCATAGTTGTCGCTCCACCATTTTGGAGAAGGGAGGAATGACCGACCTGTAAAATCATCAAAAAATGGTAATTCAACAGGATCGGCAGCACCAGCTTTATACCTGGCCTGCAGGTCTGCCTGACCTGATAATAAAGTATTATTCTGCAGTCCTGTGATAATTTCCTGGGCATTTGTGAGTACAGGATAACATGACAGAAGTGCAATATATATGATTAATTTTTTATGCATCGGTTTAATCAGGCAGTCTGATCATTCTTCCGGGTAATGTGTCTGTGATAACCGTGGTTGAATCAACAGGAACCTTCGCAGAATCTATTGTCAGCCAGAGGTATATTGAAGATCCAAGCTGGAGTGTCGCGTCAACGCTGAAATCGGGATTTTGTTTATAAACAAATGCATCTGCTGAATCCTGACCGTTTATAACTGTATTGTCGAAAATGGATGTTACAAGAGTAAGTGATGCTCCCATTATTTTGTTCCTTGCAGATTCAATATTCATACCGATCAGGTCCGGAACGTAGGTTTTCTGATTGCTAAGTCCTTTACCAAGGAGAAGGTCAATCTCCGAGCCTTTTTGTATTGAATCACCTTCCTGAATTTCTTTTCCGTCGTATATCTGCTTAAGCACTACATCGAATGAGATGTCAGGGGTGTATCTTGAGATTCCCATTTGAAGTCCTGAACTTTCAATAAGCGCAATTGCCTGGCGTTTAGGAAGGTTAACGAGATTTGGCATTGCAACCATTTCAGGATTAAAGGCATTTATTGTAAGCATTATATTCCTCTTTTTTTTGACCTTAAACCCGGGTACCGGATTTTGTTCAGCAATACATCCGCGGGGAACCTCGGACGTATATACAGAGTCAATGATCTGATATTTCAGTCTGCTTTTCCTGGCAAGCTGCACTGTTTCATCCATGGTAAGGCCAATAAAACTAGGAACAGGCCTGCTTTGACCATGTCTTGTATAGAAGTTGAGCCAGATGAGGAGTAACATGATAAATCCAACAACAATTAATGCTGCTAATCCAAGGTTCTTTAAAAATGTTTTGCTTAAAATGAAATTTTTGATGCTCATGGCGGCTCCCTGGACTTTAATTATAACGCAAAGGTATGTATAAAATTATAAACGGAATCCCGTTCCACAGGTACAAATCCGGCATCTCTTATAAGCCTGCAGATTTCTCCTGTTGACATTTCAGGATTTTTCTCACCTGATCCGGCCATTGAATAGATCTTTGTAGTATCCTCTATGGTCCCATCAAGGTCATCAGCGCCAAACAACAGGCTCATCTGAGCGACCTCCCTGCCTATCATTGGCCAGTAAGCCTTGATATGCGGTATATTGTCAAGGAAGATCCTTGAAACGGCATAGTTTTTAAGATCTTCAGTCATGCTCACCTCACCAAGCCATGACATTGAGTTATTTGCTTTTTTGAACTTGAGAGGGATAAAAGCGTTGAAGCCTCTGGTTTTGTCCTGGAGATCCCGTAACCTTGCCATGTGATCGATCCTGTGGGCATAATTTTCCAGATGCCCGTAAAGCATTGTTGCATTGGATGGTATTCCAAGATTATGAGCAGTCCCATGGATCTCCAGCCATCTTTCAGCAGAAGCTTTTTCAGGACAGATCTTTTTCCTGATCTCCCCATCAAAGATTTCAGCTCCACCACCGGGTATGGAATCCAGACCAAATTTTTTAAGTTCCGAGAGTCCCTCACTGATAGTTACACCCGATTTAGTGATCATATAATCGAGCTCTATGGCAGAAAACGCTTTGATATGGAGACCGGGGCGATATTGTTTAATTTTCTGAACAAGCTCTCCGTAATAACGAATATCGTAATCAGGGTGGACCCCTCCTACAATATGAACCTCAGTAACATCCTTATCGTCAAATTGTCTTACTATGCCAAGCATTTCTTCATGAGTGTACTCCCAGCTTTCAGGATCTCCTTCGGGTTTATGGTATGAGCAGAAACGGCAATTGTGAATACATTTGTTTGTAGGTTCAATATGGAAATTTTTGTTGAAAAAGACATAGTCACGATTCTGCCTTCTTCTTACGATTCCCGACAACATGGCAAGCAGTGGCAAATCAGCCCCGGTGTAAAGCGCCAGGCCCTCATCCATGTTTATCCTGCCACCTGAAGTTATTTTAGCAGCTATCTCTTTCAGACGTGGATCTTCAATATGTTCTTCAAGTATATTCATTCACGAAAAATGCCTGCCAAAATTAATGAAAAAAAGGTGCCTTTTTTGAAAGCACCTTTATCATGATCGTAATATCTTCTGATTATTTCAGTTTCAGCTCAGGAGTGACGGAGAGTTTTTTCCTTCCCTTGGCCCTGCGTGAAGCAAGAACTCTTCTTCCATTGGCGGTTGACATCCTTTCCCTGAAACCATGTTTATTAGCTCTTTTTCTTCTTGAAGGCTGATATGTCCTTTTCATTTGTGCTGAATTTAGATTGTCGGTACTGTTTTATTTTGAGATCGCAAAGATAATTATTTTTGAAATAAATGCAACAGTTAGGCCAATTTTTTAATATCAAAGGGGCATATAGACTATCTTTTTTGTTTCAAAATATGATTCAGAAAAGAAGTCAGTGATATTCCTGATAATAGTTAATTTCAAATAAGGTCCGAGTTCTGCTGAAAGATCTCCTCCTTTAAGATATATTATCCCATTCCTTATCTGATTCTTAAATCCCTGGTCTATATTTTTACGGGTAAGTTTTACAAATTCAGGAAAAGCTGTGACCGCACGGCTTATAATGAAATCAAAACGGCTTTTTTCCTCCTCTATCCTTTTACGGATGGCTTTTACGTTTGTCAGGTTAAGCTCGTCAGCAACAGATGAGACAACCTTGATTTTCTTTTCAATTGAATCGAGAAGAAAGAATTCGGCATCGGGAAACATTATTGCCAGGGGAATGCCGGGAAATCCGCCTCCGGTACCGGCATCAAGGACCCTTGTTCCATCTGCAAAATGAATGAATTTTGCAATAGCCAGGGAATGCAGAACATGATGAATATAGAAATTGTCAAAGTCTTTCCTTGAGATAACATTGATCCTGCTGTTCCATTCCTTGTAGATATCTCCAAGTCTGGAAAATCTGTTGATCTGAGAATCGGAAATTTCCGGGAAATATCGGAGAATAATGTCAGTCACTACCTGTTCCCGGTTTTTGTGAAAATATTGAAAAGGAGTGATTTTGCCCTGTAAAGTTGCGCTTTTACAGTTCCTATTGGCAATTTCATCTCTGTTGAAATCTCTTCATAAGAGTACTCCTTGTAATACCTGAGCTCAATCAGGTTCCTGTATCTTGGTTTAAGCTGGTTTACAATGTCACGTAGGACTGCGATCTTCTGATCGTTGATTAGGGCTTCTTCAGGATCGGGAAGATCCGATTGCAGGCTGACTGTCATATGTTCAAGATCGTCCTGCAGTTGATCAATAGGTGTGGGAGAGATCTGTTTTTTTCTTATAAAATCGATGCAGTTGTTTGTTGCTATCTTGAAAAGCCAGGTACTGAATGCGTAATCAGGGGTGAATGAGTCAAGACTCCGGAAAGCCTTTCCAAATGCTTCAATTGTCAGATCTTCAGCGTCAGATGCATTATTCACCATCTTCAGGAGCATGAAATACAATGAATCCCTGTACCGGTTCAGCAGACTTGAAAATGCTTTTTCATTCCCTGTCTTTGCCAATTCGACAAGCAAAAGGTCATTTCTGGCCTTCTCCGATAAACCATTGCTTACTTCCATTTGTTCTTCCCGGTACCCCCGCGCAGGCTTCCTGCATAAAGTACAGCATTTATAAACGGAGAGATGATATCAAATATTGGCACCCATTGTAATAATCCAGGTTCATTGAATTTTTTCTGATTTAACATGAAAACCAAGATCTGACCAATTAACCTTACAGCAAAAACACCAAGTACCACGGGCCACAGAAAAAGATTGGAAATCAGTATTACAAATGAAATATAGAAGAGAATCCTTGAAACGGGTTCAGAAATCAATGCTACTTTGTCCCGAAGTTTGTAATGTACAGCAGTTGTCAGGTGTCTTTTCTTCTGTTTAAAAAACTCATTGAAATCTGAGGCTTCTACAGAACGGGTATGTGATTCCTTCCTGAACTCAGCGGCAATGTTTGTTCCTGATGCATTTGAGTTCACAAAAAGATCATCATCACCTGAAGCCAGATGAGTATGATTGCCAAATCCCTTTTTGTCGAAAAACAATGAGCGCCTGTAAGCAAGGTTCCTACCCACTCCCATATATGGCATTCCTTTTAATGCCATCCCAATGTATTGCATGGCAATGGTCGTACAGTCGTACCTTATATATTTATCAAGCAAACCCTTTTTGGTGATAAATCCACCATATCCAAGCACAAAATCAACTTTCGGTTCAAAACGGGATACAATTATGCTGATCCATTTTTCACTTTCAGGCTTACAGTCTGCATCAGTAAAAACCAGGATTTCATTTTTAGCTGCTTTAATCCCGATGAATTGTGCGAACTTTTTATTATGGGTAAACTTCGGGTCCTTAACAATATTGGAAACTTTGAGGTTTGGATATTTCTTCAGATACTCTCCAAGCACTTCATAAGAATTGTCTTCAGAACAATCGTTTACAACCACCACTTCAAAATCGGGATAATCCTGTTCAAGCACTGCCGGAAGGAATTTCCGGAGGTTCCCCTCTTCGTTCCTTGCACAGATTATTACAGATACCGGATCATTTTTTGGTAACGAATCGGGATGTTTGAAATTTACCGGAGCCAGGTAATAATAGAGGTAATAAAAGACCTGAACTAAAAAGGAGAGGCCGAAAACGACAAGTAAAGCAATTAAAAAAGGGTTGTCGCGGAGTATCATTTAACTTCCAAATATGGCTGCAATATTACTAAGATAATCTGAATGCAAAAAGATAGTTTAATTTATCATCCATGTAAAAACGGGATAGAGGCATAAAAATTATTGACATAATTTTAAACAGGCGGACGAATGAATTACCTTTGGCATCCGGAAACAGGCCGAAATAATGTTTAAACTGAAGAACAGGGATAATGAAACAAAGGCAAGGACAGGTATGCTGGAGACTGCTCATGGGCTTATTCCAACTCCGGTATTTATGCCTGTAGGCACCTCCGGAACAGTAAAAGGGATTCTTCAGAGGGATCTGGCCGATGATATTGATGCAAAAATAATTCTGGGTAATACATATCATCTATACCTCAGGCCAGGAACTGACATATTGAGAGCATCAGGAGGACTTCATAAATTCATGAACTGGACCAGACCAATACTTACCGATAGCGGCGGATACCAGGTTTTTTCTCTTACTCCCAACAGAAAGCTTACCGATGAGGGTGCCATCTTTAAATCGCATATTGACGGATCAAAGCATTTTTTTACTCCTGAAAACACTATTGACATTCAGCGGATTATCGGTGCAGATATTATGATGGCTTTTGATGAGTGCGCGCCTTTCCCATGCGATTACAAATATGCTGAGAAATCAATCGCACTTACTCACCAATGGCTCGACAGGGCAGTAGCAAGATACGGCGAGACAGATCCGGTTTGGGACTATGAGCAGTTTCTGTTCCCCATTGTCCAGGGGAGCACTTTCGATGACCTGAGGAAAGTGTCTGCTGAAAAAGCAGCCTCGACAGGTATGGCCGGTAATGCTATCGGAGGATTATCGGTTGGAGAACCTGCTGATGAAATGTACCGTATTATCGAAATCGTAAATAAAATACTCCCTGAAGACAAACCCCGTTATCTTATGGGGGTTGGAACACCTGTCAATATCCTGGAGGCAATTGAAAGAGGTATTGATATGTTTGATTGCGTTATGCCAACCAGGAACGGGAGGAATGGAATGCTATTTACCAGCGAGGGCATAATCAATATAAAAAATAAGAAATGGACCGATGATTTCAGTCCAATTGATAATTTCGGGCCTTCAGCCGTAAGTCTTTATTATTCGAAGGCATATCTGAGGCACCTTATCATTTCAGGAGAAATTCTGGGGTCTCAGATAGCAAGCATTCATAACCTTTCATTTTATATAAAGCTGGTTTCAGAGGCAAGGAAAAAAATTGAAGAAGGCAATTTTAAGAAATGGAAAGATCAAATGATCATAAAACTATCGGCTCGTTTATAGGATTGCTCAGATTAAGGATAATCGACCGGTATATTATCAGGAAGTTCCTTGGTACGTTCTTCTTTTGCCTTGTGCTAATCCTGACTATTGCAGTGGTTTTCGATTTCGCAGAGAAGATCGATAACTTCATGGAAAAGGAAGCCCCTGTAAAGGCAATAATTATCGATTACTATCTGAATTTCATACCGTATTTTGCAACTCTTTTTTCTCCTCTTTTCGTTTTCATCTCTGTTATTTTCTTCACATCAAAGATGGCTGCAAATACTGAGATAATTGCGATACTTAACAGCGGGATGAGCTTCAGAAGAATGATGTGGCCATATTTCCTCTCAGCACTGGTTATAGCACTTTTTACTTACCTCCTGACCAATTTTGTGATTCCAAAGGCTAACCTTAACAGGATCAATTTTGAAGATAAATATTACCGGGCTACAACCAAGCGGGTTCCTGTTATGAATATTCACAGGCAGGTCTATAAAAATGTTCTGGTTTATATGGAGTCATTTAATCCGATCAGCCAGGCAGGGAGGAACTTTACTATAGAAAAGTTCGATGAAAATGGCAGGCTTGAATCCAAACTGTCAGGCAACATGGTCAGGTATGATACTACATTGAGTAAATGGGTAGTTCTGAATTACTATCAGCGAACGATAACTGACAAGGAAGATATCCTGACCCGTGGCGACAGATTAGATACTGCTCTTATAATTACTCCTTCCGATTTGTCAATGGGACCGGGTTTTGTTGGAACCATGACATACAATGAGCTTAATAATTATGTAGGTCAGCTGAAGCTTCAGGGTTCAGATGAGCTTAAACTGTTTCTTATTGAGAAATATCGTCGTTTTGCAAATCCCTTTGCTGTCTTTATACTCACTCTGATCGGAGTCTCACTTTCATCCCGTAAAGTGAGGGGAGGAATAGGCATGAATATAGGGATAGGACTAGGTCTGAGCTTTTCATACATACTATTCATGCAGTTTGCCTCTCAGTTCTCTCTTAAAGGTAACCTTGGTCCGATGCTTGCAATGTGGATACCGAACATATTGTATGCAATTGTGGCACTGGTTCTTTATAAACTTGCACCAAAATAGGTACAATCTACGGTCGAAAATCTTAAATTGCGCTTTAGTTTTTATTTTTTTTACCCAGGTCAACTTTAAAACCTATAAACCTTAATGGCAGTAAATAAAAAAATACGCGAACTCCAGGAGAAGCGAAAAAAGATCCTTCTAGGGGGAGGAGAACAAGCTATTGAAAAACAGAAATCAATGGGAAAGGGGACAGCGCGTGAGAGGATCATGTCGCTTCTGGATAAGGACTCTTTTATGGAATATGATCTGTTTGTTGAGCACGACGCAAGGGACTTTGATATGGATAAGAAGTCACTTCCAAGCGATGGCGTGATCATTGGATCAGGGACAATTTGCAATGAACAGGTTGCGATTTATGCCCAGGATTTCACTGTTGCCGGAGGATCGCTTGGACAAATGCATTCGAGGAAGATTACAAAGATAATGGATTATGCCCTCAAGATGAGAATGCCGCTGATCGGGATCAATGATTCGGGCGGTGCACGGATTCAAGAGGGAGTTAACTCACTCGCCGGCTATGGGGAGATATTTTTCCGGAACACAATCTCAAGCGGGATAATACCACAGATATCAGTTATCCTTGGTCCCTGTGCGGGAGGAGCCGTCTATTCACCTGCATTAACGGATTTCGTTTTTGTGGTCGATAAGATTTCAAAAATGTTCATTACCGGACCCGAAGTAATAAAAACTGTCCTTGGTGAAGAGATCTCAATGGAAGATCTCGGAGGAGCAAGGGTGCACAGTGAGGTAACCGGGAATGCACATTTCTTTTCGATGAGTGAAGATGAGTGCTTTGAACAGATCAAACGGCTCATATCTTTTATCCCCAGGAACAACAGCATCAGGGCAAAATTGTTTGAACCAGGGGAACCGGATAAGAAATATAATCTCGAAAAGATAGTACCTGATGATCCAACACTGCCATATGATGTGAGGGATGTAATAAAGTCCCTGGTCGACAATTCCGATTTTTTTGAGATTATGGAGTTGTATGCGAAAAACATTGTAATAGGCTTCGGAAGGATGGGTGGAAGAACAACAGGATTTGTCGCTAATCAGCCACTTGAGATGGCAGGTGTCCTTGATGTTGATTCATCCGACAAAGCAGCGAGATTTATAAGGTATTGCGACGCTTTCAATATTCCGATTATAACTCTTGTCGATCTGCCTGGCTATCTCCCGGGTGTTGACCAGGAACATGCCGGTGTTATCCGTCATGGAGCCAAGGTACTCTATTCATATAGTGAGGCTACAGTTCCAAAAATCACTGTTATTCTCAGGAAGGCATATGGAGGCGGATATATAGCTATGAGCTCCCGGCACCTGAGGGCTGATTTTGTATTCGCATGGCCAACTGCTGAAATTGCAGTTATGGGTCCTGAAGGAGCCGCAAATATTATCTTCAGGAAAGAGATAATGTCGTCGGATGATCCTGACGGAATGAGAAAGCAAAAAGTTGAGGAGTATAAAGACAAGTTCGCCAATCCTTATGTAGCAGCTGCCCGCGGATATGTTGACGCAGTTATTGAACCTAAAGAAACACGCCGCTTCCTTATGCATGCAATTGAAGCATCAGAAAACAAGATTGTCAAAGTTCTTGAGAAAAAGCATGGACTTCCGCCGTTTTGAAAAGTTATCTCCGACAACTTAAAGCAGACTATGATAAATACTGAAAATCTCGGAATATTAAATATCAATTCCACCTTATACAAGACCAGGCTTAGCCCGAAGTTCTTAAAAAGGAAGCCCTATACACCTCCAAATCAAAAAGACATAATAAGCTTTATTCCCGGGACCGTCCTGGAAATTCTTGTTGAAAATGGTCAGAATGTCAGGAAAGGGGAGGATCTTGTGATACTTGATGCCATGAAAATGCAAAACATAATGAAATGCAACATTGATGGCACTATAAAGAAAATACACGTAAATAAGGGTGACAAAGTATCAAAAGGCACTATTTTGCTTGAGCTGAAATAGTCTGAAGTATGCCCTGATAGATAACATACTTCCTCAGATTACCTGGAATATCAGGTTTTTCATTAAAAATCCCGTAAACAGTAGATCCGCTGCCTGACATTGAGCTGTAAATGGCCCCGGAGCTGTATAGAGTCTGCTTCATATATTTTATTTCCGGATGGCTAATGAATACAGTTCTTTCAAAATCATTTACTATCAGATCTTTCCATTCTGAAACCGGAATATCAATAAGCTTCCTCAGTGACCTTTCAGGAATTGCAGGCATGCAATTTTCATAAGCTTCTTTGGTGCTGATTGATATACCAGGATTCAAAAGAACGGTATAAAAACCATCAAGGACTTTGTCCACCGGTGCAAGGATTTCACCTCTTCCCGAGGCAAAGGCTGGCTGGCAATCGATAAAGAACGGACAGTCGCTTCCCAGTCGGGCGACAATTGCCCTCAGTTCATCCGGATTTAGGGAGAGACAGAACATTTTATTTAATGCCCTTATCATGAATGCTGCATCTGATGAACCGCCTCCAAGGCCTGCACCTGCAGGGATTATCTTGTGAAGATGGATATTCAGAAACGGGATCGGGTAGACTTCCCTTAATTTGCTGACCGCTCTAAGAACAATATTATCTTCCTTCATTCCTGGCAATTCAGATCCGGTCACAGTCAGCCTGTCACCTGATCTTTTCGGATCTGATACCAGCTCAAGTGCATCGGTCAGTCCTACAGGGTAGAAGACAGTTTCAATGTCATGATATCCGTCGGGCCGTTTACCTGTTATCTTTAAACCCAGGTTAATCTTTGCTTTTGGAAAAACCAGCATTTCAGGGCATTTGGTACAAAAATACCATATGAATCGGATTTTGGTGCTGAATATTGACAATTTGGTTTTTCAACAAGTTCTTAACAGAAGAATGTTTGTAAGAATAAAAACCGTTTCGAATTATTAAGTAGGGTTATTTTTACCTTTGGTCAGCCATGACGGAAAACAGTTTCTGTCTTGTAAATATCAACAAATCAGTATTATAATTTAGATGGTAAGACAAAAACAGGGTGCGAGACCGGTTATTACCCAACTACCGGATTTTGGTAAGGTACCACCCCAGGCAATCGATATGGAGGAGGCAGTTCTTGGAGCGATAATGCTCGAGAAAGAAGCAGTGATCACTATCCTGGATATCCTCAAACCAGCTAGCTTTTACAAAGAAGCTCATCAGAAAATTTTCAAAGCTGTTTCGGATCTTTCAATGCGAGAGTATCCTGTCGACCTCTACACAGTTACTGAAGAAATGAGAGCACACAATGAACTTGAAAGTGTGGGAGGACCTGTATATCTAACACAGCTTACTGCAAAAGTTGTATCGGCGGCTAATGTTGATTACCATGCCAGAATTGTCGCTCAGAAGTATATTCAGCGTGAGCTGATACGGGTTTCGACCGAAATACAGAACAGGTCATTTGACGATTCGATTGATGTAACCGAGCTTCTCGACTTTTCAGAGAATGAACTTTTCCAGATCGCTGAAGGAAATATAAAAAGGGAGGTCTCCCCGATAAATATGGTCATAAAGGAGGCGATCAGGGAGATTGAGGAAGCAGGGAAAAGGGAGGATGCTCTTGTGGGAACGCCATCAGGTTTTACAAAGCTTGACCGTCTTACTTCAGGCTGGCAGAAATCGGAACTTATAATCATCGCTGCCCGTCCCTCAATGGGGAAGACTGCTTTCGCTCTAACAATGGCTCGCAATATGGCTATTGATCATGGTAAGCATGTTGCTATTTTCTCATGTGAGATGTCATCCATCCAGCTTGTTAACAGATTGATAATTGCTGAGACGGATATCCCGGGCGAGAAAATCAAGAACGGACGTCTCTCAGAAGAAGAGTGGAAACAGCTTGACACCAGGATAAAGAAACTTGTGCAGGCACCGATTTTCATTGATGATACACCTGCAATTTCAATATTTGAGCTAAGGGCAAAATGCAGACGTCTTATGGCCCAGCACAAGCTTGATATTGTGATTGTTGACTATCTTCAGCTGATGTCAGGTCCCGAAAATGCGGGAAGTCGTGAGCAGGAGGTAAGCAATATTTCAAGATCACTCAAAAGTATTGCCAAGGAGCTCAATGTTCCAATACTTGCCCTCTCACAGCTGAACAGGTCGGTTGAAATGAGAGGCGGGACAAAGAGGCCCCTGCTTTCAGATCTGAGGGAGTCGGGTGCAATAGAGCAGGATGCTGATATGGTTGTATTCATCCACCGGCAGGACAAGTTCGGTATCCCGACTTTTGAGGACGGAAGTTCAACAAAAGGGATCGCTGAAATAATACTTGCGAAGAACCGTAACGGACCCGTTGATGATCTCCGTCTGAGATTCCGTGAAGAAAAAGCTCAGTTCCTGGATATTGATGATTTTGATATAGACAGCAATCCGGAGATTAAGGATGTCTCCCAAAGCATTACTCTTGGTTCAAAAATGAACCACGACAGGATGAAACAGATGGGGGATAAATTTGATCAGGAATCGGACCTGCTTAACGAACCGCCGTTTGCTTAAATCAATTCACCACAGAGAACACGGGTTATCATGGAAAAGAATCCGTGTAAATCCGTGAAATCCGTGGTAAATATTAATTAAGCCTTAGTGTAATTCTGACACCAAAACTTTTGTATTTAAGATCATCGAATCCGACAAAAATTCCGGCTTCACCAAGGAAGAAAATCTCACTCAGGCTGTATCCTATCTCGGTATAGTTTTTATGACCCCGTGATCCAAGATATGAGATGCTGATATTTTCCCGGATCAGCGTTTTGCTTAATCCTGGCAGGAATTTCACAAGAAGGTAAGGAGTTGTATATTTCAGATGAGCCTCTCCATAGAATTCAGGGGTACTTAATGAGTAGAAAGCAGGGAGCATAAAAGCATCATCATAATTATCAAGCAGTAATCTGATTGGCTGGGGATTAAAATGGAAGAAGTCGAAATATGATAAATTCCTGTTATCAGCAAATCCTCCTGTCCCGGCTCTCCACTTCAATTCACTGAACGCACCAGTTTCATGCTTTTGCGAAATTTCGAGTCTGAACATATCGAAAGGCTTGTAATTATCTGATAACGAAGGAATCATATTTTCTCCATGCTTCCATGTGAATATGAAAGTCGGCCAGTCAGATCCTTGTGGGACTTTATTACCTCCGTAAACCCTGTACTTCTGGTATGGGGTAAATGTAACATTTGTTACAAATTCAAAGTGTTTCTGATTAACCACGAAATTAATGATATTGGAACCGGTGGTCAGATATTCATTTTCGGGTAAGTTGGAGGTATATTCCCTGCTTGTATTAATAATCGAAAATGACGTATTATTCTCAAGCACTTTCCTGTTTTCAAATCCTCCTGAAAATTCAAGGGTCAGTCCGTTTTTTATTTCTGTCTTGTATGCAAGTGTTAGATACCTGCTTTCATAAACCTTCATGTAATTCTTTTCCATAAAGAGAGAAGTGACACTGTTTATCAGTGGACTTATACCTCCTCCTGTGCCAATGTCTCTGCTTGTCATTCCCGTTCTTATGCCGAATTGTTTTGGCTTCATTCCTTCGATTGAATAGTTTGCGTTTACTCTCCACATTATTCTCTCCCTGCTGAAGGCATAACGAACGTCCGGATAAACTGCAATGGACTTTTTATCTTTAAGTTTTTTATTTATTCTGAAATCGATTCCATAAACGAAACCGTCGACGGTATTGAAACTTAAATTCTTAAGATCTATCAGACCGCCATTTGTAAAACTTAAGCCTGTTGTATCTGACCAGGTGTGTCCCATCATCAGATGGTTTAAAGCTTTTCCAAAGGGACCTGGTTTATTTCTGGTCCCATTTGAAACAGTATCGGTAACTGATTGCCTTATCCCGGAAAGATTATTTTTGATACTGTCACTTTTCTCAATGCTGCGGAGTTCAATATCTGAAAGAGGGATCGGCCTTATTTCAGACCAGTAAGTGCTGTCTTTTTTCCCGGCATCCTTTTCAACGATTTGGGTTGTATTGTCTTTTATCTCAAGGCTTTTTGAAGCGCTGTCGCTCCTCGTATCTTTCGTTTCTTTTTCCATCAGCCTTCCAAGCTTTATCATGTCACGATTGGTCAGTTCTTCCTTCTGCAGGATCCTGTTAATCTCCCTGTTTGTTTTTGTTACTGCCGTATCAGGTAGATACCGTCCGGCAAATCCGGTTGTCAGATCCTGAGGTTTCTGAAGCTTGTTGTTGGGTTTTACATCAATGTATTTGACAGAACTGACATACCCGACATCAGCCTTTATCCCAATTATCTGCAGATCAATGTCAAACTGGTGACTGACAGGCATCCAGATCTCTTCCTGTACCGGAATGTACAATTCCTTCACCCTGATTTTTCCAACCAGGTTTTCATTTGTCAGATCAACGCTGTGGAGGCACCATAGATCTTCAATTATAAAAATTGTTCCTGCAAAAAGTTGCTGGCTTTTGTGTTTTGGGACGACCTCAATTTTATTGATTGTATATTTCCCCTGAAATGTAGTCCCGATGTACTTAAAGTTATAGTAGCTGAACGCCTGGGGGGAAAGAGGGGAAATTGCCACCTCAGCCAGGACCGGCTGATAAAAGCTTGCCTGGATGTAATCCATTGGTGAAACTTCATTACCCTGTTCCGGGAAGGTGCTGTTGTATGATATAACTCGTTGGACATACTTGTCGGGTGCAGTGAATTCCAATTCATTAAATGATTCCAGGAAAAAAGAATCTCCTTCCTTCAGGACACGGGATTCTCTTTCAGGTTTCCCTCCGGCTGAAACTGTAACATTTTCTCCCGACCGTCCCATCCGCATCGATCTCTCAATGAGTTTTGGTATCCTTTTCATGAGCAGGTTTCCCTTCAGGTATACTTCTGCTTTATAATAATCTATATAATTAAGATAATAAGGGGCAAGGCCAATAACCTTCCTCATAATCGACAGTGCAGGATCTTCTCCTGAAGGAGATATTCTAACCTCTGGTATTTCATAGATCTGTTCAGGCAATGTAATATTTCTGACAAGAACCGTGTCGGAGAGATTTATATTCTCAAATACTGGTTCATACCCTAGGCTCTGGTAGATAACCATATATTTTCCTGGCTGGAGTCTTAACTCATAATTACCTCTTGTATTGGATGTTGTCCCCTGCTTCAGTTCCTGAATATAAACTGTGGCATATTGTACCGGCTGTCCGGAATTATCAATGATTCTGCCTTTAAGCACCTGGGCATCAGCCAGCTGACCAGAAAAAGAAATCAGCATTAAAAGCCTAATTCCCAGCTTCACCATATTTGGTTGGGATCCTGTATAAGGTCGGGTCATGATCTTTTGCCAGCAACAACTATTACTATTTCCCCTTTTGGGGTATGCTTTTTATAATGTTCAGCAAGAAAAAATATGCTACCCCTGATATTTTCCTCAAAGACTTTTGTTAGTTCCCTTGAAACACATGCCTCCCGATCCGGACCAAAGCAAGTGCTCAGATCCTCCAGGGTTCTAACCAGCCTGTAGGGTGATTCATAGAATATCATAGTTCTTTGTTCATCAGCCAGGCTTGTCAGTCTTTTATTTCTTCCTTTCTTTGGAGGAAGAAATCCCTCAAAGCAAAATCTTTCAGAGGGAAGACCTGAATTCACAAGAGCTGGTAAAAGAGCTGAAGGGCCAGGAAGAGTCTCAACAACAATTTCTTTTTCAAGGCATGTTCTTACAAGCAGGAATCCAGGATCGGATATCCCCGGGGTGCCTGCATCTGAGATAAGGGCAACTGTGGTGCCGGAAAGGATCTTTAAACAGATTGCTTCCACACTTTTATGTTCATTGAACATATGGTGTGACTGGACTGGGGTTAAAATATTATAATGGTTCAAAAGCTTTCTGGCCTGTCTGGTATCTTCGGCAAGAATAAGATCAACGCTTCCAAGTACTTCAACAGCCCTGTAGGTAATATCCCTGAGGTTTCCGATCGGTGTGGGAACCAGGAAAAGCTTACTCATGTGCAAGGAACTTACGTTTTATCAGATCGATAAGCTGCCTGACAGCTTCATTTCCTGTATTTTCTCCGGAGTAACTCATAATAACTGCCATAGCATCGGAAAGACTTCCGACAGACTCCAGTTTCTGGATCGCCTGGTTATAAGCATCGGTATTCCCATCAAATATCTCCCTGATAAAAAGGAACTTGTCGTTGATTCCGATAGCTTCATCAAAGCTCAAAAGAGGTTTTGTCTTCAATATTTCCAAAACATCATCTTCGTGCTTGTGACCTCCAAGCTTTTCATTGAAACTTTCCGATCTGTTTGAGAACTGGTCTGCAATTATCGATTCGGAAGTCTTTTTTTCAGTGCGGACAGCGTCTTCCTTTGCAACGGTAATTTGTTCCGAAATCACTTTAGTGACAACTTCTTTAACCTCTTTTTCAGGAGGAACATAAGTCTTCAAGGGTTTCTCGTGGGGAACATCAGAGATCGTTTCCTCCATAACCTGGGTTTTTTCAATAACTGGAGAAGCTATTTTTGCCTGCAGGTTTTTAAACAGGGCAATAACCTCCGAAGCACTTTTGCATTTTGATTTTGCCAGCTCTATCTGAAGTTCTGGAACGCCAGGGTAGCTTTTCAGATCATCAATGATTTCCCTTACCTCATTGAGATCTTTTATAATAATATCGATTGTTGAGTTTAAATCCATGCTATCTGGTGTATTAATAACAAACCATTTTCCTTATTTTGCAAAAGTAAATATTATTATATAAGTCTTAACGGATTTAAGTTACATTTAGCATTTGCGCAGGACATTAATTGAGTATGGATTTTCTTGAGAATTCAGGACGGTTAAGCGGAAAACGCGGAACAATAGAGGTTATAACCGGATCGATGTTTTCCGGTAAGACCGAAGAACTTATAAGAAGGCTTCGCAGGGCTCAGTTTGCCGGTCTGAAAGTAGAAATCTTCAAACCTTCCCTGGATAAGCGGTATTCAGAGGACAGGGTGGTTTCGCATGATGACAAGTCTATCGTTTCCACTCCTGTCGACAATGCATCTTCAATTCTTCTTCTTGCAGGCGAGGTTGACGTTATTGGAATTGATGAGGCCCAGTTTTTTGACAGTTCAATTGTTGAGGTCTGCAATAAGCTGGCTGACAATGGGGTGAGGATTGTCGTCGCCGGGCTTGATATGGATTTTATGGGAAATCCATTTGGCCCGATACCTGCACTTCTTTCAATTGCCGAATACATTACAAAAGTTCACGCAATCTGCATGCGCTGCGGAAGCCTTGCCCAGTATTCATTCCGGAAATCAGAGGAGGAACAGGTAGTTTTACTTGGGGAGAAAGACAAATATGAACCCTTATGCAGGGAATGTTACAACAGTGCATTAAAGAAAAATTAAAGTGAATTTCACTACTGCAGATATTGCAAGAATTACGGGTGGAACATTAACCGGTCCCGGAGATATTATTGTGTCGGATCTGGTTACCGACAGCAGGCAAGTACGCTTTACTGAAAATGCTGCCTTTATAGCGATCAGGGGAGTTAATCACGACGGTCATAAGTTCATCGATTCACTTTTCAAGAGGGGATTGAGGGTGTTCCTAGTTGAAAGTCTTCCATCAAAAGTCGATTTTTACCCCGATGCAGCTTTTATTGTAGCAAGAAATAGTGTCGATGCTTTGCAGCTTCTGGCTGCAGAAAAAAGAACATTTTTTAAGTCGCCGGTTATAGCTGTAACCGGAAGTGCAGGAAAAACAATTGTAAAAGAGTGGCTTTCTGATCTGCTTGGAAGAACTTCACCAGTAATAAGGAGCCCCAAGAGTTATAATTCCCAGGTTGGTGTTCCTCTTTCTGTGTGGAAACTTGAGGACAAATTCAAATACGGTATTTTTGAAGCCGGTATCTCTTTCCCAGGCGAAATGCAAAAGCTTCAGAGAGTCATTGATCCTGACATAGGGATCATAACCAATATAGGTGATGCTCATAATGAAAACTTCCCTGATCATGAGGCCAAGGCGCGGGAAAAGCTTAAATTGTTTGTAAATGCTTCAACTATAATCTTCTGCGGAGATCATTCACTGATAGCTAAACTTATATCGGGTGATAAGAATCTAAGAAAGAAAAACCTTATAGACTGGTCGTTCAATAATCATAATGCCAGGATATTTATAAAAAAACGGCCGATAGACAGTGAACATACGGGTCTGAAGATTATTTACAATGATAAAACTTGCGATTTTAAAATCCCTTTCAGTGATCGTGCTTCAGTTGAAAATGCAATAACTGCGGCATCCGCCTGTCTTGCAGTCGGTATGAATTCAGCCGACATAGGGGAGGGACTTGCTGAACTTGTCTCTGTGGCTATGAGAATGGAGCTGAAGAGCGGGATAAACAATTGTCAGCTCATTGAAGATTTTTATAATTCCGATCCGGGTTCACTCGGAATGGCGCTTGAATACCTAAAATCACAAAACAACCGTAAAACAACTCTCATTCTTTCTGATTTTATTCAGAGCGGACGAGAAGAAAAAGAACTTTACAGCGAAGTTGCAGACCTTGTCAGGAAAACAGGAATTGATAAATTCATAGGCATTGGTAAAGCTCTGATGAGGAACAGTTCATCATTTGACGATGAAGCCAGGTTCTACTATTCAACTGATGATTTCATCACTCACTTTAATGGCAATGAGTTCTGGAATGAGATGATATTGCTGAAGGGTGCCAGGATATTTGAGCTTGAAAGGATCGGGAGACTGCTTGAACAGCAGGTCCATATCACAGTCCTTGAAATAAACCTTGATGCTATTTCTCATAATCTCAACGAGTTCAGGAAGTTTCTCAATCCGGAGACACGCATTATGGCGATGGTAAAAGCCTTTGGTTATGGTGCAGGTGCAGCCGAAATAGCCAGTTTAATGGAATATCATCAGGTAAGCTATCTGGGAGTGGCTTACGCAGATGAAGGTGCTGAGCTCCGGAAAGCAGGAGTATCAATTCCTGTAATTGTAATGAATCCTGATCTTACATCAGCTGACGTTATCATACAAAATAATCTTGAACCGGAGATTTATAGTTTTTCATCCCTTGAAAGATTTGCCGAGGCTGCCTCAAGGAACGGCCTTTATAACTATCCTGTTCATTTAAAGATTGATACAGGGATGCATCGCCTTGGCTTTATGCCGGATGAAATTGAGAAGCTGGCTTCAAGGATGAAAGAGTTCTCATGTATCAGAATTATGTCGGTCTTCTCTCATCTTGCTAGCAGTGAAGATCCTGCATATGATAAATTTACCCACAATCAGGTTGAACGGTTCTCTTCAGCAGCAAGCAGCATAAAGGAGATTGTGGGATACTCTTTTCTTCGGCACATTCTCAATACTGCAGGAATAGTCAGGTTTCCTCAATATCAATTCGAAATGGTAAGGCCTGGTATCGGAATTTACGGTGCAGGTTCATTTAAGGGGATATCCCTCAGACCAGCCAGTAGGTTCAAAACCCGGATTTCCCAGTTAAAGAGGATACCGGCCGGTGAACCTGTCGGATATGGTTGTTCAGATGTCTCAGACACAGAACGGATAATAGCTATCCTTCCGGTAGGTTATGCCGACGGATTGGACAGGGGGCTTGGAAACAGGAAAGGAAACCTCTTCATTAAAGGAAAGAGAGCGCCCCTGACAGGCAATATATGCATGGATACCTGTATGGCAGATATAACTGGAATAGATGCTTCAGAAGGAGATGAGGCAGAAATATTCGGGCAGAATATTTCAATCAATGAGCTTGCAAAGCAATGTGATACAATACCTTATGAGATACTGACATCAGTTCCCCACCGAGTAAAAAGGATCTTTTTCAGGGAATAGTATCAGTTCATTGCCCTGATTCGCTAATCGCTTCCAGTTTTGAAAGGTCAAGTATCACTATTTTCCTTCCATCAATATCAAGTATATTTTCAGAGACAAGAACTGAAAGTGTCCTGATCGCATTGGAAGTTGTCATACTTGAAAGGTGAGCCAGATCTTCCCTTGAAAGAAGAACCCTGAGAGTTTTTCCATCTGCCTCCAACCCGTAAGTTTCCATAAGCAGAATGATCGACTCGGCCAACCGTCCTCTCACATGCTTTTGAGTGAGGGATATCAGTCTTTTATCGGCAGAGAGCAGATCTTCGGAGATAATCTTTATGAACCTGACAGCAAGTTCAGAATTCTGTCTCAGTATTCTGGACATGGCATGCTTTTCCAGAATAACCGCAGCGGACTCTTCAATCGCAACCACATCAAATGGAAACGAAACATCTGAAAAAAGTGACCTGTAAGCCAGGTAGCTGTGAGGCCGTAACATTTTTAATATCTGTTCCCTGTTTCCTGCACCAACTCTGAATAATTTGGCTTTTCCCGACACGAGACAAATCAACCCTTTTGGTTTGGTGCCTTCGCTGATTATTGTTTCGCCTTTCCTGAAATTTACTACCTGATGATGCTGATCAAGAACCTCTTTGTCAGCTTGATTTAAACCCCTGAAGACTGAAGATGGTCCCTCAATGCATAGTTCTATATAAGGATCCTTATACTGCATGATAAAATATTAATATTTTGCTACAATAGGCATTTTTCTTCCGTCACCGAATGATTTTGATGATATTCTCAGAACCGGGGGAGCCTGATATCGTTTATATTCATTGTAATTTATGAGCCTGAGCACCCTGTCGACAACTGATCTTTCAAATCCTTCAGGTTCAATCTCATCAGCCGGTTTTTGCAATTCGATATACTGATAAAGTATTGAATCGAGTATTTTGTATTCCGGCAGGGAATCAGTGTCGAACTGGCCTGGTTTTAATTCTGCTGAGGGCAGTTTCTGAATTATGCTTTCCGGAATTATTTCACTCACCCTGTTGATGTACCTGGCAAGTTTGTAAACATCGGTTTTGTAAACATCGCCTATAACCGACAAGCCTCCTGCCATGTCGCCATACAGAGTGCCATAACCCACTGCGGCTTCGCTTTTGTTTGATGTATTCAGCAGGATATACCCAAATTTATTTGCAAATGCCATAAGAAGTACCGCCCTGATCCGAGCCTGGATATTCTCTTCCGTAATATCGCCTTTTCTCTCTTTAAAGAAAGGGCCAAGGGTATCGAGGAAGGCTGAAAATGGTTGTTCAATACTGATGATTTCGTAGCCAACACCTATATTATCTGCCAGGATAATCGAATCAGAAAGGGAATGTTCGGAAGAATATCTCGATGGCATTAGCAGCGCTTTTACATTTTCATGGCCCAATGCCTCTCTTGCAAGGCAGATAACAACAGCCGAATCAATCCCTCCCGATAATCCTAAAATACACTTATTAAAGCCTGTTTTTACGAAATAATCGCGTATTCCTGAAACAAGGGCTTTATGAACCAGGGACACAGGTTCATATACAGGGTTTTTGTAAGTAATAGCTCCTGATATTATCTCCTCGAGCGAAAATGTTTCCACGGTCTCTTCAAAGTATCCTAGCTGGTGGAATATTTTACCATTGGGGCTGATTACCAGTGATGCACCGTCAAAAATCAGTTCAGTGTTTGCACCAGTCTGGTTAGCAGTAACAACCGGGATCCTATGTTTAATTGCCTTTGAAATAAAGATATTCTTTTTTGCTTCCACCTTAGTATATGAAAATGGAGAAGCCGATATATTGATTATTAGATCGGGGTTATACCTTGAGAGCTCATCCATTGGTGAAACTGAATATAGCCTCGATTTTTCAAACTTGTTATCAAAAGGCTGTTCATCCCAAAGGTCCTCGCAGATTGTCAGAGCAATTTTTATCCCTTTGATAGTAAAGATCGAGAAGTTTTTCTCGGGTTCAAAATAGCGGTACTCATCAAAAATATCATAAGTTGGCAGAAGTGCTTTATTGGTTTTAAAAATGATTTTACCTTCCGAAAGAACCAGGGCTGAATTATAAAGCTTTTTCCCTTCAGGGCCGGTATTGAAAGTAGGGGAACCAACAATAGCAGTTATACCTGTACAAAAACCGGCAATTTCTTTGACCGTCTGGTCGCATTTATTAATAAAATCAGCACGGTCGAGCAGATCAAGAGGCGGATATCCAGGAATGCAGAGTTCAGAAAAGATAACCAGATCAGATCCTTCACTTTTTGCTCTTTCAATGGCCTTGCAGATCAGATCCTTATTTCCTGCAAAATTGCCGATTTTATAGTTGAGCTGAGCTACAGATATTTTCATAGAGGTCAGGTCAGAAATTAATGCCGAAAACAAATTTCAGCAGTTTATGAATTGTGCGGTCAGTTTTCATGGTTTCAAAATCCTTTGTGATATCAAATATATTTGTTTCATAGCCCAGCCCTAGAACAAGAGATGTATTTCCGTCAATTGAATACTCAGCGCCTGCTGTAAAATGGTATCCCGCGTTGAATCTTCGTATTTCAGTCATTGCAAACTTTCGTTTTATGTCGATTGAAGGGATATCGACTCTTCCATTAATGACGACTTTAGGGTCAAGGCCGAATTCAGCAAAATATGTAAAATAACCTTTTTCAGTGGTTTTAATCTTAATACCTACAGGCATTGAGATATACTGGAGTCGGTAAATAACTGGTTCTCCTGCGGCAACGGTGGAAGTATGATCGGAGAATCTGAAAAAAGAATCATCAGCATTTACAAGCCTCGCACTGGCTGTTGTAAAAGCAAGCCCTGAACTAAAATGCCAGTTATCGGTGAGATGCCTCTCGGCTGAAATGCTGAAGAGAAAACCTGTCCGGGCTCCCTTGTTGCTTACATCCTCCACGTCGGTTCTGAACCATGAGATTAGCGGAGCAGCATAGATACCGTACCTGTAATCCTGGGCAACTGAAGTTCTGCATGGGATCAATGCAATCATGAAGATGAAAACAATCTTCTTTTTCCCAATTGATTTAATTATCGGTAGCATTGTATTAATATCTAAATCCTAATTGTCCTTTTGATTTTCCTGTATTAAAACTATCCCAAAAATAGCAAATAATAACTGAAGAAACAGAAACGTTTTATCTGTTGTTATTAAATCAAAAGTATCTATTTTAGCCGTATTAACTGAAACAGATGAAAATCAGGTACAAATTCTTATTTTATATTTTACTGCTGTCGCTCTGTTTTGTCTCCTGCAGGAAGAATCCGTATAAAGTAAACATTTCATCCATAAAGGCTGATATTGAAATAAAGCGGCTCGAGAAGGATCTTTTCGCAATAAAGCCTGAAGAGATAGCAATTAAACTCCCAGAGCTTAAAGAAAAATATGGTTCTCTTTTACAAGTTTTCAGCTATGCTGTTAATACCGGCGATATAAATGATCCTTCCTTCGGTGATTTTCTTGTTAGATTCTGCACAGACAAGCAGAACAACGATGTTTACGAACTGACTATGAAACTCTACCCTGATGTTACATCAGTTGAACGGGAGCTTGAAGATGCCTTCCGTCATTTCAAATATTATTTCCCGGACAATGTAGTGCCAGAAGTTTTTACATGCATTACCGGATTTAATGCAAGTATTATAACAATGTCGGGAGAACCGGCCCTGGGGATTGGACTCGACAAGTACCTGGGATCAGATTGTGAGTATTATCCCGGTCTGGGAATTTATACTTATATGTCGGCGAGGATGAAGCCGGGCTATATTGTACCCGACTGCATTTACGGCTGGGGTGCCTCACAGTGGGATTTTGCTGCAATGAATTACCCGGCCGATAATGTTCTTGCTGAAATGCTGCACGAGGGTAAACTTCGGTACTTTGCCAGGTGTATGCTGCCTGAAGTTGAGGATGAGATTATTTTTGGTTTCACTCCGGAGCAGATGAAATTCTGCAGGAACAATGAAGGACTGATGTGGCAATATATGATTGAGAATGATCTGGTTTTCAAGACCGATCAGTTTACAATACGAAAGCTTACAGGAGATGCTCCATTTACAAGCTATTTTACAAATGAATCACCAGGAAGGGCTGCTGTATGGCTTGGCTTCAGGATCATTGAATCGTTTATGAATAAAAACAGGGGAACAAACCTTGAATCGCTTATGAATGATATTAATATCCAGGAAATTCTTGAGAAGGCAAAATATGATCCTAAATAAGAAAGGGGCCTTTTAAGCCCCTGGATTTCTTAAGATCGCAATACTATTCTATTCAGCCGGATGAATTGCCTCTACAGGACAAACATCAGCGCAGGCACCGCAGTCAGTGCAAATGTCTGGATCGATTTTATAGATGTCGCCTTCAGATATTGCTTCAACCGGACACTCATCAATGCATGTTCCGCAAGCAGTGCAATCTTCACTAATTTTGTAAGCCATTTTTATACTTTTTTTGGTTAATTATAACATCAACTCTGCAAACATATTCTAAATTTTTCAAATGAAAAAGAATCTTTGTTATTTCCTTGTTTTTTATTCTGTCTCGAAATGCAAAGATGATGCCAAAGTGGCAACCAGCTGGAAAAACTAAAAATCGAGGCTGAAAGAGAGGTAGAAAATTCTGGGCAGAATATATCCATCTTCTATACCCCATGCCCAGTCGGCTCTTATAAAATAACCCATAAGCTGTGCACGAAGCCCGGCGCCGAAACCTGCCACAATAGGCTTTCTGTTTGAATCGAGAGTTACTGTAACAGGTCCGTTTTTAAAAACTTCAGTATCATAGGCATTTTCACCCGACCATGGGCTTGATCCGGTCCACGCGGTCCCAATGTCTCCAAATCCAACAAGCTGAAGACTGTTGAGGAAGTTGGATCTTAAAGGATGGCCGGCAAAATATCTTACAAAAGGCCATCTTAATTCACTGTTTATAAGGGCGAAATTATTTCCGTTCCTGACGTTTTGGGTAAAACCTCTCATATTTGTGGCGAGGGCCTGGAATCCGTAATTCTGAGTGGGACTCACCGGAATGGAGGTGTCGAACATTTCGTATTTGTTAAAAAGATACCCCATCCAGTTATCAACACCACCAAGGTAATAAACAAGTTTAGTTGGACCGAATGATGAGCTTGCGGCAAAGCGGTTAGCCCAGATAAGTTCCCGGTGTATTCGGGTGTAATGCCTGAAATCGCCCCCGACAACAAACATGTCCGACTTATTGGCTGTTATCTGCCTGTAATACTCTCCGAATACTTTGAACCTGGTGCCAAAATAGATATTGACATTTCTTTTTCGGGTATTGTCAAATATCACTTCACCTTTAAGTCCACCCCAATGTTGCGTCAATGTTTCCTGACTTAATGAATTCAGGTCCTGCGCGAGCTTTACATTTCGGTCATTTCTGTAGGAGAGGGTTCCCCTAAGGGCAAGTACCGGCGTTATTGGTTTAGCAAAAGTAATATATACGTTGTGAGTGTGAGTTTTATACAGGTAGCCGTCCTGGTCCTGACTGAAATAAGCCTGTCGGTGAAAGATAAACTGCTTATCGAATTTTCCCTTCAGGTTCTCAAAGCTGAGAAGATATTCATTACTGTCGAAGTTTCCTGAAAACCTGAACCCTGCAGTCAGCCTGTAGTCTTCAAACAAATCAAGGATCCCGAACCTGGTCAGCATGTTAATCCCGGGATTGAAATAGCCGGACCCGCCGTTAAATACCTGGTAAGTATTGTTCAGGAATGTAAAGTCTATCTGATTGGCTATATAATTATTGTAAAAAGATGTTTCATAAATTCTTATAAGCGGGAGATTAATTTTTCCTGTATCAAGGTCAATATCCATGTATTTTTTCCGCCATTGCTGTTCATAAAAATTCTGCTTCTCTTTTTCAAAAATGTAATGGCTGATATTAATAGGTTCATTCTTGATGTAATACTCATAGAGAGGTTTTGTAAGGGTATCCCTTCTTCTCTTGTCTTCAGCGATCAGCCATTTCCTGATCTCCTCAATGCTGTCAGCCTTATGAAATAATTTGTCCTGCTCCTTGCGAAAATTGCTTTTAATCATTTCATTCTGGGATAATTTTCCCTGACCGCCGGAGGTCCCTTTTCTGATCCTGTATTTGCCGTCCTTAAAGATAACCTCACCAAAAAGATCTGAACCATCAGGCAGTGACTGGTTCATTATATTCCTGTCGTAGTTTGTTTCAGGTGTCGACTTGATAAAGTAACGATAGTGCATTGCAGTGTCAATATAGCTTATAGAGCTGTCAAAAACTGCAGAATATCTGTTGAGTATGCCATTGCCGTCACCTAAATACGAAATACTATTTCCTAAAGTCTCCGATGCCTGGTATCTGCTTGAATACTCTCCTTCAGAGAGCCTTACAAGCAAGTTGTTCTTCTTATCAATATCATATGTGAAAAGATCAAAAACGGGGGAGAGCTTTTCGAACGGATCCCCTTTGTTCGTCAGGGTATCCGATAATCTGTTTGAAGAGAATATTATTTCGTTTCCCTGGTTACCCATGAATGATGGATTTAGATCATCCGCAACATCACGTGTTATCTGCTCATTGGTGCCAGAAGATACAGTGTGTATGTATATATCCGTTATGCCATCCTTTACCGCTGACATTATTATCCTTGACCCTTCAGGGGAATATGAGAAATCGAGTACCTTGTCAAAGTAGAGGAAATTTTTCTGCTCGGTCCTTTTCTCCTCGGTCCTGAAGAAATATATAACCATGCCTGCCTTCTCTTCATTTATATATGTCATTATCCTGCTGCTGGGATGCCATCCAATTACCGGATATTTATTATCGGTTTTATGCTCGTACTTAGGTTCGGCTCTGAAAATATTCTTAGTCTTTCCTGTCGACTGATCATAAAGCCATATTTTTTTCCTGCCCCAGTCATTTGTAACATATGCTATATACCTTTTATCAGGACTGATCTTTACCTGCTGGTAAATCTGCTCTTTTCGCGATTTTCTCAAAGTTTTTTCGTCATCGGCCGGAAGGTCACGGTCAGTAGCAAACTCCTCCACGTAATACTGTTTCCACTCCACAAGAAGGTCTTTCAGCTTGACGCCCAGAACATATAGAAATCCATCGTCGACGTTTTTATATACCTTGGTGAGATAAATTATATTGGGAATAATTGCTTCCCCATATTTTCTTCCTATGAATCTCCAGAATGACTGGCCTGCATAAACTGCATCATCAAATTCAAGGTGATTTATATTCTTGTATTTTCCTGATTTAATGCCATCTTTAACTCTGTTCTCAACATCATAATCCCATCCTGAGGATACATAGTTTATAAGACCCTTGAGATACCAGTCGGGCATATAGATAACAGATGAGCTCGAAATCCTGTCCTTGAAATCAGCATTGTACAGCATCTCGTTGATAATTGACTCAGTTATCGCTGAGGCTATTTGTTTCTGGTATGCAACATGGTCACCCTCATAATAGAGCATAACCTTGTTTTTGATAATTCTGTTGAATCCCCCTGTATTATAGGTATCTTCATCAAAAGTTACAAGTCCGATATTGGACTGCCTGTATTCATTATTCTTATTATAGATCACAAAGATCATCCTCTTTTCAAGAGTATAATCAAAATAATCTTCAATATCATCCAGCTTTTTCATTGCATATTCAGCTGTGAACTGGGCAAGATCCCGTCCGTACTCGTTAAAGTAACAGTCAAAATCATCAAATCTGTAGTACGACCAGTAATAATTGAAATACTGAACCCTGTTCTTCCCGAACGACATCTGATGACCGTTATAAAACTGACCTTGAGCATTATAATAAAACATGCTCAGGATTAGTGCAATAAAAAGTTTGGAAGCATTTCTCATCTTCAATACTCTCACCTTACAGAACGGATTTTATATCCTCAAATTTTGTTCCAAATAAATCGGGTCAGGGAACAAAACTAAAGATATTCTTTAATAAAATTAATATGAAGATCAAACTTTATTATTTTTGCATCGATTACACGGGATGTATGGTTGGTCTGATCTTTGCTAATAGATTATACCGTAATTTCAAATAAACTTGTTGTTTAAACGTTTTAAATTGGATCAAAAAAGATCAGCTAAAAGACCTGTGAAAATTAAAAAAAGAGATTAAAATATGAAAAAGTTATTTCTGCTTACAATACTTGCATTCAGCGGAGCAACGATCTGGGCCCAGCCGATGCTTAAAATATCATCTGCTGAACATGATTTTGGAAAATTCAGGGAGGAGGCCGGCAGTCAGAAGTATGATTTCGTTATTCAGAACGCAGGGAATCAACCTCTTGTGATTCAGAATATTGTCGCATCATGCGGATGCACAACCCCTGAATGGACAAAAGGCCCGATACCTCCGAAGGGCACAGGTAAAATTACTGCTATCTACGATCCGAAGGACAGACCAGGTCCGTTTAACAAGACTTTGTCCGTTTACACCAATTCAAAACCTGAAGTTGTCGTACTGGTTATTAAGGGTGAAGTTATACCTCATGAAAAAACCACTGAGGAACTTTTTATTTTCCCTGTCGGACCTGTAAGGTTTGAGAGCAATCATATGGCATTCACTAATATTAGGAAGAATGAAAAGAAAATCAGGACCATGCAGGTGATAAACACCTCTGCCCAACCGGCAAAAATTGAATTTGACAATGTCCCGCCGCATCTTTCAATGAAAGCTAATCCATCGACATTGAAACCGGGCCAGAAAGGCCTTATTGAGGGAACGTACGACGCTACCAAGAACCAGGCATGGGGATACACAACAGATATAGTAAGACTTAAAATAAATGATGTTGTCGATCAGAATGTTTATTATGCCGTTAGCGCCAATCTTGTTGAAGATTTCTCAGGACTGTCCAGGGAAGAACTGGCAAACGCTCCGGTATTCAATGTCGAAACAAAGACTGTTGAATTGGGAATAATACCCGGATCCGCAGCCAAAGATGTTGAATTCAAGTTTACAAATGATGGCAAGAGTGATCTTGTTATCAGGTATATAAAAGCATCCTGCGGATGTACTGCAGTTCAGCAAGGCATACAGGGACAGGGTATCAAACCAGGAGAATCAGGTTCAATAAAGGCCGTTTTCAATTCAGGCAGCTATAAAGGTAAGGTTACAAAGGCTATTTACGTTTATACAAACGATCCTAAAAACTCAGAGGTTGTACTAATGTTGAATGCTGATGTAAATCAGGAAGCACCGAAGAATTAGGTAAAAGATGGAGGAAAAAGACGGTTACAAAGTCTCCCTCAAAATTCAGGAAGGTGTTCCTCAACCACCTAATATTAATCCTGATGTTCTTGTAAAGAGTCCAAGGAAAAGCAGGAAGAGATATTCGGTCACTGAGTTTGTGGCAGGAATATTATCAGGTAACAGGACAATACTAAGCCAGGCAATAACCCTGGTTGAAAGTTCCCTCCCAGAGCATTTCAGGACGGCACAGTCAATTATAGAAAAGTGCCTTCCATATAGCTCACAGTCAATAAGAGTAGGAATTACTGGAGTACCAGGTGCTGGTAAAAGTACTTTCATAGAATCATTTGGATTAATTGCAGCAGAGACAGGAAAGAAGATTGCAGTCCTGGCTATTGATCCAAGCAGCCAAAATACAAAAGGAAGCATCCTGGGTGATAAGACAAGGATGGAAAAACTGAGCATTCATCCCAACGCATTCGTCAGGCCGTCTCCATCAGCGGGGACACTTGGTGGAGTTGCAAGGAAGACAAGGGAATCCATAATACTTTGCGAAGCAGCCGGTTTTGATACAATAATTGTGGAAACAGTAGGTGTCGGACAGTCGGAGACTGCGGTACGTGAAATGGTTGATTTTTTTCTCCTCCTTATGCTGACCGGCGCAGGAGATGAAATCCAGGGTATCAAGCGGGGAATAATTGAGATGGCCGATGCAATTGCAATTACGAAAGCTGATGGCGGGAATAAAATACCAGCCGAAAGCTCGAGGATAATGTTTCAGAATGTACTTTCTCTTTTCCCGCGAACCGGTTCGGGTTGGAAACCTTTGGCGCTTACATGTTCGGCAAGACAGAATACAGGTATAGGTGAGATTTTGAAAATCATTGAAGATTATGCATTCTTTACAAAAAAGACCGGCTATTTCGAGGAATTGAGAAAACAACAGGCAGTAATCCTCATGCATGATATGATTTCAGAATACCTGCAGACCTCTTTCTATAATCACAAAGAAGTAAAGTCTCTTGTTCCTGAACTTGAAAAGGAACTCTATAAAGGTACGATAACTTCCTATAAGGCGGCACTCAACCTTATTAATAAATATTTCAAAAAGTGACCGGAATTAACATTAATTCATATCTTTGCGCGAATTTATCAGGATTGTAAATCTGAATTACTAATCAATATTCAAAATAATAAAAATGAAGAAACTTTTCTTTTTGCCTTTTATCGCTATCGCCATTGGTGCTTGCTCGCCTGAACCGCATTATGTCATAAATGGTCAAATTGATGGCGCCGACAGTGTTACATTCATGCTTCAGAAAATAGAAGCCGGGAAGATAGTAACTATTGATTCAGCTATTGCTTACAAGGGAACCTTTAAGATGAAGGGGGGTTCAATTAAATATCCCGATTTGGTTTTGCTCAGCGCCAGGAATACAAGAATGAGAGCGCAGTTTTACCTTGAGAATGCTGAGATGACCATAACAGGTAAGCTCGATTCCCTTTATGGAGCAAAAATCACTGGTTCGAAGACTCAGGATGAATATAATGGCTTTGTCAGTTCACTTAATGCCTTTAGTGAAAAATATAATAAGATCTACAATGATTATCAGATGGCTGAACAGACAGGAGACACTGCAAAAGCAGCACAGCTGATGAAGGAAATTGAATCGGGCGAGAAGGGAATGATACAGATGCAGAAAGATTTTGTTAAGAACAACCCTTCTTCATATGCCGCACCGCAAATTCTTTCAGGACTTACCTATGATATGGAAGCATCGGAGATTGAAACATACATCAATGCAATGGATACTGCTGTTGTCAATACTGAAACAATCAGGAACCTGAAGACCAGGGTTGAAAAAATGAAGGCAGTAGCAATCGGACAAAAAGCTCCTGATTTTACTCTTAACGATCCTGAGGGGAATCCGGTAAGTCTCTATTCAAAAGTAGGATCAAAACTTCTGCTTGTTGATTTCTGGGCTGCATGGTGCGGACCCTGTCGTCAGGAAAATCCGAATGTTGTCAAAATATTCAATGAATTTAATAAGAAGGGATTTGATGTTTTCGGTGTTTCTCTTGACCGTACAAAAGATGACTGGGTAAAAGCAATTGCCAATGACAAGCTTGACTGGACGCATGTATCAGACCTTCAATATTGGAACAGTGCAGCTGCCCAGATGTATGCAGTGAGTGCAATCCCGGCAAATTTCCTTCTTGATGAAAACGGTGTGATCATTGGAAGAAATCTAAGAGGCGAAGCACTTAATAATAAGGTTAAGGAAGTTCTGGGAAAGTAAGCTTCACCGGAAGTTTTCACCTCACCCCATACCCCTTCTCCTTAAGGAGAGGGGCTTTTTAATTGAATATAAATGATTTAGCCCCTTCTCTTTAAGGAGAAGGGGAAGGGGGATGAGGTCGATTGAATCAGGGGGAAGGTGAAAGAGATCGATCAAATCAACAGATTGTGTTCTATTACTCCTCAATTTTGAATTCCTCCCCGGGTTTTACTTCTTCAAGTATAAAACCAGTTCCTCTTACGGTTCGGATATCAATGTTTTTATCGTCAGAGATATATTTTCTGAGCCTTGAAATAAATACATCCATGCTTCGGCCGAGGAAATAATCGTCTTCTCCCCAGATCTCGGTGAGAATATCTTCCCTGGCAAGGATTTTATTCTTATTAATAATAAAGTATTTCAGAAGCTGTGCTTCCTTAAGCGTAAGCTTTTCCTTTGTATTACCGCAAAGAAGTTCGAGTGTGTTGAACTTCAGTGTTGAATTTGATATTTTGAATTCATCATTGGTGGAGGAATAAGCCCTTTTGAGGATATTACTTATACGGAGTATAAGGACCTCTGGGTCGAATGGTTTAGTTATGTAATCATCTGCCCCGATCTTTAGTCCTCTGACGATATCCTCCTTCAGGCTTTTTGCTGTAAGGAATATTATCGGTATCTCAGGTCGTACCTCCTTGATCTTTTCACCAAGTGTAAATCCATCCATTTCAGGCATCATGACATCAAGAACACACAAATCCGGCTTTTCTTTATTGAACAGTTCCCATGCTTCTTTGCCGTCGCGGGCCAGTGTTACATCAAATCCGCTGATAGAGATGTATTGCGAAAGGATGTTTCCAAAATCCCTGTCATCTTCTGCTAATAAAACTTTCATAACCTGACAAATTACATTAATAGGGTATTGTTACTGTAAATATACTACCTTTTCCCGGTTTACTGCTAACCGTAACGTCTCCTCCATGGGCTTCAGCGATTTTTTTAACATAATATAGCCCAAGGCCCAGACCCTTGTATTTGTGTATGTTTCCGGTCGATGCACGGTAAAACTTGTCGAAAACATGTTTCTGATCGTTTTTGTTGATGCCTATTCCGTTGTCAGCGACTTTAATGCAAACATTATTATTTTCGGTAAAGCCTTCAATTTCTATGACAGGTTCCTTGTCGGCATATTTCACTGCATTGGAAAGAAGATTGTTTATCAGAGTGGTGAAATAAATTGTGTCCAGATCCAGACTTGCCCCATTAAAATTGTATTTTTGGGTTAATGACGCGCAATTTCCGCATCCTGATTTAAAGCTCTCAACGACATCATTCATAAACTCCTCAATTTTGACGTTTTTCTTGTCAAGCTGAAATTGTGTCCTTTCCCACATACTAATCTCAAGGATCATATTTATCAGCTGGTTCAGGTGGACACTCTGCTTCCCGATCAGCTTTGCTGTTTCAAGTATCTTGTCTTCATTGGACCTGATCATGGGAAGTTCAAGAGTTTTACCTGCAACAGTTATAGTGGATAATGGCGTTTTGAGTTCATGTGTCATATTGTTGATAAAGTCGGTCTTCAGGTTTGACAATCTTTTTTCCTCCATCAGGTTTTTAAAGGTGATCAGGAAAAGGACTACAACCAAAAGTATACTGAAGATACTTAATGCCAGGGAGGCAGCTGTCTCCCTGAGAATTATTTTCTGCTTATCCGAAAAATCAATCAGATATTCAAAATCAAGCCTGTAAGAATTTGTTTCATAAAATGGTCTCTTTACGAGTATTTCTGAAGTACGCCTTAAAGGCCTCATCATTCCAGGAGGAGGTCCTGTTCTGCGAATCGTGTCGTTTTGCTGAGGGGGTCGGCGGTTGGCATACTCATCACTTAAATAAACTGGAATTCTCTGGTCAAAATTAATCAGTTCAAAACGGTTGATCACAATTTTGCTGTTGAAGTTCCTGTCAATACCTCGTCTTTCAAAAAACCTTGAAAGAAATTGTGACAGATCCTGTTCCTTATTCAATACCAGGGTAACATATTCAATGAGATCTTTCCTTTCTTTTGCTGTCATTGTATCGACTTTATTGGCAGCTAAATCTCTCAGAACCTGTTCAGATTTCACCCCGATCAGAATTCGCGCAGTATCAAAACCATCGGTTGACCACTGCCTGTTCATAACATCAAGGGCATCCTGTGAAAACAGCCTGTAACGGAGGTTGAACATTTCATCCTTTTGTTTCCACACACCTCTTATTATAATTATCTGTGCGGTTATCAGAATTATAATTGAAAAGATGCCAAGAAGAAGAACAGTATTTCTTTTTTTCATATTTTTCCAATTGCTTTATCAAAAGTATTTAAATTATCAATATATCAGGATCCAGCTTCAAACATTAACCCGGCATTAACCCTGTATTAACATTATAACCGAAAACCGGGCACTATCTTTGACATATGAATCTAAAAAACAGGGTAGTCATGAAAAAGATCAGGTTTATTTTATTAGCAGTTTCCCTTATTTCATTCTGCACACTTTCCTCGCCGGCAATGGCCCAGGAGAAGAGCAAGGAGGAGAAGGAGAAAGAGTTAAAGATGCAGGAAGAGATCGATGCTCAGAAAAAAGCGATTTCAGAACAGAAGAAAGCTCAGTTTGAGGTGCAGCAAGCGTTGCAGGAAAGCCAAAAGGAGGTCGACGAGGCAATGAAGGAAGCCCAGAAAGAAATGGATGGCAAATATAAGGAGATGGTTCGGGTCTACAGGGGTACTGGCGACAGGTCACGCTTTAACGTTGAATCTTTTCCCGGCGATCAATTTATGTTTGTACCAGGTATGGAAGGATTCAACTGGTATTCGCATAGCGGAAATGAAGAAAGATCTACATTTGATTTCTCCAAATCAGTAAAGGAGAGTTCTTTCTCGCGCGATTATGTATTCGATGTTGATCTTTCCAGCAATGTTGTGATGTCGGTAAACGGAGAGTGTAAGGAGGGTGAGATCAGAATCAAGATAATTATGCCTAATGGCAAAGTATATTCAGATATAATGATTGATGAGTTTGGAAATCTTAACTGGAGGAAATCATTCCCGGTAACTGAAGAGGAAAACAAGGATAAAGCAGGGGCGTGGAAATTCCAGATAAATGCTTCAAAAGCAACCGGATTTTTCAAGATATCTCTTCAGACTTACTAGTTTTTTCATTCCTTGACTTAAGAGGCTGGCAGGGGGTTGCCGGCCTCTTCTATTTTATTCCGACTGTGCTGAGGTCCGGCCTCCTTTGACACTTTCAACTCTTACTGTATATTTGCTTCCGCCCTTTACTATCCATTTTAGATCAACATGTGAATAACCTTCAATATTTGAAATTTCAAGTTTCTGAGGATTTTTCTTCTGTTCCTGACCCAGATTCCTGTCGTTGTCCAGTACAGTCATTCCTGCAATAACTTTTCCCCCTTCGAGGTAAACATAATCGGGAGGATCAATTTTGTATTTCAGGTTGGTGCCAGAATGTGTAGGCATTAGCTGTTTGTTTTCAACTGTTGCAGTTACCTCATTAAGTCCGCCCCCGAGGTTTTTAACTTTAATATCCCTGATCTCCATCCTGGGAGTCACCCAGGCATTATAAATGCAGAATGCAGCATTACGGTGAGCATCGCTTTCAAGCAAGAAACCAGGATGTGTACGACCGAAATTCTTATTAAAACCTCCTATTTCAATTTTCCCATAAACAGGATGATCAACTTCCTTCCATGGGATAAATGCATCTTCAAACAGAAGCAGTTTATCAAATTCATATGTATCGACGTTTGATGTATCATTGAACATCATTGAATCGTTCCAGAGCTCATTGGAAAATACATAGCTTCCCATGGCTCCATACCACCAGTCGAGTTCTCCACCATAAACAGTATACATATCCTTCCATATTGTAATGAATTTATATCCGGCGATTATCTTTTCTCCTTTTTGGCCTATTGAATTGATTACAGCTTCGTCGGTCCTGCTGTAGGTTTCTGCTCCTCCACCCTGAATTGAAGGACCCCTCAGGATCAATCCTCCTGAGTTATGGAATGACTGCGATCCCGTAATGTTCCTGTGGCTGTAACCAAAGTCTCTGACTGCCCGGTTTTCCGGGAAAGAGAAAGGATATTTTCCGGCACCCTGCTGAACATAGGCAGGTTCCCAGTTAAATCCGTAATCCCTGTTTGGATCATAACCCCCGATACCATCCTCATTTACCTGGCCATCAAGATCATTATCAATACCCTCCTGCCCCAGAATCTCATATTCTCCCTTTTCCCCGGGGAAAGCTCTGATCATACGACGGGGGTCTTTCGGATCAGTGTTAAAAGTACCGTAAGCACTTTTTCTGCGCATCATGCTTATGATCCCGTCTTTATTAAGATCATCTGGCTTATCCTCATCATAAAGCCCATCGCGGTCGTTATCCATCGGGACAAGTCCTGACCTGGGAGAGCTTGCTGTATTCGGCTCATCCATAAAATATTGACGGGCATCAGGATTAATTGTGGGTAAAATATAAAAGGTCTTGTCTTTGAGCAACTGGTTTATGAATTTATTTTCATCGTACATTTCACAAAGATACCATGCTGTATAAAGGGCCATCTCGGTTCCCTGGATCTCATTTGAGTGTATATTGCCATCAATATAAAAACCCGGCTTAAAATTGGAATTCCCTGATTTTTTATCGGTAATTGTAAGAGCAATAATATCCCTTCCCTGGTATGATTTTCCGGCAGATTCCATCGTTACAAGGTCGGAATACTCTTTAGCAAGCTTTTTGCATAATTCAGTAATGCCATCATAAGTATAATATTTGTTCCATGAAGCCTGAACCTTTGGATTTGCAGGTGACCCTGCAGCCTTAAAGAACAATTCGGGATTCTGGGATTGAATAGGAAGTGAGATCAGTAAACTAAGCAGGAAAAATATTAAGTTGCTGTATCTTTTCATGATGATATTGGTTTGGAAATAAAGTTGAAATAAAATTGATAAAAAATTTATTGAATCAGCATTATTTTAATTCGATTGAAGTTGTTATTTGACCGACATTCGCTGACCCGGCAGTTATTCCTAACCGGCCTTTTCCGGAAATCAGCCAGCTGAATTCAGTTGATTCATCTCCCTGAAGACGTTGAACTCTCTGTACTTTAATTCCGCTTAGTATGGTCTGCCCGGCTGAAGGCTCAACAGACAGCCTTATTATTCTTGTCCAGATATTAGGTTCACCTGCTTCGGTATTTGTCGCAAACAGACCTTTATTATGAACTTTCAGCGATAATCTGAAAATATTCTCACCTGCATCTTCAATTTTAATATCAAGAAATTCAAGTTCCGGATGCATGGCTGATATTGAGGTTATAAACTTGAAATGGGATGAAATCAGATCTCCTAAGGTATCTGCCGGAGGATTTATTACTGCAAATGGTTTTATGCCACCAACTTCAACTGTTTTTCCTGGAAAATCTGGGTGGACTATTGAGGTCCATGGAACAAAAACATCTTTCAGGTTAATTTTATCGGCAAACTTCAGGAATGCGACTTCGGTGCTTTTGCCCTTTTCCACGCTCAACCACCAGCCAGGTGTGCTGAAACTGTACCTGCCATAATGAAAATAAGCCCATTCCATAAAATTACCCTGTTCGGTGATTGCTGTGGGAGCCCCTTTTAATCCGGTTATTTCATGATATTTATCAGAAACAAACTTGTTTACAAGTTCATCAGTTTTCAGAATGGAAGTTACCCTGCCCCTTTCCCTCCGCATCGTCCCCTGTTCAGGGGGCTGATTCTGAGCCTGGTCCTGAGCTCCACCTGGCCTTTCAGATGCTTTCATGGGCTGACCAAGATTATCCTGAGGACCGAATGCAAATACCATGTAAACATTGAACCTGTCAAACAGAAAATCAGCAACTGCGCGAGTCTCAGGCTCGGAAACAGGATAAAGTCCGGCATTAGTACCGAATTCTTCATAATTATAAGATAGATTTCTGTTGAAATTGACTCCCCCAGCACCATCTTCATTGAAACGGCCATCCTTGTCATTATCGGTTCCCTCGCTGTAAACCAGATAATTGCCTTTCTGGCCTTTTGAAACATCGGCAGTTACCATCACCCTCTTATCTTCATCACTTTCGATAAAATTACCTGCCGGGTCCTTAATGCGAATAAGAGTTATGATTCCGTCATTATTCAGGTCTTCGCAAGGATCTTCATCAAAAAGAAAATCTCTGTCATCATCCGTGGTTCTTGAGTTAATGCTTCTTTCATATTTCAATCCTGAGAAGAATTGATCTGACGCATCCGGACTTACATCAGGAAAAACATAGAAGGTGACCTTGGCCAGCAGTTCACTGATCTCCTTTTCAGGTGAGCCGCTGAGTATCCTTTCAGCAAAACCAAGAGCCAGTTCCCTGCCGGTCAGGTACTTTCCGTCAATGCCCCCCACTACTGCAACACCGGGTTTGTTGTCCCTGGTCCCGGTTCCGATTGTGACCACCCAGATATCTTTCCCTCCGGATGTTTTTACAAGCGACCTTACTGAACATAAATCAGGATATTGCCTGCCTAGTGCCTCAATCTTTTTTGATAATTGTCCGTGATCGTGGTATTGACCCATAGCTGCTGTCAATGTAGCCAAATACATAACAATTACTGCCAGGATTAGGATTCCGGAATGGTTTTTCATTATATAATAATTTATTGATAACAGACAGATTTTGCTTAGTCCAAAAATATATATATTAATTAATTGTTGGACTTTTAATTTCAAAATTATAGTAAAGGATTACTCAATTCGTTACTGAAATCGACAAGCCTTAACCCGATAGTTAAAGAATGATGAGATCTCTCACTTCGTTATTGAATACAAAATACATAAACCAGATTTGGTTAAATCATATTGAGATCCCTCATCCCGAGTCCTCGGGATTCGGGATGACAAGGTCAATTCTGGATAATAGGGAGAAGGAGGAGAGATTCGCCAGTGCGAATCTCCCCTCCTTCTCCCTGATTCCCAATGAGAATCCTGTCATTCCGAGCGTAATCGAGGAATCTTTTACCCATACCAACTGTGCATTGAGAGAAACCTGTCCTTCCGAGCCTAACCGAGTAATCTTTTTTCCCATACAAACTGTTCATTGAGAGAATCTTGCAATTTCTATCGTAAGTGAGGAATCTTTCTCACTTACACCTTCAATTCATTTCAATCTCTAATGTGAAATACTTACTCATGTATATTCACTTTCCTCTGTTGATACAACATGTAATATTCTTTGGTTTATCGGGGGCTATTGACATTTTATTATTTTTGATACATAAACCTTTTCAACTGTTATATGTTATTTTTGTATCCTGACTGAAAATGATACCTGTGAAAAAAATTGCCAGCCTGCTTTTACTTGTACTGTTAATTTCGTGTGGAAGACGGAATGAAACCGGCAGTAAAATTATTTCGGTCAGCATCGGCCCGTTTAAATATTTTGTTCAAGAAATAGCAGGGGATTATTTTGAAGTGAACGTTATGGTTCCTCCGGGATCGAATCCTCATATTTATGAACCTTATCCGGAACAGATAAACAAGCTCAGACAGTCAGTTGCATATGTCAGCAACGGGTACCTTGGATTTGAAATGACCTGGCTGGACCGGTTCTATGAAATGAACAGGAGGATGAAAAGGCTGTCGCTTGGAAACAGTATTGATCCTATAGCTCCGGAGCATCCTCATGATGGCGATCATTCAGAGGGAGCTGATCCTCATTACTGGGTTTCCCCGGCATGTGCAATGAAAATGGCCATTGCAGTCAGAGATTTTATTATTGAACTTGATCCGGTTAACAGGGAGCAATACGTTGAAAACTATAAAATCCTTACTAAAAAAATACTTAAAGTTGATTCGCTTGCAAGAGAGCTTTCAATATCCGGAGGCAAAAAAGAATTTATGATCTATCATCCGAATCTTGCATATTTGGCAAGAGATTACGGACTGGAAGAGATAGCAGTTGAGAATGATGGAAAGGAACCATCTCCTTCAAGATTAAGGGAACTTATTGACCTCGCAAAAGTTGATAACTTAAAAATAATAATGGTTCAGAGGGAATACGATACAAGAAATGCAAGAGCTATAGCTGATGAAACAGGCAGCCGGGTAGTCGTGATCGACCCTTTGTCGGATGACTGGTATTCAGCAACAACCGGGATAATAGGAACCTTAAAGGAAAGCTTTGCAGGAAATCTTTAATAGCCGGTAAAATGTCAGAATGTCTGCTTGAAATGTTTTCAGTATCAGTTGCTTATGGAAGTAATACTGCTCTTCAGGACGTTGATCTGAAAGTATATGATAATGATTTCATTGGGGTAATCGGTCCTAACGGAGGAGGTAAGACAACCCTGCTTAAAGTGATTCTGGGGCTGGTAAAACCTTTTAGAGGCCAACTGGTTTTCAACCAGCAGCTTCTTGGCAGGAACAAAATCGGATATCTTCCGCAGATGTCCACCGGAGATAATAATTTCCCGGTGACTGTAAAAGATGTAGTGTTGTCGGGACTGATGATGCAGAAGGGAGTGATCTCAGGGATGTCATCGTCAGACAAAAAGAGAGCCAGCCAGGTTATTGAAGAACTGGGGCTTCCCGAACTTTCAGATTCACCTTTAAGTGAGCTTTCAGGCGGCCAGCTCCAGAGGGTTTTCCTGGGAAGAGCGGTGATCGGAGATCCTAGGCTCCTGCTTCTTGATGAACCTGGTAATTTTGTTGATGCGAACTTTGAAAATGATTTTTATGAAAAACTGAGAGGATTGAACCGACGGATGGCAATAATGATGGTCTCCCATGATGTCGGAACTATTTCAGCCCATATCAAGTCATTTGCATGTGTAAACAGGCAGCTGCATTATCATCCTTCATCGGAGATTACTAATGAAGAGCTCATGGCGTATGGCTGTCCGATACAGCTTATAACACATGGAGAGGTACCGCACACTGTACTGAAAAAGCACTGATCTGTGGAAGGAAGTATTTTTCAATATGAGTTTATTATAAAGGGGCTTCTCGGAGCTCTCTTTGCAAGCATAACTGCAGGCTTTGCAGGTACCTATATTGTTTCGAAAAGGATGGTTTTCCTCAGCGGGGGTATTACCCATGCTTCATTCGGAGGAATAGGGATAGGCTATTTTGCCGGGATAAACCCTGTGGTTGGTGCTGCAATATTCAGCATCCTTTCAGCTCTCGGGATCGAATACCTTTCCGTCAGGCAAAAGATCAGGGAGGATTCAGCCATCGGCATGCTCTGGGCATTTGGAATGGCAATTGGGATAATATTCATCTATCTTACCCCGGGTTATACTCCCAATCTGATGAGCTACCTTTTCGGAAGTATTCTTACAGTTACCTACGGGGATATAATTGCCCTCGGCATTTTGTCGCTGATCCTGATATTTTATTTCACATTGTTTTACAGGACAATCCTCTATATTTCATTCGATGAGCTGTTCGCCCGAACCTACTCACCATATGTGAACCTGTTCAAATACCTTACAACTTCACTTATAGCGCTGACCATAGTGCTGAATATCAGGATGGCAGGAGTAGTCCTTGTGATCTCATTGCTTACCATTCCGCCAAATATAGCGATGATCTTCACAAAAGTCTATTCAAAAATTGTTTTATGGTCCATTGCGGCTGCATTTATTGGAACTGCAGCAGGATATGTGATTTCTTACTTCGCCGGCATACCAGTAGGAGCTACAATCATATTTACTCTTGTTTTAATCTGGTTAATTGCAAAAGGTATCGATCAGATTATAAGTAAAGTGAGAGTAAGAAACAGATGATAAGAATTTAGTACTTATACAAAATGAAAATAATATGGATTACGATCTGATAATTATTGGAAGCGGCCCTGGCGGATATGTTGCAGCCATCAGGGCATCGCAGCTTAAATTAAAAGTAGCAGTAGTTGAAAAGGCCGAGATAGGCGGTATATGCCTTAACTGGGGCTGCATACCGACCAAATCACTTCTCAAAAGCTCTCAGGTTCTTGATTATATTAATCATGCATCGGAATATGGCATAAAAATAGAAGGGGAGATCAGGCCCGACTTTAAGGCAATAATCTCACGTAGCCGCCTTGTAGCTGAAGGTATGTCCAAGGGAGTCCAGTTCCTTTTCAGGAAAAACAATATTGACCTGATAACCGGATTTGCTGAACTTGACGCAGACAATAGCGTGGTGGTCAGCAACAATGAAGGCCAGAAAAAGAAATACACTGCAAAGAATATAATTCTGGCTACCGGAGCCAGATCGAAGGAACTACCGAATCTTAAGCAGGACGGGAAAAAGATAATAGGGTACAGGGAAGCTATGACTCTGGACAGGCAGCCAGAATCGATGGTGGTGGTAGGTTCTGGTGCAATCGGTAGTGAGTTCGCATGCTTTTATCAGTCACTTGGTACAACCGTAACACTGGTGGAGTTTCTTCCGAGGATAGTCCCGAATGAGGATGAAGAAGTTTCAAAACAGCTTGAGAGGTCATTTAAAAAGATGAAGATGAGAGTACTTACAGATTCGGCTGTTGAATCTGCAGATACTTCGGGTGAGAAGTGCAGGGTCAGAATTAAGACCCCAAAAGGTTATGAGGAAGTTGAAGCTGACATCGTTTTTTCAGCAGTTGGTATTGAAACAAATATCCAGGGCATTGGACTTGAAACTGCAGGGGTGATAACGGAAAAGGGCAAAATAGTCGTGGATGATTTTTACCAGACAAATGTCCCCGGAGTTTTTGCAATCGGTGATATAGTACATGGCCCTGCCCTTGCCCATGTAGCTTCAGCTGAGGGAATTACATGTGTTGAAAAGATTGCCGGGCTTAATCCCGATCCGGTTGATTATTCCAATATCCCTTCATGTGTATATACAACTCCTGAGATTGCTTCCTGCGGGATGACCGAAGCAGCAGCCAAAGAAGCCGGTTATGAAATTAAGGTTGGCAGATTCCCGTTCACCGCTTCGGGAAAAGCCAGCGCTTCAGGCTCAAGAGATGGTTTTGTAAAGCTTATTTTTGATTCGGCTTACGGAGAATTGCTTGGTGCCCATATGATCGGGGCAAACGTCACTGAGATGATCGCAGAGATTGTTGTCGCCAGAAAGCTTGAAACTACAGCTCACGAAATAATAAAAGCTGTCCATCCACATCCTACAATGTCCGAGGCAATAATGGAAGCGGCAGCTGCAGCCTATGGTGAGGTGATCCATATTTAAAAGGCCAAAGGCAACAGGCAACAGGCAACAGGCAAATCTTGTCTGCTTGTCGATACCTGACACCTGACTCCTGACGCCCGATGCCTGATGCCTGATGCCTGTTTATTATTGGTTAGACGCAACCTTTTTTATTTTTTTTGCATCATTATTTACAGAATTGCTGTTGTTCAGATAATTTTTATTTATTTTTATATTCTCTAAAGGACCTATTCCTTGCCTGAAATTAAAAATATAATTAAAGGTTGTCTGGCCGGTAACAGGAGAGATCAGGAGCTTCTGTACAGAAGACATGCTGCCAGATTATATTCTGTATGCCTTCAGTATTCAGGTAATGACGATGAGGCAAGGGATATCCTCCAGGAGGGGTTTATCAAAATATATGAAAACCTTATCCATTACAAGCATGAAGGTTCTTTTGAAGGATGGATGCACAGGATAGTTGTGAATACAGCACTTGAAAAATTCCGAAGCAAGCATAATCTTTACAGGGTTGATGATATAGACCTGATTCCGGAGCCTGATTCTGCTCCTGAGTCAGAAGATTATTCGGGACTGGAAGCAGTTGACCTGCTTGATATTATCAGAGAACTGCCTCCGAAATACAGGATGGTCTTCAATCTTTTTGCAATTGAAGGTTATTCTCACAAAGAGATAAGTCAGATGGTAAATATCTCGGAAGGAACTTCAAAATCAAATTTATCCAGGGCAAGGATCATCCTTCAGAAAAAAGTCATTTTATATACAGGATTAAAAAAGAGTGTGGTTAATGGTTGACAAAGGGGCAAATATTGATCTCCTTTTCAGGAACGGACTTAAGGATTTTGAAGTTCTTCCTCCGGTTGAGGCATGGAACAACATTCTTCCCGTTATAAGGAAAAAGCAAAGACCGGTGATTTTCCTTAGAAGCGCTGCACTAGTTGCTGTATTGTTGTCAATGGGCTTCCTCGCTTACAAGTGGAGCCAGCAAATTTCAGCCCCTTTCAGGGCTCCATTACTGTCGCTTGAGCAGGAGTCGGCAAAACCTCAGGTTAGCTCCGCTGATCCGGTTCTGATAAGACGGATACCTGCTTCTGATGGTCAGTCTTCAATGATCCGGAATAGAAAGGTTCAATTTCAGCCTGATGCTGCAGAACCAGCTGGAGAAGTATATCCAGTACAATCTGACCCTGATATGGTTACCGAATCCGATTATATAAATTTCCGTAATGATCAGATGACACCTGCAAGTATTCAGGTACTTAAGGGAACTCCCTATGTCTCAGAAAATCAAGAGACCATAAATGGCGGTCTTTATGATTTTGGTTTTGAGGAACTAAAGAAAAAAACAGACAAGTGGTCATTAACGGCAATGGCTTCACCCACCTATTATATGGCACCTGAGCTGAGCAGCAGTGAGATTTCAAACCAGATTTCATCTTCAGAGCAATCAAGGGTCTCCTACTCAGGGGGTGTCGGCTTTTCATACAAAATAAGCAAGAAACTCAGCATACAATCGGGCTTGTACTATTCTTCGATAGGGAATGAGGTCGACAATATCTATTCTTTTGCCGGGTTCCGACCATTCGACCTTTCAAAGGGTGATCATAATTTCGAAGTACTGACCTCGAGCGGGAAAATATATACAGAGAATCCGGATGTTTTTCTTATTGACATGGCAGGAGACCGCGTTATGACCAAATATACAAATGATGTTTTTGACCCTTTAAAGTCAAAACTATCCTATATCAATAACTCCCTTTTCCAGAATTTCAGTTATCTTGAAATGCCTGTCATTTTAAGATATAAACTGATAGATAAAAGCATCGATTTTAATCTTATCGGAGGATTGTCCTATAATCTGCTTATAAATAATACAGTGCATACTGTTATCGACGGCAGCAAATATAATGTAGGCAAAACAGCAGGAATAAATCCGTTTATGGTAAGCAGTTCTGTTGGAATGGGAATGGAATACAGTATCTCTGAAAAGATATCTTTGAATCTTGAGCCGACTTTCAGATACTATATAAATCCTTTCAGTAATATTCAGTCGGTTGGAGCTCATCCCTATTCATTCGGGGTATTTTCAGGATTATCTTATAAATTCTGATTCTGCCTCATTTCTTGATTCATAATAGTATCCTACTGAAAGTATGAGATTCTGAACAGAAGGAAGAACCGAGTCCACTATTAGGGAGACGAGCTTCACCAAAGATAATCTCATTCTCAATTCAAATACTACCTTTACACAATTATTTTTTCAATTCTTTTTTCTTTTGCTTTGATCGCTTCATTTTAGCATGCTTCCGGTTTATTTTAAAATGTAAAAACACTACCTTTGCATTTTATTTTAAAACCGACATTAGGTAATGATAAAATCAAACATAAAATCCCTTGCTTTCGGACTTGTTCTCTTATGTCTAGGTATTTCGGTATTTATTATAAATCAAAGCTTTAGAAGTTTTACCAGGACTTATCAAGCCGGATCACAAGGGGATTCCGCTTTTTTTAACAAGCCTTACAAGCTACCTGATAATGTGAACTTCGCTGGTGAGAAAATGCCACTAGGCAACTTTGACACCCGTGAAAGCCTTGATCGCGAAATCCTGACAAGTGCCTACAGGCACTCATCAACAATAATGATAATCAAGAGGGCGAACAGGTATTTACCCGTAATTGAAAAGATACTAAAGGAGAATGATATCCCGGATGATTTTAAATACCTGGTTGCCGCTGAAAGCGAATTCAGTAATATGATCTCACCCGCCGGGGCAACAGGCTTCTGGCAGATAATGCCTGAAACAGGCAAGGAAGCAGGAATGGAGATTAACAATGTTGTGGATGAACGATACAATATTGAGAAATCAACTCAGTTTGCATGCAGCTTTTTTAAGAAATCCTTTGAAAAATACGGCAACTGGACCCTTGCAGCAGCATCATATAATGGGGGCCGGGCAGCCCTTGACGAACAGATAAGCATTCAGAAGGAGAATAATTATTATGATCTTCTTCTGGCGGAGGAGACAGCCAGGTATATTTTCAGGGCAGTAGCTTATAAGATTGTAATCTCTGACCCTCAGAGCTATGGATTCAATATTGACAAAAGTGATCTCTATCCTGAACTGAATTACTATGAAGTTAAAATCGACACTGCCATTTCTGATTTTTCTGCTTTTGCAAAAAGCTATGGGACAAACTACAAAATGCTCAAGTTTTTAAATCCCTGGTTGAGGAAGCCTTATTTAACCCCAAAACCAAATAAAGAATATTTTATAAAGATACCATCGGAAGGAATGCGCTCCCCTGAAAATAATGAAACCGTTAACTGATCTAATGAAGGGCAAGGAGGTGATGAAGGATGAAATAAAGGTTTTTGGGGCCAGAGTACATAATTTGCAGAATATTGATGTTACAATTCCGCGTAACAAGCTTGTTGTCATAACCGGGTTAAGCGGAAGCGGGAAATCATCCCTGGCCTTCGACACTATTTATGCAGAGGGCCAAAGGCGTTACATGGAGACTCTTTCGGCTTATGCGCGTCAGTTTCTGGGAGGAATGGAGCGGCCCGATGTTGATAAAATAACAGGATTAAGCCCTGTCATCTCAATTGAGCAAAAATCTACAAACAAAAATCCAAGATCGACAGTCGGTACGATAACAGAAATATATGATTTTTTAAGACTCCTTTATGCAAGGGCAGGTGAAGCCTATTCATGGGCATCAGGTGAGAAAATGGTTAAATATACTGATGACCAGATCCTGGAACTTGTCAAATCCCGTTTTGCAGACAAAAAAGTCTATTTTCTGGCACCTGTTGTCAAAGGAAGAAAAGGCCATTACAAAGAACTTTTTGAACAGCTGCGCCGTAAAGGATTCCTCCATGTCAGGATCAATGGAGAAATAAAGGAGATTGTCCATGGACTCAAGCTCGACAGATATAGAACTCATAATATTGAGCTTGTAATTGATAAATTCAGGGTAGGTGAAATCACTGACAAAAGGCTTCATGATTCAGTTCTCATGGCACTTGACCAGGGCGATGGTGTTATGATGGTTTTGGAAGCTGAAAGTCCCGAACCAAGATATTTCAGCCGCCATTTGATGTGTCCGGTTACCGGAATCTCCTATAATGAACCGGCACCGCATACCTTTTCATTCAATTCCCCTCAGGGAGCTTGTCCTCATTGTAACGGGCTGGGTGAGATTTCAAGCATAGATATTAAAAAGCTTATCCCCGATCCGCTTATAAGCATAAGGAAAGGAGGAATTGAACCTCTCGGGAAGTACAAGAATGTCTGGATTTTCTGGCAGATTGAAGCGATCGCTGAGAAAAACGGGTTCACGCTCGATACACCAATAAAGGATATTCCTGAAGAAGCTCTTAACAAGGTGCTTTATGGATCAGATGAAGTTCTTAAGCTTTCAAACACACCCCTTGGAATGACATCGAACTATTTCCTGACCTTTGAGGGCGTGGTAAATTTTGTCGGTAATATTGAGATCATAAACGGGGTAAAAAGCGGGACAAGGATAAGGGATCAATACGTTCAATATGATGTTTGTCCTGAATGCAATGGGACCCGGCTTAAAAAAGAATCACTCTTTTTCAGGATTGCCGACAGGAATATCGGGGAGCTGGTCGCTATGGATATTAAGGAACTATCTTCGTTCCTTGAGAGCATCGAGGGAAGAATGACAAATAAACAAAAGCTTATTGGTGCTGAAATATTGAAGGAGATCAGGGCAAGACTCGGGTTTCTGGTTGAGGTGGGGCTTGATTACCTTTCTCTTAACAGGGGAGCGAGGACACTTTCAGGAGGGGAAAGCCAGAGGATACGACTTGCAACTCAAATCGGATCAAGGCTGGTCAATGTTCTCTATATTCTGGATGAACCGAGCATCGGACTGCACCAGAGGGATAACAGGAGACTGATTTCAGCACTGAAACAGCTAAGGGATTCAGGCAATTCAGTCATTGTGGTTGAACACGACAAAGAGATGATATTGTCTTCGGATCATATAATTGATATGGGTCCAGGAGCAGGGCGTCATGGAGGACAGGTAGTTGCCTGGGGAACTCCTGATGAGATTAAAACATTTAATACTCTCACATCATGTTATCTGAATCACAAGAAGAAATTCGATATCCCGCAAACGAGAAGGAAAGGGAATGGCAAATTCCTTGTTATGACAGGGGCTTCCGGACATAACCTGAATAATGTCGATATTGTATTGCCTCTTGGAACTTTCATTTGTGTTACGGGAGTATCGGGAAGCGGAAAATCTTCCTTGATAAACCAGACACTTCATCCTGCCCTGGCCCGGAGATTCCATAACTCAGGGAAGACCGCACTTCCATACAAGGATATATCAGGTATTGAAAACCTCGACAAGGTAATAGAGGTAAGCCAGTCCCCTATAGGCAAGACACCGCGTTCAAATCCTGCAACTTATACAGGTGTCTTCACTGATATAAGGAAACTGTTCGAACAGACAACTGAAGCAAAGATCCGCGGATTTAATGCCGGAAGGTTTTCATTTAATGTAAAAGGAGGAAGATGCGAGGGATGTGAAGGAGCGGGAGTCAAAACAATCGAGATGAACTTCCTCCCTGATGTATATATCCATTGCAATGAATGCAACGGAAAGAGGTACAACCGTGAGACACTTGAAGTAAAGTATAAGGGACAGTCGATCAGCGATGTGCTTGAGATGACAGTAAAAATTGCAGTCGATTTCTTTGCAAATGTCCCTTCAATTTACCATAAAATTAAAACCCTTCAGGATGTCGGGCTTGGATATATAAAGCTTGGACAGCAATCAACAACACTTTCAGGCGGTGAGGCTCAGCGCATTAAACTGGCAACTGAGCTTGCACGCCGTGATACCGGAAAAACTCTTTATATCCTTGATGAACCGACAACAGGATTGCATTTTGAAGATGTCAGGGTGCTTCTTGATGTGCTTGACAAGCTTGTCGAAAGGGGTAATACGGTTATTGTTATTGAACATAACATCGATGTAATTAAGATGGCTGATTACATTGTCGATCTTGGGAAGGATGGGGGAAGGGCAGGTGGTGATGTTATATTTTCAGGGACACCTGAAAAACTTATAAAATGCAGGGAAAGCTACACCGGATTATTTCTGGAACCTGAGCTTAAGGCATAGAATTTATATATATTTGACTCACTAAATTTTGTGGTATGAAGGCGGATAAACCGGCAGATCTTATTAAGGAAGCGTTTGAACAGAAAAACTGGCACGAAATCCATACAACCGATTCCTGGAGAGTGTTCAAGATCATCTCTGAACTCGTGGAAGGATTTGAAAAGCTGGCAAGGATCGGACCATGCGTTTCCATTTTCGGTTCAGCAAGGACACATTACAACGACAAGTACTACCGGATGGCTGAGGATATAGCTTATAAGCTGACACAGAAAGGATACGGAGTCATAACCGGAGGAGGTCCCGGAATTATGGAAGCGGCAAATAAGGGAGCGAAAAGGGGCAATGGAAAATCAGTCGGCATCAATATTGACCTGCCTTTTGAACAGCGCCCGAATACTTTTATTGATTCTGATAAGCTTATTACTTTCGATCATTTTTTCGTCAGGAAGGTAATGTTTATGAAATATGCACAGGGATTTATTGTGCTTCCCGGCGGTTTTGGCACCTTCGATGAGCTATTTGAAGCAATTACACTGATCCAGACCCGGAAGATCGGTAAATTCCCGATTATCCTTGTTGGTAAGAAGTACTGGGGCGGACTGCTCAAGTGGATCAATGATGAAATGCTTTCAGAAGAGCATAATATTTCACCGGAGGATCTGAACCTTTTTACGCTTGTAGACACCTCCGATGAGGCTGTCGACTACATTGTGCAGTTTTATGCGAGGTACCTGCTCAGTCCTAACTTCTAGCTATTTCTTTCTGAAACGATCAAGTTCTCTTTCGGAATCTTTGCGCTTAAGGGTTTCACGTTTGTCGTACTCCTTCTTCCCTTTCGAAACGGCGATTTCGGCTTTTGCCAGACCCTTTTCATTAATAAATACCTTTATTACGATAATCGTAAGCCCTGCCTCCTTGACTTTTCTTTCAATCTTCCTGAGCTCTTTGCCTTTTAGCAGCAGCTTACGCTCTCTTAAAGGATCGTGGTTATTCAGATTCCCCCACCAGTATTCCGCAATATGCATACCCTTGATAAAAAGTTCTCCATCCCTGAAAGTGCAGAATGAATCAGTGAGTGTTGCTTTTCCAGCCCTTATTGATTTTATTTCTGTCCCGGTAAGCTTTATTCCGGCTATGTACTTATCGATGAACTCGTAATCGTGTGAGGCCTTTTTATTTCTGATTGTAATATCTGACCCGGAACTCCTCATCTTAATTATTTATGCAAAAATTGAAAAATAGAGTTTATCAAATGCCAGTGTCAAAACCCAGTTAGTCAAAAAAAGTAAAGCAATAAATGCTATAGACACTGAGACAATCAGAAGAATTTTCTTTCTCTCGGGAGGATTAATCAACTTTTCAATACCGGTCCAAAGAATATAAAGGCCGTAGAAAGAAAGGATATTTATAAAAATAAATGATTCAAACAAACAGGTTACAATCTGACAAAGAAGAAAGGGTACTAAAGAACAAACGATAATTTTAAATGAACTATTAAAATCCCTGTTTAGTCCTAAAGCATTGGTGACCTCTTTGAAAACCAAAGTGGTCCCATATACAACCAGAAAAAGCACTGCAAAATATTTAATCCCTGTAAGAATTGAGTAGGAGTCTTTAAGCACTGTGTTGGTAAAAAGAAATGATCCAAGAAATGCTGAAACGGATGTCAGTATCAAAAGTGGAAATAATAAATTCCTGCTGAAGTATAAAGTGTGCTTATTCTCAGTCCGGATCACATCCCATTCTTTAACAGGGTCAAGTAAAATAGCTCTAACCGAGCGAACGAGAAAATTGAAATCCATTTTATGCCAGGTTTAGTGCCGCAAAATTATAATAAATTTATTGTAATTTGTAGTTCCTTCTGATATCATTGGGACGATGGAAACAAAGAAGTCTTCAAAATATGATTTACTGGTAGTTACAGGACCTACCGCCTCAGGAAAAACTTCGATGGCCGCGGCGTTGGCTCTGAGGCTTAACGGGGAAATTATCAGTGCCGATTCACGACAGATCTACAGGCATATGAATCTGGGAACAGGAAAGGACTACACCGATTATTTTGTAGAAGGCAGGCAAATCCCGTTTCATCTTGTTGATATTGCTGATCCCGGATACAAATACAGTGTTTTTGAATATCAGCAAGATTTTATGAAAGTGCTCGATGATCTGAGATCGAGGAATATCTTTCCTGTTGTTTGCGGCGGTTCAGGAATGTATATTGATTCGGTGGTCTCCGGCTACAAAATGATCGAAGTCCCTCCAGATCCCGAGTTCAGAGCTTCCCTTGAAAAGAACTCCCTGAAAGAACTGACTGTGATCCTTTCATCCTATAAGAAGCTGCATAATAAGACTGATATTGATACAAAAAAACGGGCGATCCGCGCTATTGAGATTGAACGCTTCATTTGCGAAAGAAAGGAGAATCAGATACAATTTCCGGGAATTAGGCCTCTTATCTTGGGAGTGATGTTCAGCCGTGAAAGACGACGTGAGAGAATCAGTGAAAGACTTAAGCGACGTCTTGAAGAAGGAATGGAGGATGAGATCAGGCAATTAATAAAACAGGGAGTCGATCCTGAGACATTGATCTATTATGGACTTGAATACAAGTATATCACACTCTATATTACCGGAAGGATTTCATATGACGAAATGTATCGCTCGCTCGAAATAGCGATCCACCAGTTTGCAAAGCGTCAGATGACCTGGTTCCGTGGGATGGAACGTAAGGGAATAAAGATTCATTGGATTGACGGGGAGATGCCAATGAATGAGAAAGTTGAGAAGGTAATGGAGCTTCTCTCATGAACTCACCCCCCAACCCCCTCTCTGCCTTGCAAAGAGGGGGAGCTAATGCATTCATTATCAAAAAACATCCCCCTCTTTACACAGTAGAGAGGGGGATTAAGGGGGTGAGTAAATGTGATTGTAGGGTGATGAGGTATTTACTTTAAGTAAGTATCCAGCCACTCGAAAAACTCCCTCTGCCAGATCACTGAATTTTGCGGTTTCAGTACGAAATGAGTTTCATCCTCAAAAAAGAGCATTCGGCTTGGAATGTTATGAAGCTGGGCGGCCTGGAATGCTTCCATACTCTGGGTGTATGGGATCCTGAAATCATTGGCCCCGACTATTATCAGTATAGGGGTATCCCAACTGTCAACCCTTAAATGCGGTGAAAAACTATAGCTTTTTGGATTATTCCAGTACGGCCCTTCAATATCCTTATTCGGAAACCATAGTTCCTCCGTGGAGCCATACCAGCTTGTAAAATTAAACATCCCGCAATGTGATATGAAAGCTTTAAATCGTCCGCCATGGATGCCTGCAAGATAATAAACTGAATATCCACCATAGCTGGCTCCAACTGCTCCGAGCCTGTTTGCATCGACATAAGGTTCTTTTGCCATCGCATCGGTGGCGTCGAGATAGTCCTGCATATTTGCACCACCGTAATCCCCCGATATCTGCTCCTTCCATGCCTGGCCGAAACCTGCGTTGCCACGTCTGTTCGGAGCAATTACAACATAGCCTTTGGCAGCCATCATCTGAAGGTTCCAGCGGTACGACCAGAACTGATCGAGTGTTGACTGGGGTCCCCCGTTGCAAAACAGCAGAGCCGGATATTTTTTCTTCGCATCAAAATCGGGAGGATAAACAATCCACATCTGGAGATCCTTATTATCTTTCGTCTTTATATATTTTTCCTCAACCTTGCCCATCCTGACCGATTCATATATAGCCTTATTTATAAAAGTAATCTGGGCGACCTCACCAGAATTCAGATCAACCTTTGCTAATTCAGGTGCCATCGACATTGAAGTAACTCCCGAAACCAGCACTCCCGCCAGAATATTAACTGGTCCCATATTATGAACCCCTTCAGTCACTTTTTCAATATTTTTTACCGTTAAATTGAGTCTGAATATCTGGGCAGTTCCCAGGTAAGAACATGTGAAATAAACGTTCTGGTCATCGGCCCATATAAGATTCTCAATATCGAACTGCCATCCTTTAGATAACCAGTTACGTGTATTATCATTTATATTATAAATTACAAGCCGGTCGAGATCAGCTTCGTAACCATTTCTTTCCATGCTCTGGAGTGCTATTTTTGTGCCATCGGGTGAGAAAACAGGATATCTGTCATAACCTTTGTTGCCCTCCGTAATATTTATTTCCTTCCCTGAGGCTATTTCATGCAAGTAAATGTCAGAGTTGGTGCTTCTTGCATCCTCAATTCCCCTCAGTCTTTTAGATGTGTACGCAATGTATTTCCCATCAGGGCTCCATGCGATTTCACGTTCATCATAATAAGGGGCTGTGGGGGATTCAAATTTCTGATCCTTCATAATATCCTTTTCCCCTGAGACAGCCGATCCGTTAAATGATGCAACAAATAATATGGCTGTAGGAGTAATCGCTCCATGCATTCCAGTGCCGGTACATAAGGTCATCTATAATTCTGACCTTTGCATTCGGAAAACTATGCTTTTCATTGGCCGTCTGATCAAGCTTGACTCTTTTTGTAAAGTAAATTTTATTTCCGGCTGGAGAAATATTGAATATCTCAAATTCAGAGATCCCTTCCACTTTTTTCTGTTCCGATCCGTCAGGATTCATAGTCATAAGATCGCTTCCCCTTAAGAATGCGATCTTTTTACCATTATCAAACCATTGCGGGGAACTTCCACCTTCAACAGTAAGTTTGACAGGTTCACCTCCTCCTGAAGGAATTTTAAAAATGTCGGTCTTCCTTGCTTCAGTTTTAAGTTCAACCTGTGTTATGGTATATAAAACTGATGTTCCGTCGGGGGAGAGGGTAAATGATCCAAGCCGGCCGAATTTCCACATTAATTCTGGCGTCATTAGCCCTCCTGCTTTTTCCTCTGCTGTAAGCTGATTATTAAATTCAGCGACCGGTTCTGTGGTAACAACTGGAATTTTCTGCTTGCAGGAAACAGAAATGCTGATGACCACGATCATCAGCAGAAAAAGAGAACTTTTCATAACGAATTTCGAATATGATTGATTATTACTTTTTGAGGGCTTCAAATATTTTAGCCTTTAATTCATCATACAGTTCCGGATTATCTTTAATGATCAATTTTACAGCATCTCTTCCCTGTCCGAGCTTTGTGTCTCCGTAGCTGAACCATGAACCGCTTTTCTTGATTATTTCGAAATCAACCCCCAGATCAACTATTTCGCCAAGCTGGGAAATCCCTTCTCCATAAAGGATATCAAAATCTGCTTTTTTAAATGGAGGAGCAAGTTTATTCTTTACTATTTTAGCCCTTGTACGGCTACCGATGATTTCCTCTCCTTCCTTGATCTGATTTGTCTTACGGATGTCAACCCTCACTGAAGCATAAAATTTAAGTGCGTTTCCTCCTGTTGTCGTTTCAGGATTGCCGAACATAACACCGATCTTTTCTCTCAGCTGGTTTATAAACACGCATGAAGTATTTGTCTTACTGATATTTGCAGTCAGTTTACGAAGAGCCTGCGACATTAACCTTGCCTGCAGACCCATTTTCTGATCACCCATTTCGCCCTCAATTTCAGCTTTTGGAGTAAGGGCGGCAACCGAGTCGATCACGACAATATCAAGAGCACCTGATCTGATAAGATTATCTGTTATTTCAAGTGCCTGTTCGCCGTTGTCAGGCTGTGAGATAAGAAGATTTTCAACATCGACACCCAGCTTTTCCGCATAGTTCCTGTCAAATGTGTGCTCAGCGTCAATTATTGCAGCAATACCTCCGTTTTTCTGGGCTTCTGCGATAGCATGAATTGCAAGTGTGGTCTTACCTGATGCTTCGGGTCCATAGATCTCTATTACACGCCCTCTGGGAAATCCTCCGATCCCGAGTGCAGCATCAAGACCGATTGAACCCGTCGATATTACCTGGATATTTTCTATGGCAGCATGATCGCCCAGCTTCATTATAGTTCCTTTTCCGAAATCCTTCTCAATTTTGCCAAGTGTAACTTCCAGTGCTTTAAGCTTGTCTTTGTTTATTTCTTTTCTTTCGTTGCTCATATTATTGGTTTTATTATTGATACATTTTGAATATCTGCTCTGAATGATTTTTTGTGTCGACTTTTGAAATGATCTTTTCGATGATGCCGTTCCCGTCAATTATGAATGTCGTTCTTACAATACCCAGGAAACTTTTACCATACATCATCTTTTCACGGTATACTCCATAATCATTAAGGATCTTCCTTGAAGTATCAGCAATAAGGGGAAACGGGAGGGTATACTTTGTAGCAAAGCCTTTATGAGATTTTTCACTATCCATACTTACGCCTAACACTGCAAATCCCTTTTTCATAAAATCATCATGGTTGTCTCGTAAACTACAGGCTTCAGCGGTGCATCCTGGGGTATTGTCCTTGGGATAGAAATATAAAACCAGCTTTTTCCCTGAAAAATCGCTAAGTTTTATCGTTTTGCCGTCCTGATCGACTCCTTCGAACGATGGAGCCTTCATTCCCTCTTTTAGTTGTATCATGTGGTACGAATTTTGTAATTAGGGTTAAATTTACGAAGTTTGAACCGTTTTCTGATTATATCAGAAAAATTGTTATTAACACAGATATTCATGAAATGATATCAATATGATATCAAAATGATATCGTAATGATATCAAAATGATATTAAAGCAATTGGGCTGAAATAAAAAATAAATAAATTGATATTGATTTAGTTACAGAAATAAATCCATTGATGAAAATTAAAAAAAAATATATCCTTACCTGTTTTTCAATTTTGGTATCGTTTCTTGTTTTATCGTTTTCTGTTCTAAATTCTCAGGAGATCCAGCATAAACCTTCGCGACAGGCAGCAATGGATGCTTTCGCGGCTGGAGATTATGAAAAAGCTCTAACTGAATTCGGAATTCTTTTACAGGTGTATACAAAGGATCCCTTATACAAGTATTATTCTGGTGTATGTCTTGTGAAAATGAACAGGGAACCTGAAAATGCATCAGACTTTCTCAGGGAGGCGCTTAATGGATCTCTCGATATTAAAAGCATCCCTGATGATGCATGGTTTTACCTCGGGAGGGCACAACAGATGGAAGGAAGATTTCCGGATGCAATAGAGTCATTTAACAATTTTGAAGAAAGGGCAGGAAAAAAGAGAGCCAGGGATTTAAATGTTTCGGGATATATCCAGGAGTGCAAGGAACGAAATCCGGGACCTGTACCAAAAGCCACACCTGAAAAGCTCATTACAGAAAAGCCCGTTGAAGAAAAGCCGGTTGTTCCACCCGACGTCAAACCGGTTCCCCAAAAGCAGGAAGTCCCTGTTGCATATGATAAAGTATTGTCTGAAGCAATGAAATACCAGGTAAAAGCTGATTCAATGAATAGCCTGATTGCCGATTACAGGAAGGAATATGAAAAACTTTCTCCCTCACAGAAGCAGGCTGCGAAATCCAGAATTTCGGAAATGGAATCACTCTCTTCGGAATATCAAAGAATGGCTGATGAAAAATTTGGCAATACTGTTACCAGGCCTCCCGTAAACAAAATTGAAGTTGCAGCACCAACGTTACCTGAACCTGTCAGACACAGTGAAATATTTTCGATTTTCAATGTTGAAAAAGATCCTGCACGCTTAAGGGATCAGAAAATTCTAATGGATCCTGTAATACCTGCCGGACTGGTCTACCGGATTCAGATCGGAGTTTTCAGCAAACAGATGGAGCCAATATTCTTTAAAGGGATATCGCCAGTAGCAGGATTCAGGATCCCGGGTACAGGATCGACAAAATATTTTGCCGGTCAGTTCAGAAGGATGGCTGATGCCAGTCAGGCGGTAGTAACTGTCAGGCAGATGGGATTCAAAGACTCGTTTGTCACCGCTGTTCTTGATGGAAAAGCAGTATCGCTTGAAAGAGCTTCTCTTATGGAAAACGAATGGGGTCAGAAACCTCTTATGGAAGCTTTACCATTATTGAAAACAGGAGATACCGAAGCTTCAACACTAATCTTCAGGGTTGAGGTGAACAGATCATTAAAGCCCTTAAGTGATAATACTTCAGAGGACTACAGGAAAATGGCTGGCAGCCGGGGTTTTGAAATAATAACAGCTGAAAATGGTACATTTGTTTATCTGATCGGAAAATTTATTACTTTTGAAAGTGCTAATGAATATGCCGATCTTCTTAAACGAAACGGCTACCGGGATACAAAAGTTTCAGCATATCTGGGAAGCAGGGAGATACCAGTAGAGACAGCAAGGCAACTTTTTGACAAATAGCGATGAAAGAAAAAACATTACACAAGAGCGACAGGCTGAGCAGCAGGGGTGAAATGTACTCGCTTATTCTGTACAATGATGAGATCAACACTTTCGATCACGTTATTAAATCTCTTGTTGAGATTTGCGGACATGATTCGGTTCAGGCTGAGCAATGTGCCCTTATTGTGCATCTAAAAGGAAGCTGTGACATTAAACTGGGAGTCAGGGAAATTCTGCAGGCTATGAGCAGATCCCTCAACGCAAAAGGATTGAATTCACAAGTTCTAAAGGTTTGACCCCCTAAGTTTAACCCCCAAGCCCCCTAACGTAATGCCCCCTTCCCCCCTGACGCTTCGGTCAGGACAGGCCTAAAGGGGGTTTATAGCGATTTAAAAGGCCCCTTCAGGGGATTTAGGGGTTTTCTCCCTATGAAATATCCCAAATAGAGCTCTGTCAAAAAATCCCAGGAGCAGCATTCCTATCAAGGCATATGAAAACCATCCTGGAAAGCTCAAATCATTGAAATACTTATTGTTTAGACCTGGCAATGTGAATTCCAGATCCTGTATATATTTCCAGATTGTGGAACCGACTGATGCGGTCTCACCTGCAGGGATTATAATTGCAGCCAGTATCAGTCCGGCTGTAATAGCAGCCGACAATATCGGTACCCTGTTTCTTACAAAAAAGCTTTTATTCACCTTTGCTGACTGGGCTTCGATCTGTATCCTTGTCAGGGTTTTTGAAGTAAATCCATCAGGGGTTTTCTCAATCTTTTCAGGATTGAGGTATTTCCTCAGCAGGGTGTCATCATTCATCTCCTGTTTATTCATTGTAAAAGACGTTTTTCATTTCAACTTTTTTGATAATCTCAGCCATCTTTTGCCTGGCCCTGAAAAGTCTCACTTTAATATTCGACCTGCTAATGCCAGTTATTTTTGATAGTTCTTCCGTATCCAGTTCGTTATAATAATAAAGAGTTACCAGTCCTCTTTCTTCTTCGGATATCTTCTGAAGGGCAAAATTAATCAAAGAATTCCTGTAATCATCAGCAGCCTCTTCCTCGGAAGTGCTGAAACCACATAAAATCAACGGCATCAGCAGGAAATTCTTCAACTGAAAGTATTCTGTTCTTCCTGGTTCTTACAAGCGATATTGCAGTATTGTATACTATTCTGTAAAGCCAGGTTGCAAAACTGCTTTTTCGTCTGAAATCTTTCAGCGATCTGTAAGCCTTTAAGAAAGCATCCTGGGCGACCTCTTCAGCCTCCTCCCGATTCCCGCAGATCCTGAATGCAAGGTTGAAAGCCTTGTCTTTATGTTTATCAACAAGATAAGAAAAGGCATTTATCTTTCCTTCAAGAACCTGTCTGATAAAATATATTTCGTCTTTAGGATCCATTCCGGATGTTTGACGCTCAAAGTTACACTTTGGTTACTATTATGGGAAAAAAACAGATAAAGTTGCTAGTTGCTGGTTGCTTGTTGCTAGTTGCTGGTTGTAATTCTGGAAGAACCAGGAACTAGTAACCAGTAACCAGTAACATAAACTTATAATGCAGAATGCCTGACGTTTTTCCCATTTTTTGTAACCGCTCTGTCTCTTTCTGAGTCTAAAGGGTAAAATTCAGTTAAACCAAACAAAAAAAGTCATGGAAACACTAATTGCTTTTATCGCTCTTTTCGCTACAGTTTTCGGTATTTTGTATGTTCATTACACAACTCGCAACAAGGAACGCATGGCGCTTATAGAAAAAGGTGCGGATGCCAGTCTTTTCAATACTGGAAAAGACGGCAGGTCATCTGTTAACTGGGGTAAATTCGCCCTTAAGATGGGGATGCTTTCTATGGGTATAGGTCTTGGAATCATTGCCGGAGCAATTTTAGAATCTGCAGCACTTTTTCCTTCCGAAGAAGCCGGATATTTTTCAATGATCTTTATTTTCGGCGGTCTTGCTCTTGTATTGTATTACCTAATTGACAGGAAAAGCAAGTAAAACCCTAACCCCGTCCCTTCCCCTTAAATGTAAGGGGAAGGGTGTAAATCCATGATATCCTGGGTTTTCACTCCTCCTCTTAACTTTAAGGGGAGGAGATGGAGGTAGGGTTAAGAACATAAACAAGGAGCCAGGGATGAGTTTATCTAATATAGAATTCAATCATCTTTTTTACTGCTTCACGGCATACAGTGCAGTAACCCTTTGAACCATTGCTTTTCATTCTGCAATCCATTTCAGGCCTGAAGATCCCTTTGGCCGAGTAGCCTCCTCCTTCGAACAATCCTGTTGAATTCTTGTATTTGTCATCAGCCGGAGTAGGCACAGGTGTCTCCTTTGCCACAAGCTTTTTCCATTTTGAGTCAAAATTTACCATGGTTGTTATGTTCGGCTCCCATGGTTCGACATTCAAAGGATAAAATTCATCATATGCAACATCTGACGAATAGTATTCATCAGCCAGGCCTGCAAATCCATGACCGAATTCATGAATAAATACCTTTGGTGAAAGCGGGTGTCCCACTGTTGTTCCGCTATAATAATTATAGACTCCTCCACCTCCGTATTTGTTGCTGTTAATGAGTACAATTATATTATCATGAGGAGCTAAAGCAGCATAATCGTTGACTGATTTTATGTCCTGTGTCGTAAGATAACGGTCAGTTCCGAAAGTATAGAAGCTTGAATTCAGGACTGTGTTATTATAAATTTTGTCGCCAGGGATATCAGTTCCGGAATCAGATGAAACTGCTTCAACGGCCCAGATATTTATTTTGTCCCTGTATTCGCTGAAAGGGGCTTCCGAAAAAAGAACATCTGCCATTTTCTTTACATCATCCCTGAATTTGCCCATTTCATCAGCTGTATAACCTTCAGCCACAAATGCAAGGTCGACGCATTTCTGAGGATCGCCAGGACCATATATTTTTGTTATGGCAGCATTTACAGGCTTCTCTTTCCTTATGTAGTAATCAGTTGGATCGATAACTGTTTCGTAGAGCTTTGAAAAAATACCGCTCCGTTCCCTCAGGCTCAGAACAAAACGGACTCTGTTTTTTGGGAATGGCATTGTAGCCACCTCATAGAAACTTCGTTCAATCGTTTTAGCTTCTGCAGTTGTTTGCCATTCCTGGAAAAGCGTGCTAAATCCACGTGAATAGATCAGACTGTTTTCGGCAGCATCAAAAACTTCATATTTAAAGTTACCATAATCAAAGGGATCGATTAAATTCTCATGTGATCCGCCATACAACTGTTCCTCTTTCATTCCCACCGGATAGACAAGCGTTTTCTGACTGTTCCCCGCGAGCATGAAATCAAACCGAAGAACTTTATCAGTGAAATACTTTTCAAAATTTGCTTGCCCCGGGGACGATAAAGTCCACAAAGTCAATATAAAAGCTAAAAAAATTCTCATGGCCGAACTGTTTTAATATTATGTTATAAAGCTAATAATATTCGTCACTGCGGATAAAGAATTTGTATAATTTTGCATCGGACCAAATAAAGCGATCGGAACAAATTTAAGCCTTAAGTGTTTAACAACAAATATTTATTATAATGGCTGACCTGAACACACGAATAAGTGATTTTCTCTGGGCAAATCTGAGCGAAAAACATGTCAACGGTAAAAAGGACCCTTTCTGGCAATCCCTGAAGGATACCGGGACTGAGCTCTGGCTTGATACAGGAGATATTGAGGAAGCTGAAGCAAACTGGTCAGCGGAGATGAGTGCTCTGACAACAAATAATACTCTGCTTAACAATGAGATACAAAAAGGGATCTATGATATCTTTGTTTCTGAAGCCAAGCATATCGTTCATGACCTTCCTCTGGAGGCAAAAGTAAAGGAGATTGCTTTTATGCTTAATGCCAGGCATGGCTTAAGGCTTGCTTCAAAATTTGGCGGACTTGTCAGCGTGGAACTTCACACTGATATGGCTCATGATGTAAAGGCTATCGAATATTATGGCAAAAGGTACCATGAAATCTGTCCCGACCAGTTTATTGTAAAAGTCCCGTATACTGCTGAAGGTCTTATTGGAGCAAGACGGTTAAGAGAAGCTGGAGTAAGGGTCAATTTCACACTTGAATTCAGCGCCAGGCAGAATGTTATTGTGACAAGGACAGCCCAGCCCGACTATGTCAATGTATTTCTTGGAAGGGTAGGTGCCTTTATGATGGACAACAAGCTTGGAGACGGATCGGGTGCAGGTGAGATGGCAGTTATCTCTTCCCAGAACTGGGTCACCGCTTTTTCTGCACAAAATGTATGGCCAACGAAATTAATTGCTGCCAGTCTCCGTCATTACAACCAGCTTGAAGAGCTTGCAGGTACCGATGTGTTCACAATGCCACCGAAAGTAGCCGCTGCCGGGCGGAAATCATTAACAGGCAAGTTTTCAGTAAGGACCCATGAGAATTATGACGTTAGTATTTACCCTTCAGCAAAGGATGCAGGTATCGAAAAATTCTGGGAGGTGGATGACAAAGTTCTCAGCCTTGCACAACGGTTTAATCAGAAGATGCCTTCAACCGGTCAGGAACTTGTACGTATAGCACAGCAGGAAGGCTGTGAAGATATGTTCCCCTCACTTTCAAAAGAAGAAAAAGCAACAATTTCCGGTGATGGGAAAATTCCGGTTTTCTCCAAGTGGCAGAAGAAAATCGCTGATGGCAAAATAGCCCCCGATACACTCCTCACTCTTGCAGGACTGGCTTCGTTTACTGCTGACCAGGCTATGCTGGATCAGAGAATTCTGAATATTATCGGATGATCAGAGTGTTCGCTGCCTTGTAATTTCATACAGAAGAATACCAGCAGCGACAGATACATTCAGGGATCCTATTTCTCCTTTCATGGGTATCATGACCTGCAGATCGGATAAAGAGATTAATTCGCGGCTTATTCCTTTATCTTCCGATCCCATTATCAGTACCACCGGGCCTTTCATATCGGCTTCAGAAATTTCCAAACCTGATTTTTCGCCTGCTGTTATAACTCTAAGTCCAGATTCCCTGAGATACTCAATAGATCTTACAATGCTTCTTTCCCGGCAAACAGGAAATGAATGCAGAGCTCCAGCAGATGTTTTGATGGCATCTGCAGTGATCCTCGCCGAACCTTTTTCAGGGATAATAACAGCATGTGCCCCAAGACATTCAGCGCTTCTAACTATTGCCCCGAAATTCCTTACATCTGAAACTCCGTCGAGTGCAATTATCAAAGGATCTTCACCCTTCTCGAAAATCATCGGCAGAAGATTTGTAATCGACTGAAATTCAATAAGAGAGAGCCATGCTAAAACACCCTGGTGATTCTTTCGGGTGACAAGTTCAATCCTTTCCAATGGCACTATCTGGTAGGCAATATTATGATTTCGCACTTCAATCATTAATTCATGATACAAAGCTCCCTGCAAGCCCTGCTTAATAAGCAGACGGTCGATTTTCTTTCCTGCCCTGACGGCTTCGATTACTGCCCTGAGGCCATAAATACAATCTGATTCTTTCACTTTAATAGTTATAAATCTTCAGGATTATCAAGACGGAAAACTATACCCTTTCTCCAGCTGGCTATCGCTTTATCCCAGTAGGTAACAAGAGTTTCATTCCTGCTCAGGTAGAAATCATTATCTGAGAATTTGTTTTTCCTGGTTCTGAAATTAAAGAAAAGGTAATTCTCCTTAAGATGGTATCTTCCTCCCCATGAAGATTTTAATACCGGCCTCCGGTATCCCCAGCTTTCCTCTTCTGAATTCTTGTAAACTTTATCCGGGGGCCCGTAAATTGTATAGATCATTCCTCTCTCGGTTCTCCAGCCCTCCTTGAACGATGTGAAATAAAAATTTGAGTAAAGGATCCTTGTGTAATAAATACGTATAAGCTCCCTGGATTTATCAATATTCCCTCCGCACTTTATCCAGAATTCGTCAAGAGCCACCTTTGGCCGTTCAGCTGAAAGCATTTCATTCATTTCCTCCTCAGATGCAAGGTAAGCAAGTGGCTTGATCATTGTTAAAGGGTCAGTCATCGCCGGGAATGTCTCTCCGAAGTTGAATAATGCGTATCCTTCTTCTGAGTCTCTTTCGGGGGTGCATAAATAAACACCCTCTTTTGGTAGTGTAAGTGGCAGGGTGTCGGAATAATGAACGGCAATAACTGTATCAGGTTCATAATCAATTATTTTTTCCGGCAGGAGAATTGAAGGAGGATAAGGCACTTCTGATAGAGGCTTATAATATGAGATATACAGACTGTCTATCGGCCTTAAAGGATAGAGGATGTTTACAAATTCACCTGCTTTAACAACCGGAGTAAACAGTTCATTTGAGAAGATATGTCCCCTGGCTTTAAAATTATATCTGTTATTGTACGACCGGGTGTCGAAAGTTACAAATGATTGTATTACCTCTGACCGTAACTTGTCAAGAAGCTTAACCTCAGCAATGTAATTTGCACCAGGGCCGACTTTCAGAGGCAGTTTATAAACATACTCCTGCCGTGAAGGCTCCTTTACAATATTGGCATCCATGAAGGCAGTGTCGGCCAGAATCCTTCCATTAGTAGTATTAAACAATTTAACAGTTATAAGGATCTGCGCCATGGGAATACCCTGAGGATTTGCTTCTGAAAAGAACAGGTCAGTCGAAAAAAACTTTACCGACAGGACTGACAATACATCTGTTTCATTGAAAACACTGAAACGAGGTTTTATAGAGCTTTTTGTCGGATTGTACAAATAAGAAAGATTCTTTAAGTCGACAACGGCTTTTTTCGTGGTGGTGCATGATATTATTGCCATGCAGAATAAAATGACATATAATAGAATATTATATTCTCTGAAAGAACTTTTCCGGTTCATTTTCCTGAATTATTAATATGTTGCATATGATTCTTTTTCCAGTTTATCCTTACCCTGCAGAGTTCTGTATTGTCCGAAGTCCTCATAATTGAATGATTTATTACATTGCTGTCATTACTTCCTTCAGATTTAGTAATAGCAATGCTTTCGTTGATGTGTGATTCGGCAAGATAATTTATTTCAGCAGATAAAGGCACATTATTGAGAATGAAATCCAGGTCATAACTATCAGTTACCCATTTGGGATACCTGGACATATTGGTATGCAGATTCAGCCGGCCATGAAGCCCTGTCTCATAAACATGAACCGGGTAATTCTTTTCCAGCCTGGGGTATTCCATAATCAGCCGTTTGTTTTTAAGAATTCATCAACCTCATGGGAATAGAGAGTCCAGTTATTCATTTCTTCATTCAGCTGCTTCCGGAGATCTTCATATTTAGTGTATATCCCTGCACTATCTGAGGAGCTTATAGTGGTCATTAATTCTTTGTCCATTGACAGCAATTCAGTCTCCATCATTTCTATTCTCTTTTCAGAATCTTCAAGTTTTTTCCTCAGTTTCCTAAGCGATCGGTCATATTCTTTCTTATCAAGATATTTCTGCTTGTTCGGTGTATTATCACCAATATCGCTCTCCCGGGTTATTTTATCTCTTTTTTCAATATCTTTCAGGTTTACAATCTTTTTCTTCCGGAGGAAATCATAAATACCTCCAATATTTTCTTTTAACCTGTTATGTCTGAACTCATAAACTTTTGTAACAAGCCCGTCGAGGAAATCTCTGTCATGCGAAACCACAATTAGCGTGCCATCATATTTGATCAGTGCCTGCTTCAGTATATCCTTTGATCGCATATCGAGGTGGTTGGTCGGTTCATCAAGAACCAAAAGATTTGCAGGCTCAAGCAGAAGTTTTACAAGGGCAAGCCTCGATCTTTCGCCGCCTGAAAGAACCTTGATTTTCTTGTCAACATCTTCGCCTCTGAAAAGAAAAGCGCCGAGCATATCACGGATCTTTGTCCTTATTTCGCCTTTTGCAACATTATCAATTGTATCAAGCACGGTTGAATTCTCGTCAAGCAATTCATCCTGATTCTGGGCAAAGTAACCTGTTCTGACATTGTGCCCTATTTTCAGGGATCCCTCATGATCGAGCTGTCCGATTATGATTCTTGAGAAAGTCGTTTTTCCTTCCCCATTGCGTCCGACAAAGGCAACCTTTTCACCTCTTGTAATTGTAATATTAATCCTGTTCAGCACATTGAGAGAACCAAAGCTCTTCGAAAGGTTTTCTGCCTCCACAACAACAGTTCCTGAACGCGGAGACGGAGGAAACCTGAGATTCATCATACTGTTATCTTCTTCATCGACTTCGATCCTTTCAATCTTGTCGAGCTGCTTTATTTTAGACTGTACCTGGATCGACTTAGTTGGTTTGTATCTGAATCGTTCTATGAATCTCTCCGTATCCTCAATCATCTTTTGCTGGTTCCTGTATGAGGCTATCTGCTGAGTTCTCCTTTCTTCTCTGAGGATTACATATTTTGACCACGAAACCTTGTAGTCATAGATTTTTCCTAGCGAGATTTCAATTGTCCGGTTGGTTACATTATCGAGGAAAGCCCTGTCGTGCGATACCATCATCACAGCACCTGGATATCCTGCCAGGAAAGTTTCGAGCCATTGTATTGATTCAATATCGAGGTGGTTGGTAGGTTCATCAAGAAGAAAAAGCGATGGCTTTTTGAGGATCAGTTTTGCAAGCTCTATCCTCATGCGCCAGCCACCGCTCAGTTCACCGGTTAGCCGGTCAAAATCCTGCCTTTCAAAACCAAGTCCGGTAAGAGTCTGCTCAGCGTCAGCCAGATAGTTTGTGCCTCCCAGAATACGAAATTTTTCCTCCGTTTCATTAAGTCTGTCACATAACTTCAGATAATCTACTGAATGATAATCATCCCTCTCTTCTATCTGCCTACTGCAATTCTCTATTTCATCCGACAGGCTTATAAGGCTGGCAAATGCCTTAAGTGTTTCGTTCATCACGGTAGTTGAATTGTCTACTTCCATTTGCTGCGGAAGGTACCCGATGGTAACTTCTTTCGACATGTCAACAAACCCTTTTGAGGGATTCTGGTTCCCCGAGATTATTTTAAGAAGGGTTGTTTTACCGGCACCGTTTTTCCCTGTAAGGCCGATACGATCCTGCTCATTAATGAGGAAAGAAATATCGGTCAACAAATCGAAACTTCCGAATGAAACTGAAATATCCTGTACCGAGACCATACGAAAATTATAAAGCGCAAATATATGAAAAGTAGAGGAGCCTGGGAAGAAGAGATTTACCTGATAAAAGTTATCTTTGTCACGATGAAAACATTTAAACGATTAATCGGTTCCCTGCTCCTCATTACTGCAATTATTTCAGTTGTCTCCTCCTGCAAAAAAAGTGAAGAGCCACAATATGAGCATTTTGTTTCGAAAGAATTAATTACAAATTATTCTACTGTATATATAAATATCCTTCTTGACATTGCATCTTCCACCTACCCGGAACTCAGTGTTCTTAAACAGCATATATCCCATTCGGTTGACATATACAAGGTTGTTTACAAAACAGAAGTAAATAACATTGAAATAAATGCCTCAGGGCTGCTCTGTGTCCCTTCTGATAAAGGAGATTATCCTCTTATTAGTTTTCAAAATGGAACAAATACTGTGAATGCTTATGCCCCAAGCGAATATCCTTCCAATCCTTCTTATCAGTTTGTTGAGGTTATCGCTTCCATGGGATATGTTGTAATTATACCGGATTATCCGGGATTCGGCGAATCGGCGGATATACCTCATCCTTACCTGATAAAAGAACCAACTGTCAGATCGATCGTTGACATGCTTTTTATGGTAAAAGAGATGGATCGTGAAGAACTTCCTGACATTACAATTAAGGATGCCGTTTACCTGGCCGGTTATTCACAGGGCGGATGGGCCACACTTGCACTCCATGAGGCTCTTGAAAAGGATTATTCTGGTGAGTTTAATCTTAAGGGAAGTGTTTGTGGAGCAGGTCCTTATGATCTGAACATACTTTTTGGATCAATGATTGGCATAAGCTCATATCCTATGCCTGTTTACATTGGGTACATAATTAATGCTTATACCGAGTACAGCCAGTTTACCAATCCAATATCTGATATTCTTAAGATACCTTATGCTTCAAGGATTGGAAGCCTTTATACCGGTTCTTTAACTTTTGAACAGATAAACGGGCAGCTGACCACTTCAATTCCCGATCTTTTTACAGATAGTTTCCTCTCCGGATTCTTATCAGATGCTAAATATACATCTGTAAGGTCATCCCTTGCAGTAAATAGTATAGACGGTTGGAATACCGCCATCCCTTTATACCTGATTCATGGCGGTGGTGACAAATCAGTCAATCCTGTTACAACCGAAAACATTTACAATGCAATGATCGGTGCCGGAACTTCGCCACAGACCTGCACAAAAGAGATCATACCTGGTCTTGATCATGGAGATGCTGTTATACCTGTCATGATTAAGGGATTGCAGTTTATTATGAATCTTGATCAGAAATAAATACTGAAACTTCTTTAGAAAAATCATATTTAAACATACTTCACAGTTGGGACGAAAGAAAGAAATGCCATTGCTCGAGAAGGTGAGGATAACAGATATCGGGGCTGAAGGAAATGCAATTGCACGAATTGAAAACCAGGTTCTTTTTGTCCCGATGCTGATACCGGGAGATGTGGTTGACATCAGGGTCAGGAAAAAGAGAAGGAAATTTATGGAGGGTATTGTTGTCCGCTTCCATGAATATTCTTCAGACAGGATTAAGCCAAGGTGCGCGCATTTTGGTGTATGCGGCGGCTGCAAATGGCAGCATCTTCCATACGAAAAACAGCTTCAGTTCAAGGAAAAGCAGGTAAAGGATAACCTGGTTAGGATAGGGAAAGTAGATATCCCTTTAACAGATCCGATTCTGGGGTCTGAAGAAATTTTCTTTTACCGGAATAAGCTGGAATATACATTCTCCGATAAGCGCTGGCTTACGAGAGAAGAAATGAGCTCCGACAATGATCATTTAAATGAGGATGCACTCGGATTTCATATCCCTGGAATGTTTGATAAAGTTCTGGATATCAGGGAGTGTTTTCTTCAGCCTGAGCCCTCAAATGCCATTCGAGACGCAGTAAGAAGATATGCCCACAGGAAATCATTTGCATTTTTTAACCTGCGTCAGCAAAGCGGATTTCTGAGGAACCTGATAATTCGTACCACAAGCAGTGGAAAGGTTATGGTTATTGTTGTTTTTTACCTTGATGAGAAGGATAGGATTGCAGGGCTTCTTGATTTTCTTGTATCGGAATTTCCACAGATTAGTTCCCTTTTTTACATAATTAATACAAAGAAGAATGATTCACTTGCCGATCAGGTACCCATATTTCACATGGGTGAAGATCATCTTCTTGAAGAAATGAATGGGCTAAAATTCAGGATAGGGCCAAAATCATTTTACCAGACCAATACAAAACAATCGCTCCGGCTTTATAAAGTTGCAAAAGAATTTGCTGTTCTGACAGGCAATGAAGTCGTTTATGATCTTTATACAGGTGCAGGTACAATTGCAAATTTCATTGCAGATTCCGCCCAAAAAGTAATTGGTATTGAATATGTTGATGAGGCGGTAAGAGATGCAGCAATCAATTCTGAAATCAATAATATAAGGAACACTCAGTTTTTTGCCGGAGATATAAAATCATTGCTTAATGATAAGTTCATAAGTGAAAATGGGATGCCTGATATCATTATCACCGATCCCCCCAGAGCAGGGATGCACGAAGATGTCGTTAAGCAGATCATAAATGCTGGACCGGGAAAAGTAATTTACATAAGCTGTAATCCATCGACCCAGGCCCGCGATATAGCCTTAATATCTGAATATTATGTGGTTACGAGAGTTCAGCCTGTTGACATGTTCCCCCACACCCATCATGTTGAGAATGTTATCCTTCTTGAGAAGAAGAGATCCTAATAGGTATTTCTCACAATAAGCACCCTTAAAATCAGTTTATTTAAATAGTTAGTCTGTTTGATAACTTTCCTTTATGACGCTTTATAATCAGGAAGGATACGAGGATCTTTACGCTCTAAGTGTCCAGAGTGTAGAGGATCATCTCGCAAGTCTTCGCTACGCTGGCATGATTCAGCATGCTTTAATGCCTGATCCAATAATTCTTAAGGGGATATTGAAGGATTTCTTTATACTTTTTCTTCCAAGGGACATAGTAAGCGGTGATTTTTATTATACTTTTTCAAACCGTCAGTTCACGTGCATAGCGGCAGGTGATTGCACAGGGCATGGAGTACCCGGTGCTCTTATGAGCATACTCGGGATAAGCTTTCTGAACGAGATCCTTCAATCGAAGCAGTGCATCAGGGCAAATCGTGTGCTGAACAATATGAGGGAAAAGATTATGAAAGCTCTACACCAGACCGGATCAAAAGAGGAGACAAAAGACAGTATTGATATAGGGTTGTGCATAATAGAGGGTGGTACGAATTCAATACAGTTTGCCGGAGCCAACCGTCCGCTTATAAGGATAAGGAGCGGGGAACTCTCCGAATTCAAACCTGACAAAATGACGATAGGTATTGCACCACAGGAAGAAAAGCCTTTCATTAATACTATTATTGATACAATTCCCGGTGATTCATTTTATCTTTTCTCGGATGGTTTTGCTGATCAGTTTGGTGAAATAACTGATAAGAAATTCAAATACAAGCAATTCAAACAGATCCTTTTATCAGTCACCGGGCTTTCGATGGCATCCCAAAGAGAGTGTCTTGAATATTCTTTTAAAGAATGGAAGGGTAGATCACAACAATGTGACGATGTCCTCGTTTTTGGATTTCAGGTATGACATACAACATTATGAGGCTGTTAGCTTTCAGGATTAAAAATTTCAGGTCTATTCTGGATACGGACTGGCAAAGTTTGTCACCCGATAATGTCACATGCCTTATAGGACAGAATGAATCTGGCAAGACCTCTGTACTGGAAGCCCTCGAAGTATTTTATTCCGGAGTCATATCGGAAGATGTATTGAGGAGTGATCTGTCACTTCCTGAAATAAGCTGCAGATTCAGCATTCCTGAGGGATGGCTGTTAAAAGTGACAGAGAATCCAGGGATGGAGCTTAAGGAGCTTTTGTCGGGTCTTACCCAGATAGAGCTTACAAGAAAATGGATCGCGGATCTGTCGTCTGAAATTACAGTCAGCGGAAAGATCAGCCAGTATCTTGATTCCCTGGAAGATGCATGGCGTCTTTATCTGGAGGATGTTAAAGTGAAGCTTAAGGGTGAGATAGACAAGATAAATGAGAAAGGATCAAAGCTTGATGATCTGGGTTCCAGAATTACGGTGATGAAAGATAAGGTAGCCGAGGCAAAGGGGAACAGGAAAGGATTTTCTCTATTCGGGAAGAAAGCAGTGGACCTTAGCTCATCGCCCGGATCCCAATATCCTTCGCTTAAGAATCAATTGGCCGAGCTGAAAAAAAAGGAGGAAGAAGCTGTCAAAGAGCTGTCAAAATTTCAAACAATAAGCAAAGCTGGAGAAACCTGGATGTCGCTTGAAGAAAAGTGCTCAGCCATCGATCGCCACCTCAGTGAAATCGCTGTAAAACTTGAAGAGAGGCATCAGAAGATGACCCTTTTAATGAGACCGGTTGACAGTGGTGAAGATCTTGAATGGAACAATATCCTTAATGATTACAGGAAAACAAGGGTTGAAAAAGAACAAAGAAGTGAAGAACTTGACAGGCACATAGCAATGTCGGGCTACCTTATGGAAGGCTTTTCTGAAGATCAGGCTGCCAGAAAAGTTGATGAAACTGTCAGCTCATACAAATCTCACCTGAATAGTAAAATACTTGGAAAGAAATATTTTGAATATTGTCCCGAATTTGAAATGTTTGAAGATTTCGGTAGCCTTCTGCCGAACAGGATCGACCTGGCTGATATAATTTCAGGAAACGAAAAGGTTGAAGGTTATAAGGCTGCCCGTAACTTCCTGACGCTCGCCCAGCTCGAATTTTCTTTTTTTGAGCAGCCTTCAAGCAGAATACTTAAGCAGAAGATTGAAAACCTGAATCATTCTCTGACCTGTAATTTCCAGGATTTCTGGCAGCAGTCAATCGGACGCAACAACAAGATAAACATACAATTTGAGCTTGATCATTATAGTTCAAGCCATACTGGTAAATCGGGCAAACCGTATCTTGAATTCTGGATAAAGGATGAAGGGGAGAGGCTCTATCCGAAGCAAAGGAGTCGTGGAGTCAGGTGGTTCCTCTCATTTTATATGGAGTTGAAGGCATCAGCCAGTGAAAACAGCAAGCCGTTGGTCCTTCTTGTTGATGAACCTGGTGTAAGTCTGCATGCAAGAGCCCAGGAAGATGTTCTTAAAGTCTTTGAGGATATCAGCCAGAAAATCCAGGTAATTTACACTACCCATTCACCTCACCTTGTTGAGATAAACAAGCTTCACCGGGTGCTGGCTGTCCAGCGTGACGATATTGACAATTTCAGAAGTACGACGCGAATCCTGGATCCTCTTCAATTGTCCTCGGCAACTCCCGATACCCTGACGCCATTACAGAGTATTCTGGGTAATCCTATGGGAAAGGAAGGATTTTCTATTGTGAGGTTCAATCTGATTGTGAATGACATAGGTTCGTTTTACCTGCTGAATGCAATTGTTATTATTACGGGTTTCAGGGGAAATATAAGCATAATACCATCAACCGATATTTCATCCATACCATTATTATGCAATATACTGATGGGATGGGGAATGGAGTTTGGTGTACTGCTTTTTGAGAATGAAAATGAAAATCAGATTGAAGAAAACCTGCGAAGAACTGTCTTCAATACAGCGAAAAGCGGAAAGGATCTGATTATTAAGCTTCCGGAGTCATTTCAAAATGCAGAAGATCTCCTGTCCACTCTTGATTTTAAAAATCATGTTATCAATACACGGGAAGGGATTACCGTATCGAATTCAGTTTATGTGAGAGATAAGGAAGTACCCAGGAATTTTGTACTGAGCAGGTTTCTCAGCAATGTCAGATCAGGGCAGATCGGTGTTAAGAATTTTGATGAGGAGACTCTGGAGAATTTTAAACTGATCACCGACATTCTTAAAGGATTGAAATAAGTATCTCCAGATTTTGCAGTTTATCCATGTTTTCCTATTTTTGTCGCGGTTCATCCTGGAGAGATGGGTGAGTGGCTTAAACCAGCAGTTTGCTAAACTGCCGTATGGGTAACTGTACCGGGGGTTCGAATCCCCCTCTCTCCGCAAAGCCAAAATAAATCCCGCGCATGCGGGATTGTTTATTTTACCGAAGTTCCGAAGAGAGCATGCTTTCTGAAGGAACTGAAGGTGAAATAAACAAAAACCCGAAGGGTTTATTTTGGCTTTGCAGGATCCCCTCAAGGGATCGCTGCAGGCAATCCCTGATATTAACCCACCCCCATCCCCTCCAGGGAGGGGAGCCTTAAATTGCTGTATCTCCCCAAAGGGATCACGACCGAAAGCAGAGAGGACGTAATCCCTTATTTTAACCCACCCCCACCCCTCCACCACTAATCTCCCCTGCAGTCTGGCTCCTCCCTAAAATTAGCCACTGGCTAATTTCTTAACGGTCGGCCCCCCAGGAGGGGATTTTAAAAATGCAGGATCCCGCCAAATAGATCCCCAGGGGCAATCCCCCTCTCTCAGCCGCTGTTTGGAATTCCGGGTGCGTAGAATTTATTAAAATTCTTCCACTTTCATTCCACCTGCTTTCTCAAGCAACTTATCAAGATAGTCCAGTGTAAAATCATAGTATATTATAGGAGCACTCATAGAATCAGGTAATTCTTGACCGCCAGGTTTTGCGGTTGAATTATCTGCGTTGACCTGACTTTCAGGATACCCAAAATCAAAATATATTATATAGTTTCCCTTCTCCCAGAAATATATCTTGTCGGTAAGCCATCTTCCTTTTGGCCCAGGGAAGTATACATTTGAAATTCTTTTCGACAACCAATCATATTGTTCTCCCCTGTCAAGCGCCGTTGGGGTTCCATATTTTTCCCGATACAGTTCAAATAGGCGATTTAGCTCATTAATGTCACAACTATATAAAATTCTTTTATCTCCTGTATTTGATTTGCTGCACAGGGTTAATTGAATGCTTGTTAACCTTTCATCAATAATAATAGATCCTCTAAGATTAACTCTTGCACAAAGTGTGGGACTTATTTCTGATAAATCAGAGAAAAGGCTTTTTTGTTCATTACCAAGTACATCCGTCGTTTCAAGGTAACGCAATTCACTGATCTTAAGCAAAGAATCCTTAGTGTTTTTTGCTTTAACATATTCCATATCAAGATAAAGCCCACGAAAGCCAATTTTTCCGACCTGATGTTTTGAATTGTATGATCTATTACCACAAGAAATTAATAGAAGTAATTGAACAAAAACCATGGCATAAAAAAGAAGGCTGCGTATGTAACTAATTAATAACATAATGAAATTTTTCTTATCCTGGCATAAATATTTACCAGATTAAATTTATAAAAAATCAACCAGATTGCCTAAAATATAGTATTGGTTTGATCTTTTACTTTTGACTGGACTATATTCACCAGGGTTTTACTTCAGTTTCCTAAGCTAAAGGATATTTCAGGGACAATCTGACATTATTGTACTTTTCCAGCCAATTTGACGCGATTATTTAATTAATAAAGGCAAAATACATAATTCAAGCCGGGAATTATTCAAAAAACTGCTAAAATTCTGTCGAACCTGTATTTGGCTTCAATATTGTTATTTGTCTTTACATAAAAAGGGAGGGATTATGGATAGTTTTTCTGAGATTATAGTTTCAGCAGTTGACAAAGTAAAGAATGCGGTAGTCAAAATTGATAAATATGTTTCTGTCAGAGACAAGGAAAGGATCTCCGGATCAGGTTCAGGATTTGTTTTTTCAAGTGATGGACTGATTCTTACCAATGCACATGTGATAGAAAATGCCGTAAAACTGGATGTCACATTGCTGGATGGGAATAGATTTACAGGTGAAGTAACTGGTATTGATAAAGATACGGATCTTGCTATAATTAAGATATTTGGGACAGGTTATACTTCTGCAAAGCTTGGCATTTCAAGCAATCTTAAAATAGGACAGCTAGTTATTGCTATCGGGAATCCACTAGGTTATCAGCATTCTGTTTCAATTGGTGTTTTAAGCGGAACCGGACGTACAATGCGGAGTCCTGATGGCCACTTGATTGACGATATTCTGCAGTCGGATGCTGCAATGAATCCCGGAAATTCGGGTGGCCCCATGATCGATACCGGTGGTGAAGTAATTGGCATTAATACAGCTATAATACCCGGGACTCAGGGATTAAGCTTTTCGATAGGAATTGATACAGTAAAAGAGATTGCCAGGTACCTCATAAAAGACGGGAAAGTTATCAAAGCATATCTGGGATTAATGATCAATGAGATTGAAATACATCCCAGGATAAAAAACTTTTACCGGCTTAGCTCAAAAAGAGGTATTTTGATAACCGGACTTGAAAATTCATCTCCGGCTACCCGTGCTAACCTTAAAGAGGGTGATATTATTGTCGAATTTGACGGAGGAATCGTAACAAGTTCAGGCGATTTAACGAAGCATTTGATCGGAGGTGGTTTAATATTTAAACCAACAAGAATGAAGATCCTGCGTCAAACCCAAATTCTGGAACTGGATATTTTCCCGGTTGAGAGACCTGCAGCATAACCTTGAAATACTTTCAGATTTGCATGAAACTTAAAAACTACGAATTCAAGGCAAGGGTCGGAGATCTTGAGAAACGGGAACAGAAGCTTCTTAGTCTGAATCCTTTTTTTAAAGGCGAGGACCACCAGATTGATACATATTTTAATGTTCCTAAAGGGCGGCTCAAATTGAGGGAGGGTAATATTGAAAATGCCCTTATCTATTATGAGAGACCCGATGTCGCCGATGCAAAGCAGGCTGATATAATATTATATAAGCATTCTCCAGAAAAATCGCTCAAGGATATATTAACGAAAGTACATGGTATTAAGACCATTGTTGAGAAAACGAGAAGAATATACTACATCGAAAATGTGAAATTTCACTTTGACATCGTAAATAACCTGGGAACTTTTATTGAAGTGGAAGCCATTGATGAAACCGGGGAAATCTCAGCAGAAGAGCTTAGGGAACAATGTGATGTGTATTATTCCTTCTTTGAACTTGATGCAGCAGATTATATAAGCAAATCTTACAGCGATCTTTTACTCGAAAAGATTGGTCAATAAAATTGGTTATACATCCTTAGAATTTTATTTCACAGGACGCTCACTTAAGATTATATTTGTATAGTAACTTTAATTTATTTCTTTAAATGAGAAATGCCATTACTCTTTTCATAATATTTTTCTGGCTTTTAAGCACTTTTGTTGTGCAGGGACAAAAGACATACTGCAATCCCATAAACGTTGACTATGGTTATACGCCTATTCCCAATTTCAGCGAAGCAGGCAGGCACAGAGCCACAGCTGACCCTGTGATTGTAAATTACAAAGGCGACTATTTTCTGTTTTCCACAAACCAATGGGGCTACTGGTGGAGCAGTGATATGGTAAGTTGGAATTTTATTTCACGCCGGTTTCTTCGTCCGTGGAATAAAGTGTACGATGAGCTTTGTGCCCCGGCGGTTGGCATTATCGGAGATACAATGCTTGTAATTGGTTCGACATACACGAGTGAGTTTACAATTTGGTTGAGCACGAATCCAAGGAAGGATGAATGGAAGCCGATGGTCGACTCTTTTGAGATCGGAGGATGGGATCCGGCATTTTTCACCGATGATGATGGCAGGTTCTATATGTATAATGGAAGCAGCAACAGGTATCCTCTCTACGGAATTGAACTGAACAGGAAAACCATGAAGCCGTATGGCACCAGGAAAGAGCTCTACATGCTCGAGCAATGGAGATATGGATGGCAGCGGTTCGGTGAGCATATGGATGATACTTTTCTCGATCCATTTATCGAAGGTGCATGGATGACGAAGAATAACGGCAAATATTATCTCCAGTATGGAGCTCCCGGAACTGAATTCAGCGGATATGCCGACGGTGTAGTGGTAGGCAACAATCCCCTTGGACCTTTTACTCCTCAACCTATGCCTTTCAGCTTCAAGCCAGGAGGATTTGCAAGAGGTGCTGGGCACGGTTCAACATTCATGGATAACTGGAAGAACTACTGGCATATTTCCACGATCTCTATTTCTGTTAAAAATAATTTTGAACGAAGGTTAGGGATCTGGCCTGCCGGATTCGATAAAGATGATGTGATGTACTGCAACCAGGCATTCGGCGATTACCCTGCTTTTCTTCCATCGGGACCTGAAGATCACCTGAAAACTAATTTTACAGGGTGGATGCTACTTAATTACAACAAACCGGTTACGGTTTCATCAACATATGGAAGCTACAATGCCAATAATACCGTTGATGAGGACATAAAAACCTATTGGTGTGCTGCAACAGCTGATCCCGATGAATGGATACAGTCTGACCTTGGTTCTGTTTGTACAGTAAGGGCAATACAGATAAACTATGCTGATCAGGATGCTGAATTTCTGGGAAAATCTCTGGGAGTATATCATCAATACAGGATATTCGAATCAAGGGATGGAAAAAAATGGAATCTTCTTGTCGACAAAAGCAAAAACAGGAAAGATGTTCCACATGATTATATTGAACTGGGGAAACCTGTCCAGACACGATTTCTTAAACTTGAGAATGTCCATATGCCTACTGGAAAATTCAGTTTAAGCGGATTTCGCGTTTTTGGCCTGGGCCCGGGTGAAAAGCCTCCGGCTGTTAAAGGATTTACGGTATTGAGGACTGAAAAAGACAAGCGCAGTGCCTGGTTGAAATGGAATCAGGTAGATAATGCCTACGCATATAATTTATATATTGGTATTGCTCCTGATAAACTTTACAACTGTATTATGGTTTATAATGAGAATGAATACTGGTTAAAAACAATGGATATTGAAAAACCATATTATTTTGCCATTGAAGCTTTAAATGAGAATGGGATAGGAGAGAAGAGCCAGGTTATAAAATCTGAGTAGTGAATATTCAAGTATTAACTGTTAAATACATCCATATGAAGAGATTTATTTTTTTTATTGCATCATTCATTATTCTCATTGTTCCAAATTCATGCAAACAGCCGGAAGGCTCTGCCTCTGGACGGGAAATGAATACGTTTGTCGATAACCTGATTGGGAAAATGACTCTTGATGAAAAGATCGGCCAGATCTCACTTTTTACGAGCGATTGGTCGACAACCGGCCCCTCAATGAGAAATGATTATATTGATCTTATTAGACAGGGGAAGACCGGATCAGTATTCAATGCTTACACTGTGGATTTTGTGAAAGAACTTCAGAGGACAGCGGTGGAAGAGACAAGACTACATATTCCACTTCTCTTCGGGTATGACGTAATTCATGGACACCGTACTATATTTCCGATTCCTCTGGGACAGGCCTCAACGTGGGATACGGCAATGATAGAAAAAGCAGAACGAATTGCTGCCATTGAAGCCACTGCAGAAGGACTCAACTGGGTTTTTACACCAATGGTTGATATCGCAAGGGATCCTAGGTGGGGCAGGGTTATGGAAGGCAGCGGGGAAGACACTTTTCTGGGGAGTCTTATTGCAGTAGCAAGGGTAAAAGGACTGCAAGGGGCATCAATGTCAGAAAACAATACTGTAATGGCATGCGTAAAGCACTTTGCAGCATATGGAGCTCCTCAGGCCGGACGTGATTATCATGTTGTTGATATGTCGGAAAGATCACTTTTTGAGTGGTACCTGCCGGTTTACAAAGCCGCACTGGATGCTGGAGCTGGATCAATAATGACCTCATTTAATGAGATCGCGGGAGTCCCTTCCACTTCAAACAAATGGCTGCTTAGCGACCTGTTAAGGGATAAGTGGAATTTTGACGGATTTGTTGTAACCGATTACGGTTCGATCAGTGAACTTATTCCCCACGGAGTTGCATCTGACCCTGCTCATGCAGCCGAACTCTCAATAAACGCTGGCGTTGATATGGATATGCAGGGAAGTGCTTTCCTGAACGAGATCGCTGCTCTTGTCAAATCAAACAAAGTAAGTGAAGCAGCAGTTGATAAAGCAGTCAGAAGGGTACTCATTGGCAAATACAGGCTTGGATTATTTGATGACCCTTACAGGTATTGCGACAAGAAACGGGAAGCTACAGAGATAATGACACCTGAGTTTCGTGAATTTGCGAGAAAAGTAGCTGCCAGCTCATGCGTTCTGCTGAAAAATGAAAATAAAACACTTCCTATTCCGGCTGACGTGAAAACAATAGCACTGATTGGCCCTCTGGCCGATTCAAAGGAAGATATGCTGGGCTTCTGGTCGGGAGCCGGGCAGGCTGAAAAGTGCGTAACTCTTCTTGACGGACTGAAGAATAAGGTAAAAGGTTCTGTTAAAATTATAACAGTAAAAGGATGCAATGTAAATGATGATGGTCTTAATGAAATAAGTAAAGCTGTTGCGGCAGCCAGAAATGCTGATTTTGTAATACTTGCTCTGGGTGAAAACAGAATGATGAGTGGAGAGGCTGCCAGCCGCACCGATATTTCATTGCCAGGTATCCAGATGAAACTGGCTGAAGCTGTAATTAAAGCCGGAAAACCGACGGTTACAATTCTCTTTAATGGAAGGCCTCTGGCAATACCTGATCTTGACAAAACGTCCCCGGCAATTCTGGAAGCATGGTTTGGAGGAACTGAAGCCGGAAACGGAATTGCTGATGTTCTTTTTGGAGAAGTAAATCCTTCAGGAAAACTCACAATGACATTTCCGTTGAACGTCGGACAGGTCCCCATATTTTATAATTACAAAAATACAGGAAGACCAATAAATCCTGATAATCCTTATGAAAAGTACAAATCCAATTACCTCGACAGTCCGAATACTCCTCTTTACCCGTTTGGCTATGGGTTAAGCTATACCTCCTTCAGTTATTCAAACATCAGGATTAATAAGGAATCATTTGACCTCGGCGACAGTATAACTGCCTCAATAGATGTCACAAACACCGGAGACAGGGATGGGGAAGAGATAGTTCAACTATATATTCATGACCTTCTCGGAGATGTAACACGCCCGGTTAAGGAGCTGAAGGGTTTTAAGAAAGTAAATTTAAAGAAAGGTGAGACAGTCACACTAGAATTTACGCTTTCAACCGGAGAGCTTTCATACTATCACCAGGATATGAGTTTTTCTACTGATCCGGGTGATTTCGAACTGTTCATCGGAACAAATTCAGAAGAAACAAAGAAAATAGCATTCAATATCCGATAAAATTTCTTAAATTTATTTTTAATGCTTATAACAGGGTTAAATCTGTCTAACTGATTTTGGTTTCACAAAACTGAATTGTTAAAAAAATAAAAAATAAATGGGGATAAATAGTTGTCATAATTTAAAATTTCTTATCTTCGCACCGATTTTTTCAAAAGAAACGGTTACAACCATATAATCGGAATTTTAACAAAGCAAAGTATTTAAAAACAAGAAAAATGAAGAACAAAGTATTAATGGGATTAGCGGTCATTGCGATGGTTGCAGTCCTTTCAAGTTGTGGAAAGAAACCTCAGGCTGAAATTGATGCTGCTAATGCTGCCATCGAAGCCGCTAAAACTGCTGAAGCAGCAGTTTATGTACCTGCAGAATTTGCAGCTGTACAGGACTCCTTAAATGCTGTTATGGCTGACATGACTGCTAAGGAATCAAAACTATTCAAGAATTTCAAAAGCGAAACAGCAAAACTGGCCAGTATTTTGACTCTTGCCAACACAGTTGCTGCTAATGCTGCTACAAAGAAAGAAGAAGTAAAAGCTGAAGCCGCTAATTTGATGACAGGCATTAAAACTGTTATTGAAGAGAACGTCAAACTTATTCCCAAACTTCCGAGAGGAAAAGAAGGTGCTGCTGTAATCGAGCAGATCAAAGCTGACGTTGCCACAGTTGATGCCACTGTAGTTGAAGCTCAGGGCCTTTTCGATAAAGGTTCATTCATGGATGCTCTCAACAAGGTCAAGGCAGCTAAAGAAAAAGCTGATGGTCTTAATGCAGAAGTAAAAGAGGTTCTTACCAAAGCCAGAATTAAATTTTAATTCTGATTTAAAAAGATAAAATGAAAATTCCCCGGGGCTTACCCGGGGTTTTTTTTAAGCTTAGGGCGGATGAGAATTAAGAAATCCTGGAAAATAATAATTACTATTGTCATCCTGGCATTAATTACCCTGGCAGTAATTATGCTTGTAAAGTTTATTCCAAAGCCACCCGAAGAGAAAGTGACTTATGCCAGGATCGCACTTTCAGAGGCAACCTCTAACAAAGCCGATACCTACTCAAAGAAGCTTTATCATGAAGCAAAGGCTTTGTACGATTCAGCAATGATAAACTGGCAGGAAGAGAACAAACGGTTTATATATTTCAGGAATTATGAAAAGGTTGCCGGTTTTGCCGACCGTTCTGCCAGAAAGGCAGAACAGGCTGCAAAAATATCAAAAAACAATGTCTTCGACCTGAATGTATACCTTAAGCAAAAGATAGATAAGCTTAATAATATAGCTGCCCAGATCGATAAACGTTACGCTTCTTATCCGCTATCTGCAGATGTCTGGAACAGTATATCAAAAGGCAGGATGCTGCTTAAGGAATCTGAGGTAGCATACAGGAAAGGGCAATATGCTCAGGCAAAAGTCAAAATCAGCGAATCTGAACTGCTTCTTAATGAATCATACGAAAAAGCAAATACCCATCTTAAAGAATATTTCAACTCTTTTCCAGAATGGAAAAATTGGTCTGACAGAACGATAAGGGAATCACGGCAAAACCATAATTACGCCATAATCATCGATAAGTATTCACGAAAATGCCTGGTTTACCTCAGCGGAATCAAAAAATATGAGTATCATGTTGAACTAGGCAAAAACTGGGTAGGTGACAAAAGGGTAAAAGGCGACAAAGCCACACCCGAAGGTATGTATAAGGTCGTTAAGAAATTTGGCAGCAATAAAACAAAGTACCACAAAGCTCTGCTTATAAATTATCCAAACGAAACAGATAAGGAAGAATTCAGAAATGAAATTGCCATGGGTACGCTGCCACGAAACGCAAAGATTGGCAGCCTCATTGAAATCCATGGAGATGGAGGAAGGGGAATCGACTGGACTGAAGGCTGTATCTCCCTGACTAATTCTGAAATGGATGTTATATTTAAGTTAGCCAATGAGGGGACTCCGGTCACTATAATAGGCTCCATGGTCAATCTCGACCAGCTTATTGACTGAAATAATGAGGATATGGAAAATGACAAACTAATTATTACTGATCCGGGGCCTGTTGAAACACCAAAACAGGAATTTACTCCTGTAGGCCCAAAATCGTGGTACCATAAATTAAGGGAAAATGAAAAGCTTTTCAAGGCACTAAGGAAAGCGCTTTGGATATTGTGTTCATTTTTGACAGTCTTGTTAGTATTTGTTTTTATTATTTATATGGTTCCCCGAATGCAGGAAACCGCCTCAGGTAAAAAGGTAAAATTCAAGACAGATCCGGAATTAAAAAATGATCAGAACTACAAAAAGCAAACAGCACTGCTTTCCAGAGATATTCAACGCCTTTCGAAAAAATACATGTCGTATACTTCAGGTCAGTCCTACATTGTCATAAATACTACCGACAACAGGTTTTTTCTCTACAGAAATAAAAAACTCATAAGAGAAGGATTTTGCAGTTCAGGTAGCTACACAATGCTTAAAACTGAAGGTGAAAAGAAATGGATCTTCAAAACGCCCAAAGGCAAATACCTGATCCAGGGGAAGATCACATCACCCGTCTGGAGAAGGCCAGACTGGGCGTTTGTTGAAGAAGGATTGCCTATCCCGTCCCAGAGTGATCCCTCAAGATACGAATACGGAGTACTTGGTGATTATGCAATGAGTATCGGCGACGGATATCTTATTCACGGTACGCTCTACAAAAGATTCCTTGGAATGCCAGTGACTCATGGTTGTGTAAGACTTAATGATGAGGATCTTGAGGCAATTTACAACACTCTGAGTATTGGCTCAAAAGTTTATATTTTCTGACCTGTAAGTAAGAATCATTGTCTCATGGATAATTTTGAAAATAAAAGGCTGAAAGGGAAACAGACCGCAATGATCATAATCGGATCTTTTCTGCTGGTAATCCTTGTGTATTTCACAATAATGTCTTTACGAGCTCCCGCGAAGAAACTAGATGAAATCATGGCAAAGTTCGGGTTGCAGACAACTCAGGAAACCAAGATAGATGAAAGATTCTATTCTGATTCTGCCTTCACTGCAATGCTTAAGGAAAAAGCTTTCCTTCAGGCCAGGATTAGTATGGCGGAAACTGATTCGGTTTATATGACACTCAACCTTGCCGACAGCACTGCAAATCTTGAAATCAGTGGTGTCACGGTTCATTCTGCAAAGATCAGCGAAATAAAAATAAGCGGAATTCTCCGGTCAGGAAATGACTATGCAATTTCTGCAATGATGTCAAAGCCCATGAATGTTATAAGTGATTTTGCATCGATCAAGAAAGAGCCGCTGATGATAAAGATGGCTCCAAAAGATACTTCTGAATTTAAGCCTGATATAATTCCTGATACCACCGATTATGAGCCGGTCAATTATATCCTAGAGTTGGATAATGGGATAAGGTTATTTGTCTATCAGGATACTGATACAATAACTAGTGATAAAAACAATCTCTTCATTTTTGATCTCAATAACAGGCTGAAGAATACCTGGAGCTCACTGAAAAGCATAGTCAGGTTCCGGGTTCCTGAATATCATCCATTTATCAGGATACGGCTCCCAAAAGCCGATGCAAAAATCCTGTACAGGGCAACACCACGGCATGGGCAGATAGCTGTTTATATGTAGCATCTTTTTCCTTTAAAGATTAACATTGAATCAAAAAAAAAATGTAGGTTTGAATCTGACTCAAAACTAATTCAATCCTACATGGCACGATTTACTGGTCTTATCGGAATTGTCGTAATTCTTGGTCTTGCTTTTTTATGGTCGAATAACAGGAAAGCGATTAATTATCGTCTGGTTATCACCGGTCTTTTATTGCAGGTCGCATTGGCAGTTTTTATTTTAAAAGTTCCGATCGGTCAGGATATCTTCGCCTTCCTTGGCAAGGCAATAAATAAGTTGCTCGATTTTTCACAGGAGGGTGGGCTATTTGTTTTCGGTGACCTGACAAAAGTGTCAAAAATACTTCCACCAAGTATTGTCAGCACCGGTGTTTTTCTTTTTATCCTTATACCAACAATAATATTTGTTTGCGTACTGGTGTCGATGGCTTATCATGTCGGCATAATGCAAAGGGTAGTGGCAGTTCTTGCACGATTCGTTCATTGGGCAATGAGGGTGAGTGGCAGCGAGGCACTGTCAAATGTTGCAAGCGCTTTTGTTGGGCAGGTAGAGGCTCAGATAATGATAAGACCCTACCTTTCAGGAATGACAATGTCTGAACTGCTTGCTTCCATGACCGGGAGCATGGCATGTATTGCCGGTGGTGTAATGGCTGTATATATTTCGATGGGAGTCCCTGCATCATACCTTCTGGCCGCGAGTCTGATGGCTGCACCGGGAGCGCTTGTCATCTCAAAAATTGTGTTTCCTGAGACCCAGGAATCTGAAACTAAAGGAGTTGTCAAACTGGAAGTTAAAAAACAACATACTAACATCATGGATGCAATTTCACATGGAGCAACAGATGGTATGGCAATATCAATAAATGTTATTGCGATGCTGATCGGTGTTATAGCCCTTGTTGCACTTGTTGATGCACTCCTTGGATATTTTGGACTATTTCTTGGTTGGACAGGAATATCACTTGATTTTCTAGGTCTTGATGTTAATAGTCTCAGGCTGAAAGATGTGTTTGGAGTATTTTTTTCCTTGTTCGCCATAGTTATGGGTGTGCCGGTTTCTGAATCATTCCAGGTTGGATCATTAATGGGAACCAAGATGGTGATCAATGAATTTGTTGCATACTCTGACCTCTCACCGATGATACAGCAAGGTGTACTGAGTGCAAAATCGGTTGTCATAGCAAGCTTTGCATTGTGCGGCTTTGCAAATTTCAGTTCCATTGCAATTCAGCTTGGGGGAATAGGAGTGATGGTTCCAAACCGAAAAGCCGACCTGGCGAGGCTGGGATTCAAGGCAATGATCTGTGGAACAATGGCATCATATATATCAGCGACGCTGGCAGGGATTCTGATGTAGGGGGGTTGCCTAAGGCGAGCCCCTGGGTGCGGAGAGAGGGGGGTTCGAACCCCCGGTCCACCGATTGGCGGACAACGGTTTTCGAGACCGCCGCATTCGACCACTCTGCCATCTCTCCAAAAATATTAGCCGCAATCACCACGGCGTCTATCACGCGAGGCGTGACCATCTCTCCAAAAATATTAGCCGCAATCACCACGGCGTCTATCACGCGAGGCGTGACCATCTCTCCAAAAATATTAGCCGCAATCACCACGGCGTCTATCACGCGAGGCGTGACCATCTCTCCAAAAACTGGTCAAAAGTAGCAAATATTTGCTACAGTATTAGATCAGGAATAATAAATGACTACATCGTGTACCTCGTACCACGAACCAAAAAAACAACCTAATTCTTTTGATAACAGATTTTAATGAGCTTATTTTGCATTATGTTCAGGAAATCAATAAATAACCTAAATAATTATAGCTGTGAAAAAATTATCTAAAATGATTTTAATTATGGGATTGTCAGGCCTTGTTTTAAGCTCATGCAGGAATCAGTCTGATGCTGATAAAATCAATCCTTTTTTCTCTGATTATAATACTCCTTTCAGTGTCCCTCCTTTCGAGAAAATAAAGGCAAAACATTATATGCCGGCATTTGAAAAAGGAATGGAGGAGGGTAGAAAAGATATAGAAGTTCTTGTAAACAACCAGACTGAACCTGATTTTGATAACACCATCGGGGCGCTGGATAAAATCGGAGAACTGCTGACCAGGGTTTCGCTGGTATTCTTTGCACAAGCTTCTGCAAACACCAGTGATTCGCTTCAGAGTATCGAAATGGAGATTTCTCCGAAACTATCAGGGTATAACGACGAGATACGCATGAATCCCGGTTTGTTTAAAAGGGTAAAACAAGTTTATGATAACCAGGAAAAATTTAACCTGAACCCTGAACAAAAATTTATTCTGGAAAATCTTTATAAGGAATTTGTCAGGAACGGGGCAAATCTTAATAAAGAAGATCAGGATACTCTTAAAAAGATCAACCAGCGACTTTCAGTACTTGGGGTTAAATTCAATCAGAATGTCCTTGAAGAAATAAATAACTACAAGCTATTTGTAGGAAAAGATGGTCTTGCAGGTTTGCCTGAATCAATTGTCAACACAGCGGCTGAAACATCAAAAGCAGCAGGGAATGAGGGTGATTGGGCATTTACGACTCAGAGACCCAGTATTTTCCCTTTCCTTCAATACTCTGAAAACAGGGAACTCCGAGCCGAGTTGTTTAAAGCTTACACCAGCAGAGGAAATAACGGGAATGAATTTGATAACAACAAAGTGCTAGCTGAGATTGTAGCTCTAAGGGCTCGGCGCGCTAAGCTTCTCGGATATAAAACACACTCGGATCTTGTGCTTGAGCTAAGAATGGCCAAAAATCCCGAAAATGTACTTAATCTGCTGAATAATCTTTGGGGTAAGGCAGTGCCTGTCGCAAAGAACGAAGTTAAGGAAATGCAGAAGATCATCGACAAAGAGGGCGGGAAATTTAAGCTGGAACCGTCCGACTGGTGGTATTATGCTGAAAAGGTAAGAAAAGAGAAATATGACCTCGATGATAATGCGCTCAGACCTTATTTCATGATTGATAATGTCCGGGAAGGAGTTTTTAATTGTGCCAACCGGCTTTATGGGATAACCTTCAAGCCAATTACCAATTGTCCGCTTCCTCATCCTGATGCTCAGGCATATGAAGTTAAAGAGGCTGATGGTTCTCATCTTGGTGTCCTGTACATGGATTTCCATCCGCGTGAAAGCAAGCGCCAGGGAGCATGGTGCGGCGGTTACAGGAACCATCATATCGTTAATGGAAAGCCAGTTACGCCGGTTGTTACACTTGTCTGCAATTTTACACCTCCATCAGGTGAACTTCCCGCTCTACTGAACCTTGAAGAGGTTGAAACACTTTTCCATGAATTCGGTCATGCCCTTGAAGGCCTTTTCTCCAAAAACACCTTCAATACGTCATACATTGCCTGGGATTTTGTAGAACTTCCTTCACAAATAATGGAACACTGGGTTACAGAACCTGAATTACTTAATGTTTATGCCAGACACTATGAAACAGGTGAACCCATCCCGGCAGAACTGGTGAATAAGCTCGAGAAGAGCAAATACTTTAATCAGGGTTTCATTAATACTGAACTGCTTGCAGCATCTCTTCTTGACATAGCATACTATACTCTCGAAGCACCGGTAGTAGTTGATGTTCAAAGCTTTGAAAAGGATTTTTTCAATAAAATAGGACTGATACCAGAGATAGTATCACGCTACAGAAGCACTTATTTCCTTCATATAATTGACGGCTATGACTCAGGTTACTACAGCTATACCTGGGCTGCAGTGCTTGACAATGATGCTTTCGAGGCATTTAAGGAAAAAGGTGTCTTCGACAGGGCAACTGCCGAATCATTCCGAAGAAACATCCTTGAGAAAGACGGCACTATGGATGCAATGCAGATGTATGTCAACTTCAGGGGGAGGGAACCCAGGATTGAACCTCTTCTTAAGAACAGAGGGCTGATCTCTCAATAAAAAGTCATTCAAGTTTTGCAAGCTAAGGAGTGAAACGACGAAGTCCAGCTCTGCTGGATCATGCAGGTCGACTATGAATCGGGTTTGCACGACTTGCACGACAATTATTCAAATACTCCTTCAATTTCATCAAGTGAAACACCAAGGCTTTTAATTGCTGCTTTGTTTAGAAGATTCTTGTTTCCGGTAAGATGAATAGTGATCTGGGTATGGGTTATACTTTCTCCAGGCTTTAAGGCTTCGGCAGCAGATGAGGCCTCAAGTTCATAGAAAGGACCCATCTGTGATCCATCTTCCAGTGGGCCGTCGTTATAGGAATTGAGGGCATCGCCTGAAAACGGGTTATCCTGAATCTGCCATGCTGAGTTAACATATTCCGTTTTCCGTTCAGGCAATTTACATAACAGCAGAGTAAGTATATTATTGTCAAAATCATAGCTGCCCATTATTCCCCTGGCTCTTTTTGGATTGATGCCTATTTTGCCACGGCTTTTGCCATCAGCCCTGAAATATACATTGCCACCTGATATTTTCAATCTGTCGTCTCCTATCTTTCCAAAGTAGTTGTCATTTACAGCCGCTCCAAGTTCTTTTTCGTCACCCTGTTGAATTGGAATTACAACCGTAACGGCAGGTGATGGAATGAACATGCCCAGCATCCAGATTGACAAAAGCCCGGTCTCTTTCTTCCATTCAACTGATCCACTGTTAGTAAGTTTATTGTCGGAGCGGTAAGCAACGAAATTGATACCCTCCAGATCAATACCTGTCTCTATCATAACCTGATCATCAGAAATAATGGTAATCTTTCTGTCAATCCCCAGTTTAAAAGAAGTTCCGCTGTAGTTCTCAGTTTCAACATAATGAGAGAATATAACTGATGTGTCAGAGAGTTCAGCTATTTTAAATGGAATAGTATCAAGGAAGGCCGGGGTCTGCCACTTTTCATAAATGAATTCATCTCCTTTCTTAAAGAAAATTGAAAACTGCCCTCCTTCTGGTCCAAGCCATAGCCTCTCTTCTCCGCCATATGGATTGATGTGAGGTGATGGTTCTCCTGAGGAGATCAGCTTATGATTGATCCATCCAAAGCTGTATCCAAGTGATCCTTCCGAAGTGCTGGTCATTACCCTTCCCTGCCATCCCGGAACAATGGCGACTGAGGAATTTCCACTCTTAAGTTCAATTACATCAATATATTTCTTCAGGAAATTCACATTGTTCCCATATTGTTTTGCAGAGTCCGTTATCATAGTATCTAAAATTTGAATTTGTTTTTTAATCTGATCCTTTCCCATACATGAGCTAAGGAAAATTGAAGATATGATTGCTATAGTGATCCTGTTCATTTTGTCAAAGATTATATCTGCTTTTCTTGATCCTGAAAATAATTACTAAGGTATTGATAATCGGATTATTTTTGCAGATATCACTTGTAATGATTAAAAGAAGTCTATGCGGGTTGACTGCTGACGAGATCGGAATTCTCGCAGGATCCGGTACATCTCATTCTTTAGCAATAGCTAACTGTTTGTATAAAAAGAGAATAGGGGATATTATGCTGGTCCCGGATATACCTAAAACAGTTAAGGAAGAATTAAGCAAAAAATCGATCCCGGGGATATATAAACCTGTTGATTCAAAAAGATCTTCTGATGGTACAATAAAATACCTGTTCAGAAATAAAAGTAATCAGGAGTTTGAAACCGTTCTGCTAACTGACAGTAAAAGAACTACAGTATGTGTTTCATCACAATCGGGATGCAGGATGGGATGCCCTTTTTGTGTAACTGGGAAATATGGTTTCAGAGGGAATTTGTCAGCCAGGGATATTTTAACCCAGGTTCTTGGCCTGCCTGGCTCAGAAAAACTTACCCATGTTGTATTTATGGGGATGGGAGAACCAATGGACAATATTGAAAATGTCCTGAAAGCATGCAATATCCTCTCGGCGGAATGGGGTCTCGCTTTAAGTCAGAGAAATATAACAGTTTCAACCGTGGGAATAACTCCCGGCATAGAGGATTTTCTTGAAAGGTCAAACTGCAATATAGCATTAAGTCTCTATTCGCCTTTTCCTGAAGAACGATACAGGACTGTTCCTGCTGAAAAGAGATACCCTGCCCATGAGATTATAGATCTGATGAAAAGGTATCAATCATCCGGAAAAAGAAGGATGAGTGTTGCTTATGTCATGATCAGGGATGCTAACGACACTGAAAAACACCTTGAAGGTTTAAAATGCCTGATACATGGATCGGCGATCAGGATAAACCTTATTCCTTATAATCCGATTCCCGGAGATGATAAGATTTCTTCATCACCCGAAAGGATCCAGTATTTCAGGCATGAGCTCATTATGTCAGGAATCTCTGCTTCGATCAGGAAATCAAAAGGTATCGATGCTTCTGCTGCATGCGGTCTTCTTGCTTCAGGACTTCAATAACATTATGCATCCGGATTAATCATCTGGAATATATACTCATCCATATAACCTTCCGAACTCCTTATCCATTCCTTCTTTATTCCCGACTGGATAAATCCAACTTTCTTAAACAGATCAATACTTTCCTTATTGTTGGAAAGGATGCTACAGTGGAGCTGGTGGAGCATCAGGGTGTCGAAACAATAGTTAATCAGGCATTTAAGGGACATAGTAGCATAGCCCTTTCTTCGATATTGCTCGTTGGCTATTAGGATCCCGACCCCCGCCCTTTTATGAAATGGATCAAAATCAAAGATATCAATTGTACCTATTGTTGCATCATCAGCGATATGATCGATCATCAGCCTTACCTGACCGGTTTCATATATACTTTTATGGGAATCCTCAAGATAACGCTTCAGAGTATATTTTGAGAAAGGAACAATTGTGTTGCTGATTGTCCAGTACGAAATGTTGTTTTCCCAGCCATATAGCAATTCAAGATCTTCGGGTTCAAGGGCCCGTAAACTTATTTCCTTGTACCTCATTTATAGAGTATAATGCAGGTCTATTTTTTTATCGGGACATTAATCTCCCTGATAAACGCATCATCAAAATCCTTCCTGACATCTACCAGGGCTTCTTTGGCCTGGGCAATTGAGCTGTATTCTCCATAAAGATATTTATAGAAGCCATCCTCAGCAGCAGTCTCCCTAACACCTTGGTATCCAGGGAATATTTTCCTGACGTCGATAGGGCTTCTTGTGGCCTTAAGCTGTATTGTAAATGCTTTTTTTGTTACCGAAAGTTTTTCATTTATTAATACATTGTATGTTTGTTCGGGAGCATTATCCAGATCATACTGGTTAATGATATAGGCCTCATTGAGTCCGATTCCTTTTAGATACCCCTGGTATGTTAAGGCGTCAGACCTGTTATAAAACACACCGAGAGCATATAAATTAAGGGAATCAGTTTTGATTGTCCTTACAAAAAGCATCTCATCCTTAATCAGATTGCTGAAATATCCCGGATAGAGTTCTTCCTTGGTCTGCTTAAGGACAATACTATACTTAATTGCGCTGGGCTGTCTGAGGTACCTAGGAGTATATGCTTCCTGTCTCAGTACAACACCAGTTTTTGGATTAACAATGCCGAATGTGACCCTTCTGTTGTATTTTCTTCCTTCAGAATTATCTGTTCCGTCAGGATTTGTATTAACAGCAACAAAATTTGACTTGCCGAAAGCTTTTTTAATAAATTTACCGCCCTCAATACCTGTCATAGTGAAATATTCGATTACTGCCTGAGCTCTTTTATCAGCAAGCTTTCTATTGTATTCAGTGCTTCCTTTTGAGTCAGTATATCCTGCAACTTCAATAGTTAAGTCAGGATAATTAATAATTATATTTTTCAGAGTCTCCAGTGTTTGCTTTGCCTCGTCAGTAATTTCGTATTTGTCAAAATCAAACAGAACATTTTTAATTGAGAGGAAATCACCGGCGGAAACTTTTTCGGGTGAGAGAGATGGATTTACGGCAATATAACTGCCAGAATAGTAGAGAGGCAGGCTTAAGGTGATCGTATCGGTATGATAGCCGTCATGGCTAACATAGACCTCATATTCACCTGGTTTTATATCAAAATTGAATGACCCATCGGGATTTACAGAAATATTCTGAATTGTTTCACCTGTTTTTAGGTTTTTCAGTGTAATGAGAGATATTTTCGGCTCGACCTGCATTCCGTCCTCAAGCTTAATCGTCCCCGAAGCCTTTGTAAGTTCGTCAGCCGGATCGACGGCAACAATTGCATATATATTCCTTATGTGTGTCTTATCATCGAATCGGCTCGCAAGGAATCCTGGTAAATTGTTATTAAGTATAAAATTGGTGTTTTCCTGAACTGTATTGAAAGCATATGGCATTCCGACGGGTTGAGTCCAGGTACTCCCTCTTTTTATAGATCTGAATACATCATTCGCGCCCATTGTTATATGACCGATTGAACTGAAAAGCAATGCATTATTTTCAGGATCAAAGTACGGAGTGTCCTCATCATAAGGTGTGTTGATTGTGTTCCCGAGATTGACAGGACGGTCCCATGTACCATCGGCAAGTCTCTGGGCAGTCCATATATCAAGATCTCCTTCGCCGCCTGGCCTGTTGCTTGAAAAATATATTGTTTGTCCGTCAGGAGTAATAAATCCATGAGCTTCCCAATATATTGAATTGACGTATTTCCCAACGCTTTTGATCTTCGACCAGGTTGTATCACGTCGCTGGCTGTAGTAAAGATTCCCATCTCCTCCGTCATCCATAAACATTACCAGAGTTTTACCGTCACCTGTAATTGAGTTTGTGTAAAATCTGTCAAATCCCCCAAGCTGGTTTGTTATATTGGTAGGTCTGCCCCAAGTCTTGCTTTTATTTTTATAGGAGCAATAAATCTGGGTTATACCTTCATTCTTAACAGTAAAAATAAAAACGGAATCATTTTTGGCAAGCACCGGATTACAGGCGCCCGGATAGTCTTTGAGCCATGGAGTAAAATATTCAGATATTATTCTCAGAGGCCTTTTTTTCATTTCCATAGCGTATCTGCAGTTTCTTATCTGAAGATCGACAAAATCCTCCTGGTAAGTATCGGATGGCGAAAGTCTCTTTTTGACATCATTGAAAAAGCTAAGAGCCTGAGGCAGACTGTCGTTGCGATGGAAAGCTATTGCCAGATATAAGTATGTATCACGGGCAGCTTTCTCTCCGGTTTGCTTATACTCCTTCTCACTTGAAACCACTCCCTTCGATGCCTTTTTCAGAAGAGAAAGGGCTTCTTCCTTCTTGCCATCCATGTTAAGGTAGCATATTCCCAGCTTGGCCGCAAGGTTGTAATTATCAGGGTTGCTTTTCAGGAGGGGCTCATACATTTTTGCTGCCTTAAGATAATTCTCATCGTAATAAAAGTACATGTCAGCATTTTTGAAAGCCTTCTGGAAATCTTTTATTTCAGTCTCCTGGGCGAAAAGAGGAACAAGGCCGGCTAAAAGAACCGCTAAGAATAATGATTTTTTAATGGAGTAAAGATGTTTCATTTTTAGGAGTATTAAAAATGACAATTAACAAAATAAGAATGTAAATTATCCAGGTATCCTTAGTACAATGGATCAGATAGTAAATTTAGTTATTTCTTTATAAGTATGCTAATTTCTCTAACAAACGCATCAGTAAATTCAATAAACTGCTTTCTCTTAATAACAGTTTTAGCTTCATCGGCTGAAGTGTAGCGGCCATAAAGATAATGATACATTCCATCTATCTCCTTTGTCTCCCTGACTCCTTTAAGTCCGGGGAAGGTTTTATTAATTTCCACCGGAACACTTGTCGCTTTAAGCTGAATCGAGTAATACGTCTGACTCGGTACAGTTTTTTCTCCTGTTCCACGGGTAACTTTTTTTATGAAAAGATCATCAGGATAACCTTTGCTGAACAGGTCATCCCTGTGAGCATATGCTTCAGCCTTATCCGAAAATATGCCGGTCGTATATCTGTAAAACTTGTCAACATCATTATAGAAGACTTTGATATCTGAGACATATTTGAAATAACTTATGTCAACAGGATTAAACAATGCCATAACCTGAACAGTATAGTAAAGAATAGTAGTATCCTGCTGATCATTTTCAGTCACATCATAAACCCGAAGATTTTTAATAAGTATGTCGGGGTTAATCTCAGCAACAACCGGAATATCCGAGAGATCTAACTTTTCGTACACCAATGGAGGGTTCTTATCAAGGATGATGTCTTTGAGATTAATTATCCGGGAGGGAGTACCTTTACTGATTGCTGTATCCAGACTCTGTGGATAATAGTCTGGGCAGGTATACACCATGTGGAATACCCCTGGAGCAACAATAAAGTTGTATTGTCCTGTTTTACTGTCAGGATAACCAGTTTCGAGAGTATCCCCTGAGACTTTGTCGGTCAGATAAATTACATTCTTCTCATCAAATGTTATAACAGTATCTTTTAAACTGTAATTACCTGACAGCTGGTATATCCGTCCAAGTCTTGAGTTTGTTAGCGTGATGTAGAAGATCTCCTTTTTCTTATAATCGGTGGTTAAGGAATAAAACCCGTTTTCATCGTTATTGATGGGTTGAAAGAATCTGTCATCATCAGTTGAACTTATTGGGAACCCAAGATTATCAGGCGATTGCCATGTGCTACCTATACCTTTGCTCCTGAAAATGTCATATCCCCCCATTCCCTTGTGTCCCTCTGAACTGAAATATAGCAGAGAATCATTTATTGTAATGAAAGGAGTATCTTCGTTATATTCTGTGTTTACTGTACTACCCAGATTGATCGCAGGACCCCAGTCTCCTAAAGCATCCTTTTCTGAAAGATAAATATCAAGCCCTCCCTGTCCTCCATTCCTGTTGCTTGTAAAATAGAGTTTATTCCCATTTGCAGAGACAGATGCATGTGATTCGTAATATTTTGTGTTTATGTTCTTATTCAGCTTTTTGATCGGGGTCCATTTTCCATCAACATATTCCGCTGAATATATATTTCCGTCAAAATTATCTTCTTTGTAAAGGAAAAGCAATGTTCCATCACCGTTAAGAGAACATGATGAACAATCATCGCCGGCATTAAGTGGTGTATTAATTTCAATTGGAGACTGCCATTTGCCCCTGATTTTCTTTGAGAACATAATTGCATTAAGCAATCCTCTTCGTTCAGTATAGACAATTGTATTTCCGTCAAAGCTGACAGCTGGATTTTCATTGATCGAACCCTGACTGAATTCAGGACTTAGTCTCTTCTTACTTAATCCGATTGGATTTTCTTCAAAACTTATGGCATTGTTACACGCCATGATCTGCTGATCAATATAGGTCAGGTTTTTCATTCCACCCTTCTTCTCCGTCTCAAGGGCAAGGGTTTTAAACTTATTAAAGGTGATAAGAGCTTTTTCCAGCTCATTGTTGATCATATATGCTTTGGCAAGAAAAAAATATGCATCCAGAGGTGCTCTTTTCTCCTTGAATGAATTGATCTTTGCATCATAGCTTGAATGCATGACTGCAGATTCAAGATAGGGGATAGCTTTATCTTTTTCTCCGGGGATATTCAGATAACAAGTTCCTATCTTATACTGAATATTGAAATTATCAGGGTTATTGAGAAGAAGATACAGTGGATTAGCCAGCTCATATTCCCCAAAAAGGTTGCATGATTCAGCCTCAGCAAAAATTTTTTTCAATTCGATATTCGATTGAGCTGTGGCAGCAACAGGCAAAAGTAGAAAAGCAACAAGCTGCAGCAAAACGCCGAGTATTATTCCCCTTACATTTATCATAATAACAAATATAACAATTTTGGGAAACAAACATTATTCCGGAGTCTAATTTTCTCCGAAATATCGGATCAGGTTAATGAAGTTCAGGGAAAATATTTAAGCAGGATCCGGCGTATAATTTTCTAATATCTCTTTAACCCTGTTCAGGAATCTTCCTGCCAGGGCGCCATCGATAACCCTGTGATCGTAGCTGAGTGATAATATCATTATCTGACGGATACCTATCATGTCACCGTCCGGAGTTTCAACAACTGCAGGCATTTTTCTGACTGCCCCGGTACCTAGTATGGCAGCTTGCGGCTGATTTATTATTGGGGTGCCTGAGAGGTTGTTGTAACTACCGAAATTGGTAATAGTGAAAGTGCCACCGGTTATTTCATCAGGCTTAAGCTTGTTACTCCTGGCTCTTTCTGCTAGATCATTCACTGCCCTGGCAATGCCAGTAAGGTTTTTTTCATTTGCATTCCTGATGACAGGCACAATGAGATTTCCATCGGGAAGTGCTGTGGCCATTCCGATATTGATGTTCTTTTTCTTAATTATATTATTCCCGTCTACCGAAATATTTATCATCGGGAAATCATTCAGAGCCCTGGCAACGGCGTCAATAAAAATTGGAGTAAGTGTGAGCTTTTGTCCTTCCCTGGCCAGGTACTTTTCCTTTACGCTGTTTCTCCAGCTTACCATTCGGGTGACATCGGCATCAATAAATGATGTGACATGTGGAGAAGTTCTTTTAGACATCACCATATGTTCGGCGATAAGTTTCCTCACCCTGTCCATTTCAATTACTTCATCTTCCTGCGAAGCTGAAGGCAGAACCACTTTATCAATCTTCTTTTCAGGCTCTGAAGATTTCTTCTTCCTCTCGTCGAGCAATCTAAGAATGTCATCTCTTGTTATCCTGCCGTCCATTCCGGTACCTGCAACCTTATCAAGCTCGGAATAGCTTATCCCCTCATGAGCTGCAATATTTCTGACAAGGGGGGACAAGAACTTGCCTGACGGGGTACGGCTTTTCATCTCTCCTGAAACCTGGAGCACCTCCTTTTTTTCTTCCCGTACAGCGCTGATTGTCTCACGAATCCTTTCAACCTCTTTATCGATCTTCTTCACCTCTTCAGGCTGAATGGTTACATTGCTTTCAATAACAGCTATAGGGTCACCTACCTTTACAACGGATCCTTCGGATGCCTTTATTTCCACAATTATTCCTGATGAAGGAGCGGGTATTTCAGAATCAACCTTATCAGTAGCTACCTCAACAAGGGGATCGTCCTCCTTTACCTCGGCACCCTCCCTGACAAGCCATTTGTTTATTGTTGCTTCAATAACTCCTTCACCCATTGCGGGCAGAATAATATTCATCCTTGCCATTTAATTCTTTGTTAAGGTTTATCACCCCCTTCCCTGTCCAGCAGAGCGGGATTCTTTTATTGAACACCTTCCCCCCTGGGAGAAGGCAGGGATGGGGGTAAATAGATTTTATTAAGTTTTCTCATTCACATAAACAAAAAACAGGTAAATATGTTTAACAGGTTCTCTTATTGATGATACGGATTCCTGTTATTTATAGCCCGGCCAAGTGTAATTTCATCTGTATATTCAAGTTCATCACCAATGGCAACTCCCCTGGCAAGAGTTGTCAGAAGCACATTATATTTGTTAAGCCTTCTGAAAAGATAAAAGTTCGTTGTATCTCCTTCCATTGTTGTGCTCAGTGCCAGAATAATCTCACTGACCCCTCCATTTTTCACTTTTACTTCAAGCGAGTCTATTTTCAGATCTCCCGGCCCGATTCCATCAACAGGTGAAATTACTCCTCCCAGTACATGATACACACCTCTGTACTGACGGGTATTTTCGATTGCCATAACATCCTGAATGTTCTCAACCACACATACAAGCGATCTTTCTCTTCTTTCATCACTGCATATCGAACATGTTTCACTGTCGGAAATATTATGGCAAAGCTTGCAATAATGTATCTCCTTGTGCAACCTGATTATGCTCTCGCCAAACCTTTTAACTTCTTCAGAATCTCTTTTAAGCAGGTTCATTACAAGTCTGAAAGCTGTTTTCCTTCCTATACCCGGGAGGGAAGCAAATTCGTTAACAGCGGTTTCAAGTAATTTTGAAGGATATTCGGAGAAACTCATTAATGTATATTTCCAGTAAAAATAGTTCAATTATTACCTTTTCACTAAACCTCAGGGGAATTTTTTGCCTTCCTTTCTTTTTGTTATCCTTGCAGTTTAATTTCAGCTTTTGCCAATGAAACCCCTGCTGATACTTGTAATTTTCCTTGTCTACACAGTTCTCCTGTTTACTGTCACGTGGATTACTGCCCGTAAAGCCAACAACCAGTCATTCTATATAGGTAACAGGATATCACCATGGTTCGTGGTTGCTTACGGTATGATAGGTGCTTCATTATCGGGGGTAACTTTCATGTCAGTTCCCGGCTGGGTTAAGGAGACCCAGTTCAGTTATATGGTGGTGGTCTTTGGGTATCTTTTCGGGTACTTTGTCATTGCCCTTGTACTTTTACCTCTTTATTACAGATTGAAGTTAACATCAATATACACTTATCTTGATCAGAGGTTTGGTTTCTGGTCGTATAAAACAGGGGCCGGTTTCTTTATACTGTCAAGGATCCTTGGAGCATCTCTTAGGATGTTCCTCGTAATAAATGTGCTTCAGATATTTGTTTTTGATGCATGGAATATTCCTTTTTGGGTTAATGTCCTTATTTTCATCACTCTGATCATTATTTACACTCTAAAAGGAGGTATCAGAACAATAGTCTGGACAGACATGCTTCAGACAACTTTCATGCTGCTTGCTGTTATACTTTCAGTCATTTATATAAGCAGGGAACTGGGGTCACCCGTTTTTAAGCTTGCCAGGACAGTACTTGACAGCTCTGTCTCAAAAATGTTCGTAACTGACTGGCATAATGAGAGATTTTTTATTAAACAATTTCTCAGCGGAATGTTCATCACAATTTCAATGACCGGACTTGATCAGGAGATGATGCAGAAAAATCTCAGTTGCCGAAATCTCAGGGAAGCACAGAAGAATATGTTTACCTTTAGCGGTGTTTTGGTCTTTGTAAATTTTCTTTTCCTTGTTCTGGGCGCCTTCCTGCTTTTTTATTCTCAGAGCCGAAATATTTCTGTTGTCTCAACCGATGATCTCTTCCCCACCATAGCATTCAAATACCTGACTCCTTTTGCAGGAATTGTCTTTCTCATAGGTCTTATTTCAGCTGCTTTCCCAAGTGCTGATGGCGCCCTGACATCTCTTACAACATGCGTAAGCCTGGATTTCCTTGGTCTGGAAAGGCGGAAAGGATTGACCGAAAAAGCTAAGACAAAAGCGAGATATTCGGTGCATATAGCCATAGCCATTATATTCTTTATCTGTATCCTGATATTCAGATCGTTGAATGACAGGGCTATAATTGATAAATTATTCACAATAGCCGGATACACATATGGTCCTCTTTTAGGTCTTTACTCCTTCGGACTCTTTACAAAAAGGCAGGTCAAGGACAGATTTACTCCATTCATTGCTGTTCTTTCACCTGTTGCATGTTTTTTCCTGAGTATGTATTCAGAGGAATTGTTCAACGGATACAAATTCGGATTCGAACTGCTCCTTCTTAATGGGTTTCTTACATTTATAGGGTTGTGGATCTTCAGCCGGAAACCTGAAGAAGCTAAAAAGATGTAATTACATTGTAATTACATATTGCTGACAGCATTTTGATCAGAGGTTTCTTCAGTTTCCTCTTCAACTACCTCTGGTTTGGTTATAACAGTTTTGATCTTATATGGGATGTTCCATGTAATGAAATAGCTTATACCTGCAGCAGTCCTTTTGCCACTATTACCGTATCCGGGGAAATAGATCGGCCTCAGGTCGCTGCCTCCTCCTCCTGATATTAATAGCTTCAGCCTGATTGTCCATCCCATGCTGATATTCCTGAAAATTTCAGTCTTTACACCCGGAGAGACTTCAATAAAATGTCCCATTGCCTTTTTTGCAGGTATTGATGAAGTTACTGTACCCCAATAGTTTTCACTCTGAAAAGAGGGAGTTTCAGAATTGAACAGACTGATGCCATAGCGTAAACCGACGCCGGCCCAGTACTTCCCCAGTGACATTTCAGGTTTCAGGAGGTTAAAATCGACTCCCAGCCTGGCAAAAACACCCTTACTTGTATATTCATAATTGTACTGGGAATATTTATAGTTAAGATATCCTGTTTCAAGAACATAGGCCATCTTCTCACTTTTGTCAAATGAAAAATAACCCTCCATGCTGAAATTGTTCCTGTCGGAAAGGTAAATTCCCGGACCTGCAATATCAATCCCAGCTCTTAGCTTCAAAGGGAAAAGAACCGTATCCTGTGCAACAAGGTTACCGGCAGTAATAAAAATCAGGAGACTAATAAAATATCCGGATATTCTCCTCATTGGCAGTTGTTATGTTGTTGGAGCTCTTGTAAATATAAAAAGCATTTCCTGTTGTGTAGGCTGTATCGAGCTTGTGGTAAAATGTATATCCGCACTCTTTTGATATCAGGTGCGGATAGCTCGAATAAAAGATATGCAGGGTATCGGTAACAGAATTTATCCTGATTATGAAAGTACATGATCCGGAAGATGCATCAAGGGGAAAGAGAGCAGGTTGAATCCCGGACTTCTTATTATAGATCGTATCTGCCTTGTTCAACCCAAAAAGAGTAAGGCTTTCAGGTGTCTTTTTTTCCTTGGAGGTATTGCTGTAGAATGTAGCTTTAAGGAATGCATTAGTCTCTTCAAAGCATGCCCCCGGGGTACACGAAAAATTTACAGCCGGACAAACTGCAATCAGCAAAGCAAAAAAGAGATGGCATGGTTTCTTCATATCGAATTGAAAGTCCCAAAAATAATAAAAATTGCCGGTAAAGGGTTACTCAACTATCTTCCTTAAATATTCCTCAGCTTTTCTTATTGCCGATTCTATTCCTGCCGGTTTTTTGCCTCCGGCAGAAGCAAGGAATGGCTGACCCCCACCTCCTCCGTTTATCTCCCCGGCAATCTCTTTAATGATTGCAGTTGCATTTATGTTTTTCTCCCTGACAAGTGAATCGCAGACCATTACGAGTATATTCGCTTTTTCACTTATCTCAGCTCCCAGCACAAGAACTGTATTATCAGATGAATTGCGTAACTGGAAAGCAATGCTTTTAAGGATCTCAGCTGACCCGGCGTCTATTATCCCTGACATAAATCTTATCCCTTTTATGAGAACTGAATTCCCATCAAGTTCCCTGATGATTACAGAAGCTGATTGAGCTTCAAATTTTTCAATGCTTTTTCTGAGAAGGGCGTTTTCAGTCATAAGCTTCTCGACGCTTTCCTTAATGTTACCTGTACTTTTAAGCAGAGATGCAACTTCATCGGCCAGTTCTAATTTTTCATTTATATATTCCTCTGCCTTTGCGGCGGTTACCGCTTCAATCCTTCTAATACCAGCTGCTATTCCGCCCTCTGAAATGATCTTAATGATCCCTATACTACCGGTATTTCCTACATGGGTTCCTCCGCATAATTCTATCGATTCTCCAAACCTGACAACTCTGACACTATCGCCGTATTTTTCCCCGAACAGAGCCATGGCGCCCATATCAATCGCTTCTTTCATGGAAACCCCTTCAATGACCTTGATACTGCTGCTCTCCCTTACCATGATGTTTGCAATTTCTTCCACCTTCTTAAGTTCTTCCTTGGTTATCTTTGTGAAATGGCTGAAATCGAACCTGAGACGATCGGGAGTTACGAGAGAACCTTTCTGTTCGACATGCTTGCCGAGAACCGATCTTAACGCAAAGTGTAAAAGATGGGTTGCGGTATGGTTATTTGCAGTCATCTGCCGTTTCGTAATATCAACCACGGCATGGAACTGAGCAAGAGGGTCGGTCAGTTTGCCATGGCTCACATGAATGATGGCATTATTTTCTTTTATGGTGTCGATAATCGTTATTTTCTCCTTCCCGGAAATCAGTAATCCGGTATCACCCACCTGGCCGCCCGACTCAGCATAAAAAGGAGTCTTATTCAGTATTATCTGCAAGCTCTCTTTTCCCTTGAGCTTAATTTTACGGTACTTTGATATCAGGACATCATCTTCGGTTCTTGTGTAGCCTGTAAATTCCGTTGCATTAGTCTCCCTTAAAGTAGTCCAGTCACCGGTTTCAATAGCAGCATCAACTCTCGACCTGCTTTTCTGGTTTTTCATTTCTTCCTCAAACCCGGAAATATCTGTGTTCATTCCGTTCTCCTTCAATATAAGCTGTGTGAGGTCAACTGGAAATCCAAATGTGTCATAAAGCTCAAATGCAGCCTTACCGGGCAGGATATTACTGCCCTCCTTCCTGATTTCTGCAATTTTCTTTTCAATAAGTTTTAAGCCTTTTCCGAGTGTTTTGAGGAAGGAGGTTTCCTCTTCAAGGATAACTTTTGCAATGTTATCCTCTGATGCCCTGAGCTCTGGATAAGTGTCACCCATGACATCAGAAAGAACAGGTACAAGAAGGTGAAGGAACGGCTCCTCTGTGCCGAGATTGTTGTAGCCATATCTGACAGCACGTCGAAGAATCCTCCTGATAACATAACCTGCCTTATTATTTGAGGGCATCTGCCCGTCAGCTATTGAAAACGCAATGGCTCTCAGGTGGTCGGCTATAACCCTCAGGGCAATATCCCAGTTTTCATTTATCCCATATTTTTTCCCTGTAATATCGGAGATCCGGCTTATTATCGACTGAAAGATATCTGTGTCGTAATTTGATTTCTTCCCCTGAACAACCATGCAGAGCCTTTCAAATCCCATACCTGTATCAACATGCTTTGCCGGCAGCTGTTCCAGTTTTCCGTCTGAAAGCCTGTTGTACTGAATGAAAACCAGGTTCCATATCTCAATTACCTGAGGGTGACCTTTATTCACAAGTTCAAACCCAGGGACTTTTTTCCTTTCCGACTCGTCCCTTATATCCACATGAATTTCCGAGCATGGTCCGCATGGTCCTGTTTCTCCCATTTCCCAGAAATTATCCTTTTTGGATCCATCAATTATCCGTCCTTTCGCATCTTTAAAGCAGCTCTTCCAGCAATTGAAGGCCTCATTATCCCTGGGAACATTTTCGTCAGGGCTACCTTCAAAAATTGTGGTATAGAGCCTTTCTTCAGGGATGCCAAGCCTTTTGACCAGGAATTCCCAGGCCCACTCTATTGCTTCTTTTTTAAAATAGTCTCCAAAAGACCAGTTCCCAAGCATTTCGAACATCGTATGATGATAAGTGTCATGACCCACCTCTTCAAGATCATTATGCTTTCCGGATACCCTCAGACATTTCTGTGAATTTGCAACTCTGGTGCTAACCGGGAGCATGTTCCCGAGGAAAATATCCTTGAACTGATTCATCCCTGCATTAGTAAACATGAGAGTCGGATCATTCTTCATGACCATTGGGGCAGAAGGCACTATCAGATGCTTTTTTGAATGGAAAAAGTCAAAAAACAGCTTCCTCAGGTCGTTTGCGTTTAATGTTAATAACATATTATTACACAATAAGTAACTCAAATTTGAGTTTGTAAAATTAATTTAATTGTTTTAGATTTGTCATTCTGAGCATAAAAAACCAGAGCAGGTAATGTTCAACCACAAGTATTTTCTTGATCTGAAAGATCTTCAATACAAAAAGGTAAGGTTGCCTTGGAAGAGCAGGCTTTTCCGTTTTGCATTATGGTCTGTGGCTGCTGTAATATCAACAATCATTTATTCATCAGTTTTTAATGGTACGTTCGGTTCTCCCAAAGAAAAGGAATTAGGTCAGGAAATAGAGAACCTGAAACTGAAATACTCGATAATGGGGATGACAATAGATAACGCGCTTAAGACTCTTCATGATCTTGAGCTTTCTGACGGGAACCGTTACCGGCCTGTCCTGGATATGGATTCCATTCCCGGCTCGATGCGTAATATGGGATCAGGTGGTGTTGAAAGGTATGAAGAGCTTAATGGTTATAACAATTCAGGTCTGATGCTTACATGCAGGGAAAAGGTTGCTGAAATCAGGAACAGGGCTACCATTCAGTTTGAATCATTCAGGGCCATTGAAGAAAAGAAGAATGAATGGAAACGGGAAATGGAATATCTCCCGATGATAAGTCCCGTAAATGTGATCTACAGACTTGGTGACGGGATGAAATTCAGGGATGTACACCCGGTACTCGGTACTCCGCAATGGCACCATGGACAGGATTTCAGTACTCCTTACGGGACGAATGTTTATGCAACTGGTTCCGGAAAGGTTATTGAAGCCGGATGGAACAGCGGCTTTGGTAATTGCATCGTTATAGATCATGGATATGGCTATCGGTCAACATACGGACATCTCAGCAACATCAGGGTGACAGTTGGGCTCAATGTCAAGCGTGGAGATATGATTGGTCTTAGTGGAAGTACAGGTACTTCTACAGGCCCACATCTACATTACCAGATCGACCTGTACGGACAACATAAGAATCCTCTCTACTACTTTAATGATGATCTTACTGAAGATGAGTATTTTGATATGATCCAGACACTCACTGCCCAATCAAAATTCAGATAATAGTTTACAGATTATTTTATGATTCAGTGCCCTGATTCAATTAATCAGGCTGATTTTATTTCTTTGATGAAATATTTATCTTTGCTGAATCATGAAACACGTTAAGTACAAGTTTAACCCCGAGTCATTAAGCTTCGACAAAATACGGCTTGGTGCAAAAGCAATCTTTCTCAGGTTACTTGCCTACTTAATAGCTTCTGTTCTTATTGCTGTTGTACTAAATTTCATGTATGGTCTGTTTTTTGACACGCCAAAGGAAAAAGCTCTTAAACGTGAGGTTGCCCAGATGAATCTTCAGTATGATTTGATTAACAGGGAAATGGGTAATCTGGAATCTGTAATTGAACATCTTCAGGAAACAGATGATAACCTTTACAGGACAATTTTCGGTGCCGAGCCATTACAGGCAACCCAGAGACAGGTGGGCATAGGAGGGGTAAGCCGTTATAACGACCTTGAGGGATTCAAAAATTCAAACCTTGTCATAGAAACCGTAAAGAAGCTCGATCTTATAAGAAAAAAGGTCTATGTTCAGTCAAAATCTTTCGATGAGTTGATCTTACTGGCAAGGGAGAAGGAAGATATGCTGAGATCAATTCCTGCTATAATTCCGATTTCAGCTAAAGATCTTACCAGAATTGCTTCCGGGTTCGGGCTAAGGATCCATCCGGTTTATAAAATAAGCAAGTTCCATGCAGGAATGGATTTTACTGCCCCGCTCGGAACAGATGTTTATGCATCGGGCGACGGTACAATCGAATCTGTATCATCGAGCAAAAGAGGTATGGGCAACTACATAGTGGTTAACCATGGTTTCGGCTATTCATCAATATATGCACACCTTGAGAGTTTTAATGTGAAACCAGGACAGAAGGTTCATAGAGGTGATGTTATAGGATATGTTGGAAATACAGGGATGTCGGTCGCTCCTCATCTGCACTATGAAATCAAGCTTAATGGTGTAACTGTTGATCCGGTCAACTATTTCTTTAATGACCTTTCACCTGCCGAATATGAAACAATGATTGAGATTGCATCAAAAACAGGCCAGTCTTTTGATTGATATTAAATTTACAACATGCCATATAAGGAAAAGAAAATTGAGAAACTCTACTATTCCATTGGTGAGGTCTCAAGAATGCTTGATGTACCCATATCTACTGTAAGGTTCTGGGAGAATGAGTTTGATATCCTGAAACCCATGAAGAACAAGAAGGGAAACAGGATGTTTACCGCAACAGATGTTAAAAACATTGGGATCATACACCGCCTTTTAAAAGAAGAAGGGATGACTATGGCTGGAGTGAAAAAGAAACTTACAGGTAAGTGGGATGAGGCAGACCATAAATTTGAGATCAACGAATCTCTTCAGAAAATAAAGAGCCTTCTGATCGGGTTGAGAGACAATATTTAATTTTGCATTGTTTGACCCTCTTTCATTTTCCCCCAAGGGGGAAATGTAAGAAATAGCTCCTTCCCCCGTGGGGGAAGGTAGGGAAGGGGGTTAATTATCACACAGTTCCACTGAAAAACAATACTATGAAACTTTCAGAACTTTGTTCATATCTCGATAATGCAGTTCCCCTGTCATTTCAGGAAGGATACGACAACTCCGGACTCCAGGTCGGGTTGCCGGAAAGGGAAATTACAGCTGCCCTGATTACTCTCGATGTTACTGAGAAGGTCATTGATGAAGCAATTCAAAAGGGCTGCGATATTGTGATTTCCCATCATCCACTCATTTTCAGTAGCATCAAGAAAATAGCCGGAAGATCAGCTACCGACAGGATCCTGTTCAAGGCAATTAAAAATGATATCGCTGTTTACTCTTCTCATACCAACCTGGATATGATAAGTGAAGGGGTTAGCAGAAAAATGGCTCAAAAACTGGGATTGCAAAATATAAAAGTTCTGAAGCCTCTTAAGGGAAAGCTGATAAAGCTAGTGGTATACATCCCGGAGGATCATATAGAAAAGGTCAGGGAGGCTGTTTTTAATGCCGGAGCGGGTTTTATCGGTAATTATGACCGGTGCGGATTCAATGTTTCGGGAACCGGCAGTTTCAGAGCAGGTGAGAGAACAAATCCTTATAAAGGAGAAAAAGGGAAAGACCATATCGAAAAGGAAATTAGATTTGAGACTGTAGTTTTTTCTCATCTTAAGGAAAAGGTTGTCAATGCACTACTTGAAACCCATCCTTATGAGGAAGTTGCCTATGATATTTACACGCTTGAAAACGATAACATTGATTATGGTTTGGGTTGTACCGGGGATCTGGGGGAACCATTAAGCGGGAACGATTTCCTGAGCCTTGTTTCGTCAGTGTTCGATTCCAGGGGAATCCGTTACTCCGGTCAGACCGGTAAGACAGTTAAAAAGATAGCTTTATGCGGTGGAGCAGGCGCATCGCTCTTAAATGATGCAGTTTCATCAGGTGCCGATGCATATGTGACAGGCGATATTAAATATCATACATGGTTTGAGGCTGATGAAAAGATTTTACTGGTCGATTGCGGACACTTTGAGTCTGAAAAATTCTCAACTGAAATATTATACGATCTAATTGTCAAAAAATTCCCTAAATTTGCAGTCCGGTTTTCAGAAACAAATACCAATCCGATAAACTATCTATAAAATGGAAAAAGTAAAAACACATGAAGCTGAGATATCAGTAGAGGAGAGACTAAGAGCCCTGTATGGTCTGCAGCTGGCTGATTCAGAGATAGATAAAATAAAGACACTTAGAGGCGAACTGCCCCTTGAGGTACAGGATCTTGAGGATGAGATTGCAGGACTCGAAACAAGACTGGGCAACCTGAGGGAAGAGGTTGTAAGCCTGGATAAGGCAGTTTCAAAAAAGAATAATGAAATATCCGAAGCCGAAGCTCTTATTAAGAAATATGAGGAACAGCAGAAGAATGTAAGAAATAACCGTGAGTTCGATTCTCTATCAAAAGAGATTGAATTTCAGAATCTTGAGATCGAGCTTTTCAATAAGAAGATCAAAGAGTTTTCAATTCAGATTGAAGAAAAGAAACTGGTGATCGCAGATTCAGAAGCAACTCTTGCCGACCGCCAGTCGGACCTTGAAAATAAAAAGGCTGAACTCGATGAGATCATTTCAGACACCCAGAAAGAAGAAGAGGGATTATACAAAAAATCTGAAAAAATTCAGGCTGTAATTGAAGAGAGACTGCTTACTGCCTATAAGAGGATACGGTCAAATGCCAGGAACGGTCTGGCTGTGGTGCCCGTTCAGCGTGATGCCTGCGGAGGTTGTTTTAACCAGATCCCTCCACAGAGACAGCTTGATATCAAGTCGCGAAAGAAAATTATAGTTTGTGAATACTGTGGCAGGATCCTTGTTGATGATGAAATAATAAGCGAGAGCCATCTGTAGGATTGAATAAAATATTTAATTAGAGTTACATCACCCCTGAACCCCTTCTCCTGAAAGAGAAGGGATTCTTATAATAGTAAATTTTATTGTATTCCTAAAATACATTAATGAGATTCCTCATTCCGAACGAAGTGAGGAATCTCTCTATTTTTGTTGCGTAATGTTACTTCTAATAATTCATTTTAAAATGGTTACATTAATAAGATTGAAATATTTAACTATTGGGACAGAGTGAGGTAATATTTAATTATTCCTTAATTTTATCTGCTAAAAACTATAATCCTCTATATGACAACCGCTGAATTTCAAAACCTGATCACCGAGGGTATTCCAGATACATTGCCCGAAACAAAACCTTTTGATCAGAACATCAATCATGCTCCTAAAAGAAAAGATATACTCAACATTCAGGAGAAGAAGCTTGCAATTAAAAACTCTCTTCGATATTTCCCGGTCCATTTACACAAAATTCTTGCCGGGGAATTTGCCCGGGAACTTAATGACAGAGGAAGGATCTACATGTACAGATTCAGACCGGATTACGAGATAAAAGCGAGGCATATAGATGACTTTCCACACCGGTCACAGCATGCAGCAGCGATAATGCTGATGATCTCAAATAATCTCGATGAACAGGTCGCCCAGCACCCTCAAGAGCTTATAACATACGGAGGTAACGGGGCAGTTTTCCAGAACTGGGCTCAGTACCGTCTGACAATGAAGTACCTCTCGGAAATGACAGACGAACAAACCCTGGTTATCAACTCAGGTCATCCTCTTGGTCTTTTCCCCTCAAATAAGGAAGCACCAAGAGCTGTAGTGACCAATGGAATGGTAATCCCAAACTATTCATCACCGGATCACTTGGAGAAATTCAACGCACTTGGCGTTTCACAGTACGGTCAGATGACGGCAGGGTCATATATGTATATCGGGCCTCAGGGTATTGTCCATGGTACAACAATAACAATTCTCAACGCGTGCCGCAGGATTGAAAGTGAGAAGGGTCATAAGGAACTTAAGCTGTTCGTTTCATCAGGGCTTGGAGGTATGTCGGGAGCCCAGCCAAAAGCCGCAGGAATTGCCGGAGTAATTTCCGTTATTGCTGAGATAAATCCAAAAGCCGTTAAAACAAGGTTTTCCCAGGGTTGGGTTGATGAAGTTTTTTCGGATATTGATAAGCTTGTCATCAGGGTGCTCGAGGCTAAAAGGGAAAAAAGGGTTGTTTCCATTGCATACAACGGAAATATTGTTGACCTGTGGGAACGGTTTTCCAGGGATAACATTACGGTTGATATCGGATCGGACCAGACATCACTTCATAATCCATGGGCAGGCGGCTATTATCCTGCCGGCATCACATTTGAAGAATCAAACCGGATGATATCCTCTGATCCAGAACGGTTCAGCGACCTTGTCAGAGAATCTTTGAGAAGACAGGTGAAAGCTATCAATCAGCATTGCGAAAACGGAACATATTTCTTCGACTATGGAAATGCTTTTCTTCTCGAAGCTTCCAGAGCAGGTGCAGAAATTCTTAATTCTTCAGGAGATTTCAGATATCCTTCCTATGTAGAGGATATTATGGGTCCGATGTGCTTTGATTATGGCTTCGGGCCTTTCAGGTGGGTCTGCTGCTCAAATGATCCTGCCGACCTAGTAATTACTGACAGGATCGCCTCTGAAACCCTTGAGAAATTACTCATAGATTCTCCTCAAGAGATAAAACAACAGATGTCTGATAATATCAGATGGATAAAGGAAGCCGGAAAAAATAGTCTGGTTGTAGGTTCACAGGCAAGAATTCTTTATGCAGATGCTGAAGGAAGAACAGCAATTGCCAGAGCATTTAACTCAGCTGTAGGGCAAGGAAATATTTCCGCCCCGGTTGTAATTGGCAGGGACCATCATGATGTTTCGGGCACCGACTCACCTTTCAGGGAGACCTCCAATATAAGGGATGGTTCAAAATTTACTGCCGACATGGCAGTTCAGAATGTCATTGGAGATGCTTTCCGGGGGGCGACATGGGTCTCACTGCACAATGGCGGAGGAGTTGGATGGGGGGAGGTGATCAATGGTGGTTTCGGGATGGTACTTGACGGGACAGAAGAAGCTGAGAAAAAGCTAAGAATGATGCTTCACTGGGATGTAAACAATGGTATTGCAAGAAGAAGCTGGGCAAGAAATGAAGGTGCGATGTTCACACTTGAAAGGGAGATGAGAAGAACTCCCGGGCTGAAAGTTACAGTTCCGTTTATTGCTGAAGACAAGCTTATTGAGGAGGCTTTAAAGATGGTGTGAGGTACAGGATCCGGGGTTTAAAAATCTTAAGTTACACAGAGAGCACTGAGAAGACGCAGAGGTACACAGAGTCGTTCATCAGATAACCTCTGTGGTTCTCTGTTAAAGCTCTGTGGATCTCAGTGAAAGTTTTAAAATTTTTTCAGCAGAGCAACTGCCAGTGCTACCACCCCTTCTTCTCTGCCGGTAAATCCAAGCTTTTCGGTTGTTGTGGCCTTTATGGAAATGTTTTCGGAAGCCGTTTCCAGAATGGCTGAAATGATATTCTTCATTTCACAGGAATATGACGAAATTTTTGGTTTCTCAAGGCACACTGTACAGTCAATATTAATAACGCTGTATCCTTTATCCTTTATCAGTTCGAAAGTTCTTTTAAGAAGGATTTTGCTGTCGATCTTTTTAAATTCCGGATCAGAATCGGGGAAATGATAACCGATATCCCTTAATCCGGCAGCTCCCAGAAGAGCATCACAAACAGCATGTAGAAGGACATCCCCGTCAGAGTAGGCAACGCATCCGCGTTCAGAAGGGATATTTACTCCACCGAGCCATAGGTCAAGACCTGGTTCAAGACGGTGAAAATCAATTCCCTGTCCTATTCTGATATTCATTTTAGCTAATTGCCGTTGTTCTTCAATGGATTTATATCGAATGCGAGTGAGAAACGGAGTGTTCTGGCAAGTGGATGATTTGAAACAGTGGGCATCAGGTATGAGAAATCGATCGTGAAGCCTTTGAGCTTGAATCCTGCTCCGGCGGTAAAATATTTCCTGTTGCCTTTGCTTTCATTTTCATGAAAATATCCGGTCCTTAATGCAAACTGGTTATTATACCAATATTCGAGACCGATTGAAGAAGTTATCTCACGCATCTCTTCCTTGAATCCTCCTGGCGCATCATAGAATGACTGGAATATTGCAACAGGAACACCAACATTAGGGTCTTTCCCGTCAATTATTTCCATATCGTTATTATATACAGGAGGAGTAGGAACCAGAAGTTTGTTGAAATCAATTGCAAGGGTGAGTTTGTTGAATTTGTCAAAATTAATAGTTCCGGCTCCACCAAGCCTCATGTTCATAGGGATGAAGTCAGAGGTCTGCCCGTCAGAATAACTCATTTTTGATCCTATATTGGAGAAATTGAGTCCGAATGCGATTTCACCATCCTTGCTGAAGATACTGATATTTTTCCGGTAATAACCTGAAATATCTGCTGCAAATGAAATTCCCGGCTTTGTTGCATCACCTCCTGAATATGATCCGCCGGTCAGATTTGAATAGATGAATCTGAAGGCAATCCCACCTGAGAAGTTTTCTGCAAAAATTCTTGAATAACCAAGGTCAAACGCCAATTCATTAGGTTTAAAAGTCCTTTCAAGGTTTCCGAAATCATCGGTAAATGGAACATCTCCCAATGAAGAGTATAAAAGACTTCCGCTTGCAACCTGTTTTTCATCAATTCTGTAGTATCCCGTTAAATATGCAATATTTATATCAGGGACAAGGTTCCTTAACCATGGTGAATATGTTATTCCAACACCCGCTTTCCCATCGATAAAAGCAAATTTTGCAGGATTCCAGTGCTGACTGTAAGCATCAGGCGAAGTTGCTACTCCTGCGTCACCCATCGCACCAGCCCTTGAATCGGGTGCAATTGAAAGGAATGGGACTACCGTCTGGATAGCATTCAATTCCTGTGAATAGATCTTCGAGGTGCCGGCAAATAGCAATAAGAATAATATAACTGGAGTAATTTTTTTCTTCATACTGATTTATATCTTTTTTAGATTTCGCAAATATAGAACAAAAAATTCTGCGACTTATTGTGTGGCTGTTAATAAATGATCATTCTCCCTGAAATAGTGGAGGTTTCACCATTTCCTGCTGTGATTGTAACCCTGTAGGGATAAATACCTCTCCCTGCTCTTTGTCCGGTTGATGTATTACCATCCCATTCCACAGGTGAAAGCCGGTACCCCAACGATGGAATGTAAGTCTTTAATATTCTGATTACTAATCCGTTCAGACTGAAAATAGTAATGGTTACATCAAACATTTCATCAGGACGATTGTGCTCTGCACTAATTTTTGTTCCTTCAATAAAAGGATTTGGATAATTAAAAAGGTTTTTAAGGATGAATTTTTCTCCTTTTTCGACCAGGAAAATTATTGATTTTTCACTCGAATTGTTGAAATTATCCCAGGCCTTCAAAGTGATAGTATGACTTCCAGGATCAAGTCCTGAGAAATTGTAGATCAGGCTTCCCTTACTGTAGCTTCCGAATTCATTTTCAAAATAATTGTTTAGAATAAATGGAGCAGAGCGGTCATCGTCAAGCCAGCATAAAAGATCATGTCCTATCCCTGTTCCAACAGTATTGATTCCTCCAATGTCCTCTATCAGAGCCAGAAGTCTGGGATTGCTGTCGGTTATTCCTCCGCTGCGAAAAAGAGTGTCGTTTAAGTAGAGACTTATTACTGGTCCTTCAGTATCATTATTATTTTTGTTATTGAATCCACCTGTGGTAATACCCGAAAAACTACCGTTCATATCTCTTGTCTCATCATAAGCGTAGTAGCTTATCTTTCCCTTACCCGGTAAGTAATCTATATCCCTCGGAACTATGAATGTGAATCTGAACCTGCCGTTTTCTACCTTTGTCTTGCCGCTGAAAAGGATATTATTCTGTTCCTCAAATTGCATTTTCTGTCCGCCATCGTTTGCAAGTGTCACAATTTCAGTTGGTTTACCGAAAATCACCGGTGCAACGACACCATCAAAGTCATCTGACTGATTCCCTGAATTATCTTCAATATGACCGGCAACAGTAATTAATGACAGCGCCTTTAAAGTATCGATAAGGCCTCCTGCAGGAACATTGTTTATAGAATCAGTAAAAACCTTCCCGTGCCATGGATATGAAAGTCTGACAGCAGGGTCGCCAAGCAGCAGGAAGTTCCTTTTATTTGTATTGTTTCCCGACATGTTTTTTGCTATCCTTATTATATCTCCCAGTCTCTGAGCCTTACCTTCCTGATCATTGTCGAATGCAGCTTCAAAAATATTTCTGTTGAGAGCATAGTTTGGAGCTGAATATACAAGCCGTGTTGTTGACATCAGGGCGATTGCACCTCCTTTCCTGTAAAGGAGTATCTTTTCCCCCGATGAGGGTTTCCCGGTTATGATTCCGGTAACGCTGTTGATAGTAATTTCATCGAATCTGCTGAATTCGCATGTCGCAGTTATGAAAAGAGGAAGCTTAGAAATATTTTGCCACCTGTCTATATCATCAGAAGTTATTACCCTCTCGTGAGCAAGGCTTGTTTCATTTCCATGTCCTATATAATTGAAAATAAGAGTTCCGGAATTTATCCTGTCACCTATTGCCTTTGTCACTTCAGGATAAAACTGGCCGGTGGATGTAGTGACCTGATTATAAGCATCAAAATAGATCTTGTCGACATTAACCCAGGGGGCACGCTCCGTTACTAAGGCTGCCAGACCCTCAGCATCGGACATATGGGTATTGCCGTCCTCATCATCTGCCGTAATGCAAACAACATTTTTCCAGTCTCCATGGTTAGCAGGATTCATGTAACCTTCGATTTTTGAAACAACAATTCCGGCTTCAGTAGTATCCGATACAGGGATCCTTCCGATACCAAGATCCTCAGTGCCTGAAACTTCACCTTCTCCATTTTCGATAAGGCCATAGAAATCATCTGAAGTAAATGACGAGATTATTATATTTGAATTCCGGGTCTGGTATGTCGGTATATAGTTCGTATTTCCAGGAGGAGGGGTCTTATTTTCAAAAGAACCATCCCCGAATAAAAGCAGGTAATTAAGAGGATGATCCGTTCCTTTCTGAAGCAGGAACTTCATTCTCATAAAATTTCTTATGGCAACGATATCCGGAATACCACCTGAAAATTCATTGTATATCTGTTCAGGAGTTACAATGAGTGATGCAAGGCCGCTGTTCTTTCTGTGCATTTCAGCAAGCCGGAGAGCATAAGTTTTAAATAGCGGATGCGTTACTATTATCATATCAGCTGGGGGTGAAGAGTGAAGATCCTGGTTGGGCAAAACCATAGGCTTTATTACAGGGATTCCGGTTTTGGTGTTCAGGAAGGCGATAAAAGTCCTCAGCGTGTCAGTTGCCAGTTTAAAAATTATATTCTCACTGGTTCTGGTATATTGGATAACTTCAGGTGAAACAGGATCAGTTACGTCCCAGATCTGGACACCTTCGACTGAGCTTCTTATTGTGAATTCTGTAACAATACCGCTTCCTGATGATTTTGAGTCTGTAAAACTTGATGTTACCCCTTCAAATTTATTCACTCTTCTGGCATGAAGTATTACATAATCGATCCATCCTTTTGCCGATATTTCGCCATTATTTACAAATGACAATTTAAATGCAGGTTGGGAGGATGTTGGAACAAATTCCCCTTCTGTCATTTCAGCCTGGGCATAAGTTCCCGTTGTCGAAGAAAGATTAATCCCATTTACAGGAAAAGTGCTAATAATGGTACCATTTTCAGTAAATCTGAAAATTGTTGAAGCAGATGCTCTTGCAAGAACCCTGATAGTATACTTTATCTTATCGGCAGGTACAATGTCTTTAAATCCGGGATTTACTTCAAGTTCCTTTGAAGAACTTGCAGGCTGGTACCATTCTCTTCCGGAATGGAGAAGGTTCTCACTCTCCTTTTCATGAATATACAAGATATCTGAAACAGCAGAAAAGTAATTCGGCTGTAACAAAGAACCGGTTGAATTTACGATTCTTTTACCCGGTATAGGGCCGGAGGTAATGAAATAGAACGCAGTATCGGAATAATTGTGTCTCAGATAGTTAAAATCTCCGGTTGAATTATCATAAATCCACCGGTTTGTCCCTTTGCCGTAAAAAAGCAGGTAATCGCCTTCATTAAAGATTCCGTCACTGCCTGTATTTGTATATATTGCAATTTCCTTAAGGTCATCAGGTCCTGAACCGTCATTGAAGTATGATAACTGACCCTGATTGTTACCGAAGATCCTTGGATTAGAGGGATAATCCAGACCAAGTTGTTTCAGCCTTGAAAAGTCAATCCTGTAAATGTTATCTTCCGTAACTGCAATTTTAAACCACTTTCCTGAAGAGAGAACTGAAGATGAAGAATAACTTTCCGTAATTCCGCTGAGGGTTAAATTCAGGGAGAAAAGCATAACCGCAAAACATGCTATTTGAACCGGTCTCACCATTATTCAGGGCAAAGATATAAATGTAGTTCAGGTTTTTAATTTATTTTGCGGAATGAAAATTGATTTGGATGAAATTTTGGACAGGTTCTATACGTTGATCTTACAGTTTGGTACAATATGATAAAACGACCCGGGCTGGCTTTCATCATAATTTTTATTGTTTCTGAGTCATTATTTTGTCAGGAGACGAATTATGGTCCGGGTTACCAGACCATGATAGTTAATAACCCTGCTTTTTCGGGAAGCAGCCTTGACGGGACTATGAGGATCTCATATCTTAATTTTTATCCGGGGAATAATTATAATTTTCATTCAGTATTTCTTTCATATGATTCATACTTCAAGTCTTTACACGGAGGAGCTGGTTTCTATATTTCAAATGATTATATCGGAGGAATAGTCAACGATCTGAGGGGCGGACTGTCATACTCTTATTTTTTACAGGCGGGGAAAGATCTTTTTATTTATGCAGGACTGTCTGCAGCATTTTTCCATCGTGGGTTTAATTTCAGCAATGCAGTTTTTCCGGATCAGATTGATCAAATGGGTATAATATCGCGACCGTCTTCCGAATTAATGTCAAATGAAAACCCGGCAGTATTTGATGTAGGGACAGGTTTTATGGTTTTTTACAGAAGATTTGCCGGAGGATTCGCCATTGCACATCTTACTCAGCCCGATCTTTACGGAAACGGATCATCTTCTGACAAGTTGAAACGCAAATTTCTGATCAACTTAATTGCAGATATTGATCTGAACAAGGGGAGTGGACTTAAAATTATGCCGCTGGTCACATTTGAAATGCAGGGTAATTATATATGTTCAGGTGCCGGAGCAGTGCTTCAAAGCAATTCCCTGTCATTCAGCTCCCTATTCATGTTTGATAATAATAAGAATATTGATGTGCAGGCAGGATTTTCATTGCGCTGGGAAAAAATTGGCTTGTTTTACAATTACAGATTCAATCTCACTTCAGCAAATTCTTTAGTACCATTTTCACTTGTCCATCAGACAGGCCTGACATTCAGTTTACACAATGTTGAAAAAAGAATTAAATTCAGTACAATAAATGCACCTTATATGTAGTTATATTTGGTGTCCGAAAAAACTTTTTCAGAATAAAAGTAAATTTATAAATTCATAAATGCCATTAAAATTAAGGAGTTATGTATAGATTCAGAACCTTGTCGGTTATATTTATTGCTGCACTGATTCTCTTTTCGTGCAAGGGCAGCAAAAAAGGGGATAACGTTTCATCCACTACGGGGTGGAAGTATAATGACCCTGACAATGGAGGATTTGAAGTTGCATTAGGTGCGGAACAAAAGACGGGTCCGGGCCTTGTGCTTATTGAAGGAGGTCGTTTTACGATGGGCCGTGTGGAACAGGATGTTATGTTCGACTGGAATAATATTCCAAGAACTGTTACAGTATCCTCTTTCTACATGGATGAGACAGAAGTAAGGAACGTAGACTATCGCGAATACCTCTTCTGGATTAAAAGAGTCTATAAGGATTATCCTGAAGTTTTTAAAAGGGCTTTGCCTGACACCCTTGTATGGAGGAGTCCGATGGGTTTCAATGACCCTTATGTACAATATTATTTCAGGCACCCTTCATATAATAACTATCCAGTAGTAGGAGTCAGCTGGGTTAAAGCAAATGACTACTGCCTCTGGAGAACAGACAGGGTAAATGAGCAGTTGCTGATCGATGAAGGAGAACTTAATCCTGATCCAAACCAGCTTAATGAAAAGAACTTCAATACAGAAGCTTACCTTGCAGGTCAATATGAAGGAGTTGTAAATCAGCTGCGTGAAAGTCTTAATCCAAATCAGACAGAAAGGCGTACAAATTTTGAGGATGGTTTGCTTCTGCCGGCCTACAGGCTTCCAACTGAAGCTGAATGGGAATTTGCCGCATATGCTCTCAGGGGCAATACATTTGAAGAAAGGGTTTATGAAAGAAGAATCTATCCATGGGACGGTCATAACGTAAGAAATGCAGCCAAAAAATCACGTGGTGAGATGATGGCCAACTTTGTCCGAGGCAGGGGAGATATGATGGGAGTTGCCGGAAGTCTGAATGACAACGGGAGCATAACCACCGATGTGAAATCTTACTGGCCTAATGATTATGGTCTTTACTGCATGTCAGGAAATGTAAATGAATGGGTTCAGGATGTCTATCGTCCTCTTACATCACAGGATGTTGACGGCTTTAATCCTTACCGGGGAAATGTCTACACCGACCTCAGAAGAGACGCTAACGGGCAGACTGTAGGTAAAGATAAACTCGGCAAACTTTATATTGATACCGTTAAAGATACAGATGTTGCAAACAGATACAATTATCAGAAGGGTGATTACAGGAACTACAGGGACGGGGATCTTTCATCTTCAATTGTGGCTGACTGGAATGTTGATGACAATAAAAAAGGTTCATCAAGAATGTATGCTCAGGATGAGAAGGATTATTACACTCTTATAAACGATAATGCCAGGGTATATAAAGGAGGTTCATGGAAAGACAGGGCATACTGGCTTAATCCTTCCACCCGAAGATTCCTTGATCAGGAAAGCTGCCGGGATGATATCGGATTCAGGTGTGCAATGATAAGGGTAGGAAGTCCATCAGGATTTTAGGGTAATAGAAGAATTTTATATATATTGCCTCATTATGAAACCATAATGAGGCATTTTTTTTAAAGTTATGAAACCCGCATGTTTTGCGAACATAAACAATAATTTAAATAATTCTCCAGACATGTGGGTTCCATGTGTCCTATAAAATCAAAATTATTTTCACATGAAAACAGAACAGCTTTACAGGATATACAGGGAAGAATCAACCGGAGTCTCAACTGACTCCAGGAACATAAAAAAAAGCCAGTTGTTTTTTGCACTCTGGGGCCAGAATTTCAATGGAAACAAGTATGCTGCAGAAGCTATTGACAAGGGAGCTTCATATGCAGTAATTGATGATCCGGTGTATGAAACAGAAAAGACAATCCTTGTTGACGATTGCCTTATTGAATTGGCAGCCCTGGCGCTCTGTCACCGGAAAATGATCAAGGCTCCCGTGCTTGCGATTACCGGCACAAATGGCAAGACAACCACAAAGGAACTTATTGCTGCGATAATGTCAAAGAAGCTTAAAGTCCATTATACTAAAGGAAACCTTAACAATGAAATAGGATTGCCTCTGACCATCTTATCGGCACCTGATGATACCGAGATGATGATCCTTGAAATGGGGGCAAACCACCTTGGGGAGATCCGGGCATTATGCAATGTTGCCCGGCCCGATTATGGCATAATCACTAACATTGGAACAGCTCATCTTGAGGGTTTTGGATCATTTGAAGGAGTCCTGAAGGCTAAAACTGAGCTCTATGAGCACCTCAGAAAAGTAAATGGTATCGCAATTTACGATGATAAGAATCCGTTCCTGACAGAAAAGATATATAAGCTTGTAAACAGGGGTGTTCCCTACTCAAATCCGACAGGTGTGGAACTGGTTGTGGAAGCTTTGCCTTCAGAGATGAATCTGGCTGTAAGAGTAAAATATCAGCATAAGACTCATGAAATTCAGACAGGTCTTTTTGGTGCATATAACCTTGGAAATATTAAGGCAGCCATAGCAACAGGGCTATTTCTGGGGATCGATATGGAAGAGATAGCTGAAGCCGTTGGAAAATACCAGCCGGGTAATAACAGGTCGCAGATAAAAACAACTGCAAATAATACCCTGGTATGCGACTCCTATAATGCAAACCCGACAAGTATGTTGGCGGCAATTGAATCATTTAATGAACTAAAAACGAGCAAAAAGATACTGATCCTTGGAGATATGCTGGAACTCGGAGATAAGAGCGATGAGGAGCATCTGAAGGTTCTGGAAGTGCTCAGTTCCATGAAACCCGGAAATATATTCCTGGTTGGGAGCACCTTTGAAAAGATCTCTGCCGGAACTGATTTCACATCATTTCATGATATTATAAAACTGCGGGAGCGTCTTAAGGCAGAACCTCTTAAGGGAAGTCTGATACTTATTAAAGGTTCCAGAGGCATGACTCTGGAGAAGATTTATGATCTCCTTTAATTCTATTATCTTTTAGCTGTGTCAGGTTCAGTTAAGAACTTAATATTGATCAACAGCACTTCAGGCCGGCTGCCCGATCTTACTCTCGGACCCCACAGTCCGAATCCGGAAGATACAATATATTGAGTATTACCTCTTTTCTTATATCCATAGCTTAGTTCATACATCCTGGCTGTAAGGTGATTTAATGGCCACATCTGACCATTGTGAGTATGACCTGAAAGCTGTAAGTCGACCCCGTTCTTCTCTGCTACGCCAAGTTCAATGGGTTGATGATCAAGGAGTATAATGGGTTTGGCGGGATCAACTGACTTCATTATTTCCTCAAGTGGTTTGCGCTCTGCGCCGTAAAATCTTTTTGAATCCCTGTCAAGTCTGCCAATCAGTTGAATACCTCCTTCTATTGTCACCGACTCATCTTTTAAAACTCTTATTCCCTTGCTTTCAATATACGGGATTGTTTTTTTTGCACCTCCTATGAATTCATGATTCCCGGTAATTGCATAGAGTCCGTCGCTGCATTTCGGACATGTAAAATACTGCAGAAGATCACCACGCAATACCGGACCAATTTCACCATCCACAATATCACCCAGAAGCAAGACCAGGTCAGGTTTAAGCTTAAAAAGGATCTGAGAAAGCTTTTTAATACTCCTTTTCCTGATGACACTTCCAAGATGAATATCTGAGACAGCAGCAATCCTGAGGCCCTTCAATTCTCCGGCCGATTTATTGATAGTGATATCGTAGCTCTTCACTGCTGGAACAATTGCGTTAACAAATCCACCGGCAATAAGAATGAAGGATATAAGCAGTGTCAGAATATATGACCATTTCCTGAAAACCATTATTTTATCGCCATTAATTACTCCTGCTATCCTGAGAGCCAATGCTATTAGGTCTGAAAGAAAAAGGAAGATAAATCCGTAAAGCATAAAAGCCATCCAGAACCCACCAATAATATTTAGTATATCTGATAAAACTGAGCTGTGGCGTGCTTCCAGTATCTTTCCAAAAATAAATGTGGAGGCGAAAAGGATAAAAACTACCAGATACCAGATCCTATTATTCTGGAAGGCAATTATTGATCCATATCCTTTGGAATAAATATAAATATTTGCAAGTGAGTAAATTGTGAGTACAACTGCAAAGAACACTATGAACTGGTATGTTTTCATTCAAATCAATTTCAGATGTTGATACTGCTGAAGGTTTTTTCCCCTTTTATATAAAACCTGAAAACAATACACTTGTTCACTAAATGACTCAGAGTTTTATTTATTGTTAAATTTTTCACAGACTCTCTCTTAACCTTTAGTTTTTTAATATTTTTATAATAATCGATATGAGCTTTCAGGACAGCTTTTGCATTTCCTGTCCTGCCTTTAATAATAAACATTATAGCTGCCACTCCGTCAAGTACCTTACGGATAAGGATTGTTTTGTGCAACTTGTTGTCAGGAAGGTTTTTATAGAGCAGGAAAAGATTATTGCGGAAATTGAGATAAGTCTTTATTTTTGAATCATAAGGCAGCGATCCTCCCCCTGCATGATAAATTATTGATCTCGGAACACAGGAGACACGAAATCCGGCCAGATGAAATCTCCAGCATAGGTCGACCTCTTCCATATGCGCAAAAAAATCATCGTCAAAACCCCCGCATTTCTTCCATGCTTCCGCCCTTACCATCATACAAGCTCCTGAGGACCAGAAAATATCTACGGTGTTATCATACTGTCCGGTATCTTTTTCTACATTTTCAAAGATCCGTCCTCTGCAGAATGTATAGCCAAATTTATCTATATATCCGCCTGCCGCACCGGCATATTCAAAATGGTCTCTTTCGTGAAACGCCCTTATCTTGGGCTGGCAGGATGCCACATCAGGATTCTGATCCATATGTTTAATCAAAGGGTCAAGCCAGCCTTCAGTAACTTCAGCATCGGAGTTCAGAAGCACAAAGTATTCAGCAGATATCTGATTAAGAGCAATATTGTAACCGCCGGCAAAACCATGGTTGCTTTCGGATTTTATTATTGTGACATCACTAATATTCTTTGAAACCCACTCTGCTGAACGATCTGTTGAACCGTTGTCGGCCAAAAAAACAACTGTATCGGGGCTGGCCGAGAATCTGGCCGTTGTAGCAAGGAATTTCTGCAGCCAGAGCAGTCCATTCCAGTTAAGTATAACAACAGCTGTTTTAATCATGTATGACTTCTTTTTTATATTTCCATCTCCGGTGCGTCCAGAGCCAGTACTCCGGTCCTTCTCTGATCAATTCTTCCAGACGTTTGACATGGGTGTTGGTCACCATATATTCCGGAAGGTTTTTTGTACTCTCAAATAAAAGTTCTATGGTCAGATTGTAATATCCCCGGCGGAACTTCTGAACCTTTAGAAACACTATTGCCATGTCATATTTTGCAGCGATCTTCTCAATTCCAAGAAATACCGGAGTCTCCTGATTAAGGAAATCAGTATAGTATTCAATAAGGGTTTTTGCAGGTGTCTGGTCCGACATGAATCCGTACATAGCCCTGATGTTATTATTCCTGTTTTCAACAATTCTCCTTACAATCATTTTCATTGGAGCCAGTTCCCCTTTGTTTCTTATCCTGTTATTATTAATGAAATTATTTAACATTTTATTCTGCAATGGCTTGTATACTCCTATGCACCTGTATTTTGTAAACATCGGTAAGAAAGCCGACAACCATTCCCAATTGTTATAATGACTGTAGACTATTGCTACATCTCGTCCTGAATCATAAAGACGTTCGATCAGCTCAGGATTGATTACTTTAAACCTCTTTTTTATCTCCTTGTGGCTGAAGTGAGTAAGCTTGAGGGTTTCAACAAACAGATCAGCCAGGTGCCTGTAAAACTTTCTCCCGATAATTTCTATCTCTTTTTCTGATTTTTCAGGGAAGGAATTCCGGAGATTTTCAGTGACTATTTTTCTCCTGTAAGATGGGAAGTAATACAGTAGCAGGAAGAGTACATCAGATGATATATACAGAATTCTGAGTGGCAACAGGGTTATTATCCAGTTTATTCCGAAGAAAATATAGTATACGACAGTTCCCATTAAGTTACCTTGACTTATCCTTCATAAAATTACTGATTATTTCAAGTGTCTCATAAAATATAAGGGAATTCGAGGCTATCGTCTCATCGCCAGTAAGTTTGGTCATGTTACCTGAAAAATCACTGAACCTGCCACCGGCTTCCCTTACAATAAGCATTCCTGCCGCAATGTCCCACAATTTCAGGTCGTATTCAAAGAAAAGATCAAACCTGCCGCATGCTACATAAGCCAGGTCGATAGAGGCACAACCAAGCCTTCTCAGGCCATGTGTGTTTTTCACAAGAAATGTGAGGAGATTCATATATGGTTCGAGCCTGTCGAAAAGATTATATGGAAAACCAGTTGCTGCAAGAGATCCGGACAATTTTGGAGTTGATGAAACATTGATTCTTTTGCCATTGAGCCAGGCACCGCCATTTTTCCAGGCTGTAAAAGTTTCATCACCGCCAGCTTCATGAACCACTCCGGCAATTATTTCGTCGTTTTTCATTAATCCTATGCTTACTGAGTAGGGATGCACTCCATGAAGGAAATTGGTTGTTCCATCAAGGGGATCTATTACCCAGTTGTATTTTAATCCTTTTTTTGCAGAGGTCCCTTCCTCAACAATAAACCCGGCTTCCGGGACCAGAAGAGAAAGCTTTTCAACCAGCATCTTCTCTGATCCTTTGTCCACATAAGTAACAAAGTTGTTTAATCCTTTTGTTTCGGTATCGTTTATATTAAAAACAGCCGACTCCTTTTTTATGAATTCACCGGCCATTCTGGCTACGGATTCAATTTCAGCACACAGTGCTTTAAGATCTTTCATGTTTTAATCGATTAATTCAACCGTCATTCTGCCTGTTCCTGAAATTCCAGTCAATCTGACGGTTTTAATTGTGCCAGCGAGACTTGCTTTCCAGGGATATTCTGCCCGGAGATAGTTCCCGGTAAAGCCTGTAATCATGCCTTCACTCCTGTTATGTTCAAAAAGGATTTCATCGGACCGTTTCATATTCTGCTTTGAGAATTCAAGATGCTTTCTTTCAGAAAGGCTTATCAGTTTCCTGCTTCTATTCTCGCGTATACTGAAGGGTACTTTACCTGACATCTTTTCAGCTTCTGTACCCGGCCGTTCAGAAAAGTTGAAAACATGCAGGTAGGATACAGGCATCTCATTTAGAAAACCCATTGTATCTTCAAAATCACTATCTGATTCCCCAGGGAAACCCACAATAACATCGGCCCCAATTCCAGCCATTGGTATATTCTTCCTGATAAACTTTATCCTCTCTTCGAACTGATCTCTTTTGTATCTTCTTCTCATAAGCCTCAGCACTTTGTCGGAACCGCTCTGAAGAGGAATATGAAAATGGGGTAATATCTTTTTGCATTCAGCAGCCAGGCAAATTATATCATCAGTAAGCAGGTTAGGTTCAATTGATGAGATCCTGTACCTTTCAATTCCTTCAACCTTTATCAGTTCCCTCAGCAATGATTCAAAATTATCTCCTGTCGATTTGCCATAATCTCCAATATTTACTCCTGTCAGGACAATTTCCTTTATCCCTTTCCCGGCAATCTTCTCAGCCTGCAGGATAAGGGAGCTTATATCCTGATTCCTGCTCCGCCCTCTTGCAACCGGGATAGTACAGTAGGAACAACTGTAATCGCATCCATCCTGGACCTTGAGAAATGAACGTGTTCTGTCGCCTATAGAAAAGGAGGGATGGAAACGGTCAGGTGCAGCAAGTCCATTTGAATGAATTTCTGCAGTTTTCTTTTTCTCAATTCTTTCAAGAAAAGCCGCTGCATCGAATTTCTCATTTGTTCCAAGGACAAGATCGACACCCTGAATTGATGAGATCTCACCCGGATTTAATTGTGCATAGCATCCTATAACGGCAATGACAGCATCGGGCGACTCTTTTATGCATTTCTTGATCACCTGGCGGCATTTTCTGTCGGCTATATTGGTCACCGAGCATGTGTTAATAACATGAATATCAGCTATCGCGCCAGGTTTGACCTTTTCAAACTGATCCTCAGGAAATGACCTTGAAATTGTCGAAGTTTCAGCAAAATTCAATTTGCATCCAAGAGTATGAAATGCTACCTTTTTCCTGACTATCTCCATTGATTATTTCCGACTTGACTGCGGGAGTTTTGTAATAAAAACATTTCTGAATTCAATATCCTTGCCTTCACTCTGGAGGCAAATATGTCCTTTTGTGTCAGAAATACCTGTAGCTTTATTCTGAAGAGTTCCGTTAACATAAACTTCTATTGTGTTCGACTTGCATGTCACTTCCATTGTATTCCATTCCCCCACTGGTTTCTCTGATGATGCAGCCATCTTATTCACGACCCTTGTATTGGGTTTCAATTCATTCATTTTAGCTCCGTTCATACATACAAAGTCGCCGGCACTTCCTGACTTAAGCTGGCATTCAAAGCACTTTAACCATATTGTATCCGGAAGCTGGGCATGAACAAATACACCGCTGTTTGAAGCTTCACCCGGATAACGCCAATCCACATTTAGCTTGTATTCAGTGTATGTGTCTTTGGTTCTCATATAGCCGAATGGATCACCCTTAATATGGATAACTCCGTTCTGAACTGTAAATACTGAAGCAGGGTCAACAGCAGGATCCTTAAGGTGGAATATCCAGTTTGAAAGATCCTGACCATTAAAAAGTTGAATGTTCACAGAATTATCATTTCTTCTGTTCTGCTGGTTTTTTGAATTTTTCTGCCTGGCCTGCCCATATATTCCTGATGACGCTCCTGTAAGTATTATAAAAGAAAATACAATGATTCTTAACAAGTTGGTTTTCATAGTTTAATTTATTTGAATTAATAATTGAAACTTTCAAGATCAGTAATCATCCTAAAGCAGTTTGCTTGCCAGTTCTGCAAGGAAGCTACGCTCTCCCTTAACAAGGTTCACATGTGCAAAAATATCCTGATCCTTCATTTTATCTGAAAGATAGCTAAGCCCGTTTGATGCTGTATCAAGGTAAGGAGAGTCAATCTGTTCAATATCCCCGGTAAAGACCATCTTTGTTCCTTCTCCGGCTCTTGTTATGATAGTCTTGATCTCATGAGGGGTCAGGTTCTGAGCTTCATCGACTATGAAAAAGATACTCGAAAGGCTTCTCCCTCTGATATATGCGAGAGGTGTGATAACCAGTTTTTCCTCTTTCACCATTTCATTTATCCTAAGAAACTCGGGACTCTGGTGACTGAATTTATGTTTAATGACTGTTAGATTATCATACAACGGAGTCATATAAGGGTCCATTTTTTCCTTCAGATCTCCAGGGAGAAATCCGAGATCACGGTTTGCCAGTGGGACTATTGGTCTTGCCAGAAATATCTGCTTATATCGTTTATGCTGCTGAAGAGCTGCAGCAAGAGCAAGCAGGGTTTTACCGGTACCTGCCTTGCCTGTAAGAGAAACCAGCTGTATGTCGGGATTTGTAAGAGCATCCAGAGCGAATGTCTGTTCGGCGTTCCGGGGATCGATACCGTATGTGGTTTGTTTGATCACCCTGTTCAGAAGTTTGTTTGCCGGATTAAAGTGGGCAAGAGCGCTAGCCCCGCTGTTTTTCATAATGAAGAACTGATGCCCCTTTGTTTCAGGATCGATTTTAAAATCCGAAACACTGACTCCCTCAGGAACTTCATAGAGCTTGCTTATCAAAGCATGATCAATACCTTCAAGAACCAGGATCCCCTTGTAGAGATCATCAATGTTTGCCACTTTATCGTTCTGGTAATCCTGTGCTATTATCCCGAGCGATTTTGCCTTCATCCTCAGATTTATATCCTTGGTGATAAGAACTACTGTTTTATCCTTGTTAGAATTACACACATACTCGGCAATAGCAAGGATACGATGATCAGCGGTTCTTTCGGGAAATGACTGGTTGACTTTTTCAGAAAAATCACGCCCTGTTTCGATATGGAGATTTCCAAGGTTCTCTCCCAGAGGGATGTTAGCCGTCAGAAGCATATCTCCCGAAAGCTTATCAAGTTCCCTTGTAAACTCCCGTGCATGAAAATTAATTAAATCATTTCCTTTTTTAAATTTATCTAGTTCCTCGAGAACTACTATGGGGATGATGACGTCATTTTCTTCAAAATTATAAATGCATTTGTAATCGTGCAGTAAAACATTTGTATCAATAATGAAAAGTTTTTTATTGTGTTTTTTCTTCATAGTTAAGTAATTTAAAATCAATGAGCTGTATTTTGCAAATAGATACCTTCAGCACCCGCCAAAATTAACTAAAATAAAGAATACATTGTTGCGTATGTTGAAAGTATGTTAATTTGTATATGAATTATAAACAGACAATAGAATTCCTTTACAACCAGCTTCCAGCCTATCACAGGATTGGTAAAGCTGCTTATAAGAATGATCTTCAAAATACTCTGGATCTTGATGAGCATCTGGGTCATCCGCACTCAGGGTACAGGACCATACATGTCGCAGGGACCAATGGCAAGGGATCAGTTTCACATATGATCGCATCGGTCCTTATGGAAGCAGGTTATAAAACAGGACTATATACTTCTCCGCATCTTAAAGATTTCAGGGAAAGAATCATGGTCAATGGTAAGATGATCCCTAAGAATGCTGTAACTGAATTTATTAGTAAAAATTCCTCCTTTATTATTTCGTTAAAGCCATCGTTCTTTGAAATGACTGTAGGCATGGCATTTGATTATTTCGCCAAAACCAGTGTTGACATTGCAGTTATTGAGGTGGGTCTTGGGGGACGGCTCGACTCAACTAACATAATAAATCCGATACTTTCGGTCATTACAAATATAGGTCATGATCATTTTGACCTGCTTGGAAATACCTTTGAAAAAGTAGCCGGCGAAAAAGCCGGAATAATAAAGTCAGGAGTGCCTGTTGTAATCAGTGAAACCCAGAAGGAGACTAAAAAGGTTTTTACAGAAAAAGCATCTGAAACCGGGTCCGAAATATTTTTCGCCGATAGAAATTACAGCTGTGAGCTTTATGATTTTGACTACATCAAAGGGAAGAGAAAATATTCAATCAGGGAGAAATCATCCGGGAAATCAGTCATGGGAGAAGTTAGATCTGGAGGAGATTATCAGGCTAAAAACCTGCAGGCCGTTTATCAGTCTTTTAGTGTACTGAATGGTACTGTTCAACATACCGACAACAATTTAATTGATGGCATCAGGAAAGTTGCTGTTAATACAAAGCTTACCGGCAGGTGGCAGATCATAGGAAAGAAACCTCTTATCATATGCGATACGGGACATAATAAGGAAGGTCTGGAATATGTAATGAATCAGGTAAAAAAAATGCCGAAGGACAGACTTCATATAGTTCTGGGTTTCGTGAGCGATAAAGATCTGAGCCTTGTCCTGCCACTGTTCCCTACCGATGCAGTTTACTATTTCACAAAAGCTTCAGTTCCCAGGGCGCTTGATGAGAAGCTCCTGATGGCACAAGCTGCAAGCTGGAACCTGAGAGGAGCAAGCTATCCAAATGTGGAATCAGCTGTAATATCAGCACGGGCAAATGCATCCGAAAATGATATGGTTTTCATTGGAGGAAGCACTTTTATTGTTGCAGATGCATTATAAATGGCATACATTTATTGCTTAAAATCAATTGAATATGAAAAAAATAGTACTTACTCTTTTATTATTACCGTTTTTTCTGACACTTTCAGCACAGACAGAAAAGAAAATAATAATTCTACACACAAATGATATTCACTCGCGCTTGAACGGCTATCCACATGAGTCAACCTATTCTCCTCTTATTAAAGGGAATGATAAAACTATGGGTGGTTTCTCACGGATGGCAGCTATTCTTAAATCTGAAAAGGAGGCAAATCCTGGTATAACCCTTACCGTTGATGCAGGGGATTTTTTAGAGGGAACACTTTTTTATGCTCTGGAGGCTAAGACAGGTTTTCAGCTCAGGTTGATGAAAAAAATGGGGTACGATCTGGTCTCTATCGGTAACCATGAATTTGAATTTGGCCCTGCGAAACTGGCTGGAATAATCAATCAGTCTGCATTAAATGGGCCAATACCCAGTATTCTTACTGGGAATGCTGTATTTAATTCCAGTGATCCAATAGATGACGGGCTTGAGAAACTCTTTTCTGCCGGGGTAATAAGCAGAAAACTCATAATTGACAGGGATGGCCTGAGAATTGGATTCTTTACCCTGCTTGGAGTGAATGCTGTCGACGTAGCCCCCTCCGCCAGCCCGGTTAAATTTTCGAAACAGATCCCCTTTGCCAGGAAAATGGTTAAGGAGCTCAAAAGTGAAAAATGCGACTTAATAATATGTGTTTCTCACTCCGGAGTTACAAAGGATAAAAATGGAGGATGGTCAGGTGAAGACGTTAAGCTTGCTGAATCGGTCGGAGGAATTGATGTAATAATTAGCGGTCATACGCATTCAAAGCTTGATAAACCAATAATCATTAATGGGATTCCTGTTGTTCAGGCAGGTGAAAATGGTCAGTATATTGGCCGAATGTCTTTAAGCTGGTCAAATGGTAAATTAAGGCTGGATGATTACAATTTGATACCAGTTAATGACAATGTCATGGGTGATGGTGAAATTGAAAGTCTTATCAGTGGACAGCAGGACCTTATAACCCGGGACATTTTGTCACCACTGGGTATTAAATATTCTGATCCGGTTGCTGAAACTGATTTCCACCTTGAATTCGACATAAACGGTGATCTGAAGGCAAGCAATCTTGGCCCGATGGTTGCAGATGCAATTCATTATTATGTCAATAAACACTCTTCCGAAGGGTGTGATGTCAGCATGGTTGCTGCTGGTGTGATCAGGGATAAATTTATTCCCGGGGTACTCTCAGCTCCTGATATCTTTAGTGTCATGTCGCTGGGATCAGGATCAGATAATATTCCGGGTTATCCTCTTGCAAGACTTTATGTTACAGGCAAAGAGCTGAAGAATATTCTTGAGATACTTCAGGTGGCTTACAAATCAACCCCTGACAATTATTGCTATTACTCCGGACTAAGGGTTGAATATGACCCTGACAAGGGACTCCTAAAAAAGTTAAGCAAGATTGAAATAATGCATTCAGACGGTAGTATCAAGAATGTTGATTTTTCAAAAAAGAACAAAACTCTGTATTCAATTACAGCTAATTCCTATATGCTGGAATTTGTAGGTATTATTAAGAAAATGAGTTTCGGGCTTATTAATGTTGTCCCCAAGGATGCCTCAGGAAATCCGGTTACTGATATGAAAAAATCTATTATTGATATGAATGTAACTGCTCCAGGTGCCCAGGAGGGGAAGGAATGGCTGGCCCTTATGGAATATCTTGGCTCAATGAAAGATACAGATGGTAGCGGAATACCCGATATTGATAAAAAATACTCTGTTCCGGTTCAGACATTTTTCGCGGTGAAAAAATAAATATTTGGGTCTATCTTGAAAATCAACCCCCTCCCCCTGTCTTATCAGTCAGGGTACTCCTCCTTTAAAAGGAGGAGAAAGTTAATACGTTGTATATCATTATTTTCCCCTCCTTATTTAAGGAGGGGTGTCATACCCGAAGGGTAATGACGGGGTGGTTAACAAGACTTTTTTTTAATATCCCCATCTACCATTTACTGTAAGGATTATCTACCACTAACCTTGCCTTTTTGTTTGCTACAGTATAACCAATTTCAAAAATTGCTTTTGTTATAAGCTCCATTTTTTCGTAATCAAGTTTATTAAAGGTATCGTCCGGTTTATGATAATCTGTATGCAATCCTGTTGAGAAGAATAGAACAGGAATATCTTTCTTCACAAAATTATAATGGTCGCTCCTTGAGAATAGCTGCAGAGGATGACTCCTTCCACTCAGGCTGTAATCCATTTCGATTGGCGATTTTTTGTCAACCTCATCTGCAATTGCTACCAGCTCCTTGCTCTGGTTGCCGGTTATTACATAAACCCCGTTTTTTCCTGTCATGGGAGTCTCATCTGTTGTATCCGCAACTCCCTTTACTCTTCCTATCATGTCAATGTTGAGATCAGCGACTGTGTTTTCAAGAGGGAAAAGGGGATTATTGACATACGATTGCGAACCAAACAAACCTATTTCCTCCCCTGTTACCCAAAGGAACAGAAGAGATCTGAGAGGCTTTTTCTCGAGACTCTGAAAAGCCTGGGCAATCTCAAGTATTGCAGCACAACCGGATGCATTATCATCTGCCCCCGGATAAACCTTATCTCCCGATTCTCCAACGTGATCAGCGTGCCCTGAGAAAACTACAAGTTCTTTTTTAAGTTCGGGGTCACTGCCTTCGATCCATGCAGCGACATTGTGAAGAGTAACTTCTTCGGTCTTTGACGTTTCTGTTATTTTTAATCTCTTGCCAGGGATTAGGAAAGACTGGGATTTCAGATTCGAATCAATTGTTTTTTGCAGTTCTTCAAGTGTATGTCCGGTTCCTCTTAATAATTCATCAGCTACAGACCTGTGAACAAAAATTATTCTTGGCATAGCCGGCATATCAAAAACCAAAGGCTTGGATCCTTTCAAATACTTGCTTGACTCCAGTTCGTGTGCAATTCCGGGATATTGATGTTCGATTGATAAAAATCCGGATTTTGGATCAGAAACGATAAGAATTGCCTTTGCTTTTGAGAACATAAGGCCGGTAATCTTTGCCTGAATGCTCATGAATGATGACCATATAGGCTCTTCAAAGAGGTATTTGGAGCCATCTTCAGATAGTGGAGACCTATTCATCATCAGCAGGATCTTTCCTTCAGGAGCAATATTTTCAAGATCATTGTATTTGTATTTTTCTGCTTTGATACCATAACCTGCAAATGCAACTTCCCCCTCAAGTTCAAAATCAGCTGCACCTGCAGGAAAAAGCTGGTACATAGGTTCCATAAGCTGAACAGAATCCATGTCTGAACGGAATACTTTTATCATTGATTTCTTTGGATCAATAAATTTCTTCATAATGGTATAAGGCTGAAGATAACTTGTTCCATTGGCTGGCCGGAGACCCATGAGACTTGCCTGTGAAACTATATAGTTCACAGCTATCTCAAGTACAGATTCCCCGTTTGACCTTCCTTTCATTGAAGGTGACGCAAGGAAGGATACATACGTCCTGAGATCCTCAGAATTGATTTTGTTTAAACCCGAACTGTTTTTCTGGGAGAAAGAAAGGGATGGAATTATACCAACTGAGATTATAAAAACAAGGGTAATGGTTTTTAGTTGTTTCATGGGTCTATTTTTAAATTCTGGCGTTAAATGTAGAAAAGATTTTCCTGAAAAATATTAAATCCTTAGGGTATGATGATGATTTCAGCCCCAATTTATACGCAGATAATGGAAGTAAAAGAAATGAATTATTTTTTAGCTTTGCAGATCAATTTGAATTTATGGATGCAGGTGTTTTATTCTGGGTCGTATTTAATATAGTAATTGTTACAGTGCTTGCCCTCGACCTTGGTGTATTGAATAGGAGGGCCCATAAGATAAAATTAAAGGAGGCTCTTATCTGGAGTGCAGTCTGGATAACAATCGCTCTGATTTTTAATGTTTTTGTTTATTTCGAGTTCGGCAGGACCAAGGCTCTTGAATTTCTTACTGGTTATTTGATTGAGTATTCACTTAGCATTGACAATATCTTTGTATTCATACTGATCTTCTCATATTTCGCAGTTAAGCCCCAATACCAGCATAAAATATTGTTTTGGGGTATTTTAGGAGCATTGATAATGAGGGGTATATTTATTTTTGCCGGTGTCGCGCTGATAAACAGGTTCCATTGGATAGTGATCCTTTTTGGTGGTTTCCTGGTATTTTCCGGTGTAAAAATGCTTCTTCAGAAAGAGGATGTGGAAGTCGAACCTGAAAAGAATGCACTTGTCAGGTTGTTCAGGAAATTTCTTCCGGTTACAGACACACTGCATGAGGACCATCTGTTTGTAAAGCAGAATAATAAACTGTTTGCAACACCCTTATTCCTTGTACTGCTTGTAATTGAATCAACCGACCTGATATTTGCCGTCGACAGCATACCTGCAGTTCTTGCCATCAGCAAGGATACCTTTATAGTTTACACATCAAACATTTTTGCGATCCTGGGACTTCGTTCGCTTTATTTTGCCGTTTCGGGAATAATGGGATTATTCAGATTTCTAAAAGTTGGCCTGGCTATCGTACTTTCATTTGTAGGTTTGAAAATGCTTGCATCCTATTTTCATATTGAAATACCTATATTAATTTCACTTGCTATAATTGTTTTAATACTTCTGGTTTCAATTATCGCTTCGGTTATCATTAAGAAGAAAGAATCCCTGTCTGATCTAATAAAACGGGAGGATTGAAATACTTTTTGGACAAAGTATTAGTTTTACAATTCAATGATGGGAAGGATTTTATTTTTTCAAACAGACTTCTAAGGGCGAACAAGAATGATTTCGCACAGGCAAAGACCAGCAACTCCATGGCTGTTAATTGTTCTTTTTATAATTATTTCAGCAAGCAGTATCTTGCTGGGGTTGCTCTATTATAAAAGCCAGAAGGCAAGATTATTGAAGGACAAGAATCTTGAACTTTCAGCTATTGCAGACCTAAAAGTAAGTCAGATAGCTCAATGGAGAAATGAAAGGTTAAGCGATGCAGTGCTGATAGGGGAGAATGCACCTTTCATTAAACTTCTGTACGAATATCTGCATAGTAAGAATAATGAAAAGCTGCGGAGTGAAATAAGGGCAAGTCTGAAATCAGTTACCAGAAGTAACGAATATAAAAATGTGCTTCTCATCGATTCACTCGGTATTGTCAGGGGGTATTATCCGAACAAAGACACAATTATGGGTGATCGCCTGAAGACCTTGTTCCCGGATCTCTTAAAACTTGAATCGGGCATTCTTACAGATCTTCACAGGACTAGCAGTATTAGTTATATTCATCTGGATCTGGTAATTCCGCTTATCAATTCCTGGCAAAAGGACTCTACAGTATTTGGATTGCTTGCAATCAGGATCGATCCAAAAGAGATTCTTTATCCTCTGGTTCAGGTATGGCCGGTGCCAGGTAAAACAACTGAATCCTTTCTCGTTAGACAGGAAGGTGACGAGATTCTTTACCTGAGTGAACTACGATTTAAAAAGAATTCGGAGCTCGAACTCAGAAAGTCGTTATCAGAGGAAAAGCTGCCGGAAGCAATGGCAGTGCGAGGTATTGAAGGTACACTTGATGGAGTCGATTACAGGGGGGCCTCTGTGCTTGCAGCCATGAGAAAGGTTCCGGGATCTCCGTGGTACATGGTTGCAAAAGTCAGTCACAGTGAGGTTTTTACTGCACTTAATGATCAGATGACAATGATTGTTATAATAATAATCCTTTTCATCGTCACTTTTGGTCTTGTTTTAGGAACTATTGAATGGAACGAAAATGCCAGATTTTACCGCGAAAAGTATGAAACAGAGCTTGATCATCTGGCTTTACGGAAACACTTTGACTATATACTTAAATACGCCAATGATATAATTCTTCTTACGGACCGGAATATGCTCATTATTGAAGCAAACGACAGAGCATTTGAGGCTTATCAGCGAGAAAGGAATGAACTTATTGGGATGAGCCTTGCAAAAATCAGGGCCCCGTCGGCTGTCAAGGAATTTGAGAATGAGAGCAGGAACCTTGATGAAAAGGGGTATTCCACCTATGAAACCGTCCATGTTAGGAAAGACGGCACCCTGATGCCGGTGGAAATAAGTGCCCGAAAAGTTGAAATTGAAGGGGTCAAGTATTTTCAATCTATTTGCAGGGATATTACTGAGAGGAAATATGCTGAGGAGACTCTCAGGGAAAGTGAAGAACGATTCCGTAAGATTTTCGAAGAGAGTCCGATAAGCATTGCAATGACAGGGAAGGACCTCGCAATTATTCGGGCCAATTCTGCCTTCTGTAAAATGCTTGGCTACAAGGAGGAAGAACTAAAATCCGTTACTATTAGAAGTTTCACTCATCCTGATTATATTGCTGGAGATGATATCTCTCTTCTTCGTCTGGTGGGCGAAGAGTTACCTGTTTATCACACTGAAAACAGGTATATACGTAAGGATAAAAGTGTTATCTGGGGATCTGCGACAATCAGCATAATAAGGAATAACAATGACGAGGTTCAGTATTTCCTTGTGATGATTGAGGATATAACCCTCCGCAAAATAGCAGAGTCGGAGCTTATTGCTGCAAAGGAAAAAGCTGAAGAGAGTGACAGGCTTAAAACCGCTTTTCTTCACAACGTTTCGCACGAAATAAGAACCCCAATGAATGCCATAATTGGTTTTTCAGCACTTCTTAATGAACCTGACACGACCACGGAAGAACGCCATCAGTTCATCGATATCATTTTTCAAAGCGGAAGCCAGCTACTCTCTATTATTAACGATATAGTCGATATAGCAAATATAGAAAGCGGTCAGGTTAAGCTTAATATTAAGGAATTTAACCTTAATTCATCATTGAGAACGCTCGATGAGCAGTTCAGCTACAAGGAAAAATCAGATCTTATTTCAATCAATCTTGAAACTGGTCTGACCGATGAAAAATCATTTATTGTAACAGATGGGATCAAGCTGATTCAGATCCTGTCAAACCTTATAAACAATGCCACCAAATTCACCAGGGAAGGCCGGATAGATTTTGGATATAAACTGAAAGATGGCAATCTCGAATTCTTCGTAAAGGATACAGGGATCGGTATACCTCAGGAGCATCATAAAAAAATATTCGAACGGTTCTTCCAGGTCGATAACCTAATTTCAAGAAAATTTGGCGGAACCGGACTAGGTTTATCTATATGTAAAGCCTATGTCGAACTTCTTGGTGGAAAAATATGGGTAATCTCAAATCCGGGTGAAGGAACTGATTTCAGGTTTACAATACCTTATGATTCCCCTCAAAAGCAGAAGCTTAAAGAAAAGGATAAAGAAAAGGAAAGGAAATCACCGATAATTTGACTTTTTGATTTTTGAAAAATATGTCACAAACAAAATAGAATGCTTTTTCACATTTTGTCATCTCAAAAAGAAACTGATTTAGCCGTAGAAGGACCTGGTTTTGTCAAAATTGAAAAATATTAAATTCAGAATCGGGAAATTTTAGTATTTTTATCATTGATATCAATTATATAATAAAAGTCAAATTCCTGTCTTCGGTTATTTTTATAGTTTATTAAGATGAAAAAAGGAAATGAGTTCCATATATTCCTGACAATATGTTTCTTGACACTTTTCATTCCGGGATGCGTAATTCTGAGACCTCCTAAACTTACAACAGCTCTGGTCACCGAAATCGGTCCATCCAGCGCCAAAGGCGGCGGTTTTGTAACCAGCGACGGCAATTCTGACATTCTTGTAAGAGGGGTCTGTTGGAGTACTAAAAAGTCACCTGATGTTAAGGATCCAAGAACAACCGACGGATACGGTGAGGGAGTATTTACAAGCAACATAACTGATCTGAAATCCAATACCTTGTATTATGTAAGGGCCTATGCAGTTAACGATGAAGGCACTTCCTATGGTAATCAGGTTACATTTACTACCAGCCTGTTCTCGGGTCCCGAGCTGACAACTACATCTGTTACAGGAATTACACAGACTTCTGCTGTATCAGGAGGAAACATTACATCTGATGGTGGAGTTGCAGTGACAGCAAGAGGTGTTTGCTGGAGCAGCACAAAAACTATTCCGGATATTACAGACTCAAAAACAACTAACGGGTCAGGTACCGGGGTGTTCACCAGTAATATTACCGGATTGACTGGGAATACGACATATTATGTAAGGGCTTACGCAACGAACTCACAGGGCACTGGGTACGGTGCAGCACTTCAATTCAAAACAAGTCCCTTATTACCAACAGTTACCACCTCTACACCTTTTGCAACATCAACTACAACAGGAACCGGAGGCGGAACGGTGACAAGCGATGGAGGGTCGACGGTCACTGCACGTGGTGTTTGCTGGAACACAGCTGCCAATCCAACCGTTGCAAACAGCCATACTACAAATGGGACCGGTACAGGAACATTTACAAGCAATATGACTTCACTGGCTGTTAATACAACCTATCATGTAAGGGCTTATGCTACAAACAGTGCCGGAACTTCGTATGGTTCTGATATGCAATTTACGACCGATCCGCTGACAGTCAATGATAATGATGGTAATACCTATAATGTAATACGGATTGGAACACAGGTATGGATGAAGGAAAACATGAAGACAACAAAATTAAATGATGGAACAGCAATTGCTTTGACAGAAGGCACTTCAGCATGGAGCAGCCTTACTACGAGCGGCTATTGCTGGTATAGCAACAATGCTTCAAACAAAGGCACATATGGAGCATTGTACAATTGGTATACAGTTAATACCGGCAAACTCTGTCCCACCGGATGGCATGTAGCGACCGATAATGACTGGCTGACACTGAAGGATTACCTGGGCGGAGAACTGGTGGCAGGGGGAAAACTGAAAGAAACCGGAACAGCCCACTGGTCATCTCCTAATACTGGAGCAACCGATGCATATGACTTTACTGCCCTTCCCGGCGGATGGCGTACTGATGCCGGAGTCTTCCAGAATATTAACGGTTTCGGCTACTGGTGGACTTCAACTTTAATTTCCCCGAATGTATGGTACCGTCATATACAGAATGACAGCGAAAAACTATTCAGGGCTACTAATAGTCAAAATTACGGTATGTCAGTCCGGTGTATCAAGGACTGAAAGTATAATCTCGGGTTTATTATAACCGCCTGTTCATCACAAGTTTTGTACTTGTGATCAAATTTCTTTTGACAGGTTTAAAAACAGAGCTTTATTTGCATGGATTTTCTTTCTGGTTATTTCCAGTAAGCTAAAATAAATTCAAGAACACAATTTAAATATCAGAAATTAGTTTAAAACAAGTAAGTAATTCTATCATCAAATGAAAATGAAATTGAGATTTTATACAGTTCTGCTGGTCACACTCTGGTTAGGGGAAGTTGTTCTTTTAACAGGTTGCAAAGAGGACCCTGTAGAGCCTACTTTATCTACTGTTGTTGCTTCAGATATAACAATAAACAGTGCCAAAACTGGGGGAAATATCACCTCCAACGGTGGTGCAGAAGTGACATCCCGGGGGGTATGCTGGGGAACAGCTGCACAGCCTGTTATAACAGGCTCACATACATCCGACAGTAAGGGCATTGGCGTTTTTTCGAGTCTTATTACAGGATTGACACCCGGAACGACTTATTATATAAGAGCGTATGCCACCAATGAGGCAGGTACTGCATATGGAAATGAAATTACTTTTTCAACAGTTGCGCTTGCATTACCTGAGCTTACAACTGTTGCAGTTACAGGAATTACATCCAGTGGTGCAATTTCAGGAGGAAATATTACAAAAGACGGTGGAGCTGAAGTCACATTGAGGGGTATATGCTGGGCATCTACAGCAAATCCGACAATCAGCGACACAAAGACATCAAATGGAAGCGGAACAGGAAGTTTCACGGCAAATATAACGGGATTGACTCCCGGGTCATCCTATCATGTCAGAGCTTATGCAACAAATAGTGTGGGAACAGCATATGGCAACGATGAGACATTTACTGCATCAGCTGTAACTCCGACTTTGACAACCACTGTCATTACTTCCCCTACACGGACAACCGCTGTTTCGGGAGGCAACATAACAAATAACGGGGGTGCCGCAGTTACAGCCCGTGGTGTTTGCTGGAGTACATCTTCAGGGCCTGTGGCTACAGGATCACATACTTCGGACGGAACAGGAAGTGGCACATTTACAAGTAATATTACAGGGCTGAACCCCGGAACAACATATTATGTAAGGGCTTATGCCACAAATTCGGCTGGCACTGCTTACGGGAATGAACTATTCTTTACAACTAGTCCGGTTCAGGTTCCTACGCTTACAACGAGCTGCGGTTACGGGTGTTACATTAACAACTGCAGTTATCAGGAGGGACTATCACTGATGATAATGGAGGAGCAGTGACAGTTCGGGGTGTCTGTTGGAACACAGCAGGCAATCCGACTGCTTCTGATCCAAAAACCACGGATGGTGGCGGAACAGGAAGCTTTACAAGTAATATTGCCGGGCTTACTGCCGGAACAGTCTATTATGTAAGAGCATATGCTACCAACAGCGCCGGAACAGGATACGGAAGCCAGGTAAGATTTTCGACTTCAGCCTCTGATATAGACGGTAATGTTTATAAAACAGTAGTTATCGGTACATCAGCTGTGGATGCAGTCGGACCTGAAGACAACCAGGTATAATAATAATACTCTGATTCCGACGGTTACTACCGGTTCAGGCAGTAATGCAGCTTGGGCTGCCCTTACTTCGGCTGCTTGTTGCTGGTATGAAAATAATCCTTCTTATGGATCAACTTACGGAATGATTTATAACTGGTATGCTGTTGAGACAAACATGCTTTGTCCTACAGGCTGGCATGTGCCTAATGATACGGAATTTAAAACTATGGAATTGTATCTTGGAATGACTCAAACGGAGGCAGATGAATTCTCGATGGAGAGGGAACTAATCAGGGAACCCAATTGAAATTAAACTCGACCTGGACCCCTTCAACTGGTACAAATTCAAGTGGATTTGCTGGACTTGGAAGTGGTTACAGGTATGGAGTGGATGGGTCATTTAACGCTATGGGTCAGTTAATTACTGGTGGACCTCAACTTTGCATTGGGCTGATGCAACAAAAGCCCTTTATCGCCGTTTAGATAGCGGTGAGACCAGAGTTTACCGGGAGGGAGTTATTAAAGCTGGCGGCAAATCGGTCAGATGCCTAAAAAACTAATTTTCAGGAAATTATTTTGCGAAATACTGAATGGCAAACCATAAAATGACGATAAAAACAAACTTAAAATTCTAATCACTAATTCACTTTATTATGAAGAAAGTCTTAAATCTTTTTGTTTTTGTATGTTTCCTGGCCGGTGTTGCAGTCTTTACAAGCTGCAAGAAAACGGAAATTCCTACACTGACAACAACTGCAATAAGCAGTATCACAACTACATCCGCCTCCTCCGGAGGTAATATTACCGACGATGGCGGAGCAGAGGTGACAGCACGTGGAGTTTGCTGGGGAACCGCAACAAAACCCGAAATTACAGGCTCGAAAACCAGCGATAGTAAAGGCATCGGGAGTTTCACAAGCAGTATTACGAGCTTAACTCCGAATACCAAGTATTACGTCAGAGCCTATGCCACAAACAGCGAAGGAACAGCTTATGGCAATGAACAGTCATTTACTACAAATGCCGTTGTTGGGGCAACAGTAACAACAACCGCAGTTACTTCACCTACATCCACAACAGCAGTATCGGGTGGCAATATCACCAATGATGGCGGAGCACCAATAACTGCCCGGGGAGTATGCTGGGCAACAACTGCAAATCCCGTGGCTACTGGATTGCATACTACAGATGGTACTGGAACCGGTTCATTTACAAGCAATATTACCGGATTGACTCCTGGTGCAACTTATCATGTAAGAGCTTATGCGACCAATAGCTTTGGAACTGCTTACGGAGCTGATTTGCAATTCAATGCACTGGCAATGGTTCCAACCGTTACCACAACAGCAATTTCTGCGCCTACGCAAACCACAGCAACATCAGGTGGAAATGTAACCGCCGATGGTGGATCAGCTGTAACAGCCAGAGGAGTCTGCTGGACCTCAGGAGCTGCAGATCCGGTTGTTACTGACAGCCATACAACTGACGGTACCGGAACAGGAACGTTTACAAGCAATCTGACCGGACTTAGTCCAAATACAACTTACAAGGTGAGAGCTTATGCTACCAATGCAATTGGTACTGCTTACGGTGCTGTCGTACCCTTAACAACCAGCCCGATTTTACTGGCTACAGTAATACACTGCTGTTTCATACCTTTACTGCATCAGGTGCAGTTACCGGTGGTGAAGTATCAGCAAGCGGCGGAGGAACAATAACGGCACGTGGTGTTTGCTATAGTACAACTGCAAACCCTGATATTACCGGATTACATACCACTGACGGAACCGGCACAGGAGCCTTCACAAGTACCTTAAGCGGACTCACAGACGGTACAGTGTATTATGTAAGAGCATACGCAACCAATTTTGCAGGAACAGCATATGGAACACAGGTTCAATTTCTGACAATGGTTTCGGATGTGGAGGGTTATCCTCTATAAAACAGTTCTGATTAATAATAAGGTCTGGATTGCAGAAAACCTCAGGACCAAGAAATACAATGATAACAGCAATGTAACAAATGTCACCGACGGTGCTGCATGGGCTGCTCTTACAACTGAGGCTTACTGCTGGTATGGGAATAATGAAACTACTAATAAGCCACTTTATGGTGCATTGTATAACTGGTATGCCGTAAATAATGGAAATCTTTGTCCTACAGGATGGCATGTTCCTACCGATGCTGAATTCAAGGCGCTTGAAATATTCCTTGGGATGACCCAGGCACAGGCTGATGCTTTCTCATGGCGCGGAACTGATCAGGGTACATTACTGAAGAGCACAGCAGGATGGACAACTCGAAACGGAACTAATACCAGTCGGTTTTACAGCCCTTCCAGGTGGCTATCGCTACTATGGTGATGGATCTTTCCAGGGAGTAGGTACCATTGGTTATTTGTGGAGTAGCACTACAGACACTCCTGAACGTTCATTTATGAGGCAACTTGATAGCTCGCACGATAACGTTGAGAGGGCAAATGCAGATAATAAGCGCAGGAAAATCTGTAAGATGTATTAAAAACTAAAACATTTAAAGAATAAATTTAAGGAGGGTGCCCCAAAAGGGTACCCTCTTTATTTTTTTGTTATGTTCATTTCTTTTGCTCCTCCAAAAGAAATGAACCAAAGAAAAGGAGTCCGGAAAAGACAACCTCACCCTGTTTGTCCGCCCGCTGCCCATAACCTTTATGGCGCCCCCAAACAGGGCGAGGTTCGCACCTTTTCCGGTTTGCTCTCCTTTTGCCACGAGGGTACATTAATAATCTCAAAAGATGTTAAGTGAATGCTTAAGTTTAAATGAAAGAGGATGCCTCCTTTTCATTAGTTATTCCGTATAAACTTTTACAAACGTATTTTAGTGCAAAGTCATAACTTCAGAGGTTTAGTCCTTGTAAGATACATCGATAGATGCAACCTTTTTCTTATAGTCTATTTTCCTGATCCTGTATTTAAGGATTTCTTTCCCTGTCAAAGCTGACAATTCCTTAAGCATCTTCGGTTTTTTTGATGATTGCAGCAATTCCAGATCTTCATAAATAATTGAAAATGTAGTTGTATTATTCTTGAGGGCGAACTCTTCAAGGACAATCGCTGAAATAATTATCACTATATTAAAAATAATGACTCCCAGAACAGGAAATCCAACCAGCTTCAGGGAATTTATAAGCGAAATCGCAATGGTTGTAAAGATATATGACATATCCTTCAGCCCGAAATTCCGGGTTCTGAACCTTAAGATGGCAAAGATTGCAAATAGACCAACAGCCATCCCGAATTCAATGAAGACTGATTTAAGCATCGAACTTACGAAGAAGACAGTTATTCCCATCATGAAAAACGTAAACAGGAACTTCTCCTTCTTTGAGTACCTGAAATAGATTACTCTGATCAGAACATAAAGGAAAGCCATGTTAATAATAAACCGGATAAGGATTCCGAAAAAATCAGGGTTATTCAAATTGAAAAAATTGTCAGGCATATGATTAGTTTTTGGTTATCCAAAATTAAAGTATTTTATAACAAGGAAGTCAGGAACAACTAAAAAAACCTCCAGGGCTTCTTTTTCTGGTTTTGGAAGCGCCTTAAATTATACACTTTGCTGCAATATCCTTTATCCAACCGACGTTTATATAAAAGCAAAACAAGATGCAAAATGAAAGCCAGAAAATATGCTAATTCAAAGAACACCAAGTTTGTGAGGATTGATAACTCAACCTGGATTGAGGCAGACATATGGATCCCTGATGAAGTAGCAAGGATGCAATTCCTTCAGAAAATTCAGCTGACTAAACCCGGGACTTATCCGGGTCAGGTTAAGAATGGCAATCTGATTGCGAGCAGCTGACCTATAAGATTTGAAGTAAATTTGAGTTGAAAAGCCCTTAAAAAGGGCTTTTATGATTAATAATTCAGTTCATTGCTACTTTGGAAAATGAAAGAAGATTAAAGTGCCGTTATTTTAAACTTTTTTGAGATGAAGAGAATTATACAAATTTCACTAATAAAATTATTAATACCGGGACTTATATTGATCCAGATGGTTAGTTGCAAGAAAGAGGATCCTATTACTGTAACTGACATAGATGGTAATACTTATATTGCTACTACAATTGGCAACCAGATCTGGATGGCAGAAAACCTGAAAACCACAAAATTAAACGACAAATCTGCTGTAACCCTGGTTACAACCAATAATACATGGATCTCTACAACGAAGCCTTCCTGTTGCTGGTTTTCCAATGATACGTTAAATAAAGCCTAGTACGGGACATTATATAATTATTTTGCTGTGCAATCAGGGAGACTATGTCCCACTGGCTGGCATGTACCAACAAATGACGACTTTAAAGCTCTGGAGAAGAGTCTTGGGATGACACAGTTTCAGGCAGATTCTCTGGGATGGCGTGGTACCGACCAGGGGAAGAATGTGAAGAGCAGAACAGGATGGAATAATAACGGTAATGGAACAAACAGAAGTGGTTTTAATGGACTTGCCGGTGGATACAGATATGGGGCGGATGGAAGCTTTAACGATCTTGGAGCAGTAAGTTACTGGTGGACTTCAACTAAGAAGAGTGCAATCCTTGGATTTTACAGACGATTGGATTATAATAAAACTCAGGTGTATGCAGAAGGTGTTAAATTACAGGCAGGGAAATATGTAAGATGTGTAAAAGACTCTATTTGATAAAGTGTCACATTATATATTGACAATCTTTAGCCCTCGAATCGAAACCGGGGGCTTTTTGTTTTAACTGAATTATCAATATTGTCTTTTTACTTCAGTTTTGACAATTTTCCATATCTTTTGCTAAAACTTATAAAAGATTGATATAAAAGTATAAGAAAATGAAACAAAAGTGGTAGATATTAATAATTGGGTAGCCGAACTTTGTTTGCAGAACTTCCCTAAATTGAGCCATTATGAAATTGATAAGCAGAAACAGGATTATCAATTTTGTCATAGCCGTATTAATCTTATATCTCGGCTATGAATGCAGGAAAGCTGAAGAGGAAGAAACCCGAATTATTGATGCTGATGGGAATAGGTATACCTTTGTTACAATTGGCAACCAGGTATGGCTAAAAGAGAACCTGAAAACCACGAGGTACAATAATGGAGATCTTATAGGTACAACAACCCCTGTAATCCTGGATATATCCGGAGAAACCAGGCCAAAATACCAGTGGGCTTATGAAGGTAATGAAAGCAATGTTGCGGATTATGGGAGATTATATACCTGGTTCGCAGTTGCCGACAAAAGGGGAATATGTCCGGCAGGCTGGCATGTACCAAGTTATGAAGAACATGGTGAATTACATGATTTTGTGGAAAAAAATGAAGTTTCAACAGATAAGTTAAAAGAAGCCGGGACAGAGCATTGGTTATGGCCAAATACCGGAACAAATGAAAGTGGTTTTACAGCCCTGCCTGCAGGCAGGCGTAAACCGGAAGGTGTATTCTGCGGATTGTACTGCGGAGCATTCTTTTGGAACTCTACAATTGACAAATACCATCCTGATACCGGGGCTCATGCTTTTACAATATCCGCCAGTTGCTGCTTAACAAATTACAGCGGATTTGAAGCGTTTAGTGTGCGGTGCATAAAAGATCAATAAGCTAATAATAACACTAATCGACAGCCCTCATGAATAAACTCCAGGGGGACTTGCCAAATTTCCTTTGGCATGGATATTGTTCTGAACATTGCATATATTTGGTATTAGAACAAACCCTAAGGCTAACTCATGGCTTATTTGGGAAGCAAAATATTTAATAGTTATCTGTTTCTTTTTGCGGTAATGATAGCGGCTTTACCAACCTTTTATGGTTGTGAGGATGAAAATATACCTCAGTTGACCACAAAAGAAGTAACCAATATAACCGCTAAATCTGCTGAATCGGGAGGAAACATAATAGATGATAATGGAAGGACTATTATTGCACAGGGTGTCTGCTGGAGCCTTGAAAGCAATCCAACGGTCGATGACAAAAGAACAACAGACGGTGTTGGCAATGAAAGTTTCACAAGCACATTATTCGGATTAAATGGAAGTAAGATTTATTATTTAAGGGCTTATGCCACAAATAAAATCGGCACCGGTTATGGGAATGAGATTAGTTTTCAGACCGCTCCGTCTAAAACAAATTTTGCCGAATGGATTACATATGGCAACGTAGTTGATAAGGAAGGCAACAGCTACAGAACTGTAAAAATTGGAGAACAAACCTGGATGGCTGAGAATCTTAGAGCCACTAAATACCGTGATGGAAGTTCAATTCCAAATGTTACTGATCTTAACACATGGACCCGGCTTAATTATGGAGCTTATTGTCTTTATAATAACGATATCCTTAATAAAAAAGTGTATGGGGTCATGTATAACTGGTTTGTTGCAGGGGACCAGCGTAAAATTTGTCCGGTTGGCTGGCATGTACCCTCAGATTCAGAGTGGACTAAATTGACAGATTTTCTGGGAGGGAAGGATATCGCAGGAATGAAAATGAAAGAGGCAGGACTGACACATTGGGCCAGCCCAAACTCAGGCGCCTCAAACCTGAGCGGGTTTACAGCATTACCGGCTGGTTCGCGCTATTCATCTATTAGAGATGATTTTCTTGGACTTGGATATTATTGTACCTGGTGGTCCTCCTCAGAGAACAATTTGGATAGTGAGAGTGCCTGGTTTCGTTCTCTGAGTAAATTCAATATAGTTGTTGAAAGGAATACTTACTGGAAAATTGTCGGATACTCAGTCAGGTGCATTATGGATTAAGAGCCATAATAAATAGTCTAAAAGTCTAAATACCTGATAAATAGTTATCGGAACTTTGAATTTGCTGTTGAAAAAGGCACAATCAATATATGGCTTCAATCCAATAAGTGACATTTTTTTTCGGAAAATTAGGCATAAGCCTTATACTAAAAAAGCCAGCACCCTAATTTGTGATAATCAGTTTCACCTCAATTATGACTGTGAAAGTGAAAATCAGTAAAGGATGCTGGCTAACTTCTTTAATAACACAAATCTTTCAGATTTAGTATAGAAACGATTCAAGTAAATGATAATTAATTCGTTAAAATAAATTTGACTTTTGCTTTTCTTTGGTGTATCTTTATATAAAAATGATCGGAGAACTTAAAGAGTAATGGCTCTTAAATTCGACAGGTATCACAGGGATTATCTGTTTTGGATTTACCCATTAATTATTTTAGGACTAATAATTTTCGCAGTATTACAAGATAAACATAAGAGGGAGTCTGTTGCGTCAGGTAATGCTAATTTCAATAAAGATTCTTCTTTAACCAATAATTTAAATAGACAAAGTGTTAGATAAGCTCAAAATGCCAGAGTACATGGATAGTACCCTAAAAATATTATGCTACGATTAAATGATGGTTAAATTCTACCATCGGCGAATATAAATTTTTATAAGCCCTCAGAAATCAGCCTTGGGGGCTTTTTTGTTATATAAATTGACTATGAGTTAATCTTATCTCACTTGGTCCCTTTTTAAGATCAAAACATAAAATTGTGGAAGACCTATCTGAATACCAGGTGTTTGATTTAATAGATTTTTTATCATTAATTCTGAAAAGTGGTTGTTGTTCTTCACCTTCATTTTTTATTCCAGTATTTTGAATAGGGAAATTATGTTTAATTGTAAATGCATTGGCTGAAAAAGGTGCTTTCAAAATAATCGTATTTCTGATTAAGCCTCTTAACCACCACTTTTAGTATGTTAAACCAGGCTTGGCTAACGATTGCTCATGGTTACTCTTTGAAAATGTCTATCTTGCGTTTATGAGAATCACAATTTATGTTTTCTTTTTAATCCTGATGTTGTTTAATAACTCCTTTGGACAGTCATTGAAAAAGAGAGAGACCATTATAATAAGGACTGAACTTGGGAAAATTCATGCCAGACTTGATTTAAGAAGAGCACCAGTAACTTCGCTTAACTTTCTTCGTTATGTTGACGCTCACATGTTTGACAGTGCCAGTTTTTACAGGGTTGTCAGGATGGATAATCAACCCCGTGATTCTGTAAAGATTGAAGTAATACAGGGTGGACGAAATAAAAATGAAGATAACGGATTCCCTCCTATCATTCATGAGACGACCGAAATGACAGGCATCAGGCACAAAAACCGAACAATTTCAATGGCGAGGTCCGAACCCGGGAGCGCCACTTCAGAATTCTTTATCTGCATAGGAGGCCAGCCTGAACTTGATTTTGGAGGAAAAAGGAATCCTGACATGGAAGGTTTCGCAGCTTTTGGGAAAATAATAAAGGGGATGGAAGTGGTAATACGGATCCATTCAATTAATGAATCAGGCCAGTACCTTAAAACACCGGTAATGATATTTGATATAGCAAGAGCAGGAAAATAGAGTTTTACAGCTCATTGCTGGTTTACCTTTGATTAAAAATTTTCTGTATATATTCTAAAAACCAGTAAAATAAATCTTTAATTTCAGTATTTTTATGCAGAAATAGGATTAACTAAGAGCGATGAAAATGATAAAACGCTGGTTGTCACTAATTGTAATTTCGGTTTTGTTATTTACAGGTTGCGAGAAGAAAGAGATACCTGATGAACCGGACCAGGATCTTGCTTCGCCACAGGTGCAGAAAATAAATGGTTTTATCAAGGAGGTTATGACGGATATTTATCTCTGGTATGACAAATTGCCGGACATTGATATAAAGTACGAAACCAATTCTATGGATTATTTTCACAAGTTGCTTTTCAGTGAAGACAAGTGGTCCTATATTACAGATGACATTACAGCATTTGAACAAAGTCTCCAGGGAGTTGAAAAAGCTTACGGTTACTCTTTGGCATTCGGTTCATTTGTAAATGCTACAGGTGCACCCACTGGAAATTATTTTGGGATCGTGGAATTTGTTTACCCAAATACCCCTGCGTCAAAAGCAGGTTTTACAAGAGGTGATATCATCATAAAACTCGATGGGGGGAATATTACAAAAGACAACTACAAAAATCTCTTATCCGGAACCTCGGTGTCAGTCACAAAGGGAATTTTAACCAATGAAGGTATTGCAACAGGAACAACTTTTACATTGGTTGCTGAAGAACTACGCCTTGATCCTGTTCTGATGTATAAAATTATTGAAAGAGACGGGCATAAGATCGGATACCTTGTATATCTTCAGTATATACCCAGCTATAACAGTTCGAGTTTGTACTTAGCGTTTCAGTATTTCAAGGAAAACCAGATTTCAGATCTGGTCCTTGACCTCAGGTACAATCCTGGGGGTTATACATCAGCCGCTCAATATCTGACAAGCTCCATAGCCCCTCTGAACACAGTGGACAACAAAAGTACTCTTGTTTCTTATCAGTGGAATGACAAATACCAGGCCTACTGGATTTCAAAAAACAGGCAGGATCAGCTCGGCGTTAAGTTTGACCCGAGTGTGCCTGTCAAACTGGGTCTTAGTAAAGTACACGTGTTAACCGGAAGAGGAACTGCAAGTGCTTCGGAGCTTACGATTTGCGGACTTGAACCTTATATGGATGTTATAATTGTTGGCGACACAACTTATGGAAAATATACAGCATCCATCACCATAAAACCGGAAGACTGGTACGAAAATGAGTCTGATTATACCGGCTTTAAAAATTGGGGAATGCAACCTATAATCATGCGCTATGCAAATTCTTTGGGAGTCACCAATTTCAAGAATGGGTTTGACCCCGATTTTCGTGTTATTGATGCATTGCTGCCTGCTTACCCTCTCGGAGATCTGACCGAACCACTTCTGAAAAAAGCAGTTGAAAATATTACGGGTACAACAATTACTGCACCTAAAAAAGCGAAGGTCATTGACTTTGTAATTGTTGACCGGGGTTTCTCAAAATTCGACAGGCAAAAGCGGAACTTATTTATTGAAATGTCCGGAAATTTTCAGAAAAACCCAAAATAAGGAAACCTATTTTGTTAATCCTTCTGCCATCGCTCATCAACCTGGCATATTCCCCATCACTTTTAATTGTAAAATAGAATTGACTTTGGGTTTTAAAGGGTTTACCTTTGTTAAGTAAATATCCTTGATGGGTAAAACCCGAACTGCCTTGCATGAGAAGTTTAGTAAAACCCGGTATTTTTGGGCTACTTGTACTTTCAATAGGGTTACAATCATGTAGGAAAGAAGAATTACCTACTATTTTAACTTCCTCTATAACCAATGTAATAGGTACATGTGCATCAGGCGGAGGGAAAATAACATCCGACGGAGGAGCTCAAGTAATCTCCAGGGGTGTATGTTGGAGCGAAAATATAAATCCTACGACATCAGATTCAAAAACAAATGATGGTAATGGCATAGGTCAATTTGTAAGTACTCTATATGGATTAACAAGTGGTACTACGTATCATGTAAGAGCTTACGCGACCAATTCTGTTGGTACATCTTATGGTTCTGAAATTGTTTTTACAACATTAGGAGAGATGCCTGAAGCAAAAAGGAAGTCAGCACCCTATATACCTAAAGTGAAAACTAAAATGACCTTGAATCATGAGAGAACTTTATTGGTAAAATGAAGAATGCTGACTTATAGAGTAAACTTGCTTTTTATGGAATAATTGTTTTCATAAAATAAAAAGAAGCCAGATTGCTCCCTGTCTTTGAAAATGTTTGATTATATAAAAGCCGGTGCCAAACTTCGTGTGGCTTATCTGTTTTGTTTTTGACGTCCTTATTTAAACAAGCTTAAAACGTCCTTCAAAAACAAAACCGATCCCGCAAATGCGGGACCGGCTTTTATGTTGTGGGCGATGAGGGATTCGAACCCCCGACCCTCTGCTTGTAAGGCAGATGCTCTGAACCAGCTGAGCTAATCGCCCTGAATCATTCTGAAACGGCTGCAAATATACTCCAGATTTTATTCTAAGCAAAAAATTCGTTTTAAAATTCATATACATTCTTCCAAAGCGCTCTTCATCATACATCATTTTCAATGAATCTGGCAGGTGATTTTCTTTATAAATATTGTTAATATGTTGAAAACCTGTAAAAATGATTGGGTTGCTTGTATGAAAATCACATAAATTCACGTTTACTATATCTCTGAACCAAAAGATCTCTGGTGATAAAGGGAAATCTTGGTCAGAATTAATTTGATTGTCTGATATAGTTGGAATTGTGAATTTTGAACAACCCTCGATCCTGACCCGTATGAACTCCCTGTTAAGATTTTGCAGACTTCCTGTATTTATGTCACCGGCTCAGAAAATACTGAAACCTATGATTCTGATGGTTTTCCTTATTTTAATAACTTATTTTAATAAGGCTGATGCTGCTGTGAATAGCATAAATCCAGTTCTGCCTCCAGTGGCAATATGTAAAAATATCTCGGTTCAGCTGGGACCAGGCGGCACTGCTACAATAAACGGTTCTGATGTCGACGGTGGTTCTTACGACCCGGATGGGACCATTACAAACAGGTCAGTATCTCCTAACACATTTAACTGTTCACAGATCGGATCAAATTCTGTCATCCTGACTGTAACGGATAATGAGGGACTAACATCAACTTGCAATGTAACGGTTACTGTTGAGGACAAGACGCCCCCCGTTATGATATGCAGGAATATTACTCTCTATCTGGATGCCTCGGGAAAGGCTTCTGTTACAGTAGCTGATATTAATAATGGTTCGACAGATAATTGCACAGCCGGACCGTTTCTTTATCTCAGCAGAACCATTTTCAATTGTTCCGATGTCGGATCGCCTGTTAACGTTTCCCTGATTGGTACTGACGCCTCCGGGAATTCATCTTCATGCACATCGCAGGTAACAGTTCTCGATACAATTTCACCTGTAATCAATTCCAAACTGTTCACTCTTGTACTTGGATCTTCAGGGACGGCAACTTTGATTCCGGCAGACATTGATAATGGTACCTACGATAATTGCGGCAATGTTACTTTGTCAGTCGCTCCTGCTACTTTCAGCTGTGGTGATCTTGGCCAGAAGATTGTAACCTTTATAGCAACTGATTCACATGGAAATTCATCATCCCGGAATGTTCCGATAAACATTTCTTCCACACTTGATATTTCAAGTATATCTCTAAGTACATGCGATATGTCGCCTACACTGGCTCTCTTTGATGCAGAAATTGAGGGTGGTAACGGGAATTATTCATATTTCTGGAGAGGACTCAATGCAGCTTCAATGCCGTTTATGGTTATAATACCCTTCCCTCCTTCATTGCAATTTTCAAACACAAGCATTCTTGAATCTCCCTTCTTTAACAATACCATGGCAAATGGTTATTATGATATCCGTCTTGTCATAACTGATGGTAACGGATGTACCGATTCATCGGAAATAAAAGTAAACAAGACAGGTGCCATATTTAATAATCAGACGTTGAGATACTCTGAGGCATGTGAAGGGGAAATAAAAACCCATTCTGTGAACTACAAGAGCGATGCTGTATATAGCTGGTCTGTTACAAATGGAACAATTTTAAACAGTAATCAGGATACCAGCAGAATAAGTGTAAGGTGGAATCTTGGAGCTGTTCAGGGAACCTTAGTAACAACAATTCGCGAACCTAATATATTGTTTTCGGGAGGACAATGCGAAGCTACAATTGTCGACACCGTAACAATTACCCCTGTCCCGACACTAGTTTTCAATAATCCAATTACCAGTGTCTGCTCAAACTCGACAAATACCTATAACCTTACCAGTTTGTATCCATATCAAAGCTGGACAGTCACCGGAGGTGTGATAACAGGCGGAGGAAAATCATCGGATAATTTTGTCACTGTGAGGTGGGGGAGTAGCCCGTCAGGAATTATATCTGTTTCCGCTGGAAGTAATTCAATATGCACTGCCTCTGTACTACTTAATGTTGCAGTTTCCAATCTGACAGGATCAATATCAACGATAACAGATGTAACATGCAATGGGAGTTCTGATGGTTCTGTAACTGCAGCAGCAGCTTCCGGGACAGGTCAGGCACCCTATACCTATTCCCTCGACGGAGGAGCATTTCAGCCGGGAGGGACATTTACAGGAATTTCTATCGGAAACCATATAATCAGGATCAGGGATGCATCTCTATGCACATTCGATCTTCAATTTGTTATTAACCAGCCAGACCGGGTATCAGGTTCGATTTCAGCCCAGACAAATATCGTCTGTTTCGGGCAGTCTAACGGATCTGCAACAATTGCTGCATCAGGCGGTGTCGCGCCTTATCAGTACAGGCTTAATGCCGGTGCATTGCAGGGTTCAAATATTTTTAGCGGGTTGTCAGCCGGGAATTATATTGTCACAATCCAGGATAGTCATGCATGCACCGGGACAGTTCTGTTTACAATAACCCAGCCTTCTGCACCAATTAATGGTTCAGTTTCAGTTACCAATGTCAATTGTTTTGGAGGATCCACCGGAAGGATAGATCTTTCAGTGACAGGAGGCGTTGTCCCATACACTTTTTTGTGGGATAATGGTGCAGTAACTGAAGACATTATAAATATTCCAGGTGGAAACTACAGCGTGGTCATTACTGATGCAAACGGATGCAATGCCACCTTTACAGCGACAGTCACGCAACCGGCATCAGCTCTCACCGGAACAGCTTCGGTTATTAACGTCCTGTGTTTCGGAGGAACAACCGGTTCTGTAAATCTGACAGTAACAGGTGGCATCACACCTTATTCATTCGCATGGAATAACGGAGCTTTAACTGAGGATATTCTGAATATTCCGGCCGGCCCATACTCGGTGGTGATAACTGATGCGAACAATTGCACAGCAACTCTGGCAGTAAATGTTGGAGCACCCTCAGCCGCGGTAAGCGGCTCGATAACTTCACAGACAGCTGTCTCATGTTTTGGAGGAAATGACGGCACTGTTTCTGTGAGTGGTGCAGGAGGAGTCACACCATATGAATATCAGCTTGGCTCAGGTACATTCCAGTCTTCCGGAACTTTTGGATCGTTGTCACCAGGTACCTATAGCATTACGGTAAGAGATGCCAACATGTGCACTTATATTTTACCTGTTACTATTATACAGCCATCTCTTGCCCTTACGGGGAGCATTGCAGTGACAAATATAAGCTGTTTTGGAAGCAGTTCAGGTGCATGCGATCTGACAGTCACCGGCGGCACAACGCCTTATACTTTCCTTTGGAGTAACGGAGCCTCAACTGAGGACATCAACGGCATTTCTGCCGGTAATTATTCGGTAACTATAACCGACTCACATGGATGTACATTTGTTGCAAACTCTGTTGTAACCCAACCGGGGGTTGCCCTTAATGGAAGCATAACATCGCATTCGGATGTGACTGTTTACGGAGGTAACGATGGAAGTTTAACTGTCGCTGGATCAGGAGGGACTTCACCTTATGAATACAGTCTTGATGGGATCAGCTACCAGCCATCTGGCACATTCAGTTCACTGACTGCAGGAACTTACACAGTTAGAGTAAGGGACGCAGCCATATGTACTTTCGTCCTCATGACAACAATAACACAACCATGGATACCTTTGACAGCAAATATTCTTTCTCAGAATAATGTATCGTGCCAGGGCGGAAATAATGGGGCCGTAGTACTTGCGGGTTGGGGAGGAACTTTACCGTATCTTTATTCAATTGACGGAGGAGCATTTCAGGCTTCAGGTACATTTACTTCATTAACTGCCGGGATTCATGTTTTTACTGTCAGGGACGCCGCAATGGATCTTTTTAGTATACCGCTTACTATCACCGAAGCGGCAGCTCTTGATATTGCAGTTTCAGGAGAAGATGTCCACTGCTTTGGTGGGAATACCGGCAGCGTGACCGCTACAGTGACTGGAGGGACAGGTCCATATACCTATTCATGGAACTCAGCGCCCGTACAAACTACTCCTACAGCAACAGGACTAACTGCCGGCAGCTATACTGTTACAGTTAACGATGCAAATGGGTGCACCGCCACAAATAGTGTTACTATCTCTCAACCTGCTACCGATATGATCATTTCGATTACAAAGGAAAATATTCTTTGTTCCGGAGGGACTACAGGCAGTGCAACAGCGACCGTTACAGGTGGATTGGAACCATATACCTTTTCATGGAATACAATCCCGGTGCAAACTAAAGAGACGGCAACTGATCTTTCAGCAGGTAATTATACAATAACAGTCACAGATAGTTACGGTTGTATAAAAACTGGAGTAGTAAATATCACAGAACCTCAGCCCTTATCTATTCAATCATCTGTGACCCCGGCTTCCTGTCCTGATTCCAAAGACGGTTCTGTTGTTCTCACTATTACAGGTAGCACAGCTCCGTTTAACGTTCTCTGGTCGGATGGATTTACCGGCCAGAACCGTTCAGGAGTTGAACCGGGAACTTACAATGTGGTGATCACTGATAAGAATAATTGCGGAGAAGCAATTGTTGTAAATGTCGAATTCACTTATACCATCGGCTGCTTAGTCATTCCACAGGTGATCACACCCAATAATGATGGATTTAATGATGAGTGGCGGATAAGGAATATTGATCTTTATCCAGATGCCGAGGTCCGCATTTTCACAAGGTGGGGGAAGATGATTTTCAGCGCAAAAAACCTGTCGGACAATCCGTGGAATGGAGCAATAGGCGGTAAGCCTGCTCCAACCGATTCGTACCACTATATCCTTTACCTTAACGACGGCTCAGCGCCAAGATCAGGAGTAATAAGTGTAATCAGATGACATGAATAAAATGTTGACGTATAAATATATGAGCCATTTAAGAAATATATTATCAGCTGTAATTATCTTTTTTATTTTTGGGATCTCCGAAGCTCAGCAGGTTCCAATGTACAGCCAGTATATCATGAACGGATTTCTGATCAACCCATCCTATGCCGGACGTGATGGTTATACCTCTGTCAATCTTACAGTTAGGGAACAATGGACCGGATTGGCCCAGGCTCCGAGCACATATGCATTGAGCTTTCAGACCAGGATACTTAAGAACAGCTATATTTCCAAATCGACAACTGTAAAGAGGAAGCTTGTCAGGCCAACGAGAGGCGGACAGGTGGGCGTTGGGTGTTATGTCTTTAATGATAATAACGGCATCATGCACAGAACAGGGGTTCAGGCTGCCTATTCCTATACTATCCCGCTCGGGAAAAGCGATGATGAGGAGATCAGGAATCTGGCATTTGGACTCGGCCTCACAGCATACCAGTATGCAATAAATTATGAAGGACTCATTTATGACCCTGATGATCCTTACCTTAACAACTATGACAGGTCGGTATTCATACCGGATTTCAATTTCGGAGTGAGTTATGTAACATCCAAATATTATGTTGGATTTGCTATGACAAACCTGATGAGAGGTTCTGTCATGTTCTCGAATGATAATAACAATAATAACAATACCGAACTTGGCCACTATTTTCTGACTGGCGGGATCAAGGTACCATTATCAGAGGACTGGCTCCTGGAACCTTCAGCATTTATAAAATCATCCGACATGCTTTTTAAAGCTGTTCAGCTGGATATAACATCCCGTATCTATTACAAGAACGATTACTGGGCCGGTCTGTCCTGGCGAACAAATGATGCAATTATCATGATGCTTGGCCTGAAATACGACAGATTTTATTTTGCATATGCATTCGACTTTACTTTAACAGATATAAGGAAACAAAGCCTCGGAACACATGAGTTCTCGCTCGCTGTGAAATTCGGAACAAGTGCCCGCAGGTACAGATGGGTAAATGCTTTTTGACAAAACCAGACTGAAAACGGCCGGTCCGCTCGTGCTGATGTTAATGTTTACTCAGTTAGCATATGCACAGACAAAATCTGATTCATTGTCTGTGAGGCTTATGTTTTATAATACCGAAAACTTATTTGATACTGATGATGATACCCTTGTTGATGATGATGAGTTTCTTCCTGAAGGACTTATGAGATGGAACAAGACCAGGTACTTCAAAAAGATAAATTCTGTTTATAAAACAATTATTGCGGCTGGTGAGTGGAATCCTCCGGCAATTGTGGGATTGTGTGAAATCGAGAACCGGAAAGTGCTTGAAGACCTTGTTTACGGAACCGCTCTCTCAAATTTCGGGTATGGGATAGTACACGAAGATTCACCTGATCCAAGAGGGATCGATGTTTGTATGATATTCCGAAAAGACCTTGTCAGGGTGATCGATCAAAGAGCGTGGATCCCTTCGGGGGTAAAGAAAGATGATTATCATTCAAGAAGTGTCCTTTATGTAAAGTGCGCCGTTCTTGGCGATACAATACATCTGATAATCAATCACTGGCCTTCAAGAAGGGGAGGGGTACTTGCCGGAGAGCAACTTAGGGAAGAGGTGGCACTGATGGTAAGAGACGCTGTTGATTCTTTATATAATGTTTCAAGGGGCGTATTAAAGACAATTATATTTGGTGATTTTAATTGCAGTCCTGATGATCCTGTTATCTCCTCTCTATTTAAGAGTCACGTGTTTGGTGATAATATACTTGTTAATCTTGCAGACCAGCGTCAGAAAGGAATGCTTGGGACATATAGATATATGGGAACCTGGGAAACACTGGATCAGGTGATCGTCTCGGAAGGACTTCTTAAAAGCAGGAGGGGCCTGTATACTGAAAAAAAGGATTTCATGATCTTCAATCCTGATTTTCTACTTAGGAATGATTCAAAATATCCGGGAATGACCACCTTCTCAACGTACCGCGGTTACAGGTACCTTGGCGGATTCAGCGATCATTTGCCTGTTTTACTGGATATTGGATTCAGGTAAATCGTTATGAGGGGTTAACCCAAGTTCATGGCCTTTCTCAAGCATTAATTTCTTTGCAGCCTCATACTCGTTTGGAATTACTCCGTCAAGGATGGCGTCTCTTATTGCATTTTTTATAATGCCGACCTCCTTTCCTGGCTTAATCAGGAAAGTATTTATTATCTCGCTTCCGTCGACAGGGGGCTTGAAATTCCTCACCGCATCCTTTTCCTCTATCTCGCTGAGCTTGTTTCTTACCATCCTGAAGTTCTCCAGGTGCCTTTTCTTGGTTGCTTCATTCCTGGATGTTATATCTGCTTCGCATAGTAGCATAAGATCGTCAATATCGTCTCCTGCTTCGAATAAAAGCCTTCTGACAGCTGAGTCTGTTACAATTTCCTGTGAAAGTGCTATCGGCCTCAGATGAAGATCAACAAGTTTTTTGACATATTTCATTTTTTCATTTAACGGCAGCTTAAGTTTTCTGAAAATGTCAGGTATCATTTTACCACCAAGGAATTCATGGCCATGAAATGACCATCCCGCTTCCGAATCATATTTTTTGGTAAACGGTTTTGCAATATCATGCAGCAGCGCCGCCCATCTGAGCCAGATATTTGTCGTCTTCCTGCTTATATTGTCAAGCACTTTCACAGAATGAACAAAATTATCCTTATGCGCTTTACCCTCCTTCTTTTCAATTCCTTTAAGATTATCAAGCTCAGGAAAAATGATCTTAAGAAGACCGGATTTTTCAAGGAGGATAAATCCTCTGGAGGGATTGTCACACATAATAATCTTGTTTAGTTCAACAATTATCCTCTCCTGCGATACAATGCTTATCCGTCCAGCATTTGATGCTATTGACCTGAAAGTGGTTTCTTCAATTGTGAAATTGAGCTGAACAGCGAACCTTATAGCCCTCATCATCCTTAGAGGATCGTCCGAAAAGGTTATGTCGGGATCCAGTGGCGTTCGAATTATCTTATCGTTAAGATCACTAATCCCATTGAATGGATCCAGTAATTCACCGAATGTCTCCCTGTTTAAACTGACAGCCAGAGCATTAATAGTGAAATCTCTCCTTCTCTGATCATCTTCGAGCGTGCCGGTGGTCACTACAGGCTTTCTCGATCCGCGGTTATATGACTCTTTTCTTGCACCAACAAATTCTATATCATAATCCTTGTACCTGAACATTGCTGTACCGAAATTCTTGAAAACGGAAACTTTAATATCGGGCCCCATTTCTCTGGCAGCTTTTCTTGCGATGTCGATACCATTTCCAACAACCAATATGTCAATATCCTTGTCGGGATGATCTCTCTTAAGCAAATAATCCCTTACATAACCTCCGATTAGCCAGGCTTTTACGTTTTCTTTCGAAACAATATCAGAGAGCAGATCAAATACCTTGTCAGTTAGACATATATTCATATGTGGATGGGACAATTTGTTAATTAATGAAGACAAAGTTACGATTAATAACTATTTTTAAAGAAATTGAACCGATTGAACATTCGTGGTACAAAGATTGGTATTAAAATGAACATCACTCCTTTTTGAGTGTTAACTTAAATAAAATAATATGCTAGAACATTTGACAAAGGAAACATTCCTCAGCAAGGTTTTCAATTATGAAAAGAACAAGGAATGGAAATTTGAAGGAGAAAAACCTTGTGTGATTGATTTTTATGCCGACTGGTGCGGCCCATGTAAAATGGTTGCCCCTGTACTTGAAGAACTTGCTAAGGATTTTGAGGATAAGCTTGATATTTATAAAGTTAATACTGAGGAGGAGCAGGAGCTTGCTTCAGTGTTCGGCATAAGAAGCATACCGTCCATATTATTTGTACCAGCTACTGGTCAGCCGCAAATGGCAATGGGTGCCTTGCCAAAAGAGACATTTGTAAAAGCATTTAAAGAGGTCCTTGGTGTAGATAAATAAAGTGTTAATAAAAAAGCTGTATTTTGTGAAAAAAAAATTCAATTTAAATGAAACATTACCTATCTTTAATACGTTATATAAACAAAAAGGTAGTAACCATTTAGGTTACATGAGTTTTTTTCATGGATTTAGGTTTAGGGTAGTAAAGAAAATTCCCGCGGAACGCCTGTTTCGCGGGTTTTTTTATGCAAGATCCTTAAAAATGGCGTTGATCTCCTCTTCTGTTGATTTAAGTTTTTTCTGGCATTGCCTTATAAGCTCCGAAGCGCGCTTAACCTCAACCGATAACCTGTCGACATCCATTTCACCGCTTTCAATCGCCTCCAATATTTTTTCAATCTCGCTTACAGCCTGGTTAAATGAGAATTCCTTTTTTGCCATATTAGTCTGAATTATAGTTTATTATCGATTGTATTATATTAACCACGGAGTCACACTGAGTTTTTATAGCCTGCCCCGATCCTTCGGGGGAGTTACACGGAGTAATAAATATGTAATTACAATGTAATTACACTCCTAACACCTTACTTCTGACTGATCCGTCACTGAATTTTGTATCCAGGATATCTTCCTTCTTAATCTGTTTACATTTCTTAAGAATCTTGCCGTTCAATGAAGTGATAGTATAACCCCTTTTCAGAACATTTTCCGGATCAAGTATTTTCAGCGAATTACCGAATCCGGTCAGGATGTTATTGACGATGTTCAATCTGTTCTTTGAAGCATTAATAAGTATTTCTTTTCTCCTTATAAGTGCCGTACGGTTTGAAGCTATTTCTGCCTTTGCAACAGGGATCAGACTTAAACGAGCTGTCTCAAGCTTCATTTTGCTTTCAGCGAGCATAAGCATTGATCTGTCAGCAATCTTATTGCTGAGATCAAAAATATGATTATCTGTATCGTTCATGTTCCCTATTAAAAAGTCAGCCACTGCAGTAGGGGTTTTAAGAGACCTGTGTGCTACAATATCAGTAACGGAAAGGTCCTTCTCATGGCCAATTCCTGTTATAACAGGCAAAGGGAACTGGGTAATATAAAACGCAATGTTATAATTATCGAACCAGCTGAGGTCGGTCTGAGATCCTCCTCCCCTGATAATAACTGCCAGATCAAATTTGTCGATATGGGAAGCTATCCTGTCAAGGGCTTTGATGATTCCAGATTCTGTCTCCTTGCCCTGCATTGGTGTTTCAAAAAGTGCTGAATAAAAAACATATCCGAAACTATTTCCTTTCAGATGCTTCATAAAATCAGTGTACCCTGCAGCATTGGCTGAAGATATTACTGCAATTCTCTGAGGAACAACCGGGAATTCCAGCTCCCTGTTCATAGTAAGGACACCCTCCTCCTCAAGCTTTTTAATGATCTGCTGACGTTTGAGTGCCATCTCCCCGATTGTAAAAGCCGGATCGATATCGTTTATCACAAGACTCAATCCGTATATCTCATGATACTCAATTCTTACGCGGATAAGTATCTTCAATCCATCTCGGAGCGACTCTCCAGCTGCGTTTTCAAAATATGATTTAATGAACCTGTAACGGCTGCTCCAGATCACTGCTTTTACCCTCGACCTAATATTGATTTCATCCGGAAGCTTTTCTACAAGTTCCAGGTAACAGTGTCCGTTATAATTCTCCTTTATCTCAGAGATCTCAGCTATCACCCAGTACATATCGGGTAATGCCAGATATAAAGAATCCTTTATGATAAGCTGTAATTCGGTAAGTGACAGTTTTTCGTTCATAACGGATTATTGAACCTGATTACTTTATGAACGGTATTACCTACGGGAGTTATAAGTCTGACAAAATAAATTCCATTTGTGAGATTGTGGAAATCATCAAGGATCAGTGTCCGGCTTATATAATCCCTGTAATCCTTAGTCATGATAAGTTTCCCGTCTAAATCATAAATTTCATACCTCAACTTTTCCGGGATCTCCCTGAAAGTGATTTTCAGTTCGTTCTTAAATGGATTAGGACTTACAACTGTACTATTGTTAGGTCTGTTTGTATATTTATCCTGCAGGTGTCTTATGACATCTGCAATATCAGGAATTCCGAAGCCATATAGGGAATCAGGGTTAAGATATCTGTCTGAAGCAGAATGCAGAGCTGAAATAATTTCGGAGTTCCGAGCCTTTGGCACAGCCTGCATTATGCAGGCGCACATTCCGCTGATGATGGGACATGAAAATGAAGTGCCATTTGATCTGTCAACAGTTAAAGCCTTGACCTGTACAGGGACGCTTACCCCTTGCGAGACCACATCTGGTTTTATTTGCCGGTCATAGGAAGGGCCTGCTGATGAAAATGCAGAAATTGTTTTATTCCCGTCGACTGCTCCGACAGCCAGAACGCTGTCCCCGTCTGACGGTGCGATTATCCTGATCCAAGTTTTATTTCTTTCATTTCCGGCGCTGTTAACAACCAGGATGCCTTTGGATGCAGCAATGTCGGCAGCCTGCGTAACAAAGGCTCTGTTCCCGTCCATGTCTGAAAACTTATAATCCATTAATGGATCATCAAAAGTGCAATATCCCAGGGAGGATGATATAATATCAGCCCCAAGACTGTCGGCAAATTCGGCTGCGGCTGCCCAGAAATCTTCCTCCACGGGAAATTCAGTCCCTGTATCCTCGCTCCTTAAAAGCCAGAAATCAGCACCCTGGGCTGTTCCTTCTATTGATTCCGGAATATGTCCTGCAAGCACAGAAAGCACTGCTGTGCCATGATTATGATACCCATAGACAAACTCATTATTCTTAACGAAATCATATGTCCCTTTTATTCCATTACGGCTTCGGAGGCCTTCGAGTGAAGAAATATTATCAGCATTAAGGAATCCCCCGTCAAGAACTGCGATCAGTATGCCCTTCCCGTTTAGCCCTGAGTTATGAACTATAAGTCCGTTTAACATTACGGTTGGCTGATCATACCCAGGCAGATCTTCCTGGACTGTTTTAAAATCGAGTTTATCATATGACTGACCTTTTGCACCAGTATTTTTAACTACTTTCACCTTGCTGACAAATGGAAGGTTAACCAGAACGCTGATATCGGCCATGGCTTCAGTTTTAAAGAGCGCGGTGTTCATCCATCTGGAAGTACAATGCAATTTGAACCCTGACAATTTTATCTGGTCAATATAGCCTGAAAAGACCGGAATATCCCTCATATCCGGTACGGAAACACCTGCCTTTTCACGTCTTTTAACTGCTTTTTCTGAAAGAAGGTCGCCGGGAGAAAAGTCATTTATTGTATTTGTTCCCTTGTCTTTGAGATAAACCCTGTAGAAAAAGTCGTAAGTCTTTTCCTGACAATTAATTGAATTAAACGAATTTATAAGAATAAGGGTAAAAGCGATTATTCCAATTCTCAACCTGGTAGGATTTAAAGATCCTGTTACCATATTTCGCCTGTTTTTTCCGGGTCAGCAATTCTGACTTTATTCCTTTCGAGTGAATCTATATAGTCGGATTGATAAATATCAATTTTATTGTTGTCAGGCACTCCGGCAGAATACTCAGTCTTAAATTTGAGGTTCCCGTCTTTTTTGTAGATAAGCCAGAGACCATCCCTTAGATTATCTTTATATTGTCCGAGTATTTCGGGTCTGCCGTTTTCAAAAAATGCTTCGAATTTACCATTAAGCTTCCCGTTTATATAATTCGTTCTAAGGGTTAAGGTTCCGTCGGGATAGTATTTTAAACATTCGCCATGTTTAAGATCATTTTTGTAAAAGAGCTTTTCTGCGAACTTGCCGTCCTGATAGTATTTTACCATTAGACCGTTCTTTTTATCCCCTGAATACTCCGCTTCGCTTATCAGAAGATCATTTGACATTATTGAAAAGAACCGCCATTTCCCTTCTTTGAGCTGATTAACATATTTTCCCGTAGAAGCAACCAGTCCATTAAGATAATAGAGTGTAGCAATTGCCTCTTTACCGTCTTTGCTGAAAACAAGCACTGATTTCAAAGGCTTCTCCTCATAATACCTCTTAAATTCACCTGAAGGTTTATCATTTACAAAATATCCGTCATACATAATATTGCCATTCGGATATTTTTTTATCCAGTGGCCTTGCTTCTTACCTTCTTTGTCAGTCTGATTCAGGGCAGCTTGTTCTGACTGAGAGAAACTAGGCACAGAAAGAAGGATACAAAAAAAGATAGCCTGAATTTTATAGTTCATGAAATTTGAGCGATAAATAAGAAACAAAAGTACGAAAATATGATTTAAAGCGGGTAAATCTTCCTGATCGAAAATCCGATATAACCCATTTTCTTAAGTCTGGTACTATCTGCGGTATCTGCGGGGATACATTTTGCTTGCTTTAGATTTCCTTCAGATATCGCTGATTGTAGCAGATAATAGTTTTCAGATTAGAAAAAAAGAGGGTGAAATAAATCCAACCTCTTTTTGTGAAAATATTCAAAGCAGCCTTTTATTTGACCTCTTCAAAATCAACATCAGTCACCTCATCATTTCCCTGCTGCGATTTCCCGCTTTGGGACTGTTCCGGGCCTGGTTGAGAAGCTGTCGGGCCTGGGCCTGCATTTTGATTCTGAGCTGTTTTGTACATCTCTTCCGAAGCAGACTGCCATACAGCATTCAATTCAGCCAGAGCCTTGTCGATAGCAGGAACATCCTGTGATTTATGAGCCTCTTTAAGTTTTGCCAGAGCACTTTCGATGGCAGCTTTTTTTTCGGCTGGAACTTTATCACCGAATTCTCTTAGCTGTTTTTCGGTTGAGAAGATCATGCTGTCAGCGCTGTTTATCTTGTCAACTTTCTCTCTTGCCTGGTGGTCGGCTTCGGCATTTGCCTTGGCTTCATCACGCATTCTCCTGATTTCGTCGTCGCTCAGGCCTGATGATGCTTCGATCCTTATCCTCTGTTCCTTGCCTGTACCTCTGTCTTTTGCAGTGACGTGCAGGATCCCGTTTGCATCGATATCGAAGGTTACTTCGATCTGAGGAATGCCTCTTGGAGCAGGAGGCAAACCATCGAGGTGAAAGCGTCCGATAGTTTTGTTTCCGACTGCCATTGGTCTCTCACCCTGAATTATATGGATTTCAACAGATGGCTGATTGTCGGCCGCAGTGGTGAAAACTTCAGTCTTTTTAGTTGGGATAGTGGTATTTGATTCGATCAGTTTGGTCATTACTCCACCCATTGTTTCTATACCAAGCGACAGTGGCGTAACATCAAGAAGAAGAACATCCTTAACCTCACCTGTAAGAACGCCACCCTGAATTGCAGCACCAACTGCAACAACCTCATCCGGATTGACTCCTTTGGAGGGGGTTCTGCCAAAGAACTTCTCAACAAGCTGCTGAATAGCCGGGATTCGTGTTGATCCGCCCACCAGGAGAACTTCATCAATTTCTGAGACTTTCAGTCCCGAATCAGCCAGAGCTTTTTTGCATGGCTCAATACAAGCCTGAATTAGCTTGTCACAAAGTTTTTCAAACTGAGCGCGTGTAAGTGTTTTAACAAGATGTTTTGGAATACCGTCAACCGGCATTATATAAGGCAGATTTATTTCAGTTGTTGTGGAGCTGGAGAGTTCTATCTTTGCTTTTTCTGCAGCCTCTTTCAGTCTTTGAAGGGCCATTGGATCTTTCCTCAGGTCAACTCTTTCTTCCCTCAGGAATTCTTCAGCAAGCCAGTCAATTATCATCTGGTCAAAGTCGTCACCACCAAGGTGTGTATCCCCGTTAGTCGATTTAACTTCAAATACACCATCACCGAGTTCGAGAATTGAAATATCAAATGTTCCTCCGCCCAGATCAAAGACAGCGATTTTGAGATCCTGGGATTTTTTATCCAGACCATAAGCAAGTGAAGCAGCCGTAGGCTCATTAATTATTCTCTTTACATTAAGGCCTGCTATTTCACCAGCTTCCTTTGTAGCCTGGCGCTGTGAGTCGGAAAAATAAGCCGGAACAGTGATTACAGCATCGGTTACTTCCTGTCCGAGGTAGTCCTCAGCTGTTTTCTTCATTTTCTGAAGTACCATTGCGGAAATCTCCTGGGGAGAATAGAGCCTGTCGTCTATTTTTACTCTCGGAGTATTATTATCGCCTTTGACTACAGTGAAAGTTACGCGCTTTATCTCGGTGTTTACTTTATCAAATGTTTCACCCATAAACCGTTTGATAGAATAAATAGTTTTTCTGGCATTGGTAATGGCCTGACGCTTTGCAGGGTCGCCAACTTTGCGTTCTCCGTTTTCAACAAATGCAACTATTGAAGGTGTTGTTCTCTTCCCTTCACTGTTAGGGATCACTACCGGCTCATTCCCTTCCATTACGGCTACGCATGAGTTTGTGGTTCCCAGGTCGATTCCTATTATTTTTCCCATTTTTTGATTTTTATGAAATTTCAATTTATGTCTCTATAAACTGCAATGATTATGCCACAGGCTTAACAGGACCTTTTTATGAAATTATGGCATTACTTGTAATTCACTGGCCGATTAATGTGACAAAAAGGCATGAATAGGTACCTATGGGTGTCAGGGCAAAAAGAACCTTTAAGGACTAAATTTTCTCCGATACAAATTTGTAGCTTTGTCATCTGGATTAATCTTAAATAGTTATGTCGGTATATAAATCTGTCCGCAGGGTAACAACTCATGTTCTGAATGAGATGAAACTTAAAGGTGAAAAGATCGCCATGCTTACTGCCTATGATTATTCAATGGCACGAATACTGGATGAAGCAGAGATCGATGTTATACTTGTCGGTGATTCTGCTTCAAATGTCATGGCAGGATACGACACTACACTCCCGATTACTCTTGAGAATATGATATACCATGCAGCTTCTGTGGTAAGAGCCGTAAAAAGAGCTCTCGTGGTTGTGGATCTGCCCTTCGGTACTTACCAGGGAAACTCAAAGGAGGCTCTTGTTTCCGCAATTCGGATCATGAAGGAGACCGGAGCTGCTGCTGTGAAGCTTGAAGGTGGACAGCAGGTAGCTGAATCGATCGAGAGAATTCTTACTGCAGGGATACCTGTTATGGGTCATCTGGGACTCACACCTCAATCGATCCATAAATTCGGAACCTACGTGGTAAGAGCAAGGGAGGAAGAGGAAGCCCGTCGATTGATGGAAGATGCGCGAATTCTTGAAAAGACAGGTTGCTTTGCAATTGTGCTTGAAAAAATCCCTGCTAAACTTGCCGAAGAGGTTTCTTCTACATTAAAGATACCGGTTATCGGAATTGGTGCTGGAGGCAAAACTGACGGGCAGGTACTTGTTCTTCACGATATGCTGGGAATTACACAGGAATTCTCGCCCCGCTTTTTGAGGAGATACCATAACCTCTATGCTGAAATAAAAGGAGCTGTCCAGTCCTATATAAGCGATGTACGGTCCCAGGGTTTCCCAAACGAAAAGGAACAATACTAATAAGAAGATGGTAGAAGTATTATATGAAGATAATCACCTTATTGCAGTTTATAAGAAGCCCTCTGATCTTTCACAAAGTGACAGGACAGGAGACACTGCCCTCGATTCCGAAGTAAAAAAATATATTGGGGACAAGTACAAAAAACCTGGTGAGGTTTTCCTTGGGGTTGTACACAGGCTCGATCGCCCGGTGGGAGGAGTGATGCTGTTTGCACGGACATCAAAAGCGCTTGAGCGTCTGAATGAAATATTCAGGACCAGGGAGGTGAGAAAAACCTATCTTGCAATAATTAATGAGAGACCTCCTGCAGATGAAGCTGTTCTGACTCATTTCCTTAAAAAGAATGAGGCACAAAATAAGACCTATGTATATGATAATGAGGTTAAAGGATCAAAGGAAGCCTCGCTTTCATATAAGCTGGTCGGCCGATCTGACCGTTTTTTTCTTCTGGAAATTGAGCTTCATTCGGGCCGGCACCACCAGATAAGAGCACAGCTTGCAAGCATCGGATGTCCTATTAAAGGTGACCTGAAATACGGTTACCCAAGGTCAAATAATGACGGAAGTATCTGTCTTTTCGCCAGAAGGTTGGAATTCATTCATCCGGTAAAGAAAGAAAAGGTGACAATCGTAGCCCATTTTCCTCAGGGAGATGTATGGAAGCTCTTCAGGAATGCCGAGGTATAAAAAGAAAATGAGCCGGAAATTCCGGACTCATTTTCGGTCGTCATGAAAGCATAAACAAAAAACTAGTTCTTCTTAATTTCTTTCTTAACTGCCTCTTTTACAGCAGATCCCGTATTTTCATTATTTATCCCGAGCTTCTGTTCAATTTCCCTGGCAAGTTCCTGTACTTTAACCTCATCATTTCCTTCAATTGAGACGGTAACGCCATTTTTTGCAATAACAATTTTGGTCTCGTTCAAATCATTGTCAAATTCATCATCGCTGACCATCACATCAAATATCTCATCCCCGGTGCGACTGTCCATTCTGTCTCTGTTGATGTAAACATACTGATGTTCAGTATTCTTACCATCTTTGTCAACGTGTGCAAGTACATTGATCTGTTTATTTGGCTTACCTTCCAGATCAGTGTCATTTTTACCGATATAAATCACTTTCCCTCCCTTCACGATAATTGAGTCCATAGTACCTGTCCCTGTAAAAGTTGTGTCGATAACGACTTTGGTTCCAGATTTATCAGCAATAATTACTTTTACCTTCTGTTCATTCTTTTTCTCCTGTCCGAGAGCTAAAGAAAGCGTTAGAAAGCTGATAAATAAAATTGAGATAATTGTTTTAATTCTTCTCATGGCTACTTTTTAAAAGGATTATATTGCAAAATTACCCTAACTGAATTCAAACAGAGTTAATATCAGGTTAATAAGAGTTAAGGAAAAGTTAAATCATTATAATGAAATTATGTAAAAACTTAAATTTGTGCCATGAGCAAGAATAAGTTCATCGGTTTGATTTTAATGATGGTGCTGTCACTTACAGGTATTATCTGGGTGCAGATAGTCTGGATCAGGAACGCATTGAATATCAGGAATGATATATTTAACAGGGCTGTCTTTGCAGGACTCAATGATGCTGCCAGCGCAATTGAATCAAATCGTAAAATGAATTTTTTCTTTGATTCACCAATGTCATTGAATTCGTCGGCAGGCGATATAACGTCATATTTAAGGATAGGGAGTTATTCCTCAATTGATGGAAAGAATTTCAGTTATAGTGTTACAAGTCAGTCTGTTACAGGAACAGTCGATTCAAGCGGGAATATAAAGCTGAACGAACCTGTTATTACAAAAACGGATACCACTTTCTATTCCGGTTCAGGAACCCCATCAACCGATCTTTATAAAGGACAAAGTGATTTGACCATTTCAGGAAATAACCAATCAGCACAAAGCGGACAAGGGCCCATACCAGTAAACAGGAAAGACTTTATTGACAGGGTAAGAAAAAGAGCAAATGAATTCCAGAATATGAGCGATCAGATGATCGCAGAGGTTTATCAGTGGGAAAAGACAATGTCATTAGATAACAATGAGGTTAATTTTGCTCTCGCAAGATCATTCCACTTTTCCGGAATTGAGATTCCATTCGAGTTTGCTGTAATAAGAGATGGAAAGGTACAGGAGGGTACATTTAAGAAATCCGGGAGAAATGATTTTCTGAAAAGCAACTACATGGTCCAGTTGTTTCCTGATAACATTCTGAACCAGAACCTTATCTTATCAGTGATCTTCCCTGAAAGGGCAAATTATGTCCTTAGTTCCATAGGATGGCTTCTTGGAGGATCATTGCTTTTTTCATTCATTATCCTTGCTACATTTGCCATGAGCCTATTCTTTATTATAAGGCAGAAAAAGATTTCAGAAATGAAGTCAGATTTCCTGAATAATATGACACACGAATTCAAAACTCCTATTGCCACAATATCTCTTGCTGCTGACACAATAACCAATCCCAAAGTCATTAATGATGAAGCAAGCATAAGACACTTCATCGGTATGATCAAAAAGGAGAACAGCAGGATGAACAAAAAAGTTGAGACTATTCTTCAGATTGCTTCCCTGGATAAGAAAGAAATCGATTTCAAATTTGAAAATGTTTCCATGCATGCGATAATTGAAAGGGCTGTTGAAACGATTGAGATCCAGGTACATCAGAAGAACGGTAATATCTCCCTCGATTTAAATGCATCCCAACCAATTATCTATGGTGATTATGAGCATCTGACAAATCTTGTTAATAACCTGCTGGACAATGCATTAAAATATTCACCTGAGTCTCCTGACATAACCGTGGAGACAAAGAACAATGAACGGGGGATAATTTTATCTGTTGAGGACAAAGGTATCGGGATGACAAAAAGTGTACAAAGCAAGATTTTTGAAAGGTTTTACAGGCAAAGCAGCGGGAATATTCATGATGTGAAAGGATTCGGACTTGGACTTAATTATGTGAGGGCAATAATCGATGCCCATAAAGGAAATGTAACTGTAACAAGTGAACCGGGAAAAGGAAGCAGATTCGATATTTTCCTGCCTTTTAACTGGGAAAACTAAAAATAATATGAAATCCCCAAAAATTTTTCTTGTTGAAGATGATCTGAGTTTTGGCTCAGTCCTTAAGTCATATCTTGAATTGAACGACTATCAGGTTGACTGGGTTGATGATGGTAAATACGCAGTTGAGCATTTCAGGAAAGGTGCCTTTGACGTTTGCATCCTTGATGTAATGCTTCCGCATGTAGATGGCTTTACAATTGCAGGAGAAATCAGAAAGATAAACAATATGGTCCCGATTGTTTTTCTTACTGCTAAGAAGCTAAAGGAAGATGTCCTGAAAGGATATGGTTCAGGTGGCGATGATTATGTGACTAAACCTTTTGATACTGAAATTCTTCTGGCGAAGATTAGGGCTATTCTTTCAAGGCGGGATTTCCAGACAGGTACAAAGGATATTTTTGAAATTGGTAAATTCGTTTTTAATGCGAGGCTCAGAACACTCACATATGGTGATGATGAAAAGAAACTTTCGCCCAAGGAGGCCCAGTTGCTTGAACTTTTGGCAATTAATCCTAATGAATTGATAAGCAGGGAGATGGCTCTGAAAAAGATATGGGGTTCAGATGATTACTTTACTGCAAGGAGCATGGATGTTTATGTCACCAAGCTTAGAAAATTCTTATCTGACGATCCCAGACTGAATATTAAAAATATACACGGAGCCGGATTTCAGCTGATAATCAGGGAAGATTTACCCTGAGACTATCTCTGCTGAACTGCAATGGCAAAAGCAGCCCGACACCATCAATTACCTGGATCTTGTTTTTGCCTGAAAGAATAATTCTTATCTGTTTGCCTGTCCTTCCTTCCTCCTCAGCAATTACCTGCCGGCAGTTTCCACAAGGCGATACTGATTCAGCAGGCAATCCGCCTTCTGTTATAGCTGCAATCGCGAGTGCGACAGGTTTGTCATCGGGATAATTTGAGACAGCTCCAGCGATTACGGTCCTTTCAGCACAGATGCCTGAGGGGAAGGCAGCATTTTCAACATTTGATCCATGGACTATCCTTCCTGATTCAAGTCTTATTGCTGCTCCTACCATGAATCTCGAGTAGGGAGCGTATGCCAGTTTGGCCGACTCTTTTGCTGCTTTTATAAGCTCCTGATCTTCAGCATCGAGCTCTTCAGGTCTTTCATATTCCCTGTAAGAAAATGAGATATTTATAATTCTCGACATAACTCTCTTATCCAGTTTATGTTACAAAGTTAACAAAAAAGTTGAGTTTGAAGTGAGCTAAAGTGTGGAGTACTTAGAGTTATAAACAACTTAAGGCACTCCAAACTCCAGGCACTTTAGGCACTTAGCTTAGTTTTTCCTACTTTTGCCGGAAATGTGAAGAAAGTGAGAAGCAAAACCTGCCTTTATTTAAGCATTCTGTTTTTAATTCTCCTGCACTCCTGCAGGGTTTCAAGGCAGGTGGTGACACCTGTTAATATAAGCGGTTCAGCAATTAATTACATAAACAATTACAAGGATCTGGCTTTGAGTGAGATGAGAAGAACTGGAGTACCGGCAAGTATTACACTTGCCCAGGGTATGCTTGAATCAGATTTCGGCCGGAGTTCCCTGGCAAGAATTGGAAATAATCATTTCGGGATAAAATGTCATAGTGACTGGAATGGTCAGACCATGAGACAACACGATGACAACCGGAACGAATGTTTCAGGAAGTACAGAAGGCCTGAAGATTCATTTTATGATCATTCCGATTTTCTGAAGGCTGGCTCCCGTTATCGTTTTCTATTTGACCTCGATCCTCTCGACTATAAAGCCTGGGCCCGGGGGTTGAAAAAGGCAGGATACGCCACTAATCCTGAATATGCAAACTTGCTGATAAGAAAAATTGAAGAAAATAAGCTTTACGACCTTGACAGGGGTTATACATCATCTATTACTAAACCTCAGGATAAAATTCCCGTAAATGAGACTCCGTTACCATCAAAAACTGCCAATAACGAAGCTGCCAGGGTGCAGGGAGAGACAATTACTTTTGGAGATGTGATGGCAAGAGCGCCGCGAATACTGGAGAATAACAGGATTCAGTATATTATTGTTAAGGACGGGGATACCAGGGAGAAACTTGAAAATGAATTCCAGCTACTGAAATGGGAACTGGCCAGATACAATGATCTGAACGATAATTTCATTCCTGTTCCAGGTCAGATGTTATACCTTGAACCTAAGCGGGAGAAGTCTGATGACGGACTGGAATTTCATACTGCGATAAAAGGAGAGACTATGCATTCTATTTCGCAGAAATACGGTATTAAAATGAAAAGCCTTCTTGAGATGAACAGAATGGCTGACGGAAATGTCCCGGTTCAGGGCCAGAAAATATGGCTGCAATCGGTTAAGCCTGCTAATTGATAGGAACAGAGAATTCTTCTATTTTAAATCCTCTCAGAAAATCATCAGTGGTAAGCTTATTTTTTCCCTCAGCCTGAAGGCTGAGAATTTTTATAAATCCTCCCTTGCAGGCTATTTTTATGAAGCTTTTGCCATCTGAGACAATCTGTCCCGGATGAAGCAGGTGCATTGATGATTCAGGCTGACTTTCAAATATCTTACAGGTAATGCTTCTCTTTTCGTTTTTTAAAATGGCCCTGGCACACGGATAGGGTGAAAGACCTCTGATGAAGTTATGGATCTTCTGAGGCTCGTTGTTCCAGTCAATATTGCAGAAATCAGGAAAAATTTTGGGTGCAGTTTTAAGAATCTCCCCGGGCATCATAAAATTCGATTGATTCTGAGGCTTGATAAAGTTCCCGGCCAGACCCTCAAGAGTCTTAATTAACAACCTGGCTCCGTGCTTCATAAGTTTGTCATGTAAATCACCTGCATCTTCAAATGGAAATACAGGAACTTCCTGCCTCAAAAGTATATTACCGGTATCTATCTTGTCATCTATGAGAAATGTTGTCACACCGGTCATTGACTCACCGTTTATTATAACATGATTGATCGGCGCTGCACCCCTGTACTGTGGCAATAGTGAAGCATGAAGGTTTATTGTTCCTCTGGCAGGTATTTCCCAGACTTCACGTGGAAGCATTCTGAATGCAACTACTATAAAGACATCTGGATTAAGCCGCTTCAGGCGTTCAATAAATACTGGATTTTTTAGATTTTCAGGCTGAAGGAGAGGAAGGTAGTTTGATTCAGAGAAAAGTTTCACAGCAGATTTTGTCACACTCCTTCCTCTTCCGGCAGGTTTGTCGGGTGAAGTGACCACTGAGACAATGTTATACCCGTTCATAAGAAGTGAACCAAGAGGGGCAACGGCAAATTCCGGTGTCCCCATGAACACTACTCTGAGACTTTTCATAAATTGAATCAGACCTTTTATCAAACAAATTTACAAAAAAAATCAATCCTTTACAATATGTTTATAGCATGTAAGATTGTGTCCCATTTTATCTGCCTTGGTCTTAAGATAGAATTCATTATGTGGATTAGAGGGTATCTCAAGAGGAACTGCTTCGACGATCTTTATACCATAACCCTCAAGTCCGGCCCTCTTGACAGGATTATTAGAGATAAGCTTTATTTTGCCAAGTCCTAGCTCTCTCATAATGCTGGCTCCGACTCCATAATCCCTTTCATCTTCCCCGAAACCTAGTTTAATATTTGCCTGAACTGTATCCATACCTTCGTCCTGAAGCTTGTAGGCTTTAATCTTGTTGAAAAGGCCAATTCCTCTTCCTTCCTGGCTCAGATAGATTACCACTCCTTTTCCGGCTGCTTCAACCATCTCCATTGCTTTATGCAGCTGAGTGCCGCAGTCACATCTTAATGAGCCGAAAATGTCACCGGTAAAGCATGATGAATGAAGCCTGACAAGAACTGGTTCATCCTTGGTCCATTGTCCTTTGACCAGTGCAGCATGCTCGAGGCCGTTACTTATTTGCCTGAATGGGACAAACTCAAATTCACCATGTTCAGTAGGTAATTTCACCAGATCTCCCTTCTCAATAATTGTATCTCTTTCAAGTGTGTATGTGATCAGATCCCTGATTGCGATTATCTTGATCTTAAATTTCTGTCGTAGTTTTTCGAGATCGGGTAACCGGGCCATTGTACCATCATCATTCATTATTTCCACAAGAGCACCTCCTGCCTTCAACCCTGCTAGTCGTGTGAGGTCAACTACAGCTTCGGTGTGCCCGGCCCTTCTGAGAACTCCTTTCTGCTTTGCTTTAAGAGGAAATATATGCCCTGGACGTCCCAGATCTGAAGGTTTGGTGGCAGGATCTACAAGGGCCTTGATTGTCAGTGCTCTGTCTCTGGCTGATACGCCTGTTGTTGTTCCCGGACCAAGGAGATCGACCGAAACCGTAAATTGAGTTTCGTGAAGGGAGGTATTTGTACCAACCATCATATCAAGTTCAAGTTCTTCACACCTTTCTTCAGGCAGGGCGGCACAAATAAGTCCGCGTCCATGTTTAGCCATGAAATTTACGATTTCCGGTTTAATGAGCTCAGCTGAACAGATGAAATCACCTTCATTCTCCCTGTCCTCATCATCCACGACCATAAGGAGCTTTCCATTCCTGATATCATCTATGCCCTCTTCAATCGTGTTAAGCTTAATTTCCATATTAATTAATATTATTGCTCTATATAAGTTGGATTGCGCCGCGTTCCAATTATAAAAATCCTGTACAGGTAATCCTTTATCTTTTTAAAGAATGCTATGTAAGTGTCAACATTCATAATTACTGAATCAGTTGAAGCTTTATAAGTAAGAAACAATCCAATTGGCAAAAGGATGTAAGTCGAAGCCCACATTCCGGCAGTTGTGCTTACAAGATTCTCTTCAACCAGTTTTTCGCCTGAAAGGGATATAACATACCAGATTACAAAAAAAAGAATTGAGATAACAGCGGGTGTTCCTAATCCTCCTTTCCTTATTATAGCCCCCAGCGGAGCCCCGATAAGGAAGAAAACCAGGCAGGCTAAAGAAAGTGTGAATTTCTTGTTCCAGTTGACCTCGTAACGTTTAATAAATCTTACATCATTATGAAGTATTTCACTCTGTGAGGTCAGGTAGTTGCTGGCGCTCTTAACAGTTGAGATCGCCAACGAAATTGCTGTCTTTTTTTGAACGACGATCAATGAATCATAAAGGGCTCTGGTATTGAACACCAGCTTGGGTGATGTTTCTTCACCCTGCTTCTCATAAGAGTTTTCATTGAAATTTCTTCCCGTGTACATTAATGATGTTGAGAATTCTTTGAAATTGTCATTAACCCGGTTGTTAAATCTTTTATTCATGGAATCAATTTCATGAGTAAGCTGAGATATATTCTTCATTGCCGAGTTTGTCTTGAAGAGGTCTATCTCGGTCCGTTCCAGGTCGAACCCTGAAAGGGAAACCACCAGTGTCTGCTCTTTGAATATGTCTTTTCTGAAGGGGTATTTTTTTTCTGATCTGACAGGATCCTGCTCAGGCATCTCACCGTAAGAATACCCGTTGTATAGTACCATCGACATTGCGGTTTCATCGGGGCTTACCCTCATATAACCAGAGTCGGCATAAATAACATCGCTGTTTCCTTTGTTTTTGCGATGGTCATAAATGAATACCTTGTCGAGACGGTTTGTGACAGGATCTTTTGACGTGACTTTTATGCTGAATCCGTCAATATCGTTGTTAAAAGTACCGGCCTGGAGATTTATATCAGGGCGTTTCCGTCGTATATCCTGAAGAAGGGTCCTTGCCTGTCTGTTGGAGTAGGGGAGAACATTGTTTGAAAAGAAAAAGGAAATCACACATATAACGGAAATCATTATTACAAGGGGTCTCATTATTCTTCCCAATGATATCCCTGAAGATTTTAGTGCAGTAAGTTCACTATATTCACCCATGTTGCCGAAGGTCATAAGTGAAGCCAGTAATATTGCAAGGGGAAGCGCCATCGGGACGAATGTCAGTGAGAACTGGAAAAGCAGTTCTGCCACGATCCCTATCTCCAGACCCTTACCAGCCAGCTCATCGACATACATCCAGAGGAATTGAAGGATGAGGATAATAAGAACGATGAAGAATGTGAGTATAAGAGGTCCAATAAATGATCTTAAAACAAATTTATCGAGTTTCTTCAATGCTCTTGATTTTTCAATCGGCAAAGGTACTGATTTTTACCAGATTTAGCAGATACTATTTGCTAAAATGGATAAGCTCCGGATGATGCTCCCGCAACATATATGCTAAAGGCCTGTCAGCCAATCAGTGAATTTTTCACGAAGGCATCAAGCTTATTTTTATCGAGCATGCCATTTGACCTGACACCACTGCATACATCAACTGCAAAAGGTTGTACCTCTTCAATTGCTTGTCCGACGTTTTCAGGTTTTAATCCACCAGCCAGGAAAACAGGACATTTTGAATTTTCACGTATTTGTCGGCTTAGTTTCCAGTTATGAACCCTGCCAGTACCCCCCAGTTCTTTTATCTTGAGATTAGGATTCCCGCTGTCAAGAAGCAATGCATCTACCTTTTCGGAAAGACTTATCGCGAGATCAACCGAGCTGGTGTCGATAACATGAATTACCTGGACTATTTTTACAAATGGTAATGATTCCCTAATTTGAGAATAAGTCCCGTCTGAAAGCAAATCAACTATTTGAATAGTGTTTGTTGAGGTCCTTTGGTGATGCTTTATTATCTCGCTGGCGGATGTTTCGCTTGTCAGAAGGAAAGTTCCGACAGGAGGGGGTACTTCCCGGGCAATTTGCCTTATTAGCTCATCGGAGATAGGTCCAGGGCCACTCGGCATCCTGGCGACCAGTCCGATTGCATCAGCACCAGCTAAAATTGCTGTTAAGGCTTCAGAAATGCTGCTGATACAACAAATTTTAATGCGAACTCTCATAAAAAATTTCAAATAATTATTAAGGACCTTAGCTTACATCATTAGCTGAAAGTGTTCCAGTAAAGAGAATAAGTAAAGCAATGGCATAAGTTGAATATATTTTTCTCTGCATGACATACGGATATTTTTGGTATTGGCAAATCTACATCAAATTATATAGTTTCAGGGTACTTTAAATAATGAAAAATAGTTTAATCTCTATCCTTTTTTGTCCGTATTACAAGACGTTTAACTTTAATTCTATTTTGCATTTCAGACAGAAATTTCTATGAACACATAAAGTTGAACCACAATTTGTGCAAGTCCTTCTTTCAGATTCAAAGTCAAGAAAGTATGCAATCCCGCTTTCTTTTATCATTAAAAGATTTTCAATAAAGCTGGTTCTGTATTTTGTTCTGTATCGTTTATCAAGTTGTTTCATTCTTTTGCATGGAAATACCTCGCATTCATAACAAAATTTTGATTTAGTCTTTTCAAGGTAGACGCACTTTTGTATTATGCACCTTTGGACGGATATAGCTTTATCTGCAGAATAATTACGGCATCCCGGACATCTGTTTTTATCTCTTAGGTAGGCAAGGCAGGTTCCACAATTCATTCCACAAGGAGCGATCAGGGATTTATCAAATGATACAAATGGTTTCATTAAAGTAAGGGGTTATTGTTAAGACTTACATTCCAGATAAAGATACGAATCAATCCTTTACTCACCGGACTGAATGTCCATCAGTTTTATTGTAACCATATTTATCAATTCGGTTGTAGATATTGACAATTTCCTAAAAAGTGCCAATGTGATATTAGTATCCTTGATATACCTTTGTACTTTATTTGAAATCTTTGCAATTGTATTCTATGCTCTTTAAGTTGAACTCACCATAGCAAAATTCTTCATCAGGGTGTTTATATATCAGCTTCGCACCGGAAGGAAGTCGATACCCATTCACATTTATATAACCTGTTACAGGCGTAAGCCAGGGATAGTTTTTGTAAATTTTTCCATCTGATGTCTCAAATCTGTCGTTGCTGATAAAATTGATAAGTTCCCCCTCATCGTTGAAATACAATGTTGCACCGATGGTTATATTCCCATTTGTAAATTTTGCATCAATTGTTCTATTATCGATCTCTTTCCACACAATATTTCTATCAATTAGTGATGCCGGAGCTATAAAACACATATCATTAAATAATGTAACAGTCTCACCCTGATTCATTTCTTTCCCTTTGGCATCAACTACAGTAAACAGGCCAAAGATTTTTATAAGCATTATTGCTGTCTGATTTTTGTACAAATGAATACCCTTCGCTGGAATTCCTTTTTTCCTGGCAACAATGTAAAACAGACGTGAAGGGTTGTCGGTGAAATTATATTGCTCGGACTTGAGTGACATAAAATCTTCCTTTGAATTTGATCTGATTCCACCTGTAAATTCTGCCCTGAAATTCACAACTTTTTCTTTGCCGACTGAACCTGTGTAATAAAGATATTTTTGAACTATGGCAGGTAAATGCTGAATATCTTCTTCGGTTAGAATTTCCAATTCCTTGTTTCTGGTCCGTTCCAGGGCTTCCTGAACCTCTTTCTGATATGCTTTTCTCATTTCTTGATTTTGTAAGAATCAAATTTACTTTAAATTATTTTATTCGAAATTTGATTTTATGGTTGTCGCATCAGGTACCGCAAAATTGGCGGAAAATGCAAAAGCTTTTCCATACTTAAAAAAATCCTGATCAGGTGCAGCTTTTATTTTAAATCTATTGTGAGGATCGTTTCCTTTGAATCCGTATAGGAATATCCGCTGTATAAAAGCTTATGGTCATTAATCCATTCAATTTTACCCCAGTCGGTGTTTAAATAAGGTCCTTTACTACCCGTAATTTGTCTGAATAGTTTAGTAGATAAATTATAAATCCAAATTTGATTATTCCCCGATCTATTGCTGACAAATGCAATTTTGGAGTTATCAGGAGAAGAAGAAGGACAAATATCTTTCCATCGGGAATTTATTATTGGATCAATGCTCCCATTTTGAAGGTCAAGCCTAAATATTCCATTATGAGAGTTATCTTCAGAAAGCATATTAAAGAAAACCGAGTTCCCATCACTAGTCCAGAAAGGCCGTCCTAAAGCAACATTCCCAATTGATAATGAAGTCAGATTTAAGTTGTTAGTCAATTTGGTTTTCCTGGAACCATCCTTGTATATCTTCCAAAAATTAAAAATGCCATGCTGCCCCTCATCAGAAGAATATACAATCCAGTTTCCGTCAGGTGAAAAATCAGGATTTATGTCAAAATAATCCCCATGAGTAAGTTTAATCCTTGACCCGTTATTAAAATCATAGATCAACAGATGTTGTGGTCTGCCATTTGAATTTGTAATCTCATGCTTATCTGAACAATAAACAACTTTCCTTTCAGTCGGAGACCAATCAGGAAAATAAGATGAAGTATCTATTATTAAGTTCTCCCTGGAACTTAGATTTAAAGCAAAGAGGGACATGTCACCATATTTCCCGTTGTCCCAGGTAAAGCTTCTGTTAACGTAAGCAACTATTTGATTATCTTTTGAAATCGATCCTGATTCCATTGGAAAATTAGTATTGTCTGTCAACTGGTGGAGTATCTCCGGAATTGAAGGCATTACCATAATCGTATCGGACATAAGAGGCTTTTTTCCGTGCTTAATAGCTTTAACAGCAATGAAGTAATTTATGCCATTAGTCAGGTTTGTAATTTTATAGGAGTATTTTTTGTCATTATCGAGGTCGGCAATCTTACCCAAATGGAAGGGATCGCCCATTGACATGTAGATTTCAAATCTATCCGGATCAATATAAGTAAATGGACGCTGAACTTTTTCAAAGATAACCGGATTAAGCCAAAGCAATTCAACTGAGGAATCGTCCCTGATTGACATCAATTTTGGACTCCAAATTTCAGTTCTGTCATCCGGATGCTGTGAGTCGTATTTATCACATGAAAGGCAAAACAATATCAGAATAATTGGAACAAAATAAATTCTTTTCATTTCTTAAAAAGGTATGTCAGGGCAAAATAATCAGGAACAAAAAACATGCCGGATATAAACTTTCTAGTCCAATCCTTCAAGCAGTATCGTATCACACTTTGCCGCTCTTAATCTGTGTTTTAGAATCTTTTGATAGTCTTCTGAGTAGTACCAGTCTTCAAAGTCCTTTTTGCTTTCGAATTTTACCAGAACAGATTTCGTGTAATCCCATTTACCTTCCAGAAGAGCAGGTGATTCATCAATTGCAAGGTATTCTCCTTTAAATCTTGAAAAAATATCATCGAAGTTTTCGAGATATTTTTCATATTCTTTTTGATCATGAATCTTGATCTGGGCAACAAAAAAGTGTTTCATGGTAACGGGAATTAAGTATCTTTTATGCGTTTAGGTAATGCTGTTGAGAAAGCTAAAATGAAAGTAAATACATTCAACTTACCTTTTTATCTATCCAAGGTTCTCATAGTTATTATTTCAATCAAACTGAAGTAATTGTTTCTTAATTAAACATTTTTGATAATCCTTTCAGGTACAAAGAAATCCTCTTTCTTCAGGTTACATTTTTTTGCAATATACCTGCAGTAGTCCAATCGGCCTGCCTTCTGATCCCGTGTATCGGAACCAAACGCAAATTTAAGACCTTGCTCCTTAGCCATGTTAATAAATTTCTCATGCGGTGTATGGGACAGGTCATTTATCTCAATATTAAGATTCTTCTTTTTTGCTGCAGAAATTATTTGCTGCATTCGTTGCTCAGTCCATAATGTATAATAATCTCGAGCAATGCAAACCGGAAGAAAAAGCGGCCAGCCAAGTGTTGTAAGTGGTTCATTGTTATTGATAACCTCCAGAGTGTGCGACATGTATATATTCATAAATTTTTCTGCATCATCAATATATGTGTCAAAGTTCCAGATACGTAAGGTTTCATTGTAACCGTTTCCCGAAGGAATCGTCTGGGCATCCATTAAAACATAATCCAGTCGGTCCAATGTTTTCGGAGAAAAATTTTTGGACCATCCCGGACTCATAGGCTGTAATCCGATGTATACAGGATAAGGAAGGAGCGTTTCAATGAAGGATTTCAGGCTGGCATCATCATTGACTCCATATCCTGGATTTACAACAATACCAAACCTGACTCCGGTTTTTTTACTGATGTCCAGAATGTGATTAATTGTAAAAGTGTTGGTAAGGTGAACATGAAGGTCGAACAGAGGTAAATCAATATCCCAGGGTTTACCGATACTCCATGAAAAAGGTGATACAGATAGAAAACTACCTGCAATACCTACATTTCTAATAAAAGTCCTTCTTTGCATTTTTTTGATTTTAATAGATTAATAATGCTTAATTTATGTAAACAAATTTGTATTGTCAAGCAAAATGAGAAGTTTCCGGACTAAAGATCCTTATAACTCTGAAAAACAATTCTAAGGGAAATAATTTTTCTGGCACAGTTAAGGCTATTTCTAAATTATGATATTTTTGATTACCCCGTTGCAAATGGATGTTGATTATTAGTTGTTTTTCCCTGATTAGTCGAATTGTTTGAAACTAAGGTAGAATTGCAGGATTTGCTTACAGTGTCACGTATTAATGGAAGAGAAGGATTAAAAAAAAGTGACGGATTTACTAATTATCCTGAATTGTATAAAATTTTAAAGTGGTTGGACTTGCCGATTCTATGTCAATCTTAAAAGAAGTTGTTCCACCCCAATAACTTCCATTTACCTGGATTAAGGTATCATTAATAATGCTCCAGGTACCAGGAAAATTATCAAAAGTAATTGGAGGTGTTCCGCAAAAACCTGCATTTTTTCTCTCAACCAATGTGCCGTCGGAATTGAATTTATAGCAATAATTATCAGTGAAGTCTTGAATTCTGGTAAATACTTCTAAACCATTTTCATAATCTGATCTGACCCAAACACCTATTAAGTAATTTTCAGGATCAATTTTAATCTGTTCCTTGGTGCAGGAATAATAAGGTCGAAATACCTAGGAATAGAATCAGGAAAGTTTTTTTCATACAAGTTTTTTTGTAAGAACAAATGCACAATAATTGTACCAAAATTGAGGTAGAAGCAAGGTGTGGGGAAAAAGCTTCAAATGCGCAACATATCTCATTACCTCAGGAAAATTCACTCTTTAAGAAAGCAGAAAGCTGTTCAATCATTGATCTCAAAATATGAAGGGCCTTTCCAAATATATACTTCTACAGCATTTTTCTGACTGGTACCCGGAGAAATTTTTGTCGGTGTAGAAAAATGTAGTTCCATCCTGCTTATAAATCTGAGGTCCCATAGAACTCAGGAGATTAACAAATTCAAAATAGTAATTTCCACTATAGGTATATCTTATCCAGGCAGATACATTTAATGCAGAATTTGGATTTGATTTTAATGTTTCTTCATCCTGGACAATCCTTTCTTTAAGCCAATTCGGGATTTCAGGATTTGGTTCTATTTTTGCCTTTTCACACGAAAGAATTATAAGTGCTAAACTAAACAGGAAGATGATCCTTTTCATAATATGAGGTGTAAGGCATACAAAAAATTATCAAAAATTATACCGTTCCATTTTGCTTATTTGATCTTCGTAAAATTAGCAAAATTCATTCTAAAATCTTGAATCTAAGCACTGTCTTTAATTTGTCCTGAGATACTTTTCGAAAATCTGAAATATATATCTCCCTGTGCTGTTTTGATTCTCTGTTGTATCCATTTTGTTTGCATAAGGCTTCCATTTGCATGAAGCTGGCCGGTTCACTGTCATAACTTCCGATATGCATCATCTGTATGCAGTAATTGTCCTTAATAATTTCAAATTTGACTCTTTCAAGTAGCGGATGGTATTTCCTTTTTTTGGTCCTTTCAATTACTTCAAGTGCAAACCCCGGAGACACAAAATCCGGTTGTCTGATCATTAAATTGAAGATTAGTTGACTTTTATCCAGTATTTTAGAATTTGACTTTTTAGCCTCTTCAGATAAGTCCCATATCCCTTCCAAAGGATAGACTGTGTATTCAAAGTAGTCTTTTGGCGCAAAGTTGTTTTTTGGAGACATCTTTATTGCATAAGAAAGAGAATAAAGTACTCCAATATATTCTTGAAATTGTCGGTCATTAGGATCTCCCTGTCCGGGAATTGAAAAGAATTTGAAAGGAGGGACGTTCACAAGTTCCGGTTTTTTCGGTGGCAAATAATATTGTTTTTCAGTTTTTTTCCAGTCTTGTTTCATAGTTACGTTCAATTATTTGATAAAGCAGATGGTTCAATCAGGTCCCAAAGGTTACCATATATGTCCTGAAATACTGCAATAGTACCATAATTTTCTTCAACGGGCTCTCTGACAATTTTAATTCCGTTATCGAGTAGATTCTGATAAGCCATTTTGAAATTATCAGTATGCATGAATAAAAAGACTCTGCCGCCAGTCTGATTGCCAATCTGACATTTTTGTCGTTCATCAGCTGCCTTAGCAAGTAAAATGTAACAATCTCCTGACCCATCAGGTTTTATAAGTACCCATCTTTTTGTTTCTGATAAGGGAGTATCCTCGATAAGTTTGAAATTCAATTTCCCTGTGTAGAAGTCGATAGCTTTATCGTAGTCATCCACCAAAAGAGTAATATATGCTAATCTCTGATTCATTGGAGTTTTAATTTATTAAAATTCTGTCATACGATTGAAAGCCAACTTGTGACGTTCTCTCAATGTTATATAGTGTTTTCAGGATCTCAAGTTAAGATCCCGGATAGGTCCCTGATATAAGTCTCTCTAAAAAAAAATCTAAAATCAAATAGATGCTGAAATTCAAAGTCCAAATTTAGACCCATAGGGAACCGCGAAACCCCCTGACACCATAGTAAGATTCTGCACCATTGTGATATACGAAGACATTGTTATAGCGACGATCACAAAAAATAGCACCCCCGAGTTTTCTGATCTCAGCCGGTGTCTTCACCCAGCTCGACGTTTTCGTATCGAAATCTCCAAGTTTCTGCAACTCCCGATATTGTTCTTCTGTTAAAAGTTCAATACCTATGGCAGCTGCCATATCTATAGCGTTATTTTCCGGTTTATATTCTTTCCTTGATTCCAGCGCTTCGCGATCGTAACAGAGACTCCTGCGGCCTTTAGGACTTTCAGCTGAGCAATCATAAAAAAGGTATTTGCCTGAATTTTTATCATGACCAACTACATCAGGTTCACCTCCGGTTCTTTCCATTTCACTAAGTGACCACAGTTTTTCTCCGCCAGCTGACGGATCCAGCTTTGCTTGTACTTTAGCCCATTCAAGACCTTTATGCCGGTTCATGTTTTTCTCAAAACGGTTTTTCAATACTCTGAGTAATTCTTCCCGTTGTTCTGCTGACAACTCCTTTTTTGTTTCCATGTCTGACATAGCTTTTCTGATTTGAAATCTCAGCATAATGAATACTCAAGCCGAATCAAAACGATCAAGGTTCATTACTTTGTTCCATCCAGCAACAAAATCCTCAACAAATTTTTCTTGAGCATCTGCGCTTCCATAAACTTCAGAAAGAGCCCTAAGCTCTGAGTTTGAACCAAAGATAAGATCTACCCGGGTTGCTGTCCATTTTAGTACACCAGTTTTGCGATCGCGTCCATCAAATTTCTCTTCCTGCCTGCCGGCAGGCAAGGTGGTCTCAGATGCTGGCATCCAGGCTGTACCCATGTCGAGCAGGTTAACAAAGAAATCGTTGGTCAGAACTTCAGGACGATTAGTGAAAACACCATGTTTCGATTTGTCAAAGTTTGTGTTCAATACACGCAGGCCGCCCAAAAGAACTGTCATTTCAGGGGCGGAAAGTGTTAACAATTGAGCTTTGTCAATCAGCAATTCTTCGGTTGATATGGTATATTTCGTTTTTAAATAGTTTCGAAAACCATCTGCTGAGGGCTCAAGCACTTCGAATGAATCCACGTCGGTTTGTTCCTGCGATGCATCCATACGACCCGGTTTAAATGGAACAGTTACAGCATTACCCGCGTCTTTTGCAGCTTTTTCAACACCGGCACAACCTGCAAGAACAATAAGATCTGCGAGAGAAACCTTTTTGCCGTCAGATTGAGTACTGTTGAATTCTTTTTGGATTTCTTCCAGTGTTTTCAATACTTTCGTCAGCTGTGCGGGATTGTTAACAGTCCAGTCTTTTTGCGGGGCAAGACGAATGCGGGCACCATTGGCCCCACCACGTTTGTCAGATCCGCGGAATGTAGAGGCGGAAGCCCATGCGGTTGATACCAATTGAGAAACGGACAATCCGGAATTAAATACTTTAGATTTTAATGCTGAAATATCTTTCTCATCAATCAACTTGTGATCCGTGGCAGGTAACGGATCCTGCCAGATCAGTTCTTCCTTAGGCACTTCAGGGCCCAGGTAGCGTGAGCGCGGTCCCATATCCCGGTGAGTCAGTTTAAACCATGCACGGGCAAAGGCATCAGCAAATTCAAGAGGATGTTCATAGAAACGTCTTGAAATTTTCTCATATATGGGATCGAACCGCAAAGAAAGGTCTGTAGTAAGCATCGTTGGCGTATGCTTTTTTGATGTGTCGTGGGCATCAGGCATGACCTTATCGGCATTTTTTGCTACCCACTGATGAGCTCCGGCCGGGCTTTTTGTCAGTTCCCATTCGTATTTAAACAGGTTTTCAAAGAAGTAATAACTCCACTTGGCAGGAGTCTGTGTCCATGTAACTTCCAAACCGCTGCCGATTGTATCGCCACCTTTTCCTGAGCCAAACTTGCTTTTCCAGCCCAGACCCTGTTCTTCAATTCCGGCAGCTTCGGGTTCAGGTCCTACAAGTGCAGCATCTCCTGCTCCGTGGGTCTTACCAAAGGTATGTCCACCGGCAATAAGTGCCACTGTTTCTTCATCATCCATAGCCATGCGTGCAAAAGTTTCCCGAATATCTTTAGCCGCTGCAACTGGATCTGGATTCCCTCCCGGACCTTCCGGATTGACATAGATTAACCCCATTTGCACTGCTGCAAGAGGATTTTCGAGATCGCGTTCACCTGAATATCGTTTGTCAGCTTCCTTCCACCCGGTTTCGGAACCCCAGTAAACATCTTCTTCCGGCTCCCAGACATCTGCACGCCCGCCGCCAAATCCGAAGGTTTTAAATCCCATTGATTCCAGGGCAACATTACCTGTAAGGATCATAAGGTCTGCCCAGGATATTTTACGGCCATATTTTTGCTTGATAGGCCAAAGCAGTCTTCGTGCCTTGTCGAGGTTAACATTATCTGGCCAGCTGTTAAGCGGGGCAAAGCGTTGCTGTCCGCTTCCTGCACCTCCTCGACCATCTCCTGTCCGGTATGTGCCTGCACTGTGCCATGCCATACGGATAAATAATGGGCCGTAATGACCAAAATCAGCAGGCCACCAATCTTGAGAGTCAGTCATTAGCTTGTGAAGGTCTCTCTTTATATCATCCAAATTCAGACTCTTGAATTCTTTAGCATAGTTAAAATCTACACCCATTGGATTAGATACTGATGAGTGTTGTCGCAGTATGTTCAATTTTAACTGATTAGGCCACCAATCACGGTTTTTTGTACCGCTGGTACCAACACTGTGCTTCTGAGTTGCTCCGGTAACAGGGCATTTGCTCAACATTTCAGGATCTTTTTCCATATGTTTTATCTTTTTATTAAGAGAATTTTAAAAAATTTATTGGTACTGATTATTATTTCAGATATGCTTGTAACATCTTAATTTGTTTATTTTTCATTGTTTCCAAACTTGCCGATTATTTGAAGTTTTATCTCTTCGATATCAAAATCCCGGATTTTATTTTTTTCGAAATATTTTTCAAGAATTTTATTTATTTCTTCATTCTCATAATCTTTTATGATGTTTGATTCAGTACTATAAAGATGATGGTGTGGTTCGGAAATTGCGTCATAACGAATTATATGTTTTTCCGTATCAACCTTCATTATTACTTTTCTTCCGGCCATAATATCAAGCGCCTTGTAACAGGTTGCTGTAGCAATTCTCAGATTTTTATTTCTTACGAACTCAATGATCTCTTCTGCAGTAGGGTGGTTATTTAATTTAATTATCGCCTCAAGTATTGATAGTCTTCTTGGAGTGGCTTTAAGCCCTTTGTTTCGCAGTTTGTCCTTAAGAAGTTCAATATTCATATAACTTATGTAAAGTAGAATTATTCCACTATATAGGACAAATTTATTATCTATTTTATTAAAAACAAATTTTATTTGTCTTTTTATGGGAGATAAATTGTGTTCTTTTTCCGGCTTAGGTTATTCGTGGCATTGAGTAGCTTTAAAATGTGTACAATTTGCTGTCTCAATTTTAAAATTCCTACCCCAATGCAAAGGACCGATAAAAGACCGTATTGTTAAGATATTAACAGATTCTGCCGGATTACCGCAGGACGGCATTATGGCAAAAACCATGAAGATCCTTTTAATTTTATTGTCCGTGTTTTATGCGGCCGTCTATAATAAATCTTCTGTGAGGTGAGGTCAATTTGGGTTTAATAGCTATTTATCCCATTTATCTATGAATTTCTGTGCTTTATTCCTGGTCGGTGTTCTGCTGTTATTGATAAAACCTCTGACAAATTCCAATACTTCTCCCTTACAGGTTATTTGCTTATAAAACTTGTCAAAGGAAGAAATTGTGTGTCCAATTACAATATTTAAACATTCATCAGTTTGATACCTGGCCTCCCTGATTTTAAATAATTCCCGGATTATTTTTTCTGTCAGATACGGTTTCGCGGTTGCGATTACTGCAGCTCCTTTTATAATATTTGCAGCCGTTATCATTACCGGACCAGTAATTTCTGAAAAATATGAATTGAAAATTTCATCAAACTTGTTTTTATTATCACACCTTGTAAGATTAGCTATAATTAGGATAGCGGTCCATTTTATAATCTTTTTCTCTGAACTCAGACAATCTTTGAAAATATGAAAATGAGGATATACTAATTCCGGTGTTTTTTCACTAATAATCAGTAACGTATTGTTACAACCATATTTGATGCGAACATTTTCTTCTTCAATTCCCAAAATTAAATATTTCACTATTTCAGGTGAGTTGATCGTCATTTTTGCAGTTTGCTGCAGGTTTCTTTCTTTGACGATCATTCTGGTAAATATATCTTGCCTGTCCATTATTATTTGATGGGAATATAAACTTCAGTCTTGTTTTTATCAGGATTGTCTTTTGAGAATTTAATATATTTCTCAAAGCAGGGAGCATCTCTTAAATCGCAGTTACTTTCCGGAAGCCAGGTTTTAAATATAGCATTGTAAACTGAACCGACATTGTCATAACTGCCTTTAAACTTAAAGACAGCATATCGACCACCTTCAATATTTTTAACACCAATCTCACCTTCCGGCTTAATATCTTTATTGATAGTAACACAGCAATCATAATGGCATTTACCATTTTCGGTAATATCCGGATCGTTATATGCAACTCCCAGACATTCCTGGTTAAAACTGAACACTCGTTTTTCTTTAATAAACTTCCAGATTTTTTCCCAGGTTTGACTATAATCATTTGATTTATAATCACCGATAAGACGGATATAAATCATCTTTTTAGTTACGCGTCCGACTATTTTCGGTTTTAGCTTAAACCCGGTCGGTAGTATATTATCAGAAATAACATTTTTCATGGTTATCGAATTATTTGAATTGCGAAATTCTGAAGGGGAGATTCCAAAGTGTTTTTTAAAAGCTTTTGTAAATGATGCCGGGCTATCATATCCGATTTTATAAGCTATTTCATCAATTTGGATGGAACTATATTTTAGAAGAGTAGAACCAGCCTCAACTCTGCACCTGATTATATATGAACCAATTGGCTCTTCCAGGTAGGCACTTATTATTCTGTGAAAATGATACGGTGATATGGCAGAAATGAATGATAATTTATCTATATCGAGTTTCTCTTCCAAATGGCTTGATATATAATCGATTACTATATTTATTCTCTTTTGATGTTCTTGTATTGTATTCGTTTTCACTTTATACCAGGTTAAAATCCATTGTACAAAAATACCATAATGATTTCTCAGGGGCATTTCCAATCTTGCTATTTTATTTAAAAAGAATTTGATTCCGGATCGCATGTTTGGTTTCATACAATGGCCCGGCAATTGGGCCGAACGTTAAAGGGCTGACCGACGAGATACGGCCGGATTTTTAACAACCTGGTGCAAGGTTGGTTTATAATTACCTGTTTTGTAGAAAAAAGCAGAATGCGAACCATATTTGTATCCCGGACCGCCAATAGAAATAGGTTAAAGAATAATCGCACTAAACAATTGCTCCACTCTTAATTTTATTTGAATTATACCATACTATTCGCTTACCTCAAACAACTCACCTTTATTGCAGGGGCAGACGTTTCATTGTTCTTTCACTATCAATTTGAGTTCAATTATGAGTTAAATACTTTGACCGAATGTCAACAAATTGTTGTCAGGGTCAAGTAGAGAAAATTCCTTCTGTCCCCAGGGCTTTATTTCCAGATATCCATTTGGATGTATGATAGTTTTCCTGTCCAACAAAGTCTGGTAAAATTTGTCAATTTCATCAGTTCTGATATACACTTGTCCATAGTTCTCTTTTGGGTCAAGTTCTTTGAACTCGAAAAAGTGAATTTGAATGTTGTCTTTTTCCAGCATCAGGTAACCTTCAAAGTCACGACTTCCAAATTCCTGGAAACCTAACTTATTTATGTAAAAGTCCCTTGTTGTAGTTTTGTCACGCATTGGTAATTTTGGATGAATATCTGTTAGCATATTTTTTTTATTTTGTTTGTCCAAAAAATGAGAATAATCCCCATAATGCTAATTATCTCAACTGGTAGGTCTATTATAGCATTTAGCATATTATACTCGCCGATTATTACTGACACTAAATCCAGTAATATAGCGATTATGTTTGCAGCTAAAATAACAAATAAAGCCCATGATTTTTTAAATGGATCAAGGGCAATGAAGATGTAAAGAAGAGAATAAGGTATAATCGAGCCTCCTGCACCTCTAAGCATTCCGATAATTCTAGGATTAATTGGTGCATCAACAACACCTCTAATAAGGAATTCTGGTAAGAATATCAGACTGATTCCCATTAGGAAAAAATAAAAAGCACAGAAAGAAAATATAATCTTAACGATACGTGGAATTGTTTTTGAAAATGGAATTTCATTTGTTGTCATATTAACTTTTATCTTGATCGGTTGAATATCAAAGTGTTGTAATCTCTTTCTGGAACTGTTAAATATTATTGGTTCATATAAAGGGCAGGAAAGCTAAAACCTTGACAACTTGTCCTGCGCAGCTGGAAACAACCTACCTATATTTTCAGTGTTACCGGCTTGCATGTTAATTTAATCATTCAAATCAACCAATTGAAAAGACATTAGAAAATGGTCTCCTTTTTGTATTCCAGTTATGATGGAAACCTATCTAATAACTCTTTCTCTTCCAGGTATCTCCAAAACAAAATATCAGTTAAGAACAACAGAGTAAGAATAAATGGCTGCCATTTCAGTAGCCAACTCCTTTCTGTTTAATGATCATTTCCGCTTGTTTAGCCACTTTTTCTGCAATAACCTTACAGTTAGTTACCGAACCTTTCTCGATATACCTTTGTACATTGCTTAAAGAAGAAAACTCGCACTGTGTAATATCATGGCATAAGGTGCTTCCGAATTCTCCCCTAAACCACTTCGACATCCTGTGTCCGATGTTCATAAGCCTGTTAAACTTGTTTAAATTGTCGGCAAATGCGTTGCCGCCGACTATCATGATCGTTAACATCCGGGTGACCCGAAGGTAACTGTTCTCAATCTCACCAAGTTTCAGGCCGACGGCCATAAGGCCGGAGGCAAAAGCACTGCAGGTCAGGCCCTTGAATACCGTTCCACCGATAAAGCCGCTGGTTCCATCCAGAAGTTCTTGGTTTATGGGAATATTATCACCCAGATGCTTCAGGACGGCATGAGCACAGTGAAAATCATTGGAGGACATGTAAGAATACAAAAGGGAAAAGGCTTCCCTGGTCTCACCTGAAATAGCCTCGGAGTTGTCTTTGTTGTCGGTTTGTCTGTAAAGCTCCGGTGCATGACGGGCCACCTTTATGCATGGCAGAGGGATTCGTCGGTCGCCGAGGATTTCCTTACACAAGAGTGAGTTGTTGCACTTCTGAAATCGATGGAGATAGTTATGCCCTGCATAGATAACGGTTGGCAGGCTGTCATGTTTTGCACTGAGCCCATTCTCCAGCCCGAACTGAATAATCGGAGCTGTAATGCCTCCACATTCAAATCCTGTACTGCCGATTCCACCCGGCAGTCCAGCAGTCATCTTAACCAGCCATTCTTTTTTAGTATTCCCCAAATCCAGAAGAGTCTTCATGACGGTCGGAGCACAATGACCCATCTTCAACAGGTTGTTCAGGCCGCGACGACGATATATCCTTTTGATCTTATTACTCAGGATTGGGGCAACCGGTTCGGATTTCCCATAGCCTACCTGTGATGTTGTTCCTGTCATTCTCACGATAAATTCCTCCTTTAGGATTATTTGTTTAATAATTAATTCATTGCCATACACCCAGGATAAAACCGGAAATACCCATTCCAATGAATTGATTCCCGATTCGGATCAGGAATAATCTGAAGGGTATTTTTTCCCAAATTAATTCCCCTATTTCCAGTGGAACAACAAAACCTACCCAGCCAAGGAGTCCTACAAGCAAACCACCCAATCCGTTGTCTATATTTGCCATTTTTATGATAATGACTAACACGAAAACCATTACCAGATGGCCAACAAGTCCGGGAATAAGCCATTTTTTAGCAGGTTTGAGTTCTTTTCCTGTCAGGTTTGACCATTCCTTTCCAAACAGCTTTGGTTGAAACCATAATAATCCTGTCGCCGTATGAATTATCCAGGCAGCAAATACTGCATATAAGTTAATGTCTGTAAAATGAAGTGTATTCATAATCTTATAAGTTTTTACCTTTTAAGTAAGCGATTTCAAGATACTTTTTACGAGTTTCATTATCCACTGCCAGTATGGAATGGAAATAGATATGGTCGACAGTTTGAATTCCGGGGTATTTCAGACTCCAGTTATCAATAATTTTTTCCATGGACTCTTTGAATCCCTTTTCCCTGTACACAATTTCGTTGAAAAAAGTAGGATGCATTATAATTGTTTTCTTAATTTTCAATAAAGGAATTCTGCCATCCGGATCACCATGCCATCCGTTTTCATTCAATCTGTATGCAAATCCGTAAGAAAAAACCCGTTCCAGCCACCCCTTCATTATCGCGGGGAAGTGCATCCAGATCACCTGTGTTATGAATACGAGCACATCCGCTTCTGCTACTTTCTTTTGCTGAGCCAGCACATCCCCTGGCTTTTGAGAACTAATTAGCCGGCGCAGATCATCATCAGTTTTGTTCCTGATATACAATTTAGCAACCAGTCTTCTTACAGGCCCACCTGCAAGCTCGGTTATCATCTTCCTCATATCCATTTGCCTGAAAACCCATTCAGGCAGATCTTTATCTACAAAAAAAGCATAATCCTTATCCTGTAATACAGGGTTGAACTTAATTTTATATAAATCGACAATTTCGTAATTATGTCCAGCTTCATTAAGACCTCTGACAAAATTGTCAAGAACAGCTTTTGTAAATGACACAGGATTTGGATGAGCATAGATTATAAGTACTTTCATAATAGTTGCATTTAAACCTGTAACAAACTTACTAATTTCATTTTCTAGCTAGCGCTTCGTTGAGTTTATTCGTTTTGGATTATCCCTTGGGCTCAGCATGCTTACTTTTTTCTAATTATCTTGTTATTTTCAAATTTTTCCTGATATTCTATTTTATCATATTTGTCGTAACGAATCCAAATTCCATGTTTATTGTTGTTCTTGAAGTTTGCGATCTGCCATAGTTGACCTGACTCCCGGTAAAAAATCCATTCACCTTCCATAAGATTATTAATAAAGAGTCCCTGGGCTTTGATTTTACCGTTCTTGTAGTAATGAGTTAGCTTCTCACCGGCAATCTCATAAACTGGCTGCCCGTTCTTATAATGTTTCTTTTCAAGCATAGGGTTATTTTAATTTATATTGCGACGGTTATTACTACTTTACCTTTGTGGGCTCCTTCACCAAAATGTCTTAATGCTTTAGGAACTTCACCTAACTTGTAGGGTCCATCTATCACAGGTCTGACCTTGCCTGCTTCGAAAAGCTCGTTCATATAATCTAAATCTTTGTTTTGCTTAAGGCCAACGATACGTATATTCTTTTTCCTGATCATCGAAATCCAGGGTCCTAGTAATAAAGCCTGTAAAAGCCTGACCATTGAACCTCCAACCGTAACATAAATTCCATTAGAACATAAAGCTCTGGCATAATCGGATATCGAACGATTTGTCTTAACATCAAGAATCAAATCATAGCAATGCCCATTTTTAGTGAAATCTTCTTGTTTATAATTAATGACATGATCAAAACCCATTGAGCGCATCATGTCCAATTTACCTGAGCTGTCAACACCAGTAACTTCAACTCCATATAATTTGGCAATCTGCACAGCAAAGGTTCCTACACCTCCACCAGCACCATTAATCAAGAGTTTTTGTCCTGAATGAATTTGCCCTTTATCACAAAGACCTTGTATTGCAAGCATTGCTGCCTGAGGTATTGCCGCTGCTTCCTCGAAGCTCATACTGGCCGGCTTTAAAGCCAATTCATTTTCACAAGCACAGACATATTCAGCGAAACCTCCCCATCTGCCGCTCAGATCCCCATAAACTTCGTCCCCAGGCTTAAACTTCTTTACGTTTTTGCCAACAGCTTCAATTCGTCCTGCTATATCCGAGCCTAGTATTTTTATTTTCGGTTTAAAAAGACCGTTGATCAGGCGATTTATAAAGTCACCCTGAAGCAGACCCAAATCCCAATCATTTATTGAAACCGCGTAAACTTTTATCAGGACTTCATTCTCCCTGGGAATAGGTTTATCTACCTCTTTTAATTCAAGAACATCAGTTGTTCCGTATTTTGTATAGACAATTGCTTTCATTTTCTATTTTTTATAAGGGGAAATAGATTGTCACTTGTCAGGGACAAAAACTATATTGAAGACATTTGTATGCGCAAATCTTAATCAAAATAGCATAAAAATAGAGGCTTACTAAAAGAGGATTGTGGGGCTATTTTTGTTTTTCAACCTTATATTCACCAGATGGATCTATTTGTTTAAAACCTGTAACTTCTCCATTCTCTATTACAAATACAAAACTATAGTCTGGGAATTCCTTTATTCTGAATGTATGCGGTTTAACCGGAATCAGCATAATCCGCGGTTGTCCTGGGGCAATCAGATAAAGTTCCTTATCAATAAGTTCTACATTTATGAAACTTCCGGCAATTACATATTTCCCGGTATATTTTACAAGCACCCCCGGATCGCTTAAAGTAGCATCCGCTTTTTTTGTAAACGTCGCCATGGACTCGTCAAGCGAACTATAAAGGCCATCTATAGCACCCTGTGGATTAGTAGTGAAATTCAGTGTCCAGAGACCCCACTGTTCATCATTTGGAGTGTCAAACCGGTCATAATGATAATGTTTAAGTGGCAGTTTCATATTATGGAAATCGAATTGTAAAATGGTATCAGCCAATGTTATATTAATAATACCATAGGCTGGATTCTGATATTGGCCAACATAATCTGATAGTGGATGTGATGGCCTGGTACCAACGATGATCTCAGAGCCAGATTTACTACGTCCTTCTTTTCCGAGTTTTTTCCCTTCCTTCTGATCTTTCAGGCCTCTTTCACTCCAGGGAGTAAGATCTGCACCCAGAAATCTATCATAAATGTGGTAAGAGATGATGTTATACAAAGGGGCACCCTGATCACCAATTACAAAAACAATTACTCCCAGACTGTCATAAGGCATTGCAGATATTTGCGAATGAAAGCCAGGCAGATCTCCACCATGATAAGTCAATAAATGACCCTTGTAAGAAGAGGTAAACCTTCCCATTCCGTAAAAGGTATTAAGTATTTCTTTGTAGCCTTTATTCTCCAAACCACTGTTTGGAAGAGCAACCGAAGGCTCAAGAGTCGCTTTTACAATTCGCTCAGGAATGATTTGCTTACCTTTAAACTTCCCATTATTCATCAGGGTTATAAGCCAGTTCGACATATCTTCAATATTTGATATTATTGCTCCTGCCGGACCAACCGCCTGTGAATCTTCATAAATTGGTATCCTATATAAAAGTGTGGTATCACGTTTCTCATTGTAGGGAACACCATGATCAGGATTTTTCTCCATCTCCTTTACCGTAAAAACAGTACTCTTCATTTCAAGGGGATTAAAAACATTCTCCTGTAAGAAAGTTTCCCAGGTCTTTGAGGTAAGGAGTTCAATTATATAACCTGAAGAAACATACATCAGATTGTTATAAAGAAATCCCTGTCTGATAGGTTGACTGGGTTCAAGATATTTTAATCGGTCATAGAGCTCCTGCCGTGTGAAATCAGATTTGTACCATATTAGATCATGACGGGAAATGCCGGTCCGGTGCGAAAGCATATCCCGTATTGTGATAGAATTATTGAGTTCATTATTGTAAAATTCAATAGACGGTACATAATTGTGAATCGGTTTATCCCAGTCAAGTTTGCCCTGTTCAACTAGCATCCCGACAGAAACTGCTGTAAAAAGTTTTGTATTTGAAGCGATCTGATATAAAGTTTTAGGTGTAACAGGAAGTTTCTGTTCAAACTCACGGTATCCGTATCCTTTTGCAAAAACCAGTTTGTTTTTATACACAATTCCGATACCTGCTCCCGCAATATTCCATTCTTTCAGGATATTTTCCATATATGAATCAAATCCTTTGAGTCTTTTAGTAACATCAATTGTCTGAGATAACAGGTTTACTTGAAAGCACAAGATTAAAAACCAAAGAAGAGATGCCTTTAAAATGAATCGTGCCTGCAAAAGACGATAGGTCCTGATTTTTAATTGAATTGATTTCATCGGTCGGTTATTTATTTAGCTAAGTAATTTACAACTAATTTTTAAATAGATCAGTCGTAATAGTCGAATCCATACGAATTTTAAAAATGTTACACTCGGGGAGTCAGGGTAGATGATCTCTTGCAGCTAACCTTTATTGTCCGGGTAAGCGGAGCGTTCTTACTATCATTGTCTTTTATCCGGATGAAATTGTATAAGTTTTTCTTTATCAGTCCTTGCGGTTAAGACAATCTCCATTATTTCTGATGGTAATTGTTCATTCTGCCATTCTCTTTCTTTCTCTATTGATTTTCCAGCATATTTTATTGCTTTCAAGGCATATATCGCTGCTCCCAGAGAATGGTCAGCCATGTGAGCAGTAGCAACAGCGTGACCAACTGCTCGTGCTACCGCTATTAGAGCCGGATCAGTAAATTCTCTTGCAACAGCATGTGCACCAACAGATGCTTTCATTGCCTCACCTACTGTTGCGTTTCCGTTTGCCCACTCCCTTGCGATCAATAAGGCATTTGTCAGTCGCTCGTCTGAGGTCCCTCCAAGGAGAGGAAAAACATGCTCAGTGCAGATACAAGCCCATATCATTAATTGTCGGTGAAGCTTTTTTGTTAGTAATCCTCCTCTGTGTTCAGCTATAAATCTTTTGTCTCGCATTAATATTTGTTTTGAGAAGCATCTCTATACACTTTATTATAATGCTTTTGGAGTTAGTGGTTCGTTCATTATCCTAACCAATCAGTGTTTATAATTTTTTTTTAATCTAATTCACGTCTGCTTTCATGAGAAATTAAGCTAATCAATAAACTGTTCGAAAAATAACCAAATCTCTTCACTTGCAAAGAAATCCATATTGCCCCGGGCTCCGGGCCAGTCATGACCTCCGCCAACAATTGAATAAAACCATATCTGGGTATTATTTGTACAGTTGATATGCTTCTCACGTACAACAAAACTGCTGTCGCCTTTATTGATATCAGGTAAAGTATCTATTTTAACCACCGTGCATTCGTTTAGTCCAACAAATATGTTTACCATTTGGCGGGAACCCATATAACCATTGGGTCCAATGGCCGGATAGTCTTTTTCACCCTCCCAAAAAGTAGTTCTGTCATCGGTGCCGTTAATCATAAAAATTGGAGCGATGTTTTTTATTTTACAAGAATCGTACAGCCAGTACATCAGGCAACCCACATCGGGAGCAACAGCCCTAAACAGCTCAGGCTTCAAGCAAGCCATTTGTATAGTCATATCACCACCATTCGACATACCCGTGCAAAATGTATTTTTAACACTTAACGAATGCTTCTTTTGTAAGAAGGACACCAAGGCACTTACAAAACCAATATCGTTAACCCCATAGTTAGAATAACCTACATTCCATGACCGAAGACTATCGGCACCCAAAGTGGCTTCGGGGTAGCATACAGCAAAACCATATTTATCAGCAATCGAGTCCATTTTAGTGAAATTTCGTATTCCTTTCGAGGAGTCACCATAACCATGAATCACAAATACTAATGGAGCATTGTTTTTAAGGTTACCAGGCAAATGGAGTAAATATGTTCTACTTCTCCCGTCTATATCGAGGGTATTTCTGGTCGTATTTGCAGGACGCTGTTTTGAACAGTATGTAAGACTTATCAAAAGTCCTAACAATGTAAAAATACAATACTTTCTATCCGAATTTTTCACTATTTATATTTTGGTTGTTATATACTTTATCGATAAGTAATAATAATCTCATCTTCAGTGTTATAATATATAGTCAGATTATCCGGCTATAAACCATTTAATTACACAGGAGTTGAAGAGGGCTACACCTTAAAAATGAAACCTATACATTTTCTGCAAGTATGTTCTGATATGTTTTGGTTTCTGCATAAATTTCATCTTTAAAAGGATTCTTTTTCTTTTTAATAATTATAGCAGCCTGATAGGCAAAGAGAGCCAAATTTGCCAATAGAGCAATTAAACTGACCGTAAAGAATGCTTCAGGCATATGGGTTGTAGGCACAGGGGCAATTTTGTCTGCAAACTGTGGTATGGTCATTACAAACATTATCCATAAGGCCAGAGTTGATGCCCTATGCTGAAGCCATGCCCCTTTTTTAATAAAAAATGCAGGAATTGTGCATGAAAGAAGCAATGCAACACCACAATAAAAAGAGTGATCAGCAATGCAATTATATGTATATGCAAAGTTCCATAGATCGTATGCAATAATCCATGCCCAAATCATATCAGGCCAGATCATATCTTTTGATTTGTCTTTTGAAACAAATATTCCCAACCAGCCGCAGATTGTTAAAATATTAAGTATTCCTGCAATTCCGTTCATTATATTCCAGGGACCTGACATTGCCCAAAGATTATCAACATATCCGCCTTCCCATAGACCATAACTGTACACCTGAAAATCCCTGATACATGCTTCAAGGATGTTTATTGCAAGAATAGCTGCAGGGAAAAAAAGAGCCCATTTCTTTTTTGCCAGTGAAGGAATATACCGGATAGCCATAAAACCAAGACAACCGGCAAGAGCTGAATATGTCTTGACCCAGTTAAACCAGGTACCTGTTCCATATTCATTACCTGGAGCCGCTGTTTTTGGCCATATAAAAAAAGTTAGAACTATCGGGATAATGAGGAAAAGAAAGATCCCTCCCCATCTTGTAGTCCTTCCAAATTCATTAAAAGCAATCAAAGTAAAAGTAACGAAGAGCATAATTGCCCAACCGCTCATTCCTGGTACTTCATATAAAAAGTTCATATCATATTTATTTATAAAGTTATAACTCAAGTTCGATTTTCTTTTTAAAAACTAAAATATATGGATTCTCGCAGCAATAATTGTTTCTGGATATTTGGATTAATTCAAATCCACATCCGAGTATATCAGAGATTTCTTTTTCAATAGGAGAAGCATTCCATCCATGCAAAGGAGTTAGCTGTATGCTAGATTCATAATCAATATTGGGATTAATAATATATAAAAGTCCATCTTTTTTCAGCTTTGATCTTAAGTCAGTCATGATAGCTTTGGGATTTTTAAAATATTGATATGTCCAAAGCATCATTATTTTATCGAAGGTGTCACTTGGAAGATTAGTTTCATTGTCCCTACCTATTACTGTAGTGAATTTGCTATTAATAGGTTTGCCTTTGATATTTTGATAAAAGGTAACTACTTCTTTGATGGCTTTTGGATTGCAAATCGTAGAGTCTATGTCCTGAATGTAGAAAGTTAAACTATCATGAAAGATAGACAACATAGCTTCAATATATCCATTTCCGGCACCTACATCAGCTACTGTCTCCCAAGGTCCGAATTTTACAGTATCAATACATCGTCCCTTAAGATGCTCCCGGACCTCTTCTATGCTACTCAGGAAGGGATAACCATCAATTGGTTGCATAGTATAATCGCTGTTACTGTTGTTTTCGTTTTTATTCTTGCAGGATAAGAATGAGCAAAATAGGAAAACGAAGATTACAAAAAGACTCTTTTTCATAGGTTTGAGGATTATTTTAATTTGTATTTTATTTTCGAAGTTCTGATAAAAACTGCATTGGTTATTCGGGAAGCTCTCTGTGACACCTAACGGCCTGGCAATAGGGCCGAGCTTTCTGAAGCAGCCCTGTGGACTGTTTTAGCGAAGAGCCTGCCCCGCTATAGCTGGTAGCCAGACTGCCGTCGTGGCGTGTTACCCGACGTAAGCGCATGGCAGTCCCGAGTACTCGGGGCTGGTACTTTAGCCACAAAGCTGTGACGCCGCGCTCCGCGCGAGAGTAGTGAGCAGCGGGAATGCAAGGAAGGTAAGGCTTGGTTTTACCGTCTTTGCCCTTCGATGTCTTGTCGCTTACTCTCCATAGTTTCAGCCACGGAGCGGCGAAGTTGAGCTGGGTACAAATTTTATTGAGCATAACGACTGTCGCGCGTTAAGTCCTGACATGGAAGCATCGTCAGGGATACAAGGTTGATCGGGAGATGATAATAAGTTAAGGTATGTGAAGTTTTATTACGGGCAGGTGCTATTATTAAATTAGTCACGAGGATTTCTTATTTTAAAATTTATTCGTAATCTGAAGATTTGCAAAGTCACCATCGGAAGTATTCCCAACCCATAATCCAATCTTTCCAGTTTTTCTATCGTTTAATTTGTTTATGTTCAAACTAGGTTCAGGATTGCCATTTACAAATACAGTCACTTTAGGATACTCAATAATTATTTTGGCATGGAACCAATCATTTCCATTAGGAGCACGAGTTACTGCTTTTTCATATTTCCCATTTTGTTTTTCTCTTAAGACTTGCCAGGTATAGTCTGGGTGTGAGATATATTGAACTGCATGAATCTTACGAACTGGATCTGTTGTTTGGAAGTTAAATGGACGAAAATAGATACCATCTAGAGTCTCATCATCAACGCCATGGAAAGCAATTCCCACAAAGCTCTGCTGCATTATATCTTTTCCTCTAATATCGACCTCAATTATACCATTGGAGAATTCAATACCTTTTAACCAAGCCATCCCATCACCTGGATTTTTTGAAAAACGAATACCTTTCATTTCGGCTTCTGAAAATGGAGATATTTGTCTATTAAATACCTCGAACTTGTTCTCATTACAAAGTCTAAACAAGTCATATGTATTCGATTGTCCTTGGCCTAAAATGGTCAAGGTGAAAAATATTCCGAGGATAAATGAAAAATATAGTTTGAACGAAATTTGAGTTTTCATTTTTTGTCATTTTAATGATTTCGATGAGATTCTAATATTTAAAAGATAGTTATAGTTATAGTAAATTGCTTTTTCATTTAAGCTCAAACCGGCACAGAACCGAATATTCGATCTTAATTTTTTCGAAATCAATATTCACTGGAGCATTAGATCCGTAAATAGCAGATGCCCCTCTTATTGAAATTGTATTTGAAGACCTGGAGATGTTTGCTACATTATCCAGTTCTTGAATGTATATAGCTCTACCACAAGATTGTCCAACTGCTTCTGAAAGGTATCCAGCTTTATCTTTAGCAGCAGTAATTGCATTAATTTTTGATTCTTTTCTGAATTGCTCTATTTTAGTGTGATCGAGCCTGTCAATAGAAACATTAGATATTCCAATTTTTTCGAGCTCAAGAAACACTTGCCCAGCAGTTTTTCCGTCGTGAACAAGGATTTGATATTCTTTTGATAGAAGGATTTCATTTTTTATCAATAGGTAATACTTGAAGTTGCTTGAGATATCTTTGATAAGAAGGTCTTTTGATAAGTCTATTCCTACTTTCTCAAGTGTACTAATCATGGATTTTTCAAGTTCTGTAATAGAAACTTTATTTTTTGTGTCCTTTTCATTGATATTGACTTTAATATAAACCAAGTCAGGTGTAATTTCCATTTCTGATTTTCCAACAACTTCAATGTAGTTTTGGTCAATGAAATTTTTAATACTTGTCTGTCCTGATATTGTAAGTGTCAGGAGACAAAAAGTCATAATGTAAATCGATTTTTTCATGATAGCTATTTTATTTTGTTTGTCGATTATCTGGATTGTGATCGTTATAGTTAGTTGTCTATTAAGGATCTATCATGGAGCAGTAATGTCGGCAATTAACCATACCGGCGTTGTTAGTGGCTGTTATTTTTTAATTTTTATATTCTTTTCAGCCTACCATTTTTTGTGATAACGTTGGCCGGTTTCGTACCAAGGATACCAAAATTTCTCGCAACACCGAAAGAGTCTGCCATGAAATTAAGAATATATGAAACTTATACACTATCTGAATTCAAAATTTCATAATATTAATTGTTTTCCGGGAGGCACCACAATGCAAAGAATTTGTCACAATAATTGAAATTTATCAAGGTTCTCAATCCCGGCTGAAAGGCAGGATTGGTCTTGGCGATATTATTTGGTTAACAGCAACTGCACGGTCCGGGTTTGTCCAGGTAAAGTGTTTTGACAGAGGACTCAATGACCAGCAAAAAATGAGACAAAAAGCTGCTCATTTTAGTAAATTTGCAAAAAAAAATATTTATAACAAATACTATTCAGTATTATCATTTTTGTTTCCTGATTTGAAAAATGAAATATGCTTATAAGGTTTACCACTCATAACTTTTATAGTATTAAATATTGAAAACAAACTGCTTATTAGCAACACTCCAATTAATGGTGTCGGCTGATTTGCCTTCCAATAAATCCAAAGACCCCCAAGAATGAAACCCAAAACAATCAGTTGAAAACTGATAACTGCCTGGTAATGATCAGTTATACCTTTTACTTTATCTTTTTTTAGATTCCATATCAATAAGGTTGGAAAGATAAGAGGAAATAAGCCACTCAAATGTAAAAGTCCTAACCAATTGTTGTCATCAGCCTTTTTAATTTCTTGACTTTCATCTGATTCATTCTCTATAAACAAACTATAATCAACATCAAGTGCTTTAGCAATCATTTGAAGAGTATAAGCTCGTGGATCTACTTCTCCATTCTCAATCCGTTGTATCGTTCTGGCACTAACTTCTGTTTTATCAGCTAACTCCTCCTGAGTCAAACCCTTCTTAGTACGTAATTCTTTTATTAGTTTTCCTGTTTCCATTTTTATTTTTAAGTACAAATGTCAGATTGATTAAGGTAACTTTCCAACTACAAAAACACGACATTTACACGACATATACAATTATTACACCCTCAGTTCAGTTAAAACAAACTCGTTTATAGTATCTTCTGTTAATCAAAATTACAAAGTATTTTGAATACTGTCTATCGAGTGAAAATATGCATTATCTGTTAGCATTTCGGGCTCTCTTTCTTTGTAACGGGCACACTATGGGCAAATTGTCATCTTGGCCCACCGAAGCATTAACAAAGGTGGGCACGGTACAAATATTGTTGATTGCATGCGCGATCGCTGTACAATTTTGCTAAGTGGACGAAAAATAATCTCGGTGCAGGGCACCGGCAAAAAATGTGACATGCAACTTACCCATAAAGTCTGTGATATGCTTAGGCGTTCTTTAATTGTCATGATGTGGCAGTCTTAAGATTTACGAAATTGTCCAGATATGAAGGAACTTAATTATTGGATGTCAGAGTTGAGTAATTTTCTAGTTTTCATTAATCCATAAATAATAAATCCAATTCCCACGACAATGAAAGGAAGGCTCAAAAGTTGTCCCATATTTAATTTCATTCCATCTTCAAATCCGACTTGGTTCTCCTTTACAAATTCAAGTAAAAATCTAGCTGTAAAAAATAAAACAGTTGCGAGCCCAAAAAAGAATCCGTACTTAAGTCTATCTCTCATTTTTTTGTAAAGAATCATCATAATAGCAAAAATGATAAAATAAGCAATCGCCTCGTACAATTGAGCTGGATGTCTCGGTATGTTATCTACTCGCTCAAAAATCACACCCCAGGGTTTTGTTGTCGGAATGCCTATAATTTCAGAATTCATAAAGTTTCCAAGTCTGATAAATCCAAAGCTCAATCCTGCAACAACCGCAATCAAATCAATTGTGTCAATCATTGAATGTTTAGTTTTTCGAGAATAGAAATATAAGGCAATAAGTAATCCTAGTACACCACCATGACTTGCCAATCCTTGATATCCGGTAAACTTTATCCCACCATCAGGAGGAAAGGTAATTGGAAGAATCATCTCTAGTGGATGTGATAAATAGTAAGATGGCTCATAAAATAAGCAATGCCCAAGTCGTGCCCCTGCCAGAATACCAATCATACTGTAAATTGATAATTTTTCCAGATGCTCAGATGGAATGTTTTCACTTTTATAAATCGAGCCTAAAATATAGATGCAAAGGATTAATCCACTTACGAATAGAAGTCCATAGTATCTAATAGAAATGCCGAAAACATTAATAATCTCTGGATCAACATTCCATGTGATATAGTTTAAAATCATGTTCTATAATCGTTTAGGTAAAGTATAGTAATTTTCTCGTGGATTACAAATTTGTCCAGTAAGTCAAAAATAATTCTTATTCGGAGTGTTATGCTTAGGCGTTTGAGTCAAGGCAGGAGCTGTCTAGTAAGTAGCTGACGCTTAAGCATAACGGGAGTCTGTCTCAAAACCTTTTTCCCGGATGTTTTTACGGCCAATTTAAAGCGATTGAAGCGATAGTTGTTTTTCATCTGGGCAAATTAATTCCTGGAAAAAAGGAGTACAAAACCGGCTTATTTTTCGTCTGTAGAAGTCCAAAACAGTCAAAAACAACGAAATAAGTATCCTAAGATACTCCTTCAGCCGATTCATGGTCAATATATTACCAATTCGCCTGAGATTATACGCTATAAACATAAACCCGACATCGGAACCTTCCCGGCAGATCCCCTTTTTGGTGATTACGTAGCTGAACCCCCATTGTCGCTTTATCTTCCCGTACGGGTGTTCCACTATTGCCTGTCGTCTTTTGTAGAGCTGTTCCTTTTCTTTAACGTTGCCCCGGTTAGCCTCGTAATAATCTGCATATTCGCTTCGCTGAATGAGCCTTTCCTTCTCCGATCTGGTGCACTGTGACCGTGAGGGACATTTCCTGCATGCCTTAGTCTTGTATTGTTTAAACCAGCTGATACTACCACTGCTTGACCGCTGCTTGTACCACGATCCATTGGTTCGCAGTACCTGTCCGCCCGGGCATGTATAGGTATCATCCTCCTTGTTGTATCTGAAGAACTCGTAGTTGAACAGGGGATTGGGGGCCTGGCACGTGGAAGGCACATCCGGTATGGCTACTATTGTCTCAACTCCAAGATCCTGCGCCGTCTTTAGTTTTGACCCGGTATGAAAACCCTTGTCATACAGAACCGTGAAATCACTTGTCCCAAGAATGCTCTTCGCCCTCTGAACCATATTACCCATAGCCTTGTTGTCATTCTCATTCGTCACCTTGTAGTCTATCGGGATATTGTGCTTCGAGTCCACAGTCGACTGGATATTGTATGCAACCTCGGTGATATTGTTACGAACCATTATCTGCCTGCTCTCGGGATCTGAAAGCGAGATCTGCGATTCTCACGATTCTTTCAGCTTATCCTCCAGTTCCCTGTAAGCGGTTTTTCTTTCATCAAGCTTGTCGATCTCATCCTCTATCTGCTTCCGGTTGTCCTCGTCGTTTTCAGCCAGTGATCGGGTATACACTTCCAGTTTGTTATCGATAAAGGCTACATGCCTGTTTATCTTTGCCTGGTTGAAGTTATTCTTCTTGCTGTTCTGAGCCCGGAGCTTGGGACTGTCACCTGCAATCAGCTTCCCTCCGATAAGATCAAAGTGCCTGGCAATTTGAACTGTTGTCCTGAAGACTTTCTTTATGGCCTGCGGATTGTCTCTCCTGAAATTGGAAATTGTGTTATGATCAGGTTTGAGACACTTTAAAAGCCACATTAATTCGATGTTCCGTCCACATTCTTTTTCCAGATCCCTCGATGAACGCACCTTATTCAAATATCCCTAAATGAAGAGTTTAAGCAAATCTGTGGGATGATAAGCCGGACGACCGTTTTCTGTAAAGTCTTTTCTAAATCCATAATCCTTGATAGAAAGACTTTCCACAAAAAGGTCGATAATCCTCACTTCATTATCCGGGTCAATGGAACGATCCAGCGAAACCGGGAAAAGATTGATCTGATCTCTGCTTTGTCCTTGTATGAATCTCATAGAGTTAAGATACAAAACACACAGTTTTACCAGGAATAACCAAACTCATACTTATCAACAAATAGAGTAGGTTTTTAGACAGTCTAACGGCCGGGCAATAGGGTCGAGCCTTTAAAAACAGCCTGTGGGCTGTTTTAGCAATATAGCCTGCCTGCAGTGAGGGCGTGTTACTTGACCTTGCATCCGGACATCCCGAGTACTCAGAATGGTACTTTAGCCGCGAAACTGTCACGTCGAAGATCCCTGATGATCCCGCCTTGGCGGCAGGGGCAAAGCCAAAAAGTGTGACAACCTGTCTTGATATCTCGGGAAACAACTTCCCCATATTGTTCGTGGAAGCATTTCGGCATTTTATTCATCACCTTGTAAGATATTGTTATTGTTTTGGAATTTTTTTTAAATCCAGTTTAAAGAATATAACCGAGAAAATAAAAATTGCAAGAAGAACTATTCCAAAGGCAAGTAAAACAATATAACCAGTATTAATTCCAGGAACGAGGATAGCATCGGAAGGTTCCGAATCATTGTAAAAAACCTTTATTTCTGAATCTAATGAATATTTTTTAAGAAATTCCTCGACAACACTCCTGTTTTTTGTACTAAAGTTTATATAACTGATAATGTTTGAATTGTAAACTACACTGTCAACATTGTACGTATAGGTCACAGATGGATAATATTTCGTACCACCTTTCACTTCTGAGCTCGTCACTGTTCCGGTTGTTACAGGCCAACTTTTAGCTTCAGTAGCTTTCTTAATCTTTGTAATGCCAAGAAAAGTTAACGCTAATCCTATTATGGCCATTATTACAAGGCCTGGTATGTCTTGTCTTCCGATTACAGCTTTCATGGATTTGGATTTTTTCAATTTTAATAGTTTTTAAGGGATAAATAAGCTACCGGATAGTCAGGCTGAATGCTAACGTTCTGGCAATAGGGCTGTGCGTCAAGAAACAGCCCTGTGGGCTGCTTTAGCTAAGAGCCTGCCCCGCCATAGCGGGGAGCCAGATTGCCGCGGTGGCATGTTACCCGACACGAGCACAGGTCATCCTGCGTACGTGGAACTGGTACTTTGGCCAGAAAATTATCACGGTGCAGGATTTGCATTGCAGGCAGATGAGGGTGTCCGGGTGCAGAGGCATTTCAAATTTGTCTTGAGGGCAGGGGCAAAGCCAAAAAGTGTGACAACCTGTCCTGATATCTCGGGAAACAACTTACCCATATTGTTCGTGTTATGGTTAGTTAAATTTTTTCTGTGATCTAGGACCATATCAAGGTCTCTTTGTCAACCCCGTTAGACGGTCAGGGATTGTCGCGTTATTTGAAATTTGTCAAAGGAACCAATCAAGGTAAATATACTGAAGTTATCTTGTCAAAAGAAATTTATTATGATAGGTAGTCCCGGTAGATTGTTAATGGTTTTCTCTTTCATAAGAAATGTTAACATCAGATTTATTATTCAATTCATATTTAGTTAATTGTGTTTTGTTTTGATAAATGGTAATGCTATTTTCATCAAAGTCAATTTTTTTACCAAAATATTTTTTATTATATATGAATATTTTATTCTTGCTTTTCTGGATAGTGTATAAAATTCTGTTTTCCATTTTCCCTTGTTTTTTTATTTCTATCGTCGTGTTATTATTGGTCAAGCTAACTAAATAATCGGTTTTTAAAATTATTACATTCTCTTTAATTTGATAATTCTCCTTCCTTCTTCTTGTATTTTTATAATATTGATTTTCATCTAGTTTATGGATAGTATCCCATTTTCTCCTTTTGCCACAATAAATGAGCGATGTGTCATTTTCAACAATTGCATATTTAAGTCGATTTTTATTCATAAATGAAACACTATCTTTAGTCACAACTCGATGATAATTATAATTTACTTTTTTTCTGGGAGGATAAGTAACTGTTAAAGAATCATTGTTGAACATATATACAATAATTCCTTTGTTCTTTTCAGGTCTATTTACCTTAGTTATTTCAAAGTTGTAATCATAAGAGAATCCTAACAAATAATCGACTCTTAGACAAAAATTTTCATTCAAATCGTAGAATAATCCATTCCCAAGGTCAAATCCAAGTGGATGATAGGGAGTGTCTCTTAAATTAGTTGTCGAATCATCTATAATTTCTAAATGGTTATGTCTGATTATATCAATCCTAAAGTTGTTAGTTTCCCTGCCAGGACTCAATTCTAAAGAGTCAAATTTTATTCTCTCAAGGTTCTTAATCTCACTGATATTGAGGGTTGCACATGAACTAAGAAATAATAAAATTATTGTAAGTATGAATGCTATATTTTTCATTAATTTGGTGTTAACTAGTTTTAATAGTTGTTGTGATTTTTATAGCGAAATTTAAATGTTTTTCGCAAGATCTCATCTCCGATCCTGGTATATAGTCAGAAGTTGTCTCTATTAATAACAGATTTTTATGTTATGGTTAGTGTTTAAGGAGTTATTTAATATGCACAATATCATTGAAATAACCATAACGGCCCAGCGGTTGAGGGAGTAAGTTAATTACCCTAACCGTCGGTGTTATTTTTAGGCCTTGTTAGTTGTCGAGGTGGGAACAAATTATTATACAGCTAGTTTGTAGTCCCGGATTAAGAGTCCAGGTGAAAGGTTTAGTCTTTTTGTAAGATTACGAATCATCCCAACCGGCAACTTGCGTTTGCGACTTAGAACCTCTTACCCATATTGTCCGTGTTATGTGCCGTTGTTTATTGATTTTAAAATCGTTTGAGTAGCAGATTTAAGGTTAGAACAGATCTTTATTTTTTACTTTTGATGAAAACTAAGTTCGCGATAATGCTTCTGGCCATGACCAGTTAAAAGGTATATTCCAATAGCTTTAGTTCTGATAGCCAGCTCAATATCTGAGGGGTGGTCCCCGATTATATTGGAATTTCCCAGGTCAATTGAAAATTTATCCTTTGCATAGTCGATGAAAAAGGTGTTGGGTTTTCTACATAAACAGTAATCTTCTTTTTTGTGAGTACAACAATACATTTCCATAATTTTTATCCCATGATCACTCATTTTATTAAGAATACTTGTATGAATTCTATCTAAACTTTCAACTTTAATATGACCTTTTGCCACACCAGGCTGGTTAGTAATAAAAAAAAAGAGAAATTTTTTCTGAAGCTCTTTTAAACAATCAAAAGTATAATCATAGAAAACAATATCTTTTATATCGCTAATATGTCCCTTGTCTTTGATGATTGTTCCGTCCCGATCAAAAAATACCGCCCTGTTCATTTTCCTTGGATTAAATAAATTTGATTGTTTTCAATTTGGTAAAGCATTGGGACAATTGTTATTTTTGGGTATCTTAAACGCAATCGTATTGTTTCACTTATCACAAAATCAATTTCATTTCCAATTTCGAACATAGGTGCGAAGTTCATAAAATGCTCCTCTGCCCGTTCTTTATTCCAGCCAGCATTGTTAACTAATCCATTAATGAATAGTTCTTTCCGTGAAATCAAATTAACCATTGCACAATTATTGTGTCCCACGAGTGCGATGTGTTTGACTTGTCCAATGGCAATAGCATATGAAACTTTAAACTCACTATATCGTAAATTTGCCCCACCTGATCGAATGATGAAAGCAAAGTTGTCTGGAATGTGTAAGTGTTTTCTATTGTCCATACACATTCCAATTAAAAGTTGAGCCTTGTCGTAACTGTCAAATGGTCTGTTAAGATTGTGATATTCTAGTAGAAGACCGATAGGTGTCTGTCGGTATTCAGGAAAGATATCTTCAGTTGTTGATATTTTAACTAATCTATTCATTTGTAGTTATCAGTGAAATTGAGTCATCCGTACCTGTAAATCTAATCTTTTATCGTCTTCATTCATCTGACAGGTTAAGTTTATTGCTCTTTTATTCAATATGGAGATAATAAGAATGATAATTAGCTGATTATCTCTGGTTTGTCGTTTCGAATGGCACATAACGGCCCGGCAATAAAAGGCGTTTTTGAAGCTGAGGGAACGGAGGCCGTGGGCAGAATTTGGTAAAGGAGCACAGGCGCAGTGTCGCGCCGAAGTCCCTGACCGAAGCCGAAGGCGAGCGTCATGGGGTACAAATTTGGTTGCATGCGAATGCGCGTACCCGGGTGCAACAACCATTACAAATTTGTCTTTGAGATCAGGAGCAAAAGTTGAGGAGCCCAGCGACGAAACCCCGCCCTGCGGGGCAAAAACCGTGACAACTTGTCCCGAGACCTCGGGAAACAACTTACCCAACTTGTCCGTGTTAGCTTTAGCATTTTATTTTAATCTTTGTAGAGAAGTTTGTCTCAGGCGTTTATATGAATGGTGAACTGTCAGGATGTGAACAGTCTTTGGACTTGTAATTTTATAAATGATTCTGTAATTGCCTAAAATAATCTCCCTGATTTTGTCCTGCCTTCTCATTTCTGGAACCATTCGACCGATTCTGGGATTGGTCTCTAGATATGAGGTAACATTTATAAGTCTCTCAACCGTAAGAGATGCATATTTTATTGAATCCTGTGAAATATAATCAGCTATGGACTTTAAATCAGTAAGTGATCTCTGAGTCCAGATTATTTTAACCATGTTTTGAGTTCTTTCTTAACTTGATCTGTTGTAAAGACTCTCCCTTCTTCAATATCCTTAAGTCCTTCCTCAATCCGATTAAGAATCACAAGTTCCTCAACTATCTGGTCAACTGTGAAGTTCTCAGGTAACCTGTCAATGGTCTTTCTAACTTTATCTTTTGTTAACATAATCATTCAATTATAATGCAAAGATACTACAAAAGTCAACGAATTTATCTCGTTGCAACGAGATTTGTTAAAGCTAACGGCCTGGCAATATGGAGGGCCGAGCGTTAAGTCCCGACATGGTATGTCGGGATAGCGAGGAGCCAGCCTGCAGGGTGGGCCTGTTACCCGACAATAGCACCGGGCAGGGTCCAGGTACTTTAGCCACAAAGCTATCACGCCGTGCCCCGGCGAAGCGGAGCGAAGTCGGGGGTGCAAGGAGGGTATGGCACGTGTTTTTGCCATCCAGGTACAAATTTAATTGAGCATTACGAGTGTCGCGGTACAATTTTGATCGGAGCCGCGAATTTATCCCCGGTTACAAAGTTGGTTGCGAGCACTGGCGCAGTGTCGCGCCGAAGGCCCTGACCGAAGCGAAGCAAGCGTCAGGGGTACAAAAAACTTAATTGCTGGTAGATGTGCGTGTCCGGGTGCGTGAACAATTACAAATTTATCTTGAGTGCAGGAACAAAAGCAAAAACCGTGACAAACAACTTACCCATATTGTCCGTGTTTGGCTTAGATTTTTTTTTCAGGATTGAACCTACGGCTTGAATCCGATACGCTTCCTTTCTTTCAGATTAGTCTCCTCTTGTTTGGCTTGCTCCAATTGTTTTAGATATTCGAAAATAAGCAGGATCTTTTCGTCCTGTTCAATGTCTTTCTTTTCAATAGAATCAAGTTTTCTAATTATTTCAGCATGAGACTCAAGTAGTGCTCGTAATTTGGTAAACACTCTCATTATTTGAATGTTTACTACAATTGCTCTATCGCTGTTTAGAACGCTTGATAGCATCGCTACACCCTGCTCTGTAAAAACATATGGAGGTTTTCTAAGCCCCATTTTATCGTTCTTGGATATCACAATTTGTGATTTCCAGGTTTTCATTTCTTCAGGTGTCATTTGAAACATAAAGTCAAAGGGGAATCTTTTTATGTTTCGTTTAACAGCTTGATTTAATACTCTGGTTTCAACTCCATATAGATTAGAAAGATCGCGATCAACGATTACCTTTTGGTCTCGTAGTACAATTATCTTATTGATTATTACTCTATCAGGTAGTAGTAATTGTTTTTCATGGTCATTTGGTAATTAGCCAAAGATATTTTATTAGAAAATGGAAATCACAACTTGTGATATCCAATTTTCCACTATTTTTTAACTTTTATTACAAATTTATCATTCGAGCGGAAATCTTGAGAACCTGTCTATGTGGCAGAGTGTTATCAATTTAAGCCTAACGGCCCGCCGGTACAATTAGTAAGCGTTACCCGACGCCAGCACCGAACAGAGTCCAGATACTTTAGCCAGAAAGCTGTCACCCCGTGCCCCGGCGAAGCGGAGCGAAGTCGGGGGTGCAAGGAGGGTACGGCATGCGTTTTTGCAGTCAAGGTACAAAGTTATATGAGCTATACGAGTGTCGCGGTACAAGAGTACTAAATGAACGTGGATCTATCACGGTATTGTTATTTTGTTAACAGCAGTGGCGCGGTCCGGATATATCACCGGTTACGAATCTGTCATGGCAGCAGGAGTAAAAGCAAAAACCATGGCGAGCTTATTAATTATACCGGCGTTGTTACCACAAGTATGTTATTTTTCTATCTCATTGATTAGTTTCTCAAGCATGGGAATATCTTGATGGATAGTTTTCCACACAACAGTAACATCGACACCTAAATAGTCATGGATGAGTTTATCCCGCATCCCGGAGATTTCTTTCCAGGGGATTTTATGAAAGTTTTGTTTTGTGTCTTTAGAGATTTTTTTTGAAGCCTCTCCAATAATCTCAATATTTCTGATTATGGCATCCTGAACTAACTCGTTGGTCTTAAATTCTTTTAAGGACAGTCCTTTACTAAACTCATTTATTTTTCTAATGCAATCAAGAATATGGTCTATGTATGCCAGATCGTCCTTAACCATTATAGTATTTTAATGAGATCTTTCTTAATACTTCTTTTGATTCTCTTGTTTTTTAAAGCTCCGGTAGTAATTAAATCAACTTTAATACCTAAAATCTCAGACAGGTCATTTTCTAATTTAATCAGAGTAAGTAAAGTGGGAGATTCCTTAAACTCGACAAGGATATCAATATCGCTTCCTTTCTTATTGTCTCCTCTTGCAAAAGATCCAAAAATGCCAATATTAAGAGGATCAAACTCTTTTAACTTATTCAAGATTATATTTTTAATCTCAGATTGGTTCATTTTGGTTGTTTTTACAAATCTATTAAAAATTGATCATTCAACAATGCTGTTGTCTTGTTTTGGTCATGAGTCAAGTCTGTCTGGTTACTTTAAATTAGCTTTTAGCTGTTAGCACAAGTATTTTGTCGCGCGAGGGGCAAGTCCCGGTGCAAGGCAGGATTGTTATTTTGTTAACAGAAATAAATAAGTGACGGCGGGTTGGCCACTAGTCTGTCGTACGAGGGGCGTGTCCTGTTAAAGTGCTGTACTATCTTGTCAAGACAAAACATTTTAAAAACGGCGCGAGGGCTAAATTCATAAGCCTGAAATATTTGTGCTAACGGCCCGGCAATATGGAGGGCCGAGCGTTAAGTCCCGACATGGTATGTCGGGATAGCGAGGAGCCAGCCTGCAGGGTGGGCCTGTTACCCGATCCTGCCCCGACCGAAGCGTCGGGGGCAGCACCGGGCAGAATCCTGGTACTTTAGCCACAAAGCTGTCACGCCGTGCCACGGCGAAGCGGAACGAAGTCGGGGGTGCAAGGAAGGTATGGCATGTGTTTTTGCCGTCATGGTACAAATTTTATTGCGTTCTGGCGCGATCGCGGTACAAATTCGATCGGAGCCGCAAATTTGTCCCCGGTTACAAATTTGGTGGCGGACACTGGCGCAGTGTCGCGCCGAAGGCCCTGACCGAAGCCGAAGGCGAGCGTCATGGGGTACAAATTGTCTCGGAGCCTGAAATCTGTCACGGTGCAAGATTTTAATTGCGTGCAGATGTGCGTGTCCGGGTGTAACAACTATTACAAAATTGTCTTAGGTGCAGAAACAAAAGCAAAAACCGTGACAAACAACTTACCCATATTTTCCGTGTTATGTTTAGGCCTGTTAATTGTCAAGATAGGCACAATTTTTCATCAGTTATGCCCATTTTTATCCAGCTAGTTTGTAGTCTCGGATTAAGAGTCCAGGGGAAAGGTTCAATCTTTTTGTAAGGTTTCGAATCATCTCAACAGTCAACTTGCGTTTACGGTTAAGAACCTCGGAAACCCTGTTTTTTCCACCAATGACATCGGCAAGATCAACCTGTTTGAGCTGCATTTCTTCCATTCTGATCTTTATTGCCTCAATTGGATCAGGGGCATCAATATGATAGTGTTTCTTTTCGTATTCGTCAATCAATAATCCAAGAATATCAGCCTCGTCACTTTCTACTGTACCGATCTTTGCATCAAAGATTTCCTCAAGTCTCTTAAGAGCTTTTTGGTAATCTGCTTCTGTTTTAATCAGTTTAATATTCATTGTCGTTTTCTTTAAATTGTGTTTGCATCAATTTTCTCATAATCAGCATGAGAGCCAATAAATCTGATAAAGATCCATTGTTTTTCGAAGTTGAATTTTGTTACCAGCCTGTAGGAATTGCCTTTTATATTAAAAACAATTCTGCTGTCCTTTAGAATACTTGCATTTGCGTAAGTCTTCTTCACATCATTGGGAGTTTTCCAATCTGAGTTCATCGCTGTGTCATACCATGTCTTTAAGTACTGTTCAGAATTAGAGTGTTTTTCCCAAAACTGTCTAAGAGTACTTTTTGCAAAAATTCGCTCCATTAATTTGTTATCTGGGGCAAAGGTAGTTATTAATTCCCAAAATGGGAACTAATAATTTGATTTATTTTTAAAGAATTTTGAAAATCCGTTATGGTTAGGCCATTGTCCAGATGAATTTGTCATGGTAGCAGGTGCACTGATGGCTTAAACATAACGGCACGGCAATATGGAGGGCCGAGCGTTAAGTCCCGACATGGTATGTCGGGATAGCGAGGAGCCAGCCTGCAGGGTGGGCCTGTTACCCGACAATAGCACCGGGCAGGGTCCAGGTACCCCGCCTGAGGCGGGGCCAGAAAGCTGTCACGCCGTTCCCCGGCGAAGCGGAGCGAAGTCGGGGGTGCAAGGAGGGTATGGCGCACTTTTTGCCGTCCGGGTACAAATTTTTATTGAGCATTACGAGTGTCGCGGTACAAAGTTTGATCGGAGCCGGTAAACTGTCACCGTACAGGATTTTTGTTGCGGGCACTGGCGCAGTGTCACGCCGAAGGCCCTGACCGAAGCCGAAGGCGAGCGTCATGGGGTACAGTTTGTCTCGGAGCCAGAAATTAGTCAAGGTTCAGGATTTTAATTGCTTGCTGATGCGCGTGTCCGGATGCAAGAACCATTACAAATTTGTCTTGAGTGCAGGAGCAAAAGCAAAAAGTATGACAAACAACTTACCCATATTATCCGTGTTAGGTGCTGGCGTTTTATTAATTTAAGTTTCTGTATTCAATTGGTGTCTGTCCTGTTTTCTGTTTAAAGAGTTTACTAAAATATTGTGGATACTCAAAACCTAATGAATAGGCAATTTCTCCAACAGTATTGTCGGTATTGAGCAAAATATTTTTTGCCTCTTCGATTATAAAATAATGAATGTGGTCCTGTGCGTTCATTCCTGTCTCTTTTTTGAGCAGGTCGCTTAAATAACTGGCTGATAAATGTACATTGTCTGCCAAATATTTTACTGTAGGTAAACCTGTCTCTTTTAGTTTATCTGACTTGAAATATTTTTTTAATAAATTCTCAACTTGCGAAATTGTGTTTGAGTTACTGTTTTTTCGAGTAATAAATTGTCGTCCGTAATATCGTAAGCAATAATTTAATAAAAGTTCAATGTTCGTTACAATTAAGTTTTGGCTGTGATTGTCAATGTTTTCTTGCAATTCGGTTTCAATTTTTTGCACGCAGTCATACAAAGTTTGTTTTTCTTTTTCAGACAAATGCAAGGCTTCAGATGTTTCGTAAGAAAAAAAAGTGTATTCATTAATTTTTTTACCTAACGAAGTGCCACGAAGTAGTTCTGGGTGGAAGAACAAACCCCAGCCCATCATATCGTCTCTCTTCTCAATTTCATTGTCCATTGTAAGAACTTGTTTTGGCGCAATACAAATCAAACTTCCATCTTGAAAATCATAAGATTGTCTTCCATAACGTATTCTATTGGCACAATAGTTTTTAAACATAATGGAATAAAAATCAGCACTAACCCTTGTTCCTTCTTCTAAATAATCATCTACTTTACTAAAATCAACAACCGCAACCAATGGATGATTGGTTTTACATTGCATAAAATGGTTAATTTCGGATATGCTATGTAATTGAATGATTGGTTTCATTTTAAACTTGGCTCATTACAATTTTATCAAATAATCTATCTCCTAAATAAATTCTCATCCAAACCATTGGTTTTGCAAATAAACCAACTCTATATCTTGTTTTTGGTTTGCGTTCATTTATGATTTTACTCACTGTATTGGAAATTACAGTAGTTTTTGAACCCTGTCCGCTATCAAACATTTTTTGAGTAGCAGTTACCAGTTTGTTTGTGAGTGTAGTATAAGCTCCTTTTGATGAAAATTTACTAATGTTTTTTAGCGTAATATCACCAAACTCAGTTATTATAATTCCTGGTTCTAAAACAACTACATTTATTTTAAATTGCTTAAGTTCTAATCTTAAACAATCGCTAAATCCTTCAACTGCATGTTTACTGGCATGATACCAAGCACCCATTGGTGTGTAAATTTTTCCGCCCATTGAAGAAGTATTAATGATTGTACCCGTATTTGCTTTACGCATATATGGAACGACTATTTGTGTGATGGCTGCTAATCCAAACAAATTTACTTCAAATTGCTGTCTGGCTTCTTCAATAGGTACGTCTTCAACTGCCCCATACAGACCATAACCTGCATTGTTCCATAGAACATCAATTTTTCCTTCTTGCTTAATGATTGTGTCCACTACATTTTGAATTTCGCTTGCTTTTGTAACATCCATTTGTATAGGGTGTCCACCTAATGTTTTGAGGTCTTGCATTTGGTCAATGCGTCTTGCAACAGTGTAAACCGTATGCCCTTGTTGAATGAGTGCTTTTGCAGATTCTTTGCCCATTCCCGAACTTGCACCTGTGATTAAAATTACTTTTTTGTTCATTATTTTTAATATTTATAATTATAGTGCAAATGTCAGTCGAATATGCAGTTTTTTTTTATACAAATTCAAGGTTTTTGTATACTTTTTACGGTTTGTCGGTTTTTGCGCTTGCACCTAACGGCCCGGCAATATGGAGGGCCGAGCGTTAAGTCCCGACATGGTATGTCGGGATAGCGAGGAGCCAGCCTGCAGGGTGGGCCTGTTACCCGATCCTGCCCCGACCGAAGCATCGGGGGCGCATCCGGGCAGAATCATGGTACTTTAGCCAGCTTTGCCCACCGTAACGACTTCAGTCGTGAAGGTGGGAAAACTGTCACGCCGTGCCCCGGCGAAGCGGAGCGAAGTCGGAGGTGCAAGGAGGGCATGGCGCACTTTTTGCCGTCATGGTACAAATTTAATTGAGTGCTGGCGCGATCGCGGTACAAGTTTAATCGGAGCCACGAGTTTATCCCCTGTTACAAATCTTATGGGGGGCACTGGCGCAGTGTCACGCCGAAGGCCCTGACCGAAGCCGAAGGCGAGCGTCATGGGGTACATACTTTCTCGGAGCCAGGAATTTGTCAAGGTATACAAAACTTTATTGCGAGTAGTGCGTGTATCCGGGTGCAGCTCGAAGTACTAATCTGTCTTGGGTGTAGGAGCAAAAGCAAAAACCGTGACAAACAACTTACCCATATTGTCCGTGTTAGGCTTTCGAACTTATTTTCTTTAACTATGTTGATTTTCGAATTTGTCAATAATTGTGAAGTCGACTAATAAGCCTATCATAATTCCAATCCCATACATTACTATATCCAAAGGGTCATAGGTGCTGCCTAGAAATTTTATTTTAAGTAATTGTAGAATTTCAACAATCACTCCAAATGAAAAAGTAAACATTGCACCAACCACCCTGCTTTTTACAATTGAAATTTTCTTTCGTAAGGAAATTTGCAACAGTAAGTAAAGATTCATAGGAAGTATCAGATCAATTAAATAGCCTCTTACAAAGTTTTTGAAGATTCCACTATAATCAGGACCTATGATAAAATGCATTAACGCTACAAATAGAGAAAGTGCAACAATAAATGAAATGCTCTTTTTATTTTTCATTGTTTATTTCTATTCGTTGTAAGAAAATTAAAAATTTGGGATTTCATGTGATTTCATAATTTTTCAAAGAAAGATTAATTTATTTAATCTTAAAAAAATCATCCCTACACGATGAATTTCATGTCGGAATCCTCATCGGTACCGAGTTTGAAGCCTAACGGCCCGGCAATATGGAGGGCCGAGCGTTAAGTCCCGACATGGTATGTCGGGATAGCGAGGAGCCAGCCTGCAGGGTGGGCCTGTTACCCGATCCTGCCCCGACCGAAGCGTCAGGGGCAGCATCCGGGCAGGGTCCTGGTACTTTAGCCAGAAAGCTGTCACGCCGTGCCCCGGCGAAGCGGAGCGAAGTCGGGGGTGCAAGGAGAGTATGGCACATGTTTTTGCAGTCCGGGTACTAATTTGGCTGAGCATTACGAGTGACGCGGTACAAGCTATCTTACGAATGAGGAACTATCAAGGTATTGCTATTTTGTTAACAGTTGTGGAGCGGTCCGGATTTGTCAAGCATTACGATTCTGTCTAGGTGGCAGGAGCAAAAGCAAAAAGTGTGACAAACAACTTACCCATATTGTCCGTGTTAGGTTTTCGGGCTTTTAAGAGATCAATTGTTTTGTGTTTTTATTCTAGACCAATACCTAGCGCAAAGCGTCAAGTCGACTCTGCAATAGGGAAGACAAATCGCCTACATTCTCCCATATGACCGATTGATCGTTACAAAATGCTGCAGCTTGATTTCCAAGCCATTGTTCATAAGGGTCCGTCTTGATTGTCACGAAGGATGTCCATTCAGATTTGCCTTTTTCCTCTGTATGGAGATACTGCCCGCACAATATGTACCGTTTTTCTCCATTTGATCCTGTTAAGTGCCCGAGTCGTACATCTCTAAAACGAAGAGGATCTGGAGGTCTGTGGTTATGAAAATCAGTTGCGGCTGAGATAAGTAAAAATTGTTGGATAGAATCAATTGATGTAATATTAATTCCAGAAACTGGAGTTTTAGTTTGAGAATTGCCGGGCTGTTTGGGTGCAGTATTGCAAGCTACTAGAAGTAATATGCCAAAAGAAATTGCAAGATATCTCATGTTATGGTTTTATAATTCTTAAGTAAACAGAAAAGATACTATAATGGTTCATTGCACTCGCCTGAAATCTAACGGCCCGGCAATATGGAGGGCCGAGCGTTAAGTCCCGACATGGTATGTCGGGATAGCGAGGAGCCAGCCTGCAGGGTGGGCCTGTTACCCGATCCTGCCCTGACCGAAGCGTCGGGGGCAGCATCCGGGCAGAGTCCTGGTACTTTAGCCAGCTTTGCCCACCGTAACGACTTCAGTCGTGAAGGTGGGAAAGCTGTCACGCCGTGCCCCGGCGAAGCGGAGCGAAGTCGGGGGTGCAAGGAGGGTATGGCACGTGTTTTTGCCGTCATTGTACATATTTTATTGCGTGCTGGCGCGATCGCGGTACAAGTTTGATCGGAGCCGCGAGTTTATCCCCGGTTACAAAGCTGGTGGCGGGCACTGGCGCAGTGTCACGGTGTAATTTTTCTCGAAGCCAGAAATTAGTCATGGTGCAGAATTTATATTGCGTGCAGATGCGCGAGTCCGGGTACAACGACCATTACGAATTTATCTTGAGTGCAGGAGCAAAAGCAAAAAGTGTGACAAACAACTTACCCATATTGTCCGTGTTATAGCCAGTGTTGTTTTAAAATTGTCAAGATGTGACGAATCTTTGAGTCATGGTATGCAGGATATTATATTTGCAAGCTCTTTTAAAAGCTTTGGTCAAGTATCAGCCAGTGTGGCTTTTAAAAGTGCTTGCAAATGAACCCGATTATTCATTTTTTTCAATCAGCCTATCTTACTGATAGTCAGGGAGTATTATTGTTTTCATTTTTTGTTATTGAAAATGGGATTCTTATGCTTAATGCAATATTTCTTCCGGGATTAAATAACCCTACTTCTTTTAAAGTTGACAAATGGTCAATGTATTTCCTGTCAAACAGGTTATTCGCACTTATGCGGACTGACATAAGTTGGTTTTGGATTTTTATATTTCCTCCTATGCTCAGATCTAAAAGAGAGTAGCCGGAAGTTGCTGTTTCATCGGGAGCAGCATTCATTTGATCAAAGGCAGTAGTTGTGTAAATTGAAACAAATGCTTTTTGCAGAAACATCAATTTTTCTTTTTCAGCCCTTAGTTCAATGCGTAATTTATGTGCAGGTACAAAGGGTATAAAGTCGCCATTGTCCTGTTTTCCGATTACCGATGAAAATGTAGTTTCAATATGGAGCCATTCTATTGGTTTTGGGTGAATATGCAAACCTGCTTCACCTCCAAACAATTCTGAATTAGCCTGCATGTATTTGTATATATAAATCCCTGAAGATGTTGTATCTCCTGTTGGTGAAATAAAAATGTAATTATTGATTATGTTATAAAATCCTGCAAGTTCGAATGTGAAATTTTCTTTATGATAATGGATACTTAAATCAGTTTCATAAGCATTTTCCGGAACTAATTTATTGTCACCTACTTCATATCGTGTCTCATGCTGACCATTCGAAGTAAGCTCAGCTAAATTTGGTGTGCGGTATGCAGCAGCAAAATTCGCTCTGAAAAGCATGTTTTCAGAAAGGTTATATGTTGCACCAAATGAACCGCTGAAACTTCCATAACTCTTATCAATAGCAGGTCGATAAGTGTCTGGTTCAGAAGATAAGCCGATTGTCTGTGTTGAAATAAATTTATTATCGTAACGGATTCCAGTCTGCAATTTCAATTTACCAAAAAATGTAAATTGGAATAAACCGAATGCAGAATAGTTATTTGTTGTTGCGTCAGGTAAAAGTAAGGTCTCTCGGTCATTCAAATTTGTATTTGTTTGATTAAACCCCTGGAATCCTATTATGTATTCTGAATTTTCTTTCGAAGGCAAATGTAATTTTGCTTCATATGTTAAAGTTGCAAGTTTCATTTGAAGCTCATAAACATTCTCTTCTCCAAAGTGAATCAGTTCGGTATTCTGATAAGCCGAATTAATGTCAAGTTTAAACCGTCTTAAATACAGCTTGTTCTGAGAAGAAATTAAATGAGTATTCAATTCCTGATAAAAAATATCGTTTTTTCTGCCTCTGTCTGTTATTAATTCAATTGCTTCATCTTCTACTAAACCAAGTTTCTGATTGTTGAAATCGTAAAACAATTTGAATGTTCCGATTTTATCTGTAAAGCCCGCATTTGCTTTAACTGAATATTCGTTAAATCGGGAGTTTGGGGAATATGCACCACCTCCCTGCAGAAAATCGGCATTTGTTTTTTGTCCTGCTCTTACTCCACCAAAGAATTTTTTCGACGCTCCCTTCATTCCAAAATTGTTTGTCATTCCAAGTGTATTTGAAAAAAGTTGAAGGTTATAATCACCTATGATACTGCCAACAGGTGCCGGTTTTTCTTTGATAAAATTAATCACTCCGCCAATGGCATCGGATCCGTAAAGTAATGAAGCCGGACCTTTGATGATTTCAACATCTGAAATCCCGAATTCGTCAATTCCAAGAGGATGATGACTGGAATACTGATAATTTTCAAACCGAACTCCGTTATTTAAAACTAAAATATCATTCATTGAAAGTCCACGGATAACAGGTTTGGAAACGCCGCTCCCTTTAGAAATCATGTCAACGCCCGGCACCTGGGTAAGTACTTCCGCAAAATTAGGTGTGATTTTATTTGTATGAGGGTCAAGTTTTAAAACATCAATTTTTACAGCATTATCATGTTGGGTGGAATTATAAACACCTGAAACCACAACTTCATCTGCTTCAACAGCTGTTTGTTTTAGCATGATATTTAATTCTACACTTTCCCCGTTTAGCTCAACTGTTTCAATACGGTTAGCAAAACCAACAAATGAGTACTGAATTCTGTTTTTCCCATCAGGTATATTTATTAACTGGTAATCCCCGTTCTTATCTGAAACTGTCCCTTTATTCATGTCAGAGATGAAAATTGTTGCTCCTGGTAATGGTAAATTATTCTGGTCAGTTATTTTTCCTGCTATCTTGTTTTGTGCGTTCAATGAATGATAAATTATTATCAAAACGAATAGGATGAGTATTCTTTTCATTTTATTACGATTTAATGCTTTACAAATAAGATGTCTTACATCCGGGAGGATGTTTTAAATGCTATTTGTAAGTACTGGAGGAGCGCGTAATAAGAATGAGAATTGTGAGAGATTAGAAAAATATACGGAATCGTAATTATTGCAGAAATATTCTAAGGGGTTTTCTTTTGGGAAATCAATATCCCCAGTGTTTGACAAAAAGACAGAAAATTCAAAATTACATATAACACACTTATCATGAAGGACATGGAAGTGTTTCTCATTTATTGCTTTGCATTCAAAGTGTTCGTGGTGATGTTCAAGTTTAATTATTGAAGGCAGAAGGAAAACCAGCAATAACAATAAGGAGGTAATATTTTTGAATTTTCTTATCATTAATTATTCATTCTGTCCTGCTATTGGGTTTTTCTATTATTAACAAAGATCAAATCTAATTGTTTTGGATTGATTAAAAAAATGCCGAATGGGATTTGTCTTTAATTGAACAGCTGGCATCATTGGAAAGAGCGAGGGCATTTGGCTCTTTTGCTTTTGCATGTGTGATGGATTGAGTGTCGCGCAAAAGCAAATGTGCCAAATCAGCGGTCGCGGTTTATTACGTGGTTGTCTCAGTGCAGTCTATCTCGCTGAATATGTGTCACATTGGAATGGCCCGGCAATATGGAGGGCCGAGTGTTAAGTCCCGACATGGTATGTCGGGATAGCGAGGAGCCAGCCTGCAGGGTGGGCCTGTTACCCGATCCTGCCCCGACCGAAGCGTCGGGGGCAGCATCCAGGCAGAATCCTGGTACTTTAGCCAGAAAGCTATCACGTCTTTGACCCTGACCGAGCTGAAAGCGAGCGTCATGGGGTGCAAGGAGGGTATGGCGCATTTTTTGCCATCCGGGCACCGAACTTTTTGGTCTTTACGAGTGTCGCGGTACAGAGTTGTCAAGGTGTTAGTCAACTATCCTGATGCAGTTAAGTTTTCTGGGGGCAGTGGAGCGGTCCGGGCTTGTCAGAAGGTACTATCCTGTCTTGAGTGCAGGAGCAAGAGCAAAAACCGTGACAAACAACTTACCCATATTGTCCGTGTTATATCTAGGCCAGGTTTAAAAGTTGTATTTTTAAGAAAAATTGTCTCTGCAGACAGGCTTATTTTTTTATTGACTTTATGAATTCTCCTGCAGTCATGACAGGTATTTTACTCTCTTTAAAATCTTGTTGATTTCTGGTAATTATTAAGTCCTGGTCGTTTTCAATCGCCGTATAATACTGTATAGCGTCTTCAAAATCACGGAACTCAGAATTGAGAGCTAAATCAGTTATTTTATCGTCAAGTGGGAGGACATTAACAAGTACTTTGAAGGTTCTCAATATATTCCTTACTTCCATTTCCGGATTCTGTCTGGATAGAATATAGTGCGCATCAGCAAGGCAAAGAGAAGAAATTGAAAGCTTTACTTTTTTCTTGTCAGCAAGGGAAAATAGTTTGGCAGCCTCAGTATAAAATGGCATTCTATTAGCCAGAAGATCAAGAATGATATTAGTGTCAAGAAATAGATTTTTCATGAGTATTTCTTAATCAAGTAATCCGTACGATCCTTCCTATAGTCATAATCTTTGGTTAGTGAAATTACTCCACTGAGACTTTTTACCAAGGGAGTGATCTCAATATCATCAGAATCCGGTTTTGTAACGGAGTCAAGATAAGATTCTATCATTTTTGAAAGACTGGTCTTACGATGTTGAGCGTACCTCTTTGCTCGAGAGATTACGTCATTGTCAAGTTTTATTGTAAGTTTTGTATCCATCGTATTAATTATTGTCCGTACAAAGATATGAAATATGTACGTATTAAACAAATTTGTAGGGGAAAAGTTTTAAGCAAACTTGGATGTAAAATCAATCGATGCATTTTGCGTTATATTTAGGCCACTGAGGTGTAAATGTCTCTTTATTAGTTGCGAGTTGGCTTAAATAAAAAGGCCCGGCGGTTGAGGGAGTAAACGTTGGTGGCACCGTCCGCCGATACGAGTCCCGGTACTTTAGCCAGAAAATAGTCCCGGCGGGCAAGCCACCATGGCGCAATTTTTGCAAGTCCCGGCGACAGACGAAGTTGTCTCGGTTCAGGATTTGTCAAGAGCCGAAGTCACGAATTTGGCAGATGAATGAAAACTTAAGTCGTCATGATAAAACAGTCACGGTGGCGCGCAAAAATTGTGACAAGTTTATTACCCCAACCGTCCGTGTTAGCTGCTGGGCCATTTTAAAACTGTCTCGGTTGCAGAAATTGTCATGGTAAAGCAGTATTTATAAGTCTCAGCAAAAGGTATCGATTTGTCATGATGCACGAATTGTCCAAAAGGCGAAAAATTCTTGCTTATCTTGTTATAAATCTCATTATATTTCTCATAAAACATGGAATCTTTGGATTTATGTGGGCTGGTATGTGCAATAAGCTTTACCCGGATGTTCTTCAAAATGGTCATAATATGTAAAGCTTATTGCATGTACCAGTGAGTTAGCTGCTGGGCAAATTTTGTGCTTATCATCCTATAAACTATTTCTCTACTTTAGCCGCCTGTCTCGTCGAGTGGCAGGGAAGGGCTGGAAGGCTCTTTACGCAAAATCTTGAATTAGCTCTTAAAACCGGATCTAGTCTTTGCGTAATGTGCCTGACAGCGTAGGAACGGTTATAATTTCATGTTTTATCTTTATATATAATTTAGGTCAAATATTTCTTTGCTAATTGTGATGGGACTTTTTGTGGATTTGTCCAATCAGCAATACTTGGGTTTTTAGCAACAATTATTATTTGACCTTCCTTGTTCTCAAATACTTGTGATCTCCACCTTCGGTCGTTTTTTTCAATGAATTCATCAATTAATTTATTTGCCTGAATCTTCATCCTAACAAAAAATCAGCGTAATCTGTGTGAGATAAATTATTCAATACGAAGTGCCTGTGACGGGTTGTAATTTGCAGCCTTTATTGTGTGATAACTTATTGACAACCAACCTACAGCAACACCAACCAAGGTAGCAAGGATATAGATTAATGGATTAATTCCAACCTTCTGAGCAAAGCCTTCAAGCCAGTAGACCGATCCGAAATATGCAATAGGATATGCAATCAGAGACGATATTATAATTAACATAACGACCTCCTTCGAAAGCAGAATCAATACAGATTGGTTCGAAGCACCGTAAGTCTTCCTTATTCCAATCTCCCTTGTCCTCTTATTAGTAATGAATGTCACAAGTCCTATAAGTCCAAGACACGCAATAAATACTGCAAGTACTGAAAAAATAAGGAAGATCTTGCCTGTCCTCATTTCAGAAGAATAGAGGTTATTCCACGAATCTGAGAAGAAGTCATACTGAAATGGCTGTTTTGTTGTGAATGTCTGCCAGATCTTTTCAATATTCTTTATTGTTTCATTCATATTGTTACCGGTAAGCCTTACAGAAGCATACTGATCGCCCCCGCCAGATTTAAGTACAGTAAAACATACAGGTGTAATTGCCTTATGCATAGATTCTATATTAAAATCCTTAATTACACCAACGATCTCCATTCTCTGGAACTGCTGAGGGCCAATTGGCTGCAGGATAAATTTGCCAACAGGATCTGTAAATCCAAGTGATTTCACTGCAGCTTCGTTAATGAGAACAGCAGTTGAATCAGTACTATATTCAGATGAAAAGAAGCGTCCGGCAACCAAATTAATTCCCAGAGCCTGAGGAAAATCATTGCTCACTTGAGTCTGATTCAGAAGGTAAGTGCTTTTTTCTGGATCATTGTCTTTATAGAATGCACTATTATTAAATGGTATTCCTGGAACAGCACTTGAAAAACCTACTTTTTCAACTCCCGGAATCTGAAGAAGCTGATCCCTAAAGGATTTCGTCTGTTGGGGTAAGGCATCAAGCCTACGGATAACTATAAGGTTTTCCTTTTCGAAGCCGATATCTTTTTTTGTCATGAAATTCAACTGGTTATGTACAGTTATTGATCCGATAATTATTACAATTGAAACTGTAAATTGAATTATAACCAGTAAGCCTCTCAGTTTCTTCGACATTGAGCCTGGACTCATTGTTCCTTTTAAGACTTCTCTTGGATTAAAGGAAGCCAGAATAAAAGCCGGATAAAAACCCGCTGAAATTCCAACAATAAAAATAAGTCCAGCAAAAAAGATGAATCCTTTAAGATTACTGAAAATATTAATTGAGATCTCTTTTCCGATAAGCTGATTAAATGGATGAGAAAGAGCAAAAAGCAGCAAAAGTGCAAATAATGATGATACCGTTACGATTAATAGTGATTCGCTTAGAAACTGCGCAATCAGCCCTGAACGGCTTGCACCAGCAACCTTTCTTACACCTACTTCTTTTGCCCTTCCTGCAGATTTTGCGGTTGCAAGATTTACATAGTTAATTACTGCAACAAGAAGAATCAGCAAAGCAACAATTGCAAAAATATTAACAGTTGTCAGAGAACCAGGAGATTCAAGGTTGTATTGAGTAGCTCCTTTCAAATGAATATCTTTCAAAGGTTCTATTACATACTTCAAATCGTTACCCGCTTTTTTGAAATCCTCTGTTGTAATCCCTAAAATCTGTTTCAACTGCGGGCCGACGTATTTCTCCACCATTCCCTGGAATTTGTTCTGGAGTTGATCAATATCTGTTCCATCTTTTACGGTTATATATGTGTAAAAGCTGTGGCTTATCCATATCTGGCTGTTGGCCTGATCGGGTAAGGAACTTAGCGAAGCAAGAATATCGAATTTCATATGGGAATTTTCAGGCACATTCTGAACAACACCTGTTACCGTATATAAATTAGTATCAGCTTCAACACTCATTCTTTGTCCCATAGGATTTTTGCTGCCAAAATACTTTCTTGCATAGTTTTCAGAAAGAATAATTGATTTTGGTCGTTCGAGCGCCGTTTTCGGGTCACCTTTCACAAGTTTAAAATCAAATACATCGAAGAATGTTGAATCTGCAAACAGAACGCCGTCTTCATTAAACCTGTTCTCCTCATAACGGATTAACAATGCTCCCATCCTCATAAGCCTTGTTGCCTCGAGAACTTCAGGATAATCGTTCACCATGGCTTTTGCCATAGGGGACGCTGTTACTGCCTGATCAAGAACACCTCCAGCCATTTGCCCCATAATCTTAAGTCTGAAAATATTTTCATAATTCTTATGGAACCTGTCATAGCTAAGTTCATTATGAACATATAAGGATATGAAAAGGAAACTTGTAAGTCCGATCGTCAGACCTCCCACATTCAAAAGTATATAGCCACGCTGTTTCCTCATGTTGCGGAAGGCATTTATAAAAAAACTCTTTATCGTTATCATATTGTAAGGTGTTTAAATTAAGTAATAGTTGTTTTTAATTTAAAACCTTAAAATTAGAGTTACCCAAAATGACTGACGACTCACAATGAGGGATGAAACCAGTTTTACAACGCTCCTTGCGTACTGAAATTCAATAAATTGAAATAGATGAAACCCCTTAATGAGGAATGATACCTGTGATTATTACTATTTTATACTATTCAGATAATCGCTGGGGCTTTTTCCAACAATCTTTTTAAAATTCCGATTAAAAGAGGCTTTTGAGTTAAAACCACATTCAAATGCCAGACTCAGCAATGTGTATTTTTTATTTTCTGGTAAGGTTACGCGATGTAAAAATTCCTGAATCCGTCTTTCGTTTATCAGATCGTAAAAACTTTTATTCGTTATAGAATTGATTACCTGGGATAAGTGATTAGGATGTACGTTTAACATATTCGCTAATTCGCCTAGATTTAAATCTGGATTAGTATAGGGTTTTTTCTCATCCAGTAATGCCACTAATTCCTTGTATATTAAAGAAACAGCATTTTCATCTAAAGCAGAATTTTGGTATTTAGCGTTGACCGCTGCACTTTTACTTATACCGGATGAAATATCTGTATTAATTTGTGAATTTTCAACTGGACGTGTAACGTTTTGATTAAATACGGTTACCTGATTTATGCCGAAAAAGCCAGCCCAAATAATAAATATAGAAGCTGATCCGAAAATGAAACGGTCATCTCTTATAAAAAGGATAACAATCCAGATAATACCCAGGCCTATTATCAGATACAAGAGCCAGTTGAAGTTTATCCGTTCAACGTTAGAAAATTCGTTATTTAAATTGCGCTTATACTTTATAAGTTTTATAAATGTTACCGGAATATAAACCAAACCAGATAAATATATTGTACCTAATTTTATTAAATTTTGTACCTCAAATTCCGCTTCTCTGTTCTTTAAAATATTCATTCTTGTCTCATAAGGGAGGAAGTAGAAGTTGCTGAAAATTAAGGAGACTATAAGAAGTGGAATGAAGTGAAGCAGATCCTTTTTATTAAATGAAAAAATGGGACGTATTTGATATTTTGTATAGAGAAATAGTATTTGGCAGGACGCTAAGGGCAAAGTCATACCAAAAACAGTTAACGATGGATATGTTAAGTATTGCTGAGTATAAACAAGAGTGAATGAAAATAAAGCCCCTCCCGAAAAGCAGAACCAACTTGCCAAAAGATAATCGGATATAGACTTGTCACTTTTTGAGAATAAAACCAAAGACAAAAACGTTGAAAGAATAATTCCTGTATAAAAAAGGTATTGCATATGATATTGAATCTTATTTTGTCTAATAATATTTGCTAACGACCTCCAAGTGATTGGATAGTATAAGTTGCAAAAGCTCTAGTTAAGAGTCGTTTATTCTGATCTTCAAATGATTTATCCTTGACATCAGACATATCAATCAAATCGGAATAGGCTTCTTCAAATCTATATTTTAAATGACATAAATGTAATATGCTTATATGGTTTGGATTTAATTTGTTTGATATCTAGTAAAAATAGTAATTTCTTTTAAAGAAAGTGCTATCATGATGAAGTTGTCCAAATTGTTAAGTCCCGGAAGATGGGCAGGAATTGTCATGGTGCGATAATGTTGTCCAGATGGAAAAGTCCCGGAAAAAGGGCAGAATCTGTCATGGTATGATTAAGTTGTCAAGGTGGCAAAGTCCCGATAAACGGGCAGGGCTTGTCCTGATATTTAAAGTTGTCTAGATAACCGAGTCTGGGTCGGCAAAAAAGCATGTGTTTTGCAGCGACGGGACGGTTGCAGGGATGGGCTGCAAAACACATGCGCGCGCGTCGGAGATCTAGGTATAATGAGGAATTGGGGCAAATTTGCCTTGCAGCTAACGGCCCGGCAATAAAGGGAGGTTGTGTTACCCGATCCTGCCCCGACCGAAGCGTCGGGGGCAGCATCCGGGCAGAGTCCCGGTACTTTAGCCGCGATACTATCACGGTGCAAGGAGGGTACGGCGCAGTTTTTGCCGTCATGGTACAATTTTTTTTGAGTGCTGGAGCGATCGCGGTACAGGTTTGATCGGACCGCGAATTTATCACCGGTTACAATGTTGGTTGCGTGCACTGGCGCAGTGTCGCGCCGAAGGCCCTGACCGAAGCGAAGCAAGCGTCAGGGGTACAAAAAACTTAATTGCGAGCAGATGCGCGCTTTGCCCACCGAAGCGGAGCGAAGGTGGGTGTCCGGGTGCAACAACCATTACAAAATTGTCTTGAGTGCAGGAGCAAAAGCATAAACTGTGACGAGCAACTTACCCATATTGTCCGTGTTATGTGTTCGTGCTTTTTTAAAAGTCATGTTGTCCAGGCAATTAATGTTTTAAAATAACCTATGGCAATGTCATTTTCCACGTAGAGGATTATTTATCTCGCTTGATTAATTCCAATAAATTGGAAATGAAGAAAACGAGACTCAGAACAAAAAAAATACAGACGATAATCCATTCTGATGATAAATCTGGTTCTGTGCCTTTATAAATATCCAATCCAGATAAAAGGGTAGGAATTGAATAAATTGTGAGAATTACAGCCAAACTAAATCGTATTGTTTTCATGGTCTAAGTATTAGTTGAACTCAAATAAGGAATTATAGTATAATATGTGCTGATTAATCTATATGAAAATTTATCCCGAGAGCACGGTGGCATGGCACATAACGGCCCGGCAATATGGAGGGCCGAGCGTTAAGTCCCGACATGGTATGTCGGGATAGCGAGGAGCCAGCCTGCAGGGTGGGCCTGTTACCCGATCCTGCCCCGACCGAAGCGTCGGGGGCAGCATCCGGGCAGAATCCCGGTACTTTAGCCGCGAAACTATCACGGTGAAGGATTATAATTGCTTGCAGATGCGGGTGTCCGGGTTTAAGATGTTAAACGAATTTATCTGGCCAGCCGAGCCCGAGAAGGTGATAATAGATTAAAAAGAAAAAAAGCGTTCGGGCCCTTACTCAACCTCCGGTTTTTGCTCGGCTGGGGTTTACGTCACCAGGCAAAAACCTTGACAAACAACTTACCCATATTGTCCGTGTTAGGCTTAGTTTTTTTTAAAAGTCTAGGCAGAGAAGTTCATTATGCAATCTGAACGCTATTGCCTTGGAGTTCTACTTGCATTTTGATCTTTGCTTTTAAAGCAGTAAAAACTTTTAAGATTGTGGACAAAGTCACGTTGCCAGTATGATTCTCTAACCTTGATATTTGAGCTTTTTGCACTCCAATAAGATCTCCAAGTTGTTCTTGAGTCAGGTTACGTTCAATCCTTGTTTGTTTAATAAGCTCTCCAAGTACTTCCATTTTAAGATCATACTCATATTGATCTCTTGAGACAGTTCCTTTTTTACCAAGGAATTCGTCCTTAATTTGGTCAAGAGAGTATTTTTTCATCTCCTTTTTCATCGTCACTGCATTAATAAGTTTCAAAATACATTTTCATCAGTTGCCTTGCTTTATCAATCTCACTTTTGGGAACCTTATCTGTCTTTTTAATAAATCCATGAGTGCAAATCACGAGAGTGTTACTGTTGTTACGTTTATCCCAGAAAGCTAATAGTCTGTGCTGTAATTTATTATATTCTGTCCTGAATTCCCAAATTTCATTATTAAGCTTTTTAAAGACCTTTAGGTCATTAAACTTTTTTGATTTGTCAATATTGAAAAGGAGTTTGTATCTGGCTTTTTTGTCAATGCTTTTGAGAAACTCTCTAGCTTCATCCAGCAACTCAATTTCAAATCGATCATTTACCATGCTACAAATTTACGAAATAGTTTCATTATAACGAAACATTATAAAAGAATTTTTTAGAGGGCAGTGCGCTCTCAAATTAAGCCTAACGGCCCGGCAATATGGGGAGGTTGTGTTACCCGACGCAAGCACCGCCACAAATCTGTCCCGGTAGGCCACAAAACTGTCACGCCGTGCCCCGGCGAAGCGGAGCGAAGTCGGGGGTGCAAGGAGGGTATGGCATGTGTTTTTACCGTCATGGTACAAGTTTTATTGCGTGCTGGCGCGATCACGGCACAAGTTGGATCGGAGCCGCGAATTTATCCCCGGTTACAAATTTGGTTGCGGGCACTGGCGCAGTATCGCGCCGAAGGCCCTGACCGACCGCAGGGAGCGTCATGGGGTACAAACTGTCTCGGAGCCAGAAATTTATCACGGTGTAGGATTTTAACTGCGTTCAGATGCGCGCTTTGCCCACCGAAGCGGAGCGAAGGTGGGTGTCCGGGTGCAACGGAACCATTACAAATTTGTCTTGAGGGCAGGAGCAAAAGCAAAAAGTGTGACAAACAACTTACCCATATTGTCCGTGTTAGGTTTAGCTATTTATTTATCAATGAGTCAACTTCGGATTTTAATTTTGGAAGGTGAAGGATTATAATACCCCATATATTCTCATCTGATACTGAGTCATAGCCATGGATTATTTGATTTCTTAATCCAATGATCTGGATAGCATTTTCAATGGTAAATTCTGGATTTTCTTTTATAAGTCGATTCATGGCTTCTCCAATAATCTCAAGATTCCTTTCCACTGCATGCCTTAGTAAAGAATTAGTCTTGTAATTTGCGTAAGTTTTAGTTGCTTCAGTCTCAAAATATGAATCGATCTCATCAATGGCAATTTTGATATCATAAAGAAGCTTAAGCTGTCTCTCTGTCATAGACTATTTTTTTATCTCGATCTAAAATCTTTCGGAATATTGGATTTCGTATAGCTTGGTTTTCTAGGAGATCAATTTCTCTACCAAGGAGCTTTTCAAGTTTTTCTTTAAAATCGAAATAGTTGTCAGCATATTCAAGAATATCGACATTATCAAATTGGACAAGCATATCTATATCGCTATCCTGATTGAATTTTGGAGTTAGAATGGATCCAAATAGATATAGTTCTCTGACCTTGTGTTGTTTGCAAAGGATTATTAATGAGTCAATATTTTTCTCAATTATATTCATGAATCAAAGATAGGAATTCTTTTTGTTCTAATTGTCAATCCGGTTGCAAGTTAAACCTAACGGCCCGGCAATAAAGGGAGGTTGTGTTACCCGACGCAAGCACCGGGCAGGGTCTAGGTACTTTAGCCAGGAAGTTGTCACGTCTTTGACCCTGACCGAGCTGAAAGCGAGCGTCATGGGGTGCAAGGAGGGTATGGCGCACTTTTTGCCTTCCTGGTACATTTTTTTTATGAGCATTACGCGTGTCGCGGTACAAGTTTGATCGGAGCCAGAAAACTATCACGGTACAGAATCTTTGCTGGGTGCACTGGCGCAGTGTCGCGCCGAAGGCCCTGACCGACCGCAGGGAGCGTCATGGGGTACAAACTATCTCGAAGCCAGGAATTAGTCAAGGTGCAGGATCTTAATTGGGTGCAGATGAGCGTATCCGGGTGAAACGACCATTACGAAATTGTCTTGAGTGCAGGAGTAAAAGCAAAAAGTGTGACAAACAACTTACCTTTATTGTCCGTGTTATGGGTATGTTGAGTTCACTGTCTATTTTATTACTTTTTCAAGTTGATACCTTACGATAGTAGGATTATTATCTCGAAGTTCTAGAGTGTACAAGATTTTATTTGTCCAATCGACATCAAATCCACCAAATGAGTAATCAAGTTTAATTTGTCTAAGGGGTTTGCCTTCCCAGTTAAAGCAAAATATTTGCTTTGGAAATTGGTCTGATGATGAAGGTTGAACTCCTTTCTCCATTTTGTAACCACTATAACTGGTCCAAATCTCATTTTTGTTTGAGGTTATTATAAAGAAAAAATCGTATCTAGGTTCAACAATTTTTGTAATTCCAAGATCATTTACTTTAAATTTTAATCCGATAGGCCCCTGCAACCTAATGACTTTGTTTCTTTTAAGATCATATATTTCAATGACATCGATATTCTTGTTCGCTAAGGCAATCATATTACCGTCAGGTGATGCGGTTAGGACTGAATGAAAAATCCCATTATCCCCTTGTATAATATTATCATTTTGGAAAGCTGGAAAGTCGCCCATTTTTTTGACAATTTTACCATTTGAGTCTAAGAAAGTAAGTCTGTTTTCTCCCTGTCCACATAAGAAAACAGAAATATCCCTTGTCACTGGGCAAAACTCCATTGGGTACTTTTCGTCGATTTTATATTCTTTTTTAATCCGGAACTTTCTTTCTGAATTAGGAGCCAGTATTATAATTTTTTTCAGTTGTGGATCAAAAGCATAAACATCTTTATCGATTATACCAATTCCCCAACCAATTATCATTTCACCAGGTCCTCTTCCATTGGGGATTAGTTCTTGCAAGGAGTTGTTTTTAAGATCTATGATTTTTATCTGTCTGGCTGTTCCATAATCCTGTAAAATTAAAAAGGAATCTGGATGAAATCTCATCCATAATGGATGTCCAATAAGTAGGCTGTCATTTTTGTAATTGATCCCATTTGTTAAATGAAAGCTCTTTTCAAAAGACTCAATAGTGAACTTTGTTTGATTTATCTGTGATTCCGAACAAGATGTATTAAATGCAAGCGAAATAAAAACTAGGAGCTTTATGATATTGTTGGGTGTTGAAGTCTTGATTTTCATTTTCTTGACTGTTAATATGAAATGGCAATTGTCTAGGACGGTTGTGTTAATGAGGAGTGGCTTAATCAATTACCCATAACGGCCCGGCAATATGGAGGGCCGAGCGTTAAGTCCCGACATGGTATGTCGGGATAGCGAGGAGCCAGCCTGCAGGGTGGGCCTGTTACCCGATCCTGCCCCGACCGAAGCGTCGGGGGCAGCATCCGGGCAGAGTCTTGGTACTTTAGCCGAGAAGTTGTCACGTCTTTGACCCTGACCGAGCTGAAAGCGAGCATCATGGGGTGCAAGGAGGGTACGGCGCAGTTTTTGCCGTCATGGTACAATTTTTTTTGAGTGCTGGAGCGATCGCGGTACAGGTTTGATCGGAGCCGCGAATTTATCACCGGTTACAATGTTGGTTGCGTGCACTGGCGCAGTGTCGCGCCGAAGGCCCTGACCGACCGAAGGGAGCGTCATGGGGTACAAACTGTCTCGAAGCCTTAAATCTGTCACGGTGCAGGATTTAAATTGCGTGCAGATGCGCGCTTTGCCCACCGAAGCAGAGCGAAGGTGGGTGTCCGGGTGCAACAAACATTACAAAATTGTCTTGAGTGCAGGAGCAAAAGCATAAACTGTGACAAGCAACTTACCCATATTGTCCGTGTTATATGTAGGGTTACTTTTAAAAATGTCATGATGGACGAGAGTTCTGTCGTACAGTTTTAAATCTCGCTTTTATTCTACGTAGTTGAGAGATTTATATTCTATTGTTCATCTTGTATTGGCCACCTCCAAGCGTACCAAATAATTAGTGAATGAATAATTGCTTCAATTGATTGATAGTAGATATAATAGTACCATATCTTAGCCGGTACAAAACGTGTGATGATAATAAGTATAATATGGAGAAAACTAACAATAATATTAACCCATCGGTTTATGCTAGGTTTTAGAATCAGCGAGAGTATAATCATAATAGGTGGCACAGACATTAGTACTGCAGCTGCAAACAAAAAACTTTGATTAATTGTCATTCCACCCATGATACCTGAAATAATCTGTTCAGGTATTTCAGGTTGAAACAGTGTTTTGATGTCAGCATAAACATAGATAAACATCACAGCAATCCATAAGGCTGCTAGTATTATTTTAATATTAACCTTTTCATTTTGAAGTGTTTTCATATGCTTAATTTTATTAATTTCTTAACCAATCAGCAGTGGGAAGTGATAACCTTTTGCTTGCGCATCAGGAATCTTGTCCTAAGATAGATATTTTTTCTTTGCTGTTATATGTAGGGTGTCTGAAATGTCAGTCTATTTGGCTGGGTTTGAAAACCTTACATATAACGGCCCGGCAATATGGAGGGCCGAGCGTTAAGTCCCGACATGGTATGTCGGGATAGCGAGGAGCCAGCCTGCAGGGTGGGCCTGTTACCCGATCCTGCCCCGACCGAAGCGTCGGGGGCAGCATCCGGGCAGAGTCTTGGTACTTTAGCCGAGAAGTTGTCACGGTGCAAGGAGGGTATGGCGCACTTTTTGCCGTCCGGGTACAAATTTTATTTAGCATTACGCGTGTCGCGGTACAAGTTTGATCGGAGCCAGTAAACTATCAAGGTACAGGATTTTTGTTTGGTGCACAGGAGCCGTGTCGCGCCGTAGGCCCTGACCGACCGAAGGGAGCGTCATGGGGTACAAACTGTCTCGAAGCCTTAAATCTGTCACGGTGCAGGATTTAAATTGCGTGCAGATGCGCGCTTTGCCCACCGAAGCAGAACGAAGGTGGGTGTCCGGGTGCAACGGTCATTAGGAATTTGTCTTGAGTGCAGGAGCAAAAGCAAAAACCGTGACAAACAACTTACCCATATTGTCCGTGTTATATTTAGGCCTGTTTAAAGGTGTCCAGGTATATAAATTATCTTGTTAAGTATTGGTAACATAATATGAAATAAGTCGTTAGTCCTCGGGTAGAGAATCGAATTCTTTTCTCTTACTTTCAAACCAATCATTCATTGCATCAGGTGATTTCATGAGCTCCATCATTTTATTCATTGCCTTTAGATGCTGTTCGTCACCTATTTGAAATTTTTCCGTCCCATGCTTTTTGCTCATTTCTGATATTTCCTCAAAAGTATTGGCATGAAATTCTTTTGCGCAAGCACCTCCTAATTGATTACAGGTCATCGTTTTCATAACAATCAGTTTATAAGGGTAACAATTAAATAATTGGAATGTTTTAAGGAGTCAATTTTGAATTTCAGTTAGGCTGGTAAAAATCCTTTTATCATTGGAAAGTGCTAAGTATTATTTTACTATGCTTTGATCGTTATATTTAGGCCATTGAATTCGAAGTCATTATAATTCAGTCGCACGATGGCTTAAATATAACGGCCCGGCAATATGGAGGGCCGAGCGTTAAGTCCCGACATGGTATGTCGGGATAGCGAGGAGCCAGCCTGCAGGGTGGGCCTGTTACCCGATCCTGCCCCGACCGAAGCGTCGGGGGCAGCATCCGGGCAGAATCCCGGTACTTTAGCCGCGAAACTATCACGGTGAAGGATTATAATTGCTTGCAGATGCGGGTGTCCGGGTTTAAGATGTTAAACGAATTTATCTGGCCAGCCGAGCCCGAGAAGGTGATAATAGATTAAAAAGAAAAAAAGCGTTCGGGCCCTTACTCAACCTCCGGTTTTTGCTCGGCTGGCGTTTACGTCACCAGGCAAAAAATGTGACAAACAACTTACCCATATTGTCCGTGTTAGCGGTTAGTATGTTATATTAAATCAATTGTTTAGCAGTCTTAGATTTGCGAGTCTGACCTTTTGCTTTTTTTGATTTATTCCTTTTGATAAAATCACTAATCGCTTTTTCCTCTTCCTTTGTCAAAGAAGTTTGTCCCCCAATAAAATCTACATCTAATTCTACCTTCTTTGTTTTCATAATCTAGATATTTGAGAAGTACCTATTAATCAAATTTTGTGCTGCGGCTGAATCAATAATCATAAGACGACCGCCAACATGCATTGCTCCAAGACTTTCAGTGTAATGGTCAATTAATTGTGTCTTGGAAATGAATGCAATATTTCCCTCATGTCCTCTTTGAAAGGATAATTTGCACGCAAATGCAACAAGGTTTCCAGGTACACCAGCATACAATTTAGTCTTTCCTTTATTGAAAGGAGCACTTTCGACAAGATGCATATAAACGTGATCTGGTTTTACTTCAAGACTTACAAGTCCTTGTATTATGTTCTGGTTGTTAACAATTGTAAGTTTGTAAACATCTCTCTCAGGATGTTTGAGCTCAAGTCTCCAGTCAAATAGCCAGCCATTTTTTTTAGTAACTTTTTTAAGATCAGCCTTTGTAATCCTGGAAATGTCAGTCGAAAAACTATCCCCAGAGATAAGGTTTTTTATAGAATTTGTCAATTCATCGATTTCAAAGTCCAATCCTATTTTTGCTCGCTTTTTCACAGTACGAAGATACTTAATTTGGGTGCTTTATCCAAACAGTAATTTGATAACCTCTATGCTGTTAGCGGTAGTAATTTCTTATTTGTCAGGTGTCTTCGGAGACAAACATAGACTTGATGCAGAGACTCGTAATGCGCTGATTATTACCGCTAACGGCTCGGCAATATGGAGGGCCGAGCGTTAAGTCCCGACATGGTATGTCGGGATAGCGAGGAGCCAGCCTGCAGGGTGGGCCTGTTACCCGATCCTGCCCCGACCGAAGCATCGGGGGCAGCATCCGGGCAGGGTCCTGGTACTTTAGCCAGCTTTGCCCGCCGAAACGACTTTAGTCGTGAAGGTGGGAAAGCTGTCACGCCGTGCCCCGGCGAAGCGGAGCGAAGTCGGGGGTGCAAGGAGGGTATGGCACGTGTTTTTGCCATCATGGTACAAATTATATTGCGTACTGGCGCGATCGCGATACAAGGTTGGTCGGAGCCGAGAATCTATCCCCGGCTTCAAATTTGGAGGCGGGCACTGGCGCAGTGTCGCGCCGTAGGCCCTGACCGACCGAAGGGAGCGTCATGGGGTACAAACTATCTCGAAGGCAGTAATTTATTATGGTGCAGGATTTTAATTGCGGGCAGATGCGCGCTTTGCCCAACGTAGCGGAGCGAAGTTGGGTGTCCGGGTGCAAGAACCATTACAAATTTGTCTTGAGAGTAGGAGCAAGAGCAAAAACCGTGACAAGCAACTTACCCATATTGTCCGTGTTAGCTTTAGCTGCGTTAAAAACTAGTTGTACGATTTTAAAAAGAGAAAGTAATAAAACAGCTATTCAACTTTCGTGATCTTCTCAGGATTTTGTCTTGTATCAAAAACAGTTGCAATATTAATGACATTTAATTCATAATCAATCCAATAGATTACCTTGTAGCTCTTTAAAATTATAAATCGAAATTCTTGGATTCGATCAGCAAGTAAATCTTCTTTTCTGCCAGATTTTGGATTGTTTTCGAGAATAATAGTTGCATCAATTATTTTCTGAACAAGTCTTTGGGCAATATTTGGGCTGGCTTTAACCAGATGATAATCAAAAATATCTTTTAGCTGATCTATAGCAGAATCAGTCCATAGAACCTTGAAGACTATTTCCATCTTTTGACGGATTCTTTTAAATCTAGAGCGCTAATGACATTCCCTTGTTTTGAATCTTCAATAGATTTATCAATCATTTTATTGAGACTGTCTATACTCAAGGGTTTGAGATTAGCTTCATAATCCTTGGCTTTATCTTCAAGGAGAATTTTCTCGAGTTTTTCAATCAGCTTAGTATTTCGCAGCCTTAAGAACTCTTGAACAAAATTTATCTTTCTAGTTTGAATATCCATCTCTATTTGTTTTTTACAAATTTACTATTTTAAAGGATAGCATATTCTATTTCATGTAAATGACTTTGTCATCAAGATCTTGTCATGATGGCAGGGAGTTTAAGTATTTTGTGCAGATCTCATAGGAAACAATCTGGTGTGCAGAAATTTTCAGTTAAAGCTAACGGCCCGGCAATAAAGGGAGGTTGTGTTACCCGATCCTGCCCCGACCGAAGCGTCGGGGGCAGCATCCGGCAACTGTCCTGGTACCCCGCGGTAGCGGGGCCACGAAACTGTCCCGGTGCAAGGAGGGTATGGCGCATTTTTTGCCGTCCGGATACAGAGTTTTGTGGCCTTGACGAGTGTCGCGGTACAAAGTTGTCAAGGTGTTAGTCACTTATCCAGGTGCAGTAAATTTTATTGTGGGCAGTGGCGCGGGCTGGGTTTGTCAGGCGGCACTATCATGTCTTGATAGCAGGAATAAAAAGCAAAAAATGTGACAAACAACTTACCTTTATTGTCCGTGTTAGGCAAAGTGATTTTAAGAATTTATCTCGAGGCAGCCAACCTCTAAGTAGTCTGGATCAGTCAGGAATGTTTTAATAAGTTCGAAGTTTTTCCTCAGGACTTTTTCAATGTTTTGAGTACTTGTATTGCCAAGTCTTAACCAGATTACTTTTGGAGATGATCCCTTTATAAGTCCCAAATCGTAAAAGTCACCATCAAATGTGACAATACAATATCCATTATCTTTAGCAAATATCCATATAGCTGAGTCTTTAGAATTTTCAAGTCCTAGTTCTTTGACTTGCTTTGATCCAGGAAAGATGTCTTGGATTCTACTTATTATTCGAAAAGAAATATTCTGGTCGAGCAGTAATTTCATCAGAGTGTCTGAAGTTTACGTTCTCTGTCGGCAGCAAACATCAAAGAAGCTTTTATATCTTCCCTTGTAAGTTCAGGGTAATCAGAAATTACCTCATCAAAGGTCATTCCAGATCCTAACCAACCGAGAATATCAAAAACGGTGATCCTGGTGTTTCTGATACAAGGTTTCCCAAATCTCTTATCAGAGCTGATTTTGATTATTTTATTGTAAGCTTTCATATTGCAAAGATAATTTTTTTTGCGGCCCCATTATCACTGCCGATACATTTTGCCTAACGGCCCGGCAATATGGGGAGGGTATGGCGCACTTTTTGCAATCCGGGTAAAGAATTTTATGGCCTGTAAGAGCTTCGCGGTACAGAGTTGTCAAGGTATTAGTCAACTATCCAGATGCAGTTAAATTTATTGTGGGCAGGGGAGCGGTCCGGGTTTGTCTAGCGGTACTATCCTGTCATGGTAGCAGGAACAAAAGCAAAAAGTGTGACAAACAACTTACCCATATTGTCCGTGTTAGGTTTTCGGGCCCGTTTAAAATGTCAATGTGTTTGGATCCTGTCGTGTGTCATAAATTCTTAAGATCTCTACTGTTGATCTCTTTTCGCGGTAGAAGAGAGTATTATGTTTGGTCAGGACACATTTACGAATCCCTTTTCTTTTATGGATAAATGGAAATTGTTTTGGATTTTTGGAGATTTGAAAAATAATACTATCAGTCAGATCAATAAAATTAGCAGCAACTTTTTTCTCCCAGGTTTGATCAAGATAATTCAAAATATTGGAAAAGTCACTTTCAGCGAGGGGTGACCATGCAATTCTCTTAAGCATTATATTTTTTGCGAAGTTTATTTATAACGTCAGTATGAGAAATTCCTTTCCCTGAATCCAATTGATCCATTGCATCCATTAATCCCTGCTTTTGAGCTAGAGTGAGCTTTTCCCAATCAGATATGTCTTTCTTGCTATTGATGTAGTTCAGCAATAATCCGTAGAATTCCTCAAGCCGGTTCTTTTCGAGAGAATCGATTTGTCTGAATATCTTGAGTTTTAAATCTGAAACTGTCATGACGCACTTTTTTTACAAATATAACAGATTTTTATGGTTAATAGTCACACGGAGCCACAGCCTGAAACCTAACGGCCCGGCAATATGGGGAGGTTGTGCTACCCGATCCTGCCCCGACCGCAGCGTCGGGGGCAGCATCCGGGCAGGGTCCAGGTACTTTAGCCGGGAAATTGTCACGTCTTTGACCCTGACCGAGCTGAAAGCGAGCGTCATGGGGTGCAAGGAGGGTATGGCACGTGTTTTTGCAGTCATGGTACAAATTTTATTGCGAGCAGGCGCGATCGCGGTATAAGGTTGCTAAGTGGCCGGGAATCTGTCTCGGTGGCAGAAAGTTGATAAATGGGCACTGGCGCAGTGTCGCGCCGAAGGTCCTGACCGAAGCGCAGCAAGCGTCAGGGGTACAAAAATTTTAATTGCGTGCAGATGTGCGCTTTGACAGCCGTAGCTTCAGCGAAGGCTGGTGTCCGGGTGCAAGGGCATTAAGAATTTGTCTTTGTAGCAGGAGCAAAAGTTGAGGAGCGAAGCGACGAAATCCCGCCTTGGCGGGGCAAAAACCGTGACAAACAACTTACCCATATTGTCCGTGTTACCGTTAGTATTTTTTAAAATTATCTTTCTGAGAGCAATTTAAAGAGAGGGTCATTGATATAATAATTTGCTGTCCCAAGTTTCTTTTTTGTCAGGAGTTTGTCGTCAGCAAGTTGATTCAGATAATTTGCTGCAGTAATCCTAGAAACATTTAAGTCCCGTTGAATAAACTCAATTTTTGTGTATGGATGTTTAAATAGGTTATTGAGTAAATCCTGGCTGTAGAATTTATAATTGTCACGCAATATGTGTTTATAATTTATCATTAACTCACGAATATTTATGATCAAGTCAATAGTCTCTCTTGAAGTCAGATTCACAGCTTTAATCATGAACAGGAGCCACTCTTCCCAATTATTTTTTGTTCGTACTTCCTGCAAAAGTCTGTAATAGTCTGATTTATTTTTAATAATGTAATTGCTTAAATAAAGAATTGGAAGGTCTTGAAGTTTTTCCTGTATCAGATATAGAATATTGATAATCCTTCCAGTCCTGCCATTACCTTCATAAAATGGATGAATGCTCTCAAATTGATAGTGTATAATTGCCATCTTCACTATTGGGTCAAAGTCACATGCTTCTTTGTCATTGATGAATTTCTCAAGATTTGACATCAGGTCTTTGATTTCTTCAGGATCTTGGGGTGGAGTGGAAATTATCTCTCCAGTCGAAGTATTTTTTAACGTTGTCCCTGGTAGTTTACGAAAACCAGCTTTATTACCCTCAAGGATTTCTTGAATTTTTAATACAATCCGGTTAGTTAGTAATCCAGTTTTTGAAATAAGATCAAAACCTGTTTTTGTAGCAGCAATATAGTTTTGTACTTCCTTAGCATTAAGTGATTTATATGAATCAAGGTTTAATTCTGATTTGTAAAGATCATCGTGTGTAGTTATTATATTTTCAATCGCAGAACTGTCCTTGGCTTCTTGAAGTCCCAAAGTATTAATAAGAATACTTTGATTTGGCATAGTCGATGCTATCCCTTTTAATTCAGCTAGTGCAGCATGAGCAGATGGGAGGCTTTTCAGTATAGTCTTAGTTTCTATATCCCAATCCAGCGGAAGAGGAAGAAGCTTTTTGCTTGACTTTGTCATATGTATAGAAAAGTTAAATTATTATTCAGATCAATCCAGTTATGTAAAGAAAACGTGATTTTATATACAAAGGTAACATTCTTTTGTAAAGAAAATCAAATAATCTATACAAATTAAGCTTGGAATGATAAATATCTTGAGATTTCTTATCATATGCAGGATGCCACATATTAACGGTAACGGCCCGGCGGTATAATTTCGTAAGCGTTACTCGACGAAGCATCCGGGCAGGGTCCTGGTACTTTAGCCAGCTTTGCCCGCCGAAACGACTTTAGTCGTGAAGGTGGGAAAGCTGTCACGGTGCGAGGAGAGTACGGCGCGGTTTTTGCCGTCCAGGTACAAGTTTTGTAAGCTATACGAGTGTCGCGGTACAAAGCTGATTTGAAGCAGGTAATAAGTCAAGGTATGTAAAGTTTTATTGTGGGTACTGGCGCGGTCGCGGTATAGGCTATTACAAATCTGTCTTGAGGGCAGGAGCAAAAGCAAAAACCGTGACGAGCTTATGAATTATACCGTCCGTGTTATGCACAGGTTATTTTTTTATAAAATTCATTCTTGAAATTACAAAATCAAATATTAATCGTGTAACATTCACAAAATTATCATAATTAAACAATTCCGGTCTATCTTGGGGTGAATGCATTACTTCCCCACCTCCTGTGGAAATAAACATAGCCTGATATCCTTTATTAGTAAATGCTAAATTATCAGAATACTGATAATATTGATTAAAGTCAATATCTAGTGGCTCTTTTTCCCTTGAATTTATTTCACAAAATGTATTCCTGTATTGGTTAATAATATCCTCTGGTGCGTGAATAAATACTCCGCCATTTTTAAATTTTGAATCTAAAATTCCAACACAATCCATGTTTATATCCAATGTTGAACTATCTATTTCAAAAGGAATATGATTTAAAAAATAGGTAGAACCGACAATGCCTTCCTCTTCGCCTGAAAATAAAACAAAGGCAATAGATTTTTCAGGTGTATAGCCCGCCTTCACAATTTTCGAAAACACATTTGAAAGTTGAAGCACTGCCGCAGTGCCAGAAGCATTGTCATTTGCTCCCGGATAGAATAAAGTATCATTGCCTTTTACCGCATCGTAATGTGCTGATATTATAATTCCTACTTTTTCATCTTTCCCTTTAATAATTCCAATTACATTTTGAGAATTGAATTTAATATCTTTTTTCTTCATTGTAAAAGAAACTTTAGTGCTTATATTTCCAGCAGGAGATTGTTTATTTCTTAATTTAGAATTTATCAAGGTCTCTAAATTACGTGTATTTACACCCATTAATAAATCAATTTGATCTTTTTTCGCAATTATTTTAGGAAAAGTCCCTATCTCAAGATTTAATGCAGCATTTTCTTTTGTGCCATAAATATGTGGATTACCAGCTACGTTTGACAGCACTTCAGGTACATATTTCTGAGAATTTATTTTGAATATTATTCCACATGCTCCATGATTTTGAGCCGTCTGTTTTTTTTCATTTATTTCATAAAGATTTACGGGTTCATTGAAATCAAAATGGTCCATTAATTTCCCAGCACTATCAACTGGAGAGTTAATTTCAACCACAACCCATTTATTTTTTACATTAATATTTTTGTAGTCCGAGTAATCATCTCTGTCAAATCCAAAACCGGCATAAACGAGTTCAACATCTGAAGTATCGTGCAAAAAACAAAATTCAAAAGAAAAGAAGTCTGAGATATAATCTAAACTAGTATTATCGTTATAAATATTAAAACTTAGGAGAGAATCATAAGTCAATGTGAAATCCTGGTAGTAATTTAAATTTTCACCAATATTCCCTGTTAATCCTGATTTTACATATTGCTCTCGAATATAGTTGGCGACTTTTTTTTCACCTATTGATGCAATCTTTCTACCTGACAGGCTTGGATCACAAAGAAACGCAACATCTTTTTGCAAATTCTCTTTTAAGATACTATCCCTAAAGGAGGAGATTTTTTGAGCTACAATTAAATTAAAGAATTCTGTAAATATTAAAAATAATACAATCTTTTTCATATTTGGTTTTTTTAACGTGTATAACTTGTGCACAACGGCCCGGCAATATGGGGAGGTTGTGTTACCCGACGCAAGCACCGAACAGAGTCCTGGTACTTTAGCCGCGAACCTATCACGGTGCGAGGAGAGTACGGCGCGGTTTTTGCCGTCCGGGTACAAACTTTGTGGCCTTTACGTGTGTCGCGGTACAAGGCTGATCGAGAGCAGGTAACAAGTCAAGGTACACTAAGGTTTATTGCGGGCACTGGCGCGGTCACGGTATAGGCCATTACAAAACTGTCAAGGAAGTAGGAGCAAAAGCAAAAACCGTGACAAACAACTTACCCATATTGTCCGTGTTAGCATTTCGTGCAAATTTTGTTATTATAATATTAAGTGCAAGTTTACTCCCGATTATTTGGGTGTGCTATTTATTAATTCATTGAGATCGATTTCTAGGAAACTCTTTTCTTGCATATCATAAAGCGTTGACCCAATTAATATCGAATTATTTGATGCTTTAAAATCAGCGACTTTCTTATTCTCATTGTCTATTACAGTTGTTTCATTATCCTTTGCCAAGAATTTGTAATCCTTTGTTTTAAGATAATACAGGTATATTTGGTTATAGTCAATCTGATTCAAAACATCTAGATTGTCATTGATAACAAGTATTTTCCCTGTTTTTGTAAAAAGATAATGGCTAGTCGAATCTATAAATATTAAGTTATTATAAATAGAGTCGGTCTTAAGATAGACCTGTCCGCCAATGAAATATCTCAATTCACCTAACGTTTGAATATCAAATGTTTTTTCTGATATAAACGAACCGTCTGACATAGAATACTTTGATACTCTGTCTTTAAACACTAATAATACCGTATCATAATATATCTTAAATCCAGTAATTTGGTCTTTTTTCTCGCCTATGGTACTTAAAAATAATTGTTTCCCAGTATTACGATTAAATCCGGCAAAAAAGGGTTTGCCAAAATCTAATTGTCTGTAACCCATAAAAGCAAAGCCTTTATTTATCATATAAAGAAGACTGTCTTTTGTAAAGATTGAAGAACTACTTGTCATATCTTCTGGTAGAGGAGAAGACCATTTTATTTGTCCACTAAAATCTAACCTCGTTATTTTTTCTTTTGATGCAAAATAAATAGTTGAACTATCTCTTAGAATATTTGATACAACATCTCTTACTAAATTATGACCTGTTGACATCATAAATGCCCCTGTCAGTACCCCTAAGGCTACTCCGGCAGCATTAGCTAAAGCTGTTTCAGTATAGTCTTTTTTCCCAGTAATTGTATTATAATCCCAACCTGTTCCATTTTTAAGATTAATAGAATGTAAACCAGCTGCTGCAACAATAATGACCGAATCGTTCAAATGAAAAATGTTATTCCAACTGTATTCACGATTTAACTCTCTTTTCCAAATTGTATTTCCATTATTCAAATCTATTCCTTCCAATGTATTTGTATAGCCTGTTGATGTTTTGAATTTATATCCAATCCCAATTTTCTGAAACGGCTCAACATAGTAAATTGTATTTTTCACTTCCCATTGATTCTCTCCATTTTCAATGTTCAGACAGTAGCTTTTATTTGCAATTGTTTGAATAATAATATTATCAAACTGCTCAATACTACCTTGTTGATAAAAGATTTTCTTGGTCCATTTAATTTTGTTATTTGTCAAGTCATACATTACGACATCTCCAGAATTATTTAACCATTTACCATTTTTACTTGTCCCTCGAAGCTGAACTGTCAATAAATTAGTTGTTGTATCAATAAATGAATTATCTATCCTATCGGGGAAAATATACTCCTTAGCTTGTATATCGTTATTGGTTTTGTAGTTTTTCCCACTTACTTTTTCATTCTTTATTATCAATAAGTTAGACTGAGGATAAATTGTCAATACAGTAAAGCTTAAAAGTCCAATTAAAAGTAGTTTTTTCATATAGTGCGACAATAATTGAATTAAATTTTAAGATAACAAACGGTAATTGTTGATAATTTGATCTAGATAGTTAGCATTCGTGTTAGTTTATAATATTACGTATGGGTCTACCATTATATTGTCTTCCAAAATCGGCACAGCATGAATGCTAACGGCCCGGCAATGTGGGGAGGTTGTGTTACCCGACGCAGCATCCGGGCAGAGTCCTGGTACTTTAGCCGGGAAGTTATCACGGTGCAAGGAGGGTATGGCGCACTTTTTGCCGTCCAGGTACAAATTTTTCTGAGCATTACGCGTGTCGCGGTACAAGTTTGATCGGAGCCGCGAATTTATCCCCGGTTAGAAAGTTTGTTGCGGGCACTGGCGCAGCGTCGCGGTACAAACTATCTCGAAGGCAGTAATTTATCACGGTGCAAGATTTTAATTGCGAGCAGATGCGCGTGTCCGGGTGCAAAAACTATTACAAATTTGTCTTAGGTGTAGGAGCAAAAGCAAAAAGTGTGACAAACAACTTACCCATATTGTCCGTGTTAGCGGTTAGCCTTTTATTTTAATTCTATATCAAATCAAAAATGATTTATTCTCTAATCTTCGCCCTGCATCTTCATCATGTGTTGGTAAGTATAATGTTTTGCGGAGAGAGGCATAATCTAAAAAGTTTTTATAAGTTTGTTTCGTTTTATTATAATCCGTGTTCGCTCCAGCCATTTCTCCAACTATCACCTGGTCTTGATGATATGAAGAATCCCCTCCAAAAATGATGTCGAAATCATCGGTTTTTAATAAGACTGAATTATGTCCTAATGTATGACCCGGAGTAGGGATTAAGAGTAAATCTTCGTTTTGAGTAATGGGATATGCCTGATTAAAAACTTCAATTTTGTTTTGAAGAAAATCGACAGTTTTGGGTTTAAACCACGGTGGCAATGTAGTTGTAAAACAATTGTCAGGATGTAAAAATTCGTATTTGCCTAATAGGATTTCTTGTTTAGGGAAAAATTTAAGCCCATCAATATGGTCGGAATGTAAATGGGTTAAAATCACTAATTTTACATCTTCAACCTTTAAATTTACTTTATTTAATTTTTGATTCAATTCCTCCTGAGGTTGTATTCTCACTTTACAAGCATGTTTGAATTGGTATCTTGCAAAAAAACTTTCTTTGGCAAGATATTTATCAATGTCTAGGCTTTCAGCATTTTCACCAGTGTCAATGACAATTGTACCTTCTGGATGTTCAATAACCCAAACCCAAATTGGTAAATACTCTGTATATTCTTTCCCTAAGAGGATATTAATTTTGGATAAAGAACCTATTCCGTTTTTGGTTTTGAAATTCTTTTTTACTGCTACTGTCCCTGCGCACAGTGCATGAACTTTTACTTCTTTTCCTTTAAGATTTACTGTGGTCGTTACATTTTGATATTCTTTTTGGGAGTTCAAATTTAATTGTTCCATATTTTAAAGTGTTTTAATTATGAAACAAAATTATTACTGCACAACCAGTTGAAACGATAACAAAAGATAAGAAATTGGCCATTATTTTTTTGAAACTCGATTTCTAATTCGACTTAACGAAACTGGTGTAATGCCTAAAAAAGAAGCAATTTGATGCTGTGTAATTCGCTGAAGCAATTCAGGTCTTTCTTTTAGAAGCGTTAAATAACGTTCTTCTGGACTATTTAAGAGATAGGAAATAAACAAGTTGTGAAGTAATACAAAACGTTCTTCAATCGCTTTTCGAATAAACTCGTTCATTTTGGGAAAGATGGCATATAATTCTTCTAATGATTGGTGAGTAAGTATAAAAACCTCACAATCTTCTAACGTCTCAATCGAAACTTTACTTGGTTTTCGGGAAATAAAGCTATCGTAAGACCCTGCAAACATATTTTCGGTAAAAAAGTACGTTGAAAGTTCATGGCCGTCCTTGTAACAAAAGAGCCTGACACAACCATTAACAATAAAATATACTTCGTTTGCAATTTTTCCAGATTGCAAAAGAATCGTTTTCTTTTTGAAATTTTTATTTTCAAAATACGGCATCACAATTCCCAACTCTTTATCATCAAAGTCAGTAATTTGTCTAAAAATTTGTATCTTCTCTTTGTTGTCCATAATTCTCATTGTCTTGTCCTAGAATTGGTTACCGCTAACGGCCCGGCGGTATGTTTTAGTAGGCGTAACCCGACGACAGCACCGGGCAGGGTCCTGGTACCCCGCGCCAGCGGGGCCACAAATTTGTCACGGTGCAAGGAGGGTTTGGCGCGTGTTTTTGCCGTCATGGTACAAATTTTATTGAGTTCTGGCGCGGTCGCGATACAATTTTGATTGGAGCCGCGAAGTTATCCCCGGTTACAAATTTGTTTGGTAGCACTGGCGCAGTGTCGCGGTACAAGTTTGGTCGGAGCCAGAAAATAGTCAAGGTGCTGGATTTTAATTGAGGGCAGATGCGCGCTTTGCCCAACGTAGCGCAGCGAAGTTGGGTGTCCGGGTGCAAGAACTATTACAAATTTGTCATGGGAGCAGGAGCAAAAGCAAAAACCATGACAAACAACTTACCCATATTGTCCGTGTTATTGGCTGGTTTTATTTTATTTTTCTATGAGAATTTGTACTTCCGTTATGAATTCTTTTACCTGATCAACTAAAGGGAGTACAATTTTGTCATCGTAATCGTAGAGATCACCATAATCACCTTTTTGTCTATAGTCAGCCAGATGCGAAAGAAGTCTTCCAAATTTTAAATCAATTTTCCCAGTCCTAATGAAGGTGTAACTAAATTTGGTCCTGACACCACTATGGGATCGTGTTTCTATATCATGTTTTAATAGCAGAGCAGTAGCAGCATAGTAACAAGAATAATACAGTCGGCTAACGGCAGTATTCCACTTACTGTTTTGTATCATTATTAAGGCCTCCTCAAAGGATTCTTGCGATCTTTTAAATCTATAATGAATGTATTCTGATTTGTTACTAATGGTCATAGTTTAATTCCCTCTTTTTTTACTGCTTTATAAAGTGGAGAATACTTTAAGGTATTGTCCCAGAATGATCTAGGGTAAATAAAAGTAGATATTATTTGACCAGATTCAAGCTCAATATTATAAAGAACATCTCTGAATCTGTCCTCAATTTCACTAGTGACTATTTGATTATTAATAAGAATAAGAATATCCCAATCAGAGTCTGGTTTGTTGTCGCCTCTGGCTCGTGATCCAAATAAAAATGCCTGTGCTTTTGGATCCTGTCTATGGATGGCTTTTGTTATATTTTCTAAAATTACGTCACTGCTCATATGGATGAATTTTTTCCAAAGTTACAGAAATTTGTCAAAATTACGCATGTGTCCGGTATGCCACAACTTGCCAATAACGGCCCGGCAATATGGGGAGGTTGTGTTACCCGACGCAGCATCCGGGCACGGTCCAGATACTTTAGCCATAAAGCTGTCACGGTGCAAGGAGGGTATGGCGCAGTTTTTGCCATCCAGGTAGAAATTTTATTGAGCATTACGAGTGTCGCGGTACAAGTTTAATCGGAGCCAGAAAACTATCACGGTACAGAATTTTTATTAAGGGCACTGGCGCAGTGTCGCGGTACAAACTTTCTCGGAGGCAGAAATCTGTCACGGTGCAGGATTTTAATTGCGAGCAGATGCGCGTGTCCGGGTGCAAAAACTATTACAATTTGTCTTGAGTGCAGGAGCAAAAGCAAAAACTGTGACAAACAACTTACCCATATTGTCCGTGTTACTGGTAGGTTTTTATTTATTTTTTCAGTAAAGATTCAATCTCTTGTAGAAGTCTCTCAACCGGTTTAAAGAATGTCATAGTTTGTTCTTTATCAAGGTCAAAGAAGTCCCCATAATCACCTTTATGTCGTAAATCGAAAATCTTCGCGTAAGCCTTGCCAAGAGTCTTGTCAATCTTACCAGTCACGATATAGTATTTGGAAAACTGCCTTTTTACACCGGAATGTGTAGTGGCATTAATGTCATCTTTATAAAGGAGAGCAGAGATTGCGTAATAACAGACATAATAAAGCCTGTTCATGACAGAAATCCAATGGTCTTTCTCTGCTAATAATTTTGCAGCCTGAAAAGTTTCCTTCGCAAGATTTATTCTGTATTGGATGTAATCCTCTTTAAGAGGTTTGTTCATAATACTACTCCTTCTTTTTTTATGCTTTTATAAAGTGGAGTTATTTTATGTCTTGAAGTCCAGTCTTTATTATTATAGACAAACATTGAAATAATTTCGCCTGTCTCCAACTCAAGATCATATATTTTGTCTCTGAATAAGTCCTCTAATTCTCTAATGTTTAGACTGTCAATGAGTATCAATAGGTCCCAATCAGAGTCTTTTTTGGCATCACCTCTGGCTCTCGATCCAAAAAGTACAACTTTAGCCTTGGGATCAATCCGTTTTATTTCAGTCCGAATGCGAGTTGCTATATGTGTATCCTTTTCTTTCATTAAGCAAATTTACGAAAAAAGTCTAATAGTCTGCAGGGGGTGTCAACTTACCAGTAACGGCCCGGCAATATGGGGAGGTTGTGTTACCCGACGAAAGCACCGGGCAGGGTCCTGGTACTTTAGCCATAAAGTTGTCACGGTGCAAGGAGGGTATGGCACATGTTTTTGCAGTCCGGGTACAAATTTTATTAGCATTACGCGTGTCGCGGTACAAGTTTCAAAGTAACCGGGAAATTATCCCGGTATTGTTATAAAATTAATAGCACTGGCGCAGTGTCGCGGTACAAATTGTCTCGGAGCCAGAAATTTGTCACGGTGCACGATTTTAATTGGGAGACGATGCGCGTGTCCGGGTGCAATGGCCATTACAAATTTGTCTTGGTAGCAGGAGCAAAAGCAAAAACCATGACAAACAACTTACCCATATTGTCCGTGTTAGTGGCTGTTATTTTTCCTTTTGCGGATCCTTCAGTCTTTTACATCTGAATTCTTTGATAGGTGTCTTGATAGGGATTGTAAACCAGATGTTTACTCTTTCTGAACCTTGTCTACCCGGATTCCATCGAGGCAAAATGCTTAAGACTCTTAGTATTTCAATTCTTTTCAGGCTATCATTTTTTGTGATAATGTTTGTCGGTTTCGTACCAAGAAAACCAAAATTTCTTGCAATACCACATGAGTCTACCATGAATTTAAGAAAATATGTAACCGATACACTATCTGAATTCAGAATTTCATAATTGTAATGACTTTCGAGGAAACACCAGAGATATTCGTTACCTCCAGGGAATGTCGGCATTTCTTGGATTGTTGTTATCGTAAATATTGAGGTATCATTCTCTTGTGGGTAGACATTTACTTGTAACGCGAAAAGAAATAGAAATAACAACAAATTGTTCTTCATGGCAATATGGTATTAATGGCCACTAACGGCCCGGCAATATGGGGAGGTTGTGTTACCCGACGCAAGCACCGGGCAGAATCCTGGTACTTTAGCCAGTAAACTGTCACGGTGCAAGGAGGGTATGGCACGTGTTTTTGCCGTCCAGGTACAAATTTTATTGAGCATTACGCGTGTCGCGGTACAAGTTTGATCGGAGCCGGTAAACTATCACGGTACAGAATTGTTCTTAAGGGCACTGGCGCAGTGTCGCGGTACAAACTGTCTCGGAGCCAGAAAACTGTCACGGTGCAGGATTTAAATTGCGGGCAGATGCGCGTGTCCGGGTGCAAGAACCATTACAATTTGTCTTGGGAGCAGGAGCAAAAGCAAAAACCGTGACAAACAACTTACCCATATTGTCCGTGTTAGCATTAGTTATTTTAAGGACAAAGAGTTTTTGTTATGTGATCTATCAAAATAGAAATTGCCTGAGTATAAAAAGTCAAGGAGTTTTAACGATGCTATTAGAGAAGGCTTAGAATCTTTGGATAAAATAGATTCATAACCATTTCAGTGGATTCAGATAAACTTGTTCCTCCAACCATAAAGAATTTAATATACCCATCTTTATTTAGAATTATATTTGTTGGGAATCCATTATTAAAATTCAGCCTATTGCATTCATTACGATAAAGATGAATTACCCTATATTGAATATTGTATTTCTTAATTGAAATCTTTATTGTTTCTTCAGGGTCGAAAGTAAAAGAGGCAAAAGCAAAATTCGATTTGTCCTTAAGTAAATTGTACATTTTATTTAAACCTTCAATTTCTGCGATACAAGGTTGACAACTAGCAAACCAAAAGTTGATAAAAACAACCTTGTTTTCAAAGTCTTTATTCGAAAATGTTGTTTTCCCAGATTTAATGAAAGCAAAATCCGGTAGTTTTTGTCCTTTATATTTGCCAAATCTAGTTTCAACAAAACTTTCTAGATCTTTCATTCGCTCAGACTTTAAAGTATCTTGCCCTGAGGATACTAGGGCAATTAAAATTAAAAATATTGACAAGAGGGCTCTCATATTTTGACTTCTTATGGTATTATTCCTATTAAACTTTTATTATGATTTTGGAGGCAATTAATGCTAACGGCCCGGCAATATGGGGAGGTTGTGTTACCCGACGCAGCATCCGGTCACGATCCTGATACTTTAGCCAGCTTTGCACGCCATAGCGACTTTAGTCGCGAAGGCGTGAAAGCTGTCACGGTGCAAGGAGGGTATGGCGTGGTTTTTGCAAATCCAGGTACAAGTTTTATCGGAGCCGGGCGTGTCGCGGTACAAGTTTGATCGGAGCCGCGAATTTATCCCCGGTTACAAATTTGGTTGCGGGCACTGGCGCAGTGTCGCGGTACAATTTATCACGGAACCAATAATTTATCACGGTGCAGGGTTTTAATTGCTTGCAGATGCGCGCTTTGCCCAACGTAGCGGAGCGAAGCTGGGTGTCCGGGTGCAACAGCCATTACAAATTTGTCTTGAGTGCAGGAGCAAAAGCAAAAAGTGTGACAAACAACTTACCCATATTGTCCGTGTTAGCATTTCGGGCCAATTTTAAAACTGTCAATGGTAACCAATTCTTTTGTTGGTACGAAGCTAGTGTTTTGCCCTGTGCTTATTTTAATATTATTGAGATGTTAAACAAGGAATCACATCCTCGCTGAAATATGGTTCTTGATTAACCCAAAACATATAATTGACACGAAGAAAGTCTTTTGCAAAAGCATGTAATAATGGTACAATACTTTCACGACGATTTTGTCTATTATCTATTCGTTCATTATAATCCTGATCGGCACCTGTTGTACCAACATAATTACCATCCTGAATGGCAATTCCTAATGGGACAGTATACTTATATTCATGCATCATTGCCAACGCGTGATTAAGTTGACCTTCTCTTTGAACCATTAAATCTGGTCCTCCTAAACCAACGCCAATTTCTTGTCCGTATTTATATATCGATCGGAGATAACCCTTGTCATCCCAAGGAAGCCATTCTCCCGGCATAAAATTGGCATATACCATTGTTGTAGATTTAGGAAAAGCTTTTTTAAGTGCCAACATATTAATTTTTAAGCTCTCAGCATATAGTTCAGGTGTAAAAGTGGAATCAATCTCAGTACCAATTCCTATTGCACTTTCCTGTAAATTAATGCCTTCTATTTTGCCATCAAATTCTTTCCCCAATGCATTCATTAATAAGGAAAACCGGTACTGTACCTGTGCATTCCATCTTTTGGCTACCCACCCATCGGCTTTACCGTCATCATTATAAGCCATTGTACATCCTCCGTCAAATTCTTCAGTCATCAAATAATTTGGAATGGCATTGTAGTTTGAATCAAAAGTAACGTCCTGAAATTGAATAAATAACTTTTTACCATGCGATAATAGATAATTGTAATCTTCATAAATAATCGAAAAGTCATATTCTCCCCTTTTGCGCTCCAACTGTTTCCAGGAATACATAATCTGAGCTCCTGCAATTCTTTGAACTTTTAAAAATCTATGATTATGAATTAGTTCTCTATCTCGAGAGAAATACACAAAATGCTTAATACTATCTTTTTCTAATGGGCAAGCAGCATCCAAATATTGTTTATATGCATCTACATATCGTTTGGCCTGATTATCACTTTGTCCAAAAGCTTTGGTAGTCAGTAAGTATCCAAGTAGTATTATCGATAAAAGCTTTTTATGATTCATTATTTTGTCGTTTAGTTTATCGTATTGTTGTTTTAACATTGGGCATAACTTGCTGATAAAATATACTGTCAATCAAATTGACAAAGTACTTTGAATCCCGGTTGTCGAGTGATATTATGTTTCTTGTTAGCATTTCGGGCCATCTGTTTTGATTACGCAATTTTCAAGCTATGTGTAAGTTGTCCTGATGTGCGCGAAGAGGGCCTGAATGCTAACGGCCCGGCAATATGGGGAGGTTGTGTTACCCGACGCGAGCGCCGAACAGAGTCCCGGTACTTTAGCTACAAAACTATCATGGCGCAAGGAGGGTATGGCGCATTTTTTGCCGTCCAGGTACCGAAATTTTTGGCCTTTATGAGTGTCGTGGTACAGAGCTGTCAAGGTGTTAGTAATTTATCCAGGTGCAGTTAAGCTTATTGAAGGCAGTGGCGCGGTCCGGGTTTGTCAAGCGGTACTATCCTGTCTTGGTAGCAGGAGCAAAAAGCAAAAAATGTGACAAACAACTTACCCATATTGTCCGTGTTATGGTTAGTTCAGTTTTTTTATCTCTCAAATATACAGTCAGTTAATCTCTATTTTTGGTTATTTTTTAATTTTATTTGTAATAAATCATCTCTAAGCGGTACTTTATGAGAAACAAATTAGACATGAAGTCATTTAAGGAGGAATTTCTGGAAATATTAGCAAATTATCAAGGCATATTGCACAAAGTCAACATTATCTATTTCCGTAATAAATCAGATAGAGAAGATAATTTTCAGGAAATCATTTATCAATTATGGAAATCATTCCCGGGGTTACAGAATAGAAATAGCATAGGTTCATGGATTTATGCGGTTTCAATAAATACTTCCATTTCGAAATTAAAGAAAGAATCGCGAATTGAGTATCGTGAAAAACCTCCCGAATCCATTGATAAGATCGATATTATTGAAGAATTAGTATTAAATGAAGCAAGTCAGATGCTATTGAAAGCGATTTACAATCTTAATGAAATTGACAAGCCTATCATGCTTTTATATCTTGAAGAAAAAAGTTATGAAGAAATTGCCGAAATCATTGGTATTTCGAAGTCCAATGTTGGAGTACGAATTAATAGAGCTAAAGAATTACTGAAACAAAATTTAAATCATTTAAATCATGGAAACTAATGAATTACAAAACATCTGGAAAAATATTGATTCTGAAATTAGCCTAAAAACAACTGAGGAGCTAAATCAATTACTTAATATCAAAACCAGGAAAACAATTAATAAGTTTCTCTATATTTTTAGTGTAGATATAATTGTGTGCGTTGGTTTGATTTTTTTTCTGATCCTGACGGCTCTTAATCGGCAAAGTGATATTATCTATCTAGTTAATAATACCATACTCTGCCTAATAACACTTACATCTTTAATTATTTCTTTATTATCGATAAATAAATTGCAAAATAATAGATACAACTTGTCATTAAAAGAGTGGTTGGCACAAAGAATCAAATTATTGTCAAGATGGCTATTGGGTAAATACAGCAAATTGTATATAGTCTTGATACCACTCCTTTTAGTGATGATAAATCTATCAATTCATGTATATTTTGAATACAGACCGTTTCTTGAAGTAATGAAAAATGGAGAATCCATATACGGTCTATCTATCGGTTTTCTTATTGGATTATTTGTTTCTTACTTCGCAATTAGTAAAATTCGTAAGTATCAAATAAGGAATCTTGAATTTCTGAAAGGGCTATACGGTCAACTTGACAATATGCACTAAGGATGGGTTTAATAGCCTAGGTAGTCGCTAAGAGGTTATCTCTCAATACTAACTTTGTCTAGGTGATCAATCCCTGGAAATGTATCATAGTTGTCTCTTCATTTTAAATTTGTCAATATAACAGATCCCGGTAGACGGATAGGAAGTTTCTCGTCCAGATGTAGTTGTCTAGGTGGAAGAGTCCAGCTAGATGAATAGGAGTTGTCTCGGTTAAGTGACATTGCTTTTTTTGTTATGGTTAGTTCTTTGAGGAGCTGTCTAACGTGCAGATAATGTTTGAATTAACCATAACGGCCCGGCAATATGGGGAGGTTGTGTTACCCGACGACAGCACCGGGCAGAGTCCTGGTACTTTAGCCAGTAAGCTGTCACGGTGCAAGGAGGGTATGGCACGTGTTTTTGCAGTCCAGGTACAAAGTCTGTTAAGCATTACGAGTGTCGCGGTACAATGTTGATCGGGAACAGATAACAAGTCAAGGTACATGTAGTTTTATTGAGGGCACTGGAGCGGTCGTGGTATAAGTTAATACAAATCTATCATAGGTGCAGGAGCAAAAGCAAAAACCGTGACAAACAACTTACCCATATTGTCCGTGTTAGCAAAAGTATTATGTTATTTTTCAATAAGATGAATTAGTTTTTTGGTATCACAACTATCAATACCGGATTGTCGGTTTCCTTGATTGAATCAGCAAGATTTTTAAATTCATTTTTCTTTTTTGGATCTCGCACCTTTGCATTTTTAAAAGCTTCGCTTGAAATATAATTCTTTAGTGTAATCGCATCAACCAGCGAAAACAACTTGCCATTACTACAATTCGTATTCAAATACCTTATATCTTGATTGAAATCGGGTCCGCCACACAAATCATCCTTTAATTTAATCTTATCTACGTCACGAGGGATATTAGCTATAGTTTCATTGAAAGTGCCGATAACCAGATTATGTTTAGTCTTTGCTATCTTATCATAGAGATGGCAATTTTTAATATGATTCTCCCAATAATTATAAAAAACATACCTTGATGTTTCGAAGAGGCCAAAAATTTCGGTTACAAGATTTCCAACTCTTTCCGGGTGGCCCCACATCTCAGGAGTAACAGATGTCCCATGCGTTTCAAAAATTATCCTGGGTTTAAAAGACTTATTCTTTATATCCACATAAAAGACAGTATCACTGAAACATTCCTTAAAACAAAGCGACTTTTCGCTTGAATAGAGGAGCGCCGTTCGCATAAAAGCGCCTGTTCTATCCTGTCGATTCCGATAACAATTAGGTTTATATTGAATTGTATCGCCGCTTGAGCTCATCAATAAACTTAAATATGGCGCGGTAATATTCCAGGGCTCTATTGCTAGAAATGTATAGTCAGTTTCTGGAACTATGCTGATGGTTAATGGAATGGGCTCTTTCAGAGACAGAGAACTCTTGAAAGTATAACCAATATCGGAAACGCTGTAGACAATTAATTTACGATCTACGTCTGACATGACTGTTAAGTTTTTATTGTCGGAACTGACATCGAAATCAGTAATAGAGGTGTATTCTTCTGGTCCTCTTCCTAAATTTTGGAGTTTAAAAAGAAATTTACCTCCTAAATCGAAACACATTATGTCACCTCCCAATCCGCTGTTCTTTATATAGATTTTATTATCTACGCTTACTATTTTTACTGCAAATTCGCCAAGCAATGAATTCTTAGTTGTTTGCAGGGGTATATACTCAACATTGAAAGCGATCTCGGAAAGTTTTGTTATAGTGGATTTCGGCTCTGTTAGAAGATCGATTCTAATAACTGAGTCTGAATTATTTGAATCCTTTGACCTTTTGCAGCCGCAGGAGCAGAAAAAGATCAATACCATGAATAATAGTGTAGTTCTCATGTTTATATGATTAGTATTTACCTTAGAGGCAGAATTTATTTTTGCTAACGGCCCGGCAATATGGGGAGGTTGTGTTACCCGACGCAAGCACCGGGTAGGGTCCTGGTACTTTAGCCGAGAAAGCTGTCACGGTGCAAGGAGGGTATGGCACGTGTTTTTGCCGTCCGGGTACAAATTTGGCTGAGCATTACGCGTGTCGCGGTACAAGTTTAATCGGAGCCAGTAAACTATCACGGTACAGGATTTTTATTGGGGGCACTGGCGCAGTGTCGCGGTACAAAGCTGTCTCGAAGCCAGAAATTTGTCACGGTATACGGATTTTAATTGCGAGCAGATGCGCGTGTCCGGGTGCAACGGCCATTACAAATTTGTCTTGGTGCAGGAGCAAAAGCAAAAACCGTGACAAACAACTTACCCATATTGTCCGTGTTAGCGGTTAGTATGTTATATTAAATCAATTGTTTAGCAGTCTTCGATTTGCGAGTCTGACCTTTTGCTTTTTTTGATTTATTCCTTTTGATAAAATCACTAATCGCTTTTTCCTCTTCCTTTGTCAAAGAAGTTTGTCCCCCAATAAAATCTACATCTAATTCTACCTTCTTTGTTTTCATAATCTAGATATTTGAGAAGTACCTATTAATCAAATTTAGTGCTGCGGCTGAATCAATAATCATAAGACGACCGCCAACATGCATTGCTCCAAGACTTTCAGTGTAATGGTCAATTAATTGTGTCTTGGAAATGAATGCAATATTTCCCTCATGTCCTCTTTGAAAGGATAATTTGCACGCAAATGCGACAAGGTTTCCAGGTACACCAGCATACAATTTAGTCTTTCCTTTATTGAAAGGAGCACTTTCGACAAGATGCATATAAACGTGATCTGGTTTTACTTCAAGACTTACAAGTCCTTGTATTATGTTCTGGTTGTTAACAATTGTAAGTTTGTAAACATCTCTCTCAGGATGTTTGAGCTCAAGTCTCCAGTCAAATAGCCAGCCATTTTTTTTAGTAACTTTTTTAAGATCAGCCTTTGTAATCCTGGAAATGTCAGTCGAAAAACTATCCCCAGAGATAAGGTTTTTTATAGAATTTGTCAATTCATCGATTTCAAAGTCCAATCCTATTTTTGCTCGCTTTTTCACAGTACGAAGATACTTAATTTGGGTGCTTTATCCAAACAGTAATTTGATAACCTCTATGCTGTTAGCGGTAGTAATTTCTTATTTGTCAGGTGTCTTTGGAGACAAACATAGACTTGATGCAGAGACTCGTAATGCGCTGATTATTACCGCTAACGGCCCGGCAATATGGGGAGGTTGTGTTACCCGACGCGAGCACCGGGCAGGGTCCTGGTACTTTAGCCAGAAATTTGTCACGGTGCAAGGAGGGTATGGCGCACTTTTTGCCGTCCAGGTACAAATTTTTGTGAGCATTACGCGTGTCGCGGTACATTTTTGATCGGAGTTTCGAATTTATCCCCGGTTACAAAGCTGGTGGCGGGCACTAGCGTAGTGTCGCGGTACAAGCTGTCTCAAAGCCAGAAAGTTGTCAAGGTGCAGGATTTAAATTGCGTGCAGATGCGCGTGTCCGGGTGCAAATACCATTACAAAACTGTCTTGGGTGCAGGAGCAAAAGCAGAAAGTGTGACAAACAACTTACCCATATTGTCCGTGTTAGGTTTGCGTAGTTTATTTTTTCTCTTTAGGCAAATACCTAGAAATATATTGTTTTGCTGATAATCCATCTGTAATTTCTTGAATCAAAATATTCTCGTCATGCACTTGAATTACAGTTGCGTATGTCATATATTTTCGTTTATAATATAAGAACCGTTTAGTTGCTTTTTCACCATTTTCTGCAAATTTTTTAATTGATTCAAGATGTTTTCTTACATTCTCAATATTGGATTCAATTTCAACAATATTTGTGATTTTTCTATCTATCTCAGGTAGCTTATATTTTTGTGCCTTAGCCTTATAAATGTCATCCCTTATTTTACGTAAACTATCGGCCTTAGCCTTTTGTTCATTAATAATTAAATTAGCTTGAGTAATAAGGGTATCACATTCTGCCTTCATATCAGAATACCGTTTGGCTTGATCTAGGTCTCTTCCACAACCAGCAAATAGTATTAGGAACAAAATAGTAAATCCTATTGTTACCTTTTTCATGATTTATGGTTTTGTGTAATAAAGGAAGCTAAAATATATCTGGGGTAATGCTTCTTTTTTCCGAACATTTAATTACTAAAGAATTTGTTGTTGGAGTCTTTCCTTGATTAGCAAGCCTGAAGACTGGCAAATAGTGGCTATGCAACCTAACGGCCCGGCAGTATAATTAGAAAGCGTTGGCGCTTTAGGCGCCATGGCGCGTGTTTTTGCAGTCAAGGTACAGAGCTTTGTGGACTATACGCGTGTGGCGGTACAAGTTTGATAAGTGGCCGAAAAGCAGTCCCGGTTGCAGGAAGCTTGTAAATGGGTACTGGCGCAGTGTCGCGGTACAATTTGTCTCGAAGCCACAAATTAGTCATGGTGCAGGAGTTTAATTGTATGCAGAAGAGCGTGTCCAGGTTTAGATAGTATTACGAATTTGTCTTGGTACTAGGAGCAAGAGCAAAAACCGTGACAAGCTTTTTAATTATACTGTCCGTGTTAGTGTGGTAGTGCCGGTTTCAGAATTACAAATGTTAGTAAAGGCACAAAGCTTTTTGAAATCTGTTGCTGTCCAGGTACAGGCATTGTTGATTTCAATCTTGCCGAGATTCACAGATTGTCTTGTGTTTAGGATTTGTCTAGCTATACAAATGGGGTTATAAAGTGTTGATATTTACTTTGTGCCGCAACGAGCATTACCACTAACGGCCCGGCAATATGGGGAGGTTGTGTTACCCGACGCAGCATCCGGGTAGGGTCCTGGTACTTTAGCCAGAAAGCTGTCACGGTGCAAGGAGGGTATGGCGCACTTTTTGCAGTCATGGTACAAATTTTATTGAGTACTGGCGCGATCGCGGTACAAGTTTGATCGGAGCCGTGAATTTATCCCCGGTTACAAAGTTGGTAGAGGGCACTGGCGCAGTGTCGCGGTACAATTTGTCTCGGAGCCAGAAAACTGTCACGGTGCAGGATTTTAATTGGGGGCAGATGCGCGTGTCCGGGTGCAAGAACCATTACGAATTTGTCTTGGGTGCAGGAGCAAAAGCAAAAAGTGTGACAAACAACTTACCCATATTGTCCGTGTTAGCTGTTGTAATGTTTAACCTTCCCAAATAGTAATATAAGTTAAATGTTGCCAAATTCTATTTTTTTTAGAGTAGATTGAAAAATCACCATGAATATCCAATAGTCCTCTGCCTTGAATAGTGTAAAAAAAGAAACAAAGCTTTTTATTTCTGATAAAGATAGGCCTTGAAATTGTATAATATCTGGAGGCATAAAATTGTTTATAAAAATCCGTGCACTTTTTTGTAGAATCTTGGAAGATTTTATCGATTTGATCAGGTTGGATGAGGTTAAGATTATGTGAAATATCAGATTTCCAAGGATATACTTTCATTCTGGAAAGCTTCTTAAAGATATAGTTTTTTTCATTAAGAGAAATAAATAGGGTATCGTTGTTATTACAGCTTAAGTAGAAGTATGATTTTTTATTATTCCCAGACTTTATTTTAATAATCCGTTTTTTAAATGCTTCAATCATATCATCAATTTCGAAATCTGATGGACCTATAAAATAAGCTGTATCAGTTCTTAATTTGAGAGAAAGAAGTCTTCAAGAAACCTAAAGGATTCTGTTTTATGCTGTGGGTAAGCGATAGACGAAAAAAATAAAATACCTAATGCAAAAAGAAATCTCATTATGAAATGAATTATATTATTTAATGCAACTTTTAATTTATCTCGAAGCCCTTATTACAGCTAACGGCCCGGCAATATGGGGAGGTTGTGTTACCCGACGCAAGCACCGGGCAGGGTCCTGGTACTTTAGCCACGAAGCTGTCACGGTGCAAGGAGGGTATGGCGCACTTTTTGCCGTCCAGGTACAAATTTTATTGAGCATTACGCGTGTCGCGGTACAAGTTTGATCGGAGCCGCGAATTTATCCCCGGTTACAAATTTGGTGGTGTGCACTGGCGCAGTGTCGCGGTACAAACTATCTCGGAGCCAGAAATTTATCACGGTGCAGGATTTTAATTGCGGGCAGATGCGCGTGTCTGGGTGCAACAACCATTACGAATCTGTCTTGGGTGCAGGAGCAAAAGCAAAAAGTGTGACAAACAACTTACCCATATTGTCCGTGTTAGCATACGTTAATTATTTAAATATCTGTTAATTCTGTCAATAATATTGGCAATCGGTGAAGCAATTGCGTTTACATATTGAAAGTTTCCAACTCTTTCATTTTTTATTGTCAATTGGATAGGACAAGCTTCACTTTGAATAGCATTTATTTTAAATGTATTTGTCTCAGAGTCAAATTTAAGATAGGGAGCTCCTGAAGATCCAAAACGGAAGTATCCCTTTATCAGGTATCTTTGACCTTGAATATTATAATTTCCACCTATTCTATCTGGAAAATTTGTGTATTGATCCATTAATCCTTCAATCCTTACTTCGCTTATCATTCTACCAGGATTCATGTCATTTGGTGCGCTTTGTAAACAGAAGAAGTCTCCATCTGACGAATCGTATATTTCACTATCTATTTCAAGTCTTGGAATTAAATCAATAATACTTTGATGAGTGTTTATTATCCTATAAATTGAAAAGTCTTCTTCATAGAATGCTTCAACTAAATGGGTTTCTATTAAAAAGCTTTGTCTTTGACATACTGGATCTAAAAAAATCAAAGACGGATTGAAATGACCATGTGCTTCTGCATTATTGTAGAATTGATTTGTACGCTGTTGAATTAATAAATATGGCTTACAAATTTGCTGTTGATACAACGAGACCCATCTCGTATCATAATTTATTCTTTTCAGCATTGCTACTATGGCTGGTATATTATTCTTATGGGTTGGATTAAAATATCTTTTATTAGTTGTATTGTTAAGAGGGAAGCAGGTATTAAATGTAGTTCTTTCAGCTTGATTTAGCCTTGGGAATATATCACGTTGATAAAGAGCTTCATTTATGGATTTGAAAAATGTAGCCTCAAGTCTCAAGTTATGGGCAACGCTGAGTAAATAACCATTACCAATGTAAAAGGTGCATATATTGTTATCAAATTGTCTCCTCTGGAGATCTAATTCGTCATGAGTTGACATAATTCTAAATAAAGGGGATGTCAAATCATTAATTGCAGCGAGCTTTTGCGTTTTCATAAATGATAATTTTTTAGAAAGTAGACTATAAAAACGATTCAATTGTAGTAATTAAGTAGGCTCCAAATGTATGCTAACGGCCCGGCAATAAAGGCCGTTTGTGTTACCCGACGCAAGCGACGGGCAGAATGCTAATACTTTAGCCAGAATTGAGTCACGGCGCAAGGAGGGTATGGCGCGGTTTTTGGCATCATGGTACAAACTTTCGGGCCTATACGAGTGTCGCGGTACAATGCTGATAGAAAGCAGGTTAATAGTCACCTTATTGTTATTTTATTAAGAGCACTGGCGCAGTGTCGCGGTACAAGCTGACATCGGAGCCAGGAATTAGTCATGGTACAGAAACTTTATTGCGGTCACTGGTGCGGAATCAGGGTGGTGCGATTTGAGGGTCACGTTATAAGAAGGCAGAATGTTCAAAAACCGTGACAAACAAATGACCTTTATTGTCCGTGTTAGCAAATGTTTTTATTCTATTTTAATCATTTTCCAGTTACAATAAGTTAGTATCGGACCGTTAGTGGAATCTCTCTCGTGATAATAATGGAACTTAAATGTTACATCCAAACTAGTCATTCTTCCAATTGAAATGCCATATAAGATAAGATCAGAATTGTTGTCTAGATTTGAATCTTTTAAAGCTTTGGCGTATTGAGATAGCAGATCATTATATTTATTCTCAATCTCATAATAAAATCGGACTTGATTTGGATCTAGCTGGTCTTCACCAGAATCAAAAAAAATGTCAATTTCCCTATTTGTTGGCTTAAATACTGTATGGGCTTGGAAATGATTATCCTTTGGATTTTTCTTTATTTTATTATACCATAGACGACCTAACTTTTCATTATAGATTTGTTTTTTGAATAACCATGGTCTATTCGCTCTAAATCCTATCGAACGAATGTATAAAGCTATTAAAGCTGAGATGACTAAAATAATAATTGATATCTTACTCATATTTTAGGAAAGTTCGAAATGTTTGCTAACGGCCCGGCGGTTGAGGTAGTAAACGTTGGTGGCGCCATCCGCCGATACGAGTCCCGGTACTTTAGCCGAAAAACTGTCCCGGCGGACAAGCCACCATGGCGCAATTTTTGCAAGTCCAGGCGAAAGAAAAAGTTGTCTCGGTAGCAGGATTTGTCCAGAGCCGAAGTCACGAATTTGGTAGATGAATGATAAGTTAAGTGTCATGATAAAACTGTCACGGTGGCGTGCAAAAATTGTGACAAGTTTATTACCCCAACCGTCCGTGTTATGGTTAGTTCTTTTTACAAATTATCTTATGTCAATAAATTTGTCTCGATATATGCAAATTGTCAAGGTTTCCAATCCCGATAGATGGATTGTTATTGTCTCGGTTAAGAGACATAGTTTTGTTATGCTTAGGTTTTTATATTAATTCTGAATCTGTGATAAATGGTTTTAGTCTTTGTATCCAACAAGTAGCATTCTTTTATAACCTTGGTATTATTATCCAATTTTTTCTCTAAATTAAGTGTAGTTCCATATTCATCACATGTCTCCCTTTTTGGGAAGAAACAAATCCCTGAGACGAATGTCATCACTTAGTAATGTAAGTGTGATGTAGAGAATTGACCATGATAGATCTACCATCCCGGTCCACCAGAAGGTACGCGAAAAACCCGCGACACCAAAAATATACGCATACAATAAAGCGATATACAAGATCCTTCCTATCAATACAGCACCGATAATGAAGAGGTAGCGTCGCATATTGAAAGACGAGAGGATTTGCAGATATGCAAAACAAAAAAAGAATGATGCCAAGAATAAAGAATAGAAACGGTGTATAGGGGGGTCTGTATATACAGTCCCGATCATGAATGCATAAACGAAACCTGCAAAGATGTCCCAAATACCACTTAGGAAAAAAACAATTGTCAAGGCTCTTAATGATTTTGATACTTTCATAGTTACTCCTTTCTATTATGAATTATTAAGTTGTAGAATTAACATTATTCTCCTACCATTTACCAACATAAACTCAAATTTACGAGATCTTTTACAGAATGTCAATGCCCTATCAGTTATGGTTAGTTCTTTTAGAAATTGTCTAATGTCCACTGCTGTTGCGAATTAACCATAACGGCCCGGCAATATGGGGAGGTTGTGTTACCCGACGACAGCACCGCCACAAATCTGTCCCGGTAGGCCAGTAAACTGTCACGGTGCAAGGAGGGTATGGCACGTGTTTTTGCCGTCATGGTACAAATTTTATTGCGTGCTGGCGCGATCGCGGCACAAGTTTGATCGGAGCCGCGAAGTTATCCCCGGTTACAAAGTTTGTTGCGGGCACTGGCGCAGTGTCGCGGTACAAACTATCTCGAAGCCAGAAATTTATCACGGTGCAGGATTTTAATTGCGGGCAGATGAGCGTGTCCGGGTGCAAGACCCATTACAAATTTGTCTTAGGTGCAGGAGCAAAAGCAAAAACCGTGACAAACAACTTACCCATATTGTCCGTGTTATCGGTTGGCGTCTCTTTATTTTTTATTCAAACAATTGGCTCCAACGTTTTTTACCTTCAGTCTCTTCTTTAAAAGTTGAGATTATTTTTTCTTTGGTTATCTCTCCTTCAGTGCCAAGCCATCGATTCATATTGAAATTAGAAAGTGTTGCACGGCGTTTCATTTCAGCTACAAACTGATCGCTCCATATATCATACAGTATATAATCAGAGTCTTCGACTTTCAATGGATTAAGAAAAATGTATCCATCAAAATTGTCAGCAAAGTTTCCTACCCTACTGTCGAAACTCATTTCGTAATCTGCATCGAAAGGTTCAGCTCCGAAAGGACTACCACTTAAAGGAAAAGCTACTGGTTTATTACCTGATTTTTCAAATGCCGTATCAAAAAGTCCATGCCGTACAAGACCTAAAGCACCCGAATTGGTTCCCATTGGTACATGCTGTAAAACTACAAATACATTTTTGTCAGACAATCGTTGTACTAATTGTGCACCAGCCGACAATGCAGCCTCTTTCCCTTCTATTGTCGAGAAGCCTCCCGGTACATGAGATTTATATGCGTGCCCATATCCGACAATAAACAAACTATTTCGTTTATCGGTTTTTGATAGGAGAGTGTTCTCCACTACATTTGCCATGTTGGTATTGCGGTCAATTAGATTTGCTTCACTCTGTTTAAAGTCTTCTGCAGTTCTTATTGTTTTATAAGGTGGCTGTACATCGACAGACACAACTTTGATTTGTTTTTTGGATGGCAAGGTTTGATTTAATTTCCAAACATTTATTAAAAATTCATATTCGCCTTTATCCCACCATCCGTAAATTTGTTGGGATCGCATAATTTCTAAAAGAATCTCCGTGTCTAGCTTTTTTGAAGCATAAAACCTGTCGAATTCAGATTGTTGATACGAAGGCAATTCGACAAAAATTGTTCCTACCTTGTCAGGGAAACGTGGATCATTCAAAACACTAGTTAAAAATTCCCACGATATTTTGCGACGATGAAGCTCTCCATAAATCACCAGAGAGTGAGCAGCCATTGCCTTGATTAAAAGTTCTTTAGGTTCTACTCCATGTTGCTTTAAATAATTCACAAAAGCTAAGGTGTCTGTTGTGACTGACTTTAATTGACTTGATCGGCGGAGTCTGTTCAGAGTGTTAGGCGCATGGGAATAAAACCTTTCTCTAGATTTTTCGAGCACATTCCCCATATCTTCACCAACATTTAACCATTTACCGTCCTCATAGCCCAATGTACGAATAGAATAATATACAGAGTCAAGTTGTGTTATCATACAAGCAACTGAATCCTTGTAAACATTAATCTCTTTGATCTCGCCATCCAGCATCTTCTTTTTACTGGTTTCCTTTACGATCCTGTCAAGGGCATTGCTTTTCGGTAAATACTCCCTGATCATGTATACACTAGCGTCACGCCATTGATTCTCTTTTCCATTAACTATTAAATATGAGCAAGTTATACCTGCATTCAGAGGAGTACTTAGATTAAAAGTGTCTGGAAAATCTTTTAATTGTTTGTTAATTGTGATAGTTTGAGCGTGTACTGATGCTGCAGTACAAATGATTGCTAAAATACTACTGAAATGTTTCATGATTATGGTTGATTAATTCTCTAATTTTCTCGCAATTGTCGGCCAAACTGCCGCTCGCTTACCGATAACGGCCCGGCAATATGGGGAGGTTGTGTTACCCGACGCGAGCACCGGGTAGAGTCCTGGTACTTTAGCCAAAAAGCTGTCACGGTGCAAGGAGGGTATGGCGCACTTTTTGCAATCCGGGTACAGAATTTTATGGCCTTTACGAGCTTCGCGGTACAGAGTTGTCAAGGTGTTATTCAACTATCCAGATGCAGTTAAATTTATTGAGGGCAGTGGCGTGGTCCGGGTTTGTCAAGCGGTACTATCCTGTCTTGGTGGCAGGAGCAGAAAGCAAAAAGTGTGACAAACAACTTACCCATATTGTCCGTGTTATGGTTAGTTGTTTATTTTTTTATCCTTGTATCTATTATTTTGTCTTCGGGGTCCCTACGACAATCCCAGATCATTGAAATCAAGATAGTGTTGTCAAGGATTTCATAAATTATCTGAAAATCTCCAGTTATCAAAGCTCTAACGGATTCTATATCAGATTGAACACCAATTAATGGGTGTTTTGAAATAAGCTTAATGCTATTGTTTATTTTTGAATTGAGTTTCTTACTGTAAGCTGCAGATTTATTCCTGACAATATAGAAATTAAGGATATCTAGAAGGTCCAGTCTGGCCTCGATAGACCATTCTACTTTGTATTTAGCCATTGAAGAACCTCTTTATTAAGTACTTCATTTGAAATTGTCTGACCTTTTTTAACTTGATCTCTGCTTGCTTCAATTCTTTTCTTTTGAATATCAGAAAGCTGGTAGACTTTTTCATCAGCTTTTGATTCTACAATAGTCTTGATGGCCTTAAGGAATGACGTGTCATCGATAAGTGATAGTTTCTCAATTATGATATGTCTCAGCTCTACAGTGCTCATACGAACATATTTTTACAAAATTAGTCTTTTTCTAGCTAAGTTGTCACGTTAAAATAAAAGGTTTGTCCATATAATTACTATTAAACCTCATACCGTTATGGATAGTTGATCTGGTATCTCTCTAATATGCAGTATGTCTGACAATTAACCATAACGGCCCGGCAATATGGGGAGGTTGTGTTACCCAACGCAGCACCGGGCAGGATCCTGGTACCCCGAGTACTCGGGGCCAGAAAGTTATCACGGTGCAAGGAGGGTATGGCACGTGTTTTTGCTGTCATGGTACAAAATTTATTGCATGCTGGCGCGATCGCGGTACAACTTTTATATGTGGCAGAGTATTTCTCCCGGTAGATGAATATGGTAGAAGGCACTGGCGCAGTGTCGCGGTAGAAGTTGTCTCGGAGCCAGAAATTAGTCACGGTGCAGAATTTATATTGCGCGCAGATGCGCGTGTCCGGGTGCAAGAACCATTACGAATTTGTCTTTGGTGCAGGAGCAAAAGCAAAAACCGTGACAAACAACTTACCCATATTGTCCGTGTTAGCAGCTTTAATTATTTATTTTTAGATTCAATTTCTGAAATCTCCCTTTTATATTCTTCTGGATTCCAGGTCATTCCCAGATGTGAAACGTAATCTTGAAGTTTTCCTAGTCCTACTTCTGTACGCCTAGTGTCAACATTGTCTGGATCTTCAAGTGGTAAAATATAATACTTGCCAGTTAATTTGTCCCGAGCTAACTGACTACCATAAAGTTGCTTCTTCCCTTGTCTAACAGCAATCCTGTCAACTAAATAAGCAAAATTACTTGGACTTGCGTTTCCTTTTTGAACGGCTTCTCTCATCATGGGTAAATATTTTTCTTGTGTTTTCAGATCTGAATGCTGTATAGCAAGGAATAATGTTCTGTTACCAAGAACACCAATTACATCTGAACCTAACCAACCACGAGTATCAAGTACCTTTAATACTATTGTTAAGGTTATTGAATCATTTTTATTTATGTTTTTCCAAAAAGCTTTTGCTGTGTCTGATTGAAAACCAAATTTGGTCTCAATTTCTTTTACCTGCTGTCTGTACTTAACATCTTGAAAATAAATAGCATTAAATGTGTTTCCTAATGTTTTGTCTGAAATTAAATCATCATTTTCTTTGTTGCCGATTATCTCAATTATTTCATTCCATCTCTTATCATTATGCAATGATTTCAAATCTGAATTAGCTGTTACATAATCCTCAAATATGAAATGACTGCCGTTAACTACTTTAAATAATTGATTAAAAGCGGAGTCTTTATTATTCGCTAAAGCCCATGAACATGATGCTATGTATCTATCAGTTATTATAACATTTTTGTCAAATAATTTAAAAGCTTCAGAATATTTCAGTCCTGATTTTAGATAGTCCTTAGACTCATAGAATTTCAATGCAGTTTTTACCAAATCAGAATAATTATCTAAATCTTGCCCAAATGAATGAGTAATAAGGAAGATTCCTGATAAAGTTAATATTGTCTTTTTTGTCATATATTTTCGATTTTTTGTTAGCAGCAGTTAAATATTATAAAAGAAGCAGGTCTGTCATGGTATACAAATGCTAAGGCTTGCGAAGAGGAGAGACTTGCAGATGGTGCTCATGAGCCGGTTTTGTAAATTTAAGAATACAAAACCGTGAATTGCCATATGCAAGTAGCGTCGGAGCAAGCCGGTAGGTGGAGTTCTTTATCACGTTGATGTCCAGATTATTGCTGCTAACGGCCCGGCAATATGGGGAGGTTGTGTTACCCGACGCAAGCACCGGGTAGAGTCCTGGTACTTTAGCCAGAAAAGCTATCACGGTGCAAGGAGGGTATGGCACGTGTTTTTGCAGTCCTGGTACAAATTTTATTGCGTACTGGTGCGATCGCGGTACAATTTTGATCGGAGCCGCGAAAATATCCCCGGTTACAAATTTGGTGGCGTGCACTGGCGCAGTGTCGCGGTACAAGTTTGATCGGAGCCAGAAATTAGTCAAGGTGCAGGGTATTAATTGCGTGCAGATGCGCGTGTCCGGGTGCAACAAACATTACAAATTTGTCTTGAGAGCAGGAGCAAAAGCAAAAACCGTGACAAGCAACTTACCCATATTGTCCGTGTTAGCAACAGTTCTTTAATTTATTGAGACAAGTAATTTTTCTATTTACAGTGCTTTTTGATTAAATCATAAGCATCGTATCGTCCCATTTCACCTGCTCTACTCCAGTCTGCACATGCCTCACTGGGATTACTTTTTAATTTTGACCAACCTCGATTTATATAATAATCTGCATCTTTAGTATTGATTTCTATGGCTTTATCATATTGCTTTATAGCACCATAATCATCTCCTAATTGGCTTAGATATATTCCTTTTACAAAGTAGTATGTATCATTTTTAATGTTTAATTTGATTGCTGCATCGATATCTTTAATTGCCCCAAGGTTGTCATTAAGTAATGATTTAATTCTTGACCTGTCAAAATATGAATCAGCATTAAAATCCTTTGGATCAAGATCATAAGACATATTTATGTCTTGAAGGGCTTTTGAATATTCTTTTAGTGCAAAGTAGACTTTAGATCTTTCGGTAAAATAATAATTGGATGTCCTATCATTATTAATAGCAATGTTGATTGAAGTTAATGCCTCTGATAAATCCCCATCAATAATTCTAATTATATAACTCTGTAAGTAGTGTGTAAAACTAGAGCGACCCTCCATTGAGTCCCAAAAAATTGATTCATTTACTTTCCGAAGATCCTCTAATGCTCCTTGAAGATTATTAGTATAATACTGAATCAAAGCCCTCTTTGTCAATATTTTTGATGGAGCATGGTTATCTCCTTGATATAAAGAATTTGACTTTGTAAGTTCATAAGCTGCATTCAAATCTTTTAGGGCTCCAATTGTATCTTTGAAATGATCAAATCTCAATTTTGCTCGTTCATAATATATTTCAAATGTATTATTGGTTGAATTAGATGGCAAATTCTTAATATTTAATGCATCATTAAAAGGTTTAATTGCTTCAACATACCTCGATAATTTTAAATAGCATAATCCAGTATAATAGAATCGTTCTTGCTGTTTATTATTGTCTTTGAGATTATTACATTTCAGTAAATCATTTAGAGCACCTAGATAATCCCAACCTACTATTTTTATTGGGTTGTTGGTACAATACACATATTTTTGAATGCCTCTGTCAAAGTATATATCTGTTTCTGCAGGGTTTAATGAAATCGCTTTTTTATAATCCAAATCAGATTTGGCAATAATTTTTGAAATTCCGACATTTAGAAGACTATCAGAAGCAGTGAATTCTTCTTCCGCCAAATTTGGTCCGGTTACTTCACTACCCAAAAAAACTGCTCGTTTATAATATCCAAGATAGTCATTAGGGTGTTGATTAATATACTCATTTAAATAGGATAGTTTTAAATCAGAATCCCAGATTGAAATTGAGTCAATTATTTGTAAAGCTTCCTCCTTATTGATGGGTAGAGGTTTTCTCGCCTTTAGTTCTGAGAAAATAGCATCATTTGATTTGATTTTTTCAACAAGACCAATGTCTATTGCAAAATTTAGATTCTGCCCATTGGTCATATAATAAGACGCTATGCCTATAACCTCTCCATTCATATTTAGAACTGGGCTACCACTACTTCCAGAGGATATTGGTGCTGTTATTTGGAAAATGCTTCCTAATTCTGGAATCTCTCGAATACTAGAGATTATTCCCTTTGAGACAGTACTTTCCAATCCCGATCGGATTCCCTATGGTAAAAATATCTTCTCCCTTCAGAGGCTTAATTTTATAAAAGCCTAAAGGACTGAACTTTAGTTTTTTGGGATTTTTAATCGAAAATTTAATAATATCATACTTTTCTGAGGACTGGAATATACTATCTAATTCAAATTCTGAATTGTCGTGAAAAACAATCTTAGCATTATAGGAGCCATCAAAAATATGGTAGTTAGATAATATAATACCTTTTTCGGTTATTATGAATCCAGTTCCCCTCATTAATGGATTTCCTAACTCGTTCGTTGTTATTATAGTTACAACAGAATTTTCTGTTTGTTTAACTAGTTCAGTAAAGCTATTTTGAGTAAACCCATACTTACATATTAATAGTATTCCAAAAAAAAGTAAAGTTCTTTTCATAACTATCAGTTCTTTTATCAAGTCCATTAAATTTTTCATATTTCAGATTCGCATAGAAGAGTAAAGTCAATAAGACTTTTCTTTGCTCTTTGAGAAAAATCAAGAAACATGTTTATGGCTAATAAAAAACATTGTTCAATCCATTTATTTAAAGGATGTGAAACTGTAATTACTTTAAAGATACCAGTATTTCCTGATTTTTCATTAAGTTCGGAATAACTTCCCTGAACACCATCCCAATTTGGATGTACAAATTCACACAAATTATCATAGAGGCTTTTTATACCTACATATTCTTTCTCAAGTTTGTCAATTTGAGTTATTATATTAACAGCTTTGATTTCATTGTCATATCTTGTTCCAAAAGTCAAACTAGTTAAATTTCCGTCAAAATTGTCAACAATTTTATGTGATTTCAATGAATGATCCATTGCAGTTACTACTTGAAACAAAACTGCCACATTTTCGAACAATGACCGAATCAAAGTCATGGCTGGGACAAGATGATTGCCGTATATTAGTATTTCTGTTGATTCACTAAAGTCAAGCATTCTACAATTCATTATCTCAATAAATGAGTGGACTTTGAATGGAATTTTCGCTGTCTTTGAGTATTGGAAATTATTAATACAATGAGTTTGCAGCAATCTAAGATCATTAATTTTCTTGCTTATCTCAGGTTTAGTTATCATTTGTAAATTTAAGTTAGTATTTAGTCAAATCAAATTTCTTGTTAATTGTTGCTAACGGCCCGGCGGTTGAGGGAGTAAACGTTGGTGGCGCCGTCCGCTGTTACGTGTCCCGGCTTCGCCCTCCGAAGCGATTTTCACGCGAAGGAGGGTGCCGAAAAATTATCCCGGCGGACAAGCCACCATGGCGCAATTTTTGCAAATCCCGGCGAAAGATAAAATTGTCCCGGTTGCAGGATTTGTCCAGAGCCGAAGTCACGAATTTGGTAGATGAGTGAAAATTTATTTATCAAGATGAAGTTGTCAAGGTGGCGAGCAAAAATTGTGACAAGTTTATTACCCCAACCGTCCGTGTTAGTACAAGTGGCGTTAATTTTTGGATCAAGCAGGATCTGTCATCTGGGCAGAAATTTTGGTTTTAAATCGGTTTGATTACTATTTTTCTGACCGGCAGAAACTGTCAAGTTATAAAGCATAAAATAAGTGACGTTAGTACAAGTGGATAAACAATATTCTCCTGGATATAAATTGGCCGGCGACGAATTCAGTCAAGTTACGAAGATGTAATACTATCAGTTGATACTATCAAGGTGCAGAATGAGCGTCGGCATTTCAGTCCTGGGAGAACAAAATTTCGATGTCATTAAAAATTTTTCAAGGTACGGCGGGAGGCCAATTTTTGCTTGATCCATTTGTACTAACGGCCCGGCAATATGGGGAGGTTGTGTTACCCGACGTAAGCACCGGGTAAGGTCCTGGTACTTTAGCCGGTAAACTGTCACGGTGCAAGGAGGGTATGGCGCACTTTTTGCAATCCGGGTACAGAATTTTATGGCCTTTACGAGCTTCGCGGTACAGAGTTGTCAAGGTATTAGTCAACTATCCAGATGCAGTTAAATTTATTGGAGGCAGTGGCGCGGTTCGGGTGCAATGGTCATTACAAAACTGTCTTGGGTGCAGGAGCAAAAGCAAAAAGTGTGACAATACAACTTACCCATATTGTCCGTGTTAGGCTTTCGTAGTTTTATTTTATTCAAGAGAACCGATTATTTGTCAAGGTTAAAGGATTTTCGACTATATATAATCTTCCGTCCGGTCAGTCACATAGTAATCTAAGAAGAAACAGTCACTATGTCAAAGCCATAGCCGAGGTTTGCGATCGGTTCAGATTATATTGCTTACTAAAAATAGGAAAAAGTATTTAGATTCGAATCTAGGACTAAATGGTATTTGATGAATGAAAAGAAACAGTCCTGGAATATTGGGAACCCATGTTTTCAAAGTGGACAGGAACTAAAAGATATTGAAGAGTTGTTGTAGATATAAAGGCTTCATAGCTTTTTAGTCAAGGAAGTAGAGAATTAAAGGCTTGGGAAGGGGAGGAGCACTTGCAGATGGTGTTCATGAACCGGTTCTGTAAATTTCAAAAGACAAAACCGTGAATTGCCATATGCAAGGAGCGTTGAGGCAAGCCAACATTTGAATAAAAATTTGTCTGGTGAAAAGTCTTGCTGGGAAGTAGAAATTTATCTGTCTGTAGAAAGTTTGTCCGGGTGCAGTTTTTCTTGCTATGAAGCCTAACGGCCCGGCAATATGGGGAGGTTGTGTTACCCGACGTAAGCACCGGGCAGATCCTGGTACTTTAGCCAGAAATTTGTCACGGTGCAAGGAGGGTATGGCGCACTTTTTGCCGTCCAGGTACAGAGTTTTATGGCGTATACGAGTGTCGCGGTACAGAGTTGTCAAGGTGTTAGTCAATTATCCAGGTGCAGTTAAGTTTATTGGGGGCAGTGGCGCGGTCCGGGTTTATCAAGCGTTACTATCCTGTCTTGGGAGCAGGAACAAAAGCAAAAAGTGTGACAAACAACTTACCCATATTGTCCGTGTTAGTGTTAGTGATTTTATTTTTTCGTCTTAGTTTGGAGTCCTGTTAATTCGTTAACAATCACGGAATTGTCTATTTGCAAGCTCTTTTAAAAGCTTTGGTTGTGCATCCGCCAGTGGGGCTTTTAAATGTGCTTGCAAAATAATTTATATTTTATTTATTGTTTTAATCTCCTGTTCTGTGAAAGTCATATAAAAAATATACCCATATTATTGATTTGTTCTTCTATGTGGTCAAGGTGATTTTTAATCTGAATTCAACTTTATCTGGTTTAAGATTTTCAATTAGTCATTTCCTGATTTAAATTAATATATCCTTATCATCTGAATTATGTCGGCATAAATTTTAACCTCACTTTTATTTTAAAATCTATTAGTTTGATCGGAAAGGGTTTTAGATATTTAGTCTTAAAGCGAAAAAAATCCCCTCTCAATCTATTTCGATATCTCTTTAAGATAAATAACACTTTATTTGATAGTTAAGAATGCTTATAATGTAATATAAATCTTCTCTAACTTCTTGATTAAATATAAGACTATATACGTTGTAGTATGATAAAAACTTTTCGATTTATCAATCGTAAAATTTGCATAGCTTGAAATATCCGGAGTGCATATCTTCAAATATTCGAATGAAGATAAGTTCTTCGATAAATATATGCATAGAAAACATCGCCTTTCATTTTCCCATTCTCCCTATCTTCCAACCCTTTTCTGTTCTTCTAAATATATTCCCATCCTTTCGGGAAATGTGTTTTGATAAAGTCTTGGGATATAAGCTTTGAGAAATTTGCTTCAATAAGATATGGGAAGACTACAAAGTGTTTGGGCACAAGCGGGGAATATCTCTTGATATCTTTGCCAAGAAGAAATGGTTTTAAAAGGCCCTTTTCTATTTCAATTTCAGAATCCAAGGATTTCGAAAAACAAATTACTGTCTTATCCTTCTCTTTAATTGTCTCAAGAACATAAATTTTGTCTGAACTAGTTTGGAGACCTACAAAGATTTTTGTTGTAATCTCACCGAGTTTTTTATTTTGATTCAGTTTTTGGAAGACAGCTTTATCAGATTCTGAGAATAGGTTCCATTTTTCTGAAAAATTTGGAGGTAAAACAGAAAATGTATTTGAGATCTTAAAATTTAAAGAGAAATCAGATAAGTTGTTAACTTGTTTTATTTCAACTTCTTTATTCCATCCCTTTTGTAAAAATAATAGGCATGTATAAGTTGTTACTTCATTGAAAACTTGTTCAGAACCAAAATGTACAATTTCTTTTAATGCTCCGTTTGCCAAAATATAGTCTCTTATTCCCTTTCCAAAATCGGCTTGAAAGAATTTATGAGGCTGTATAAAGCCAAGTAATCCATTGTTTTTCAAAAGCATCAATCCTATTTCATCAAAAAGGACATAAAGATCAAAATTGCCTGCTTTGGCTGCTTTGAATTTTGATTTATAGTAATTTACAATTGCTGGTTGTGATTCCTGTAATCCCTGTAAGCGAATATATGGAGGATTCCCAATGACAATATCAAATCCACCTTCTTTGAATACTGTAGGATATTCAATCTGCCAATTAAACGGTTTAATTCTTCTTTCTAGATTAAAATCTAGTTTGTTATCATAAAAATCATTATCAACTAAGACTATTTCCACTCTTTATATTGTTTTCAAGTGTTGGTAAGACTCTTTCATTCCAAATATCTAATTGTTGCTGAATTGAGGCCTCTGTTTCACCTTCCAGACATTTAATTAAAAGACTAAGTTTTGTTACTTCAACAGCATTGATATCGAGGTCAACTCCATAAATATTATTTAGCAGAATCCTTTTCTTTTCAGCCGTTGTCAAATGACCATCAGGTGTCAGTGGATTATCCTTTTTCCCTTTTGACGGTTTACCGTTTTCTGAATAATAATCTTTATGATAATCGAGTAAGATATTGGAAAGCACCAATCAAAAAACTACCGCTGCCACAGGCAGGGTCTAGTATTTTGATTTTTGAGATTTCTTTTGGTGTCTTTCCTTCAATCAGTTTTCCAACTGTGTTTTTAACTATGTAATCTACAATGTATTGTGGTGTGTAATAAACTCCGCCGGCTTTTCTGACTTCCGGTTTTTCCTCAATCTTTGCATGGTGAGCAGGAGTGATCCTGATTACTTTACCGAGGAATTGCTCATAAGCGCTTCCAAGGATTTCAACAGAGAGGACTGAGAATTCGTACGGACATTCCGGATAGTAAAGTTCATTTATGATTGTCCTGATAATCTTGTTTTCGATTACAACATTTTGGCTGATTTTGTCCTTTTTGAAATCAAATAGTCCGGAATTGTATTTTTCATCAGCTTTTTGAAAAGTTCAAAAAGGTTCTGATAAAGATTCTCCTTGTTTAACTGCATGTTTTAATGTCCCATATGGTTCTACGCTTCGGTCTTCGGCAATTCTTAAGAAGATGATTCTGTCAATTGTCTGCTGGACAACAAAATTTATTTCATCCTCGTCAAGAGTTTTGTTATTCCAGCTTATGTTTACAGCCAGATATGTTCTCCATCTGTCAAGGGATTCCAAAAAGTCCTTGTCAACGGTTGCTGTCCCTTTTTTGTGGGTATCACTTTTGAGGAATTTGTCAAAACTACCTTTTAGAACTTGCTCTTTGCTGAAAGTGTCCCAGATAAAATCAAATTCTTTTATGTAGTCCCTGAATGATAAGGTATTTAATCCTGGCAGTACTGAAGGTTTGTCATTAGGATTAGGTTTTTTGGTACAATCATAAATTGAAAATTCCTCAAAGTCAGTGATTATGCTTATTGGAAGTTTAGCACTCCAACCGTATCTGCGAACCTGATAAGCAGGTTGAATATCATCTTTTACTGAGACACTTGGCTTTTTAGCTTCGACGAAGAATAGTCTTTTACCACCTACCAGTCTGAATGAATAATCAGGTGCTTTTGTTGCTCCGCTTACTTTTACTTTGTCCTCGTGAATTACCTCTCTATAAGCTTCTGCATATCCAGCTTCGTTGTCCATGTCCCATCCTAGTGCTTTGAAGAAAGGATCGATGAAGTCCCGGCGAGTTAGAGTCTCGTTATAATCAGGATGTTTGTATGATTGGTATTGGTCCTCGAATCGGGTTACAAGGTTTTCAATTTTATCTTTTGCAGATTGCTTATTTGTCATTTGTCTTGCGTTGACGAACAAAGTTAATAAAAAGGAGCGAAGGCATTTGGCTCTTTTGCTTTTGCATGTGGGCTGGGTTTAGTGTCGCGCAAAAGCAAATGTGCCAAATTAGCGGTCGCGGTATAATCGGAGGCAGTATTTGGTCTGTCTAATTCGTGCGATGCGATTAATTCATTAACACTAACGGCCCGGCAATATGGGGAGGTTGTGTTACCCGACGCAAGCACCGGGCAGAGTCCTGGTACTTTAGCCAGAAAGCTGTCACGGTGCAAGGAGGGTATGGCGCACTTTTTGCCGTCCGGGTACAAATTTTTTTAAGCATTACGCGTGTCGCGGTACAAGTTTGATCGGAGCCGCGAATTTATCCCCGGTTAAAAATTTGGTTACGGACACTGGAGCAGTGTCGCGGTACAAATTGTCTCGGAGCCAGAAATTAGTCACGGTGCAGGATTTATAATTGCGGGCAGATGCGCGTGTCCGGGTGAAACGAACCATTACAAATTTGTCTTGAGTGCAGGAGTAAAAGCAAAAAGTGTGACAAACAACTTACCCATATTGTCCGTGTTAGCGGAGCGTTATTTTATTCTAATCAAGCTGTATCAATAGTTTTGTCTGGATCCTCTTTTAGATCAAAGTGTTGTTAATTTTATTATTTAAGAATAACACCCCATTCTGTAACATAAAATCCGGATCTGTTAAACTGAGGAACTTCGCTTGGGATATTTATCTTGTTATTAGAATTACTATTGACCCCTTTTATCAGATAGAATAGTCTTAGAACGTTGTCAGGATTTTTATAAATCTCAAGTTTTATCGCTGTTTCTATAATATTCGATTCTTGAGGATAAATTTCGTAATAATTGAAGTCTGTCAATCGAGGAATCCAATAATCTAGGAAGTCTTTTACTTCTCTCCCATAAAATCCACGCTTTAGGAAAACTTCCGTGAAAAAAGTCTTCAATTCTGATTTATTAATGATCCATCCTGTATTTAATTGCCATACATTAGGTTGTAAATCTTTCATAAAATTAAATATTTGTATTTGTTATTGATGATTCACCAGATGTTATCTACATCAATGCGATCCAACCATTCCCATAAAAAGGAATTGAAGTAGTGATTTTACCCCTAAGAGGGAAGCTAAGATTAACACTTATTCTTGATTTTTCAGTTGGATAGAGATAAATATTTGGTTTCATGACATAAAAAACAAAGTATCACATTCGAATTCATCTTCGCATTCATCTGGCTCACAACTTTGGAATGGGATCAAAACTAAACAAGAAAAATGCACCTGATGATAATCTGAAAGGGAATCAGCCTGGGAATAGCATTTTTCGATTAGATTAGGTTTTGATATAGAATGCACAATTTTGATGCCATTTTTAGTTTATTTATATAAAAAGATAATTTTCAGTAAGGGAATAGTTAGCGGGCGTTATTTTCATTTGTCAAGTTGTCAAGTTAGTCGAAATTAATCTATGGAACGAAATCGTCCTCAGTCAAGTAACTGTCTAGATATGTTGTTTTTAATGCCCGCTAACGGCCCGGCGGTTGAGGGAGTAAACGTTGGTGGCGCCGTCCGCCGATACGAGTCCTGGTACTTTAGCCAGTAAATTGTCCCGGCGGACAAGCCACCATGGCGCAATTTTTGCAAATCCCGGCGAAAGATAAAGCTGTCTCGGTTGCAGGATTTGTCCAGAGCCGAAGTCACGGATTTGGCAGATAAGTGATAAGTTTTTTGTCACGATGAAACTGTCAAGGTGGCGCGCAAAAATTGTGACAAGTTTATTACCCCAACCGTCCGTGTTAGTACAAGTGGCGTTAATTGTGGATCTGTGCAGTATCTATCATTGGATCAGGATGCCTATTTTTCTGTCATCGGGGCAGAATTTTTGGTTTTGAATCGGTTTGATTACTATTTTTCTGACCAGCAGAAACTGTCAACGTATAGAGCATAAAATAAGTGACGTTAGTACAAGTGGATATACAATTTTATATTAGATACAAATTGGCCGGCGACGAAATCTGTCAAGTTATGAAGATGTTATACTATCAAATGATACTATCAAGGAATCGGTCGAGCGTCGGCTTTTCAGTCAAGGTACCCCAGAAATTCGATGTCATTAGAAATTTATCAAGGTACGGCGGGAGGCCAATTTTTGCTTTGTCTCGTCCTGGTATAGGTTGTCACTTTTGGGTGTGACATAATTGATTTAAAGTTACATTATTTTGACATTGTTTATTTCTAAATCTCATTGGCCATTTTCTTAGTTCGATACTCTCCTGGTTATGAGCTTGTACCGGTGTTAAATAATAACAGCTTTCATGAGGTCTGAGGTTGTTGTAGATCCAGACAGCCTTGTTAAGCTCACGTTCTGCGTTTTTCTGATCGGGGAGGCGGTCTCCCAGGTCAAATTCATTCTTGAGAGTCCCATTAATTCTTTCAGCGACAGCATTTTCATACGGATCATGCTTTGTTGTCATACTGATCCCGATATTGTTTTTTTCAAGTGTTTCAATGTAGTCCGGGTTGCAGTATTGGAAGCCACGGTCAGAATGATGGATTAAAGGTCTGTCAGGATATTTACGGTTTTTAATAGCTGTTTTAAGTGCGTTTATGCAGTTAATTGTCTTAAGATTATCAGAGAGTTGATAGCCTACGATTTGCTTTGAATAAACATCAGTAATAAGACTCAGGTAGAGCCATCCCTGGGTAGTTCTAAGGTAAGTTATATCGCTGGCCCATACCTGTTCAGGACGGTTAATATCAAGGTCCTTAATGAGGTTCGGATACTTGTAGAACCTGTGGTATGAGTTAGTTGTCCTCAAGTAGTTCTTTTTTCTTTTGATATGCATTCCTTCGCTTCTAAGAATGTCGTTAAGTTTATCCCGGCCACATTTAATGTCCAGTCTGACAAGCTCAGGCTTGATCAGGTGGTATGTTTTCTTAGTGCCGACGCGGGTCATCAGAACTCTCTGTTTTTTAACAAGTTGTATAATCTTAGTTTTCTTTTCTTTATTTCTGCAGTACGTCTGGATCTTTTTATAGTACCCCTGGCGTGATATCCCGAAAAGCTTGCAGAGGGCCGTTACTTTGACTTTTTGATCTTGGTTTGCGGCTTTTTCAATGGCAGTCCGGGTAAATACTTTTTTACGACGTTCTCGCCGTATTCTTCCTGGATTATCCTCATTACATACTTGAGAGTCTTGTTCTCTTCATTGGCAGCTTTGAGGGCTGCCCTAAGCTCAGCGAGCTCCTGCTGGGGTGTTTTTTCTTCCATTCTCAGGTAGTTTTTTTCGGGATTTCCATATCTTTTCTCCCAGTCAACAATTGTTTTGCGATGAACTCCATATTTTCTTACTACTTGTCGCTGGGACATCTGTCCGCTCTGGAAGGCTTCTATCACTTCCATTTTGAATGCGTAACTGTAGGTATTTGACCATCTTTTATACGCAGGTACTTGTCCTATTTCCATGCTCATTCCTCCTTAGGTTGATTAAAAAAGTGTCAACCAATTTCAGGACGAGATATGCTACCAATTGCAGCCTAACGGCCCGGCGGTTGAGGGAGTAAACGTTGGCGGCGTCAGGCCGTCCGGTTAACTGTCCCGGTGCTTTAGCCAGAGAGTTGTCCCGGCGGGCAAGCCGCCATGGCGCAATTTTTGCAAATCCCGGCGAACGATAAAGTTGTCCCGGTTGCAGGATCTGTCCAGAGCCGAAGTCACGAATTTGGTAGATGAGTGAAAATTTATTTATCAAGATGAAGTTGTCAAGGTGGCGAGCAAAAATTGTGACAAGTTTATTACCCCAACCGTCCGTGTTAGTACAAGTGGCGTTAATTTTTGGATCAAGCAGGATCTTGTCATCTGGGCAGAAATTTTGGTTTTAAATCGGTTTGATTACTATTTTTCTGACCGGCAGAAACTGTCAAGTTATAAAGCATAAAATAAGTGACGTTAGTACAAGTGGATAAACAATATTCTCCTGGATATAAATTGGCCGGCGACGAAATCAGTCAAGTTACGAAGATGTAATACTATCAGTTGATACTATCAAGGTGCAGAATGAGCGTCGGCATTTCAGTCCTGGGAGAACAACATTTCGATGTCATTAAAAATTTATCAAGGTACGGCGGGAGGCCAATTTTTGCTTGATCCATTTGTACTAACGGCCCGGCAATATGGGGAGGTTGTGTTACCCGACGAAGCAACCGGGCAGAGTCCTGGTACTTTAGCCGGGAAACTATCACGGTGCAAGGAGGGTATGGCGCACTTTTTGCCATCCAGGCACAGAGTTTTGTGGCCTTTACGAGCTTCGAGGTACAGAGTTATCAAGGAATTAGTCAACTATCCAGGTGCAGTTAAGTTTATTGAGGGCAGTGGCGCGGTCTGGGTTTGTCACGTGGTACTATCCTGTCTTGGTAGCAGGAGCAGAAGCAAAAAGTGTGACAATACAACTTACCCATATTGTCCGTGTTAGTGGCCGGAGTATTTTGTCTTGGTATCGAGATGAATTAAATGAGGGGAATGATTTATTATTATTGTTCTGTGAGAAATAGGATTTATTCTTTTTATTCGAGATAGTACAGAAAAATTAACGCAAACAGACAGACAACTGCAAGCGTCGTTATTATTTTGCATAGGGTAATGTAGGTTATAAATAGCTTTCTTACCTTTTTATCTTGTTCAATTGCTATTAATTTTTTATATTTTTCACTGCCAAACAGTAATGAAGTAAATCGAAATTCCATTGGTCCCTTAATAAGGTTTCTGGATGCCATATTCGCTTTTATGATCAGTGCAATTAAAACAGATGCACATATACTGATGAAGGTCAAGAGGCCAACTATTTGAAATGCAAGTGTTTCTTCCATTGAGGGTACCTTATTTTTTCATGTTGAAGTCTACGGTCATAACTGTGGGTCTACGCAGGATCCTGACCACTAACGGCCCGGCAATATGGGGAGGTTGTGTTACCCGACGCAAGCACCGGTTGTGTCCTGGTACTTTAGCCAGAAAGTTGTCACGCCGGCCGGGAAGGGAGGAAGCGGGGGTGCAAGGAGGGTATGGCGCATTTTTTGCCATCCGGATACCGAGTTTTATGACCTTTACGAGCTTCGCGGTACAGTGTTGTCAAGGTATTAGTCAACTATCTAGGTTCAACTAAATTTATTGGGGGCAGTGGAGCGGTCCGGGTTTGTCTAGCGGTACTATCCTGTCTAGGTGGCAGGAGCAAAAGCAAAAAATGTGACAAACAACTTACCCATATTGTCCGTGTTAGCAAATGTAATTTTATTAGTTTTTATTTGTTCTTTATGCAGCGCAAATTATGTCCCCATTTTTTTGGTTGACTTTCTCTAAACACTATTCCATTTTCTGTTACTAAACTACGATTATATGCTTGACCAATATTTCCAGTAGATTGAGTTGATGACCACCAGGCACCAATATGATTCTGTCCCCCGAATGACCCCGACCATATTCTTTCACCTCCAGGAATAGCAGAAAATCCACTGGAATTATTTGCATTTTCATTAGGTGTTGTCCAAAGTCCATTGCCATTTTCAAGGGTACCGCTAGTTTTTAGGAAATTTCCGGCTGATTCACTTTGAATACCTGAATTTGGTTCAGTAGTGCTGTCAAGGAATTGAACTAATTTAGTCCATTCACTGTCAGTTGGTACATGCCAGCCTGATGGGCAAATGTTTTTGCTATTTAATGGATTAACAACAAACCAATTATAAAATGCACCATATGTATTTTTATTAATTATATCATTATTATACCAGCAATAAGCTGCAGTTATTGTCGTGCGCCATGTTATATTTTCCTCGATCAGATCAATAGGTGTCCAGTCATTAAATCTTGAGCATTTTAAATCTTCTGCCATCCAGATTTGAGTTCCTATCTTTATCGTTTTGTACTTGTTTCCGTCAACATCAGTTATAGTACCATAGACCAAAGTAATTTCATCTTTTTTGCAGTTTGGGAGAATTAAAAGAAACATCGCCAAGAAAAAAGGAAGAATCAATATTCTAAAAGCAGGAAAGTCCATAATAAAGAGATTAAGTTAAACTAATCATTAAATAACGAGGTTATCAATTTTATATTTGCTAACGGCCCGGCAATATGGGGAGGTTGTGTTACCCGACGCAGCATCCGGGCAGGGTCCTGGTACTTTAGCCAGAAAGCTGTCACGGTGCAAGGAGGGTATGGCGCACTTTTTGCCGTCATGGTACAAATTTTATTGAGCGTTCTGGCGCGATCGCGGTACAAGTTTGATCGGAGCCGCGAATTTATCCCCGGTTACAAAGTTGGTGGCGGGCACTGGCGCAGTGTCGCGGTACAATTTGTCTCGGAGCCAGAAATTTGTCAAGGTGCAGGATTTAAATTGCGTGCAGATGAGCGTGTCCGGGTGCAACGGCCATTACGAATTTGTCTTGGGTGCAGGAGCAAAAGCAAAAAGTGTGACAAACAACTTACCCATATTGTCCGTGTTAGTGGCTGGCATTTCATTACTTTCAATCTACTCTTGCTATTACTATTCTTTCGATTTCACTTATTTGAAGCTGCCGACCATTTTTATTTAAATAGTCCTTATGATAATCTAAGGCTCCAATATCCTTTACTAATTTTAAATTATAATTGTTAATAAACGACTCTAAATTATCTTTTTCAATTCCAAATATCCAGGGAGATTTCTTCTTATTCAGATAGTCCACAAATTCGTTTGCACCCTCAATCATAGATTCTTTTTTTATGACACTCTCCAGAACATAAGTGAATACTAAATAGCTGTCTTTAGGTATCTTTGAAATAAACCCAAGAGTCTTTTCGACTGCATCCTTTGTGATGTATTGAGTTACACCTTCCCAAATAATGAAAGTTGGTTTTGAAAAGTTAAAATTGTTTTGCTGCAAAACTTCATTAAGTGTTTGATTATTGAAGTCAATGGCAACATACTTTATATTGTCAGGTAATGAACCAAAGTGTTTTTTTAATTTCTGTATCTTCAAATCCTGAACCCAAGCCAAATCAACTTCAAAAACTTTCGCCTTTTTTAACTCTTCTAATCTGTATGGTCGGGTATCTAATCCGGAACCAAGAATTAATACTTGTTGAATATTGTTTTCGCTAATTAAATGAGTTGTTTTATCAATATAATGAGTCCGGAAAATAAGTCCACCATAAATTCCGTTTATTATTTTATCATAAGAATTAATAACCCAATTTCTGATGAATTTAATTTTCAGAAACACCAGAAACCAGCTAGGGAGAAGATATTTCACAATTTCATCATTAAATAGTCGAGTTTCATTTGGTTGATACTGTTCTAAATATCTTGCTATCGCTGCTCCAAATGCTGTTTGTCCACTTTCATTCTTTTTCATAGTGTTTGGTTTATTTACTGTCAGTTTATAGTGTCTTGCTTGCCACTAACGGCCCGGCAATATGGGGAGGTTGTGTTACCCGACGCAGCATCCGGGCAGGGTCCAGGTACCCCGCTTCAGCGGGGCCAGAAAGCTGTCACGGTGCAAGGAGGGTATGGCGCACTTTTTGCCGTCCAGGTACAGAGTTTTGTGGACATTACGCGTGTCGCGGTACAAGTATGATCGGAGCCGCGAATTTGTCCCTGGTTACAAATTTGATTGCGGGCACTAGCGCAATGTCGCGGTACAAACTATCTCGGAGCTAGAAATTAGTCACGGTGCAGGATTTTAATTGCGTGCAGATGAGCGTGTCCGGGCGCAACAACCATTACAAATTTGTCATGAGTGCAGGAGCAAAAGCAAAAAGTGTGACAAACAACTTACCCATATTGTCCGTGTTAGGTTTAGGGTTTTTGTTTATAATCTATAGATTTAATGAAATTATATTTTGGTTTAATAATTTAAAATCAGGCGGTTAAGCCTAATGAATATTCATAGTTAAGAATGACATCATAAAGAAAGGAGTCACTATAGACTTTACCATATATTTCATTCCAAGTTTCATTGTCTAGAAGAGGATTGTTTGATTCATATGACTTGTCTGATTCAAATTCCTCCCTAGCATAGAAATCTTTAAGTATTTGTCTTTCTTCTTCCCTTTGAAAATCTGCAATAATATCATCCATTGTTTCTTCTCTAAAGGATACTATTTCTGTATCTGGATCGTAAACATAAAGACTATTTTTCTTGTAGTATTCAGCTTGGTCTAAAAGAGGATCATCATGAATTTCTGAATCCTGGTAATTTGTAGTTTTATCAATATTGACTTGATTATTATTCGAAACATACTTTTGCAGAATATCTAAATAGGATGGATTTATAAGTCCATTTAAAAGTTCAATACAAGATAAAAATTGGGAGTTTTCAATCTGATATGATGAAAATGGAAGCAATAAATTTTTAATATTCTGTTCTATACCGATGTTTTCTGAAAGACCTTGAAGGAACCATTTAAAATTACATACAGAAAAATTAATCAATTTGTAGTAGTCATCCTTTTGATTATCTAAATATAGATTTATAGTAGGGGTTAATGATTTTATCTCGACCTCTTTCCCTTTCTTCTCAATTTCTAATTTTACTAGGTGACCCGTAAGCTCTTTTAAGTCGATGTTTTTAATGTCTGTATTCATGTCACCAATAAAACCAGTAAATATCTGATTATCAGCCTTAAATACTAAGTTAATGATTCTGTGTCTATTTTTTAAGGTCAAGGTAATGTTTTTGCCATCACTCGCGATACTTTTTATTTTTACGTAGTGATTCCGAATTTCAAGAAATGTCTGCTCAAAAAGTAGTGGTGCAATTGGTTCTTCAGTTGAACAAAGTATTTTCATATTATGTGGTATTATGGATGTTTAAACATTAGGTCATATTATTACTGAACGCCGGATAGGTCAGGCGGGTTACCCCGCCCTTCCCTCCTAAGAACCGTACGTGCGACTTTCACCGCATACGGCTCAAGCACTCTAAAGGTAACCAAAGTTACCCGGCAATACAACATCAGGCGGTCAAGCTCAAGGCATATCTTCGACGGTAGTACTTATCCCACAGAGCACAATATGGGTTAGCTTTACCATTGATAAGGACGTGTCGTTTGATTTGGGTATCAGAGGCATATTTAAGTAGGATCTCTGTACCGTTATCAAAAGTACCAAAGAAGGTCCATTTACGATTAGCCAACCTTTTTAAAGTAATTGTTGGCAATCCAAAAGTAACCTTTATTGGAATGTCTTCTTTTTGCCCATTTCCAGAGGTAGAACCATATGAACCTGTCGAGGTCAACATAGTATTCAGCTGCCACGATGCGTTTATGATAGTTCGCCCATCCGGTAATCACAGAGTTAAGTCTGCGAATGAGATCGACAGTAGGGGCACCTCTGTGTTTTATGATAATATATTTGATCTTTGACAAAACGGCTTTAAAGTTTTCCTTTGAAGGTCTGATCAGCAATTTTCCATTTGAGAACTTTCTGATATTCTGACCAAGGAAGTCGAACCCTGTATACACGTCTGTGATTTTGGTCTTAGTCTCCGAGAGCGTCAGACCTCTTGCAGAGAGGAAGTCAGCAATGACAGGCTTAACAACGTTCATTAAGATGTCCTTGGTTGATCCTGTAACAATGAAGTCATCGGCATACCTGACAAAATGGATTTTATGGTAGTTCCTTCTGCAGCCATCGTATTGTCGAATACGAGTGTTAACACATTTATATATGGCTGCTTCCAGTCCATCTAATACCATATTTGCAAGAATAGGAGAGATGATACCACCTTGTGGGGTTCCTGCCATTGTAGGAAACAGTTTGTTGTTGTCAATAAATCCGGCTTTAAGCCACTTGGTGACTATTTGTTTATCAATAAGGATATTATTGACGATCCAGTCATGACTGATATTATCAAAACATCCTTTGATATCACCTTCCAGTATCCATGTTGCGCTATCGTTTCTTGAGAGGTGAATGTAACATCTTTCGATAGCGTCGTGACAACTTCTCTTTCGGCGGAAGCCGTATGAGGAGACGTCAGCGATTGTCTCGGATACCGGATCAAGGGCAGAGAGGAAAAGAGCCTGCATGGCCCTGTCTTTCATCGTAGGTATTCCAAGAGGTCTTTCTTTACCGTTTTTCTTTTTGATATAGACCCTTCTCAGAGGTTTAACGGTATATTCATGTCTGCCAAGTGATTTCGTGGCTAATAGCTTGTCTTTAGAGGTTTTCCATAACACCCCGTCAACTCCGGGAGTGTTCTTTCCTTTGTTTTCCGTTACTCTCTTTACAGCCAGTAATTTTGCTGCAAAAGAGTGCGTATGTATCCATTGCAGGGCTTTAGCCTTACCTGGGTTACATTCGCTGATTGCCTTTGCAATACGTCTCTGCAGTGACCTTACGATCTTGTACACTTTATACCATGGAATGAGATTCCATGTTGTGGCGAAAGTCTTAAGAGCACATCGTTTTGGGCGATTCATTTGCTTCCTTAAGTTAAAGTCTTACTACAAATTTCTTGCAACAGAGCACCAGATAAAATTCAGCCCTGCTTTCGCAATGGGGGCAAATCTTGAACCCCTATCTACCAAATTACATGATAGCATTCGCTTTCTTTATCCTCCTTTACCTGCATGGTATTGTGCCCCCGTCACCAGAGGCCTACCATGTGTCTGGAACCATACAGGCTTATCACGTTCCGAACTAATAACAAGATGGGTTAGGTGCTGTCTGTACGCCGAAGGGTCAACGTCCATGCAGAGAGTTGCACAAAACTCTCAATCCTGCCCTTGTACCTTTTGGTCAAAGCGTATCAACAACTTTCGCTTTTTCGTTCTGACGACGCTTACAACAGTTCACATATGTTCACCATACCACCCAAGCCGGCACCTTCCAAGTTGTTGTTACAGGAGAGGTAACCTTGTCCCGGCAGCTTCGAACCCGGGATCACTCCACACGCACGTGCCGGTAGGCTAACCTGATGGAACAGGATGTCAACTCGTATTAAAGAATGTTATCATAATACATTGGTTAACAGTTATATAGAGCGACTTCGTGTCGCAGTCAGCATGAATGCTAACGGCCCGGCAATATGGGGAGGTTGTGTTACCCGACGCAGCATCCGGGCAGGGTCCTGATACTTTAGCCAGTAAGCTGTCACGGTGCAAGGAGGGTATGGCGCACTTTTTGCAATCCGGGTACAGAATTCTATGGCCATTACGAGCTTCGCGGTACAGAGTTGTCAAGGTGTTGGTCAACTATCCAGATGCAGTTAAATTTATTGAGGGCAGTAGCGCGGTCCGGGTTTGTCAAGCAGTACTATCCTGTCTAGGGAGTAAGAACAGAAAGCAAAAAGTGTGACAAACAACTTACCCATATTGTCCGTGTTAGGTTTAGTTTTTATTTTAATCATTTGTGAATCTTTTAACAGTATTATCTTGTTCTGTAACATTTCATTAAGGATGTTCGTTTTAACTTTGATACTGCAATTTAAACCAACTACTGATGAAAATCCTTATTAGAACATTCATTTGTTTTTTGTTCGTACTATTTTCAATAGCTACGTTAGAAGCCCAAACCAGTAAGAAGCATTCATTAGGGATTCAGATTAATCCTTACTTTGATTCACATTTATTTGAAGGATCTTTTATAAAGCCAGTTATTGCTCTGCGATATGGTTATAACTTAACAAAGAATTTCTCTTTGGGACCAGAAATTTCAGGTCATTATGTTACAACTTTGCGGAATCAAACTGATTTCCATCTGACAGTTATAAATGCTGGAGCCTTTTTCCGTTACTCAGTACTGCAGAACTCAAGGATTCGTCCCTTTATTGAAATGAGCCCCTACTATTCTTTTTATCACTTTAAATCAAGTGATATAGTAACAATGGAAGGTGTAGGTAAAGATGAAAGAAAGGAATATTTTAGTGGATATTTAAGTCCTGGATTGTCATTGTATTCAAAATCGCATAGAATGAGTCTGGATTTAATGTACAAATTTTCAGATAGAAATTTCGTTAATGGGCATAAATCAGTGTTTTCCTATAGGCTGAATATTAATTTCTGATTTGTCCACTTGGCATGAAATTAAACCTAACGGCCCGGCAATAAAGTAAGTAAGCGTTACCCGACGCAGCACCGAACAAAGTCCCGGTACTTTAGCCAGAAAACTATCACGGTGCAAGGAGGGTATGGCATGCGTTTTTGCAGTCCGGGTACGAAGTTGGTTTAACATTACGCGTGTCGCGGTACAAGCTTTCAAAATGACTGATAAATTATCACGGTATTGTTATTTACTTAACAGCACTGGCGCAGTGTCGCGGTACAAGTAGGAGCGGAGCCAGATATCGGTCAAGGTGCAGAAATATAATTGTGAGTACTGGTGCGGAGTCCGGGTGCCGCAGTAAGCAGGAATTGTCCTGGTAGCAGGAGCAAAAGCAAAAACCATGACAAGCTTATTTACTTTATTGTCCGTGTTATGCGGAGCATTTTTTTTAAATTCAGATATACTGTCAACGAGTAGGGATAAAAGAAACTTATCCCTTAAATCAAAATAATATTCAAGACAGAATCTGAATATTTGGTCCGTGTTTATTGAGCTGGTCTCGCTCTGATTTTTAATTAGAGTATAATCACAGGATATGTCAATTGTTAATCAGGAGTCTGAGTGCAGTATTTCTTAACTCGTTTAAGTTTCCGTGCCTCTCGTTGTTTCTCAGAGCGTTTCTTTTTGGAGTCATCAAGTCGAATTTGGTAACAGAGTTTCAAAAACTGAATTTCTTTTTCTCTCTCAATCCTTATAATCTTATGAGTCCTGGCTAGTCCGGCAGAACTTTCAGGTATAAATATTTTTTCAAATCTTGGAGTCAGAACTCTCTTTCTTGGTCCAGTTGTCGAACTCATTACAGTAATTCTATTTAAGGCAGTGTAGTCTAGGGAATTGTCCTATGTGGCAGTCTCGTAATATGTTACGCATAACGGCCCGGCAATATGGGGAGGTTGTGTTACCCGACGCAGCATCCGGGCAGGGTCCTGGTACTTTAGCCTCGAAGCTGTCACGGTGCAAGGAGGGTATGGCACGTGTTTTTGCCGTCATGGTGTATATTCCGAAATTAATTGACCCCCTGTTCCGATTTAATTGACCCCCCATTCCGGACAATTGACCCCTTTGGATTGGGTGTTTTTAACTGACATTCCGGCATATTGACCCCTCTATGGGAAAAATGTTGAATGACATTCCGGCAAATTGACCCCCCTTGATCGTTGAGTTTTTTTCTTTGCAGGAAAAAATATGCGATGGCAAGAAGGACAATAGAAATGGAAGTTAAAAAACAGATCGGCATTTTGCAAAGCCTTGGTTATGGCAAGAAAACAATTGCACGAGAGTTAGGATTATCAAAGAACACAGTTAAGAGCTATTTGGAAGAGACCGGGGTCAAGGCGGGAGATCCTTCGGTTGAGTCTCGCCTTGGTGATTTACAATCTTTTTTTCCTTATTGCCGCAGTGAACTCCCCCGTAAAGGAGTAACCAGACAGATTTTATGGGGTGAGTATCGTTCAAAGTATCCTGGTGGATACAGTTATAGTCAGTTTTGCGAGTATCTGAAGCAATATCTTGATCACAAGGATGTATCACTTCACATTGAGCAGCAACCCGGAGATAAGCTGTATGTTGATTTTGCGGGGTCTAAAATGATGATAGCTGATCCATACACTGGCGAGATAAAAGAAGTCGAGGTATTTGTTGCTGTTTTAGGTTATAGTGGTAAAACATATGTCAGAGTATGTGAGAGCCAGAGAAAGGAGGACTTTTTATCATGCATTGTGAGGGCATTAAACTACTTTGGAGGCGTTCCAAAAGTATTGGTGCCGGATAATCTTAAGTCTGGTGTAGACAAAGCAAATACCTATGAAGCAGAGATAAACAGGGATCTTCTTGATCTTGGCAACCATTATGACATGGCGATACTTCCTACCCGTACTCTTAAACCGCGTGACAAGGCATGGGTTGAAAGGATGATACAGATTGTTTATACCCGGATTTATGCTCCGCTTCGCAATCAGGTATTTACCAACCTCGATAACCTTAATGATGCCATTGCCGAGTATCTTGAACGCCATAACGATGTTCCGCTTCAGGGAAGAAAAGAGAGTCGCAATGTCCTTTTTGAGAATGAAGAGAAGAGACATCTTCTTTCGCTTCCACAAGATTATTGGGAGCTGAAGGAATATCTTCACGTCAAGGTAATGAAAAACTGCCATGTCCAATTGCATAGAGACAGACACTACTATAGTGTTCCATATCACCATATTGGAAAGAAAGTAAAGCTGGTATATAGTGCGACTTATGTTGCCATATACCTCAATGGGGAGCGCATAGCATATCATTTACGTGATCGTACTGCATACAAGTACACAACTGTTAAAGAGCATCTTCCTTCAAGCCACCAGTTTGTAAGTGAATGGAATCCCGCAAAGTTCATTGAATGGGCTGGCCACATTCATCCTGATGTTGAGTCCTATATAAGAAAAGTACTTGACAATAAATCATATCCAGAGCAAACATATAGAAGTTGCGTAGGCATCTTATCCTTTGAAAGGAAGGCTGGTAAAGACCGATTAATTGCAGCCTGCCAGAGAGCTTCCAGCTTCGGGGTATATAATTACAAAGTGATCGGACAGATCATCAATAACCGGCTTGACAGAGTTGAAACTAAACCAAAACAAATGACAATGCCGCTACATGAAAATATACGAGGTTCAAACTATTACAAATAATTAATTACAACACCTGGCCTATGACACATGAAATCCAACAACTGATGCAGAAACTGAGCCTATCTGGAATGAGGGCTTCGTATGAAGGTATGATATCGACAAAAAACCTTCACTCTATCGGAAATGATGAGCTATTAAACCTGCTTCTGCAGGCTGAATGGGATGAGAGAGAAAACTCCAAAGCAAACCGGAGATTGCTGAATGCAAAGTTCCGAATGCGTGCTTCGATGGAGGAGATAGACTTCTTCACACCCAGAGGTATTGACAAAACACAACTACTGCGCTTTACTGATGGCAGTTTTTTGAAACATGCCGAGAACATCCTCATTACAGGGCTGACCGGAGTTGGGAAGAGTTACATCGCTACTGCACTTGGTCATCTTGCCTGCCAACAAGGTTATAAGGTTAATTACTTTATTGCTCAGAAACTCTTCTCTATGTTACGAATGTCCAAAGCAGATGAATCATACATAAGACAGGTTAAGCGACTTGAGAAGCAGGATCTTCTGATCATCGATGACTTTGGTATGCAGCCACTGGATGAAATGGCAAGAATGATGCTTCTTGAGATCATTGAGGACCGTCATCAGAAAAGTTCTACAATCATTGCTTCACAGCTACCTGTTGATAAATGGTATGATGTTATTGGTGAGAGTACTGTGGCTGATGCAATACTTGATAGACTGGTACATACATCTCACAGGATAGAATTATCAGGTGAATCAATGAGAAAAAAGAAAAAAGTATAATTTTAGCAGATTAATCGTTCATTGCATACTTAACAACGATCGCCCTTCGGGGTTGTTGTCTCCGGCAGAGGGGTCAATAACCCGGAATGAGGGGTCAATTAGTCCGGAATAAACAGTAAAGTTTTAACAAATGTCCGACGGGTCTAATGCCATCTGTAATCGGTATCTTTCAAAGGATCAATATTCATCTTGTCGATTAAGACATAACTCGAATACCACCAGTCATAGTACGCTTTTGCTGCTTCATTTTGAGATTTAGTGTCATAAACTAATTCAAGCTCTTGAGAAGCTCTTAAGGCAAGAATCGGATTCTGTGATGGGAATCTGCCAATTAAATATTTGCTATTGATTTCTACAGCTCTTATTGATTCGATTGTCCATAAAACATACATCCCAAGTTTACAATCCGGACCCCAAAGTGACGAAATCCCGTTGTGTGGAAAATTTGTAATTACAATAGTGGAGTTCCTGTATTCTAACAATGCAGGAATGTCCGAAGGCTTAAAAGCTGGTAATTCAGAAGCTTTATAAGAATTTGATTTTAATTGATTGATATATGTCTGAACCTCAGGATTGCTTCCCTGTTTCTCACAACCAATTAACCCAAATAGTGCAATTAGTAGGTTAAGTTTAATAGGTAGTCTCATAGTGTCAGGTTTTGATTGTTAATTTGTTAACAACAAAAATTGTTCCACAAACCAATTCCAATTGGTTTCTGTATAGTCATAATTAATGGAAAAATCAACGTCAGGACAAAACTGTCTTGCTGTCTGATTCCTGATATCTTGGCCTGGATTTTCATATTATGGTAAATTATATTCTTATACTGTTATTACATTTACAAAACTTATAAATTTCTTACTATCCGGTATGAATGCAAATAATTATTAATGTATGTCACGCTCCCGTCGCGTCAGTCACAAAATACAGAGCTAACAACAGGCTGTCTACCCTATTTAACGCAATGCTCCAACAATAAGGTTCTCCCGGAAATTGCATCGCTAACGAAATTTAAGCCGAAATAAACCAATTATCAAAGAAATGGGGGGAATAAAGTATATGGCGTCAGGCATCGGGCGTCGGGCTAAAGGCAATGTAAGGGCGAAAAGGTATAACGGCGTGACGGCATGCGGTGTGAAGGCATCAAGGCGTGAAGGCATCAAGGTGTCAAGGCGTCAGGCACCCGGCACTCTGGAAATCAAAAACCGTGATAACTTTGCCCCGAGACCTCGGGAAGCAACTTACCCATATTGTTCGTGTTATAAGCAGGCTGTTTTTATTGATTTTGTTTTATGTACTTAAATATTTCATCAATTGCAGGATCTTTATAATTAAAGTAATCAACGGAAGATAAGTCGACTTTTATTGTAGGTTCTATGCACTTCCTGTTATCCCAGGGCCAAGAATCCTGCCAATAGTATTTTGATATCATTAATAATATTTTGCTGTTTGGAAGATAAGAAAAATCAGGGTCAGCATAATGGTTAGGTGCGGCACCTGTGGGTTCGCCCACAAATATTGGACTACAATGAAATTCAATCCATGCTGCACAATCCAATGCAGCGCTAAAAGTCTTTTTACTGGTTATTAGAAACAAATTTCCTTTTTTATTAATGCCATCATGTTTAATAATTTCATGTACCAGTGGCATAATATAGGAATTTGTACCCCCAAAATTATTTCTTAAATCGATTATAAGGTATTTTGCTTTTACTGAATCAATGTAGCTCCAGAGTTTATTGTTAAAACTCTCGAAATTATTGTTTTCGTCATTGACACATTCATTAAAAGCAAAATAGACAGTATTGTTTTCTTTGATAAAATCATACCAAAATGGCTGCTTATACTTCTTTAGATAAAGGGGTAAAATTGAATCAACACTCAGGATATTCACGTATTCGTTGGCTGGAACTGCATAATCCCTCCAAAACCAACTTAAATCATCACCTGCTTGAAATTCGGTCGAATTTAATACCAACTTTTCATCCTTCTGTCCTTTTATTCTGACACTTACAGTTAATAAATCATCTGATGATTTTTTTATATGGAGTCCAGAAAGAACAGAACTCATTGTAAGGTACATTGGAACAAAATAATCCTGACCATATGAATTATCGTGGGGTGTAATTTCTTTTAACTGTTGAAATACATTCTCGACAGGTTGATTATTAAAGGCTAAAATTCTGGCACCAATAAATTTTGAATGTTCCTTAGTAATCGCTGTGATATAAAATCCATCAGAGAATTTTTCAATTCTTAAAGGATACCATTTGCTGGTAAGTTTATTCCCATGTAGTCTAGTGTGTCCGTCTCTGACTAACGTAATTATGTGCAAAAATTGTGATATTATTTCATCATCGGTATACGTAGGTATTTTCGATTTCAAATTGTCAATTTCTATTTGGAATTGTTCTTTGCTTATATTGATATAAGGATTTGGATGTATACTATCCAATCGATGGGCAATGAACTCTAAATCTTCAATCCATTGTTTGTCCGATAAAGCTCTCTGCGGGTATAGATTGATGGATAATGTAAGTGATAATAATATAAACAAAATTGTTTTCATTCTTTGAGTATTTGTCATAAAGACGATCATAAGGGGAATTTGTGACAGGAGTCATGTCTCGTCCTGATATAGGTTGTCACTTTTGGGTGTGACATAATTGATTTAAAGTTACATTATTTTGACATTGTTTATTTCTAAATCTCATTGGCCATTTTCTTAGTTCGATACTCTCCTGGTTATGAGCTTGTACCGGTGTTAAATAATAACAGCTTTCATGAGGTCTGAGGTTGTTGTAGATCCAGACAGCCTTGTTAAGCTCACGTTCTGCGTTTTTCTGATCGGGGAGGCGGTCTCCCAGGTCAAATTCATTCTTGAGAGTCCCATTAATTCTTTCAGCGACAGCATTTTCATACGGATCGTGCTTTGTTGTCATACTGATCCCGATATTGTTTTTTTCAAGTGTTTCAATGTAGTCCGGGTTGCAGTATTGGAAGCCACGGTCAGAATGATGGATTAAAGGTCTGTCAGGATATTTACGGTTTTTAATAGCTGTTTTGAGTGCGTTTATGCAGTTAATTGTCTTAAGATTATCAGAGAGTTGATAGCCTACGATTTGCTTTGAATAAACATCAGTAATAAGACTCAGGTAGAGCCATCCCTGGGTAGTTCTAAGGTAAGTTATATCGCTGGCCCATACCTGTTCAGGACGGTTAATATCAAGGTCCTTAATGAGGTTCGGATACTTGTAGAACCTGTGGTATGAGTTAGTTGTCCTCAAGTAGTTCTTTTTTCTTTTGATATGCATTCCTTCGCTTCTAAGAATGTCGTTAAGTTTATCCCGGCCACATTTAATGTCCAGTCTGACAAGCTCAGGCTTGATCAGGTGGTATGTTTTCTTAGTGCCGACGCGGGTCATCAGAACTCTCTGTTTTTTAACAAGTTGTATAATCTTAGTTTTCTTTTCTTTATTTCTGCAGTACGTCTGGATCTTTTTATAGTACCCCTGGCGTGATATCCCGAAAAGCTTGCAGAGGGCCGTTACTTTGACTTTTTGATCTTGGTTTGCGGCTTTTTCAATGGCAGTCCGGGTAAATACTTTTTTACGACGTTCTCGCCGTATTCTTCCTGGATTATCCTCATTACATACTTGAGAGTCTTGTTCTCTTCATTGGCAGCTTTGAGGGCTGCCCTAAGCTCAGCGAGCTCCTGCTGGGGTGTTTTTTCTTCCATTCTCAGGTAGTTTTTTTCGGGATTTCCATATCTTTTCTCCCAGTCAACAATTGTTTTGCGATGAACTCCATATTTTCTTACTACTTGTCGCTGGGACATCTGTCCGCTCTGGAAGGCTTCTATCACTTCCATTTTGAATGCGTAACTGTAGGTATTTGACCATCTTTTATACGCAGGTACTTGTCCTATTTCCATGCTCATTCCTCCTTAGGTTGATTAAAAAAGTGTCAACCAATTTCAGGACGAGATATCATTTAGCTTGCTTATAACGGCCCGGCGGTTGAGGGAGTAAACGTTGGTGTTGCCGTCCGCCGTTACGAATCCCGGTACTTTAGCCGTCCGTCTTGCCAAGTGGCAGGGACGGGCTGGAAGGCTCTTTACGAACACCGGAAAGTAACTTTAAGTACAGATTCTTATTTTTGCGTAATGTGCCTGACAGCGCAGGGACGGTCTCAGATTAATATTGATTATCACTAACTGTCCTTAATTTTAAAAAAACATTAAGGTTAAGTAATGAAAGGCTAAATATTTTATAATAGCCCAAATTTTAAAGCTTTTTTAGGACAGGTATCAATACAATCACCACAAACAATACAGTCATTATCTTTTATGCTTTTATTTCCTGATGAAATGTATTTATCAATTTTTACATTCATTTGACATTTGGTAACACACGCCGAACAATTGTTACATTTATCTGCATCAATTTCTATTTTAAAAAAACTAAACTTTGAATATATTTTAAATAATCCACCTATTGGACAGACATTTCTACAGAAGAACCTGTTACCCCATAAATAAGTAAAAAACATTGTCAATGGTATTATTGTTATTAATCCACCGACATATGTCCAAATATTATTAATAGGATTTGCAGTGCCACTATGAATATTGAAAGTCAAATTATTAATATTCATAATAATATTATAAATAATGCTTCCCCAAAACAAGAAAGCAGCTAAATAAATAAATACTGAATTCAATTGTTTTTTAGTTTTGGATTTATTACCAATAGCGGTTAAGATATTGGCAGCATTCTCTTGAACAGGGGCAAAAACACATAGCCAACCGCATAAAAATCTACCACCAAAAATAGTCCCTAAAAGAATAAATATCCAAAAGATAGCTGAAAATCCAAAAGATCCGTTTATAGCAGCTATAGCAAGTGAAGCTGGACATATTGCTTTAATATTGGTAATACCAAGTACATATAGGATAATATGTCCTGCTATCAATATTAAAACAATTAATTGAGAAATCGTTCGTATTTTTTTCCATTTTTTAAATTGAGGAAATTTGAAATGCCATTTTTTTAGAGATTCTTTGTCTTTTTGAGGAAAAAGCATTGAAATTATTATAAGCAAAAAACCTACGCTCATAAGTACATACGGAACATGACTATATATTCCAAAGTATGCGTCAGGACTTAGAGAGGGTTCGGATGGAATCCCTAGAAAATAGTAAAAACCTGCTATAGGGAAAAGCAATCCAGTAATTTCCTTTGTAAAGCAGGCGATTCCTAAAGCAAATACAAAAATACCTAAGAATAATAATACTTTTTTCATTGCATTTTATCTTATTTTTCTAAAATATTTTATTTACTTCTAAGTATTGATTTATAAATAATTGATGAATTATACTTTGATTTGCTTTCTAATCCTATTAAACCATATGGTAATCATCAGCATAAACAATAATCCTAACCCTATAAAAAAACCGGTGATTACCAACCAAAGTATCTGCACCACTTCAGGATTAAGAAAATAAGTTAGCAGAAAAGCGGATAGAAGAAGGAGACCAGGGAAAAGTACAAACAGTTTTACACGATTCTTTCCATGCTTCCTGTCTTCTTTCATTTTTTCCTTCATTTGCCCCATGCATTTCCCTATGGCTTCTTTCATCGCTTTCCAAGTTTCGCCTTTGTCTTCGAAATTTTCATTTGTACATGAACATGATTTCATTTCGTCACAACATGATTTCATACTATCCCAATTTATTGTTTTCATTTTTTTCTTTTTAAATTAGTAATCTGTTTAGTAGCTTTATAGACGGAAGCTGATAAAAAAGGATACACTTAAATTAAAATTTAGTTAGGAAGGTTTCATTCACAAATAATTGACTAATTGAAAAGCTGTGTTAACTCAACAAAGAAATTCGTTCTTTTTGTTGAGGCTGATTATTATCCTTTAGCGATCAAATCAGGAGTGATCTGGCTTTATCTGATACAGCTCTTGACATTATAATAATTTCACTCAGTTCTCTGTCACTCATTCCTCTTTTTTTGCCTATACTAAGATATATTGAGTAGTCTATCTGAAAATTAATGGAGTAACTTGCAGCAATGCCGACAAGTAAGTCACTCCGATCTAAATCTTCCTGAATTTCAGTTCTTGTTTCTGCTTCTTTGTTAAGAGCAAAGGATTCCATGTAACGGGTAGCTTTATCTCTGACTGATATTCCTAAAACCACGACTTTTCTAATTTCATCCTCAGTAAAACCAGTTTCCAGACCTCTCTCAATATGATATTTAGTGCAAGGTTGGCATCCTGAAGCAATTGATGCGGCTATAAGTACTACTGTTTTTTCCTTTTTATTGAGAATATCTTCTTCCTTCATAATATCTAATTCTATTATTATTAATTAATTTGCTTTTTGACATTATAGACGGGTGTTTGAAAAAAAGGATACGCCTTGAATTTGATTTTATAAGATCACCCAAAGATTTAATCCAAACTGGTATTAAAATCCTGATCTAATTCATGCATTAAACATAAACAGAACAGGTTGATATAAAGGCGAAAATTATATGAGTATTATAGGATAAAATTCTTGTGACAGGTTAAGCAGGAAAGATTTTTAAAGGTTCAACAATAACATTACTGAAAGAATAGTTTATTTAAAAAAGATATAAAGGAGATAAGACTCTTTATAATTCATTACATGTCAGGCCACCTTCTTCCCGGGCTATTTCGCATCCCTTTTCCATTTTTTCCTTTAGCTGTTTCCTTGCACGAGACAGTCTGATTTTAATCGTATCGAGGCTTAAACCAAGAATATCTGCAATCTCCTGGTTCTTTAATCCTTCATATTCACTTAAGATAAAGACAGTTCTGTAATTTTCATTAATTTCTTCAACATACCTTCTGATACAACAGTTCATTTCTTTTTTCTCAAGCATCTTATCAGAAGTGGGTTCTGTTTGCCAGGTCCATACGTTTCTGTCTTCCAGATTCTCTTTTATATTTTCTGCTGTTAAAATTGTTCCTGACCCTTTTGAATATGAAGCACTTCTGAAATGGTCATTAGCAGTATTGGTGGCAATAGTATAAATCCATGTAGAGAGTGAAGATCTTCCTTCAAATTTATCAAGTGCCTCATTAACTTTAATAAAAACATCCTGGGTTAGATCTTCAGCTTCCAGATTGTTACCTGATAACCGGCTTAGATATCTGAATATCTTAGGATAGAATTCTTTATATATTTGGTGGAATTCCATGTTTTTTGATAAAAATACTTAAAATCATTATCTTGATACAAGTTAAATAATTTTTATGAAAGCAATCCAATTTCTTGCTCAAAATCTACCGACTTCTCCATCAATAACTGAATATAAACCACGTAGATTGTTCGCCTTGAAAAATATATGAGCATCTGAAGTGGTGCCACATCATAATCTAGGGTTGGCAGTAAAGTATGTGTTTAGCGGTGCTAACTGATACATAAGTTGTTTTTAGCCAGTCTAATTATATGAAGAGAAGTTGGGATACAATTATACCGTTGTCTCGGAGTCAAAGTCCCTATAAAATGGCAGGGATTGTGGTGTCATGATAAAACTGTCTATACGACTAAGTCCTTGTAGGCAAAAAAAGAATATGTTTTGCAGCGCAGGGACGGTTGCAGGGACGGGCTGCAAAACTCTTGCTTGTGCGTAGGAAGTCATGGTAGAATGAGGGCTTGGTTCAATTTGCCTTGCAGCTAGCTTATTTTTATATTTACAGAACTTACATATATCATCCTATCGTGTCTGTGATATGATTAACTAACAAAAAAAATTAATTAAGGATGCCAAACTCCAGTCCTGTCAGTCACAAAATACAGGACTAACAACAGGCTGTCTGCCTTATGTAATGCGATGCTCCAACAATAAGATTCTTCCGGAAATTGCATTGCTATCGGAATTTAAACCGAAATAAACAAATTATCAATGAAATGGGGGAATATTAAGAAATGGTATGGGGTATGGGGTGCGGGGTTTGGGGAAGAACTAAAACAACGCCCAGCCCTGCAGGCTGGCTCCTTCGCTAAAATAGCCCACCGGGCTATTTTTTAACGCTCGGCCCGGTTCGGGGTATGGGGAAAATGGTATGCGGCTCGCGGCGTCAAGGCGTGAAGGCGTGAAGGCAAAAAGGTTGTTATGCAGTTCTTCAGTTATGTCGAAGTGAAACGGAGACCCACTGACGAAACTTCGTTTGTCAGGACAAGCCCGACCGTAGCGTCGGGGCAGTTGTTCGGTTATGCGGTTATGCAGTTCTTAAATTGTACAAATTGCGCAAATTGCATGACCTGCATGACCCGCACGACCTGCACCACTTGAATGATCCCGCTTTGCAAGAACTGCACAACCTGTCCCGAGACCTCGGGAAACAACTTACCTTTATTGTACGTGTTGGCGGAAGTTGTTTTTGTTCCTTTATCCGTTTTGTCTTGGATCAAAGTCCACTATCCATTCAATACCATACTTGTCTCTAAACATTCCGAAATATGAACCCCAGGGACTGTCAGCAATAGGCATTTCAATTTTCCCAGCTTCTGAAAGTCCATTAAATAATTTGTCTGCTTCTTCTTTGCTTTCTGCACTTATTGAAATTTTACTTCTGTTTTCATTTTCGTTTGTTCGTCCCATACTTTCGGGAACATCATTGGCAATTAAAATGTTTTTGCCAATAGGCAATGCAATGTGCATTATTTTATTTGCATCATTTTCTGCCACTGGAAATTCAGGGCCTGATAGTTCTTTGAAACGCATAATTTTTGAGAATTCTCCGCCAAAAACTGATTTGTAAAAATTGAACGCTTCTTCTGCATTTCCATTAAAGTTAATATGAGGATTGATCTGTGCCATTTTATTTTATGTTATAAATAATCCAGTTTATCCGTTTGGTTGTTCTTTTGGAAATTTAGTAAAATCCATATAAAAAATTTCCCAGGTGTGTCCGTCAGGATCTTCTATTGTCCTTTGTTGCATAAAACCATAATCTCTCATTTCGTTTGGTTCTGTTCCACCTGAGTTTAATCCATTAGTCACAATGTTATTTACTTCATCAATACTGTCCACTGACAATGAAAAAAGACCTGCTAAATTTGATTTTGTGTCGGTAATAGGTTTGGTTGCAAAGGTTTTAAACTTTTCGTGTGTCATAATCATCACAAAAATATTTTCACTCCAAACCATACATTTGCCTGTGTCGTCAGAAAATTGCGGATTATTTGAAAATCCTAATGCAGCATAAAAGTTCATTGATCTTTGAAGGTCTTTCACTGCTAAATTGATAAATATTTGCTTTGCCATATTTTTCCTTTATGTTTTTTAAAGATTTACGCATCAGGTATATTAGGTTCTACTAAACGTTTTAATTTGTCTAACGATTCTTGCCAGCCTAAATAACACATTTCAGTCGGTATTACATCTGGTATTCCCTCTTGTGTTGCAAAAAGTTCTGTACCACATAATACTTTGCGTAATTCAATTGTAGTAATCATTTGCCCTGGCAGGTTTGGGTCGTCAAATTGATCGCTATATTTTAAAAGTTCATTTGGTATAATTTCTAGATATTCACCACCAAATGAATGGCTGTTACCCGTCGTAAAATTTGTAAAAGACATTTTGTATGTGCCACCAATTTTAAAATCCATACTGATTACCTTGCAAACAAAACCATAAGGTGGTAACCAGGACGCCATTGCGTCAGCATCTGTAAACGCTTTATATACTTTCTCAGGACTAGCTGAAAAAACTCTGTGAAGTGTAACCTTATTTTTTGCCATTGTTTTACTTTATCAAGTAAACAATTTTATAGATTTTTTGTTTTTAAAATTTATTTTTATTGAGCTTTTTGTTAGTGATTGGCGTTGTTATCAATTCTGAATAACAGCGAATTTGTAAACTGTTAACAAATTAATAATCAGTGTGCTATTGTTTTCAGGAACTTATCCCGGTGCATAAATTTGCCGTTATCCCGATAAGTCTACGAAACTATCTCATTAGCAGGTAATTAACTCCAACAGACCGCCGGTATAATTTAGTCGGTGTTACCCGATCCCGAGTACTCGGGACGGGAAACAACATACCCATATTGTCCGTGTTATGGTGTTGGTGTATTTTATTTTGTTTATCGTTGATAAAGATATTGATGTCACAAATTGTGACCTCAAGATTATCATTACATTTACGAACTAAACTCTGATCAAATGACTAAGAAGGAGACTATTACAACAATCCCAGACGATATCATAAGTAGCAAGATTTATCTCATAAGAGGAAAGAAAGTTATGCTTGATCACGATCTTGCAATATTATACAGGGTGGAAACAAAAGCTTTAAAACAAGCAGTCCGTAGGAATATTGAAAGGTTCCCTGATGATTTTATGTTTGAGCTTAATAATAAAGAGTTTACAATTTTGAGGTCACAAATTGTGACCTCAAGTTGGGGTGGGTCAAGATACTTTCCAATGGCTTTTACAGAGCAAGGTGTTGCGATGTTATCAAGCGTTCTAAGAAGCGGTAGAGCCATTATGATGAATATTCAAATAATGAGAGTATTTACTAAGGTACGGGAACTTCTTATGGATACTTTAAATCTCCGAATCGAAATTGAAGAGATCAAGAAGCAAATTACGAATCATGATAAAAACATTGAATTAGTTTTCAGTTATCTTGATGAGTTAATCCAACAGCATGAAAGTCCACAGCCTCGAAAAGCGATTGGATTTAAAAGATATGATAAAGAAAAGTAGAAGAGTAATCGTAAGACAATCAATATTTTCCAAGTTATTGAGTTCAAAACTTTAGCCACCACTTGCACCAAACTTACTTATATATTCCTAAAACCTACCATTATTATTCTATCCAGTCCGAAATAAGTGTAACCTTTATAAATATTAAGCCCCCGTCAGTCACAAAACACCGGACTAACAACAAGCTGTCTGCCGTATTTAACGGGATGCTCCAACAATAAAATTCTCCAGGGAATTGCTTTGCTATTGAAATTTACACTGAAATAAACTAATTATCAAAGAAATGTTGGGGAACAGGTTAAGAGATGGTGTGCAGTGTGCGGCGTGCGGCGTGCGAAGGTGTGAAGGCGTCCGTGAAGGCGTCAAGGCGTGAAGGCGTCAAGGCGTCAAGGTATAACGGCGTAACGGTACAAAGGTAATTATGCAGTTCTTCAGTTATGTCGAAGTGAAACGGAGACCCACTGACGAAACTTCGTTTGTCAGGACAAGCCCGACCGTAGCGTCGGGACGGTTATGCAGTTTTTAAATTGTACAAATTGCATGATCCCGCTTAAGCGGGACTTCGTCTCCGCCAACTGGCGGATCCTCAGCTTGCATGACTTGAATGAACTGCATGACCTGTCCCACAAGGCGGGAAACAAATGACCTTTATTGTCCGTTTTAGCTGCTGATCGTTTTTAAATAATCAGCAGGAGTCATCACCGGGATTTCTGAGGTTTTAAAGTCTTTTGTGTTTCTAGTAATTATGACGTCAATCTTTTTATAGTCAAGGGCACAATTATATTGAATACTATCCTCGAAGTCAGTGAATCCTGATGCAATTGCATCTTTTATAGTTTGTTGGTCAACTTTTAGGATTGTCAACAATCTCGAAATACTGTCTAGTTTAGCAATTACCTTATTATGTGACTCTACTTTTCTAAGTACATAATATAGGTTACTAAAAGTCAATGAAGAAACATATCCTTTGAGCTTCTTTTGTTCAATCAGAGTAAATATGATTGCACCTTCCCTTGAATGAGGCTTTCTGTCAATCAGGAAGTCAATAATAACGTCTGTATCGATAAATATATCTGTCATACTAAAGATACTTTTTTACCAGAGCGTCACCAAGTTCCTTTTTATAGTCAAAGTCAGCAGGCAAGGTCACACTACCGAGCAAAGATTTTACCCTTGGAGAGTATTCAGTCTCTTCAATGGGAGTATTTTTAGTTAAAAGCTTTAGATAATTTTCTACAAGATCCGAAAGACTCCTTCCTTTAGTCTTTGCATAAACTTTTGCTTTATGTGCAACTTCCTTATTTATGCTTAATGTTAATTTTGTGTCCATATTACGTATGAATTATTTTACAAATATACGTAAGTTTACTAAAAGTGTCAAGGCTTTTTGAATGAATTTTCTATTGGGCAATAGTCCTCAGGTTTGCTAACGGCCCGGCAATATGGAGAGCCTGCCCCGCCTCAGCGGGGGCCAAGCGTAAAGAAATTGCCTGGAAGGCAATTTCAGCGATGGAGCCTGACTGCCGTGGTGGCGTGTTACCCGACGCGGTACCCGGGCATGGTCCTCGTACTTTAGCCAGAAAGCTGTCACGTCGAAGACCCTGACTGAGCGGAACGAACGTCATGGGTACAAATTATTTAATTACGTGCTGATGCGTGTGCCTGTCCTGAGCGAAGTTGGGTGCCGGGTGCAACAACCAATACGTATTTGTCTTGGTTTCAGGAGCGAAAGTTGAGAAGCGAGGCGACGAAACCCCGCCCTGGCGGGGCAAAAACCGTGACAACCTGTCCCGCTTTTTCAATAAAAAAGCGGGAAACAACTTACCCATATTATCCGTGTTAGGTGGTCGTAGTAGTTTTTATTATGTTGTTTGTACTAAAAACAATAGCCTATACTAAGATGTACAGCTTCAGGCCAACCAATGCCTGTTCGAAGAATCAAAGATCCAGAAGGTCTGTGATATCTATAATCTAAGTTAAAAGATGGAAATAGATTATACTCCTTGGTTGATGTCCATGGTGCCAACAATAATCCAGCACCGATTTCTAAATGGCTAATTTCCCTTCCTAGGATTGTAAATACATTTGTGGAATAATTAATTCCTCCACCTTCTGCCCAAACTGTTGAATAACCAGTACCTAGTCTGATACCAATTGAATTTACAAATGAGTTTGGATGATGAATAATGGCACGTTCATAGTGTCCCATTATGGTACTATACATTTGCCATATTCCAAAAGTGCCAAAGACGACATTTTTTCCAGGTTTTTCAGAATTAAGTACCTCCGCATTGGTTTGGGCAAAAAATGAATGTATAGTCAACAATGAGAATACAATTAAGAGTAATTTAATTTTCATATCAGATTTTTCTTGCTTATGAAAGTATGCCACCTAACTTATTTTTATGTTCCTAAAATATACCATCATCACGCTATCGAGTCCGATCCAGTGGTTAAAATGTAAATATTCATTCAGGAATGTAACACTCCCGTCCAGTCAGTCACAAAACACCGGACTAACAACAAGCTGTCTGCCGTATTTAACGGGATGCTCCAACAATAAAATTCTCCAGGGAATTGCTTTGCTATTGAAATTTACACCGAAATAAACTAATTATCAAAGAAATGTTGGGGAACAGGCTAAGAGATGGTGTGCGGCGTGCGGCGTGAGGTGTGAAGGCGTGAAGGCGTCAAGGCGTCAAGGCGTCAAGGTATAACGGCGTAACGGCACAAAGGTTGTTATGCAGTTGTTCGGTTATGCTGTTCAGCAGTTCTTAAATTGTTCAATCCCGCTGAAGCGGGACAAAAAGTGTGACAACCTGTCCCGAGACCTCGGGAAACAACTTACCTTTATTGTCCGGTTAGCATTGGTTTTTTATCAATCTAGAACCTTTATTAGTCCTATACCAATGGTTCTCAAATATTATCATAATATCCTGTAAATGGACAATAAAATATTATTTGTAAAACCTGAGAAACACATTATCAGGTGTTCTTAATTCAAGAAGATTCTTATTCTTTTTAATGATAAGAGTTGTATTGTGCAATAAAGTCAAATACATTCTAAAGAATGCTGATGCTTCCGGGGATACTCCAGCTTGAGTCGCACCTCCGCGGGAAGTTATAATTGTGGAATCATTAAGATATTTATAAGTAAATGTCGATGAATTCCATGTTGTTGCAGTGCAGAAATTCTCATATGGGAATTGTTCAGGATCGGATTGATTCCAGTCAGGATGTTTCTCAGGATCAAATCCAAGCATTGATTGCTCACCAGGATTACGGGCACAGGGATAATAAACTTTTCCTGCACTGCAATCTGAAATCTCTATGAGTTCCCACCAACCGCCCTCAAACCAGCGGTCCTCAGATTTGCAACATAAATACAACGATGAATCAGATTGGGCGAGTTTGTAGGCAGGCCTCTTGTATAAGCCTGTTGAATCAGTTATTTCGGGCAAGGAATGGTAAAAAGGATTAGTGAGCCAATCATAACTGCAAACCAGTATGGGAGGAGTAATGTTTTCTTTCTCAGTGCAACCATGAAGAGAAGCAAGAATAAGTATAAATCCAAGTCTAAGAATTTTCATAAGATCAATTTAAATAACAGCTTATAAGTTCAAATTTATGAGTTTTTGTTCTACATTAACATATTGTGTATATCGCTGTTTATTAAGGAATTAATGTTAACGGCCCGGCAATAAAGAGAGCCTGCCCCGCCTCAGCGGGGGCCGAGCGTAAAGTCCCGATCCCGAGTAATCGGGATCGGGATAGCGAGGAGCCAGCCTGAAGCGGTGGCATGTTACCCGACGCAAGCACCGGTCATTACGAAATTGTCTTGGGTGCATTAACACCTGCCTGCCGGCAGGCAGGAATGCAAAAACGAGGACAACTTGTCCTGAGACTTCGGGAAACAACTTACCCATATTGTCCGTATTAATGGCTGGTTTTATTTATTTTTAACCCTGTCCCATTTTTCCATGATGTCCTTTTCGCCCTCAAAATAGTCTGTCTGAGAGTCATTTTTAAATATCTCAAATGATGGAGCGATTAGAATTTTGTTTGAATCAGGGTATTCAGCTATATCAAATCCGATATATGTTCTTATGTCGAGATAGGTACAGGGTTCTAATGAATGATTATAAAACTGATGAGCTCCCGTTTCACCCATTTCAAAAAATGCAAGGTCCCCGCTTGTTAAAACCTCAAGTCCATCAGGTGTTCTTAATGTCATTGAACCTGATAACAAGATGAATAATTCTTCAGCATATCTATGAAAATGGTACGGGGCTGAAAATTGTCCTGGATTTAGTAATCTCAGATCGAAGTTTAAATTTTTTGGATTTACTCCCATCTTTTTTCTGGAAACATCAGAGAATAAACGGAAATGGTCAATCTTGTTGGGATCCTCTTGAAATTCTCTATTTTCTGCTTTTAGTATTGTTGCCATATAATGTATAATTAGAATTTTAAAGGAAATCTTAAATACTTCTCACTCACATAACGGAATAAAAATTAGTCCTCTATTGCCTCAATACCTTGTTCTTTAAGTTTTGCTATTTGGTCTTTCATTGCTTTAACTTGTTCTGGTGAGTGTCCTTGCCAAACAGTAATTTCGCCAACGACTTTAAACGGATCTTCTGAGCGATAAGATTTTGTTGGATTACCCGGGAATTTTTTGTCAGTTAAATTGGGGTCATCCTCAATTGGTCCTGTTGGTTCAACTAAATAAATTCTTTCGCGCTCTTCCCCCAGGGCAAGTTCAGCACCCCAAATAGCGGCATCCAAGGTTGCTGTCAGGTAGATATATTTCGCATTCTTCCTTTGTCCATAGTTCGAGTTAAGACCAACTTCGATAAAGTCTCCAATCTTTAAGTCTGCCTTTGTACCATGGAAGAACGTCTGAGAAAAAGGACTCTGGCTTAGTTCATTCGATTTATTTTCAATCTTGTTTTTTCCCATTGTCGTAATTTATGTGTAATTGATTTTTCGTGTAAGTTGGGTTGTTCGCAAAAAACTCTCCCGGGAATTGCATTGCTAACTGAATTTACAGCGAAATAAACTAATTGTCAAAGAAATGTTGGGGAATAGGTTAAGAAAGGGTGTGCGGCGTCAAGGCGTCAAGGCGTCGGGGCGGTACCGCAGATCAATGTTAAATTAGGACTTGCACGACCGCATGACCGCACAACTGAACGACTTCACGACCTGCACGACTTGCATGACCTGCACGACCTGCACGACCTGTCCCACAAGGCGGGAAACAACATACCCATATTGTCCCTTTTTTTAAGTCAGTTTTTACATTAAATAGAAAATACAAAAAATCATTCCCAGGTTAAATGCAGCATGACAAAGAATGGCTCCTAGTATTGAACCGGATCGTTTTTTAAAAACGAAAAAAACAATACTCGCTGAAAACATACTAAATACCCAGATTAATGCAGGTATTATTAAAAGTTTCCATTGATTGTTAATTATTACTAATCCGAAATGAGAAATATGAGTTAAAGCAAAAGCAGAACTATCAACAAGAGAAGCTTGTTTTTCACCTATGGAGTTGGCAAAACTTTCATGTACAATTCCTCTGAAAAAGAATTCTTCTCCAATTGGGCTGAATATCATTGCGGTAAAAGCTGTAATAATAAAAAAGATTGCTTTATCGTGTTGATTTATCTCATTAGGAATATTATAAGATTTCCCGATGTAGAAATACCAGTTTTCTAAAGAATTACCATATAGGACTTGTCCAAGAAAGTAAAGTAATATGCTAAAAAGAAGTCCTGAAATAAAGGCCAGTAATAACCATTTGTAATGTGTTGGTTTGGTGATTCCAATTTTTTTTAATCCGTTTTTACTCAAGAAAATGAAAGGTACGATAGCAGAAATAACCATTATCAGACCTATATAACTATAATTTTGAGTAGCATTTGCATTAAGTACTAAGAAAAATCGTGTGATGCAAACAGATAGAATCAGAAATAATCCAAATTTCCAATTAAAGCTAAATATACGGTTCCAGAAAGGTCTTAGTTCATTTTGCATGGTTGATCAGGGTTAGTTAATTTGTGAGTTCATATATTGACTAATGGTCAAGTTTATAGAATTGCAATCTTACGGATTTAATTGAATGTCAAATCGGTACGGTGAATATTGCCACTAACGGCCCGGCAATATGGAGGGCCGAGCGTTTAGGAACAGCCCGGTGGGCTGTTCCAGCGAAGGAGCCAGCCTGCCGCGCTGGACAGTTACCCGACACAAGCACCTGGCAGTCCCGATCCCGAGTACTCGGGAGGGGATGGTACTTTAGCCAGAAAACTGTCACGGTGCAGAAATTAGATTGCGGGCAGATGCGAGCTTTGCCCGACGAAGCGGAGCGAAGGCGGGTGTCCGGATGCAAGAGCCACTATAAAATTGTAAAGATGCAGGGGCAAGGCAAAAACCGTGACAAACCTATTTAGCATTGACCGTGTTAGGTTTAGGGTTATTAATTTCAATTTTGATGACTCATCTGATCATACATCACATCAAAATTTTGCATTATAGTCTTTGCATTCAAGCTGTCAGGTCCGTTCTCAAGATATAATTTATAATTTTGCCTTGCCTTCTCCTTGTCCCCGGTAAGCAGGTAAACTTCTCCAAGCTCACCGTATAATTTTGACGATTTTGGAAATAGTTCGAGTCCCATATTTAATACTGCAACTGCTTCTGCATAAGATTTAGCACCAATGAATTCATTTCCAAGGATTGTAAATACCTTCTCAGATAAATCATACTTTTCTGAATCTGATTTTATCTTGTTAAATAGCGTTATTGAGGCATTGATTCCATTCTGAATCAGGGATTTTTGAATTAGTTCTGCTGCAGATTTCTTTTGAACGGCTATTTGGGGTTCAAGAATAAAAATATAATCATGAGGAAGTATTGTGTCAATTTTAACGAGTTTATAACCTGCAACATTTGCACTTTTCTGAATCCGTTCATTTATAGTTGGAATTTTTGAGTCGGATTTAGATCTGTCTATTCCAAATTCTCGGTCAATCTCTTCGTCACGCGGGTCCAATATAACCAGCTTTGATCCAGGTTTAAGACTCTTTTTAAGGTTTTTTAAAAGATTATCCGGATTTTCAATCATGTGGTATACTAAAACCATTATTGCCATATCAAGCGAGTTGTTGGTGAATAAAGGATTGTCCATTTCCCCAACAATTGTTTCCACATTGGTAAGATTCAATCTTCTGCAACGGCCTCGGAGATATGCGAGAGAAGATTCGTCTATATCATTTGCATAGACTTTTCCTGTTTGGCCTACTTTATTTGCAAGAAGCACAGTATACCTTCCACGACCTACTCCTATTTCACCAATTGTCATTCCGGACTTGATACCAATTGCGTTAAAAACAATTTCTGGAGGTTGGCGTTGATTAAGCCCTTTTTCCCATGGCTCGGAAATTTCACTTTGACCAAAAAGTCCAATGGATATAATTAAAAACAATCCAATCGTTTTTAATCTTTGAATAGTCATTTTCATCTTGAATTTATTAAATTTTTTAATATTATTTCGATCAGGGTCGCAGGCTACCTTAAATCTAAAGGCCCGGCGGTATAATTTCGTAAGCGTTACTCGACGAAGCATCCGGGCAGGGTCCTGGTACTTTAGCCAGAAAGTTGTCACGGTGCGAGGAGAGTACGGCGCGGTTTTTGCCGTCTAGGTACAAACTTTGTGAGCCAATACGAGTGTCGCGGTACAAGGTTGATCGGGAGCAGGTTACAAGTCAAGGTACACAAGTTTTAATAGCGGGCGCTGGCGCGGTCGCGGTATAAGTTATTACAAATCTGTCATTGGTGCAGGAGCTAAAGCAAAAACCGTGACGAGCTTATGAATTATACCCTCCGTGTTATGGGCCAGGCCTTTTTTATTTGTCTAGGTACCAGAAAATTGTCTAGGTGTAAGAATAATATCTTTTTGATTTTTTTTTAGTCCTGTTGCAGAAATTCTATTGTGTCGGCGCGAGGGAGAAAAATTTTAAAATTCTGTTTAATTCTATTTGCAAGCTCTTTGCCAAAGCTTTAGTTGAGGATCGGCTTGTGCGGCTTTGGCAATGTGCTTGCAAATAATTATAACTTTTTTTATGACGCAATTATGACACAATTCAAATAAGTGTATAAAATGTACCTGCTTCTTTTTTGTCCGCTTGGCCTTATGAGTTGCTTGTTATTTAACTGTTTAAGATCTCTTGTTGCTGTCTCTCTAGAAACATTATTCAAATTCTGATAATCACTATTGTTTATTTTACCTTTCTTTTTCAGATATAGAACGGCTTTTATCTGACTCTCATACAAATTTAAAGATTTTAGATATTTTTCGTTGTAGATGTCTTTTCTGAACTCTACGGATATATTACTCGAATCATAACTAAAAAGAGGTTCAGGGATCCCTGCTTGTCTACATTCGTTTATAATTTTAATTGTTCCCCGATCCCAGGCTTCAATATAACCACTACGGAATAAGGCATTAGCTATGTCAGGGTTGTAAGGACTTGATGCCTGTTTTTCCAATAAGTTCTTATATTGTCCAATTTTCAGGTAGATGTCCTTCATTCCAAAAAATAAATTTATCTCCTTAAACACTAATCTATATAGGAACTCCATCTGAGTAGTCCTTGTGTGCAATGGTGTTCAGTAAAGCTTCTCTTATTGCTTCTTTAGGATATTCATATTATTCCACCCTTGTTAAACCTTTATAGCTGATGTCTGCTTTGATGTATTTGGTGAAAGGCAAATCAATAGATTTTTCAATTTGCTCAAACAAATTACCGTGAATTTCATCCAGAAATTTCAAATCATCATCTTCTGAAAATAGCCGATTTTGATTTAAGAGCCTGTTATAAAGACCTTAGGGGTAGGATGAAAGAGGAGTATTGCAGCGCGTTTCATGAATTCACCCTCTTTTAATTGCAGATTTTCAAACAGATGTACATTTGAGTTTGTCAGACTTTCTTCGTTAATTCTTTGGCTTTTAAATGCTCGTTTATAGAAAAAGTCAAATGTTTTTTGCTTTAAATCTTTCACTTAGACTTTTGGAACCGGCACGCAGTCCCAACGCTTACCAGTCTTTTACAAAAGAAATTTGTCAACTGCTGCCCCTTTATGCTCCTGTAGGATCAGTTACTTCAGGTTCCAGTGAATTTCTGACTTAATCAGCCAGTGATCGTCAACCCGGTCACGAAGCACTCCAAGAGATTTTCCGTAGCCTGAAATTCCATCCCACTTGCCGGTTCCTCCAATGAATTCATAGCTACCCGGACCAAATCCATACCACCATTCGTGATAAATCCAGACTATGTCACCTTCAGGATCAGTGTCTTCGAGCAGCATTATGTCAGCAAGGTACTTGGCACCAACGCAATAAGTGGTGCCACGATCATAGCATGTTGCCAGGTTGCGCGGGCTTTTGGCCTCACGGTCATCGCTAAGCAGTACACCCGACTGGTTATTGTACACCAGTGTAACACCATTGGTCAGCATTCTGGTCATTTCGGTGATGTGCGGCCCGTGGAAGCTGAAACCTGAATCGTGATATGTATAGTCCTCTGGTTTACCCCGAAGGGCTGCATTTCCGAGGTTAGCAATAGACCAGTCGATTTTCCACCGGGTTTCGCTATCAAGCAGTTCCCCCCTGCCGTTAATCCCTTTCCATTTCCCTGTACCAGCCTTGATCTCCAGAGTATTAGGTGTATCTGTCGGCCGCCATAGCACACCCCAGACCAGATCACCGTCAGGATCGGCCATTTCCCAGAGTGCCACATCAGTAACCACGGCCCCTGAAGAATCTTTGAACAGAGTTCCCTGCGCAAACAGAGTTGCATTCTTCCAAGGGCCGGACGGATCTCCTCCGACCATGGTTCCGTTTTGGTTGTAAGCTATTACTGATCGACCGTCTCTGAATATCTTAGTTCTGGTTTCTTTGCGAAGTTCCAGCGATAATTCACCCCGATCCTGGCCTCCGGCCTTAAAGACTGCAATAGCAAGCAAGCTTGAAAGAAAAATAATTCGATATTTGTTCATTGCTTTTTCTCCAATCATGTAAAATTTACGTCTTAGTGTTTGGGGGATGTTTCATTACACCTCCGGTAATTAATTATATCAACTCCTGGAATCCGTTGTCCGCCATCGATCGAACACCGCCCGGATACGGTTCAATTGGATCGCAACCTCAGCGTATTCGTTTTTGCCATAATGCTCGACGCTGTATGAACCCTGATAACCGGCCTCACGAAGGTTATTCATCTTCTCTTCAAGTGGACCTCCCGTTATGTTTCCCGCAAAGTGTGTATGGCAGACCCATGGTGCCACGAGCCGGTCGGCTTTGTCATTTTCCTCCTGGTTGCCTTCCCAGCCACTAATATGACAGGAGATCCCGAAAGCCGGGTGGTCGACTGCATTATATAGCTTCTGCAGATTGGCCCATATCTTCTCCGGCCCCCAGTGGTTTTCTGCGCCCATCATAAATCCATGATCGTAAGCAAATTGAGCGTATTCCTTATATCGCCCGACGATATGATCGAATTGCTCGTTTGTCCATGCAGGGCCACTTCCGCCGGCGTCTATCCGAATGAACCTTGCTCCGAGTATCCTGGCAGCATTCAGATTTGCCAGGGCATATTCATGGTTTTTCTGGCGTTTGGCCGGGTCGTCTTCCCATATATTTACCTGATCCGCGCATAGATCAACAAGCACCATCTCGCGTTCATCCAGAGCTTGCCGGACCTTTTTCAGGTATTCTTCATCCATGCTGGTAAGAAACCCATTCCAAATATCTGCATATCTGAGGTTATAACGGTATTTACAGGATTCAAAATAACCGAAAATGTCCATCGTTCCCGCTGCAAGGAGCCCCCGAAACGAATACGAGAGAACAGACAGCTTCATCTCCGGGTATCCGGCAGGCTCTTTGCCGGAGGAGTCCGAAATGGTTGTGGCACTAACAACGGGAGCAGCCATGAGTGCAGTTGCAGTTAAAGAAGTACTGAGAAAATCACGACGATTATACTTTTTCATGGTTATTATCCTTTCTTTATTGTTAAATATTGGTTATGTGGTTAATTCCCATCCTGGCCGATATTCGCGGGTAAGGTATCTGTTCGCCGATTCCATGTTGGTGATCAGGCCGCTGGCAGCCTCCCATACCAGCCGCTGCCCACCCATTCGCAGTGAGATTGCTGCCAGGTTAAAGGCATCGGAAATAGGTCCTCCAAGAGTAAAATCAGCGTAAGTCGATTTGCTGCCTTTCAGGGCATTTAACCACTCGTTGTCAGATCCCTGATCCATCGGTTTCGTGGTATTGTCGTCGAGCTGGCGCACACCTGATTCGGAGAACAACTTCGGGTTCTCTCCCCGGAAGTCACAGAGGATCTTACCCTTATCGCCGACAAGCATCATGCCTTCGGCAGGCAGCTCCAGGTTTTCCCGTCTGATCTCTTCCGGTGTTTGTGGTTTCATTCCGCCATCGTACCAAAACAGGTCCAATTCAGGGCGATCGGCCCTGGCCGCAAACTTAAACCGAACCGTGCAGGCGTGTGGGAAGGAGTAATCATTTTTAATTCGACCACTGACACCATCAATTATCGTGCAGGCATGGCTTGGAGTCGATTCCACAAGAACCAGGTTGTCCAGACCGAACTCGCGGAACACAGGCCACAGGCTGTAATGACCCATATCAGCTATTGCCCCTCCTCCAAACTCGTACCAGCCGCGGAAGACTGCATGTGTGTAATGGGGATGATATGGACGTTCCAAAGAGGGCCCAAGCCAAAGGTCCCAATCAAAGCCGTCCGGAACAGATGGAGTATCTGTCGGGATTGTTGTGTACTGAGGCCATACCGGGCGGTTGGACCAGTTGTGGATTTCACGCAGGCTTCCTATTGCTCCCTGTTGAATCCAGGGTAGTATGCTGCGAACCTCTTTACCATTGCTTGCAGCCATAAAATAAGTGCCCACATTTGTCTTGCGGGCGGTCTCAATAACCAGTCGGACCTCCTTCAACCGGTTCCCGAGAGGTTTGTGCATTGAAATATGCTTGCCCTTTTTCATTGCCGCTATCGCGATGGTTGCATGAAGATGGTCAGGGGTCATTATTTCGACTGCATCGATATCCTTTTCCTTCTCCAGCATTTCGCGAAAATCCGAATATGAACCACAACCCCTGAACTGACCGGAGGTTCGTTCACTGGCATAGCTGGTTTCAACAATATTCCTGCCAATCTCCCGTCCTCCGGGAATACCCTGGCCTTTTCTCCAGTCGGGTATGTTCAAAGCTTTGGCAATCCTTTGTCGGAGTCCGTCGCGTGAAAAATCCACATAATTGGTACTCTCTTTTTCCGGGTCGCACACGGCTACAACCTGCAGCTCAGGTATATTAACCCTGGCTATCAGATGTTGCAATCCCATGGTTCCGCAACCAATAAATCCCAGGACAATTTTATCATTCGGAGTAACATATCCGTTTCCGCTCATTACATGACGTGGAACAATTGTAAAAGCTGCCGCTGAAACAACTGTGCCATGAAGGAATTTCCGTCTGCTTATTTGTGTTTTCATATTTTAGCGTTTATAAGATTAGTAATTCTTGTTTTTCCTGGCTTAGACAACCCCGACTGTCCACAGGATGCCTCGGACTATCAGTTTACGTTCTGTGGTTTAAAGGAATACTTTTTACCTGCAACAGCTGTAAATACAAGGCATTCGCCATTACTCCTTTCAATATCAACTTGCAAAGGCTCTCTTTTCCCGGCTTCGTATATGGATACCTGCCGTCCGGGCCATGGATTCATTATACGGCATATGTTATCTCTCTGCGGCTGAACTTCGAGATAGTAAACCTCCTGTGCGTTCTTTGCTGCAGAGACAAGGAAACCGCCCCGGGTCTGGAAGTTGTGGAATGCTATTTCAGCTTCCGGCGATATCGCCGGGAACAGGTGGATCCGCCCGCTGCGGCTGTTTAGAAGGGCTTCGGCGTCTCCGTTCCACGACTGTTGGGTGACTCCCAGGAGTGTCAATGTTTGTTCAGTAGTTTCTGCCGTCTCCAGCATCCGTGCTGTACGAAGCATCATTTCCTTTAATTCCGGGGGTGAATCCAGGTTGATTTCATCAGCCAGAATCGTGGGATATTCTACCGCCTCTCCAAAATGATCAGGTGCCATGTGTTGTGGTTTAACACCATGTACGGCTGTGAATACGGGCCCCTCAGGTGTATCCCATGTGGGGTATGGAGCCAGGTTCTCAGCAATTTCGCGCCATTTCCCGCGCAATTCTTCATCCACGCCAAGTATCTCCGACGCCTCGGCTGTGCGGTTCAATGCCCAGCGGAACATGCACAACGAACTTATCACGTCCTTATTACGGGCAAATTCCGCATAGAAGCCCCATCGCTCAGGTTCCATTGACGGGATTATGTGGTAATAGCCGTCATCGCCCTTTTTAGCGTAGGCTGCGTAGAAGAGAGCCATCTCACGCATCAGAGGATAGCACTCTTCCCGAAGGATTTGAATGTCGCCGCCATAGTCCCATTCGTCCCATGCCGGCTTAATGATCTGAGCCATCGTTTCAAGACACAGCTCCAGTGTAATTGTAGTGTGAACAATTTTATCAGGTTTCACCGGTGGCTGGTATCCATGCAATATGGCCATACCCGGCATGCCGAACATATTCCTGGCATTATCCTGTCCGCCTTCCATCCAATGCCATACGAGCTGCTTCCACATATCCTGGTTGTCGGCCCGGTTTCGTACGAAACGGTTGCTTGTGAAGACTTCGTTATAGCAGGGAGCACTGCTCCATAGCTGCTGATCTCTTTCGGGCGGAACATATGAGGCGCTGCATTCATACTTGCGCATATCGGTCTTTGTGCCTCCTCCATGACCATCAGCATAACTTCTGTAGATGTTCAGGATATCTTCAGTACACTGTGTTCCGGTCACTCCATTGAATACACGTCCGTTCTCACGCATGCCGTAGAAAGCGTTCCACCACTTCGTATTTTCCTTAACCACGCCATCGAAACCATTCACCTCAGCATCGCCAAGCCTCTTCCTGGCCAGTGCAAAAACGTCTGTGCTATCCATGGTTGTCACGATGGTCACGAGGGCTTCCAGTTTTCCATCATACCCCGTATTGAAAATTGCAGTGGCTGCAGCACCTGAAGCTGAAGCAATCAGGGTATCCGGGGGCGGAGTTCCCAGTCCGGTCCGACCTTCCACTGTCTCCATTTCCACCTGTCCCGGCGAGATAACCAATCCCATAAGCACATATTCGAATCCCTGAGGAAATGTCTTTTCAGGCGGCATTTTCTGATGAATCCAGAAATAGCGCCCGTCTGATCCGCTCCTTGGCGGATCCATCGGGTAATTAAATGCACTATCGGCTTCGGTACCCGGAACAAAGTAAGTTATACCGTCGGCGTTCATGTATTTCCTGTGGGCTGTGTCGCGGTGGCGATAGAGCCTCAGCCATATTGGTACTTTAATGCCGGAAAATTCACCACGGACTGCATATAGATTACTTGTCATACCAAGCACATATTGCAAAGTTGCTTTGGCGTCTCCACTGACCTCCTCCAGTTTCACCAGGCCGTTTGCACAGCTTTGGGTCACCAGCGGTGGTGTGGCTCCTGCCATTGGGTCCATCCCGATGATGATCTGTCCAACGGGTTTGAGACATGGCATAGGATACTCGATTGGTTCCCTGTAGGGATCATAGAATCCGCCTTCCTTAAGCAGATAACCATAAGCCCGCGGACGCTGACAATCGTGGGCCACCCCTTCATAACCCTTGTTGGCTGGTGAATAAGCACCATCAATCATCTCCTGAAGTGTCGGGGCTTCGAGTCCCCGTGTATTTACCCTCCTGTCCCAGACGTTGTTTTTCGTCAGGCTGAGAGTGACCCTTTCAGGCGGTCCCCATAGCGTGGTTCTCATCTTCAGGTTATTGATGGTCATCGCATTGCCGGAGGGATAGCTGCCCCAGTCAGGCTGGGGATTTGCAGGATTTAGTGTGTTTTCGATGAAAACTGATTTCGCAGCTTCCCGGAGCGGAATTTCCCGATCCCATGGAAGCTTTTGGGATTTCTGTGTACAGTTCGTAAGTACTATCACAAGAATCATGGTCGATAGTAAGGCCAGTTTGATTGAAGTTTTCATGATTCAGAATTAATTAGATATTATTCTTTTGGTGTTTTGTGGATCATTTAGCTCATCTGCCAGCTCTCCCTGAATGTGATAGACAGGTATGGTTCCCCCTATTTTCCGGTACAGGCTCTCAGACCAGCCACCATGCCTCTTTCCGGGTATTTGAGAATTGTCAGCAGTAGCTCTGATACACCTGTAAAGTTCTGCATCAGAATATACCAACATCATATGTAAAGATTTGAATTTATTTTTACATGATGAACATAATTCGTTTCTGTTTTTTCACTTTAGTTAACAAGCTTTTTAGCCTGTTCCTCTATAAAGGCAATATTACGTGCCATGTCTTCCTGCAAAGCAGCGGTATCATGCTCGAAATCAATAACGATTAAACCTTTATAATTCAGTTTTTTAAGTTCTTCGAGAGTCTTGGCACTTTCGGCCCGACCTTGTCCGATAACTGTGTTTGGAGATTGGAGGTCTCCTTTTTTTTCCACATCCTTGAGGTGGAAATTAATAATACGCCCATCCAGTTTTTGAAGGCATTCGACCGGATCGAGCCCCGAACGTACCCATTGTCCGCCGTCGCAACATGCACCTATTTGCTTTCCCCGGCCATTACAGACCTCCAATATTATATCAGGGCTCCAGAAGTTCGATTGGCCTTTCTGATGATTGTGCAGCCCCAGTTTCATGCCGAATTCTTCAAAAAGCTTTTCGAGCATATCAAGCGACCCTGCCAGGGGCTCTGCCACAATAATATCCGTACCAAACCCTTTCCAGAACTCAAGAAGGCGTTTTGCCTGGTCTGCCTCACCATTGAAATCGGCAAAAACACTGGGTACAGACAAACCACAATCAGCAAGCCTTGTTTTAAGCTCCTTGCGGGCATCTTCAGGCATATTCTCATCGGCTTTTTTGTCAGGTCGGTTTGTGTCCAATTTCAGGTTGCTCCGTATTTCAAAATATCGAAGACCAATCTCTGAGGCCATGACCAAAGCCTCGAAAAGAGAAAAGCGTCGATATGTATAGCCTTGTACGCTTTCACGCCAGCCTAGTTTTTCAACATCAGAAAGTATAGGGTGTGAAACAGGTTTATATTTGTTAGCAAATACCGATGACCCGGAAAGAAACCCCAGACCCAGGGCTAAAGTACCGCCTTTATATAAAAAATCGCGACGGCTGATTCCCGATATGCCATCTTGCTTTTGATTGCCCTTTTCTTTAGAAGAAACTATTAGTTTAGGTGTTTTCATATAATACTAATATTATTTTATTACGCCTGCCGTCCATCGTATACCACGGACAATTAATTCGCGGAATTCAGGGCAGTTATAGGCCTGATTATCGTGTCCAAGCTGGATATTGAAAACCCTGGATTTTCCATATTTCCTGGTCCAGGCAATAGGCTCATCGTTTTCCGGGTGACTTGTGGTCAGCAGGACATGGTTATCCTTTGCCCACCATCGCCCCATGTAGGTTTCGTCGATAATCTCGAAATCCTTCATGCCCCGGGTAATCGGGTGCCGGTCGTCCCTTACTGAGACGGTGATATGCAAGCCTTCATGGACCTTGCCGTGCGGCCAGGGTTTTCCATCTATTTCAACATCGAAGTAAATGTAGGCTGTTCCGATGATGTAATGGTATTCCCGCCAGCTCTGAAATGCAGCCTGAGCGTGATGCACAACTACCAGGCCAACGCCTTTCTCCTTCAGGAGCCGCATAAAGTTCTCCTGTCGTTTCGTGGAAATATTTTGCGTCATGTTGTAGAGAAGGATGACATCGTAATTCCAGGCATTGATGTCCTCAAACACCTCGCTTTCATCCTTCAGGATATACTCCGAATAAATAATGTCGTCGCATTTGAAGATGCCGAAGAACGATTCACGGTCGAAGTTATGCCCGCTCGTCACGATAAGGACATCAATCTTGTCCGGATCCCCGAAGGCAGTTTTGCGAAAGGCTCCCTGCGCGTCATTGCTAAACAATAATGGTAAAAATACTATTAAACTGATTATCAGCAGGATATTTATCGATATCTTTTTCGATCCTGAAGCTTTAATACTTTTTCCTGATGCAGGCATACAATGATTAGTTTTCATGTTTCACATTTCTAATTGTTAAATCACTTAATTATTAACTAACCTGATACCTGTTTTATTCAGAAATTCCACACATTGCACAAGTTCCTCATGCTGTTTACTACCCCAACTTTCGTATTCGAGGGTAAGGACGCCTTTGAACTTCTGACGTTTAAGCTCGGCCAACAGCTCAGAAGCATTAAGCACACCAGTACCTAATGGGACATCCTGTTTATCGAGATTTAAATCTTTAATATGGACTGAATTTATGTACCCTTCTACCTTTTTAAGGCAATCAATAGAAACCAGTCCGGAGCGATACCAATGACCGACGTCGGTACACATCCCGATTTGAGGAGAATACTGTTTTACAACGTCTAAAGCAAAATCAGGATCCCAGAATTTGTAGGAATCGTCATCTGATTTACGGGGATGGTTATGAACGGCAATTTTTATTTTATATTCACTGCAAAGTCTTGCAGTTAATTCCATTGCAACCTTATTATCCGGATCGGGCTCTGTTGTAATTGTTTCTATTCCCAGTTCTTTGGACCATGCAAATAGTTTCCTGAGATTTGCCTCGTCTGCAGGGAAAGGGTCAACCCAGATAGCAATTGCAGTGATACCTTTTTCCTTTAACTTAGCTTTTAATTTTCCTAGGGTTACCGCATCCATATCAGGGCCGCTTTTTTGAGGTATGTCCTTCGATAATTTCTGGTACGATAACAATTCTACATAATGTACTCCCAAGCTTTGAACGCTATCGAGCGCCTCGAAAAGAGTCAATGTATTATATGTCCAACATTGGATGGCAACTTTCCAGCCCAGTTTAGACATTGTTTTTTCGTCAACACCTTTGTAAGGTGCATTTTGCGAATTAGTATTTTGTTGTGAAATACAAGAAACAAGAAATACTGCTATCAGCATCTGTCTGATGCGCCCCTTTAACAAGCTTGAGCAGGTTACTTTTGTCAGTGTTGTCATGTTGTTTAGTATTAGTTTGGATTCAGGATATTGTTAATGTATTCAATTGCTTTCTGGTTAGCCGCATCGGGGGTATATTTGTTGCCTTCGTATTCTATATCGACGTAGCCCTTGTAGCCATCTTTTACCATAGCTTTCACACATTCCGTAAAATTGATATCCCCCTCGCCAATGAGCTCGTTAGAAAAATCGCGTAAAGTTGAACCATCATTCTTTGTTACATTGTGCCAGCGCCCATCTTTAAAATGAGCATGAACAATATGTTCGCGGCAGGCATTGTAAAAAGCAACAGGATCTTCGCCACAAGCATATATGTTGCCCGTATCGAACACTAATTTAATACCTGGCACTTCGCGAATAACCCTTAGCATTTCTTCCGAAGTGCCAAGCGGACTGTTCCTGATACTTTCGATGGTCAAGATCAGTCGGGCGGCATTTGTAAATAAAATGGCCTCCTGTAATCCATGAATCCAGTTAACACGGCATTCTTCCTGGGTCATTTCTGAATTTCCAGGGGTATGGATCATTACCATTTCTGCCCCTAAACGCTTCGCTATTTCAATTGCTTTTTTTACTTCTTCAATCCCGGCTTCCCTCCCTGCTCTGTCAGGTTTATTAAGAGGCGGAAAAAACGTGTAGCACACAACCTTCTGTCCGTGTTCTTCCAATACTTTGCGGATATTCCCGGGATCCAGGGGCGAAAAAGAATGGGAAACAATATTTACACCATCAACTCCCAGTCTCATTCCTGTTTTGCACATCTTCTCAAGATCGAAATTGCCATCTTTCTTCCAATCCTGACGTGCAAAAGTATAGGTCATAAGGGAAAATTTCATTTTATTAACCTGCAACGGACCGGTGTTCCCCGGCTGTGAATATGCTTCCTGCAGAAAGAGAGGCGTAATCAGTATACCGGCAATAATAACCGCTATAAGAGTATAAAAGCGGCAATGGTTTGTTTTTTCTACTGTTCTCATAGTCTGGAATATTCTTTAATAAACAGAATTACTGCGTAATCCGGCAATATTCACATAACAATTGGCGCCAATTAATTCGGCAAGAGCGAACGAATCTTTACATTTTTTAATTACATTCTTTCTTGATTCTTCGTCACTGCTGACAGGGTTGCTCCCGGCTCCCACCTCGGCAATAATGATGTTTGCTTCTTTAGCTGCTTTTTCAAACGATTTGATAGTTTGCTCATCGGCGCCAACCGAAACCGGGCAAAGGGCAGCGCTGTACCCTTTTGCATTTATGGAATTAACCCATTCACAGGGGTCTTTAAGGTCGCCCCAGACAGGGCTGCTAAGGCGTATAGGGTTGTTGCTGCCCGATGGCACTTTACCAATGCCATGCATCCTTGACGTCAGCAACGCTGCAGAGCCTGCTAAGGTTAACTTAGTAAACTGATGGCGCGAAATGGTTGCTGACAATATATTTAAATCTTATGACGGATGATCAGCTATTTTTTTTCATTTTACTCTAATCATCTATCATTGAGCCATCCGGGCGATAATTGACCGGGGCGATAAAATTATCCCGGTTGAGGTCGTAATTACGGTCGCGATGTTTATATTAAACTTCAAGGCTTTTAAAGATTTTATCTATTGTGAGTTCACCTGCTTCAAATGTCAATGAATCTAAATAGCAATTTTTTTTCAAATTTTCTCGACAAGTGGTTATTGCTACTATGTGATAGAAATGCTTTTGCCATGACATAATAATTTAAGGATTCTATTTTTTTATTGATATGCTTATTCTCAAAGCTACTAAATGTTAAGTATTTTCAAATTGTGCTCTTTTACAAGCTTTGTTTGTGGGTTGGGTTGTGTGGCTTGCAAATGTGTGCAATTTGCCACAGAGTTTTATTAAAAAATTTTGCGCGCGGGCCAAGTCCTGATAGAAAGTACAAAGTTATCTTGTATTGGTTTAGCTGTCACGAGAGCAATAATTTTAATTAAGACATACGTAACTGTCATGTTACCAATGGCTTGACCATAACTTGTTTTTATGTTTACAAAACTTATAAAAATCTTACTATCCAGCTTGAAACAAGAGCGGATCCTCAACCTGCACGACCTGCATGACTTGCATGACAATGAATTGCACCCGGCACGGTGGAAAGCAAAAACCGTGACTACCTGTCCCGAGACCTCGGGAAGCAACTTACCCATATTGTCTGTGCAGGCGTTTCGCTATTTTATATTTATCCTGGTAGTAACTATTCTTTTTAAAGCTTTTAGTGTATCAGTTATACTTATGTTCTGCATTTTATCAAGTGGTCTGTCCGACACGATAATGCTGTCTTTATGAGAGTCTTTAAATTTAATCGAAAGGATATATGTGTAAAATCCCGATTTACTCTCAGAAATTAATGATGCAGGAATATGCTTCTGTAATTCAATTGACTCAATTGAATCATAACTGTTTTCAGAGAATGTATCTCCAATACGTTTAATGATTCTTTTTCGAGTAAATTCGATATCTCCGATCGTTTTGTATTTATTATTCTCTATTCTGAATTTGCGAAAAAGCAAAAAAAGCAATCCACAATATAGGATCATTAACATCAGGTTTGTTTCGTCAATTCCGACATTGAATTGCAGGTGTAATAAAATAATTATCGGAGCTGATAGCATAGCAATGACAGCAAACATAATGTTGATACGTCTTCTTCGTTTACCTACCGCGATAGGGTCATAATGGTCAACACGAAGAATTTTGTATTTACTCATAGTTTTAACCTGGTACGTTAGTGTTCGTTTATTTTATGTATGAAAATGGTATTGATGGAATTCTCTGCGAGCCCCCGCCGTGCGGGGTAATCTCCGACGAGCTCGGCGCAGACAAATCCCGCCATGGCGGGCACAAAAAGTGCGACAACCTGTCCCGAAACCCGGGTAAACAACTTACCTTAATTGTCCCTCTTAAGGTTTGTTTTATTTTATAATCTCTTGTTTAGTAAATTATCTTGCAAAAGCCTGAGTTTCATCTATCAGTCCCTGATGAAGAGCTTTTTTCACTATTGTCCAATCACCTCTTCTGTTAAAATATAGACTACAATAATTTCTTTGAATTAGACTTCCATTAAATAGGTAGTATTCAAGACGTTCTATCCCGTCCAAATTTTCAACAAGACTTAAAGCATAATCAACATATCTGGTCACGGCAAAAGTTGGGGAGTCATTTAAATGATTCAAAATATAATCAACATCTTCAGTATTCCCCGATTCTGCTCTATTAATGAGTTCCTGCAATTTCCCGTTGAAAGTCTTATTTCTCAAATGTTTCAAAGAAAACTGTCTAATGTAAACTGATTCAACAAATTAACCATAACTTGTATCTTTGGTTAGTTCTGTTTATTTAATTTTGGGGAGGATTTATTCCCTCTGTGTGATTTGTTTTGAATTTTATTTATTCCAATACTTTTAAACTATCGATATGTAAAACTTTAACGCTCCTTTCTTTAAAAACTGCAATCATACTATCCTTCATTTCAGTTGATTTAGATAAAATTGCTTCTTCAATAATATTAACCTTGTAGTTTCTGTTCTGTGAGGCTTCGACAGTTGCATTTATGCATTCAGTAGCATCCAGACCCACGATATACAATTCACTTACTTTATTGCTGGTCAGGATACTATCCAGATTTGTATTTTTAAACGAATCTTTAGCTCTTTTAATAACCTCTAAACCAGAAGTTGTTTTTATCCGTTTATCAAATTGTGCCCCCGGACTACCTTTTGCGTAAGAACTATTTAATAAATTTATTAATGGATTTGATATTTCACTTCGGATATGAATTACCAGAATGTTGTGATTATTAAAACTATCCGTAATTCTGTTTATGTTTTTTATCAATTCATCTGAATTCTTCCGGAAGAATGGATACATAGAAAATTGTCCAGTTGTAGCCTCCTGAATATCAATAACTAAAAGGGCGGATTTGCGTTTGCTGTAATTTTCTATAGGTTGCCCTTTAGTTACAATAGATTCATATTGCCCTGATATTATTAAGTTAATAAAAACAATTAAAACGAAAACAATTATTGTTCCCAGAATCCCAAAGACAATTTTCTTTACCAGTCCTTTTTTCTTAGTCATAGTTTTATATTCCTTAAACATACGATTATCATGCTTTCGAGTCCGATCGAGTGGTAACAAATGTAAATATTCATTCAGGAATGTAACACTCCCGTTCCGTCAGCCACAAAATACAGAGCTGGCAACAAGCTGTTTCCTTCTTTTATGCAATGCTCCAGCAATAAAACTCTCCCGGAAATTGCATTGCTATCGAAATTTACACCGAATAAAATGATAATCAAATAAAAGTTGGGAATAAAGTACGGCGTCAAGGCGTGAAGGCGTGAAGGCGTCAGGGTGCGATGGTGCGATGGTTGAATGAAAAGGCCATCCTGTTGCAATGGAAGGAACTTAATAACAAACAAAATCTGAAAATTAAAAATCAGATGCTTACTATATACAGGAGAGAACCAACCACATTCCACCCGGTGGAATTAGGATTGGTCCTCCGATCCATGTGAAGGGATAAAATTACGCTTTAGTTTTCCAGGAGACCGTCAGTTTTCCACCGGGTAAGGGTAGTAATAGTTGCAGCCGGCAGTTTTGTGCCGTTTATAGGCATAAACCCGGCAGCAGTAGCGTCACGGTTTATCCTGTCAAGAATTACATCAATTTTATTTTTGGCATTTGTAAAGTCATCAAATTTACTGGGATGTGTTCCTCCCGTAACATGACAAGGAGCACAACTTGCTACAAAAATAGGTTTTGCATCATCGATGTAGGTAACTTTTACAACAGTCTCCTCATCCTTGGAGCAGCTTACCGTGGCAACAAAAATCGAAAAAAGCACCAGAAATAATAGTCTTGTTCTCATAATTATGAAGTTTATAGTGAATATTAGTATTCTGTTTATGAACCATTTGTTGATGACCAGCAATATTTAATAAATAACTACCAAAATCTAAAACTGACTTAACCAGCTTCCCTGGTTTCCTTACCGTCGCAAATATAGATCTGCGAAAATGTTGTTTGCAGTGACTAAAGTCACAACCCTTTAAAATCCTGCTCTCTTTTTTGAGTCACTGATCTTATTATCGTGCTTAAGTATAGTTAAAACAGTGGGTACAGCATCATTTACAGATCCTGCTTCAGGAACTGCCTCATGATCCGAATACGATTAACATAACAAGATAAATAATGAATTTCCTGGCACTACTGCGAACGCAATGTCATGACAAATATCGAATGAAAAAGATATCAGATTCAAATACAGTAATGACGGTAATACTTTGAAAGCGTTTGCTTCAGTTACACGATCCTGCCCCGACCGAATCGAATATCCCTGAAGAAACTTCGTCTGTCGGGACAAAAGCGGTGACAACTTGCCCCGGGACCTCGGGAAACAACTAACCCATATTGTCCGTGGTATAGTGCGTTTTGTTATTTTCTCAATTAATGATGAAGTCTCGTTAATTATTGCATTTTAATTATCTCTTTAAAATCCGTGAGATTGTTTTTCACATTGTCTTTATATTCAGATCCTTCAATTCTAGTTTTATCCGATAAATATTTCTCAGCCCGTTTAATATGGGCTGTTATAGAAGTATACAAGTAATTTGTCTCAGATAAGTCATACCAATTAGAATTTTTACTGATCAGCAGATAAGTCTTTTGAATTTTTCTTGGGAATATTTTTAGCCGATCTAAAACATATCCATTAGTTATTGCTTCAAGAGTGACGAAGCCAAATGCATAGTCACTAATCACTTGTACCGAATCCAGACTATATGACTTTACAAAAAAGCAATTGTCTCCTTGCTCTATAATAAATGATTTTTTAAAAGAAGTAACTTTCTCGACATAATCAGATGCTACAAGTCAAAGCGAGTCATCTCTATTGTCTGCCCAACCTAGATATCTTACGTTAAATGAATTTTCCAGAGAGAAATGCTTTATTTTGCAGGCATCAACTATAGGTATGTTCACCATGCACATCTGGATCACATATCGGATCAAAACATCAGGGGTTTTTCCTTTTACGTGGGCTTGCTCTTCGGCAAGTCGTAACGATCAGCAATGTGGGATCTTAATAACCAGAAAACAAAATGAAACAATTTTCAAATATATCGATCATACAAAAAGGGGGGCGTATCATGATGATTATACTTTCTGTCTTTTTAGTCTGCATTCTCATTCTTGCAGGAGTTCTGCTTGCTTACAGTCCTGGAAAAGCTAAACCATTTTTAGATGAAAGGGGAAAACCTCTTGAGGGAAGCATCTCAGAAAAAATTTATGTAAATATTAACGGAGTTGAACAGGGTATGTTTATTAAGAGCAAAGATTCAACTAATCCGGTTCTGCTTTACCTTCATGGTGGTATGCCCGATTACTTCCTTACTCAAAAATACCCAACAGGTCTTGAAGATTATATCACAGTAGTTTGGTGGGAACAACGAGGATCAGGACTCTCCTATAGTGCCGATATCCCACCAGAGACGATGACTATGGAGCAGATGATATCTGATACAAAGGAGGTAACGAATTATCTGCGCAAGCGTTTTGGACAGGATAAGATTTACCTCATGGGGCATTCGGGGGGAACATTCATAGGTATACAAGTGGCCGCACAGGCACCAGAGTTGTATTACGCCTACATTGGTGTGGCTCAGATGTCCAATCAGCTCAAATCTGAAATACTGGCGTATGAGTATATGCTTAAGAAGTTCCGGGAGAACGCTAATACAAAAATGTTACGTAAACTTGAAGCTGCACCGGTCACTTTGACTGACGGCACACCTGATGCATACCGTGTATTGCGCGACCCGGCGATGCATAGCCTTGGAATTGGTACGACACACAAAATGAGGTCGGTGATCAGTGGTATCTTTTTACCTTCATTAACAAGCAGAGAGTACAATCTTTTTGAAAAGGTTAATATGTGGCGCGGCAAATCCCGCTCCGGTATCAGCATATTGTGGGCTGATATCCTGTCCACGGATCTTTCGAAACAAGTGCCGGAACTTAAACTTCCAGTCTATTTCTTTGAAGGCATATACGATTACACGGTATCCTACATTTTGGCAAAGGACTATTTTGAGAAGCTTAAAGCACCAATAAAAGGGTTCTACACGTTTAAGCAGTCTGCTCATAGCCCACTCTTTGAAGAACCTGAAAAAATGAAGCAGATTTTTAGAGAGGACATCCTGGTCGGATTGAACAATCTTTCAGATATCAAATAAACGAAAGATGTTCTGGCTGGCTGCGCCGGTAACACAAACTGCCTCAATTAGCGTATTTCCCTTGCAGCATAACCGTAAACTGCTGATTTTCATAAAAAAATATTTGATGATAAAAATATGTGTTAAATTGCATTAATGCTTTTAACAAAACTACATATTCCTCCTGTCGGGAGTAATATAGTTCACCGGTCAGAACTTAATGAGAAATTAAACATAGGGCTTAATCGAAAACTGATACTTGTTTCTGCCCCTGCCGGATTTGGTAAAACAACAGTTGTGAGCGCCTGGATCAATCAGAACAGGATCCCTTCAGCATGGTTTTCGCTCGACAACGGGGATAATGACCCGGCAGACTTTTTGTGTTATATAATTGCAGGAATTCAAAGTATTCATAAAGAATTTGGCCAAAGCGCCCTCAAGCTGTTAAATTCTCCGAATAAACCATCCAACGAGTCAATAGCCGGGCTGTTAATCAACGAAATACTCAGCATCAATAAAAACTTTTTACTGGTACTCGACGATTTTCATCTGATTACGAGTAACGATATATTAAAATTAGTAACCTATTTATTAGACCATATTCCTGGTAATATCCACATTGTTATCCTGACCCGTTCTGACCCGGCACTATCTGTTTCAAGATTAAGAAGTCAGCATCAATTGGTTGAGTTACGTTCATCAGACCTTAGTTTTTCGGCAAATGATATTTCCGTATTGTTCAATAAAAAGCTGAAATTAGGTTTATCTATTGACGATGTCTATGCTCTTGAAGAAAAAACCGAAGGCTGGATTGCAGGACTGCAGCTGGCAGCGTTATCAATGCAGGGCCGTGAAGATATTTCTGAATTTGTCAGGAACTTAAAAGGAGACAACCGTTACATAATGGATTATCTGATCGAGGAGGTGCTTAAGATCCAGACAGATGAAATAAAGGATTTTTTACTGCAGACCTCTATACTGGAGCAAATGTCTGCTCCTTTATGTAACGCCATTTTGAACAGAAATGACAGCCAGTTAATCCTTGAAGCACTGGAAAGAAATAACATGTTTGTTATTCCTTTAGATACAGAAAGGACATGGTACAGATATCATCATCTCTTTGCGGAGTTATTAAAACAAAGACTTCAATTGAGATATAAAGAAGTCATTATTGAACTTCACAATAAAGCGTGTAACTGGTTTGTACATAACAAAATGTTTGTTTTTGCCATTAGACATGCAATAGCTATTCAAAATCATGAAAAAAGTATACAACTGATTGGTAGTGTGGTTGAAGAAATGTGGGAGAAAGGCCATCATGTAGCGATTTTGAACTATGGAAGTATATTGCCAGAAGAGTTGATAAAGAAAAATGCAAACTTTTGTTTATATTATGCATGGGTTCTGATCATCTCAGGGCAGGTTCAGAAAGGAGCAACCTTTTTAAATGATGCTGAAACATTTTTTGACAGCAATTACGATAGTAATATACTGAACAACAGCAGCTCTGATAAAAAGAATTTATGGGGTAAAATTACAGTTGCTTCTTCATATTTACATTCCCAGTTAAATAATCCTGCAAAGACAATTGAATATTTTAAAATTGCACTTGACAACCTGGGAACTGAAGAATCATTATGGCTGGGATGGGGATGGTTTGCATTTGGCATGGCTCAATTTAGTCTGGGTGATCTGTCACAAAGTATAAATGCCTTCAATGAAGCTTTCAAATTTGGCAAACAATCGCGTAACATACATCTTATCTCCACTGTTGCACAACGGATGTCAGATTGCGAACAACAGCTTGGGCATTATCGCTCAGCTTATGAAAAATGCTCAGAATTTATTACATATATGAATGATAATGGATATTCTGACATTGTCAACTCGGACTGGTCATATGCCGGGTTACACGTCACCATTGGCAATACTCTTTATATGTGGGGCAACAGTGATGAAGCATATGAATCTGCGCAGATAGCTTACAAGATGTACAAAGAAAGTAAAGATATTATGCTTGGAATATCAGTACTCCTACTCAATTCTATGGTATTGAGTACACGGGGTGAAGAAAAGGAATCAGAACTGATGATTCTTGAAGCGGAGAAGCTTTGCGAGAACAATCAACTTTTGCCTTATCTGTATAATATATTACAATCTTTAAAATTGATGTTTTATCTTAACATGAATCAGGAAGAAAAGGCAAAATCAATTGTCAATAAATTAAAACTTTGCCCAACAGATAAAATTGATCACTTAAATGAGGCAGTATACCTGGCATATGCTTATTATCTTCTTGTACAGGGACAAAATAAAGAAGCGGGTAGCATACTTTTCCAATTGCATGATATTACATATACCAGCAAAAGAGTAGAAAGATTAATTGCCGTAAAAATTATCTATGCAATTTATTATAAATTGACAAACGACTTCGAGAAAGCATACGAGAAGCTAATCGAAGCATTAGAACAAGCTGCGCCAGAGAACCTGGTAATGTTTTTTATTCATAATCACAGTGGTATTGAAGGTTTACTCGAAGTAATCTTTAAGAAACCTGCTTATATCGAAAAAATACCACCTCAATTTATCGAAAATATTAAGATTGCTATTGAAAAGCATCGTAAAGTTGTGAACAAGATCAGATTAGAAATGTTGAGTACCAGAGAGATAGAAATAATTAAGTGTATAGCAATTCATTTGTCAAATCAAGAAATTGCGGATAAGCTTTTTATCTCGTTAAATACCGTTAAAACACATTTAAAGAATATCTTTCTGAAACTGGAAGTTGACAGCCGTTTAAAAGCTGTTTCTAAAGTAAAAGATATAGGCCTGATTTAGTTTAATTACCCCATCGTTTTAAAATCACTCCATCAAATCACCCTCGAGGGTGATTTATTATTAATTGGGGTCCCCGACCTTTGCTTTGAGTTTAATCAAATAGAATATGAAAGGCAAAACTAACTAACATTATGAAAAAGAGACGATCATTTTGGCTGCTGATAATGCTTTTTATAGTATATGAAGGAATTGCTCAGCAGAAATATACTATCAGCGGATACATAAGAAGCTCGGAAACAGGGGAAGCCTTGATTGGTGCTACAGTATTTGTCAAAGAGTTGTATAAAGGTACGATGGCAAATGCATATGGTTTTTACTCAATTACCTTACCCGAAGGGAATCATTCAGTTCAATATTCATACTTAGGTAATATTAGTAAAACCGACAATATTGAATTAACCGGTAACCTCAGTAAAAATGTTGAGTTACAGCAGGCATCTGTAGAAATAGCTGAAGTTGTAATCGTAGGCGAGGCCTCCAATAAGAACATCAAGGCTCCGGCAATGAGTGTTGTTAAAATATCTCCAAAAGATGTGGTTTCTGTTCCGGTGATATTTGGTGAGCAGGATATTTTAAAAACCATTTCACTTATGCCGGGAGTAAAATCAGCCGGAGAGGGGAATAGCGGCTTTTATGTAAGGGGTGGCAGTGCCGATCAAAACCTGATAATCCTGGATGAGGCTCCGGTTTATAGTTCTGCACATTTACTGGGCTTTTTCTCAGTATTCAATTCAGATGCTGTTAAAGACATGGAGTTCTATAAAGGCAATGCTCCGGCAAATTACGGTGGACGTCTGTCATCAGTACTGGATATTCAAATGAAAGAAGGAAATTCAAAAACGGTTGCTGCTTCAGGGGGCATTGGTTTAATAGCCTCCCGGCTCACTATAGAAGCTCCGATAGTTAAGGATAAAGGTTCATTCATTATTTCAGGCAGAAGAACTTATGCAGATATGTTTCTACCCTTATGGAAGGATCCTGCAGCTAAAAACACTAAACTTTATTTCTATGATTTCAATGCAAAAGCGAATATTAAAATAAATGATAAAAACAGGATATTTCTTTCAGGATATTTTGGCAGGGATGTTTTCAAAATATCAGATTTAGTGGGTTTTAATTGGGGTAATAAAACCTCAACTTTAAGGTGGAATCATATATTCGGTAATAAACTTTTTCTAAACAGTTCCCTCATTTACAGCGATTATAATTATGGTATCGGATATAATGTCGGGGAATTATTAGAAGTTACTTCAGGTATCAGAGATATTAATTTAAAGGAAGATTTTCAATACTTTATCAACCCAAAAAACACTATTAAATTCGGATTTAATACAATAGACCATATATTTCGTCCAGGTGAGTTAAAATCAGAAAACGAAGATTTTACTAACTCCAAAGTTATTGACAAGAAACATGCTGTTGAAAGCGCTGTTTACATATCACATAAGTTTGAAATATCAGACAGGTTAATATTAAATTATGGTTTACGATATTCAAATTGTGCTGTTATCGGTCCTGATACAGTCTATACCTATAATGAAAATGACAAAATAACCAGCTCAACCTCATACAACAAAGGGGATATAATTCAGAATTACGGCACTTTTGAACCGAGAATGACTTTAAACTATATAGTCAACGAAAGAATGTCTGTTAAAATGTCATATGCGAGAAATTCTCAGTACATGCATCTTCTGTCAAATTCAACTGTCGCTTTGCCAACCGACGTATGGATCTCAAGCAGTAAAATTGTGAAACCACAAATTGCCGACCAGATTGCAGTTGGATTTTTTAAAAATTTCAAAGACAATATGTTTGAAACTTCAGTAGAGGTATATTATAAAAACTTCCAAAATCAAATTGACTATCAAAACGGTGCAAATATAATTCTTAATGAACTAGTTGAATCTCAGCTGGTCTTTGGAAAGGGAAGAGCTTATGGGACAGAACTTTTTATCAAAAAGAGGACCGGTGATTTAACAGGCTGGATTGGATACACACTTTCAAGAACTGAACGATCGATTAATGAAATTGATGATGGTGCATGGTATCCTGTAAAGCATGACAGAACACACGATGTGTCAATTGTTTTAATGTATGATTTTAATGATAAACTGAAAGTGTCTGCGAATTGGGTTTACAACACCGGAAATGCCGTTACTTTTCCAGAAGGAAAGTATATAATTGATGGAGTTACAGTTCCGGCATATACAAACAGAAATGGCTATCGTATGCCTGATTATCATCGCCTTGACTTAGGGGTAACACTTACAAATAAAAAGCGGGAAAAATTTGAATCAAGCTGGAACTTTTCTGTTTACAACGCATATGCACGTAAAAACGCTTATTCAATCAGTTTCAGAGAAAATGAAAATGATCCTTCGAAAACAGAAGCAGTTCAACAATCTCTATTTCAAATAGTCCCTTCAGTTACTTATAATTTTAATTTTTAAACCAATGAAACCAATAATAAATTTCTTTTGCCTGATTACACTTTTAACATCATGTGAAGATGTAATTGAAATTGAATTAGACTATATGAAACCAAAACTTGTAATTGAAGGTGTAATTAATGATTTTGATAACCAGTGCATTATAAAGCTGTCAAAAACGACTGATTATTTTAATCATAAAACAAATCCGACAGTTTCAGATGCGGTTATTACATTAACAGACAATGCAGGCACAGTCGTAAAATTCAATGAAGTTGAACCAGGTAATTATTTGGGAGAAAGTGTACAGGCTAAATCGTCTATAAATTATACTCTTAGCATCCTTTCAGAAGGGAAATTATATGTGGCAGAAGCAACTATCCCTCAAAAAGTTACTATTGATTCATTAACCTGTCTCTATAATCCTGAAAGCATTTTTTATGAGGTAGGTTATGTGGTAAGTTGTCACTTTTCCGATCCTGAGGAGTCTCGCAATTTTTATCGATTAAAAACATACAACATTAATGATAAGTCAAAAGCCAGGTACATCAAAGATCTTTATAATGACGACGTTACCAATGGCAATAATGTTGAATTAACCTGGAGCTATGATGTATATCAACAGTCAGATACAGTTGTAGTTGAGCTATATTCACTTGATGAGAAAACGTATGACTATTATAAAACTTTATTCCCGATTTCGGGTGGTTCTGAGATGATGTCATTTACAACCCCGGCTAATCCCAATACAAATATAAGTAATGGAGCACTCGGCTATTTTGGGGCATATACTATAAGCAGAGATACGATTATTATCGCCATCCGTTAGTTACAATGCAAACGTTACTAATAAACATAATAGATATGAAACGACAAATTATTCTGGCAACATTACTATTTTCTATTTTCAGTAACGCAAAGGCTCAAACTGATTCTTTCTCACAAAAAGAGGAGTTTATACCTATCATTGAAAACCCCACTACATCTGTAAAAGACCAGGGAGGACCTGTTTGTTGGAGCTATGCAACGTGTTCATTTATTGAGTCTGAACTACTTCGAATGAAAAAAGGTGCTTATGATTTATCTGAAGACTTTTTTGTTTATTATGCATATATCGATAAAGCACATAATTATGTTTTACGAAAAGGAAATACAAGTTTTGGGCCAGGAGGTTTAACCCATGATGTATTGAGAATTATTAAGGAGAAAGGAATTATTCCCCAACAATATTTCAAAGTTGATTCAATACAAAATGACAGAGAATTAGAAAGAGTTTTAGGAAATTATCTTAAGACAATATTAGAAGACGATTATCCAACAGAAAACTGGATGAAACATTATTGCGCATTACTTGACAGTTATTATAATCCTTTACCAAATCAATTTGATATTAAAGGTCAAACTTATACGCCGACTTCATTTGCCAAATTTCTTGAAATAAATCCCGATGATTATGTTTCATTGACATCATATACTCACCATTTTTTTTATACAAATTTTGCGCTTGAAGTTCGAGATAATTATGCAAGTGGCATGTACTTCAATATACCCCTGAATGAATTCATCCAAACTATTGATAGCTCTTTAGTTCATGGATATACTGTTGTTTGGGACGGAGATATGTCTGAAACTTTTTCATTTAAAAGGAATGGTCTAGCCTTGTTGCCCATTATAGGTAATGAAGGATTTAAAATGCTTAATACCAATACTCCAGAATTAAATGTCGACCAACGCATAAGGCAATTAAGCTTTGAACGATTGCTTACTACCGATAATCATTTGATGCATATTATAGGGATTGCAAAAAATCAAGAAGGGAAAAAATTCTACATTGTAAAGAATTCATATGGAACCAACGATGGACCTTATAATGGTTATATTTATATGAGTGAGGCCTATTTGAAAATGCATACTGTTTCGATAATATTAAACAAGAATTCATTACCAAAAGAGATTAGAAAAAGAATTGATAAATAATAGCTTGCAACATGCATCTATTATTTTCTGAACCAATTGGTTACTGATTATAAGTTTGAAAGCTTCGAACTCGTAAGTATTTCCCGCATTTTAAGACTGGTTTGATGAGCTCATGAGGCAGGCAAGCAGAAAGATGCCGTATTTTCGAGCCAGAACAAATATTAACCGGCATTAATATATTCATTATTAAAATATTTCCTAATTTGCAGATATGCTGTTAACAAAACTACATATTCCTCGTGCCGGAAATAATGTAGTTCACCGATCAGGACTATTTGAAAAACTTAACTCCGGTCTGAGCAGAAAGCTGATTCTCGTTTCTGCTCCTGCCGGGTATGGCAAAACAACTCTGCTAAGCGATTGGATAAGCCAGAAGACACTTCCGGCATCATGGCTCTCACTGGACAATAGTGATAATGACCCGGCAGTTTTTTTAAGCTATGTAATTTCGGGAATTCAAAATATTCAGCAGGACTTCGGACAAAGTGCCCTGCGGCTTCTAAATTCACCAACTTCACCCTCTTTCGAATCAATTGCCAGCTTGCTAATCAACGAATTGCTCAACATCAACCAAAATTTTTTATTGGTCCTCGACGATTTTCATTTAATCAAGAGTAACGATGTATTAGACTTAGTAACCTATTTAATAGAGCATATTCCAGGTAATATCCATATTGCAATCCTGACCCGTTCTGACCCTGCACTGTCTGTTTCAAGGTTAAGAAGCCAGAATCAATTGGTTGAATTGCGATCATCAGATCTTAGTTTTTCGGCAAATGACATTTCAATACTATTTAATAAAAAATTAAGGCTGGGGTTATCCATTGAAAATGTCTATTCGCTCGAAACTAAAACAGAAGGCTGGATTGCAGGGTTGCAGCTTATAGCCTTGTCAATGCAGGGCCGTGAAAATATTTCCGAATTTATTCAGGACTTAAAAGGAGATAACCGCTATATAATGGATTATCTGATGGAGGAGGTGCTGAAGATCCAGACAGATGACATCAAGGAATTTCTACTGCGAACCTCAATTATGGAGCAAATATCGGCTCCTTTATGCAATGCTGTATTGAACAGAAATGATAGCCAGTTAATTCTTGAGACTCTTCAAAAAAGCAACATGTTTGTTATACCTCTGGATGAGGAGAGGACCTGGTATAGATACCATCATCTCTTTGCAGAGTTATTAAAACAACGACTTCATCTTAGAGGTGAAGCCGCAATTATTGATCTTCATAATAAGGCAATTGAGTGGTTTAAGGGTAATTCAATGCCACTGTCAGCAATTGAACATGCGATAGAAATAAAGGATTTCGAAAAAAGCATAAAACTTCTTGGAGAGATAGTAGAGAATATGTGGAAAAACGGGCAGCATGCCGCTATTATGAAATATGGTGGTTTACTGCCTGGTGAAATCATCAAAAAAAATGCGGATTTTAGTCTATACTATGCCTGGATAATGACTATAGCCGGTCAGAATCAGAAAGCTGAACCTTTTTTGGTGAGCGCCGAAAAAATTACAATGAATATCATTAATGATAAAAATTCATTAAAAGAAGACGTTCGGTATAATAAGCAACTATCAGGAAAAATATCAGTTGCATTTGCTTACCTCTACTCAAAAACCGCAGACACGGAAAAAGTTTTCAGCTATTGTAAAGCAGCTATGGTAAACCTTTCGGAGGATGATCCGTTTTGGCATAGCTGGGGTTGGTACTCTATGGGATGGGCAGAAGAGGTCAGCGGACACATTTATGAATCTAAAGAAGCTTTTGAAAAGGCGCTTTCCTATGCCAAAAAATCGGGCAACATCTATCTTATATCTTCCACTGCTTACAATTTAGCTTACATGGAACAGCGCATGGGGCTCTATTCTTCTACTTATAAGAGATGTTCTGATCTCATTCGTATTATGAAAGAAAGCGGCTATACGCAAATTACAAAATCGGAACCCACATACGTTGAGCTATATACGTGTATGGCAGAAATTGAATGTATGCGGACAGATTTTGAAGAAGCTTTGGCAAAAATAAAAATTGCATACAGCTTAAGCAAAAATTTTTCCAACAGTTCTTATCAAGTCTGGGTGCGATTAATTTATTCACAAATTTTATTTGCGCACGGGGATAATGCCGGAATTTTAAGGCTGTTAAATGAAATAGAGGATATAATAAAACGAAATACAATATCTCCGGCTGCCAGAGCTATTTATATTGACATGAAAGGGAGAATGCTTATTGAACAGCATGAACTTGAAAAAGCCAGTAATTTCTTTACGGAAAATGGGCTGGGACCCGATAATAATATTTCATATTTGGAAAACAGGGGTTATTTTTCATTCGTAATATTACTTATAACGGAATTAAGATTTAAAGAAGCAGAAAAAATCCTTACCGAATTACAAACGATGACTCAAGCTGCAAAATGGATTGAGACACTGATTGAAGTGAAAATAGTATATTCCATTTTGTATAAGCATACAGGAAATAAAGAAAAAGCTGTTGCAAATTTGCTTGAATCATTGGAATTCGCTGCCAGTGAAAATATATTAATGTCATTTATCTATTATCACGATAGAATAAAAGATTTATTAATAGAAGTATTTAAAATACAGGCTACTACAAGAAATAATATTCCCAAGAAATTAATCGACAAGCTTAAGCTCGCCATAGAAAGGAGAGAGAGATTTATAAAAACTACTTCAGAATCCGTGTTAAGCGACCGCGAATTAGATACAGTTAAGCTGATTGCAGAAGATTTATCGAACCAGGAAATAGGCGATAAATTGTTTATTTCACTTAATACGGTTAAGTCGCATGTTAAAAATATTATTCTGAAATTGGGAGTTGATTCCCGGATACAAGCTGTAACTAAAGCAAAAGAGCTTGGAATAATTTAATTTCTCTCCTGATTTACAATTTCCCGATAATTTCAATAAAAATCATCCTCTTAAATCACCCTCAAGGGTGATTTTTTTTTGATAGGGGTACCCGACCTTTGTTTTGTAATCATTGCAAAGGATACTATTATGAAAACACAATTTGAACAAAACGAACTTGATAGAATGAGAAAAGACCCTGATAATTATGTGTGGGGCTTCTTTTATTATAATCATAAAGATCCAAGAGTATTAGTACCAAGGGAAGCAGGTATTGGTCTGTCACCAAACTTTGCTAATCCATATTCTTATCTGTTAATTATAGGAATAATACTCCTTATCCTAATAGGAAACATTTAGAAAATTTCTAAATGAAAAAAGTTGAAGTGATTTTTTTTTGATGGGCGTACCCGACCTTTGTTATTATGAAAACGATTTACATTGCTTTCTTCTTTTTACTACTGGTTAAGCCTTGTTTTGCACAACCAATCCCCTACGACAGTTTGTATTTGAGACAAACCCCTCCGGGTGATACACCAAACTTGTTTCAATTACCAATTGGCATCGGAACACGCCCAATTGAAAGAATTACAATATCTTCTGATAACAAAGAATTTTTTTACAGCGAAATAGACGGATATCCTCCTCAAGTTCAAAGAATTAATTGTTATAAATATTTAAATGATAAATGGCAAGGCCCTTTCATAGCTTTTGATGGGTATATGGCGCCTGCTCTTTCTGTTAACGACAGTATTATTTATATGCAAAAGAATTTAAACGGTACTGCCGCTACTGCCTGCACCTATTACTCAGCAAAAACCAATACAGGATGGAGTATTCCAGGAAGACTGCTTTCTACAAATCTGGCAACACATTATTTTCGGGAAACAAATCTTAAAAATTATTATTTATCTACAACGTTCCCCGGAACTTCATTAAGAGATATAAGCATTTTGTTGATAAACGGAACAGATACAATTATTAAAAATCTTGGAATGCCAATAAGTACAACTTCAAATGAAGGTGATTATTTTATAGCCAGGGATGAGTCTTATATTATTCATGCCAGAAGCACACCCCCTATGGCTGGCGATCTATATATAAGCTATAAAAAAGCTGATGGAACCTGGACGAATTCTAAATCACTCGGATCAAAGATTAATTTGCCAAATCCTTCATGGGAATACGGTCCGTTTGTTACCCGCGATAACAAATTCCTGTTTTTTTCACGCGGCGAAATTGCGATGCCTTCGTACTCTACCTATTGGGTTAAAATAGATAATGTAATTGACAGTCTAAAGTATACGAATTTTGTACCCTATGTAAGAAATCAGATAAAAGCCGGATCAATTCAAGTTGGTCGTCTATTCAGTTTTTCTTTACCTGCCGAAACTTTTATTGATGATGATGGAAACAATACACTGGCATATTCCGCATCGCTTGTTGATGGCAGTCCATTACCCGTATGGTTATTATTTGATCCCGCCACGCAAACCTTTTCCGGGAAACCTGTTGCGATAACCAGTATAACTCTAAAAGTAACTGCCAGCGATCAAAATAAAGCTGCAGTTTCATGCACATTTAGTCTCAATTTTACAAACGAACATATAAAAAAACTCCGCTAATTAACTAAAAACTAAATAAAATGATAGAATGGCTGATTTATAATCCTGTTTTATTTGGCTTGATAACTATTTTTTTAATGTTTATGGATTGGGGACTTACGATTCTCCAGGAAAATGAAAGACAAGAACACTATTTTAAGCATTATCAAAGCTATCCAATTAACACAATTGAAGGAAGTCCTGCTTTTCAGCTTGCAGTTGCAAAGCGCCGATTGTTAAATCCAAAACATTTTATTGCTTCAGTGATTATTGGTACAGCAGTATCATTTGCGTTAATTCTGATTCCGCGTGGATTCAGTGCTTTATTTATAGGTTATATTTGGGGCCTTTTTATAATAGTCTGTACTCAGCACTTAAACAATTTATTTGGCTATATAGCCAGTCGTAAAGGACTTCATGGGAAATTGTATTTACATCAAAGGACCGCTTATTTGATACAATCCGGACGCTATTTTTCGATTTCAATACTTCTCCTGACATTATCGGTTCTTTCTGGTTCTGAGATAATTTACGGAGTGACAATTGCAGGGTTTACTTCAGCGTTCAGACAAATCATTTGGTTGAGAAAGGTACCTTTAATTGACAAAAATGATTTGTTTCCTGAACTTAAGATTTCAAGAAATGAAAACTAATCCAAATTTACAATACAAGTAGAATGCACAAATCTATTTTATAAAAATCACCCTCACGAATCACCCTCGAGAGTGATTTTTTTTTAACGGGGTTCCCGACCTTTGTATAGTAATTAAATCGTTAAGAAAATGAAAGGAAAGACTATAATAAAAATTCAGGGGCATCTTAATGGCAAATGGAAGGATTGCTTTGAAGGTATGGAGATCAGTTATGAAGGAAACAATACAATTCTCACAGGGAATCTTAAGGATGAAGCACATATGCATGGAATTCTGAATATCATAAGGGATTATAACATGATACTTATTTCGATCAATCAGGTAGAAAGATAAAATAGTATATAATGAAAAATTTAATCTGAAAATCCAAAAATAAATTCAAACAAGATGAAAGCAATTATATGCACAAAATATGGTCCACCTGAGGTGCTTCAGCTCAAAGAGGCGGATAAACCTGACCAATTCGCAGGTTACTCAGACATGGACCCAAATCGAAAGATCATGCAAAAAATAATTTTTTCAATAATGATTTTTATTTCCGGAGATATTACTGCTCAGGAATGTAAAATTGATTTGCACTCTTTGGCACAACCAGATTTTAATTTGATTCAATTAAATAAGTTTGGGCAGAGCAGATTATTTAAAATCGTTTTATCCGAGGATTTTGATACTATAGCCAATAAAGAAATTATTGATCATCTGTCGCAATGGTTTTTAAATCAGAACTCCAGGATCAATATCGTAAATGTTAAGGATGTTAAACAGCTGGATGATAGCTGCCATTATCTGATTATCGGTTTGACAGGTAAACTGGATGATCTTTCAATTTTTGATTTGCCTGTAAAAGTTAACAATAGCAAATGTACCCTTGGACCAATTGAACTTACAGATTCTGATGATGCAATTTTAATAATTAACGATAGGGCACGATGTTCAGCTGTAATTGGTAATTCTTATGAAGCCTTAAGACATATTTCCTTTGGGCGTTTTATGGGATTATATAATTATTATATCCTTAAAAACAATAAAATGAGCTATCTGGGTAATTTAAAGGGGAATAAATTTATATCCGATAGTCTTGTGGATTTAGCACTCATCCGAAGGGAAAACTACTCTCAAAAAATTGATAATAAATATATAGAAGCTTGTTTTTCCTGTAATTACAAAACGATTAATCAGTTTCAAAGTTCAATTGATGATTTAATAGATTCGTTTGATGATTTTTGCAGGCTTTACAAAGTAACAAAACCGTCTCAAAAACTAAAATTCTATATTCACTGGGATCAATCAGAGATAAATATTGTCAGCGGTGACCCAAAACCTGGTACCACCGGAGGATTTGTGATTGACAGTCTGATTCATACTGTAGGGATAGATAAAGAATTGTTAATACATGAAGGTGCTCATTTCATATTTAATTTCAATTTAAGGAGTCCAAATGCTTTTTTTAACGAAGGTATTCCATCGTCTTTTGCATTATTTCAACATCCTGAGCGGATTACGAAAGATTGTAAATTAATTCAGGACAATTTGGAAATAACAGATTTAATAACCGGAAAAACAGAATTCTGGAAGGGGCCCTATGAAAATGGGCAATGTTTATCATACCCGATATCAGGTCTTTTTATAAGATTCTTAATTGATAAATATGGTATTGATAAGTTGAAGAGATTTTACCGATATTCTGACGTAAATGAAGGCTTTAAGACTGTTTATAACGTGGAACTCCCTATGGTAGTAACAGAATGGAGTAACTTTGTACTGAGAAAAATTGAATAATTACATCGCCCAACAGGAACTTGTATATGCCTCGCGGCAATCTGTCAGGCAGGAACAATAAAGATAGAATGATTTATCTGCAGGATCGGAATGGTTGCTTTACAGTACAAATAATGAAATACAGAATAACCAATTATTAAGTCTGACCGTTTTTCAAAAAAGAAATAGAATTAGATTGATGAATCTTATAATTTTGATCAAATTAAAGATAAATACCATAACAATGAATATTAAGGTGATTCTGATAATTGTGTTTTCAATTCTCTATGGATTCTTTGAAATATTCATGAGCAGGAGACAGAAAAACAAAAGTAAAATCTCTAAATCCGGAGATAAGGGGAGTATCTGGTTACTCACCATTTCAATCTCAATGGGATACTGGCTTTCTTTTATAATAGCCGCTACCAAAACAGGACGAATATATCACTGGAACACTTTTTTTGCAATTGGGTCTTTTTTAGCAATAATAGGATTGATAATAAGAGTGACCTCAATATTGCAGCTTAAACAACAGTTCACTTATACCGTGACTAAGATAGAAAACCATGAGCTGATTGAAGCAGGATTATATAAAATCATAAGGCACCCAGGATATCTTGGACAGCTCATTATTTTTCTTGGGATTTCAACCTGCTTATCAAACTGGATTTCAATTTTGCTCATGATTATTCCGGTTTTGTTGGGATATCTTAACCGTATTAATGTTGAGGAAAAGTTTATGGTCAATCAGATGGGACAAAAATATCTTGACTATAAAACACGGACCAAGAAATTGATTCCTATGATTTATTAAGAATACGCTAAATTCTATACCGGATTACTGTTACCAGATAGATTTTATTTTATAAAAATCACCCTTCAGAATCACCCTCAGGGGTGATTTTTTTTTGATGGGGGTCCCCGACCTTTGTATAGTAATTAAATCGTTAAGAAAATGAAAGGAAAAACTATTATAAAAATTCAGGGGCATCTTAATGGCAAATGGAAGGATTGCTTTGAAGGTATGGAGATCAGCTATGAAGGAAACATTACAATTCTTACAGGGAATCTTAAGGATGAAGCACATATGCATGGAATTCTAAATATCATCAGAGATTATAACCTGATACTCATTTCGATCAATCCGGTTGAAAAATTTCATTTTAATGGATTTATTCTATAATTAACAATACTTACAGTTATGAAAAGGTCAGTAGTTTTATTAATCGTCGCAACACTCTTTTTACAGAGCTGTGCTAAGGTATTTTACGCTCCGGATGCCAGATACCTTGCTAATACCCAAAAGATCATAGCCATTGTACCTCCAAAGGTATCTATTGCTGCAAAAAAGAAAGTCGATGCTGCCGCTCTTATCGAACAGCAAAAAACAGAATCAATAAGTTTCCAGAGAGAAATGTATAGCTGGATGCTAAAAAGAAAAATGCAGGGAAAAATCATTGTTGATATCCAGGATGTTGAGACTACAAATGCAAAACTGGCTGCTGCCGGTTTTCAGGATGCAGGATTATTAACACCTGCCGACTTGTCGAGAGTTTTGAACGTTGACGGTGTACTGACTTCGAATTACTCGCTTTCAAAACCAATATCAGAGGGTGCTGCAATTGCATTGGCAGTTCTTGCAGGATGGTGGGCACCGACAAACGAAGCAGTTGTTTCGTTATCAATCCACGATAGCGGAACAGATAAGTTGATCTGGAATTACGACCACAAGCTTTCATCATCTTTAAGCAGTCCGGCACGACTGGTTGATGAACTCATGAGAGAGGCAAGCAGGAAGATGCCGTATTTTATGAGCCAGAATATTTATTGAATTTGATCGGATCAATCCGGCAAAAACGGAAGAAATACCTTCTCCATGAACCAGATTTTTATTTCAGGATAAATTTTTAAGGTAAATCAAATGAACAATAATATTCGTTTCCCTTTCCGGTTTTTCTTAGTTACGTTTATCTGGTCATGGTTAATCTGGGCTCCTCTTATACTCTCTAGCCATAGCATCATTCCTGTTCCGGATAAATTATTGTCAATCATTACAATACCTGTAATAATGGTCGGAGTTTTTGGACCGCTTGCAGGTGCTCTTTTTGCTTTACATAAGGAAAAAGGGAAGGATTCTGCGAAAAAGTATCTTAAGAGTTTTTTTGATTTCCGTTTAGGCTGGAAAGCTTATTTTATTCCGATACTGATTTTCGGAGGCAGTTCATTTATTGCCTGGTTTCTCCCTGAATTGTTCGGGGAAGAACGGCTGCAAATGATATTACCTTCGGTGTGGTTATTTGTTCCTTATTTATTGATTATGATCCTTCTGGGCGGAGGTCAGGAAGAATTTGGCTGGAGGGGTTATGCCCTTCCTCTTCTTGAAGCAAAACTCGGAATATGGTCATCAAACATTATTTTAGGGATCATACATGCTTTCTGGCATCTTCCGTTATGGTTTATAAAAGGTACAAGTCAATCTTATATGAATTTCGGAGGTTTTATTCTCCTTATCGTTGGATATTCCTTCATTCTTTCATGGATTAGAATAATCTCAGGGAACAGACCATTTTCAGGACTTTATGCCCATGGACTTGCAAATGCCTTTATCCCTTTTATGCCAACATTGATCATGCAGAAAAACTTACCGCAGCCACATTTCTGGATCTGGGTAACCCTGACATTCTTAATCGGAATAATAATTACGTTTTTGCGCGAAAAGAAGTCTGTGACTTCTGCTTTAAAAAAGGAGGTTAATAATCAAATTAATAATAAATCATCATCGGTTGACAAAAGTTATTAAGGAGAAGTACCTGAACTGTGAATTAAAGCTTTTTTATCAAGAAAAATTAAAATCATGAAAATTGAATCAATTAAAAAGAGAGGTTTTGCGGTATCAATTATTGCATTTCCGGTAATGCTGTTAACAGGGTTTCTAATGCACCCTAATCTTCTGAAGTTGGAAGCGCTTCAAACTGTTGAACAACTGGTTGGAAGGTTTCACAATCAGCCTTTATATCACTTCGGGCATTTAATTGTAATGTTTACAGTCCCTGTAATTATGGTAGCCCTTACCAGTTTTATGAATGTGTTGCAGGGAAAAGGTAAACAACTAGGTTTCTGGGGTGGAATAATAGGCTTATTTGGTGCATTTATACTTGCTGTCGATAAAGGAGCTTTGTGTCTGGTGCTTTCTGCGTTCGACACTTTACCGGAAGCAAAATTCCAGGAGTTCGTTCCTTTTCTCAGTGTTATTCTAAAAAAGGCAGGTATGCTTTGGGTGGTTTGGTTGCTGCCATTATTGCCAATTGGCGCAGCATTACAAACATTGGGTCTGATGAAAGAGAAATTTATCAGCAAATGGCAAGGCATTTGCATTATTACCGGCCTTTTACTACTGAACAATCCGGATATAGAATTCATCAGTGCTATTGGCGCTCTGCTGATGTGTGCAGGATATATTCCCTGGGGTGTAAGAATCCTTCAGGGAAGAATGAAATGTTCCTCAATAGTCTGCCCTTTATACGATACAAAAAAGGACAAGAATTTTAAATGTCTGAAGCCATGTGGATAGTTATTGGAAAAGTATCAATCTGGACAATAATGAAACGAAAATTAAAATGGCAAGGCAGGACTTCAGTAAAAATTCAGGGGCATCTTAATGGCAAATGGAAGGATTGCTTTGAGGGCATGGAGATCAGTTATGAAGGAAACAATACAATTCTAGCAGGGAATCTTAAGGATGAAGCACATATGCATGGAATTCTGAATATCATAAGAGATTATAACCTGATACTCATCTCGATAAATCGGGTAGAAAGATAAAATAGTGTAAAGTGTATAGTTTAATCTGAAAATCTAAAAAATAATCCAAACAAAATGAAAGCAATTATATGCACAAAATACGGACCACCGGAAGTCCTTAAACTTGTAGAAGCTGAGAAACCCGAACCTAAAGACGATGAAGTGCTGATAAAGATAAATGCCACTGCCGTAACTGCAAGCGACATCTATATCAGGAGCGGACGCGTGAAATGGAGCATGATGATCCCATTCCGCCTGATGATGGGCCTTACAGGACCAAGAAATCAAATAATTGGTGAAGTTCTTTCCGGGAAAATTGAAGCAACAGGTAAGGACATTAAAAGATTCAGGCCAGGTGACCGGGTTTATGGTCTTACAGGTTTCAGTCTTGGTGCATATGCTGAATATAAATGCATGAAAGAGAATGATTCAGTTAACGGTTGCATCTCACTTAAACCTGAAAATATCTCTTATGAAGAGTCAACCATGGCAGCTTACGGTGGATTGCTGGCACTTCAATTCATGGAAAAAGCAAAAATCCAGCGAGGACAGGAAGTACTCATCTACGGAGCTTCAAGTACAACCGGTATTATTGCAATCCAATTTGCCAGATCCCTGGGTGCCAGAGTAACTGCAATATGCAGTGCTTCAAATATTGAAATGGCGAAATCCCTGGGAGCAGATGCAGCAATCGACTACACAAAACAGGATGCACTTGATCCTCAAATGAAATTTGATTTCATCTTTGATGCTGTGGGCAGGAATAAATCATCAGGATTGAAGAAATCACTTGGCAGGAATCTAATTGCTAACGGTACAGAGGCATCCATCGATGATGAAAACCTGAAACTTGATTCAAAACGGCTGGACCTTCTCAGGGATCTTATTGAGACTGGTCACATCAAACCTTTTATTGAAAGGTGTTACCCGTTTTATGAGCTTGCAGAAGCTCACGAATATGTTGGAAAAGGACACAAAAAGGGAGGTGTTGCAATAACAGTATGTAATAACAGCAAATAGCAAGAATAAAAATGGGACTTATTCCCTTAGTTAAATGAAGAATTTATGAAATCAAAGCAACTTAAAATTGCAGGAATTGTGACAATAGCCTCATATCTTCTTGTAATCTGCCTGTATTTTTTCCATCAGGGTACTAAATCCCATCTGGATGCACGGCAGGCAGAATCCTTTGTACATCAATTAACTAATAATAAATACGATAGCGTCAGAAATGAAATTCTGATAAGCGAACGAACAGCTATTAAAATTGCTAACCAATTATTTTCAGAAAAGTTCGGGTATTGGCATACTCTTCTTTGTAAACCATTTGATATCTATTCATTTAACAGTTATTGGTTTGTTTATGGGCCTGTTTCTAAATCTAAGCTTGATGGAGGTCCTATGATAATTATTAACTACCATACCGGGGAGACCAGATTTAAAATATAATACAATATGATTCAAATGAATAAGATGTTGTACAACATTAAAACGTGTTTCAGGTATTTAGTCAGGCAAAAAAATACTTCATTGCTTAATATTCTTGGACTCTCAATAGGAATGTCTGTGGCCATCCTCATTTTCTACTTTGTGACTTTTGAAATGAGTTACGATAATTTTCACAAGAATGGTAACCTGATTTACAGAATCATCTCGATTAATAAAGGTACCCGGGGAGCAGATTACAGGGCTACAACACCATTGCCGTTACCCGAAGTAATCAGGTCAGATATTAAAGATTCAGAGATGACGACCGGTTTGTCTCCTTTTTTGAGTGAGGATGAACCGGTTCAGGTTGCTGATCAATCCTTTTTCAATCTGAACGGATACACTGCTGACTCATGGTTCCTGAAAATGTTCAATTTCCCTTTGATAATTGGTAATCCGGACAAGGTATTTGAGAATCCCGGGTCAGTTGTACTTACCAGTAGCACCGCAAAAAAATTATTCGGTGATGAAAGCCCATTAGGGAAAGAGCTGATCATCGGTGATTTCAGTTTCTCAGTGGATGGAATTCTTAAAGATCTCCCGGAGAAATCAATATTTAAGTTCGACCTTCTTGTCTCTCACCTCATACTTAAGAAGATGTATCCTGATCTTGCAAACATGTGGTGGGGAGGAGGAGCAATGACTTTCGTAAAAACATATCCGAATCAGAATGTAAGTTCAATTAAGTCAGGTCTTGCTTCTATCCCTGGAAAATATTTTCCCGATTATCTTAAAGGAAGAGAAAGTTATGCTATCCAGCCTTTCGAAAGCATTCACCTTGACACAAGTGTGCCCGGTGATGTGAAACCTCCGGTTTCATCAGGTTATCTTTTTATCCTGATGGGAATAGCCATCGCGGTATTATTTATTGCCTGCGCTAACTTTGTAATCTTGTCAACGAGTCAGTCAGAAAAAAGAGCAAGGGAAACCGGATTACGAAAGCTTGCCGGTGCAGGAAGATTTCAATTGACGTCTCTTTTTGTCGGGGAAGCCGTTACCCTTTCATTGATTGCAAGTGTCTTCGCCATATTTCTGTCGAAACTCTTAATGCCATGGTTTAATGAATTATCTCAGCGGAATATCCAAATAAATCTTACTGACGGGAAGATTATTTTGTCCGTTCTGGTTTTTGGTATCTTCACTGGTATTATTTCAGGCATCTATCCTGCACTTCTGTTCTCTAAATATCAGCCGATTCAGATACTTCGTTCCCGGATTAGTTCATCTGAAAATAAAACAGGAATCCGGAAAGCGTTTATCATTGCCCAGTTTGTGATAACCATAGTACTTATTATATCCCAGCTATTTATTACCAGGCAGATCTCATTTATGAAGAATCACGATCTGGGATTCAATGTAAATGACCTTGTTTCCATTCCGCTTCATGTAAAGGATGAAAGCAAACGGATGGAATTTGCAAAGACATATGAAGAGAGTTTGCAAAGAGAGGCAAGGGCCTATGATATTAAGGGCGTTTCTCTGACTGAGAATATTCCGGGGAACAACTTTCCGAACAGATTTGCAGTTATTCCTGAAGGAGCATCAGCAGAAGATTCAAAAGAAATGGTTGTAACATCAATAGATGAACATTTCTCAGAAGTATTTCAGGTTCCCCTGGTCAGCGGCAGGATCCTTACTGATACAGTTTCTTCCGACAGATTCAGAAATGTAATGATAAACGAAACCGCGGCGACGATACTCGGATGGGACAATCCGATCGGGAAGAAACTCCGGTTTAAACATGAAGAGGAATCATTAACAATTATAGGTGTGCTAAAGGATATTAATATCAGATCAATGGAAACTCAAATTGAGTCTGTTGTATATCGATATACAGGCGCAAACTGGTTGGCAGGATATATCACCTTAAGAATGGATCAGCGATATTATTCTCAAACAATAAAACTAATCAAGGAAACATGGGAAGAGCTGGCACCTGGTGTTCCCTTTCAGTACTTCTTTATAAAAGATAGATACAATGAAAAATACAGGGAGGAAGAGAGACTTTCAAAAATTGTCGGGGCATTTACAATTTTGGCCATATTCCTTTCATGCCTTGGGTTATTTGCGCTAATTGCCTGGTTATCAATACAACGCACCAAAGAAATAGGAATCCGCAAGATTAATGGTGCAAGCATTACTTCAGTTATGTATATGCTCAGCAGCAACTATATTAAATTGGTGGCAATAGCATTTATTATTGCATGTCCGATAGCCTGGGTCATTATGAATAAGTGGCTGCAAAACTTCGCTTACAA